>NZ_JBFAQO010000024.1:0-1006 GCF_040678715.1 Micromonospora sp. NPDC049301 | reverse complement strand
CTAGTGCCTCGTCTTTGAACGTTGATCGTGTAATCCGTCGGTTCTGAGGACTCGTCCGGCAGGCTGTCTCTCATCGTTCACGGTGGGAGGTGGTGGCCGGTGGGCAGACGCCCGGAGGTGTTCGTCCGGCAGGTGTCGATGGCCGAGGGTCAGCGGTTGCAGCGGATTACCCGGACGGCGAAGGACCCGGTGAAGCTGCGCCGGGCGATTGTGGTGCTGATGTCCGCCCAGGGGCAGCCAGCCCCGGACATCGCTCACCTGCTCAAGACCAGCGAGGACTATGTGCGAGGCGTGATCCACGCGTTCAACGAGCGGGGGTTCGACGCGTTGGACCCAAAATGGAGCGGGGGCGCACCGAGACGGATCGATGAGCAGACCCGCGACTGGATCTGCGTCATCGCCCGGTGCGACCCCCGTTTCCTCGGCAAACCGTTCTCCTGCTGGTCACTGTCGAAGCTGCGCGACTACCTGATCGAGGCTGGCTACGTCACGACGATCAGCGTCGAGACCGTCCGGCGGATCCTGCACGAGCGCGGGGTGTCGTGGCAGGCCACCAAGACCTGGAAGGCCAGCACCGACCCCGACTTCACGTCGAAGATGCGCCGGATCCTGGACCTCTACGACCACCCGCCCGCGGACGGCCGGGTGATCTGCGTCGACGAGTTCGGGCCGCTGAACCTCCAACCCCGCCCCGGCCGCGCATGGCGATCCCAGGGACAGCCGGCGCGGCTGCGGGCCACCTACACCCGCGACCAGGGCGTCCGGCACATGATCGCCGCCCTCGACCTGGCCACCGGGAAGCTGCATTACCGCATCCGTGACCGCAAACGCTGGCGCGAGTTCCTGGCCTTCCTCAAGACCCTGCGCCGCCGCTGGCCCGACCAGCGCCTCTACCTGATCCTGGACAACTTCTCCCCGCACAAGCACCCCGAGGTCCGCGCCTGGTGCGCGACCAACCGCGTCGAACTGGTGTTCCTCCCGACCTACGCGTCCTGGCTGAACTGGA
>NZ_JBFAQO010000023.1:0-1867 GCF_040678715.1 Micromonospora sp. NPDC049301 | reverse complement strand
ATCGAGAGTTGCACAGTGGACGCGTAGCAGCTTGGTAGTCAAGTCCTCGGCCTATTAGTACCGGTCAACTGAACCCGTTACCGGGCTTACATTTCCGGCCTATCAACCCAGTCGTCTAGCTGGGGGCCTTACCCCACAAAGTGGGTGGGATACCTCATCTTGAAGCAGGCTTCCCGCTTAGATGCTTTCAGCGGTTATCCCTTCCGAACGTAGCTAACCAGCCGTGCCCCTGGCGGGACAACTGGCACACCAGAGGTTCGTCCGTCCCGGTCCTCTCGTACTAGGGACAGCCCTTCTCAAGTATCCTACGCGCACGGCGGATAGGGACCGAACTGTCTCACGACGTTCTAAACCCAGCTCGCGTACCGCTTTAATGGGCGAACAGCCCAACCCTTGGGACCTGCTACAGCCCCAGGATGCGACGAGCCGACATCGAGGTGCCAAACCATCCCGTCGATATGGACTCTTGGGGAAGATCAGCCTGTTATCCCCGGGGTACCTTTTATCCGTTGAGCGACACCGCTTCCACTCGCAAGTGCCGGATCACTAGTCCCGACTTTCGTCCCTGCTCGACCTGTCAGTCTCACAGTCAAGCTCCCTTGTGTACTTGCACTCAACACCTGATTGCCAACCAGGCTGAGGGAACCTTTGGGCGCCTCCGTTACCTTTTAGGAGGCAACCGCCCCAGTTAAACTACCCACCAGACACTGTCCCTGAACCGGATAACGGTCCGAAGTTAGATACCCAAATCAACCAGAGTGGTATTTCAAGATTGCCTCCACCCATACTGGCGTATGGACTTCACCGGCTCCCACCTATCCTACACAAGCTAATTCGAGTACCAATGTCAAGCTATAGTAAAGGTCCCGGGGTCTTTCCGTCCTGCCGCGCGTAACGAGCATCTTTACTCGTACTGCAATTTCGCCGGGCCTGTGGTTGAGACAGTGGGGAAGTCGTTACGCCATTCGTGCAGGTCGGAACTTACCCGACAAGGAATTTCGCTACCTTAGGATGGTTATAGTTACCACCGCCGTTTACTGGCGCTTAAGTTCTCCGCTTCGCCCCGAAGAGCTAACAGGTCCCCTTAACGTTCCAGCACCGGGCAGGCGTCAGTCCATATACATCGAATTACTTCTTCGCATGGACCTGTGTTTTTAGTAAACAGTCGCTTCCCCCTGCTCTCTGCGGCCATACAACGCTCCACCCGCGCGGGGCTTCACGTCTCCGGCCCCCCTTCTCCCTAAGTTACGGGGGCAATTTGCCGAGTTCCTTAACCACAGTTCGCCCGATCGCCTCGGTATTCTCTACCTGACCACCTGTGTCGGTTTGGGGTACGGGCCGCTAAGAACTCGCTAGAGGCTTTTCTCGGCAGCATAGGATCACTGACTTCACCTGAATCGGCTCGGCATCACGTCTCAGCCTTCATGTGTCGCGGATTTGCCTACGACACGGCCTACACGCTTACCCCGGCACAACCACCGGCCGGGCTCAGCTACCTTCCTGCGTCACCCCATCGCTTGACTACTACCCATCAGGTTCCCACGCTCACCAACATCCGTCCGAAGACATCAGCCAGCTCGGGTGGTTAGCACAACGAGGTTCATCAGGGACGCTCTTTCGCGGGTACGGGAATATCAACCCGTTGTCCATCGACTACGCCTCTCGGCCTCGCCTTAGGTCCCGACTCACCCAGGGCGGATTAGCCTGGCCCTGGAACCCTTGGTCATCCGGCGGAAGGGTTTCTCACCCTTCTTTCGCTACTCATGCCTGCATTCTCACTCGTGCCGCGTCCACAACTGGGTCACCCCGCTGCTTCACTCGCGGCACGACGCTCCCCTACCCATCCACACACCTGCACAAGGAATCA
>NZ_JBFAQO010000021.1:0-6921 GCF_040678715.1 Micromonospora sp. NPDC049301 | reverse complement strand
GTAACGACCCCCGGCCCGCCCCGATTCCACCCCAGCGAGTGCAGCCGGCCACACGCCAGAACCCCCGATACCGGACATCCGGTGCCAGAACACCGAGCGTCCCGGCGTCAGACCGGCCGATCAGCGGTTGATCGACTCCGCATCCCCGACATCAGGGCATCCCCGCCCACCGGGACACCGCGACACCGAGTCGATCACCCTGACCAAGCCGCCCGGGGGCGAGGTAGACGGTGAGCGCCATACCTCACAGGCATATTCATGACTCACAGGTATATCGCCAACGACAACAACCGCCCCCAGCGGCGCGCACGGTTCACGAACGGACGCCGACCGCCGACGGGGTGGGGCTTGCCGGACGCAGCGCGCGGATCACGACGGACGGTGACCCCCGACGGGGTGGGGCCAAGCCAGACGCACCGAAACAGCGAGGCCGCACCAGCGGAGGGAACGTCGTGAGCGACACCAGCACCGACGGGCGTTACCCTGACAGCATGCAGGCCGTCTCCCCCACCACGACCGGCGTGGCCTTCCTGGCCCGCCCGGGTCGCCCTGCCGTGGTGGCGCGGACGCTCGCCGAGCTGGCCGGGCCCACCCGGGGCGTGGTGGAGCTGCCGGTACGGCTGATGTGGAACGCGGAGCGCACCTTCGATCTCGGTGACCCCGACCAGCTGCTCTGGATGTACGAGAACGTGCTGCGGGAGACGAACCGCGCCGAGGATCTGCGCGTCCTGATCAACGGGCGGACGCTGCGCCGGGTGTGGCGGCTGCTGAACCTGCCCCGCGGCGTACGTCAGGCGTGGGAGAGCCGGCACCGGGGCCTGCGCGCGGCGTGATCGCATCACATCTGCACGAGTTCTACCGCGAGGTGGCGCGGGTGGCGCTCGCCGCCGCCGGGCCGCACCGGTTCGTGCTGGGTGGCGGGGTGGCCTGGGCGGCGCACGGTCTGGTCGCCCGCCCCACCGAGGACGTGGACCTCTTCGCCGACGTGGAGGGCGCCGCCGCAGCCGCCTCCACGGGCGTACGGGTGGCGCTGGAGCGGGCCGGGTTCACGGTCACCGACGCCGACCCGGACAGTGACCTCGCCGACCTGTTCGACGGGTACGGCCGGGACATGAAGGACTTCGTGGTGAGCCGCGACGGGCGGCAGATCCGGCTCAGTCTGGCCCGGCTCGACCGGCAGCAGAGCCCGGTCGTGATGGATCTCGGCCCGGTGATGGACGTCCGCGACCTGGTCGCCAACAAGATCGCGGCGTTGGTCAACCGGCGGGAGGTTCGTGACTTCATCGACGTGGCGGCGGCCCTGGAGCACTACGACGTGACCGAGCTGCTCGAGCTGGCCCGGCAGGTCGACCCCGCACTGGATCCGGCGGACGTGCGGGCCGCCGGGCGGTACCTGGACCGGCTGCCCGACCAGCGCTTCGGCCGCTACGGCCTGGGCCCCGCCGACGTCGCCCGGGTCCGACAGCGCCTGGCCACCTGGCCACGCTGACCCGGTTCGCGGAGCCGACCGACCGCTGACGACCCGCCGGGCCGGGGGCACGACTGGGGCTGGCGTGGCGCTCGTGACCCTTGCTGGTTATGGTGCGCGAGGCGCCCACGAGGCGCGTCCACCCCCATGGAAAGGCACGTCATGACCTCTCCTTCCGGCCCGTCGCGTCGTCAGGTGCTCGCCGCCGCGGCCGCGGCGGCGACCGCCCCGCTGATCGCCGCCGCGCCCGCGCAGGCGGCCGGCGCGGCCCGGTCGCGCACCTGGGACCTCACCCTCCTGGGCACGTCGGACACCCACGGCAACGTCTACAACTGGGACTACTACCGCGACGCCGAGTACGACGACAGCAAGCACAACGACATCGGCGTCGCGAAGCTGGCCACCCTGATCAACCAGATCCGCGCCGAGCGGCGCGGCAAGGCGACGCTGGTGCTCGACGCCGGCGACACCATCCAGGGCACGCCGCTGGCCACGTACTACGCCAAGCAGGAGCCGATCACCGCCACCGGGGAGAAGCACCCGATGGCCCGCGCGATGAACGTCATCGACTACGACGCGGTGACGCTGGGCAACCACGAGTTCAACTACGGCCTGCCGCTGCTGGACCTGTGGATCCGTCAGCTCGGTTTCCCGGCGCTGGCCGCGAACGCCGTCAACGCGAAGACCGGCAAGCCGGCCTTCCTGCCGTACGTCATCAAGAAGGTCTCCCTCGGCTTCGCCGCACCGACCCTGCGGGTCGGCATCCTCGGCCTGACGAACCCCGGCGTGGCCATCTGGGACAAGGGCAACGTCGAGGGCAAGCTGCGCTTCGACGACATGATCGCGACCGCGGCGAAGTGGGTGCCGATCATGCGGGCCCGCGGCGCCGACCTCGTGCTGATCTCCGCGCACGGCGGCGACAGCGGCACCTCCAGCTACGGCCCGGAGCTGCCGAACGAGAACCCGGTGGCGCTGATCGCCCAGCAGGTGCCGGGCATCGACGCGATCCTCTTCGGCCACGCCCACAACGAGGTCGTGGAGAAGTTCGTCGCGAACGAGCGGACCGGCGAGCAGGTGCTGCTCTCCGAGCCGTCGAAGTGGGGTCAGCGCCTCACCCGGATGGACTTCACGCTCGCCCGGCAGCACGGCCGCTGGAAGATCACCACCAAGCGGGCCAGCATGCTGAACACCAACACGGTGGTGGAGGACCCGAAGGTGCTCGCCGCCGTACGGGCCCAGCACCAGAAGACCGTGGCGTACGTCAACCAGGTCGTGGCGCAGGCGACGGTCGAGATGTCCACTGTCGAGTCGCGGTACAAGGACACTCCGATCCTGGACTTCATCAACCACGTCCAGGCCGAGACGGTCACCACGGCGCTGGCCGGCACGCAGTACGCCGGCCTCCCGGTGCTGTCGCAGGCCTCGCCGTTCAGCCGCACGGCGGTCTTCCCGGCCGGTGACGTGAAGATCCGCGACGTCGCCGGGCTGTACGTCTTCGACAACACCCTCGAGGCGGTCGTGCTCAGCGGCGCCGAGGTGCGCGCGTACCTGGAGTACTCGGCGAAGTACTTCCGCACCGTCGCGCCGGGCGCCCCGGTTGACCCGGAGCAGATCAGCGACCCGGCGGTGCCGGACTACAACTACGACGCCATCTCCGGCCTGGACTACGACATCGACATCTCCAAGCCGGTGGGCCAGCGGATCACCCGGCTGGTGCTGCCCGGCACGGACACCCCGGTGGCGGACAACGCGCAGTTCGTGGTGGCGGTGAACAACTACCGGCGCAGCGGCGGCGGCAACTTCCCCGGCATCGTGAAGACCCAGGTCTACAACGCGCAGCAGGAGATCCGCCAGCTGCTCATCGACTGGGCGCAGGCCAAGGGCACGATCAACCCGGCCGACTTCTTCCAGCCGAACTGGCGGCTCGTACGCGAGGGCGTGCCGGTCTTCTGACCGGGGTGTGCCGGTCGGCGAACCGGTGCGTACCGCGACGGGCCGTGGGTGGCGACACCCGCGGCCCGTTCGGCGTTCTCAGCCCTGCGCGGTCCAGCGGACCGGGTCGTCGGCCCTCTCCGGGCGGTCACGCCCCGTCACCACCCCTAAGGCATCCTAGGATCCTGGGTGAGGGAAGGGTCGCTGCGGACCACAGGGAAGACCGGATCAGGGGCCGGAGCCCGTCGTCAGGAGCGGGTTGACGCCGAAGCGGGCTGCCGGCGCGGGGCGGGCAGTCGGTCCAGCACCGCGAGTGCCGCCCGGATCGGCCGGCGCGTCAGCATCTCGTCGAAGCTCGCCCGGCCCTGACAGAACTGGACGAACATCCGCCACCCCGGCGGAGTCGCCAACAGCGCGTGGAACGCCTCCGGGCGGCGGGTGAACAGGTCGAGCAGGCGGTACCCCGCCCGCATCGACGGCACCAGTCGCTCGGCCACCGCCCGCTCGTATCCCGCCAGGTCCCCGGCGGCGACCGCAGCCCCGGCCAGCTCGCCGGAGCGCAGCGCGAAACTGATGCCCTCCCGGCTCCACGGCTCCAGCAGCCCCGCCGCGTCCCCCACGACCAGCACCCGGCCGTGCCGCAACGGCGAATCCTCGGCACGGCAGCGGGTCAGGTGACCCGAGTCGTGCTCCGCCGGCAGATCGCTCAGCCCCAACCGGTCGACGAACCGCCGCAGGTAGTCCCGGGTCCCCTCCCCCGCACCCCGGCCCGCGATCACGCCGACAGTCAACCGATCGCCCTTCGGGAAGACCCACCCGTACGAGCCCGGCATCGTGCCCCAGTCCAGCAGTAGCCGTCCCCGCCAGCGCTCCTGCTCCGCGGGCGGCACCGGCACCTCCAGCTCCAGCCCCAGGTCCACCTGCCGGTAGGCGACCCCCACGTGCCGGGCGGTCACCCCCGACGAGCCGTCCGCCCCGATCACGGCGCGGGCCGCGAGCGACGTACCGTCGGCCAGCCGCAGGCGTACCACCTCGGGGTCCTGTTCGATGGCGCGGACCGCCACCCGCTCACGCATCTGCGCGCCGGCGGCGACCGCCGCCGCGCGCAGCCGGTCGTCGAACTCCTCGCGGCGCACCATGGTCACCACCGGACTGTCGTGCCGGCGGGTGAACTCACGGCGGCCCTCGCGGGTGAACGTCACCCGGGTCACCCGGTCGTGCGCGGGCACCTCGATCCGGTCCCGCACGGCGGCCAGTGAGGTGCCGATCAGGCCACCGCCGCAGGTCTTGTAGCGCGGGTGCTCGGCCCGCTCGACAACCAGGGTGCGGACGCCGGCGCGGGCGGCGGCGCGTGCCGCGGAGAGGCCGGCGGGGCCGGCGCCGACGACGACGAGATCCCAGACGATCACGGGTGCAGCCTAGGGCACCGTCCGCCAGCCGGCCCGGCCGCCGGGCATCCCCGCAGGCAGCCTCGGCCGCCCGATCGGGTGGGCATCTTCGGTCACGCAGGGGGTAACCGGCGCAGCGCAACCGTCTGCGTGGAGGCGGACGAGCGAAGGAGGATGTCATGCAGCAGGTGCAACTGTCGGAGGTCGAGCAACGGGTGTACCAGGCGGTCACCGCGCTCGAAGCGCGCGGGCAGGTGCCGTACCCGGACATGATCGCCGAAGAGTCCGGGTTGGCGCAGGAGCAGTTGGACGCCCCGCTGCACCTGCTCACCGAGAAGGGGCTGCTGCACCGCGAGGATTCGCCGATGGCGGGCCTCGACTTCGGCCCCCGGTTCTGCGCCCGCCAGATGGCGTAACCCCCGCGACGATTCGCCCCCCGGCGACCGGGGTAGCGGTCGAGAGTGATGATCGACGGTCAACGGGGGGCACGATGAGTGCGGCGGGCTCGCCACAGCCGGTCGACGCGGCGGAGAACCGGCGACGCTGGCAGGCCGTCGGCGTCGGGCTGGTCGCCGCGTTCATGACCCTGCTCGACGTGAGCATCGTCAACGTCGCGGTGCCGTCCATCGAACGCGCGCTGCACGCCTCACCGAGCGACCTGCAGTGGGTCCTCTCCGGGTACGCGCTCACCTTCGGCCTGGTGCTGGTCCCGGCCGGCCGCTTCGGTGATGCCCGCGGCCGGCGCAACGCGTTCGTCTTCGGCATCGCGCTGTTCACCGTGACCAGTGCGCTCGCCGGTCTGGCCACCTCCCCGGCGTGGCTGGTCACCGCCCGCCTGCTGCAGGGCGCCGCCGCCGGCGTGGTCAACCCCCAGGTGATCGGGCTGATCCAGCAACTGTTCCGGGGACCGGAACGGGCCCGCCCGTTCGGAGTGCTCGGCGCCACCATCGGTATCTCCACCGCGGTCGGGCCGCTGCTCGGCGGTCTGCTCATCGCGATCGGCGGCGAGGAGCACGGATGGCGGTGGGTCTTCTTCGTCAACGTGCCGGTCGGCATCCTCGCGGCGATCCTCGGCTGGCGCCTGCTGCCCGGCCGGCCCGAGGGCCAGCCGGACCGGCGTCGACTCGACCCGATCGGCGTACTGCTGCTCGGCGTGGGTGTGGTGCTGGTCCTGCTGCCGCTGGTGCAGGAGCAGCAATGGCGGACCCCGTGGAAGTGGGCGCTCATCCCGGCCGGCCTGACGGTGCTGGTCGCCTTCGGGCTCTGGGAGCGGTGGTACGCACGGCACCGCGAACCGCTGTTCGACCTGCGGTTGTTCAGCTTCCAGTCGTACACCCTGGGGTCGCTCATCGCTCTGGTCTACTTCGGTGGCTTCACCGCGATCTTCTTCATCTTCACCCTCTTTCTGCAGAACGGCCTCGGCTACAGCGCGCTCGTTGCGGGCCTGGCCATCACCCCGTTCGCCCTCGGGTCGGCCGCAGCGTCCGCGCTGGGCGGACGCATCGTCAACCGCTTCGGCCGGCCACTGGTCGCCATCGGCCTGCTCGCCGTGGTGATCGGGCTGGCCGCGACAGTGGTCGCGCTGCGCCTCGCGCCGGACGCCCCGGCGCCCTGGGTCACCGCCGGTCCGCTGCTCGTCGCCGGCATCGGCAGCGGCCTGGTGATCGCACCCAACCAGACGCTCACCCTCGCCCAGGTGCCGGTACCTCAGGCGGGCAGCGGCGCCGGCATGCTCCAGACCGGTCAGCGGATCGGGGCGGCGGCCGGCATCGCCGCCGTCGGGTCGATGTTCTTCTCGTCGCTGGCCAACAACCACGGCAACTGGACCACGGCCTTCGAACAGTCACTCACGCTCGCCGCCGGGATCATCGCGCTCGCGCTGGTCGCCGCACTGATCGACATCCTGCGCACACGCAACCACGCCAGGGACTGACAACCCGAGGGGTACGCCAGACATGCCGCTGGCCGGCACCCCGGGTTTGGGGTGCCGGCCAGCGGTCGGTGTCCTGCGGTCGTGCGTGGTGTTGCGGGTCAGCTCTTCCAGTGCTTGCTGACCAGGTCGGTGGCCTGCTGCTCCCACTGGGCGTAGGCGTCGGGGTAGGCCGAGACCTGCACGGTCTGCGCGGCGTCGGT
>NZ_JBFAQO010000020.1:0-8854 GCF_040678715.1 Micromonospora sp. NPDC049301 | reverse complement strand
CCTTTTACCCCCGGCCGCCCCCCTCCCCGCTTTTTTTTGTTGTTGGGCGGGCGTGTGGATCTCCGATCCGCCCGCCAACCTCATGATCGACGTGGCCGGGGACGGCATGACCGGAGTCACAGCCGCGGCTGTCACGGCGCGCCCCCGCCCGTCCGTCGTACGGGTGTCGAAACCGATATGGGGAGGTAGTCGTGCAGCGGATGAATCCCGGTGAGGTGGCGCCGAAGGCGTACCAGGCCGTCATGGGGATGGAGAAGTACGTCCAGTCGAACGTCGATCACACCGTGCTGGAGCTGATCAAGCTGCGTGCGTCGATGATCAACGGGTGCGCGTACTGCGTGGACATGCACAGCCAGGACGCTCTCGCCAAGGGCGAGTCGAGCCGGCGGCTGTTCGCGGTGGCCGCCTGGCGGGAGTCGACGTTCTTCGACGAGCGGGAGCGGGCCGCGCTGGACCTCACCGACGCGGTCACCCGGCTCGGCGAGCACGGAGTGCCGGATGAGGTGTGGGACGCCGCCGCGAAGGTCTGGTCGGAGAAGGAACTGGCCGACCTCGTCATCGCGATCGCCACAATCAACGTGTGGAATCGGATCGGGGTGACCATGCGGTTGGAGCCGCCGGCCCAGGTGTGACGACGACCGAGGCAGCAGAGGCGGCCGGTGCGCTCCAGGCGCACCGGCCCATGCTGCTTGGGCTCGCCTACCGCCTGCTCGGCAGCCGGCACGACGCGGAGGACGTGCTCCAGGAGACGTACCTGCGCTGGCTCGGCGTGGACCGGTCCGCGGTCGACGAGCCGCGCAAGTACCTGTCCCGGGTGGTCACCCGCCTGGCCCTGGACCGGCTGCGGGCCCGGCAGGCGGCGCGTGAGACGTACGTCGGAACGTGGCTGCCCGAGCCCGTCCCGACCACGCCCTCGCCGTTCGGGCCGTTGGACCGCGTCGAGCTACGCGACTCGCTCTCGACCGCGCTGCTGCACGTGCTGGAGCGGCTCACCCCGCCGGAGCGCGCGGTGTACGTCCTGCACACCGCGTTCGACCTGCCGTACGCCGAGATCGCCGAGATCCTGGACCGGACGCCTGAGGACTGCCGGCAGTTGCAACACCGGGCGACCGCGCGGGTGCGACAGGAGCAGCGCAGGTTCACCGCCAGCCGGCCCGAGCGGGAACGGTTGCTGGACGCGTTCCTGGCCGCCGCCCGGGACGGCGACCTGGCGACGCTCACCGACCTGGTGGCGGCGGACGCCACGGCATGGAACGACGGCGGCGGTCGGGCACGGGCCGCCCGCAACCCCGTCACCGGCGCGGACCGGGTCGCCCGGTTCTTCGCCGGGATCTACGGCCCGAGCCGCCAGTGGACGATCCGCCGGATGGAGCTGAACGGCGAACCGGGCGCCCTGCTGACCCGCGCGGACGGCAGCCGGTACACCCTGACCGTCAGCGCGGCCGACGGCCGGATCACCGGCATCTACGTGGTCGGCAACCCGGACAAGGTGCCCCCGGTCGACTGAACCCCGGCGTGCGGCAGCGTCAGCCCAGCTCGGGGAACCAGAGCGCGATCTCGCGCTTGGCGCTGTCCGGTGAGTCGGAGGCGTGCACCAGGTTCTCCCGGTTGGACAGCGACAGGTCGCCCCGGATGGTGCCGGCGGCGGCCTTGCGCCCGTCGGTCGCGCCGACCAGCCCGCGGACCACGTCGATGACCTGGTCGCCGGAGAGCACCAGGGCGACCAGCGGACCACCGGTCATGAAGTCCTTCAGCGGCGGGTAGAAAGCCTTGTCGACGTGCTCGGCGTAGTGCTCGTCGGCGAGCGCGGCGTCCATCGTCCGGTGCACCATCGCGTCGATCCGCAGCCCCTTGCGCTCGAAGCGGGAGAGGACCTCGCCGACCAGGCCGCGGCGGACCGCGTCGGGCTTGATCAGAACGAGGCTGCGCTCATCCGGGCTGTTGCTGGACACGCTGGGTTCCTCCTGTACGCGCTGAACGCTCGGGATCGGTACGGTCAGCCTAGCGACCCGGTCCCGGCGCCGGCGCGGCGGCCGGTCTTTCCCCCGGTGGCCGATCCGGCCTAGCCTGGCCCTGACCCCGGGAGGTCCACTGTGGCGAATGGCGGCAACCGACCCATCGCGCCGGTACGCAAGTTGATCGGCACGGTGCTGGGCACCGTGGCCACGTTCGTCGTCCTCTTCGGGCTCGGCATGACCAGCTGGGCCATCGTGGCGCTCGGCGTCGCGCTGCTGGTGCTGGCGATCGCACTGGCCACCGTGCGCGGCGGTGGGCGCACCTGGGTGGTCGGTGTCGGGCATGTGCACAGCGCCTCCGAACCACCCACCCAGTACGCCTTCGGCCGCTGCGAGCTGCAACTGGTGATCGACGCACCCGGGCTGCCGCCCCGGTCCAAGAAGATCATCGAGCCGCGGGTGCCGGTCTCCAAGTGGCCGTCGCTGGGCCAGACCCTGCCGATCCGGGTCGCGCTGGACGACCAGCGGCACGTCAAGGTCCTCTGGGACGAGGTGCCCACCCACGCGGAGACCGCCGCGGCGGTCGCCGACCTGCCACCGGAATTCGCCGACGCCGACGCCATCGACGAGGTGCTCATCCAGCAGGACGCCCCGCCGTGGGCCGACCGTGCGCCCGACGACGACTTCCGCGACCCGCTCGGCGATCCGTACCGCGACCCGCCCGGCCCCGATCCGCTCCGAGACGACCTGAGCGCCGCGCCGCCCGAGGAACGCGAGCCGGTGGTGGTGCACCGGAGCCCCGGCGGGCCGGTCGTGCTGGAGGGCGTCGTGGTCGAGCAGCCGACCGGCAGTCAGTCGGCCGGCAGCGGGCTGCCCCGCCGGGCCACGCCCGCGCCACGCCCGCCCGCCGAGGAGCACTTCGACCAGTCCGAGGACGACCCGGCCGCCCCGCCCGTCGAGGACCCTTTCGATCCGCCCACCGCGCAGCGCTTCGACCCACCTCCCGCGCAGCGATCCGGTCCGGGCGCGACCGACCCGCTGGACCCGCTCGACCTGCCACTGGACGATCCCACCCCGGCCGGCGCCGCGCGCGAGACCGTCACCGCCGAGGAACTGGACGAGGCGATCTTCGGGTACGACGGGGCGGCCGCCGCCGATCCGGCCGGCCCGATCAGCGGTGTGGGCCTCACGCTGCTGGTCACCGACCTGGCCCGGTCGCTCGGCTTCTACCGCGACATGCTCGGCTTCACCGAGGTCGACCAGGGCGCCGGCAACGCGGTACTCGCCTCCGGCACGACCCGCCTGGTGCTGCGCGAGGTGACCGGGGCCGCACCGATCAGCCGCCGGCTGGTGCACGTCAACCTCGAGGTGGACGACATCGAGGCGGCGTACGGGCGGCTGCGCGAGTCCGGTGTCCGCTTCACGTACGCGCCCCGCGTCGTCAACCGGGGCACCCGGCTGGAGGTGTGGGCGGCGGCGTTCCGTGACCCGGACGGCCACGGCATCGCCCTCACCCAGTGGCGCGAACGCGCCGACGCCTGACCGCAGCGGCAGGGTCGGCCGTCAGCCGAGGATGACCCGGCGGACGTGCAGCGCGTACGCCCAGACCAGGGCGAAGATGACGCCGAGCGCGAACAGCGACCAGTGCAGCAGGCCGGACAGCAGCAGCAGGCCCTGGAGCACGGTGCCGGCGTGCCAGGCCCAGGGGCGGCGCATCATGCCGGCGAGCAGGATGGCGACCACCGCCAGGGCCACCACCGCACCGATCGCCGCGCCGCCCAGGTCACCGCCGACCACCCGGATCGGCTGGATGGCCAGCACCAGCACCAGCGCCTCCAGGGCGAGGGTGCCGGCCCCCAGGCCGCGTACCGCCCGCTCCGGGTCGCGCAGCCCGGACCGCCGGGGCTGATCGGGACCAGGCTGATCGACAGCAGGCTCATCGACAGCCGACTGCTCGGCCGTGGGTGGGTCGGTGGGCGGGAACTCGGTGCCCTGGGGGTCCCGCTCCGGGCCGGTCATCGCTTCAGCAGTCGACGGGCGTCGGCCACGGTCACCACCGACCCGGTCACCAGCACCCCGACCCCGCTCAGCTCACCCGGAACGTCCTCCTCGGCCAGCGCCACCGCCGTCTCGATCGCGTCGGGCATCTCCTCGGCCACCTCGACCCGCTCCTCGCCGAAAATCTCGACGGCCAGCGCGGCGAGTTGCTCCGTCGGCATCGCCCGCGGCGAACTGTTCCGGGTGACCACCACCAGGTCGGCGACCGGTTCCAGCAGCTCCAGCAGGCTGGGCGCGTCCTTGTCGGCGAGCACGCCGACCACCGCCACCAGCTTGCTGAACGCGAACTCCTCCTGGAGCGCGGCGACGGTGGCCGCCATGCCGTGCGGGTTGTGCGCGCCGTCCAGCAGGACGGTCGGGGCACTGCGTACCCGCTCCAGCCGGCCCGGGGAACTGGCCGTGGCGAACCCCTCCCGGACCGCCTCGACGTCCAGCTGCCGCCGTGCCCCGGCGCCCAGGAACGCCTCCACGGCGGCGAGTGCCACCGCGGCGTTCTGCGCCTGGTGCGCGCCGTGCAGCGGGATGAACACGTCCTCGTAGACCCCGCCGAGGCCCTGCAGGGTGAGCACCTGCCCGCCGACCGCGACCGCCCGGCGCAGCACGCCGAACTCGGCGCCCTCCCGTGCGAGGGTGGCGCCCACCTCCGCACAGCGTTCCAGGAGCGGACGGGCGGCCTCCTCCTCCTGCGCCGCCGCGATCACGGTGGCGCCGGGGTGGATGATGCCGGCCTTGGCGAGCGCGATGTCCTGGAGCGTGTCGCCGAGCCACTCGGTGTGGTCCAGCCCGATCGGCGTGATCACGCAGACCCCGGCCTGAATGACGTTGGTGGCGTCCTCGGCGCCGCCCAGGCCCACCTCGACCACCGCGATGTCGACCGGCGCGTCGGCGAACGTGGCGAACGCCAGCGCGGTGGTCATGTCGAAGTACGTGAGCGGCTCGTCCGACCGCGCGTCGACCAGCTCGGCCAGCGGCCGGATCTCCTGGTACACGGCGGCGAACCGCTCCTCGCTGACCGGCTCGCCGTCCAGGCTGATCCGCTCCCGGACGGTCTCCAGGTGCGGGCTGGTGTACCGGCCGGTGTGCAACCCGAAGGCCCGCAGCAGCGAGTCGATCATCCGCGCGGTGGAGGTCTTGCCGTTGGTGCCGGTCAGGTGGATCGACGGGTACGCCCGCTGGGGGCTGCCCAGCAGGTCGAGCAGCGACTCGATCCGGTCCAGCTCGAAGACCATGCGGGTGAAGCCACGGGCGGCCAGCTCGGCTTCGGCGGCGGCGAAATCGGTACGGTCGGTCACGAGGGAAGCGTCTCCAGAGCAGCGTCGATCCGGACCAGGTCGGCCTCGGCGGTGGCCAGCCGGTCGCGGATCTTCGCGACGACGGGCTCGGGGGCTTTGCCGATGAAGGCCGGGTTGTCGAGCTTCGCCCGAGCCTGCGCGACCTCCTTCTCGGCGGCCGCGCGGTCCTTGGTCAGCCGGGCACGCTCGGCGGCCACGTCGATCGACCCCCGGGTGTCCAACGCGACACCGACCGCACCGGGCATGGCCAGCGTGGCGCTGGCCTGGAAGTCCTCGGCGGCCGGGTCCAGCCGGACCAGAGAGCGGATCAGCGGCTCGTGGGCCGCGATGCCGGCCCCGGCGAGCCCGTCGAGCCGCGCGGCCACCCGCTGCGTCGGGCGCAGCCCCTGGTCGGAACGGAACCGCCGGATCTCGGTGACCACCCGCTGCACGCTGACCAGCTCCGCCTCGGCGGCGTCGTCGATCAGCGAGGCGTCGGCCACCGGCCAGGCGGCGGTCTGCACGGTCTCGCCGCCGGTCAGCGCGAGCCACAGCTCCTCGGTGACGAACGGGATGACCGGGTGCAGCAGCCGCAGCAGCTGGTCCAGCACGTGCCCGAGCACCCGACGGGTCCTGTCGGCCCGCTCCCCGCCCTCGGCGAGCACCGGCTTGCTCAGCTCGACGTACCAGTCGCAGACGTCGTCCCACGCGAAGTGGTAGAGCAGGTCGCACACCTTGGCGAACTCGTACGCCTCGAACTGCTCGTCGACCTCGGCGGTGACGTGCGCGAGCCGGGACAGGATCCACCGGTCGACGGTGGAGAGCTGCTCGGCGGCGGGCAGGTCACCCGACGTGTGCGCCCCGTTCATCAGCGCGAAGCGGGTGGCGTTCCAGAGCTTGTTGCAGAAGTTGCGCGAGCCCTGGCACCAGTCCTCGCTGACCGGGACGTCCTGGCCGGGGTTGGCGCCGCGGGCCAGGGTGAACCGGGTGGCGTCGGCGCCGAACCGGTCGATCCAGTCCAGGGGGTCGACCACGTTCCCGAACGACTTGGACATCTTCTTGCCGTGCTCGTCGCGGACCATGCCGTGCAGGGCCACCACGTCGAACGGCTGCCGGCCGTCCATCGCGTACAGGCCGAACATCATCATCCGGGCGACCCAGAAGAAGAGGATGTCGTAGCCGGTGACCAGGACGCTGGTCGGGTAGAACTTCGCCAGGTCCGGGGTCTGCTCCGGCCAGCCGAGCGTGGAGAACGGCCAGAGCGCGCTGGAGAACCAGGTGTCCAGCACGTCCTCGTCCTGGTGCCAGCCGTCCCCGGTCGGCGGCTGCTCGTCCGGGCCGACGCAAACGATCTCGCCGGCCGGGCCGTACCAGACCGGGATCCGGTGCCCCCACCACAGCTGGCGGGAGATGCACCAGTCGTGCATGTTGTCGACCCAGGCGAAGTAGCGCTTCGCCAGCTCGGCCGGCTCGATGCGGACCCGGCCGTCGCGGACCGCGTCGCCGGCCGCCTGGGCCAGCGGCGCGGTGTTGACGAACCACTGCAACGACAGCCGCGGCTCGACGGTCGTCTTGCACCGCGAGCAGTGCCCGACCGCGTGCACGTACGGCCGCTTCTCGGCCACGATCCGGCCCTGCTCGCGGAGCGCCGCCACGATCGCGGGACGCGCCTCGAACCGGTCCAGCCCCTCGAACGGGCCGGGCACGGTGATCACGCCGCGCTCGTCCATCACGGTCAGCGCGGGCAGCTGGTGACGCTGGCCGATCTCGAAGTCGTTGGGATCGTGCGCCGGGGTCACCTTGACCATGCCGGTGCCGAACGACGGGTCGACGTGCGGGTCGGCGACGATCGGGATGCGGCGCCCGGTCAACGGCACCTCCACCTCGGTGCCGATCAGGTGCTGGTACCGCTCGTCGTCCGGGTGCACCGCGACGGCGGTGTCGCCCAGCATCGTCTCGGCCCGGGTGGTGGCCACCACGACCTCGTCGCTGTACCGGATGGAGATCAGCTCACCGTCGTCGTCGGTGTGCTCGACCTCGATGTCGGAGAGCGCGGTCAGGCAGCGCGGGCACCAGTTGATGATCCGGTTGGCCCGGTAGATGAGGCCCTCGTCGAAGAGCTTCTTGAAGATCGTCTGGACGGCGCGGGTCAGGCCCTCGTCCATGGTGAAGCGCTCGCGGTCCCAGTCGACCGAGTCGCCGAGGCGCCGCATCTGGCCGAGGATCGCCCCGCCGGATTCGGCCTTCCACTGCCAGACCCGCTCGACGAACTTCTCCCGGCCGAGGTCGTGCCGGGACAGGCCCTCGGCGGCGAGCTGACGCTCGACCAGGTTCTGCGTGGCGATGCCGGCGTGGTCCATGCCGGGCAGCCAGAGCGCCTCGAAGCCCTGCATCCGCTTGCGCCGGGTCAGTGCGTCCATCAGCGTGTGCTCGAACGCGTGGCCCATGTGCAGCGAGCCGGTGACGTTCGGCGGCGGGATGACGATGGTGAAGGGGGGCTTGTCGCTGTCGGCGGAGGCCCGGAAGTGCCCGGCGGCTACCCACTGCTCGTACCGTCGCTGCTCTACCTCGCCGGGCTGGTACTGGCCGGCCAGGGTGGGGGCGTCGGGGCGTCGGGCATCGAGTCTGTCGGTCACCCGTGAAAGTCTACGGAGGGCTTCCGCGGACCCGACGTGCGCCACCTGCCATTCGCGTACGGTGTCGGCTATGTCCGACGCACATCTCACTGAGCGCCCGCTCGACGGCGGTCGCGAGCCGGTCGAGCTGACCGAGGAGCCGATCCAGCTGAGCACCCGCGATTCCGGGGGCGATCCCGACGAGCCGCGGGGCGGGTGGTCCCGCCGGCGCCGGATCGGCTGGGCGGTCGCGCTGGTCGTCGGTCTGGCCGGCGCTGGTGTGCTGGGCGTCGGCGGCTGGCGGGTGATGCAGCAGAAGGACACCCGGCTGACCTCGCCGGAGCAGGTGGCCGGCCTGACCCGCGACGACAGTGACCGCGCGAAGAGCACAGCGGACTACCTGCGCAGCGGCCTGGCCGCCGACATCGAGCTGGACCGGAGCTTCGGCACGGTCTACCGCGATCCGGCCGACGACAAGCGGTCCGTGCTGATCTTCGGGGGCACCACCCTGCTCTGGCAGCCGGAGCGGGATCTGGACAGCCTCTTCGGCCTGATGGCCGACGAGACCGGCAGGGTGACCGGCCTGCGCGAGGTGTCCGCGGGCGAGCTGGGCGGCGTGATGAAGTGCGGCAGCACCAGCGGCGAGGGCGGCGACTTCGCCGTGTGTGGCTGGGCGGACCACGGCAGCGTCGTGATGGCGATGTTCCCCGGGCGCTCGGTGGCTGACGCCGGGGGGCTGCTGCGCAACCTGCGCGCCGGCATGCAGACCCGGGACTGATTCTGGGCCGGCGTCCGCGCCGGCCTTTTCACTCTGGGTGCGGATATGCGTCAGGGCCACCCCCGATGGGGGTGGCCCTGACGAAAGATTGTCCGGCGGCGTCCTACTCTCCCACACCCTCACGAGTGCAGTACCATCGGCGCTGGAGGGCTTAGCTTCCGGGTTCGGAATGTGACC
>NZ_JBFAQO010000019.1:0-15468 GCF_040678715.1 Micromonospora sp. NPDC049301 | reverse complement strand
CTGAGGCCGGAGATTCTGCCGGAGTCGTTCCGGGCGACAGTCACCGATGCCTCGATCGCCGAGGCGGTGGAGTTGGTGATGGCGGGGGTCGACGGAAGGTCGCCAGCAGGCCGGGGCCGGGCCGGCGCGGCCCGCTTGCGGGCCGCCTTGATCCTTAAGAGGCTAATTCGGCAGTTCGTGATGTAGTGCCTTGGCCAGCTCGGCCATGCCGTCCGTGCCTTCGGTGATGGCGTCCGCTCCCGCCCTCAACAGGCGAGCGCGCTTGCCGGGCTTGTTGGCGAACCCGATCGTGCGAACATGGGCCGCCCGTCCGCCTTCGATGTCAGAGGTGGAGTCGCCTACGAGGACACACCTGGTCGGATGGGCATCAACCGCCAGGGCAGCGCGGCGGATTGGTGCCGGGTTCGGCTTCATGAGACTTGGGTCGGCGTGTGCTCGGCCAACCGTGGTCGTGATGTACCGGGCGAGTCGGTGAGAGATCAGGTAACGCTCGATAGCGGGGGCTGAGTTGTTGCTGACGATGGCGATTGGGCGCCCGGCCTCATGGGCAGCAACGATGACCTCCCTCGCGTAGGGCGTCGGTGTGGCGCCGTCGACCGCAGCCAGCTCGGCTCGGCACAACGCGTTCTCCACTCGTACGACTAACGATGGCGTGCCGGTGGTCGCGGTGAAGCGGAGCACTTCGAGCGGATCGTCGGTGCCTCGGACATGCGCCGGTATCTCGACGTCGTGCTTCTCGATGACGCGGCGCAGCTCGGCCGCGACGGTGGAGTCCGCGAGGGTGGCGAAGACGGCGCAGACTGGTCCGTCGAAGTCGAGCAGGATCGGCCCGGTGTCGTTGAGGACCTGGGCGAGGCTGTATCGCGGGTTCATGGCGTGTAGTCGTGCGCGATGGTTGACCACATGGAGTCGAACCAGGTCCGGGCCTGGTCGACGTACTGGGACGCATCGGAAGCCTCGTCGTCGCTGACGGCCCGGTGAAAGAGGATGGCGTCCTTGCCCATCGGGTCGTAGATCGCCGTGGGCTGGCCTTTGATCATGACAGTGTGCTCTACCACCGGGTAGAAGCCGAAGAAGGCTTCCTCGCCGTTGAGGATGTAGAGCTTGAACAGCGGCGCTGCGCGATGCACGCGCACCTCTGCTACGGCGTCCTTGACCAAGCCAAGCTCTCCGAGTTCGCGCACCGCCTCGACAATCGCGTCCGTATGCCGGCGGGTGATCCGCTCGGCGCGCTCGCGTACGCCGGGATCGTCGGCCTGCGTCTCGGCCAGGCAAGGCAGGGCCATGGGCTCTCCCGTGTCTGGGAGCAGGATGCGAACGGTAACGGACTCGGGCGTCAGTAGCCCGGCACGGATCTTGTCGAGCGGCTCGGTCAGCACTCCGTGGAGGGTCTCACCGGAGAAGCCGGCGAATTCGATCGTGACCTGGGCGCGCTCGAAGGCCGCCTCGACGTGGGGCCGCAGTCCCACCGGACGCTCGGTTTGTGCGCGGACGAATGCGCCGCTGCCCTGACGGGTGACGATCAGGCGCTCGTCGCGCAGGATGCGCAGCGCCGTTTTGACCGTCTCTCGGGCGACGTTGTAGCGCTCGGCTAGGTCGTTCTGCGACGGCAGTCGCTCGCCTGGCTCGAACTTGCGGGTACGAATCGCAGCTCGCAGAACGTTGGCGATCTGCTGCGACGGGGGCCTGGGATCGTCCGGGTCTAGCCCGGCCAGGTTTTCCAGCTCGCTGGTCATGCAGGTCAGAGTAGCTGCTGACTAGCCAAGCTAGACCAATCGGCGTCCAACTCTTGACCTGGCTAGCCAGGCTGGCCTACCTTGAGTCTTACGCGATTTGGCTAGCCAAGTCGCATCCCGAGACCGGTGAAGTGCCGGCGGGCAAGAGCTGGAGGTAGAGCAATGGCTGTCCCGAACACGATCAAGGTTCCGGTTCCGTTCGATTACGTCTTCCCGCAGGGTGCGCTGTGCCTGGGTGTGGAGCCGGTGACGGACTTCGACAAGCGCGGTCAGGGCGATGACCAGGCCCGCGACAAGGACACGGGCGAGCGCCTGTGGGTGGTCAAGGTGCTGGACCTGGACCCGGAGGCCGGCAAGTTCGGCGGGTCGAAGGAGGTCAAGGTGAAGATCGCCGCCCCGGTGCAGCCGGTGCCGCCGGCGTCGAAGATCCCGGGTTACCCGCCGGCGGTGCAGTTCTCCGACGTGACCCTGACGCCGTACGTGGACTCGCAGCGGTGCAAGGGCTCGGGGAAGTGCCGGGCGCGTCAGGCGTGGTCGATCCGCGCCGGGGCCATGACCGAACCCGCCGCTGTGAAGCAGGCGGCCTGACCAGATCTGGATGCGCGGGGTGGGACTCGCCCGCCAAGACAACTCCCGCCCCGCGCCTGACCCTCATCTCCCTGGAAGGAGCTGGGCTGATGCCCACGCTAGCTGACGCTGCCCGCATCGCCGGGAACCCGCGCCCCGCCCCGCACCGCCGCACCGTGATGCGCCTCGCTGGCCCCGGTATCCGGGCCGCCCGCGAGGTCTACACCACCGTCCCCGCCGACGCCGTCCGCGTGGCCGCGCTGGTGGAGATCGCCGCCGCTGCCGCTGCGCTGGCGCGGACGGTGGTAAAGCTGCGCCACCTCGACCCGGACCTGATCGCCCCGCACGTCTCCGACCGCGTCGACCTGCGCGCGGTCCTCGGTCGGGGCCGGTGGCTGCCGACCATGACCCGCCACGTCCCCTCCCCGGAATCCGGACCGGTGGACCTGGCCGCGCTACTGCCGACCCGGATGCCGGTGCGTCGTCGGGTGGTGCGCCGTCACCCCGGTACGCCGGGGCAGACCGCCCTGTTCGCCGCTGCCGCCGGGGAGGGCTGAGCCATGCCGCTGGTCAACGTGATCCGGGGTGAGCGGATCGACTCCGCTCCGATCAACGTGCGGACCCCGTTCATCCGCATTCCGACGTGGGTGGCGCTGACCTGGTGGACGCTCAAGGCGTTGGCCCGGTTGGTGTTCGTGGTGGTGCGGTTCTGGTACGTCACCGTCCCGGCGGTGTTCTTCGCCTGGCTCTACGGACGGTTCGGCTGGGCCGGTCCGGTCGGGTTCGTCACCCTGGTCGCCTCGGTCGCCGCCGGCTGGGCGTGCGGGCATCGGCAGTCGTTCCTGCGGTTCGGGTGGTGGCCGGTCCTGTCCTGCTACCGCCGGATGCTCTACCGCCGCAAGTGGATGGCGGCGATGGTGACCGCAAAGCTCGCCGTGTCCTTCGACGGGCACACCGTCCTGCCGGTGTTGCGTCGGGTGCGCTGCGGCGGTGGTGTCGACGTGGTGGTCGTGCGGATGGTGACCGGGCAGATCCCCGACGACTTCGCCCGCGTGGCCGAACGCCTGGCGCACACGTTCGGTGTCCGGCAGGTCAAGGCCGCGCCGGGTCCGCGCCCGGATGTGGTGCTGCTGCACTTGTTCCGCGGTGACCCCCTCGCCAAGCTCGTCCGGCCGTTGCCGGTGCCTGCGGTTCCCGAGTTCACCGCCCTGCCGGTGGGCAAGCGCGAGGACGGTGACGGCTACGAGCTGCGCCTGTTCGGCACGCAGGTCCTCGTGGTCGGCGCCACCGGGTCGGGCAAGGGCTCGGTCATCTGGTCCGTGGTCCGCTCCCTCGCCGCCGGTGTCACCTCCGGGCTCGTGCAGATCTGGGGCCTGGACCCGAAAGGCGGCATGGAACTCGGCATGGGTGCGCCGATGTTCACCCGGTTCGCCCGCAAGGACTACGCCGCGATGTGTGAGCTGATCGAGGAAGCCGCCACCGTTGCCAAGGACCGCGCCGGGAAGCTCTACGGCCGCACCCGCCAGCACACCCCGACCCCGGATGAGCCGCTGATCGTCCTGGTCATCGATGAGCTGGCGAACCTGACCGCCTACCTCACCGACCGGCAACTCAAGGACCGCATCAAAGCCGCACTCTCGATCCTGCTGTCCCAGGGTCGCGCGGTCGGCGTGCACGTGGTCGCCGCGATCCAGGACCCCCGCAAGGAAGTCCTGCCGTTCCGGGACCTCTTCCCCACCCGCATCGGCCTGCGACTCGCGGAAGCCGCCCAGGTCGACCTCGTGCTGGGCGAGGGGATGCGCGATCGCGGGGCGCTGTGTGACCGCATCCCGCAGTCCCTGCCCGGTGTCGGGTTCGTCGTCATCGACGGTGACCCCACCCCGATGCGAGTCCGCTTCTCCTACCTGACCGACGACGAGATCCGCGACATGGCCCAGACCTACGGCCGGCTGCGCGTCATCGACGGCGAAATCCTGGACGGTGCCGCATGAAACCCCACCCCACCAACACCCGCGCCGACCGCATCGACGCCCTGGTCCTCGTCGTCATCCTCCTCATCGTCGCCGCCTTCGCCGGGGCCGCGTCGTTCACCCACGTCAAAGACTGGACCCTCGGCAACTCCCCGGCCGGCACCGGCGAGTGGTTCGGCTGGGCCAACGCCGTCATCTCCGAACTCATCCCCGCCGCCGCCCTGCTCACCATCCGCCGCCGACGCCGCAGCGGCGGGCCGATCGGCTACCCGATGTTCCTGCTCATCGCCGCCGTCGCACTCTCCCTCGCCGCCCAGCTCGCCGTCGCCAAGCCCGGCCTGTCGGGGTGGCTGCTGTCCGCCGTGCCCGCGCTGGCGTTCATCGGCCTGTCCAAGCTCGTCCTGTCCACTGCTCCCACCCCGACCCCCGCCGCCGATGCTGCGCCGGCCGGGCCGGTCGAGCAGTCCGCACCGGCTCCTGCCCCCGCCGCTGCGCCGGCCGTGGCTGAGCCCGTCGGCCTGGTCCCGGCCGAGCCTGCCCGCCCGGCCCCGGTCGCCCCGCTGGCTCCGGTGCCGCCGGCTGCCTTCGTTCGCCGCAATGGTGTCCCGCTGATGGGAGAGGTGACCCGATGATTGACGCACTCCTGTCCGGCCTGCTTCTCGTCGCCGTCCTTGCCCTGCTCGTGTGGGATCAGTACCGGCTCTACGTCGCCCGCTACGAACTGGCCGCCCTACACCGCGCCACCCTGCGCGACCCGCTGACGGGCTTGGCGAACCGCGCTGGCCTCGCTGCCGGCTGGAAGCAGCTCGCGCCGCTGCGGCCGTGGGTGGTGGTGGTCGACCTGGACGGCTTCAAGCCGGTCAACGACACCCACGGCCACGCCGCCGGGGACCTGGTCCTGACCGCCGTCGCCTCCCGCCTCCGCGTCGTCCACGGCGTGGCCGCCCGGCTCGGTGGGGACGAGTTCGCCGCGCTGCTCCTGGACCCGAGCCCGGCGGCGGCTGCCCGGCAGATGGCCGCCGCGATCGCCGCCCCGGTCCGTTTGCCCTCAGGGGTGGCGGTGTCGGTGACCGCGAGCATCGGCCTGGCCCCCGCCAGTCCGGCCGGCCTCGCCGCCGCCCTGGCTGACGCTGACGCGGCCATGTACCGGGCCAAGACCACCCGGACCGGCGTGATCGCGTTCGATCCGCTGCGCGACGACCACGCCACCACCGACCCCCGCCCCGTCCTGCGGGTCCGCGACCTCACCCCGACGTTGGGGGTCGGCCGATGACGCTCGCCCCGACGCTGCCCGGCCTCGCCCCCGCCCCCGTGGTGGAGCCGAGGCCGGGCTCCCGGGCCGCCCGGATGCTCATGCCCCGCTCCGTCGACGTGGTCAAGGACCTGGCCGCCGACTACGGCGTCTGCACCCGCCCCGTCAGCCTGCGCCGCACCGACCTCGACTCCGGACAGACCGAAGTCATCGACATGCCCTGCGGCGCCACCCAAGAGGCCAAGTGCCCCGCCTGCGCCACCCGTGCCCGCCGGCTGCGCCAGCAGCAGATCCGCGAAGGATGGCACCGCGACGACGAACCCGACCCCGGCCCGCAACCCGCCACCGACGCGCAACGCGGCCTGATCGTCGCCCGCGCTCACCTGGAGTTCGCCCGCGACGAAGCGGCGCGCGTCTCGCAGTGGGATCAGGTAGCCGACCTGGACGACGCGATCGCCGAACTGGAAGGTCAGATCACCACCGAGGGCATGCGTGGTCGCCCCGCCCCACCCCACGGCAGCGACGACCAGGAGGACGGCGACGGCAAGCGGCGGGTCCGGTCGACCAAACGGCGACAGGACGCCCCGGACCTACCTCGGCTGCCCGTCGAGAACCGGACTGTTGGGCGGACCTTCGAGGGTCGCGGTGGGCAGGTGTTCCGGCCGTCGATGTTCCTCACCCTCACCCTCGGCTCCTACGGCCGCGTGCACTCGGACGGGACGCCGGTCGACCCGGACGCCTACGACTACCGGCGGGCCGCCTGGGATGCCGTGCACTTCCCCCGACTGCTCGATCGGTTCTGGCAGAACCTGCGCCGCGCGGTCGGCTGGAACGTCCAGTACGCCGGTGCCGTCGAGCCGCAACGCCGGCTTGCCCCGCACGCGCACTTCGCCATCCGGGGCACCATCCCCCGCGCCCTCGTCCGGCAGGTCGCCGCCGCGACGTATCACCAGGTGTGGTGGCCGTCCGTCGAGCAGCTCGTCTACGAACCGGGCAACGTGCCGCAGTGGGACGCCGACGCCGCCGGCTACAACGACCCCACAACGGGGGAACTGCTGCCGTCGTGGGATGACGCCCTGGACCTGGTCGACGCCGACCTCGACGCCGAACCCGTGCACGTCGCCCGCTTCGGTGCCCAGGTTGATGCCAAGGGCGTCCTTGCCGGCACTAAGGACGCTGACCGGTGCGTCGGCTACATCACCAAGTACCTCACCAAGCAGGCCGCCGACTGCCACCAGGTGACCACCGGCCGGCAGCGCGCGCACCTGGAACGGCTCTGGCAGGAGTTGCGGCACACGCCGTGTTCGGAGCGGTGCGCCAACTGGCTGCTCTACGGCGTGCAGCCCAAGAAGGCGAAGCAGGGCCTGCGGCCGGGGAACTGCAAGAACAAGGTCCACAAGCGGGAAACCCTCGGCATCGGTGGGCGCCGCGTCCTCATCTCCCGCCAGTGGTCGGGCAAGACGCTGACCGATCATCGGGCCGACCGGCGCGAGTGGGTCAAGGCGCTGCTTGGCGTCACCACCGACGCCGACACCGCACAGGCCGACGGCGAACGACGCCACGCGTGGGAACTCGCTCGCCCGACTGACCCTGACCTTGCCCCGCTCGGGCATCGGGTCCTGCGCGCGATATCCGAACGCATCCAGTGGCGCGCGCAGCTCGATGCCGCGAGACGGGCCGCCGCCCATCCACCGCCCGATGTTTCGGCAACTGATCAAAGCCGTCCAGAACGAGAGGAGCCCGGACGTGACGGATGATCTGCTGACTCCCGGCGAGGTGGCCGCTCGCCTTCGGGCCACACCTCGCTTTGTCCGTCGGCTGGTGGCTGAGCGACGTATCGCCTACGTCAAGGTCGGGCGCTTGGTGCGGTTCGAGCCTGCGGCGGTGGCCGCCTACATCGAGGCCAACCGGGTGGTGCCGACCTCGCGGGCGGAGCTTCGGCGTCAGTTTGGGGCGGTGGCCTGATGGGCGCCAAGCGTCGGCGGCGTTTCGGCAACGTCCGCAAACTGCCGTCTGCCCGGTGGCAGGCTCGCTATCTCGGCCCGGACGGCGTGATGCGGACCGCTCCACAGACGTTCGCCACGGAGCGCCTGGCCGAGAAGTGGCTCACGGTCAGGGAGTCGGAGATCCTGCGGGGGGAGTGGGTGCCTCCGGAGGCGGGGGAGATCCTGCTGTCGGACTACGGGGACCGCTGGATCAGGGAGCGGCGTCTCGCCCCGCGTACCCGCCAGCTCTACGAGTACCTGTTCGCCCTGCACATCAGACCGCACCTGGGCTACCTCGCCCTGGCCGCCATCAAGCCGGCCACCATCCGGAGCTGGCGCGGCAAGCTGCTCAGCGGCGGGACTCCGGAGCCGCAGGCGGTCAAGGCGTACTGCCTGCTCCGGGCGATCCTCAACACGGCTGTGCGAGAGGACGAGATCCTTCGGCAGAACCCGTGCCGGATTAAGGGCTACGACCGGTACCACACCCCGGAGCGGCCCACCGCGACGATCGCTCAGGTCTACGCCCTGGCCGAGGCCATGCCGGCCCGCTTCGCCGCGCTGATCATCGTCGCCGCGCTCTCGGGTCTGCGATGGGGAGAGCTGGCTGCCCTGCGTCGCTGCGATGTCGACCTGGACGCAGCAACGGTGCGGGTGCCTCGCAAGCTGGCGGCGTTGAAGGACCGTCTGGAATTCGGGCCGCCCAAGTCCGCGGCCGGGGTCCGTGTTGTCGCGCTGCCAACAGCTGCGGTTGAGTCCCTGCGCGAGCACCTGGCCGAGCATGTCGAGGACGCCCCCGACGCGCTGATCTTCACCGGTGCGAAGGGTGCGCCGCTGCGTTCCGGCAACTTTGGGCGGGCCGTCAAATGGACCAAGACGGTCGATTCGGTGGGCCTGGCTGGCTTTCACTTTCACGACCTGCGCCATACCGGCAACACTCTCGCCGCCGCGTCCGGGGCCAGTACGCGAGAGCTGATGCACCGCCTGGGACACGCGACCATGCGGGCGGCCCTGATCTATCAACACGCCACCAGCGAGCGGGACCGCGAGATCGCCCAGGCGATGGACCGCCGTATCGCCGGAAGTGGCCGCCGCCGGCCGTGAATGGCACGCGGATGGCACGCAAGATCCAGAGTGGGGGAGAAGCGAACGGCCCAGGTGCCGCGATCACGCGGTCTGCCTGGGCCTTCGTGGGTGGAGCGGGCGACGGGAATCGAACCCGCACCGTCAGTTTGGAAGACTGAAGCTCTGCCATTGAGCTACGCCCGCGCGCATCCCGCCACAGCGGGACGCAGCCGACAGCGTACCCAATGCCCGTGCCGCCCGCGCAGCGCGCCACCGCCCGCCCTCCCCGCGCCGCGTCGCGCCCCGCCAAGATCCGCGCAACTTCAGGGATGTAGTGGCCTCAGCCGCGCCAGGAGGCACCACTTTCCCTGAAGGTGCGCGGATCTTGCGCCCACGGCACGGGGACGCTGGCGCGGAAGGAGGGTTTCGGGGAATGTGTCCGGGTGAGAGGTGGCCCCGGCACGTCCCGGGCCTGCCGACGGCATAGACTGCACGTCGCCACGGGGTGTGGCGCAGCTTGGTAGCGCACTCGCTTTGGGAGCGAGGGGCCGTGGGTTCAAATCCCGCCACCCCGACTGTCGTCCGCGGCCGGGCCGTCCAGGGCGCCGCCCAGTGCGGTGCCCGGGCGCTGCCGGAGCGTCAGGCCGACTCACCTACACTCGATGGGCTGAATCACGCCCAGACTCAACTGAGATCCGTCAAGGAGTACGCCTGTGAAGAGCACCGTCGAGACTCTGAGCCCGACGCGCGTGCGGCTCGCCATCGAGGTGCCGTTCGTCGAGCTCGAGCCGAGCCTCAAGAAGGCGTACCGGGAGATCGGTTCGCAGGTCCAGGTTCCCGGCTTCCGCCGGGGCAAGGTGCCGACCGCGGTGATCGACCAGCGGGTGGGCCGTGGCACCGTCCTCAACGAGGCGGTCCAGGACGCCATCCCGGACAACATCCTCGCCGCGGTACGCGAGCACGACCTGAAGACGCTGGGGCGTCCCGAGGTCGAGATCACCGAGTTCAACGACGGTGACTCGCTGAACTTCACCGCCGAGATGGACGTCCGTCCGGAGATCACCCTGCCGGACGCGTCGACCATCGAGGTGACCGTCGACGAGCTGCAGATCGACGAGAGCGAGATCGACGAGCAGGTGAAGAACCTGCGCGAGCGGTTCGCCACCCTCAAGACCGTCGAGCGGGCCGCCGCCGAGGGCGACTACGTCCAGATCGACCTGAACGCGACCGTCGACGGCGAGGACGTGCCGGGCGGCCAGGCGAGCAACATCTCCCACGAGGTGGGCAGCAAGCAGCTCCTCCCGGGCCTCGACGAGGCCGTGGTCGGCCTCGCCGCCGGCGAGAGCACCACCTTCATCACCCAGCTCGTCGGCGGCGACTTCGCCGGCCGGGACGCCGAGGTGGCGGTGACCGTGCGCACGGTCAAGGAGAAGGAGCTGCCGGAGCTGAACGACGAGTTCGCCCAGATGGCGAGCGAGTTCGACACGATGGAGGAGCTCCGCGGCGACCTGCGCGCGCGGGTCACCCAGGGTAAGCAGGTCGAGCAGATCTACGCGGCTCGGGACAAGGCCCTGGCGCAGCTGGTCGAGGCCGCCGACGTGCCGGCGCCGGAGGGTGTCGTCCGCGAGGAGGTGGCCAGCCGCAAGCAGGCGATGGTCGACCAGCTGGAGCGGATCGGCGCCTCCCTGGAGGAGTACCTCGCCGCCGAGGAGAAGACCGAGGAGCAGATCGACGCCGAGCTGACCGAGGCGGCGACCGAGGGCGTCAAGGTGCAGCTGCTGCTGGACACCCTGGCCGACGCCGAGGACGTGCAGGTCTCCGACGACGAGTTCGGCCACGAGATCGTGCACCGGGCGCAGCGGGCCGGGATGGCCCCGCAGCAGTACTACGACCAGCTGGTGCGCTCCGGCGCGGCCGGCGCGGTCTTCGGTGACGTGCGGCGGGGCAAGGCGCTCGCGGCCGTCATGGAGCGGATCACGATCAAGGACTCGGCCGGCAACGAGGTCACCCTGGACGCGCTGCGCGCCGCCAACGAGGCGGAGCACAACCACGACCACTGATCGTCGGGTGCGGCCGCCGTCCGTCGCTGTGCGGTGGACGGCGGCCACATCCTTTTCCGGGTACGCCCGGCGACCAGCGTCGTCGGGTACGCCCGGAAGCCCGCGCCGCGGGTACGCCCGACGCAGCTGCGCTGAGAGCGAACAGTGCCCCGACCGGGACTCTGCCGCCCCGCACAGCGGTTAGTGTCGGGAAAGACGGTACGGAGAGCGAAGGGCTGCCATGACCGACATGCACATCCCCAAGAAGTCGCTCCGGGCGATTGACGCGCGCGGTGGCGACTCCATTGGCAACCTCGACGACTCGGTCTACAACCGGTTGCTCAAGGAGCGCATCATCTTCCTGGGCAGTGAGGTGACCGACCAGGTCGCCAACCGCATCTGCGCGCAGCTGCTGCTGCTCGCCGCGGAGGACCCGGACCGCGACATCAACCTGTGGATCAACTCGCCGGGTGGCTCGGTCTACTCCGGCATGGCGATCTACGACACCATGCAGTTCATCGACAACGACGTGTCGACCGTGGCGATGGGCATGGCTGCCTCGATGGGTCAGCTGCTGCTCTGCGCGGGCACCAAGGGCAAGCGGTACGCCCTGCCGCACGCCCGGATCATGATGCACCAGCCGTCCGGTGGTCTGGGCGGTACGGCGTCCGACATCGCCATCCAGGCAGAGCAGATGCTCTACACGAAGCGGATGTTCCAGGAGCGGGTCGCGCACCACACCGGCCAGAGCCAGGGGCAGATCGAGGCGGACTCGGACCGGGACCGTTGGTTCACCGCCCAGGAGGCCATGGACTACGGCTTCATCGACAAGGTGATCATCGGGGCCGCTCAGGTTCCGGATGGCGCCGGGACCCTGAGCTGAGGAGCTGACGATGACCGATCTGAGCTTGCCGCCCCAGTTCGCGGCCGTGCACAACCGTTACGTGCTGCCGTCGTTCGTCGAGCGCACGTCGTACGGGGTCAAGGAGTCGAACCCGTACAACAAGCTCTTCGAGGACCGGATCATCTTCCTCGGCGTCCAGGTGGACGACGCGTCGGCCAACGACGTGATGGCCCAGCTGCTGACGCTCGAGGGCACCGACCCGGACCGTGACATCATCATGTACATCAACTCGCCGGGTGGCTCGTTCACCGCGATGACGGCGATCTACGACACCATGCAGTACGTCCGTCCGGACATCTCCACCGTCTGCCTGGGTCAGGCGGCCAGCGCGGCGGCGGTCCTGCTGTCGGCCGGCACCCCGGGTAAGCGGATGGCGCTGCCGAACTCGCGGATCATCATCCACCAGCCGGCCACCGAGGGCGGCTACGGGCAGGGCTCGGACATCGAGATCCAGGCCCGGGAGATCCTGCGGATGCGGACGCAGCTGGAGGACATGCTGTCCCGCCACTGCAACCGCCCGATCGAGCAGGTCCGCAAGGACATCGACCGGGACAAGATCATGACGGCCGAGGAGGCCAAGGAGTACGGGCTGGTCGACACGATCCTGACCAGCCGCAAGAAGGGCCTGCTGGCGGCCAACGCCGCCAGCTGAGCAGTACCGGGTCAGAGGTTGGCCGGGGCGTCCGTTCCCGGCCGACCTCTGACACACCCGTTTTGGGGGTCGGAGAATGCCCCGTCAGCGGGTAACGTCGGGTCCGTACCGCTTCGCCGGTTGGGCCCGGCGGGGTGAACGGAGCCGGACGGCGCGCAGCGTCCGCAGGGTCAGGGCCGGGTCTCCGGCCGATGAGTGCAGGGAGAACGTAGGTGGCACGGATCGGTGACGGCGGCGACCTACTGAAATGCTCCTTCTGCGGCAAGTCGCAGAAGCAGGTGAAGAAGCTCATCGCGGGCCCCGGGGTCTACATCTGCGACGAGTGCATCGATCTCTGCAACGAGATCATCGAAGAGGAGCTGGCCGAGTCCGGCGAGGTGAAGTGGGAAGAGCTTCCCAAGCCGATGGAGATCTGCCAGTTCCTCGACAACTACGTCGTCGGGCAGGATCAGGCCAAGAAGGCGCTCGCCGTAGCGGTCTACAACCACTACAAGCGGATCCAGGCCGAGGCGGCCGGCGCGCCGGGCTCCGGCAGTGACGCCGTCGAGCTGGCCAAGTCCAACATCCTGCTGCTCGGCCCGACCGGGTGCGGCAAGACCCACCTGGCGCAGACGCTGGCCCGGATGTTGAACGTCCCGTTCGCGATCGCCGACGCCACCGCGCTGACCGAGGCGGGCTACGTCGGCGAGGACGTGGAGAACATCCTCCTCAAGCTGATCCAGGCCGCGGACTACGACATCAAGCGCGCCGAGACCGGCATCATCTACATCGACGAGGTCGACAAGATCGCCCGTAAGTCGGAGAACCCGTCGATCACGCGGGACGTCTCCGGCGAGGGTGTGCAGCAGGCCCTGCTCAAGATGCTGGAAGGCACGGTGGCCAACGTGCCGCCGCAGGGCGGGCGCAAGCACCCGCACCAGGAGTTCATCCAGATCGACACCACCAACGTGCTGTTCATCTGCGGTGGCGCCTTCGCCGGTCTGGATCAGATCATCGAGTCCCGCACGGGGCAGGGCGGCACCGGCTTCGGTGCCCGGCTCCGGTCGGTGTCCGATCGGTCGACCGATGACATCTTCAGCCAGGTCATGCCGGAGGACATGCTCAAGTTCGGGCTGATCCCCGAGTTCGTCGGCCGGCTGCCGGTGATCACCAACGTGCGCAGCCTGGACCGCAGTGCCCTCGTGCGGATCCTCACCGAGCCGCGCAACGCCCTGGTTCGGCAGTACCAGCGCCTCTTCGAGCTGGACGGGGTCGAGCTGGAGTTCGACGAGCCGGCCCTGGAGGCGATCGCCGACCAGGCGATGCTGCGGGGCACGGGCGCCCGGGGCCTGCGGGCCATCATCGAGGAGGTCCTCCTCTCCGCGATGTACGAGGTGCCGAGCAACCCCGACGCCGCCCGGGTGCTGATCACCCGTGAGGTGGTCCTGGAGAACGTCAACCCGACCATCGTGCCCCGCGAGTTCACCGGCCGTCGGGCCCGGCGGGACCGCGAGGAGAAGTCGGCCTGACCGTCCTCGCGTCGCGCCGGCCGCTCAGTCCTGACGCGGCCGGCGCGAGCGGGTCATGCTGCTCTACCGGGCGCTCGCCGGCGGGATGACGGCGTGGTGGCGCCGGTCACCGGATCACCGCCGCGGTGGTGCCGGGCTCGGCTTCGCCGCGGGGGCTCTGGGGCTCTCCAGCATCTGAGGCTGCCCGTGTGGCCGTTCCGGTCGTACCCTGGGCCCATGCGCGTCGCCGTCTGCCAGCTGAACGCCCGGGACGACCGCAAGGCCAACCTGGCGGCCGCGGAGGTCCTGTTGGAACGTGCCGCCGCCGGCGGCGCGGACCTCGTCGTCCTGCCGGAGTACGTCGACTACCTCGGCCCCGCCGCCGGGTTGCCCGAGCCGGAACCGGTGGACGGCGAGGTGGGCAGCTTCTTCGCCGGGGTCGCCCGGCGACTCGGCATCTGGGTGGTGGCCGGGTCGTTCCACGAGGTCGGCCCCGACCCGGAGCGCACCTGGAACACGTCGCTGGTCTTCGACCGGTCCGGCAGCCTCGCCGCGAGCTACCGCAAGATCCATCTGTACGACGTGGAGATTCCCGGCCGTGTCTCCTACCTGGAGTCGGCCAGCGTCGCCGCCGGCACCCAACCGGTGGTGGTCGACGTCGAAGGGCTCCGGGTGGGCCTGTCGATCTGCTACGACCTGCGCTTCCCCGAGCTGTACCGGCGGCTCGCCACCGAGGGCGGCGCCCAGCTGCTGGTGGTCCCGGCGGCGTTCATGATGCACACGGGGCGGGACCACTGGGAGGTCCTGCTGCGGGCACGGGCCATCGAGAACCAGTGCTTCGTCGCGGCGGCCGGCCAGACCGGCGACCACGAGCCCGGCCGCACCTGTTTCGGGCGGAGCATGGTGGTCGACCCGTGGGGGACGATCCTCGCCCAGCTGCCGGACGGCCCGGGAGTGTCCGTCGCCGACCTGGACCTCGACCGGCTCGCTCAGATCCGGGCCGAGCTGCCCAGCCTGGCCAACCGCCGGCTCTGAGCGCTCAACCCTGCAGCAGGACGCCGATCGCCGTGAAGCCCGCGATGACCGCGGCGGTCACCAGCAGGGCGGTGGTCATCCGGGATCGGCCCCGCCGGGCCAGCCGCCCCACCGAGAGCACCAGGACGACCAGCACGACCGCGCCGATCACCACCTGCCAGAACGGCAGGAGGAGGCCGAGCAGCGCCTCCTCGGCGTGCACCGTGACGCCGGGCCCGGACTCATCCATGCTTGACACTCTGGCACGCCGGTACGCCTCCCGTCGCGGGCTACGCGGGGACCGCTGTCCCTGCCGCCGGCCGAAGCAGTGATGAACCCTGATTTGCCTTCTCCGGGCCGTCCGCGTAACTTTCTCTCTGCACGGGGGAGGCCGGACAAACCGGCCGAGAACGGGCGCCAGGCTCGTGGCGGGAACGCCGAGCGAGACTGAGGATCGGGCGGTGCGGAACACCTCGAACACGGGGTTGCGGACGCGAAGCCGACCGGGTAGAGTTCTGAAGCCGGCAGGAGCCGGGCGGAGAGCCGCGAAGCGGCGATCGGCCGGTCTGCGGTTTCCCACGACAGTAACGACCGCCGGGTACGGCGTGCGTCATCGTGGGTCCGGACGAACCAAGCTTGATCACCTCGGATACGAGGTTGACAACGAAAGTTCGACCAAGTAAGTTTTAGCGGTTGCCCCGAAACGGGGCCTCACGGTGTGGGGCTTTTGATCGGTGTGTGGTTGTTCTTTGAGAACTCAACAGGGTGCTTGATAAGCCAGTGCCAATTATGATTTATAC
>NZ_JBFAQO010000018.1:0-59879 GCF_040678715.1 Micromonospora sp. NPDC049301 | reverse complement strand
ACTCCTTCGAGGGCGGGCACTACATCAGCGTCGTGGGCTACCGCGACGGCGGCAAGGTGGTGAAGATCGCCGACTCCGCCGACCCGAACACCGCCGCCTACGAGGTCACCGTCGGGCACCTCGCCGACTGGATCGCCACCCGCGGCTACGCCACCAGCTGACCCGCACCACACGAACGGCAAGGGCCGGACCCCCACCAGGGGTCCGGCCCTTTCGTCATACCCAGGGTCAGTGCCGTCAGGCCGGGTCGGCGTCGGCGGCGAGGACGCCCAGGATCTGCTCGCCATACTTGGCGAGCTTGTTCTCGCCGACCCCGTTGACGCGGGACAGCTCGGCCAGCGAGCCGGGCGCGTCGCTCGCGATCTGTCGCAGTGTGGCGTCGTGGAAGATCACGTACGCCGGGACGCCCTGGTCCTTGGCGGTGGCCGCCCGCCAGGCGCGCAGCCGCTCGAAGACGGCCGTGGCGGCCGGGCCCAGATCGGCGACCACGGTGGCGGCGCCGCGCGGCTTCGACGACCGGCTCGACGCGGGCTTCTCCGGCTCTCGGCGCATCGTCACGGTGCGCCGGCGGCCCAGCACCTCGGCGCTCGCCTCGGTGAGCGCCAGCGTGCCGTAGTCGCCCTCCACGGCGAGCAGCCCCTCGGCCAGCAACTGCCGGACCACACCCCGCCACTCGGCCTCGCTGAGGTCGGTGCCGATGCCGAAGACGGTGAGCGAGTCGTGGCCGTGCTGGCTGATCTTGTCGGTCTGCTTGCCGAGCAGGATGTCGATGCAGTGCCCCGCGCCGAACCGCTGGTTGCGCTCGCGGTCCAGGCGGAAGACGGTGGAGAGCAACTTCTGTGCCGCGACCGTGCCGTCCCAGGACTCCGGCGGGGTGAGGCAGGTGTCGCAGTTGCCGCAGGCCGGCGTCGCCGGCTCGCCGAAGTATTCGAGCAGCTGTACGCGCCGGCAGCGCACCGTCTCGCAGAGCGCGAGCATGGCGTCCAGGTGGGCGGCCAGGTTGCGGCGGTGCGCGAGGTCGCCGTCGGACGTCTCGATCATCTTGCGCTGCTGGACCACGTCCTGGAGTCCGTACGCCAGCCAGGCCGTGGACGGCAGCCCGTCCCGGCCGGCGCGGCCGGTCTCCTGGTAGTAGCCCTCGACCGACTTGGGCAGGTCGAGGTGCGCGACGAACCGGACGTCGGGCTTGTCGATCCCCATGCCGAAGGCGATGGTAGCCACCATCACCAGGCCGTCCTCGCGCAGGAAGCGCTGCTGGTTGGCGGCGCGGGTGGCCGCGTCCAGGCCGGCGTGGTACGGCAGCGCGGCGATCCCGTTGGCGGTGAGGAACTCGGCCGTCTTGTCCACCGAGGCGCGGGACAGGCAGTAGACGATCCCGGCGTCGCCGGGGTGCTCGTCGCGCAGCAGGGCCAGCAACTGCTTGCGCGGCTCACGCTTGGGCACGATCCGGTACTGGATGTTGGGCCGGTCGAAGCTGGCCACGAAGTGCCGGGCGTCGTCGAGCTTGAGCCGGCTGGCGATCTCGGTGCGGGTGGCGCTGGTCGCGGTGGCGGTCAGCGCGATGCGGGGTACGTCGGGCCACCGTTCGTGCAGCATCGACAGCGCCAGGTAGTCGGGGCGGAAGTCGTGCCCCCACTGGGACACGCAGTGCGCCTCGTCGATGGCGAACAGGCCGATCCGGCCCCGGTCGAGCAGGGAGAGGGTGGATCGCACGCCGAGCCCCTCGGGCGCCAGGTAGAGCAGATCCAGCTCGCCGGCGAGGAAGGCCGCCTCGACCCGGCGCCGGGCGTCGGGACTCTGGGTCGAGTTGAGGAAACCGGCCCGGACGCCGACCGCGGTGAGCGCGTCCACCTGGTCCTGCATGAGCGCGATCAGCGGGGACACGACGACCGCGACGCCGTCGCGGACCAGGGCCGGGATCTGGTAGCACAGCGACTTGCCGCCACCGGTGGGCATCAGCACCAGCGCGTCGCCGCCGGCCACCACGTGGTCGATCACCTCCTGCTGGAAGCCGCGGAAGGCGTCGTAGCCGAACACCCGGCGCAGCACCGGCAGCGCGCCCTCGGTACGCAGGTCGGTGGGGGAAGCCATCCGCGGAGTCTACGAGCCCACCCCGACACCGCATGCCCGGCGCACCCGAGGAAGGGGTGCGCGGTCGGCCGCCGGGGCGGGCCGACCCGTGACGGGTGCCCGACCTCGGCCGGGCGGCGGGATAGAGTCGCTGATTGACCAATCGCGGCCGATGGCGGCCGCGGCGCCACGGCTTGGGGGTACGGGTGAGCGAGGCGCGCACAGCCAGCGACCGGATCGACGTCCCGGCGGCCGTCGACGGGCAGCCGACGGCCGAGTCGGAGACCACACTCGTGGTGGTCACCGGGCTCTCCGGCGGCGGCCGCAGCACGGTGGCCCGGGCGTTGGAGAACGTCGGCTACTACGTGGTGGACAACCTGCCGCAGGCGCTGATGCTCGACATGGCCGAGCTGGCGTTCAAGGCCGGTGGCGCGGCCCGGCGTACCGCGATGGTGCTCGACGTGCGCTCGCGCGCCTTCTCCACGGACCTGGCCGGGGCGATCCGGGAGCTCAAGGAGCGCGGTTTCTCCCCCCGGGTGGTCTTCGTCGACGCCGACGACGAGGTGCTGATCCGGCGGTTCGAGAGCGTCCGGCGGTCGCATCCCCTGCAGGGTGACGGGCGGCTGGCCGACGGCATCGCCGTGGAGCGTGGGCTGCTCGAGGAGGCCCGCGACCAGGCCGATGTGATCATCGACACCAGCCACCTGAACGTCAACCAGCTCCGTCGGCGCATCGAGGAGCTGTTCGGCGGCGAGGACGCCCGCCGGCTGCGGGTCACCGTGCTGTCGTTCGGATTCAAGTACGGCCTGCCGCCGGACGCCGACTTCGTGCTGGACGCCCGTTTCCTGCCCAACCCGTACTGGGTGCCGGAGCTGCGGGAGCACACCGGGCGGGAGGAGGCGGTCAGCGCGTACGTGCTGGGCCAGGAGGGCGCCGACGCCTTCGTCGCCTCGTACGCCGACCTGGTCAACGCCACCACCGCCGGTTTCGAGCGGGAGGGCAAGCGGTACCTGACGGTCGCCGTGGGCTGCACCGGTGGCAAGCACCGCAGCGTGGCCATCGCCGAGGAGCTGGCCGGCCGGTTGCGTCAGTCCGGGCTGGCGGCCAACGCCCAGCACCGTGACCTGGGGCGGGAATGACGACCCGTCGGGTGGTGGCGTTCGGCGGCGGGCACGGCCTCTCGGCCTCGCTGCGCGCGCTGCGCCACTGCGCCCCCGAACTCGATCTGGACATCACCGCGGTGGTCACGGTCGGCGACGACGGCGGCTCCAGCGGCCGGCTGCGCGCCGAGCGGGGTGGCCTGCCCCCCGGAGACCTGCGGCAGGCGCTGGTCGCGCTGGCCGGCGACCATCCGGCCACCCGGCGCAGCGCCGGGCTGTTCCAGCACCGCTTCGCCGCGGCGGACGTACCCCCGTCGGCGGCCCTGGATGGTGCCGACGGGGCGGCGGCCCGGGCCGACGGGCTGGCCGGGCACGCGGTCGGCAACCTGGTGCTGTGCGGCCTGATGGAGCTGCTCGGTGACCCGGTGGCCGCGCTGGAGCACGCCGGCGCGATGCTCGGCGCGGTCGGCCGGGTGCTGCCCATGTCCCGCGAACCGGTGGGCATCGAGGCGCGGGTGCGGGGCGCCGACCCGGCCGCTCCCGACGAGGTGCGCACCGTGCGCGGCCAGCACCAGGTGGCCGTCACCACCGGGCGGGTCGAGTCGCTGCGGCTCAGCCCGACCGCCCCGGCGGCGTGCGCCGAGGCGCTGGCGGCGATCGGCGCGGCGGACTGGCTGATCTTCGGGCCGGGCAGCTGGTACACCAGCGTGCTGCCGCATCTGCTGGTGCCGCAGCTGGCCGACGCGATCGTGTCCAGCCCGGCCCGCCGCCTGGTCACCCTGAACCTCGCGGCGGAGAAGGAGACCCTCGGGCTCTCCGTCGCCGACCACCTCGCGGCGCTGCACTGGTACCTTCCCGAGCTCAAGGTGGATCTCGTGTTGGCTGATGCCAAGGCGGTGGGTGACCCCGAACCGGTCGAACGTGCGGCAGAATCGCTGGGTGCCCGCCTGGTCCTCGCCCCCGTCGCCGTCGTCGACGGCACTCCCCGCCATGATCCGGCTGCCCTGGGCGCCGCGCTGGTGCCTGTCCTGGGCGCCGATCGTTAGACACGTACGTAATCTCCGGCGACACGCCGGAACCGGTCCGTGAGGGGACGCACAATGGCGATGACGGCTGCGGTCAAGGACGAGCTGAGTCGGGTCGACGTGCCCAAGCCCTGCTGTCGGCGGGCGGAGATGGCCGCGCTGCTGCGCTTCGCCGGGGGGCTGCACATCGTCTCCGGCCGCGTGGTGGTGGAGGCGGAGCTGGACACCGGGGCGGTCGCCCGCCGGCTGCGCCGGGAGATCGCGGAGGTCTACGGGTACCCGAGCGAGATCCACGTGCTGGCCTCCGGCGGCCTGCGCAAGGGCAGCCACTTCATCGTGCGGGTGGTCAAGGACGGCGAGGCCCTGGCCCGGCAGACCGGCCTGCTGGACGTGCGCGGCCGGCCGGTACGCGGGCTGCCCCCGCACGTGGTGGCGGCGAACGTCTGCTGCGCGGTCTCCGCCTGGCGGGGCGCGTTCATGGCGCACGGCTCGCTCACCGAGCCCGGCCGGTCCAGCGCCCTGGAGATCACCTGTCCCGGGCCCGAGTCGGCGCTGGCGCTGGTCGGCGCGGCCCGTCGGATCGGGATCACCGCCAAGAACCGCGAGGTGCGCGGGGTGGACCGGGTGGTGGTCAAGGACGGCGACGCCATCGCCGCGCTGCTCACCCGGATCGGCGCGCACTCCAGCGTGCTGGCCTGGGAGGAGCGCCGGGTGCGCCGCGAGGTACGGGCCACCGCCAACCGGCTGGCCAACTTCGACGACGCCAACCTGCGCCGCTCCGCGCGTGCCGCGGTGGCCGCCGCCGCCCGGGTGACCCGGGCGCTGGAGATCCTCGCCGACGAGGCGCCCAACCACCTGACCGACGCTGGTCGGCTGCGCCTGGAGCACCGGCAGGCGTCGCTGGAGGAGCTGGGCGCGCTGGCCGAGCCTCCGCTGACGAAGGACGCCATCGCCGGGCGCATCCGCCGGCTGCTGGCGCTGGCCGACAAGCGGGCCCGGGACCTCGGCATCCCGGATACCGAAGCAGCCGTCACGCCCGACATGCTCGTGGTCTGATAGGACGGTGGGGCCGCACGGTGCGCCCGGGAGCACGACCCGGCGCAGCGTGGCCCCGCACGCTCGGATAAGGTCGCTGCGTACGGCAAGGGGGCCGACACAGGCACTCCTCGTCGTGCCCACCGCCTCGGGCGGTCAGGTCCTCAGACCGCGGCGGGGTGGCCGAGATGAACCGTCAACGGCCGGCTCCAACGGTCGGCGCACACCACTCCGCCGGCCCGTTGTCTGAAGCCGGCGGACCAGAACGCGAGGAGATGGGACCTGTGACCATCCGGGTTGGCATCAACGGCTTCGGCCGGATCGGCCGTAACTTCTTCCGGGCAGTGCTGGCGTCCGACGCCGACATCGAGGTCGTGGCGGTGAACGACCTGACCGACAACGCCACGCTCGCCCACCTGCTCAAGTACGACAGCATCCTGGGTCGCCTGCCCTACGAGGTCAAGGCCACCGCCGACGAGATCACCGTCGGTGGCAAGACCATCAAGGCGTACGCGGAGAAGGACCCGGCGTCGCTGCCGTGGGGCGAGGTCGGCGCCGACGTCGTCATCGAGTCCACCGGCTTCTTCACCGACGCCACCAAGGCCAAGGCGCACGTCGACGGCGGGGCCAAGAAGGTCATCATCTCCGCCCCGGCGAAGAACGAGGACGTCACGGTCGTCATGGGCGTCAACCACGACGCCTACGACCCGGCGAAGCACACCATCATCTCCAACGCTTCGTGCACCACCAACTGCCTCGCCCCGATGGCGAAGGTCCTGCACGACACGTTCGGCATCCAGCACGGTCTGATGACGACGATCCACGCGTACACCCAGGACCAGAACCTCCAGGACGCCCCGCACAAGGACCTCCGCCGGGCCCGGGCCGCCGCGCTGAACATCGTTCCGACCTCCACCGGCGCCGCGAAGGCCATCGGCCTGGTGCTGCCGGAGCTGAAGGGCAAGCTCGACGGGTACGCGCTGCGGGTGCCGATCCCGACCGGCTCGGTCACCGACCTCACCGTCAACGTGGGTCGCGAGACCACCGTGGACGAGGTCAACGCCGCGCTGAAGGCCGCCGCGGACGGCCCGCTCAAGGGCATCCTGGTCTACAACGAGGACCCGATCGTCTCCACCGACATCGTGACCGACCCGGCGTCGTGCATCTTCGACGCCCCGCTGACCAAGGTGGTCGGCAACCAGGTCAAGGTCGTCGGCTGGTACGACAACGAGTGGGGCTACTCCAACCGCCTCGTCGACCTGGTCAAGCTGGTGGGTAGCTCGCTGTGAGCATCCGTACCCTCGACGACCTGCTCGCCGAGGGGGTGTCGGGTCGGCGCGTGCTGGTGCGCGCCGACCTGAACGTCCCGCTCGACAAGCAGTCCGGTGACATCACCGACGACGGCCGCATCCGCGCGGTGCTGCCGACGTTGGGCGCGCTGGTCGAGGCCGGCGCGAAGGTGGTCGTCTGCTCGCACCTGGGCCGCCCGAAGGGCGCGCCGGACCCGCAGTTCAGCCTCCGCCCGGTCGCCGGGCGGCTCGGTGAGCTGCTCGGCGCGCCGGTGCACTTCGCCACCGACACCGTCGGCGACTCCGCCCGCTCCACCGTCGCGGCCCTGGCCGACGGCCAGGTCGCCCTGCTGGAGAACCTGCGCTTCAACGCCGGCGAGACCAGCAAGGACGACGCCGAGCGGGGCGCCTTCGCCGACCAGCTCGCCGCGTTCGGCGACGCCTACGTCGACGACGCGTTCGGCGCCGTGCACCGCAAGCACGCCAGCGTCTACGACGTGCCGGCCCGGCTGCCGCACGTGGCCGGCCGGTTGGTGCTGCGTGAGGTCGAGGTGCTCTCCAAACTCACCAGCGAGCCCGAGCGGCCGTACGTGGTGGTGCTCGGCGGCTCCAAGGTCTCCGACAAGCTGGCGGTGATCGAGGCCCTGCTGCCCACGGTCGACCGGCTGCTCATCGGTGGCGGGATGTGCTTCACCTTCCTCAAGGCCCAGGGCCTGGAGGTGGGCACCTCGCTGCTGGAGAAGGACATGGTCGAGACCTGCCGCAACCTGCTGGAGCGGTCCGGCGGCAAGATCCTGCTCCCGGTCGACGTGGTGGTGGCGGACGCGTTCGCCCCGGACGCCGCGCACGACACGGTCCGCGTGGACGGCATCCCGAGCCACCGGCTCGGTCTGGACATCGGCCCGGAGACGGTGGCCGGTTTCGCCGCCGCGCTGTCCCAGGCGAAGACGGTCTTCTGGAACGGCCCGATGGGCGTGTTCGAGATGCCGGCGTTCGCGGCGGGCACCCGGGGGATCGCCGAGGCGATCACCAAGGCCGACGCGTTCAGCGTGGTCGGCGGCGGCGACTCCGCGGCGGCGGTGCGTGCGTTGGGGCTGGACGAGTCGTCCTTCGGGCACATCTCCACCGGCGGCGGCGCCTCCCTGGAATACCTCGAGGGCAAGACCCTCCCCGGCATCGCGGCCCTGGAGAACTGAATGGCGAGCACAGCCCGCCGGCCACTGATGGCCGGCAACTGGAAGATGAACCTCAACCACCTCGAGGCCAACCTGCTGGTGCAGAAGCTGGCCGCGAGCCTCACCGAGAAGCAGCTCACCGAGGTGGAGACGGTCGTCCTGCCGCCCTTCACCGACCTGCGCACCGTGCAGACGGCGGTGGACGGGGACAAACTGCTGATCGGTTACGGCGCGCAGGACCTCTCCCCGCACGCCTCCGGCGCGTACACCGGGGACATCTCCGGCCCCATGCTGGCGAAGCTCGGCTGCTCGTACGTGGTCGTCGGGCACTCCGAGCGGCGGGCCTACCACCACGAGGACGACGCGCTGGTCAACGCCAAGGTGAAGGCTGCGCTGACGCACGGCCTGACCCCGATCCTCTGCGTGGGGGAGGGGCTGGACGTCCGCGACCAGGGCAACCACGTGGCGCACTGCGCCAGCCAGCTCGACGGGGGCCTCGCCGGGCTCACCGCCGAGCAGGTCCGGCAGGTGGTGATCGCGTACGAGCCGGTCTGGGCGATCGGCACCGGCAAGACCGCCACCCCGGAGGACGCCCAGGAGGTCTGCGGGGCGATCCGTCAGCGGCTGGCGGAGCGCTTCGACCAGGACACCGCCGACCAGGTCCGGGTCCTCTACGGCGGCTCGGTCAAGGCGTCCAACATCGCGACGATCATGGCCCAGCCGGACGTGGACGGGGGCCTGGTGGGGGGCGCCAGCCTGGACGCGGAGGAATTCGCGCAGATCTGCCGGTTCCCGGAGCACATCGCCCGCTGATCGCTCGGTATCCTTGACCCCGCCCGTCCGCCGGTCGGTGCCGCCGTGCCCGATCAGACCGGGCGAGGATCGCTACGAGAGGACTGACCCCAGCCATGCCGATCTGGTTCGCATACACGTTGATCGTGTTGCTGATCATCACGAGCATCCTGCTCACCATGCTTATCCTGCTGCACCGCGGCAAGGGCGGCGGTCTGTCGAGCATGTTCGGCGGTGGCGTCAGCTCCAGCCTCGCCGGCTCCTCGGTGGCGGAGAAGAACCTGGACCGCTACACCGTTCTGGTGAGCGTCGTCTGGTTCGCCTCCATCATCGGGCTGGGGCTCTGGCTCCGCCTCCAGATGAACAGCGGCGCCTGAGCAGGCCCGTCAAGTCGTACAATCTGCGCGCGGTCCGTCACCAGACGGGCCGCGCGCAGGCTTTTCTCCGCTGCACCGCGTCGCCCGCCGCCCACCCCGACGACGGCGGGTCCCTCCGACGACAGGAGCGAGCAGCCGTGCCAAGTGGCAACGTCATCCGCGGCGCCCGGATCGGGTCCGCGCCCGTCCGGCCGGACGAGCGACACCCTCCCGCCCCCCGACAGGACGTCACCTACTGGTGCCGCAACGACCACCGGACCAGCATCCGGATCGCGGCGGACGCCGTGGCGCCGCCCCTGTGGGACTGTCCCCGCTGCGGCCTGCCCGCCGGGCAGGACGCGCAGAACCCGCCCGGGAGGGCCCGTGCCGAGCCGTACAAGAGCCACCTGGCGTACGTGAAGGAGCGGCGTACCGCCGAGGAGGGGGAGGCGTTGCTCGCCGAGGCCCTCGCCGCGCTGCGCCGCCGCCGAGGCGAGTGAGAGGAAGGGCCCCCCGTCGACTCGACGAGAGGCCCTTCCTTCGGTACGGAATGCGCGGCTCAGCGGAGGCTGCGCAGCCGGGCCGGTACGTCGGCCGCCGCCGCCCGGTCCAGCAGCCAGCGGGTACGGCTCACGCCGTGCACCCCGGCGGCCGGCAACTGCACCGGCCCGGCCCCGGCGAGCGCCATGCCCACCGCGCGCGCCTTGTCCGCGCCGCCGGCCACCAGCCAGACCTCCTCGGCGGTGTTGATCGCCGGCAGGGTGAGCGTGGTCCGCACCGGCGGCGGCTTCGGGCTGCCCCGCACCGCGCTGCACGGCCGGCTCTCGTAGTGCACCGGGTGCTCGGGGAAGATCGAGGCGACGTGCCCGTCCTCCCCGACGCCCAGCATCAGCACGTCGAAGTGCGGCAGCACGGCGTGCCCGGGGCGGGCGGCGCGTGCCAGCTCCTCGGCGTACGCGGCGGCGGCCGCCTCGGGGTCGTTGCCGGCCGGGCCGTCGGAGGCGGGCATCGGGTGCACCCGGGCCGGGTTCAGCGGCACCACGTCCAGCAGGGCGGCCCGGGCCTGGGTCTCGTTGCGCTCCGGGTCGCCGGCGGGCAGGAACCGCTCGTCGCCCCACCACACGTCGACCCGGGACCAGTCCACCGCGTCGCGGGCCGGCAGTTGCGCCACCGCCCGGTACACGGCCGCGGCGATCCGCCCACCGGTGAGCACCACCGAGGCCTCGCCCCGGTCGGCCTGGGCGTCGAGCAGCTTCACCAGCAGTCGGGCCGCCACGGCCTGCGCCAGCAGGTCGGCGTCGGCGTGGACGGCGACAGTCGCCTCACTCATGGGTTGTGCCTTCGTTTCCCGACCGCGGGAGCGGTCGCTGTCGCGTCGTGCCCGGGCCGGTGCGCCCGGAGGTGGCGGGGTGGGGTGCCCCGGAGGTTCCGGGGGTCGGGCCGGGGATCACCCCGGCCCTGCCCCGATGTCGTGCCCCGGACGCCGGCGGCTCAGCGCTCGCCGCTCGTGCCGGCGTGCGCGGTGACGCCGGCCTCGGCGCGCTGAGCGGTGGCCGGATCCTTCCAGACGTGCACCCGCTGCGGGGGACGCTGCTCCAGCCCACGCAGCCCGGCGGTCGCGCCCAACGCCTCCGCGTACACCTGGTCGGCGTCCAGCCGGCGCAGCTCCTCGGCCAACTCGTCACCGAGCGGCCGACGCACCAGCGGCAGGGTCCGGTCGTCCTGGCCGCTCCGCCGGAACACCGCCATGCTGTCCTCGCGGGTCAGCGTCAGGTGGTCGCCGTTGGCGCAGGTGAGCTCCACCTCACGCATCCGCGGGAACTCGGTGGTGTCCACGCGGCGCGGGGTGATGCCGAGCCGGCTGGACAGCCAACCGGCCATCAGCGCGGCCGTCGGGTCGGTCGGCGGGGCGACGATGGTCGCCTCGGTGACCTTCGCCTCGGTGGTGTCGAACGCCCCCGCGACGAGGGTGCGCCACGGGGTGATCCGGGTCCACGCCAGGTCGGTGTCGCCCGGGGCGTAGTCCCGGGCCCGCTGCCGCAGCGCCTCCACCGGGTCGGCGGCCTGCGCCGCGTCGGTGATCCGCCGGTCGGCGACCACGCCGAGGAAGTCGGTGGCGATCTCGGCCGGCGGCTCGCCGTGCCACCAGGTGACCACCGGCACGTCCGGGACCAGCAGCGGCATCACGACCGACTCGGCGTGCAGGGCCAGCCGTCCGTACATCCGGGTGACCACCGCCTCGCACGGGCCGAGCCGGCCACCGACCACGATCTCCGCGTCCAGCCGGTTGCGGTCCCGCTCGATCTCGGAGCGGACCACCACCACCAGCCGACACGGGTGGGCGGCGGCCGCGATCGTCGCCGCCGCCTCCGCCTCCCGGACCCGCTTCTCGTCCACCACCACGATCAGGGTGAGCGCCATGCCGCTGGCCACCCCGCCGGCGCTGCGCCGCTCGGCGGCGAGCGCCTTGACCACCTCGTTGCCGGTGGTGTCCCACAGCCCGATCACTGGAGCCTCCTGGTCTGCTCGCTCACGCTGCTGTGCCTGCTGGTTCGCTCGCTGCGCTCGCTCACGCCCGCCGCCAGGCGCGGCCCTCGCGGGCCAGCATCTCGTCGGCCGCCCGCGGCCCCCACTCGCCGGCGCGGTACGGCTCCGGCCTGGTGCCCGCCCAGGCGTGCTCCAGCGGGTCGATCACCTGCCAGCTCTGCTCGACCTCCGCCGCGTCCGGGAAGAGCGTGCGGTCGCCGATCAGCACGTCCAGCACCAGCCGCTCGTACGCCTCGGGGCTGGACTCGGTGAACGCCTCGCCGTACTGGAAGTCCATCGCGATGTCGCGGACCTCCATCGTGGTGCCCGGCACCTTCGAGCCGAACTTGAGCACCACACCCTCGTCGGGCTGCACCCGGATGACCAGCTGGTTGTTGCCCAGCGACTCCATGTCGGCGTCGTTGAACGGCAGGTGGGGCGCCTTCTTGAACATGATGGCGACCTCGGTGACCCGCCGGGGCAGCCGCTTGCCGGCCCGGATGTAGAACGGCACCTCGGCCCAGCGGCGGTTCTGGATGCCCAGCCGCACCGCCACGTACGTCTCGGTGGTGGAGTCGGCGGGAACACCCTGCTCCTCCAGGTAGCCGACCGCCCGCTCGCCGCCGACCCACCCGGGCAGGTACTGGCCGCGGACGGTGTCCCGGGCCACGTCCCTGGGCAGCGTGATCGCCTTGAGAACCTTCAGCTTCTCGGTGCGGATCTCGTCGGCGTCGAAACTGGTCGGCTCCTCCATCGCCACCAGGGCCAGGAGCTGGAGCAGGTGGTTCTGGAGTACGTCACGGGCAGTGCCGACGGTGTCGTAGAAGCCCGCTCGGCTGCCGATGCCGACGTCCTCGGCCATGGTGATCTGCACCGAGTCGACGTACTTGGAGTTCCACAGCGGCTCGAACAGGTTGTTGGCGAACCGCAGGGCGAGGATGTTCTGGACCGTCTCCTTGCCCAGGTAGTGGTCGATCCGGAAGACGTCCTGACGGGTGAAGACGTCGTCGACCAGGTCGTTGAGCGCCTTGGCCGAGGGCAGGTCGTTGCCGAACGGCTTCTCCACCACCACCCGGCGCCAGCCGCCGGACTTCTCGTTGTCGGCCATCCCGGTGCGGGCCAACTGCTTGAGCACGACGGGGAACGCGGCCGGGGGGATGGAGAAGTAGAACGCCGCGTTGCCGGTGATGCCGTGGCTCTGCCGCAGATCGTCCAGTGTCGTGGCGAGATGGTCGAAGGCGGCGTCGTCGTCGAACGACCCACCCACGAACTTGATGTTGCCGGCCAGTCGCGCCCAGACCTCGTCCCGCCAGGGGGTACGGGCGTGCTTGCGCGCCGCTTCGCAGGCCAGCGTCTCGAAGTCGCCGTCACCCCAGTCGCGGCGGGCGAAGCCGAGCACCACGAAACCGGGCGGGAGCAGACCCCGGTTGGCCAGGTCGTAGACCGCGGGGAGCAGTTTCTTGCGGGCCAGGTCGCCGGTCACCCCGAAGATCACCAGAGCGCACGGCTCGGGGATCCGGGGCAGCCGGCGGTCCTGCGGGTCGCGCAGCGGATTCACGCCGCCTCCTCGCTCCGCTTGTGTCACGTCGTCCATCCTCACGCCCGCAGCTCACCGGCCGCGTCGAGCAGTTGGGCGACGCCGGCGGCCCGGTCGGTCAGGTGTAGCCGCAGGACCGGCCGCTCCCGGCCAGCCAGCGCCTGCCGGTCGCCGGCGGCCTGCGCCGCCTGCAACTCGCCGAAGGTGTACGGCTTGCCCGGCACCGGCAGATCCTCGGCGACCGCGCCCGTCACCTGGAGAAAGCTGCCCACCTGCGGGCCGCCCTTGTGGTACTGACCGGTGGAGTGCAGGAACCGCGGCCCCCAACCGAAGGTGACCGGCCGGCCGGCCGCTTCGGCCAGCAGCGGCCGCAGCCGGGCCGCGTCCGCGTCGGCGAACCGGTCCAGGTACGCCATGACCGCCAGGTAGCCGTCGTCGCCCAGCCCGTCGAGCAGCCAGCGCAGCACGCCGGCCAGGTCACCCGGGGCGCCCTGCGGCGCGTACACCTCGATCGCGCCCTCGGTGAACGACGGCGTCTCCGCCGGCAGGCCCGCGGCCAGGATCTTGTTGGTGTTCTCCTTGGACTCGGTGACGTTCGGCTGGTTGAACGGGTCGATGCCGAGCACCACCCCGGCCACCGCGGTGGCGTACTCCCAGGCCAGGAACTGCGCGCCGAGCGGACCGTTGACCGCCACGTCCGGATTGCCGCCACCGCCCGGCGAGTCGCCGGGGGCCAGCGCGCCGCCGTAGCTGACGGTCAGCACGTCCGGGCCGGAGGCGCCGGGGCTCTGCGGGGACTCCACCACCACGGGCAGGATGCCGACCCCTGCCTTGCCGGTCGACTCGGCGATCAACTGCTCGGCCCAGTCGCCGAACCCCTCGATGCCGGTGCCGTCGGAGACCAGTGCGACCTTGTCCCGGGCCAGCGTGGCGGCGGCGCCCAGCGCGGCGCCGAGCGCGAGGGCGGGGTTGTCCCGCTCCCCGGCGAGCGACTCGGCCAGCGCGTCGGCCTGGTCGATCAGCTCGGCAACCTCGACCCCGGCCAGCGCCGAGGGCACCAGGCCGAACGCGGTCAACGCCGAGTACCGGCCGCCCACGTTCGGGTCGGCGAGCACGGTGAACGCGCCCATCTCGGTGGCGGTGGTCTCCAGCGGCGAGCCGGGGTCGGTGACGATGACGAAGTGCCGACCGGCCTCCGCCTCGGTCATCCCGGCGTCCAGGAACGCCTGCCAGTAGGCGCGGCGGTGGCTGTCGGTCTCCACCGTCGAGCCGGACTTGCTGGCCACCACGACGACGGTGCGTTCCAGCCGGTCACCCAGCGCCGCCCGGACCTGGCCCGGGTCGGTGGTGTCCAGCACGGTCAGCGGCCGGCCCATGGTGCGGGCGATCACCTCGGGGGCCAGTGACGAGCCGCCCATGCCGGCGAGCACCACGTGGTCCAGGTCGGCCAGCTCCGCGGTCAGCTCGGCCAGCTGCGCCAGCAGCTCCCGGCTGCGCTGGTGCGTGTCCATCCAGCCGAGCCGGACCTTCGCCTCGGCCTCGGCGTCCGGACCCCAGAGGCTCGCGTCCTTCGCCGCGAGCCGGCCCGGGACCTCGGCCCTGACCAGGGCGTCCCGCGTCGAGGCGGGAGCGGACTTGTCGACGGCGTCCGCGCCGTGGACGGCGAGCCCGGCGGCCGCTTCGGCCGCCCCACCCAGGAGGTCGCTCATGCCGCCACCTCGCTACGCTCGGCAGCGGCACGAGACTCCCGGACGCTGAGCTTGCTGATTCGCTCGCTCATGCGTTACCCCCGGCCTGCTCGGCGGCCTTCGCGTTGCCCTTGGCGGCCGCGTTCGGCGAGCCCTTGCCGGTGGCCGCCGCCTTCAGCGACTTGCGGACACCGTCGATCAGCTGCTGCCAGCTGGTCTCGAACTTCTCCACGCCCTCGCGCTCCAGGGTGGCGATCACGTCGGCCATGTCCACCCCGACCGACTCGAGGTCCGCGAAGACCTGCCGGGCCGCGTCGTAGGAGCCGGTGATGGTGTCATCGCGGGTCTCACCGTGGTCGGCGTACGCGTGGATGACCGACTCCGGCATGGTGTTGACCGTGCCGGGGGCGATCAGCTCCTCGACGTAGATGACGTCCCGGTAGTCCGGGTTCTTCGTCGAGGTGGAGGCCCACAGGGGCCGCTGCGGGTGCGCGCCGGCGTCGGCGAGCGCCTGCCAGCGGTCGGAGGAGAACACCTGGCCGTAGCGCTCGTACGCCAGCTGGGCGTTGGCGATGGCGGCCTTGCCCCGCAGCGCCTTCGCCTGGTCGGAGCCGATCTTCTCAAGTCGCTTGTCGACCTGCGAGTCGACGCGGGAGACGAAGAAGGACGCCACCGACCCGATGGTGGACAGATCGTGCCCGTTCGCCTTGGCCTGCTCCAGGCCGGCCAGGAACGCGTCCATCACCGCCGAGTAGCGGTCCAGGCCGAAGATCAGCGTCACGTTGACGCTGATCCCCTCGGCCAGCGTGGCGGTGATCGCCGGCAGGCCCGCCTCGGTGGCCGGGATCTTGATGAAGAGGTTGGGCCGGTCGACCAGCCACCACAGCGCCTTGGCCTCGGCGACCGTCCGCTCGCTCTCGTGCGCCAGCCGCGGGTCCACCTCGATGGAGACCCGGCCGTCGACGCCCGCGCTGCCGTCGTACGAGGGGCGCATCACGTCGCAGGCCCACCGCACGTCGTACGTGGTGAGCATGCGTACCGCCTCTTCGACGTCCACCCCGCGCATGGCGAGGTCGCGCAGCTGCCAGTTGTACTCGTCGGCGTCGCTCAGCGCCTTGGCGAAGATCGTCGGGTTGGTGGTCACCCCGGCCACGTGCTTCTCCCGGCGGAGCTGGTCCAGCCCACCGGTGCTCAGTCGTACCCGGGAAAGATCGTCGAGCCACACCGCCACACCCTTGGCGGTGAGCTCACTCAGCCTGTCCGTCATGCCGTCCACGCTCCCCTCAGTTGCCGGTCGTGTAACCGGTGATGTCGCCCACCCGGGCCAGCGAGGCGTGTGCCGCCGCCATGATCCGGTCGGGGGTGAACCCGAACTGCTCGAAGAGCACGGTGTGCGGGGCGCTCGCCCCGTAGTGCTCCAGGCTGACGCTCTCGCCGAGGTCGCCGACCACGCCGCGCCAGGACATCGCGATGCCCGCCTCCACGCTCACCCGTGCCTTTACCCCGCGCGGAAGCACCGACTCCCGGTAGGCCTCGTCCTGCTCGTAGAACCACTCCTGGCAGGGCATCGAAAGCACCCGGGTGGGCGTGCCGTCGGCCTCCAGGCGCTCCCGGGCGGTCAGGCAGAGCTGCACCTCCGAGCCGGTGCCGACGATGATCACCTGAGGCTTGCCGTTGGACGCCTCGGCCAGCACGTAGCCGCCCTTGGCCACGCCGGCCGCGTCGCCCAGGACCTCCCGGTCCAGGGTCGGCAGCGGCTGGCGGCTCAGCGCCAGCGCGGTCGGCCGGTCGGTGTGCTCCAGCGCCAGCCGCCAGGCCCAGGCGGTCTCGTTCGCGTCCGCCGGGCGGACCACGTCCAGCCCGGGGATGGCGCGCAGCGCGGTCAGGTGCTCCACCGGCTGGTGGGTCGGGCCGTCCTCGCCGAGGCCGATCGAGTCGTGCGTCCAGACGTAGGTCACCGGCAGCTTCATCAGCGCGGCCAGCCGCACCGAGGGGCGCATGTAGTCGCTGAACACCAGGAACGTGCCGCCGTACGGGCGGGTGCCGCCGTGCAGGGCGATGCCGTTGAGGATCGCGCCCATGGCGTGCTCACGGATGCCGAAGTGCAGCGTCCGGCCGTACTCGTGGCCTGGGAAGTCCTTGGTGGCGTGGGAGGCCGGGATGAAGGACGGCTCGCCCTTCATGGTGGTGTTGTTGCTCTCGGCGAGGTCGGCCGAGCCGCCCCACAGCTCCGGCAGCACCGGCGCGAGCGCCTCCAGCACCTTGCCGGAGGCGGCCCGGGTGGCCACGCCCTTGGCGTCGGCGGGGAAGGTGGGCAGCGCGTCGGCCCAGCCCTCGGGCAGCACCCGGCCGGCCATCCGCTCGTAGAGCGCCGTGCGCTCCGGGTTGGCGGCCTTCCAGGCGTCGAACGCGGTGGTCCACTCCTGCTGGGCGGCCGAGCCGCGGCTCATCACCGTCCGGGCGTGGCCGAGCACCTCCTCGTTGACGTCGAACGTCTTGTCCGGGTCGAAGCCGAGGATGGTCTTGGTGGCCTTCACCTCGTCGGCGCCGAGCGCCGAACCGTGGATCTTGCCGGTGTTCTGCTTGTTGGGGGCGGGCCAGCCGATGATGGTGCGCAGGGCGATGAAGGAGGGACGCCCGGTCTCCGCCTTGGCGGCCAGCAGCGCCTGGTAGAGCGCCTCCGCGTCCTCGTGGTAGTCGCCCTGGTCGGCGTCGCCGCTGCGCCAGTCGACGGTCTGCACGTGCCAGCCGTACGCCTCGTAGCGGGCGGCCACGTCCTCGCTCTTGGCGATCCGGGTGTCGTCCTCGATCGAGATCTCGTTGTCGTCGTAGATCACCGTGAGGTTGCCCAGCTGCTGGTGCCCGGCGAGGGCGCTGGCCTCGTGGCTGATTCCCTCCTCGATGTCACCGTCCGAGACGATGCACCAGATGTCGTGGTCGAAGACCGAGGCGCCGGGCTCGGTCTCCGGGTCGAACAGGCCGCGCTCGCGGCGGGCCGCCATGGCCATGCCGACCGCGTTGCCCAGGCCCTGGCCGAGCGGGCCGGTGGTGGTCTCCACGCCCGGCGTGTGCCCGTGCTCAGGGTGACCCGGGGTGAGCGAGCCCCACTGCCGCAGCGACTGCAGATCATCCAGGCTCATCGGGTAGCCGGAGAGGAACAGCTGGATGTAGAGGGTCAGGCTGGAGTGCCCGGCGGAGAGCACGAACCGGTCCCGGCCGGGCCAGTTCGGGTCGGCCGGGTTGTGCCGCATGACCCGGTTGAAGAGCAGGTAGGCCGCGGGCGCGAGGCTCATCGCGGTGCCCGGGTGGCCGTTGCCGGATCTCTCCACGGCATCCATGGCCAGCACGCGGACGGTGTCGACGGCCCGGCGGTCGAGATCGGTCCAGTTGAGTGCGGAGTGCTCGGGTCGGTTGGCAGCCACGATGGTTGTGCTCCTCGGCAAGATGGGCGGAACCCTCACTGGTGACCCTATCGAGCGTGCCTAAACGTCCGCCCGGGGATCTCTGCATGGTGTGCAGTACGTGACGGCCCGTCGTGTCGTTCAACCCGGTGGTGTGACGGCCCGCACCGTTGTCGGGTCGGCCGGGCAGCCAAAACGACAACGCGTAGTGTGTGGGTCGGTGTGCGGGCCCCGAGCGGGCCCGCCAATCCGATCTCCCCGTGCCGATGCCGGAAGGTGGCAATCCGTGAGCATGATCACCGAGCGCCCCGCGAGCAACCCTGCCGGGCGGCCCCCGGCGCGGGCGATCGAGGGTCCGGTGGGGCGGCGGGACGTGCGCGCGATCCTCTCGGCGTACGTGGCGCTCACCAAGCCGCGGATCGTGGAGTTGCTGCTGGTCACCACCGTCCCGGCGATGATGCTCGCCGAAGGCGGCCTGCCGTCGCTGTGGCTGATGGCCGTGGTGCTGGTGGGCGGCTCGCTCGCCGCAGGGGCGGCCAGCGTGCTCAACTGCTACATCGACCGGGACATCGACCAGTTGATGCGGCGCACCAAGCGTCGACCGTTGCCGGCGCACACCGTGTCGCCGCGCAACGCGCTCATCTTCGGTCTGGTGCTGGCGGCGGTGTCGGTCGTCCTGATGGCGGTGTTCACCAACCTGCTCGCCGCCGGGCTGACCCTCGCCGCGATCGCCTACTACGACGTCGTCTACACCCTCTGGCTCAAGCGCTCGACGCCGACGAACACCTTCTGGGGTGGGGCCTGCGGGGCCGCGCCGGTGCTGATCGGCTGGGCGGCGGTGACCGGTTCGCTGGCGCCCGCCGCGTGGGGGCTGTTCGCGGTCGTCTTCTTCTGGCAGATGCCGCACTTCTACCCCCTCGCCATGAAGTACAAGGACGACTACGCCCGGGCCGGGATCCCGATGCTGCCGGTGGTGGCCTCGACCCGCCGGGTGAACGCCGAGATCCTGATCTTCGCCTGGCTCACCGTGCTCACCTCGCTGGCGGTCTGGCCGCTGGGGCTGAGCGCGATCTACGGCGTGCCGACCCTGGTGGTCGGCGCCATCTTCGTGGTCGAGGCGCACCGGCTCTGCCGGCGGGCGACGCGCGGCGAGGCGGTCAAGCCGATGCGGCTGTTCCACTGGTCGACGACGTACCTGACGATCGTCTTCGTGGCCGTCGCGCTCGACGCGCTGATCTGACCCTCTTTACGCCGCGGGTTCCCTCCTCCGGCCGGTAGCTCCGGCCCGCGGCCAGCGCTTCGCGTTGGTGATGATTCCTCGACTAATCACGGCTATGGATGAGTTGTCCAGGTTTAACGTCACATCAGGGTAACTTTCAACATGAGCCGGATCGGCTCAACCTGCGGTGACTGAGTCCTGATTTACCCGGGCGTTTTGACCTGTTAAGTCTGGACAAAACCGGACAGTCAACCTGTGGTCTTCCTTAAACCTGTAGGTAATTGGCATCACAAAACGTTCATGGTTCTCGCCCTTATGAGTGCGACTCTGCTTAGGCTTCGCGTCATGGCAGATGGTTCCGATACGACGCTGACGGCCGAGCAGACCGCCGGCGAGCAGGCGCCCCACGGCCTGGTCGCGGGCCTCAGGGCGTTCGCCGCCGGACACGGCGGGGCGAAGGCGGTCATCGAGTACGTCGGCAAGCGTGGGGCGCGGATCGTCCTGGTGGGTACCGACGGTGAGTGGGGCGACCAGTTCGCCGACGACACCGTCACCGCGCGGGAGGCGTGCGCCAAGGCGGGAGTCACCGTCGAGAACGCCTGGGAGCGTGAACTGATGGACCAGATGCGCCCCAGCAACGACCTCTGGCGGTCGATGGCCCGGCGCACGATGGCCCGCTGAGATAGGCACCTGAATTGACCAACCACCAGCCGGCCCGGGGGGAACCCCGGGTCGCTCTCGTCACCTGTACCGAACTGGCCGACCTCGACCCGGACGACCGGTTCGTCCTCGCCCCGCTCGCCGCCCGCGGTATCGCCGCCGAGGCGGTCGTCTGGGACGACCCCGACGTCGACTGGTCCTCCTACGACCTCGTCGTGCTCCGCTCACCGTGGGACTACGCCCTGCGCCGCGACGAGTTCGTCGCCTGGGCCGCCTCCGTGCCGACGCTGGTCAACCCGGCCGACGTGGTGCGCTGGAACACCGACAAGCGCTACCTGGCCGAGCTGAGCGCGGCCGGGGTGCCGACCGTGCCGACGTCCTGGGTCGAGCCGGGGGAGAGCTGGCAGCCGCCGGCCGACACCGGCGAGTACGTGATCAAGCCGGCGGTCAGCGCGGGCAGCCAGGACACCGGCCGGTACGACCTGGCCGACCCGGAGCACCGCGAACTCGCCGGGGCGCACGTACGCCGGCTCTCCGACGCCCGCCGGCTGACCATGGTCCAGCCGTACCTGACGGCGGTCGACACCGAGGGCGAGACGGCGCTGCTCTTCCTGGCCGGCCCGAACGGGCTCGCGTTCAGCCACGCGATCCGCAAGGGCCCCATGCTGACCGGGCCGGACCTCGGCCCGGACGGGCTCTACAAGGCCGAGGAGATCACCGCCCGCACCGCGGCCCCGGCACAGCTGACGGTGGCGGAGAAGACCCTGGCGGTGGTGCCGGGCGGCACGGATCAGCTGCTCTACGCCCGGGTCGACCTGATCCCTGGCCCGGACGGCGACCCGGTCCTGGTCGAGCTGGAACTGACCGAGCCCTCGCTGTTCCTCGGTCACGCCGAGGGCGCCCCCGGCCGCCTCGCCGAGGCGATCGCCACCCACCTGGCCCGCCGGGGCTGACCCGGCCCAGGCGTCCCCCGCCGTCCCGATCCGCGCAACGTCAGGGAAGGTGCTGCCTCAGCGCCCACGACCCCACACGTTCCTTGACGTTGCGCGGATCTCGGGCCCGGCGAACGCGACCCGCCGATGGTGGTCGAGCCTCCTTTGCTCTGCTTCAACCGACGCAACACCCGGCGTCCGATATCCGGACGGTGGGTGTTGCGGTCGTTGAAGCAGAGCAAAGCGTGCGGATGGTGGTGCCTCGGCCGGCGAGATCACGCCGCCGGCCGCAGCCGGCGAGGTCGCGTGGCGGGCCTCGCGCCGGCACGGTCGCGTCGTGGGCCCCGCCAGCGCCAAGATCGCGCAACATCCTGGATGTAGTGGTCGCGCGGGGCGCGGGGGCGCGGGGCGCGTGAGGGTCAGGCGGTGGCCGGGACGGCTTCGGCCTCGGCGGGGGTGGCGGCCTGGGGTGCGGGGGCGACCGGGCGGCGTTCGCGGGTGGACCACTGCACCGCGAGGGTGGCCAGCAGCACCAGGCAGGAGCCGAGCATGTGCGCGCCGACCAGGACCGCGGGCACGTGGGTGAAGTACTGCACGAAGCCGATCACGCCCTGCCCCAGCTCGACCGCGAGCAGGATCACCGCGGCCCGGGTGGCCTGCCGTGCGCCGACCGCGCGGAACGCGAAGATCAGCGCCACCGAGAGGCCGATCAGCAGGAAGACGCCATCGGCGTGCACCTGGGAGATGGTCTCCGGGTCCAGCCCGTTGCGGGCGGCGCCGTGGTCGCCGGCGTGCGGGCCGCTGCCGGTGACCCAGGTGCCGACGACCAGCACCGCGACGGCGACGCCCGTCGTGACCCGGGCCAGCGCGCGTAGCGGTGCCGGCACCACGGCCATCGTGGGCCCGTCCGGCTCGGCGATCCGCCGCCAAAGCGCGTACGCGGCGGCGATCACCGCCATCGAGGCGAGGAAGTGCAGCCCGACGACCCACGGGTTGAGGTTGGTGAGCACGGTGATGCCACCGATCACCGCCTGGGCGGGGATGCCCAGGAAGACCGCGACGGCCAGCGCCAGCAGCCCGGGCCGGCGGGGCAGGTGCGCGAGCACGGCCAGCACGGTGGCCAGCGCGATCAGGCCCACCGCGAAGGTCAGCATCCGGTTGCCGAACTCGATCACTCCGTGCACGCCCATCTCGGACGTGGTGACGTACGACGCGTCGGTGCACCGGGGCCAGGTCGGGCAGCCGAGGCCCGAGGCGGTCAACCGGACGGCCCCGCCGGTGACGACGATGCCCACGTTCGCGATGATCGAGGTGAGCGCGAGGCGGCGCAGCAGGGTGCCGGAGACCGGACGGACGTATCGGTTCACGGCGCAAATCCTACGCACCGTAGTGATCGAGGTTCGTTCGACTCCGCCGGGTCGGTGGTTCGGATCACCGGGGCCCGGGTTTGCGACCCTCCGGGTAATTACGTAACGTTGGCGTTGTGAAAAACGCGGCGGCGCTCTCCGGGCAGCAGCCGACGGCCGGTCCGGCCGTCGGTGCGTCCGCGTCCGCGCCGGTCGTGGCCACGTCGGCCGCGCTCGACGGCACCGCACCGACCGAGGTCTCCACCCGGGGCCGGGTCACCCAGCTGCTGCTGGAGCGTGGTGCCACCACGGCCGCGCAGCTCGGCGTGGCGCTCGGGCTCAGCCCCGCCGCGATCCGCCGGCACCTGGACGCGATGCTCGCCGACGGTGACGTGGTCGCCCGTGAGCAGACCGTGCAGGGCAGCCGCGGCCGGGGGCGCCCGGCCAAGGTGTTCCTGCTGACCGAGGCCGGTCGGGTTCGCTGTGGCACCCACCACTACGACAACATGGCCACCGCGGCGTTGCGGTGGATCGCCCGCAGCGGCGGCTCGGACGCGGTCGAGGCGTTCGCCACCGAGCAGGTGGCCGCCCTGGAAGCCCGCTGCCGGACCGCCATGGAGGATGCCGGCGACGACCCGCTCGCGCGGGCGGAGGCACTCGCCGGAGCGCTCACCGCCGAGGGTTACGCTGCCAACGCGACCACGATCGCCTCCGGCGGCCAGCTCTGTCAGCACCACTGCCCGGTGGCGCACGTGGCCGCCGAGTTTCCCCAGCTGTGCGAGGCCGAGACCGCGGTGATCTCCCGTCTGGTCGGCACCCACGTGCAGCGCCTGGCCACCATCGCGCACGGCGACGGGGTGTGCACCACGCACATTCCGACCCAGCCGAGCCGCGCCCAATCCGGTAATCCCGTCACCACTGTGAGGACAGATAAATGACCGAGCAGATCGTCCAGCCCCTGACCCAGGAAGAGCAGCTCGCTGCGCTGGGTCGCTACGAGTACGGCTGGTCCGACCCGGACGCCGCCGGGGCGGTCGCCCAGCGTGGCATCAACGAGGCGGTGGTGCGGGACATCTCGGCGAAGAAGAACGAGCCGGCCTGGATGCTCGACCTGCGCCTGAAGGGCCTTCGGCTGTTCGGCCGCAAGCCGATGCCGGCCTGGGGCGCCGACCTCACCGGGATCGACTTCGACAACATCAAGTACTTCGTGCGGTCCACCGAGAAGCAGGCCACCAGCTGGGAGGACCTGCCGGAGGACATCAAGAACACCTACGACCGGCTGGGCATCCCGGAGGCGGAGAAGCAGCGGCTGGTGGCCGGTGTCGCGGCGCAGTACGAGTCGGAGGTCGTCTACCACAAGATCCGTGAGGACCTTGAGGAGCAGGGCGTTCTCTTCCTGGACACCGACACGGCGCTGCGCGAGCACGAGGACGTCTTCAAGGAGTACTTCGGCACGGTGATCCCGGTCGGCGACAACAAGTTCGCCGCGCTGAACACCTCCGTGTGGTCCGGTGGCTCGTTCATCTACGTGCCGAAGGGTGTGCACGTGGAGATCCCGCTGCAGGCCTACTTCCGGATCAACACGGAGAACATGGGCCAGTTCGAGCGGACGCTGATCATCGTCGACGAGGGTGCGTACGTGCACTACGTCGAGGGCTGCACCGCGCCGCTCTACTCCTCCGACTCGCTGCACAGCGCGGTCGTGGAGATCATCGTCAAGAAGAACGCGCGCTGCCGCTACACGACCATCCAGAACTGGTCGAACAACGTCTACAACCTGGTCACCAAGCGCGCCGTGTGCCACGAGGGCGCGACGATGGAGTGGGTCGACGGCAACATCGGCTCCAAGGTGACGATGAAGTACCCGGCGGTCTACATGACCGGCGAGCACGCCAAGGGCGAGGTGCTCTCGGTGGCCATGGCCGGCGAGGGCCAGCACCAGGACGCCGGCGCCAAGATGGTGCACGCCGCGCCGCACACCTCCTCGACCATCGTGTCGAAGTCGATCGCCCGGGGCGGCGGCCGTACCTCGTACCGGGGTCTGGTGCAGGTGCTGGAGGGTTCGCACCACAGCCGGAGCACGGTCAAGTGCGACGCGCTGCTGGTCGACACCATCTCCCGCTCGGACACCTACCCGTACGTCGACATCCGCGAGGACGACGTGTCGATGGGGCACGAGGCGACCGTCTCCAAGATCAGTGACGACCAGCTCTTCTACCTGATGAGCCGGGGCCTGAGCGAGGACGAGGCGATGGCCATGATCGTGCGCGGCTTCATCGAGCCGATCGCCAAGGAGCTCCCGATGGAGTACGCGCTGGAGCTGAACCGGCTCATCGAACTCCAGATGGAGGGCGCGGTCGGCTGACCCCGTCCGTCCCGTCCGGCCGACCTGACACCGTCGTCACAGCAGAGAACAGACCAAGGAAGAGATGACTACCCAGGCTTCCGCGCCGCCCAGCACCAAGTCGCAGGCGCTGCGCTCGTACGACGTCGCCGACTTCCCGGCCCTCACCGGCCTGGAGGAGGATTGGCGTTTCACCCCGCTCAAGCGGCTGCGTGGCCTGGCCGGTGAGCCGCAGGCCGCGACCGGCACGGTCCGGCACGAGTACGGCGACCTGCCCGAGGGTGTGGCCGTCGAGCGGATCGGCACCGACGACCCGCGGGTGGGCAGCGTGCTCACCCCGGTCGACCGGGTCAGCGCGCTCGCCTACGGCGGTGCGGGCGAGGCGCTGCTGCTCACGGTGGCCAGCGACGTCGTGGTGGGCGCGCCGGTGAGCCTGCGGGTGGTCGGCGGCGGCGCCGAGGGCCTGGCCTTCGGGCACACCTTCGTCGAGGTCGGCCGGTTCGCCGAGTTGACCCTGGTCCTGGAGCACGTCGGCTCGGCGACCCTGGCCGACAACGTCGAGGTCTCCGTGGCCGACGGGGCGAAGCTGACCCTGGTCACCGTCGCGGACTGGGCCGACGACGCGGTGCAGGCACAGCACCTCAAGATCAAGCTGGGTCGGGACGCCCGGGTGACCCACGTCCAGGTCAGCCTCGGCGGTGACCTGGTCCGGCAGTACACCTCCGTGGAGTACACCGGCCGGGGCGGCGAGGCCGAGCTGTACGGCGTCTACTTCGCCGACTCCGGCCAGCACCTGGAGCACCGGCAGCTCGTGGACCACAGCGTGCCGGACTGCCGCAGCTACGTCGGCTACCGGGGGGCCCTGCAGGGCGAGGACGCGCACACCGTCTGGGTGGGCGACGTGCTGATCCGGGCCGAGGCGACCGGCACCGACACGTACGAGATCAACCGGAACCTGCTGCTCACCGACGGCGCGCGGGCGGACTCCGTACCCAATCTGGAGATCGAGACCGGCGAGATCGCCGGCGCCGGCCACGCCAGCGCGACCGGCCGCTTCGACGACGAGCAGCTGTTCTACCTGATGGCCCGGGGTATCCCGGAGGGCGAGGCCCGCCGCCTGGTGGTCCGTGGCTTCTTCGCCGAGCTGATCAACAAGATCCCGGTGGAGTCGCTGCGCGAGCGGCTCGGCGACGCGATCGAGGCCCGCCTGACGAAGGCCGGCGCCTGATGATCCGGATCTGCTCCACCGAGGACGTGCCGAAGGGCACCGCGATCAGCGCGGACGTCGACGGCACCCCGATCGCGCTGGTGCACGGCGAGGACGGCGAGTTCTACGCCGCCTACGACGAGTGCTCGCACGCCTCGGTCGCCCTCTCCGAGGGGGAGGTCGACGGCTGCACGCTCGAGTGCTGGCTGCACGGCTCGCGCTTCGACCTGCGCACCGGGCAGCCCACCGGGCTGCCGGCCACCGAACCCGTACCCGTCTACCCCGTCGAAGTCCGCGACGGCGACATCTACCTCAGCCTGACGCCGAGTAATGGAGTGACCCGATAATGAGCACCCTGGAGATCCGCGACCTGAAGGTGTCGGTCAAGCTGCCCGAGGGTGAGCTCAAGCCGATCCTGTATGGGGTAGACCTGACTGTTAATTCGGGAAGCACCCACGCCATCATGGGCCCGAACGGCTCCGGCAAGTCCACCCTGGCGTACTCGATCGCCGGTCACCCCAAGTACGAGATCACCGGCGGCTCGGTGACCCTCGACGGCGAGGACGTGCTGGCCATGACCGTCGACGAGCGGGCCCGCGCCGGCCTGTTCCTGGCCATGCAGTACCCGGTCGAGGTCCCCGGCGTCTCGGTGGCGAACTTCCTGCGGACCGCGAAGACCGCCATCGACGGCGAGGCCCCGAAGCTGCGCACCTGGGGTGGCGAGCTGCGCGGTGCCATGGAGCGCCTCCAGATGGACCCGGCGTTCGCCCAGCGCAACGTCAACGAGGGCTTCTCCGGCGGTGAGAAGAAGCGGCACGAGATCGTCCAGCTGGAGCTGCTCAAGCCGAAGATCGCGATCCTCGACGAGACCGACTCCGGCCTCGACGTGGACGCCCTGCGGGTGGTCAGCGAGGGCGTCAACCGGGTCCGCGACACCGGTGACACCGGCGTGCTGCTGATCACCCACTACACGCGGATCCTGCGCTACATCAAGCCGGACTTCGTGCACGTCTTCGTGGCCGGCCGGATCGTCGAGCAGGGCGGCCCCGAGCTGGCCGACAAGCTCGAGGCCGAGGGCTACGAGCGGTACGCCGCCGGGGCCGGCACGGCCCGGGCCTGAGCGGGAGAGGCGCTGCCGAGATGACCAGCATCGCGATCCCGCAGGGGATGCCGCAGTACGACGACGTGCCGCGTTTCGACGTGGCCCGGGTGCGCGCCGACTTCCCGATCCTCGACCGGGAGGTCAACGGGCACCCGCTGGTCTACCTCGACAGCGCCAACACCTCGCACAAGCCCCGCCAGGTGCTCGACGTGCTCGGGGAGCACTACGCGCGGCACAACGCCAACGTGTCGCGCTCGGTGCACACCCTGGGCACGGAGGCCACCGAGGCGTACGAGGGGGCGCGGGCCAAGGTCGCCGCGTTCATCGGCGCGCCGAGCCCGGACGAGGTGGTGTTCACCAAGAACTCCACCGAGGCGATCAACCTCGTGGCGTACGGGTTCTCCAACGCCTCGCTGCGCCCGGACGGTGACCCGCGGTTCCGGCTCGGCCCGGGAGACGAGGTGGTGATCTCCGAGATGGAGCACCACTCGAACATCGTCCCGTGGCAGCTGCTCTGCGAACGGACCGGAGCGACCCTGCGCTGGTTCCCGGTCACCGATCAGGGCCGGCTGGACGAGTCGGGCCTGGAGGACCTGGTCAACGAGCGGACGAAGATCGTCTCGCTGGTGCACATGTCGAACATCCTGGGCACGATCAACGCGACCTCCCGGATCACCGCGCGGGTCCGTGAGGTCGGCGCGCTGCTGTTGCTGGACTGCTCGCAGTCGGTGCCGCACCTGCCCATCGACGTGGTCGACCTGGACGCCGACTTCATCGTCTTCACCGGGCACAAGATGTGCGGCCCGACCGGCATCGGTGTGCTCTGGGGCCGGGGCGAGCTGCTGGCGGCGATGCCGCCGGTCTTCGGCGGCGGCTCGATGATCGAGACCGTCACCATGGCCCGGTCGACGTTCGCCGCCCCGCCGGCCCGGTTCGAGGCGGGCACCCCGCCGATCGCCGAGGCGGTCGCGCTCGGCGCGGCTGTGGACTACCTCACCGGGATCGGGATGCCGGCCATCCAGTGGCACGAGAAGGAGCTGACGGCGTACGCGCTGGACGCCCTCGGCTCCGTACGCGACCTGCGGATCTTCGGCCCGACCGTGCCGGTGGGCCGGGGCGGCACCATCTCGTTCGCGCTGGGTGACGTGCACCCCCACGACGTGGGTCAGGTGCTCGACTCGCTCGGCGTGCAGGTGCGGGTGGGCCACCACTGTGCGAAGCCGGTGTGCAGCCGGTTCGGCGTCCCGGCGACGACCCGGGCCTCGTTCTACCTCTACACCACCACCGAGGAGATCGACGCTCTGGTGGCGGGTCTGGAGCAGGTGCGGAAGGTGTTCGACTGATGCGACTCGACCAGCTCTACCAGGAGATCATCCTGGATCACTACAAGCACCCGCACGGGCGTGGCCTGCGCGACGCCGACGACTCGGGCGACCAGGTCGGTCAGGCGCACCACGTCAACCCGACCTGCGGCGACGAGGTCATCGTCCGGGTGGCCACCGACGGTGCCGTGCTGCACGACATCTCGTACGACGGCATGGGCTGCTCGATCAGCCAGGCGTCGGCGAGCGTGCTGCACGAGTTGCTGCGCGGTCGGGGCGCCGGGGAAGCATTCGAGGTGCACGAGGCGTTTGTCGAGTTGATGTCCGGCCGTGGCCAGGTCACGCCGGACGAGGACGTGCTCGGTGACGGGGTGGCTTTCGCGGGTGTGGCCCGCTACCCCGCTCGGGTCAAGTGCGCGCTGCTGCCGTGGATGGCGTTCAAGGATGCCGCGGCACGCGCCGGTGTGGGCGTGAGCCCGGAGGTGAAGGCATGAGCAGCGAGAACACGGCTACCGAAGCGACGCCGGAGGCCGGTGACGTCACGGCGGCGCCGCAGGCCGACGCCGCGACGACCGGCGACGCCGTCACCCCGACGGCCGGCGTCAGCAAGGCCATGATCGCCGACATCGAGGAGGCGATGAAGGACGTCGTCGACCCGGAGCTCGGCATCAACGTGGTCGACCTGGGCCTGGTGTACGGCGTGCACGTCGACGACGAGAACGTCGCCACCCTGGACATGACGCTCACCTCGGCGGCCTGCCCGCTGACCGACGTGATCGAGGACCAGGCCCGGCAGGCGCTGACCACCGGCCCCGGCGGCGGCCTGGTCAACGACATCCGGATCAACTGGGTGTGGCTTCCGCCATGGGGTCCGGACAAGATCACCGACGAGGGTCGGGACCAGCTCCGTTCCCTCGGCTTCAACGTCTGAGCCGACCCCGGTCGGCTCTGCCCGTCGAGCGCGACGCCCCATCGGGGCGTCGCGCTCGACCTTTTCCCGCCTCGGCCACCCTGCGGCGGGGAATCGTGCGGCCCGCCAAGTGCCACATCCCAAGATCGTGCTCGATCCAGGATCGAGTGGCATCGGCGAGCCGTGTGACCACTACTTCCTGGATCGAGCGCGCGGCGCGGCGCGGCGCGGCGCGCCGCGGGGCGGGGCGCGGGAAATCTGGTGGCGAGGGCGAGGCTTCGGCGGCCAGGATGACGGGGTGACTGAGGCGTACCCGAAGCAGGTTCCTGTCCGCGCGGCCACCGCCGCGCGTCGACAGCGCACCGCGCCCTGGGCCGCCTCGATCCGTCGCCCGTCGTCGTGACCGGGGCGTTCCTCGCCGGCCTGGTGGCCGGCTACGGCGTCGCCATCCCCGTCGGCGCGATCGCGATCCTCATCCTCGGGCTCAGTGCCCGTACCTCGTTCCGGGTCGGCGCCGCGGCGGCGCTCGCGGTGGCGACGGCCGACGGGCTCTACGCGGCGGTCGCCGCGCTCGGTGGCGCCGGCCTGGCCGGGGTCGTCGCGCCGGCCGCCGGCCCGCTGCGGGTGGTCGCCGCCGTGGTCCTGCTGGGGCTCGCCGCGCACGGCCTCTGGCGTACCTGGTCCGCCCACCGTTCGCCGGCGGCACCGGCGGCACCCGCCGCTCGGGGCATGGGCACTCCGGGTCGGGCCTACGCGGCCCTGCTCGGGCTGACCCTGCTGAACCCGACGACGGTGCTCTACTTCACCGCGCTGGTGCTCGGCCGTCAGGACACCGCCGATCCGGGCGCGGTCCCCGCGGCGCTCTTCGTGGCCGGCGTGTTCCTGGCGTCGGCGAGCTGGCAGCTGCTCATCGCCGGTGGCGGCACGGTGGTCGGCCGGGCGCTGACCGGGCCGCGCGGCCGGCTGGTCACCGGCCTGGTCTCCAGCGCGCTCATCGCCGCGCTGGCGGTGGCCGCGCTGCTGCCGGACTGAGCGGTCACCGCCCGACCGCCCGGCCGGGCCCGCCGTGCCGTACGGTCGGGCGGTGACCAGTCGACCCGCAGCCGGGGGCGGCCGGTGGGTCGAGGTCGACCCGGCCCGCGTCGGCCGCTGGGTCGAGGGCTTCGCCGACCGGCACGGCCCGCCGACCACCACCGCGCGGGAGTACGGCCTGCTGCTCACCGCCCCCGACGGGACCACCGCCGAGCTGTACGCCCCGCCGGGCGCGCCGGCCGGCGTCGACGTGCCTGGGTTCGTTGCCTCCGCCGTCGCGCCCCGCCGGATCGGCCTGCTGCTGGCCCGCAAGGGCGCCGTGGCCGTCGGCGTGGCCGACGGCGCCGGCCTCGTCGTCTCCAAGGTGGACACCCGGTACGTGCAGGGGCGCACCGCCGCGGGGGGCTGGTCGCAGCAGCGGTTCGCCCGTCGGCGCGACAACCAGGCCAAGGCGGCGCTGGGTGACGCGGCGGAGTTGGCCGTACGGCTGCTGTTGCCGGAGGCGGCGACTCTCGCCGCGGTGGTGTGCGGCGGCGATCGGCGGGCGGTGGACACCGTACTGGCCGACCGGCGGTTGGCCCCGCTCGTGCCGCTGCGTGCCGAGCGGTTGCTCGACGTGCCGGAGCCTCGACACGCCGTGCTGGTCGGCGCGGTGGCCGCGGCCCGTGCGGTACGGATCCGGCTGCGCGACCCGGAACCCGGACGCGCCGAGTGACGGCGGCGGTCGACGGCGCCAACGACAGAGACGGCCGCCACGCAGAACGGCGTTCCCGGCACGGTGTCGCGCCGGCGATCGGACGTGGGGGCTCTTCCAGGTCGACGACGCGGACAGGCTGGACGTGCGTCCCTCATCCACCCGACAGAGCAGGGAGAACATGATGTCCAGTGCCGACGGCGAGATCCTGCGGAGCGTCCTCGACCGGTGGCGGTCGGCGGTCGACGCCCACGAGCCGGGTCGCGTCGCGTCGTACTTCACCGACGACGCGATCTTCCAGGGTCTGCACCCGTACACCGTCGGCCGTGACGGCGTCGCCGCGTACTACGCCGCCCAGCCGCTCGGCCTGACCGCCCGATACGACATCCGGGAGACCCGGCGTCTTGCCGACGACCTGGTCCTCGGCTACCTGGAGGTGGAGTTCGGCTTCACCGACCGACCGGCGCTGACCGTCCACCTCGGCGTGATCGTGCGGCGGGTCGGCGACGCCTGGCTCATCAGCCACTACCAGGTCTCGCGGCTCGACTGACGGGCATCGCCTGAGAATGATCGTGGCAGGCCCGCCGAGGGGCCTGCCACGATCCGGTGAGGCGTCAGAGCTGGTCGGTGCCGAAGGTGTCGCAGGTCTTCGGGTCGCCGCGGTCGTAGCCCTGGGTGAACCAGCGCTTGCGCTGCTCGGACGTGCCGTGGGTGAACTGGTCGGGGTTGACCCGCCCGCCGGAGCGCTCCTGGATGCTGTCGTCGCCGATCGCCTCGGCGGCCTGCACCGCCTCGCTGATGTCGGCCTGGGTGATCGACGTGAACAGCGGTTCCTGGCCGGTCTTGTCCTTGCTTTCGGTGGCGTGCTTGGCCCAGGCGCCGGCGTAGCAGTCGGCCTGCAACTCCAGCCGTACGGAGGCGGAGCGGGGGCCACTCTGGTCGCCCTGGCCGGCCTTCTCGTTGGTGCCGAGCAGGTTCTGGATGTGGTGGCCGTACTCGTGGGCGAGCACGTAGGGCTGGGCGAACTCGCCCTTGGCGCCGAACCGCGAGGCCAACTCGTCGTAGAAGCTCAGGTCGATGTACACCTGCTTGTCGGCGGGGCAGTAGAACGGGCCGACGCCCGAGTCGGCCTGCCCGCAGCCGGTGTTCACGGCGCTCTGGAAGAAGTTGGTGTCGGTGGGCTCGTACTTGCCGTTGCCCAGCTCCGGGTACGCCTTCTGCCAGAAGGCCTGGATGCTGTTGACGTAGAGCAGGTTGCGGCAGCGCGCGTCGTCGAGGCGCTCGGGGTTGTCGCGGGAGCACAACTGCTCCAGGTCGGTGCCTCCGGCCTGCCCGCCCTCGTCGCCGTTGGTCATGGCGTTGAGACCGAACCCGCCGCCGAGCAGGGCGACGAGAACGGCCACCACGATGCCGATGATGCCGCCCCGGCCGCCGCCGCCGGGGATGGGGATGCCGATGCCGCCGCCCGACCCGCCGCTACCCCGGCCCAGGTCGTTGGCCTGGGAGGTGTCGAGCTCGGCCCGCTCGTTGAGTTCCATGGTGACCCCGATCGCCGTATGCCGGTGAGTGTCTTTCGTGTGTCGTTTCGTCTATCGAGTGCCGGACGGGGTCCGGACAGGCGTTCCGGTACCCGATGATCTTGATCGGTAATCCGGGAGGGCCGTCCGGCGGGGCCCGGTACACTTGTCGGGTGCTGCGCTGCGAAGGCTGAACCGCCCCGCGCCGTCGGGCCCCTTGAGCCCGCCGGCCGTTTCGCGTGCCCCGAGTCAGCCTTCCAAACCCCGAGAGCGAGCCCGCAAACATGATCACTGCCACCGGCCTGGAACTGCGTGCCGGTTCCCGGATCCTGCTGTCCGACACCACCCTGCGCGTGCAGCCCGGTGATCGGATCGGCCTGGTCGGTCGCAACGGCGCCGGCAAGACCACCACGCTGAAGGTGCTCGCCGGCGAGGGGCAGCCGTACGCCGGCCAGATCGACCAGCGCAGTGCCATCGGCTACCTGCCGCAGGACCCGCGCACGGGCGACCTGGAGGTGACCGGTCGCGACCGGGTGCTCTCCGCGCGTGGCCTGGACGTGCTGATGTCCCAGATGCAGGAGATCGAGGCCAAGCTCGCCGAGGACGCCGACGAGAAGCTGGTCCGCCGCTACGGCGCGCTGGAGGACCAGTTCGCCGCCCTGGGCGGGTACGCCGCCGAGGCCGAGGCCGCCCGGATCTGCGCCAACCTGGGCCTGCCGGACCGCGCGCTCGCGCAGACCATCGGCACCCTCTCCGGTGGTCAGCGTCGGCGCATCGAGCTGGCCCGGATCCTGTTCCGCGACGCCGGCGAGAACGGCGGCGGCATCCTGCTGCTCGACGAGCCGACCAACCACCTCGACGCCGACTCGATCACCTGGCTGCGCGGCTTCCTCGCCAACCACAAGGGCGGCCTGATCGTGATCTCCCACGACGGCGCGCTGCTGGAGTCGGTGGTCAACAAGGTCTGGTTCCTCGACGCCACCCGTTCCGTCGTCGACGTCTACAACCTGGGCTGGAAGGCGTACCTGGAGGCCCGCGAGACCGACGAGCGGCGCCGCCGCCGGGAGCGGGCCAACGCGGAGAAGAAGGCCGGCGCGCTGATGGCGCAGGCCGACAAGATGCGGGCCAAGGCCACCAAGACCGTCGCCGCGCAGAACATGGCCCGCCGTGCCGAGAAGCTGATCTCCGGCCTGGAGGAGGTACGGGTCGCCGACCGGGTCGCCAAGGTGCGTTTCCCCAACCCCGCGCCGTGCGGCAAGACCCCGCTCACCGCGACCGGCCTGTCCAAGTCGTACGGCTCGCTGGAGATCTTCACCGACGTCAACGTCGCGGTGGACCGCGGCTCCCGGGTGGCCATCCTCGGGCTCAACGGCGCCGGCAAGACGACGCTGCTGCGGATGCTCGGCGGCCTGCTGACGCCGGACACCGGCGAGGTGCACGCCGGGCACGGGCTGCGGCTGGGCTACTACGCCCAGGAGCACGAGACGCTGGACGTGGAGCGGACGGTGCTGGAGAACATGCGCGCCGCCGCCGTGGAGCAGTCCGACACCGATCTGCGCAAGATCCTCGGCGCGTTCCTGTTCTCCGGCGACGACGTGAACAAGCCGGCCGGCGTGCTCTCCGGCGGCGAGAAGACCCGGCTGGCCCTGTCGACCCTGGTCTGTTCCGGCGCCAACGTGCTGCTGCTCGACGAGCCGACGAACAACCTCGACCCGGTCAGTCGGGAGCAGGTGCTCGACGCGATCGCCAACTACCCGGGTGCCATCGTGCTGGTCACCCACGACCCGGGCGCGGTGCTGGCGCTCAAGCCGGACCGGGCGATCCTGCTGCCCGACGGCGACGAGGACGCCTGGAGCGACGACCTGCTCGAGCTGGTCGAGCTGGCCTGACCGGTCGCGTCTCGTGCGGGGGCGGCCCGTCCGGCCGCTCTCAGCCCAGCAGGTCGACCAGCCGGTCGAGCACGCCGGAGCTGACCAGGATCACCACCCCGATGCCGACGAAGATCGCCGGCACCAGCCAGTGGCCGGCGCGCTCGACCAGCCGCACCACCCGGGGGTGCCCGCCCAGCCAGGCGCCGACGGCGCACCACAGCGCGATGAGCAGCACGAAGACCAGCAGGAAGACCGCGCTGTCGGCCGGGCCGAGGGCGCGGAACACGGGGACGTAGACGGCCACGTTGTCGGCGCCGTTGGCGATCGTCACCCCGGCCACCCCGAGCGTGGAGGCCACCACGGCGGGCGCCTCGTCGCCGTCGCGCCGCACGAGGGCGCGGATCCCGAGCGCGATCGGCAGCAGCCCGAGCAGCCCGGTCCACGGGTCGGGCACCACCAGCAGGCCGGCGGCGACCACCGCGCTGGCCAGCGCCAGCGCCCCGATGCCCAGGTACTGCCCGGCGACGATCTGCCAGGCCCGCGGTCGGCCGGTGCGGCGGGCGGTGACGAAAAACAGGGTCAGGATGACGATGTCGTCGATGTCGGTGGCGGCGAAGACCACTGCCGCCCCGACCGCGCTGCCGAGAAGGTCGATCACGACCGCAGGGTACGGGTCGTCGGCGGGCATCGCCGTGCGGCGACGGTGGTACGCCCGGCCGGTGCGGCGGGACGGATCGCCAGGATCACTCTATCGGGAAGCTGACATTGCATAGCGTGTCGGTTGGCGAAGAGTTGATATCTGGCGCATGATCGTTCGAGGCGGTCTAATAGGTGGGACCGTATCCGAACCGCACAGTCTGGGACGTGAGGACACAGCATGGCAGCCACTGGCACAGCCACCAGCACTGAGAAGGGTCGCCGGATCGTCGGAGCCGAGCGTCAGACGCTCGCCAAGGACCTGGTAAAGCGGTACACCTCGGGGGAGAGCATCCGCGCGCTGGCGGCCTCGACCGGCCGTTCCTACGGGTTCATCCACCGAGTGCTCACTGAGTCCGGGGTGCAGTTGCGTCAGCGCGGCGGTGCCCGGCGCCGCAAGAAGGCGTGACCCGCCCCCCAGCGTCGTCCGACAGCGCCGCTCCCCGGGCCGCCCGGTGACCGCCGAGGCGACCGGGGTCCGGCTGACCTGCGACGGGCCGGTTGCCACGGTGACGTTGTGCCGGCCCGACGTGCTCAATGCCCAGACTCCCGCGATGTGGCGGGCGATGAGCGAGTTCTCTCGCGACCTGCCCGGTGACGTACGGGTGGTGGTGGTCCGGGGCGAGGGCCGTGCGTTCTCCGCCGGTCTCGACCTCTCGGTGGCCGGTGCTTCCGGCCCCGGGTCCTTCGCTGAGCTGGCCACGCTGCCCGAGCAGGAGTGCGCGGACCGGATCGCCGAGTTCCAGGCCGGCTTCACGTGGCTGCACCGCCCGGACGTCATCTCCGTCGCCGCCGTGCAGGGTCACGCGATCGGGGCCGGGTTCCAGCTGGCTCTCGCCTGTGACCTGCGGGTGCTGGCCACCGACGCGAAGCTGTCGATGGCCGAGGTGACCCTCGGTCTGGTGCCCGACCTGGCCGGCACGAAGCGGCTGGTCGAGTTGGTCGGCTATTCCCGGGCACTGGAGATCTGCGCGACCGGCCGTCGGCTGGACGCCGCCGAGGCGGACCGGATCGGGCTGGCCACACTGGTCGTGCCACCCACCGAGTTGGACGGCGCGGTCCGGGACCTGACCGCCGGCCTGCTCGCCGGTGCCCGCGACGCGGTGGTGGAGATCAAGGCGCTGCTCGCCGGCGCGGCCGGGCGGTCGCACGCCGACCAGCAGCGTGCCGAGCGGGAGGCGCAGACCCGCCGGTTGCGCGACCTCGCCGGCCAGGGAGAATAGTAAGGACCGTACGGGAAGATCCGGGTTACGACCGAGGTTGTCACAGTCGTCGGGACAATTGACCTGACGAGGCGGTCCGCCCGACGACCCGGAGGTGAGTGGTGTCCAACCCGATGTCCGGCGGTGGCATGGCGGGATGGAGCATGCTCCGGTCGATGCGTAACCGCGACGAGGTCTCCACCCACCGGCTGAAGCGCGGGGTGGCCCGGCGGATCGTCGCCTTCGCCCAGCCCTACCGGCGCGACATCATCGTCTTCCTGGCCACCGTGGTGCTGGCCGCCATCATCGGCGTGGCCACCCCGGTGCTCGCCGGTGACGTGATCAACGCGATCAACCGGGGCGGCACCGAGGCCGGCCAGCTGGTGGTCCGGCTGGCCCTGTTCATCGCCGCGCTGGCGGTCGCCGACGCGCTGCTCTCGCTGGCCCAGCGCTGGTATTCCGCCCGGATCGGCGAGGGCATCATCCTCGACCTGCGCACCCGGGTCTACGACCACGTGCAGCGGATGCCGTTGCAGTTCTTCACCCGTACCCAGACCGGCGCCCTGGTCAGCCGACTCAACAACGACGTGCTCGGCGCCCAGCGGGCGTTCACGTCCACCCTGTCCGGGGTGGTCAGCAACGTCATCCAGCTGGTGCTCACCGCCGCGGTGATGTTCACCCTCTCCTGGCAGATCACCGCGCTCTCGCTGGTGCTGCTGCCGATCTTCATCATTCCGGCCCGCCGGGTCGGCCGGCGGCTGGCCGACATCACCCGCGAGGCGTACAACCTCGACGCCAAGATGAACGCGACCATGACCGAGCGGTTCGGGGTGGCCGGCGCGTTGCTGGTGAAGCTCTTCGGCCAGCCCGAGATCGAGGCCCGCCGGTTCGCCGGCCGGGCCGAGCGGGTGCGCGACATCGGCATCCAGTCCGCCATGTACTCGCGGACGTTCTTCGTCGCGATGCTGCTGGTCGCCTCGCTGGCCCAGGCTCTCACCTACGGCCTCGGCGGCTGGCTCGCGGTGACCGGCGGCGTCAGCGCGGGCACCGTGGTGACCCTCGCGCTGCTGCTCACCCGTCTGTACGGCCCGCTGACCGCGCTCTCCAACGTCCGGGTGGACGTGATGAGCGCGCTGGTCTCCTTCGACCGGGTCTTCGAGGTGCTCGACCTGAAGCCGGGCATCGTGGAGAAGCCCGACGCGGTGCCCGTCCCCCGGAGCGCCGGCCGGGTCGACTTCCGCGACGTGCGGTTCCGCTACCCGAGCGCCGCCGAGGTCTCCCTCGCCTCGCTGGAGGAGGTCGCCACGCTCGACCGCACCGTCAACGAGCCGGTGCTCAAGGGCGTCTCGTTCAGCGTCGAGCCGGGGCAGATGGTGGCCCTGGTCGGCCCGTCCGGCGCCGGCAAGTCGACCCTGTCGATGCTGATCTCCCGGATCTACGACGTCACCGACGGTCAGGTGCTGGTCGGCGGCGTGGACGTGCGCGACGCGACACTCGCCTCCCTGCGCGACGAGATCGGCGTCGTCACCCAGGATTCGCACCTGTTCCACGAGACGATCGCCGAGAACCTGCGCTACGCCAAGCCGGACGCCACCGACGACGAGATCTGGGCCGCGCTGGCCGGCGCCCAGGTCGCCGACCTGGTCCGGTCGCTGCCCGACGGGCTGGACACCACCGTGGGGGAGCGTGGCTACCGGTTCTCCGGCGGTGAGAAGCAGCGGATCGCCATCGCCCGGCTGCTGCTCAAGGCCCCGTCGATCGTGATCCTCGACGAGGCGACCGCACACCTGGATTCGGAGAGTGAGGCGGCGGTGCAGCGGGCGCTGTCGGTGGCGCTGGCCGGGCGGACCGCACTGGTGATCGCGCACCGGCTCTCCACCGTCCGCGACGCCGACCAGATCCTGGTCCTGGACGGCGGGCGGATCGTCGAGCGCGGGCGGCACGAGGAGCTGGTCGCGGTCGGCGGGCTCTACGCCGAGCTGTACCGCACCCAGTTCGCGGTCGCCGACTCGCCCACCCCGTACGTGGACGCGACCGGCCCCGAGCCCGTGGTCATGCCGCTGGGCACCTACGTCGCCGACGAGGCGCTGCCGCCAGCCGTGGCCAACTGACCCCGGCCGCTGTCCGGTCAGGTCGCGCGGCGGTCCGGCAGGCCGGTCGCCTCGCGCAGCTCGGCGAACGCAGTGCCCAGCGTGGCCGGCGTGAAGTGGGCGTTCAGCCCGCTCGGGTTGGGCAGCACCCACAGCCGCGCCCCGGCCAGCGACTCCGGCTGCGGCCCGAAGGTGGCCTTCGGCCGGCCGAACCCGATCCGGTACGCCGTCACACCGACCACCGCCACCCAGCGCGGCCGGTACCGGGCCACCGTGGCGGTCAGCAGCCGGGCCCCGTCGAGCAGCTCCTCGGTGGTCAGCTCGTCGGCGCGGGCGCTGGCCCGGGCGGCCATGTTGGTGATGCCGAGCCCGAGGGCGGGCAGCTCGGCCTGCTCGCTCGGGTGCAGCTGCCGAGGCGTGAATCCTCCCCGGTGCAGGGCCGGCCAGAACCGGTTGCCGGGCCGGGCGAAGTGCCAGCCGGTGGCGGCCGACCAGAGGCCGGGATTGATGCCGACGAAGAGCACCGCCAGCCCCGGCGCGAGCACGTCGGGGATGGTCCGGTCCGCGGCGGCGGCCAGCTCCGCCCGGGTCGGCCGGGGGTGTCCGGCGGCGTCGGTGGCTCGCCGGACGGGGTCGGGTGTCACAGCCCGCGCAGGGCGCCACCGTCGACCGGCACGGTGAGGCCGGTCAGGTAGCTCGCGGCGGGGGAGAGCACGAACGCGGCCACCCGACCGAACTCGGCCGGGTCACCGATGCGCCGCAGCGGGATGGAGGCCTCCGCCTCGGCGCGGGCCCGCTCCGGGTCGCCGGTGGCGGCGAACAGCTCCCGGTTGCGGTCGGTCAGGATCCGGCCGGGCAGCAGGCCGACCACGCGTACGCCGCGCGGGCCGTGGTCGTCGGCGATGTCCTTGGCGACGCCGACCAGACCGGGCCGCAGGCCGTTGGAGATGCCGAGGCCGGGCACCGGGCCGCGGGCCGAGGTGGAGAGCACCAGCCCGATCGCGCCGCCGTCGGTCAACTCGCCGGCGATGGTGCGTACCGCGCGGACGGTGCCCAGGAAGACCGTCTCGAAGGAGACCCGCCACTGCTCGTCGCTGATCGAGGCGGCCTTGCCCGCGGGCGGGCCGCCGACCGAGATCAGTGCGCCGTCGAGTCGACCGAAGTGCCGCCGGGCCGCCTCGACGAGCTGCCCGGGGGTCTCCGGGTCGGCGAGGTCCGCGGCCAGCCCGACCGCCCGCTCCGGTCCGCCCAGCCGTGCGGCGGCGGCGGCCACCGCGTCGGCGTCCCGGGCCGAGAGCACCACCCGGGCGCCGTCGGCGACCAGGCACTGCGCCGTCGCGTAACCCAGGCCACGGGAGGCGCCGGTGAGGACGTACACCCGGTCGGTCAGTCCGAGATCCATGCCGCCGATCCTGCCGCATCCGGTACACCGTCGCCACCGACGGGATGCGCCGCCGGGGGACGCGGGGCGGGGCGCAGCAGGCGTACCCGGCCGGCGATCTGCACCGCGACGGCGCCGCCGGCGCGGGCCACGGCCGGCAGCCGACGGGGACGCGGCGCGCGGCGCCCGTCGTAGCGCAGGCCCGCCTCCCGGGCGGCCAGCTCCTCCGCGCCCGCCGGGGGCAGCGCGCCCCGCTCGCGCAACGCCCGGGCCAGGTCCCAGCCGTCGCGCAGCGACCCGAGGGTGGGGCGGTTCGCGGCCCAGCCGGCGAAGGTCGCCGGCCAGTCGACGCCGAGGCAGGCGGCGAGCAGCGGCCAGTGTCGGGCCACCTCACCGGCCCGCTTGCGCAGCAGCGCCGCCCGGGTGGCGGCCAACGGCGCGGGCGCGAACCCGGGCGGTGGCGGCCCCCCGGCGACCAGCGCCGCGACCAGTTCCGCCTGCCGTCGGGCGAGCCGGCCGGTGGTCGGGTCGCCGGCTGCCGTCGGTCCGTCGGCGGCGGATGGTGACGTGCCGGTCATGTCACGGCCGGGAAGCCGGCGGCAGCGGCCAGGGCGTCAAGTTCCGCGTGGAGCGCGGCCGCCGGCGGGTAGTCGCCGTCGCGCTCGAGCAGCAGCGCGGGCGGTCGCCGCCGGGCGCAGAGCGCGCCGACCAGCTCCAGCACCGCCGGCGGCACCGGGTCGGTGTGCGTGTCGTGGTAGAAGCCGCCGTGCTCCGCGCCCCCCGCCACGTGGACGTATGCGACCCGGTCCAGCGGCAGCCGGTCCAGCAGCGCGAGCGGGTCGGTGCCCCGGTTGCGGGCGTTGGCGTGCACGTTGGCCACGTCCAGCAGCAGCAGCGCCCCGGTCCGGTCCAGGATCTCGGTGAGGAAGTCCGCCTCGTTCAGCTCGTCGTCGGGCCAGTCGACCAGCGCGGCGATCGGTTCCAGCGCGATCGGCACCGGCAGCTCGGCCTGCGCCCGGGCGACGTTGGCGCAGACCACGTCGACCGCCTCCCGGCTGCGCGGCAGCGGCAGCAGGTGCCCGGCCTCCAGGCCGCCGGCCCGGACGAAGGCGATGTGCTCGCTGACCAGCGGAGCGTCGAGCCGCTGCGCCACGGCGGCCAGGTGGGCGACCCGGGCCGGGTCGACGGGCTCGGCGCCGCCGAGGGAGAGTCGCACCCCGTGCGGTACGACGGTCACCGCGCGCTCGCGCAGCTGCGCCAGGCCCGGCGGCAGCGGCCCGGTCGCGGGGACCGACTCGGCCACCACCTCGACGAAGCGCAGCCCGGGCAGCTCGGCCACGAAGCCGGCGATCTCCGGGCGCCAGCCGATGCCGACGCCGTGTGGGCCGGTCATCCGCCGCACCCGCCGCCGCCGCCGCAGCCGCCGCCACCGCCACAGGAGCTGCCGCCGCTGCAGGAGCTGCCCCCGACGCCCGACGATCCGCTGCCGGAGCTCGACGTCCAGCCGCCGCCGAGGGCCTGGCGCTGGATCTCGGCCTGCTCGGCGAAGCCCGGGTCGAGGGCCCAGAGCGACGCCGTGCCGTACAGGGCCACGCCCATCGCCGCGCCGGCCGCGCCGTAGGTGGCGAACGCGGGCGACGAGGCCGGGGCCAGGTGGGCGTGCTGGCGGCGCAGGTCGCGCAGTGCGGCACGACCGGCCCGGGTGGTCTGCGGCACCCGCCAGAGCAGCAGCACCGCCGCCAGTACCCCGATCAGGGTGAGCAGCAGATAGCCCACCGGCCGCCCGTTGGTCAGACCGGCGAACAGCCGGACCACGCCGAGCACCAGCAGGGCGGCGAGGAGCCGGGACCACCGCCGGGCGGCGGCCCGCCGCTCCTGGCTCGGCAGCAGCCCGCGCTGTTCGAGGCCGGTGCGGAGCTGCTCGAGCGCGTCGCGGACCCGCTGGTCCTGCGGCAGGTCCCGGGCCCGGGCGCGCTGGTGGGCGGCCCAGTGGATGGCCTGGTCCAGTGGGGTCAGCCCGGACGGCGTGGGGCCGGTGGTGACCAGTCGGCGGTCGGGTCCCACGGCGATCGCGCCGCTGCCGCGCAGCCCGCCGAGCGCGGCGTGCACGGCGAGCCCGGGCCCACCGTTGAGGTACGCGACCTGCTGCGGGTCGAGCGGACCCGTCGGGGCGTCCACCGATCCGGCCGCGAGGCGGATCCGGTAGAGCACCGCGAGCGCGACCACCACGGCGGTCGCCACGAGGTAGAACCGGAGGAAGGTCGGGCCGGGGATGCCCCAGGTGTCGCCCGACGCTGCGTGGACGATCATCGGCTGCTCCTGTCGCCGGAGGGATCGGCGGCCTCATTGTGGAGCAGCGGCGCCACGGTTGGCGGCCCGGTGTCCGGGTGGGACGGTCAGCGGCGGCGGACCGCCTCCTCGACGAGGTCGAGCACGGCGCCCAGGTCGCCGGCCGGCCGGCCCATCGCCAGGTGCAGCACCAGGCCGTCGTAGGCCAGCTCCAGGAACTGGGCCAGCACGTCGATCGGCACGTCCTCGCGCAGCACACCGGCGTCCCGCTGGCGGGCCAGCCGGTCCCGGGTCGCCTCGGCGATCGCCGCGGACCGCTCCGCCCAGCGTCGGGCGAACGCGGGATCGGTGCGCAGCCGGCGGGAGACCTCCAGCTGGCTGCCGAGCCAGCCGGTGGTGTCGGGGGAGACGGCGACGGCCAGCAGGTCGCGCATCACCTGCACCAGACCGTTGCGGGCCACCGTCTCGACCATGGCCGCGGCGTCGTCCTCGGCGACGGCGAGGAAGAGCGAGTCCTTGTCGCGGAAGTGGTGGAAGATGGCACCCCGGGACAGCCCGGTGGCCTCCTCGAGGCGGCGTACGGTGGCCCCCTCGTAGCCGTGCCGGGCGAAACAGGCTCGCGCGGCGGCGAGGATCTCCTGCCGGCGCGCGTCGAGCTGATCCTGGCTTACTCTGGGCACGCGTCGATCGTCGCAGGTCACCACGCGTCACGCAAACCGTACGTACGGCTTGGTATGTCGCCGGAGCCGGCACCGTTACCATCGCCCGATGATCGCGCCCCGCACCCCCGCCGCCCCGCTGACCGTCGCCACCGTCCAGGCCACGCCGACCCCCGGCGACGTCGCCGGCAACGCGGTGGCCGGCGCTGACCTGGTCCGTCGGGCCGGCGGGCAGGGCGCCCGGGTGGCCGTCCTGCCCGAGCTGTACCTCTGCGCGTACCACCCGCCGGTCCTCGCCGCCGACCCGGCCGGCACCGACGTCGCCGCCGACTCGGCCGGGGCGGTCGCGGACCCCCGGCTCGATCCGCTGCGCGCGGCGGCGCGCGAGGCCGGCGTCACCGTGGTGGTCGGCGCCGCGGTCCGGCACCCGGACGGCCGGCGGACCATCGCCGCGCTGGTGGTCGACCGGGCCGGCGACGTCCGCGTCGGGTACGACAAGCAGCAGCTGTGGGGCAGCGAGGCCGACCTGTTCAGCCCCGGCACCCGGGGCGCCACGCTGCTCATCGACGACTGGCGGCTCGGCCTGGGCATCTGCTACGACGGCTGCTTCCCGGAGCACGGCCGCGCCGCCGCCCTCGACGGCGCGCACGGTTACCTCTGCCCCAGCGGCTACCTGGTCGGCTCGGAGCACCGTCGGGACCTGTACTACGCGGCGCGCGCCCTGGACAACACCATGTTCGTCGTCTTCGCCAACGCGGTCGGCGGCACCGATCCGTGGCGCTTCAACGGCGGCGCGGCGATCTACGACCCGCAGGGACGTGCGCTGGCCCGGGGCGCCGACGAGGGCACCGCGGTGCTGGTGGCGACGCTGGACCCGGCCACGCTGGCCGCCACCCGGGCGGCCCATTCGATGCTCGCCGATCGACTGCCCGACCAGGGCGGCCCGCGGGCGTCGATGTCCGGTTGAGCACACCGTCAGGTCGACACCCGCCGGATCTGTTGGCGGACACGTCGGTCCCGTAGGGTGCCCGAGTGCCACTGCTCCTGCTGGACCTGGACAACACCCTGCTGGACCGGGCCGGGCCGTTCCGCCGCTGGGGTGAGCGCTTCCTGAGCGGCATCGGCGCGCCCCCCACGGACATCGACTGGCTGATCTCGATCGACGCCGACGGGCTGACCGACCGGTGGGATCTGGCCGACGCCATCCGGGACCGCTACGAGCTGCGGATCCCCTCGATCGACCTGGTGGAGGAGCTGCACGACGGGGTGGTGTCGCAAACCCGGCTCGATCCGCTGACCGCCTGCGCGCTGCGGATCGCCGACGACGCCGGGTGGGTGCCGGTGGTGGTCTGCAACGGAACGGTACGGGTCGAGGACGCCAAGATCCGCCAGACCGGCCTGGACCGCTACGTGGCCGACTGGGTGATCTCCGAGGAGGCCGGGGTCAGCAAGCCGAACCCGCGGATCTTCGCGCTCGCCGCGCAGCGGGTCCGGATGCCGCTGCGCGGCGCCTGGGTGGTCGGGGACAGCCCGGAGGCGGACATCGGCGGCGCCGCCGCGGTCGGGCTGCCCAGCGTCTGGCTGCACCGGGGGCGTACCTGGTCGGACACCCGGTTCGCGCCGAGCCGGTCGGTGGACGGGCTGATCGCCGCGGTCGCCACCGTGCTCGCCGGCTGACGGGTCGTCCCGCGCGGTGCCGCCGCTCGGGCCGCCGGCCCCGGTTGGTCACGGCGGCGCAGCGGTAATTCGGTTGACCGGCCGCCGGGGTGGCGGCGAGCATGGTCGACGCAACGTGCACCCCGGGCGCGCGCCCGGTCGAGGAGAGGGGGTCGGTCATGGCCGTCTTCGCAGGTCGCTTCCAGCTGCCTTCTTCAGCCTCGACCAAGGGAACCTCACCACAGTGCGCGATCACGACCTTCCGGCGCTGGAGCGCCGGACCCGCGGCAAGAGTCGCTTCGACGACGACGAGCCGCAGTTTCTGAAGCGCGGGCGGCCCACCGAGTCGCCCGCCGACCCCGACGGCGAACCTGATCCGGACACCGGCGAGCGCTGGTCGTCCTGGGACGACGCCGTGCACGGCCCGGAGCCGCATCCGGACTGGCTGGTCACCGAGCTGGCCGCGAAGGACACCGAGCTGGGTGTGCTGAAGACCGGCAAGGAGGCGGACGTGCACCTGGTCCGCCGGGCGGTGCCCGACACGGACCGGTCCTGCCTGCTGGCGGTCAAGCGCTACCGGGACGTCGAACACCGGCTGTTCCACCGCGACGCCGGCTACCTGGAGGGCCGGCGGGTGCGCCGGTCCCGCGAGAACCGGGCGATGGCCGGCCGGACGGCCTTCGGCCGGCAGATGATCGCCGGGCAGTGGGCGGCCGCCGAGTTCGACGCCCTGGCCCGGCTCTGGGAGATCGGCGCCGGGCACGACCGGATCGCCGTGCCGTACCCGGTGCAGCTGCGCGGCACCGAGTTGATGCTGGAGTTCGTCGGCGACGCCGAGTCCGGGCAGGCCGCGCCCCGGCTGGCCCAGCTGCGGCCGGGTCCGACCGAGCTGCGCGACCTGTGGGATCAGCTGGTGGAGGCGCTACGGGTGCTGGCCCGGGCCGGTTACGCGCACGGCGACCTGTCGCCGTACAACCTGCTCGTGCACCGCGGTCGGCTGGTCGTGATCGATCTGCCCCAGGTGGTCGACGTGGTGGCGAACCCGCAGGGGCCCGAGTTCCTGGCCCGCGACGTACGGGTCGTCGGCGCCTGGTTCGTGGCCCGGGGGCTGGCCGCCGAGCAGGCCGATCCCGTCGCCCTGACCGGGGAGCTGCTGCGCGAGGCGGGCGTTCGCTGACCGGGACGGGTCGGGCGGCCTCCACCGGCCGTCCGACCCTTCGCGCCGATTACTGCAGGTAGCGTTCCACCTCCGGCTTGGGGCGTTCGCCCTGGGAATCCGGGTCGCCGTGGGTCTGCCGGGCGGCCCGCCGGCGGCGCAGCAGGTCCCAGCACTGGTCGAGGGACTCCTCCAGGTCGCGCAGCCGCTCGCTGGCCTCGCCTTCGGTGCCCGACTCGTGGGTCTGAGCCGCCGCACGCAGCTTGTGCTCCTCGTCGACCAGCTCGGAGATCCGGTTCAGGATGGTCTTGTCGTCCATGTCACAGAGCCTGGCACAGGGTGCCCGGCGTCGCCCGGATTCGGGGGTACCGGTTGGTCTCCGGTCACCGTGGCTCGGCCCGGAGGGTCCACCGGTCCCGGTTCGTCCCGGTGTCGCCGTCCCACCTGGCGGTCGGCGGGGCTGGGCCGACCCGGCCGGACACCGGCGTGGCTCGGTGCGGCTCCCACCTGCGCCTGGGGCTCATCCTGACCGTCCACTCAGGATGCCGGGGCGACGGTGTCGTCGCCACGAGCCAGGAACGGTGGTGGAATCTCACCGACCACAGGTCTGGAGGTGCCTCGCGTTTGGTGAGATGCTTCCGTCGCCCAGAAGGTGAAAGTTCCACAGTCCCGACCGACCGAAGTGGACCGCTACGGTCGGTGGGACGCCGAGGAGAAGTGGTTCCATGTCGCAGGTGTCCGATGCCGGCCCCGCCCCCGTCAGCACCGAACCCCGGATGATTCCGCTCCGTCGCGTCCTGCCCGCGCTGGTCCGCGACCCGCTCGGCGCGTTGGTCGGCTTCGCGGACGACGCCGCCGGCGAGGTCGTCCGACTGAACCTCGGTTCGTTCCGGCCCTACCTGGTCAGCCACCCCGAGCATCTGCAACGGGTGCTGAGGGACAACGTTGCCAACTACACCCGCGACGGGGACGGGCTGCTCTGGCGCCCGGTCCGCCGGATCGTCGGCGACGCGATCCTGGTGGCCGAGGGTGAGGTCTGGGAGTCCAGCCGGGGCGCGCTGCAACCGCTGTTCACCGCCAAACGGGCCGAGACGCTGGTCGACAGGATGGCCGACGCGATCAACGAAGCGGTCGACGAGTGGCTGGAGCCGGCGCGCGAGGGCCGCCCGATCGACGGCGGCGCCGAGCTGACCCGGATCGTGCTGCGTACCACCATGCGGGTGCTCTTCGCCGACCGGATCTCGGTGCCGGACGCGCTGCGGATCAGCGAGGCGCTGGACACCGTCACCACCGCTATGCTCCCGCGCCTGCTGGTGCCCTTCGTGCCGTACGCGGTGCCGATGCCCGGCGACCGGCCCTTCCGGGAGGCGGTGCGGACCATCGACGAGGTGGTGCTGCCGATCATCCGGGAGGCCCGGGCCCGGCCCACCGACGGCGACGACATCATCTCCACCCTCTGCCGACCCCGCGCGGACGGGCGGCAACCCGACGAGTACGCCATCCGCGGCGACGTGGTGGCGATGTTCTCCACCGCCACCGAGACCACTATCGCCCTGCTGTCCTGGCTCTGGCCGGTGCTGTCCTCCCGGCCGGACGTGGCCGAGCGGATGACCGACGAGATCGAGCGGGTGGTCGGCGCCGGCCGGGTCGGCCGCGAGCACCTGCCCCAGCTGCGCTACGGGCGGATGGTGCTGGACGAGATGCTGCGGCTCTACCCGGCCGGCTGGATGATCCCGCGGACCGCGGTCGGTGACGACGTGCTGGGCGGGGTCCGGATCAAGGCCGGCGGCACCGTGCTGGTCAGCCCGTACGTCACCCAGCGGATGTCGACGTTCTGGGACGACCCGGAACTCTTCGACCCGGAGCGTTTCGCCCCGGAGAAGCCCCGGCGGCCCTACCGCTACTCCTACTTCCCGTTCGGCGGTGGCCCGCACCAGTGCCTCGGGCAGTACCTGTTCCTGCTGGAGGCCCAGCTCATCGTCAGCACCGTGCTGAGCCGCTACCGCTTCCGGTTGCAGGAGCCGGTCGACCTGACGCCCCGGATGGGCGCCTCGCTGCAACCCAAGCAGCGGGCCAAGCTGGTCCTCACCCCCGTCGAGCGGCCGGTCGCACCGTGACGGGGGCGCCGCGGCCGGTGCAGACCGGTCGGGACGCCGTCGCCGAGCAGGGCCGGGTGTGCGCGCTGGCCGTACGGGGCGTACGCGACCTGCAGGACGTCACCGCCGCCCACCCCGAGCTGTTCGACGCCGCGCCGTTCGACCCGGCGCTGCTCAGCTCGGTGGCCACCGCCATCGCCTTCACCGCGCCCTGGCACACGGCCGCCGAGCTGCGCATCACCACCCGTACCCTGCTGTGGGTCTTCGCCGCCGACTGGCAGGTCGACTACCTCGCCCGGTCCGCCGACGACGTCCGGGAGGTGGTGACCGACTGCCTGGCGGTGGCCGACGGCGCCGCGCCACCGCCCGGTCGGCACCTGGCGCGGCTGCTGGCCGACCTGCGCGACGAGCTCGCCGCCGTGCCGGCCTTCGCCCGGCTGCGGCCGGTCTGGCGCGACGAGCTGGCCCGGATGCTCGCCGCGGTGGCCCGGGAGTGGGACTGGAAGAAGCTTCCGGACGACCCGTCCACCGGGCAGCGCCTGCCGGACCTGGACGGCTACCTGGACAACGCCGACAACCTCGCCTGCTCCTTCGTCAACGTCACCCACTGGATCGCCACCGGCGACGACGAGACCCTCGCTCAGCTGAGCGATCTGCTGGCCGTCGGGCGCGGCGTGCAGCGGGTGCTGCGGCTGGTCAACGACCTGGCCACGCACGGTCGGGACGCCGAGTGGGGCGACCTGAACGCGCTGCTGCTGGTCGCCGACCCGGCGCAGGTGCACGCCCGGCTGGCCGAGCTGACCGCCCGTTCCCGCGCGGAGCTGGCCGCCCTCGCCGAGCGCTCGCCGCGCCAGGCGGACTACCTGCACCGGCAGATCTCCTTCACCGGCGGCTTCTACCAGCTGTCGGACTTCTGGGGGGTGCGCGATGAGTGACGGCGCGTTCCGGGTCCTGGCCGGGCCGGTCACCGGCCGCGAACCGGCCACCGACGCCGCCCGCGAGCTGATCGCGGGTCTGGTGCTGCGGCCGTGGGGGCAGGTCGCCCCGTCGGTGTACGAGACCGGACGGCTGGTCGCCGGCGCGCCGTGGCTGGCCGGGCACCACCAGCGGATCGGGTTCCTGCTGCGCGGCCAGCGCCCCGACGGCGCGTGGGGCCCGCCCGAGGGGTACGCCCTCGTCCCCACGCTGAGCGCCACCGACGCGCTGCTCGCCGCGCTGGCCGACGGCCGGGCCGGGACGGACCTGCTCGCCGCGGTGGCCCGCGGGCTGCGCGCGCTCACCGGCACGCTGCTCGCCACCGACGCCCGGGAGCTACCGGACACCCCGGCGCTGGACCTCATCGTCCCCGCGCTGGTCGAGTCGATCAACGACCGGCTGGCCGGGCTGGACCGGGAGACCGCGGACCAGCTGCCCCGACCTCCGCTGGGGCTGCCCGCCGGGCTCGGCCCCGGCCGGCTGGGCGCGGTACGGGCGGCGGTGGCCGCGGGGGCGACGCTGCCGCCGAAGCTGGCCCACTTCTACGAGGTGCTGGACGCCGCGCCGGGCGACGCCGGGCTCACCCTGACCGCCGTCGGCGCCTCGCCCGCCGCCACCGCGGCCTGGCTGACCACGGCCGGCCCGGACGCCGGACCCGCCGCGCACGCCTTCCTGCGGGAGCTGATCCGCGACGGCGGCGGCCCGGTGCCCTGCCCGGCACCGATCACCGTCTTCGAACGGGCCTGGGTGCTCAGTGGACTGCGCCGCGCCGGCATCGCGGTCAACCCGCCGGGCGCCCTGCTGGAGAGCCTGGCCGGTGCCACCGGCGCCGAGGGCATCGCCACCGGCGACGGCCTGCCGACCGACGCCGACACCACCTCGGTGGCGTTGGACGCGCTGGCCCGGCTGGGCCGCCCGGCCGACCCGGGCAGCCTGTGGGCGTACGAGACGGCGGAGGGCTTCTGCACCTGGCCGGGCGAGGACGGCTTCTCGGTCACCACGAACGCGCACGTGCTGGACGCCTTCGGCCAGCACGTGGCCGGCCACCCGGACGCCGACGCCCGGTACCACCGGGCGGTCGACCGGCTCAGCGTCGTGCTGTCCGGACACCAGCGTGCCGAGGGCGGCTGGCAGGACCGCTGGCACGCCTCGCCGTACTACGCCACCGCCTGCTGCGTGCTGGCGCTGGCCGAGTTCGGGCGGGGCGCGGCGGCGGCCGAGGCGGTCGACCGGGCGGCGCTGTGGGTGCTGGACAGCCAGCGCGCCGACGGATCGTGGGGGCGGTGGGCCGGCACCGCCGAGGAGACCGCGTACGCCCTGCGGATCCTGCTGGCGGCGCCGGCGGCGGGGCCGCGGGTCGACGACGCAATGGCCCGTGGGCACGCCTACCTGCACGAACCGTCCGGCCGGAAGCACCCTCCACTGTGGTACGGCAAGGAGTTGTACTGTCCTACCGCCATCGTCCGCGCGGCAGTGCTGGGCGCCTGCCGCCTGGTCAGCGCCCGGTCCGCGGGTGTCGACCGTTCGGTGGTGGATTGCGGTTACCAGGCAACAAAAACAACAACTTGAGGGGTTGTGTGGACACTGCTAGCGTACGCAGAGCCTCAGCCCCGTATGCCCCGCTGCGGTGGGACATCGCCCTCCATGATCATTCGTTGATGAGCTGAGTCAACGCCCGGCCTGGGACGGTTCAATGCGTTCTCGCGGTACCAGTATTCGCACCAAGGTTGTCGCCCTGCTGCTCTCCCTGGTCGCGCTCTGGATGTTCGCGGCATGGGTCACCCTGCGGGACGGCTTCAACCTGCTCGGTGTCCAGTTGCTCAACAGCAAGGTCTATTCGCCGAGCGAACCGCTGCTCCAGGAGCTCCAGCTGGAGCGGCGGCTGACCCAGGCGTACCTGAGCAACCCCGACGCCGGGCAGCGGGCCGCGCTGGAGGCCGAGCAGCGCAAGACCGCGCAGCTGGCGGCCGACTTCGCCAGCTCGATCCGCAACTGGCAGGTCGACGTGGCCGGCAGTTCCGCCCTCGACGCCCAGCTGGACGCCACGGTCGCCGAGATCAACGCCCTCGAGCAGACCCGGGCGGAGGTGCTGGGCCGCAAGATCGATCGGATCGCCGCCGCGGACGCCTACACCGGCGCCATCGAGTCGATCTTCCAGGTCTACGACGTGACCGGCAGCCTGGACGACAAGGAGATCGCCGCCGACGCGGCCGCCCTGATCCAGCTGAACCGGATGAAGGAGCTGATCTCCCAGGAGGACGCGCTGCTCAGCGGCCTGTTCGGCAACGGCCGGATGAGCGGGCCGGAGTACGCCCGCTACGTCAGCCTGGTCGGCGCCGAGCGGTTCCTCGGCGAGGAGACCCGGGCCCGGCTCGCCGACTCCGATCAGCGCCGCTACCAGCAGCTCGTCGAGGGCGAGGCGTTCACCCGGCTGCGCTCCGTGCAGGACGGCATCATCCGCGAGGGACGGCCGGCGACCCAGCTGCCGATCAGCGCCGAGCAGTGGCGCAGCACCGTCGAGCCCGCGCTCGCCGAGGTGAACGACGCGGTCGCCGACGGCGGCGAGGGCATCGTGGGCCGGGCCACCGGCGTCGCCGTGATGGTCGTCGTCCGGCTGGTGCTCGCCACCGGCCTGGGCCTGCTCGCCGTCATCGCATCCGTCGTCATCTCGATCACCACGGCCCGTAACCTGCTGCGCCAGCTCGACCGGCTGCGGCAGGCCGCCTGGCAACTCGCCGACGAGCGGCTGCCGCGGGTGGTGGAGCGGCTCGGCCACGGCGAGGAGGTCGACGTGGCCACCGAGGCGCCGCCGCTGGAGTTCGGCACCGACGAGATCGGCCAGGTCGGCAAGGCGTTCAACGCGGTCCAGGAGACCGCGCTGCGTACCGCCGTCGAGCAGGCCGACCTGCGCCGCAACGTCCGTGAGGTCTTCCTCAGCCTGGCCCGGCGCACCCAGGCGCTGGTGCACCGCCAGCTCACCCTGCTGGACGCGATGGAGCGGCGCGAACAGGACGCGGAGGAGCTGGAGGACCTGTTCCGGGTCGACCACCTGGCCACCCGGATGCGGCGCAACGCGGAAAACCTGATCGTGCTCTCCGGCTCCACCCCGGGTCGGGCCTGGCGGCGCAACGTGCCGATGGTCGACGTGGTGCGCGGCGCGGTGGCCGAGGTGGAGGACTACACCCGGGTCAACGTGCTGCCGCTCGGGCCGGTCTCGCTCGCCGGCCGCGCGGTCGGCGACATCATCCACCTGCTCGCCGAGCTGATCGAGAACGGCCTGTCGTTCTCCCCGCCGCACACCACGGTGGAGGTTCGTGGTCAGCTGGTGGCCAACGGCTTCGCCATCGAGATCGAGGACCGCGGCCTCGGCATGAGCGAGGAGGACCTGGCCGCGGCGAACCACCGCATCGTCGACCGGTCCGAGCTGAACCTCGCCAACGCCGCCCGCCTCGGCCTCTACGTGGTGAGCCGGCTGACCGAGCGGCACGGCGTACGCGTACGGCTGAAGGAGTCGGCGTACGGCGGCACCACCGCGGTCGTGCTGATCCCGCTGGACCTGGTCACCGAGAACGGCGCGGCCCCGGAGGACTCCGGCGCGATGCGGACCGGGTCGCCCGCCATACCGCTGAGCTCGTCGCCGACCACCGGCCCCGCCGACAGCGGTCGCCCGGCCAGCCTCGCGCTGGCCGCACCGCCGACGCCGGACGTCCCGGACCTGCTGACCCCGGCCTCCTCGGCGGCGGTCCCGGCCGACGCGTCGGCGCAGACCGACACCACCAGCCCGACGGTGCAGACCGACGGAACGGACCTGGACGCCCTGCCCACCCGCCAGCGCACGATGCCGGCCAACGGTTCGTCGGAGCTGCCCAGCCGGGCCCGACGCGCCCTCGGTCAACCGGCCCTGGAGGGCCCGACGGTGCCCACCGGCCTGCCCGCGGTCGACCGGGCCGGATCACCGGAGAGCACCCGTCCCGGCGAGCCGGGCGCGGACGGCGGGCCCGCGCCCGCCCGGGCCGAGCCGGACCGGACGGACTCCGGCCTCCCGGTGCGGGTCCGGCAGGCGAGCATCGTGCCCGAGCTGCGCGACGACCCGGCGGCGACGGAGACCGACGAGGAGGACGTGGCGCGCCCGCCCGAGCAGGTGCGCCGAATGATGAGCTCCTACCAGACCGGCACGCGGCGAGGTCGGACCGACGCGGCGCGACTGCTCGGCGGCGCTTCCGGCGCCCCGCCGGCGGAAACGCCCGAGCCGACCGACGAGGACCCGCAAACTACCTGACCGGGCGCCGGTGATGCGGGTTTCCGCGCGGTGTGACGGTCAGCCCCAGACGAGTACGGCGACAACAGCCGGGGGAGAAGAGGACGACGAGTGGCCCAGAAGACGGCTTCGAGTGCCGACCTGACGTGGTTGCTGGATGATCTTGTGGGCCGGGTGAAGCAGGCCGAGCATGCGGTGGCGCTCTCCACCGACGGGCTGTTGATGGCCTCCTCGCAGGGGCTGAGCCGGGACGACGGCGAGCACCTCGCGGCGATGGCGGCCGGCATCCAGAGCCTGGCCCGGGGCGCCGGCAAGCGCTTCGGTGGCGGGCAGGTGCAGCAGACCATCATCGAGATGCAGTCGTCGTTCCTGTTCGTCACCGCGGCCGGGCGCAACGCCTGCCTGGCGGTGCTGGCCAGCGAGGACGCCGACGTCGGCCTGATCGCCTACGAGATGGCGATGCTGGTCACCCGGGTAGGCAAGTACGTGGCCTCCCCATCCCGTGGCGCCGACCAGCCGACCGGCGAGAAGTAGCGGCGATGACGGTGCAGGGAGAGTCCGCGGACCACCAGTGGGTGGATGACCATGCGGGCCCGGTGGTCCGCCCGTACGCGATGACGCGCGGGCGGGCCCGCCCGGTCACCGGCACGTTCGACCTGATCTCCCTGGTCACCGCGACCCGAGCCGACGTCACACCCGAGGTCGGCCTCGGTCCGGAGCACCTGGCGATCGTCGGACTGTGCCAACGAATACAGTCCGTCGCCGAGATCGCCGCCCATCTCGACCTGCCGGTGGGCACCATCCGGGTGCTCCTCGGCGACCTCGCGGCCCGCAGCCTGGTGCAGGTCCGCGAGCCACAGACCACGGCCGGTCTTCCCGACAACAGCATCTTCGAGGCGGTAATCAATGGACTACGGGCACTCTGACCGGCCGGCGGGAGCGACCCCACTGCCCACCGCGATCAAGATCCTGGTCGCCGGTGGCTTCGGCGTGGGCAAGACCACCATGGTCGGCGCGGTGAGCGAGACCCGGCCGTTGCGCACCGAGGAGGTGCTGACGGAGTCCGGGGTCGGCATCGACGACCTGTCCGGGGTGGAGGAGAAGACCACCACCACCGTGGCGATGGACTTCGGTCGGATCACCATCAGTGACGACCTGGTGCTCTACCTGTTCGGCACGCCCGGGCAGGACCGGTTCTGGTTCGTCTGGGACGAGCTTGCCCTGGGCGCGATCGGCGCGGTGGTGCTGGCCGACACCCGGCGGCTGGCCGACTGCTTCCCGTCGATCGACTACTTCGAGGGCCGGGGCACGCCGTTCGTGGTCGCCGTGAACTGCTTCGAGGGGGCCCGGAACTACCGGCTCGACGAGGTGCAGTCCGCGTTGAACCTGGACCCGGGGGTGCCGGTGCTGCTCTGCGACGCCCGTCAGCGCGAGTCCAGCAAGGAGGTGCTCGTCACGCTGATGGAGCACGCCATGAAGACCCGGGAGGCCCGCCGCCGCGCCGCCGGCGGGAACTGACCGACCACCGGCGAGATTTCCCGGCACCCCGGTGTCCGCTACGGCCGCGGCCGATCGTCATGCTGGCGATACCCGGACACACCAGGGAGCGCTCAGATGAAGTACATGATGTTCGTCTGCACCGACACCGAACCGGACACCGACCCGACCGAGCTACCCGACATCCACGCGTGGGTCGCCGAGAACGACGCCCGTGGCCGCCGCGTGCACGGCGACGCGCTGGCGCCGACCACCGCGGCCACCACGGTCCGGGTGCGCGGCGGTGAGCTGCTCGTCTCCGACGGGCCGTTCGCCGAGACCACGGAGGTGATCGTGGGCTTCGACCTGCTCGACTGCGCCGACCTCGACGAGGCGATCGAGGTGGCGCGGACCCACCCGATGGCCCGGCAGGGACGGCTGGAACTGCGCCCGTACGCCGGCCTGCCCGCCTGACCGGTGGCCCCCACCGACGCGCCGGCCGCCGAGCGGCGCGCAAGCGCCGCCCGGGTGACCGGCGCCGGGGCGGCCGCGGCGGCGGAGGCCGTCGCGGCCGCCGGGGCCGAGGCGTACCCACGGATCGTCGCGACCCTGATCCGGGTGACCGGGGACTGGGCGCTGGCCGAGGACTGCGCCCAGGAGGCGCTGACCGTCGCCCTGGAACGCTGGCCCGGCGACGGCGTTCCGGCCAACCCGGGCGGCTGGCTGATGACGGTGGCCCGCAACCGGGCGATCGACGTGCTGCGCCGGGCCGCCGTGGAGCGCCGCAAGCTGCACGACCTGGCGGTGCTCACGCCCACCGACGGGGAACCCGGGCCCGGTGTGAGGGAGGACGTGGTGGACGACCGGCTGCGACTGATCTTCACGTGCTGCCACCCGGCGCTCGCGATCGAGGCCCGGGTGGCGTTGACGCTGCGCACCGTCTGCGGTGTGCCGACCGCCGCCATCGCCCGGCTCCTGCTGGTCAGCGAGTCGACGATGACCCGACGGCTGACCAGGGCCCGGACCCGCATCGCACAGGCCGGCATCCCGTACCGGGTGCCGAGCGGGCCGGCGCTGGCCGAACGGCTGCCCGGCGTGCTGGCCGTGCTGTACCTGCTCTTCACCCGGGGTTACGTCGCCGACGGCGAACCGGCCTTCGCCGACGAGGCGGTCCGGCTGGCCCGACTGCTCGACCGGCTGATGCCGGAGCAGTCCGAGGTGGCCGCGCTGCTGGCGCTGTTCCTGTTCCAGCACTCCCGCCGGGACGCCCGCCGCGACGCCGCCGGCGACCTGCTGGCGCTCGACCGGCAGGACCGCCGCCGGTGGGACCACAGCGGGATCGCCGACGGGCTCGCCGCGCTGGCCCGGGTGCGCGACGACGGGCCGTACGCGTGGCAGGCCCGGATCGCCGCCTGCCACGCCACCGCCACGTCCGCCGAGGCCACCGACTGGCCGGCGATCGCGCGGGCCTACGACGCGCTGGCCGGCATCCGGCCGTCGCCGGTGGTGGCGCTCAACCGCGCGGTCGCGCGCGGCTACGCGTACGGTCCGGCCGCCGGGTTGGCGTTGCTCGACGCGGCCCGGGCCGGCGGCCGGCTGGACGGCTACCCGCTCGCCGTGGCGGTGGAGGCGGACCTGGTGGCCCGGCAGGGCGACCGGCCGCGCGCCGCCACCCTGTTCCGGCGGGCCGCGGCGGCGGTGGACTCGCCGGCCGAGCGTCGCGCCCTGCTGCGCCGGGCCGGAGAGCTCGCGCCGTAGCCCGCCCGGCCACGCGGGCCCCTCACGCGGCAGGGCCCCTGACCGCTCGCGGCGGTCAGGGGCCCTGGTGACGTCGGTACGTCAGTTGGCGATCATGCGGCGCAGCACGTACTGCAGGATGCCGCCGTGGCGGTAGTAGTCCGCCTCACCCGGGGTGTCGATCCGGACCACCGCGTCGAACTCCACGCCGGTGTCCGTGGTGACCTTCACCGTGCGCGGGGTCTCGCCGTCGTTGAGCGCGGTCACCCCGGTGATGGTGAACGTCTCCGTACCGGTGAGGCCGAGCGACTCCGCGGTGGTGTCCATCGGGAACTGCAGCGGCAGCACGCCCATGCCGATCAGGTTCGAGCGGTGGATCCGCTCGTACGACTCGGCGATGACCGCCCGGACGCCCAGCAGCATGGTGCCCTTGGCCGCCCAGTCCCGCGACGAGCCGGAGCCGTACTCCTTGCCGGCCAGCACGACCAGCGGGATACCGGCCTCCTGGTAGGCCGTGGAGGCGTCGTAGATCGAGGTCTGCTCGCCGGTGAGGTGGTTGACGGTGAAGCCGCCCTCCACCCCCGGGACCAGCTGGTTGCGCAGCCGGATGTTGGCGAAGGTGCCCCGGATCATCACCTCGTGGTTGCCCCGGCGGGAGCCGTACGAGTTGAACTCGTGCCGCGGCACGCCGTGCTCGGCCAGGTACTTCCCGGCGGGGGAGTCGGCCTTGATGGAGCCGGCCGGCGAGATGTGGTCGGTGGTCACCGAGTCACCCAGCTTGGCCAGCACGCGGGCGTCGGCGATGTCCGCGACCGGGCTCGGCTCCTGCCGCATGCCCTCGAAGTACGGGGGCTTGCGCACGTAGGTGGAGTCGTCCGCCCAGGCGAAGGTGTCGCCGGTCGGGGTGGGCAGCGACTGCCAGCGCTCGTCGCCCGCGAAGACGTCGGCGTACGCGGCGCTGAAGCCGGTGGCGCCGATCGCCTGGGCGATGACGTCCTGGATCTCCGCGCTGTTCGGCCAGATCTCCCGCAGGAAGACGGGGTTGCCCTCGCTGTCCTCGCCGATCGGCTCGTTGGCCAGGTCGATGTCCATCGTGCCGGCGAGCGCGTACGCCACCACCAGCGGCGGGGACGCCAGGTAGTTCATCTTGACGTCCGGGTTGATCCGGCCCTCGAAGTTCCGGTTGCCGGAGAGCACCGAGACGACGGCGAGGTCCTTCTCGTTGACCGCGGCGGAGACCTCCTCCGGCAGCGGGCCGGAGTTGCCGATGCACGTGGTGCAGCCGTAGCCGACCAGGTTGAAGCCGAGCTTGTCCAGGTACGGGGTGAGGCCGGCCCGCTCGTAGTAGTCCATGACCACCTTGGAGCCCGGCGCCAGCGTGGTCTTGACCCACGGCTTGCGGGTCAGGCCCTTCTCCACCGCGTTGCGCGCCAGCAGCGCCGCGCCGATCATCACCTGCGGGTTGGACGTGTTGGTGCACGAGGTGATCGCGGCGATCACCACGGCGCCGTGGTCCAGCTCGTACTCGACGCCGTCGGCGCTGGTGACCCGGATCGGGTCGGTGGCCCGGCCGCCGGAGCCGACCGCGGCCGTCTCCAGGTCGCGCGGCTCGTCGGCCGGGTCGCTGAACTCGTTGGCCGGCGGGTCGCTGGCCGGGAAGGACTCGGCGCTGGCCTCGTCGGCGGGGCCGTTGGCGCCGATCGGCAGCTGCTCACGGGGCACGCCCGGCTTCAGGTCGCGCTCGCCGGCCTCGTCGTCGGCGACGTAGTCGGTCAGCGCCGAGCGGAACAGCGTCTTGGCGCTGCCCAGCGGCACCCGGTCCTGCGGGCGCTTCGGGCCGGCCAGCGACGGCTCGATGGTGCTCAGGTCGAGCTCGAGGCGCTCGGAGTAGTCCGGCTCGGCCTCCGGGTCGTGCCAGAGGCCCTGCTCCTTGGCGTACGCCTCGACCAGGGCGACCTGCTGCTCGTCGCGACCGGTCAGCTGGAGGTAGCGGACCGTCTCACCGTCGATCGGGAAGATCGCCACGGTGGAGCCGTACTCGGGGGACATGTTGCCGATGGTGGCCCGGTTGGCCAGCGGCACGGCACTCACGCCGGGGCCGTAGAACTCGACGAACTTGCCGACCACGCCGTGCTTGCGCAGCATTTCGGTGATGGTGAGCACCAGGTCGGTGGCGGTGGTGCCGGCCGGCATCTCGCCGTGCAGCTTGAAGCCCACCACGCGGGGGATCAGCATGCTGACCGGCTGGCCGAGCATCGCGGCCTCGGCCTCGATGCCACCGACGCCCCAGCCCAGCACACCCAGGCCGTTGACCATCGTGGTGTGCGAGTCGGTGCCGACCACCGTGTCCGGGTACGCCTGGCCGTTGCGCTCCATGATGGTGCGGGCCAGGTACTCGATGTTGACCTGGTGCACGATGCCGGTGCCCGGCGGGACGACCTTGAACTCGTTGAACGCGGTCTGGCCCCAGCGCAGGAACTGGTAGCGCTCCCTGTTGCGCTCGTACTCCAGCTCGACGTTGCGCGCGAACGCGTCCTCGCGGCCGAACAGGTCGGCGATCACCGAGTGGTCGATGACCAGCTCGGCCGGGGCGAGCGGGTTGACCTTCGTGGCGTCGCCGCCCAGGTCACGCACCGCCTCGCGCATCGTGGCCAGGTCGACCACGCAGGGCACGCCGGTGAAGTCCTGCATGAGCACCCGCGCCGGGGTGAACTGGATCTCCACGCTCGGGGCGGCGGTGGGGTCCCACCCGCCGAGCTGGCGGATGTGGTCGGCGGTGATGTTCGCGCCGTCCTCGGTCCGCAGCAGGTTCTCCAGCAGGATCTTCAGGCTGTACGGCAGCCGGTCGTGGCCGTCCACCTTGTCGATCTTGAAAATCTCGTAGCTCGCGTCTCCGACGCGTAGCTGGGTCTTCGCACCGAAGGTGTCGAGGCTCGCCACGTCGTACTCCTTCACACCAGCGACCGTGAGTAGTCCTGAGCAGTCTGTCGCACCGGCCAAGATGCCGCCGAGGTTAGGTGACACTTACCAGCGATTCCGCTCTCAACAAAACCGTACGTCCGTCTTGCTAGTTTCGCAACCCGGCGTGAGTCCGAGCGACGCCTCATCCCTAGCCTCCTAGGACGCGCTAGCGGACGTGCGGGCCGCCACGGGCGCCCGGCCGAGTGATCGGCGGGGGCAGATCCGGTCGGTCGGCCGCAGGTAGGGTTCAAGGCCGGACGGGGAAGGGGTCGACGGTGTTCGACGTTCAGCACTGGCTCGTGGCGCTGCCGCCGATCGCGGTCTACCTGCTCGTCGCCGGGGTCATCGGCGTGGAGAGCATGGGCGTCCCGCTGCCCGGCGAGATCGTTCTGGTCAGCTCCGCCCTGCTCGCCGCCACCGGCGTGGTGGAACCGGAGTGGGTCGCCACCGCCGCCGCCACCGGCGCGATCATCGGGGACTCCATCGGGTACGCGGTGGGCCGCCGAGGTGGCCGCCCACTGCTGGCCCGGCTGGGCCGACGCTTCCCCCGACACCTCGGCCCGGCACAGCTCGCCCGCGCCGAGCAGAGCTTCGCCCGGCACGGAGTCTGGGCGGTCTTCTTCGGCAGGTTCGTGGCACTCCTGCGGATCCTGGCCGGCCCACTCGCCGGGGCGCTGCACGTGCCATACCGCCGGTTCCTGGTGGCCAACGCGGCCGGCGGGCTGGTCTGGGCGTTCGGCACCACCTACCTGCTGTTCACGGTGGGCCGCGCGGCCGAGCACTGGCTCAAGGACATCTCCTGGGCCGGGCTGGCCCTCGCGGTGCTCGCCGGCCTAGCCAGCACGTGGTGGCTGCGCCGACGGGCCCACCGGATCGAGGCGGCCGACCCGACTCCGGACGCCGAGCCGGTCCGCACCGGCAGCGGCGAACACTGACCCCGGGTATGACGTAAGGGCCGGACCCCTGGTGGGGGTCCGGCCCTTGCCGTTTGTGTGGTGCGGGTCAGCTGGTGGCGTAGCCGCGGGTGGCGATCCAGTCGGCGAGGTGCCCGACGGTGACCTCGTAGGAGGCGGTGTTCGGGTCGGCGGAGTCGGCGA
>NZ_JBFAQO010000017.1:0-68447 GCF_040678715.1 Micromonospora sp. NPDC049301 | reverse complement strand
CACACACCAAACACCCACTCCCTCCAACTACCACCCTTCCCGCCCCCCGGGCCCCCCCCCGCGCCCCGCGCCGGCCCGGCCCCGGCCTGCTGGCGACCTTCGGCCGGCATCGGCCGGGCCGGCCGGCCACGCTTGGAAGTCACGGGCTCGGAAGACCTCGGGGCTCCGCCCCGAACCCCGGCCCTCCTCAGAGATGCCGCCACGGATCACCTCGTCGGGCACCACAAGGGCTACCAGCCTCCCCGGACGGGGCCAAGGTCGTTCGTCCGGTAGGGCGCTCCACCTTGTCCCCGTCCGGGGAGGCTGGACGGTCTACGCCTGCCCGACGAGGAGATCCGCTAGCCATAGCCGCCTACGCCACAAGCGCACGGCAGGGCGAGGATCAGGGGATCGTGGCGAGGACGGCTAGCACACCGAACAAGGTGAGAGCAAGTGCCGCGTAACCGAGCAGTATCAATGGCCGTTTCCTGGGGTCGCGGAGGTGCCGAATGTCGCCCCGCTTCATGGGCAGAACCTCGGACAGGGCATCAAATGCCGGTGCCATGAATGCCACTATGATTGCGAAGATGAGCATCAGGGTCCATGAGCGAATGAAGGTATCTCCAGCGACAACGGCCAAGACTCGTATCTCGGCACAGGCCAGCACGAATAGGGCTACGCACATATAGATCAGGAGCATGCCTCGCCAGTTCCGTACGGGCTTCTTTGCGGCACGGATGCGGCTCGCCATTGATCTGATTTCAAGCCCCAAGGCTAAAGCGACGACAGGGATAACCTGTGCAAGCAGGGCTGCATAATCGCGGGTCACCTGGTCGATGGTAGGGGGCCGCCACAACCGCAATGCTCCGCATGGCCGTCGCTGACAGGGGATGACCGAAAGCCTGAGCTAGGACCAGAGCCGTTCAAGATGGAGAACGCCAGCAATATCAAGGCTTGTGAGAATTACGATAAAGCTTAGAATGGCGGCAGTAGACGCCAGTATCCCGCTACCAATTTCCTCTTCGACTATCGCTACGAGCACCTGTATTGCCGACAGGAATGCGGCGATCGCAGCGAGCAGAATCGGCAGCGCCATGCAAATTATTGCAACGAGAGTACCGAGTTTGATGTTGGCTGAAACCAGCACTATCCAGGCAAGCAATTCAAGCACGACAGGAATAAGGGACGCCCAGAATAATCCTGCCGCATCCTCGTTCGCATCCCTGAGTTCATTGGTCAGTGATTCCCAGCGATCCGATAGTACGCGATGCGCGCGGGAGTCTGTTCTGGGCCAGGACTTCACGTCTGCTGCCGAAGGATCTGTTTCCGCCGCTGCCCGCCTGCGGCTCTGAAGAACCTGCAGGATCGCTGCGATTGCCCCGACAACACCGGCGATAGTGCCAACGAGGGCGATCATTGGACCGTTTGCGTCCTCCACAAAGGGAAGCTTGTCACGCGAGGTCAACTTGGCCGCTCGGGCGATGGCTGTACAGCCATCCGTACAGCCAAGCCGGGCGACTACAGCACCCGCAGGTCGACGTGGGGCGACGAGCCAAGCAGGTCGGCCACAGCAGCCGACGCCGACCGACAGCAGGCTCGATCTTTGCAAGGCAGTGGTGGCGCGTACGTCGCCGTGCCAAGCACGTGCCAGTAGCCGGTTCACCGGACGGTCACCAGGGGGCACGAGCGGTCACGCACTTCCTGCCTTGACCTGGTCCACCAGGTCCTTGCCGGCGATGATCTTCGTCCTTCCAAACTGACGGTGCGGGTTCGATTCCCGTCGCCCGCTCCACAGTTCCCGGCCCAGGTCCGCGGCGTTCTCGCCGCACCTGGGCCGCTCTCGTCTCAGCTCTCTGTGATCCCGCCTGTCACTGCTACGGCTCGGCGGTCCGGAGCGGCACCCGTGCGCGGCACTTACCGATCTTTTCCTTGACAGGTATCGATCCATGGGCTGGTGTAAGGACCAGACCCATTGACGTCCGTCAGGAGGGCACATGATCGTCCGACGACGGTGGACAGCTGCCGCCACCACAGCGATCCTGGTCAGCGCGGTGCTGTCCCATCCCGGTCCGGGCTCCGCGGCACCCGCCGCCCCGGCCACACCGGTCACCCTGACCGCCACCGAGACCGCTCTGGTCCGGGTGCAGCTACGCGATCAGGCTCAGCTCGACCGCCTGGTCGCCACCGGCGCCGACCTGGCCAACCGACCCCGGGCCCGGGACGGGCGGATCCTCGCCGACCTCGTGCTGACCGGCGCCCAGCTCGCCGACCTGACCGCGCAGGGCGCCACCGCCGTGCAGATCGTGCAGCGCGCCGGGGACGGCGACCGGCACTACGCCGAGAGCGTCCGCGCGGCGCAGGCGCGCACCGCCGCCGGGCTGCGCGCGCCGGCCGCCGGCCAGCGGAGCACCGCCGCCGCGACGGCCGTGGACACCCTCCAGGTGCAGCAGGCGTACTGGTGGACCACGAGTGGGCAGACGTTCCTGCAGGCCCAGGTGGCCACCACCGCCACCGACGACCCGGACGTGGAGATCACGGTCAGCTGGCGGACGGCCGACGGCGCCACCGGTTCGTTCCCGCTGTCCCGGTTCGAGGACTCCGGCGAGTACCAGTACCACTACGCGCTCCCCCAGCCGGTGCCGAACCGGCCGGTCCAGCTGACCGCCACCTCCAGCCTGGGCGGGGTCAGCCGGGCGGTCACGCCGGCGCTCTGGCCGAACGCCACCCCGCCGCCGCTGCCGGACGGCTACCAGAAGGACTTCATCGACGCGTACCTGACGCCGGTGGACATCCGCGGATCAAGCGGCTGGCTCGTCAGTACCGGGACCTGGTGGACGTCATCGACCTGCCGAACCAGACCCAGGGGTACCGGCGCAATGCCGTCGCGTACCTGGGCGACCCGGCGGTGGCCGCCGTGGTGGTCGAGTCGGTCCGCTTCGGCGACCAGGGCATGAACGGTGTGCAGGTGCGGACCGTCGACCCGGGCCGGCGGAACCGGCCGCTGACCGTCGCCTACCGCGACCGCGTCCTCACGGTCTCGCTCGCCACCGACACCGCCGGCAAGACGGTGAGCACCACCGACGAGGTCGCGGCGGCGATCAACGCGCGCCAGTCGAACCGGTTCCGGGCCACCGTCGAGGACGGCTCGGCCGGGCTGCCCATGCCGGTCGCCGGCCCCGCCCGGCTCGACGACGGCCTCCAGGGCACCGAGGTGCCGGCGCGACCGTGGACGGTCCAGGCGCTGCGCCTCGGCGTGCACCGGGACGGCTCCCGGGTCGGGGTGCTGGCGTACTCCCAGGAACACGCCCGCGAGTGGGCCACGCCGCTGGTGACGCTGGAGTTCGCCGAGCGGATGCTGGCCAACGCCCGCACCGACCCGGCCACCCGGGAGTTGCTGGAGCAGGTCGACGTCTTCGTCATCCCGACCGTCAACCCGGATGGCGCGAACTACTCGTTCAACGACTACAACTTCCAGCGCAAGAACCTGGTCAACCACTGCACCGGGCCGGCCCGCGACCCGAAGAACCGCAACTCGTGGGGCGTCGACATCAACCGCAACTACACCGTCGGGTCGTACTTCGACGGCTACGTGGGCGCCAGCGCCAACTGCCTCTCCGGCACCTACGCGGGCACTGCGGAGCTCTCCGAGACGGAGAGCCGCAACGTGATCGCGCTCGCCCAGGCCCACCCGAACATCAAGTTCGCGATGAACGTGCACTCCTACGGCGGGTACTTCATGTGGCCGCCGGGGGCGTACCGGGCCGACGGGCGGATCACCCTGCCCCGGCCGTCGATCGACGAGTCGAAGATGTTCCTGGACAGCGCCCGGCGGATCGTCGGCGCCATCGCCCAGGAGCGCGGGACGGTCACCTGGCCGTCGCAGACCGGGCCGGTGGCCGACGTGCTCTACTCCGCCGCCGGCAACTCCGCCGACCAGCTCTACTACGAGTTGGGCATCTTCGCCTGGGACTTCGAGGTCGGCAACGACCGGTGGAACCCGACCACCGGCGAGTGGGAGGGCGTCGGCTTCCAGCCGCCGTTCGACGAGGCGCACGGCGAGGCGCAAGAGTACGCCGGCGGCCTGGTCGAGCTGGTCCGTTTGGCCCGCGACTACGCTGCCGCCCAGCCCGCCGCCGGCTGATCGTCGCGCCAGTGCCGCGCCCGGCTCCCGGGCGTGGCACTGGCGCCCCGGGAGCCACGTGGCCAGGGGCGTACCAGTCGGACCGGCCGGCCACGGATGAACCGTGGCCGGCCGGGTAGACAGCGGCCTTGCCTGGTGGGGAGACGACCGGGCGCCCGGGCGGGCGGCGTTGGCGCAGCCCGCCCGGGCGTACCCGATCAGTTGTTCGAGATCCAGTTCCAGGCGGAGACGACCCACTCGGTCTGCTGGAGCCAGGCCACGCCGAGGCCGGCGAGGAAGACCGCGGTCGCCAGGTGCGCGCCGCGTGCGCTGCGCCGGACCCGCCCGAGCTGCCGCTCCAGCACCACCCTGCCGACCAGCCGGGCCAGCGCGAACAGACCAACCGCCACCAGCAGGCTCAGCACCAGCACCAGCAGCGGGCCGGTCAGGTCACCCTGACCGGAGAGCGCCCAGATCCCCCAGCACACGAACGCGAAGAGCCCGGCCGCCGCGCTCCACTCGCCGCCGCGACGCAGCTGCGCCAGACGCCAGCTCAGCGGCCGGCGCGGCTCCGGCTGGCCCGGCCAACCGGTGCCGGTCGGGTGCTGGTCGACGGTCGGGAACGGCTCGGTCCGTGGGCTGCGCGGCTGACCCACCGGAGCCACGCCCCGGCGGAACCCGTCCCGCTGCGGCGGCACCTCGACGCCGGCCTGCGGTGGCACCTCCACGGTCCGCTCCGCCCACGGCTGCGTCTGGTCTGCCATCTCGTCCTCCCCCTGACCGGCGACACCACCGCCGCCTGGATCCGAGGGTAGCCAGCCGGCAAATCGGTCGCCGAGGCCGTCCGACGCGGCCCGGCACGACCGGTGCCGAATCCCACCCGGCGCGAGGTACGGTCGGCGGATGGGTGACCCGGACCGACGACGACGGCGGCTGCGCCACCACCCCGACCCCGACCTGGCCGGGAGGGGTGGCGACGGCCCGACGGCCAGCACGGCCGGCGTGCACGACGGCACCGATCCACCGCCCCGCCGACGAGGCCCGGCCAACGACGAGCGCGACGGTGAGCGTGGGCTGCGCGGGCTGGTCGGCTCCGGCTCGTCGCAGGTGGGGCTGAGCGCCGCGCTGCGGGCCCGGGACGGGGCCCGGCCCACCGACGACGACCTGGCCGAGGCGGAGGCCCGGGTGGTGGTCGTCCGGCGCAACTGGGTGCCCCGCGAGGAGCTGCCCCGCTCGCCGCGCTGACCGCCCGGATCAGGTCAGGGCAGGTCGGGCAGCTCCCGGGTCTGCTCGTACTCGGCCACCTGGGCGATCCGGCGGGCGTGCCGCTCGTTGCCGGAGAACGGCGTGTTCAGGAACGCCTCGACGATGGCGGTGGCCTCGTCCAGGGTGTGCTGGCGGGCGCCGACCGCGACCACGTTGGCGTCGTTGTGCTGGCGGGCCAGCTGAGCGGTCTCGACGTTCCAGGCCAGCGCGGCACGGATCCCGGCGACCTTGTTCGCGGCGATCTGCTCACCGTTGCCGGACCCACCGATGACCACCCCGAGGCCGGTGCCGTCGGCCACCACCCGGTCGCCGGTGTGCAGGCAGAACGTCGGGTAGTCGTCGTCCGGGTCGTAGCTGTGCGGACCGACGTCGACCACGTCGTACCCCTGCTTGGCCAGGTGGTTGGCCAGGTGCACCTTCAACTCGAAGCCGGCGTGATCGGATCCCAGGTAGACGCGCATACCGGGAAGTCTGTCAGGCCGGTGGCGGGGACGCCGCAGGGGCGGCGTCCCCGAGCCGGGTTCGTCACACGGCCGTGCGGAAGGCGGTCGCTCAGCGGGGCAGCTCGGCGACCACGAGGCCGCCGCGCGCCTTCGGCGTGAACCAGGTGCTCTTGCGGGGCATCTTCTCGCGGGCCAGGTTCACCGCGACGAAGTCCGCCACGGTCACCGGCGCGATCAGGATCGCCAGCTCGGCACGGCCGGCGTCGACCTCCCCGGTGAGCCAGCTCGCCGGGTAGTCACCACCCACGTAGGTGATCCGCTTGTCGCCCGGGTCCAGGCCCAGCGCGTCGCGCAGCAGCAGCCGCTCGACCAGGGCGTGGTCCAGGTTTTCCAGGCGGCCGTCGGCGGTGCCGGGCAGGCGCACCGCGTACCCCTGGCCGGGCAGCCGGAGGTGGACGGTGCCGCCGTCCGCCGGGACCCCGACCGGGCCGTCGATCGGCTCGACCTCGGCGCCCGCCGCGCGCAGCCGGTCCAGCAGCTCGTCCGGCGTGGTGGTCAGCTCGCTGACCAGCCGGTTGTAGGGCTGGATGGCCACCGAAGCGGGCGTGGTCACCACGGCCAGGAAGCGTGGCAGCCCGCCGGTCTGGGCGGCCAGGCTGCGGTGGTTGCCGTCGGCGACGACCAGCTCCCCGCCGCCGGCGAGGGCGGTCAACTCGTCCTGCTCCGGGCCGGGGCCGAGCAGCCAGATGGCGTGGGTGCGCCCCGCCTGGTCGGTGTCCGTGGCGGCGGGCGCGCCGGCCGCCTCGGTCGCCGCCGCGAGCGCGGCGTGCAGCTCGTCGCCGCGCCCGGTCTGGAGCAGGAGTACGGGCGAGAGCAGGTGACCGAGCGCCTCGGCCAGCGCCACCCGCTCACGCACCTTGGCGATGAAGACGTCCTCGTTGCGGATCACCAGGCCGGGCTCGTCGGCCCGCGTGGAGATCTGGTCGGTGTCGACCATCGCGAACAGCCCGTACGCCGGCTCGTCGCCCGGTGCGCTGATCCGGTAGAGCACCACCACCTGCTCGGCGGGGGTGTAGCTGCCGTCGGCCTTGGCCTCGGCGAGCCGGGCCACGGCGTCCGGCAGCGCGTCGAGGAACGACTTCCCCTGGCTCTCCGGCGCCCGGTGCGGCATCTCGATGCCGAGGGCACTGTGCGGGTTCGCCTCGATGATCGCGGTGATCTCCGCATCGTCGGCGAACTCGTCGTAGTTCTGCGCGCCGGTGCCGCCGGTGGTGATCCAGGCCCGGGCGATCGGATGTACGACCGTCATGCCCGCTGACGCTACCGGCGCCAGCGTCGTGGGTAGCGGGGACCCGCGCGGCGTCCACCAGATGAAAGCGCCGGAGCAGGCGGGCGGTCAGCCGGCGCGGCCGGAGGTGCCGTTGTGGCGGCGGTGCCGGCCGGCAGCGGCCGGCCCGCCGTTGCCCCGCCGGCCGGTCGCGGCCGGCCCGGTCGTCGCGTTGCGGCGGGGGGCCGCGGGCGGCCCCGGCACGGGCCGCGGCTCGTGCGGCGGCGCCGGTACGGGTCGCGGGTTCGGCGGCGGCGTCGGTACCGGACGCGGCGCGGCGGGCGCCGGCGGGGGCGGCGCGGGTTCGGCCGGCGCGGCCGCCGACGGCACGACCGGTGCCGGAGCCGACGGGGCGGGAGCCGACGGGGACGGGGCCGACGGTACGGCCGGCGCGGGAGGCACCGGAGAGTCGACGGGTGCGGTGTCGCCGGGCGGGGTCAGGCGGGAGGTGACCGGGACCCGGGCCACCCCGACCACGATGGGCGGGGCCAGCAGGTCCACCAGATGGGCGGGCAGATCGGGGCGGACGGCCGGCCAGCGGGAGTCGTCGACCGACCAGTAGGCCGCACCGGGAGTCTCGATCACCCCCTGCCGGGTCAGCTGATCGTCACCGGACGCACGGTGCTTGGCCATCGGGAATGCCTCCACGAGCTGCGGGGTGCGGCCCTGCGGGTCGCTGCGGCGGACACCGAGGGAAACGACGCCGCCCGCCCAGCGGTGACGCCGGCACCGTTCCCGGCTCCCGGCGGCGCACCCGGCGTCCGACGCGACGCGCCCCCGCCCGGACAGCCGACGGTGTCCGGAACGGGGGCGCGGGGCGGCAGTGGATCAGTCGAAGATCGGGCCCTGCTCGCGGGTGCGCTTGAGCTCGTAGAAGCCGGGGGTGCCGGCGACCAGCAGTACGCCGTCCCAGAGCCGGCCGGCCGCCTCACCCTTCGGCGCCGGCGTGATCACCGGGCCGAAGAACGCCACCGGGCTGCCGTCCGGGCCGGGCGCGTGGACGACCGGGGTGCCGACGTCCTGCCCGACCGGCCGCATGCCGGCCTCGTGGCTGGCCCGCAGCGCCTCGTCGTAGTCGGTGCTGTCGGCGGCAGCGGCCAGCGCCGGGTCCAGGCCGGCGTCGGTCAGCGCGGCGACGTAGAGCTCCTGGCCCCGCTCCTCCTTGCCGAGGTGGATCCGGGTGCCGAGGGCGGTGTAGAGCCGGCGCAGGACGTCGCCGCCGTACCGCTGCTCGGCGGCGATGCAGATCCGCACCGGGCCCCAGGCGGTGCTCAGGAACGTCTTGTACTCCTCGGGCAGCTCGTCCCGGCCCTCGTTGAGCACGGCCAGGCTCATCACGTGGAAGCGGATGTCCACGTCACGGACCTGCTCAACCTCGAGCAGCCAACGGGACGTGATCCACGCCCACGGGCAGGCCGGGTCGAACCACATGTCGGCGGTGACACGTTCGGTCACGGTGAGGTCCCTTCGCGACAGGGTGACGCCGGCAATCCGGCGTCTCCCCGAATCTTCACCCCCGCCCGCACCGGACGGCACCCGAATCGGAGCGTGACCTCGGCCACCGCCGGCTGCCGGTACATGGAAGACTCGGATCCGGACCGGCCGCCGCGAGCGGTCGGCGGACGGGCGCCGCCGGGCGTACGGCGAGATGTGGGATGGAGACGAACAGTGCCGGGAGTGCGCAACCTGACGCAGGTCGAGGCGACCGAGCGGGCCCGCCTGCTCGACGTGACGGGGTACGACATCAGTCTGGACCTGTCGACCGCCGTACTGGCGGCCGACGGTCGCACGTTCCGGTCGACGACCGAGGTCCGGTTCCGCTGTGCCGAGCCGGGTGCGAGCACGTTCATCGAGGTGGCCGCCGATGCGGTGCGCTCCGCCACGTTGAACGGCGCTCCGGTCGACCTCTCCGACTGGTCGGCCGAGAAGGGCCTGACCCTGTCCGGTCTGGACAGCGACAACACCCTGGTGGTCGACGCCGACTTCGCCTACTCCAACAGCGGGCAGGGGCTGCACCGCACGGTCGACCCCGTGGACGGCGAGACGTACCTCTACAGCCAGTTCGAGACGGCCGACGCGCAGCGGGTGTTCGCCTGCTTCGACCAGCCGGACCTGAAGAGCGTGTACACGTGGCACGCCACCGTGCCGGCGCACTGGCGGGTGGTCTCCAACATGCCGATGCAGCGGGAGGAGCCGGCGGGTGAGGGGCTCAAGACCCTGCACTTCACCGAGTCGCCCCGGATGAGCACCTACATCACGGCACTCTGCGCCGGGCCCTACCACGAGGTGCGCGACACCCACGACGGCATCGACCTGGGTGCGTTCTGCCGGGCGTCGATGGCGCCCTACCTCGACTCGGACGACCTGTTCCTGATCACCAAGCAGGGCTTCGACTTCTTCCACGAGAAGTTCGGGGTGCGCTACCCGCTGCCGAAGTACGACCAGCTCTGGGTGCCCGACTTCAACGCCGGCGCGATGGAGAACTTCGGCTGCGTGACGCACGCCGAGTCGCACTACCTGTTCCGCTCGCAGGTCACCGACTTCGAGTACGAGCAGCGCGCCAACACGATCCTGCACGAGCTGGCCCACATGTGGTTCGGCGACCTGGTGACCATGCGCTGGTGGAACGACCTGTGGCTGAACGAGTCGTTCGCCGAGTGGGCCAGCCACTGGTGCAACACCAACGCCACCCGGTTCACCGAGGCGTGGACGACGTTCCTGTCCATCCGGAAGAACTGGGGCTACCGGCAGGACCAGCTCTCCTCCACGCACCCGGTCTACACCGAGATGCCGGACATGGAGGCGGTGGAGGTCAACTTCGACGGCATCACCTACGCCAAGGGCGCGAGCGTGCTCAAGCAGCTCGTCGCGTACGTGGGTGAGGAGCCGTTCGTGGCCGGGCTGCGGGCGTACTTCGGCAAGCACGCCTGGGGCAACGCCACCTTCGACGACCTGCTCACCGAGCTGGAGGCGGCCTCCGGCCGCGAGCTGCGCAAGTTCGCTGCGCAGTGGCTGGAGACCGCTCAGGTCAACACGCTGCGGCCGGAGGTGACGATCGGGGCGGACGGCACGTACCAGCGGGTGGTGGTCCGGCAGGAGGCGCCGGCCGCGTTCCCGACGCTGCGAACGCACCGGATCGGCGTGGGCCTGTACGACCTGACCGACGGGCGGCTGGTCCGCCGCGAGCGGCACGAGGTGGACGTGACCGGCGAGCGGACCGAGATCGCCGAGCTGAGCGGCGTCCGGGCGGCCGACGTGCTGCTGCTCAACGACGACGACCTGAGCTACACCAAGCTGCGCCTCGACGACCGGTCGATGGCCACCGTCGTGCAGCACATCGGTGGCTTCGAGTCGTCGCTGGCCCGGGCGCTGTGCTGGACGGCGGCGTGGGACATGATCCGGGACGCCGAGCTGGCGGCCCGCGACTACGTGGCGCTGGTGCTCACCGGGCTGCCCGCCGAGACCGACATCAACCTGGTCACCGCCACCCTGCGGCAGGCGACCACCGCGCTCACCCTCTACGCCGACCCGGCCTGGGCGCCGACCGGCTGGGCCGACCTGGCCCGCACGGCGAAGGACGCGCTCGCCGCCGCCGAGCCGGGCAGCGGGTTCCAGCTGGCCTGGGCCCGGGCGTACGCCTCGGCGGCCCGCTCGGACGACGACCTGGCCACCCTGCGGGGCTGGCTGGACGGCTCCGGCGTGCCGGCCGGGCTGACGGTGGACACCGAGCTGCGGTGGGCGGTGCTCGGCGCTCTGGTAGCCAACGGTGCGGCCGGCGCGCCCGAGATCGAGTCCGAGCTCGCGGGCGACCGCACCGCCAGCGGCGAGCGGGAGGCCGCGTACGTGCACGCGCTGGTGCCGACCGCGGAGAACAAGGCCGCCGTGTGGGCGCTGCTGACCGGCCCGGACGCGCTGCCCAACTGGCGGCACCGGGCGCTGCTGCAGGGCTTCGCCCACCCGACGCAGGTCGAGCTGGTCGCCCCGTACCGGGAGCGGTACTTCGCGGCGGTCAGTCAGGTGTGGGCCACCCGGGACAGCGAGCCGGCCCAGGAGTTCGCCCAGTTGGCGTACCCGACGTACCTGGTGGAGGACGACACGGTGGCGGCCACCGACGCGTGGCTGACCGGTGACGGGCACCCCGGCCCGCTGCGCCGGCTGGTCGCCGAGGGCCGTGACGGCGTGGTGCGGGCGATCAGGGCCCGCGCGAGGGACGCCCAGAGCGCCTGATCAGCGGTACCCGACCGGGGGGTCGGCGTGGGCGGGAGCCCGCGTCGGCCCCTCGAGCGTCTGGCCCCGCTGAACCAACCCGCACAGACCGAACCCCGGCCCGCGGGAAGCGGACCGGGGTTCGTCGTACGTGTGGGATCAGCCCTTGCCGGCGTGGCTGGCGAGCTGGTCGAGGCCGTTGATGATGCCGCCGGCCAGGTCACCCCCGCTGAACGCCCCGACCATGGAGAGCGCGGCCAGCTTGGCGTACGTGTCGGGGATGCGCTTGCGGGCGTGCCGCCCGGTGACGACCTCCAGCTGACGCTGGTTGGGCGACACCGCGATCAGCACCGACTTGTCGGGGTCGGCGAGCTGGCGGTGCAGCCGCTGGGCGTGCTCCCGGACCGGCTCGTCGAGACCACCGACGAAGACCGAGAAGACCAGGCCGGTGCCCTGGTCGGCCAGGCGCAGCGCCTCGTCGATGCGCAGCAACTGCCGGGTCGAGAACGGCCCGTCCAGCACCTCGGGCGGGTTCTCCGTCCGGGTCTGCTCCTCACCAACGGTCACTTGCGCCTCCGGTTCCACCGGCCGGCGCCTGAACGCTGGCCTGCTCAAGCTTCTGGCTGGTCAGCGCGGGCGCCTGCGCGCCCGCCGTCAGCGCGGTGCCGGCCGAGTCGGCCAGCTGCTCCGGGCGGCCCAGGAACCAGACCGGAGTGAAGTCGAAGGGCCGGCCCGGCCGGTAGCGCTTGGCGCCACCACGGCCGCCGCGGCCGCCGGCGTACACCAGACCGGCGATCACCAGCACCGCGGCCGCCGGGATGCCGACGAAGACCAGCAACGTCTCGGTAACAGACAATCCCAACGCCCCCAGGCGGAAGAAGGACCTCGAACAACCGGGTCGGTTGAACGATCATGATGGCGATCGGTCGACTCCGTCGCCTTTCACGTTAGCGGAGTCGACGGCTCGCCAGATTGCGGGGTGCCGATCCCATCCGTCACTGGAGTTCTCCAGTTGCGCAGCCGCCGCGACGAGCCGTGCGTCGTCGCCGTACCGCCCGGTGAGCAGCACCCCGACGGGCAGGCCGTCGGTGGTCGTGCCCACCGGCAGGGACACGGAGGGATCGCCGGTGACGTTGAAGATGGCGCAGTAGGGCGAGAACCGGCGTTGCCTGTCGAAATCGGCCGCCGGGTCGCCGTCCGCCGTGAACCAGCCGACGGGCGCCTGCGGTGCGGCCAGGGTGGGACAGAGCAGCAGGTCGCAGCCGGCGGTGCGGCGGGCGCCCAGGCGGACCTGCGCCTGCAACTCGCCGAGGGTGGCGGCCAGGGTGCCGGCGGAGATCTCGGCGCCCCGGGCCCGCAGCAGTCGGGTCAGCGGCAGCAGCTCCGACTCCATCGGGGGAGGCACCGGGGCGAGCGCCAGCACGTACCAGATGACCTCGAACAGCGGCCAGGCCTCCGGCCCGAGCGGCGGCGGCACCTCGACCACCTCGTGGCCGGCTGCGGTGAGCAGCGCGGCCGCCCGGTCCACGGCGGCCACGCAGTCCGGGTGCACCGGCTCGTCGGCGAGCATCGGGGTGGTGAACCGGCCGATCCGCAGCCGGCCGGGCTCGGCCCGGCGGGCGGCGCCCAGGTAGCCGTCGGGCGGCGCGGCCGGCGGCAGGTAGGGCTCGCCGGGCACCGGCACGGCCATGACGTCGAGCAGCGCCGCGACGTCGGTGACGGTCCGCCCGAGCGGCCCGCTGGTGGGCAGGCCGAACGCGCCGGAGCCGAGCGGCCCGCCGGAGACCAGGCCGCGGCTGGGCTTGTAGCCGACCAGGCCGCAGAGCGACGCCGGGATGCGCAGCGAGCCGCCGCCGTCGGAGCCCTGGGCGACCGGGACCAGCCCGGCCGCCACCGCCGCCGCCGCGCCGCCGCTCGACCCGCCGGCGGTGTACGCCAGCTGCCACGGATTGCGGGCCGGTGGCGCGACCCGACCCTCCGAGTAGAGCGAGCAGCCCAGCTCCGAGGTGGTCGTCTTGCCCAGGCTCACCAGGCCGGCGGCCTTGATGAACCGGACCACGTCGGCGTCGACCGGCGGGACGAAGTCCACGAAGGCAGCCGACCCGAAGGTGGTGCGGACCCCGGCGGTGAGGGTGAGGTCCTTGATCGCGGTCGGTACGCCGTGCAGCGGGCCCCGCTCCCCGGCGGGCACGGCGTCGGCCGCGCGGGCCGCCTCCCGGGCCAGTTCCGGAGTGACCGTGACGAACGCGCCGACCGTGTCGCCGATCGCCGCCACCCGGCGCAGGTGGTGCTCGACCAGGTCCGCACTGGACAGCTCGCCACGGGCTACCGCGGCGGCCTGCTCCAACGCGGTCAGGTCGTGCATTTCGGCCATCCCGTCATCCTGCCGGCCGCCGGCCTCCGGTGCACTCGTCACGCGCCGACGATCAGCAACCGGCCGCCACCGGTCCACCCTCGAGCGCCCCGCCGCTCGCCGCCGCTGCCGCCGCCCGAACCGCCCCCGATCGCCCCGCCGCCCCCGCCGCCCCGCCGGGCCGCCGGGCCGCCGGGCCGCCGGGCCGCTGACAGTTCCCCATGCGGCCTTTGCTCTGCTTCAACGCACGCAACAGCGGACGTCCGATATCCGGACGGCCGGTGGTGCGTGGAGTGAAGCAGAGCAAAGGCTGTCGAGGCGGTTGGGGAAGGCCGTCACCGGCGGTGGGCGACCGCCGACGCACCAGCGGGCCGACCGCGCTCAGCCGTGCAGGAAGCGCAGGGCGTTGGTGGAGAGGAGCTTGTCGCGCTGATTGGCCGTGAGGAAATCGGCCCCGCGGACGAGAGCGCCCGCCGGCCGCTCACCCAGGGGGTACGGGTAGTCGCTGCCGACCAGCACCCGGTCCTCCCCCATCGTGTCGACCAGCAGCCGCAGCGCGGGCGGCGCGAAGACCACCGAGTCGACGCTGAACCGATCGACGTAGCTGCTGGGCGGGCCGGCGGACGCGCCACGGACCAGGTCGCCGCGGCGGTGCCAGGCGTTGTCGGCGCGGCCGAGCCAGAACGGGAAGCTTCCGCCGCCGTGCGCGAAGCAGATCCGCAACGTCTCCGGCACCCGGTCGAAGACGCCGCCCAGGATCATCGCCAGCACCGACAGGTGTGTCTCGGCGGGCATCCCGGTGAGCCAGCGGGCCATCCACCGGTCCAGCCGGGGACCGCCCGGCATGTCCCACGGGTGGACGAAGACCGGCGCGCCCACCTCGGCGCAGTGCTGGAGGAAGGTGACCACGCCGCCGTCGTCCAGATCCCGGTCGCCAACGTGGTTGCCGATCTCCACGCCGACGTGTCCGGCGGCCAGGCAGCGGTCCAGTTCGGCGCAGGCGGCGTCCGGGTCCTGCAACGGCACCTGGCAGAACGGCACCAGCCGGTCCCCACCGGCGGCGGTGACCTCCAGGGTCAGGTCGTTGAAGATCCGGGCGACCTTCACCGCCTGGTCCGCCGGACGGTCGTAGCTGAAGAAGACCGGGGTGGGCGAGACGACCTGCACGTCCACGCCGTCCGCGTCCATGTCGGCCAGTCGGCTCGACGCGTCCCAGCACTCGGCGCCGACCGGGCGGAACTCCGACTCCCCCACCATGATCATCGCGGCCCGCTCGGAGTCGACCCGCAGCCAGGGCCAGCCGGACCCGCCGCACGCGGCGCCCAGGTCCGGCCATCCCTTCGGTACGACGTGCGTGTGCACGTCGACCACGCCTGCCGGCATCAGCCCTTGCCCGGGTGCAGCGTGCCGCAGTTGGCGCAGGTGCGCGCGGCCTCATCGGCGTAGAACGCCTGGAACACCGGCGGCAGGTCGGCGGCGATGTCCCGCACCTGCAACTCCACCTCGTGCACCTTCTGCCCGCACTCCGGGCAGTACCACTGGAACGTCTCCAGCGTGCCCTCCTCACGGACCCGCTCGACCACCACGCCGATCGAGCCCGCCTCGGGCCGCTGCGGCGAGTGCGGGGTGTTGCGCGGCAGCATCCACATCTGACCCTCGCGCACGTGCACCGTACGCGGCCCCTCCGGGGTCATCAGGTTGATGTGCATGTTGCCCTTGACCTGGTAGAAGAACTCCTCGTACGGGTCCACGTGGAAGTCGGTGCGCTGGTTGGGCCCGCCCACCACCATCACGATGAAGTCGTCCCCGCCGGGGAACATCTCCTTGTTGCCGACCGGCGGCTTCAACAGGTGCTGGTTCTCCGCGATCCATCCCGGAAAGCTGAACGGCTCGGCGATCTCACTCACGACTGACCTCCCGAGGGAAGAAGGGCCACGGCCTGGATCTCGATGAGCAGGTGCGGGTGCGGCAGCTGGTGCACCGCCACCGTCGTGCGGGTCGGCCCCGACGCGTCGAAGAACTCCGCCCACACCTCGTTGTAGCCACCGAAGTCATTCATGTTGACCAGGTACGACGTCACCTGGACGAGGTCGCTCAGGTCGGCGCCGACCGAGCGCAGCAGATCCCGGACGTTCTCGATGACCGCCCGCGTCTGCACGCGGATGTCGAGGTTCGTCGTGCCGAACTCGTCCACCTCGACCCCGGCGAACGAGTTGTCCGGGCGCCGCGACGACGTACCGGAGACGAAGACGAACCCGCCCGCGACCTTGACGTGCGGGAACGCCCCCCGCGGCGTGGCCTTGCCGGCCACCACCCGCGCGCCGCCGCTCACGCCGACGCCTTCAACGACGCCGTGCCAAGCTTCTCCACGACCGCACGGACATGGGCACCGGGACGCAGCGGCACCGCGGCGGTGGCGGCGCCGGCCAGGAAGACCCACCCGGACTCCAGGCGCACCCCGTGCCGGCCGGCCAGCCGGATGCCCTCGTCGAGCGCCCGGCGCGGATCGCCGAGGATCGCCGCCGTCGAGCCGACCTGAACGACCCGTCCGTCGACCTCCAGCAGCACGCCGAGGTTGTCGAGCCCGGCCGGCACCGGCGACCACGGCCCGATCACGAACGCGGCGGCCGAGGTGTTGTCGGCGATCACGTCCGGCAGGGAGAACCGGAAGTCGGCGTACCGGGAGTCGATCAGCTCGATGGCCGGGGCGACCGCGCGGACCGCCGTGGCGAAGTCGCCGACCGGCTCGCCCGGCTCGGGCAGCCGGTCGAGCAGGAACGCCACCTCCGGCTCGACCCGGGGGTGGATGTACGCGGCCGGGTCGACGACGCCGCCGTCGGGCACCCGCATCGCGTCGGTGAGCCGCCCCCAGATCACCTCGTCCACGCCGACCTGGGCCATCTTCGCCCTGCTGGTCAGGCCCATCTTCAGGCCGACCAGCCGCTCGCCGGCGTCGAGGCGGCGCTGCACCAGCGCCGCCTGCACCGCGTAGGCGCCCGGCACGTCCAGCCCCACCTCGGCGGCGAGCTGCGGAATGGGGGTGGCGGTGCCGGCGGCGGCGCCCAGCTTTGCCGCGATACCCGCGGTGTCCACGCCGATCATCGGGTGATCTCCTCTGCACGCTGGCCCACCAGGTCCAACGCCACGTCCACGATCATGTCCTCCTGGCCGCCGACCATCCGTCGCCGACCCAGCTCGACCAGGATCGACCGGACGTCGACGCCGTACTTCGCGGAGGCCCGTTCGGCGTGCCGCAGGAAGCTGGAGTAGACCCCGGCGTAGCCGAGGGAGAGCGTCTCCCGGTCCACCTGGACCGGCCGGTCCTGCAACGGGCGGACCATGTCGTCGGCGGCGTCCATCAGCGCGAACACGTCGCAGCCGTGCTTCCAGCCGTGCAGCTCGGCGACCGCGACGAAGACCTCCAGCGGCGCGTTGCCGGCGCCGGCGCCCATGCCTGCGAGGGAGGCGTCCACCCGCACGGTCCGGCCGTGCGCGGCGTCCGGGCCGGCCGGCGCGGACCCGGTGACCCGGCCGTGCTCGACGGCGAGGACGCTGTTGGCCACCCCGAGGGACAGGTTGTGGTGGGCGTGGATGCCGATCTGCGTCTCCGGCTCCAGCACCTGCCGGTACGCGTCGACCCGCTGCGCCACGTCGGACATCAGCAGCCGGCCCCCGGAGTCGGTGACGTAGACGCAGTGCGCCCCGTACGACTCCATGAGCTTGGCCTGCCCGGCCAGCCCGGCCGGGTCGTTCATGTGCGACATCATCAGGAACCCGGCCACGTCCATGCCGTTCTCCCGCGCCCAGGAGATGTGCTGCGCGGAGATGTCGGCCTCCGTGCAGTGGGTGGCGATGCGGACGCTGGTCACCCCGAGGGCCTTCGCCGCCTTCAGGTCGGCGATGGTGCCGATGCCCGGCAGCAGCAGGGTGGTCAGCTTCGCCGTGGTCAGCACCTCGGCGGCAGCCGAGATCCACTCGGCGTCGCTGGCCGCGCCGTGGCCGTAGTTGACGCTGGAGCCGGCGAGCCCGTCGCCGTGCGCCACCTCGATGGCGGCCACCCCGGCGGCGTCCAGCGCGGCGGCGATGGTGCGCACCTGCTCGACCGTGTACCGGTGGGCGATGGCGTGCATGCCGTCGCGCAGCGTCACGTCCTGGATGTACAGGTCCGTCATCGTGCGATCACCTCACGCCGCGCGACCAGCCGCTCCGCGGTGCGCAGCGCGGCGGAGGTCATGATGTCCAGGTTGCCGGCGTACGCCGGGAGGTAGTGCCCGGCCCCGGAGACCTCCAGGAAGACCGACACCTGCAACGCGGTGAGCTGCCGCCCGAGCGTCGGCAGGTACGCCTCGACCCGGTCGAACTGCACGTCCTGCTTGAGCCGGTAGCCGGGGACGTACTCCTGCACCGTCGCCACCATGTCCGCCACGGAGGCGGCGATGGCGGCGGTGTCGGCGTCGGCGTCCGGGCAGAGGCAGTAGACGGTGTCGCGCATCAGCAGCGGCGGGTCCGCCGGGTTCAGCACGATGATCGCCTTGCCCCGCTCGGCGCCGCCGACCACCTCGATGGCCCGGGCCGTCGTCTCGGTGAACTCGTCGATGTTGGCCCGGGTGCCCGGCCCGGCCGAGCGGGACGCGATCGACGCGACGATCTCCCCGTACGCGACAGGGGTGACCCGGCGCACCGCGGCGACGATCGGCACGGTCGCCTGCCCACCGCAGGTCACCATGTTCACGTTCGGCTCGTGCAGGTGCTCGTCCAGGTTGACCGGCGGCACCACGTACGGGCCGAGGGCGGCCGGGGTCAGGTCGACCACCGTCCGACCGTGCGCGCGCAGCACCTCGTCGTGGCGCCGGTGCGCGCCCGCCGACGTGGCGTCGAAGACCAGCTCGACGTCGGCGAACTCCGGCATCGCGACCAGCCCGTCCACGCCCTCGGCGGTGGTGGCCACGCCGAGCCGGCGGGCCCGTGCCAGGCCGTCGGACGCGGGGTCGATGCCGGCCATCGCCACCATCCGCAGGCTGTCGCTGAGCCGCAACACCTTGATCATCAGGTCGGTGCCGATGTTGCCGGAACCGAGCACCGCCACGCCGGTGGTCATTGGCCACCCTCCTTGCTGAAGCAGGTCCGCACCGAGCCGAGCCCGGAGATCCGCGCCTCGTACGCCGCCCCCGGGGTGACCGGCACCATCGGGCCGAGCGCCCCGGAGAGCACCACGTCCCCGGCGCGCAACGGATCGCCGGCGCGGGCGAGGGTGCCCGCCAGCCAGTGCAGGGCGTGCAGCGGATTGCCCAGACAGGCCGCGCCCGCGCCCACCGAGACCGGCTCACCGGCGTGCTCCAGCACCATCCCGCAGAGCCGCAGGTCGACGTCCGCGAGCCGGCGCGGCGTGGTGCCGAGCACGAAGAGCCCGCTGGAGGCGTTGTCGGCGACGGTGTCCACGATGGAGATGTCCCAGGAGGCGATCCGCGAGTCGACGATCTCGATCGCCGGCAGCACGTGGTCGACGGCGCGGACCAGGTCGACCGTGGTGATCCGCGGCTCGGTCAGATCCCGGTCGAGCACGAACGCGATCTCCGCCTCGACCCGTGGCTGGAGCAGCCGGTCGATGGCCACCTCGGCGCCGTCGGCGACGGCCATCGCGTCGGTCAGCAGCCCGAAGTCGGGCTGGAAGACCCCGAAGCTCTCCTGCACGGCCCGGGACGTCAACCCGATCTTCGCGCCGACCCGGCGCTCGCCCTGGCCCTGCCAGGCCCGCGACTGGAGCTGCTGCACGCGGTACGCCGACTCGACGTCCCCCTCGGCCAGCAGCCGGCCGCGCAGCGGCGGGCACGGCTTGCCGGTGCTGCGGGCCTCGGCCAGCTCCCGGTTCGCCGCCTCGATGTCAGCTCTCATGCCCGCTCCTCGCTGCGGCGGCTCACGACAGGTCCACGCAGACGTTGGTGAGTTCGGAGTAGAAGTTCAGGGAGTGCACGCCGCCCTCGCGGCCGATGCCGGACGCCTTCACCCCGCCGAACGGGGTGCGCAGGTCGCGCAGGAACCAGGTGTTGACCCAGACGATGCCCGCGTCCAGCCGGAGGCCCGCCTGGTGGGCGCGGCCCACGTCCCGGGTCCACACCGTCGCCGCCAGCCCGTACTCGGTGCCGTTGGCCAGCGCGTACGCCTCGTCCTCGGTGTCGAACGGCGCGACGTGCACCACCGGGCCGAAGATCTCCTCGCGGTTGGTGCGGGCGTCCGGGCCGAGGCCGGTGAGCACCGTCGGCTGCACGTACGACCCGCCGTCGCGGGCGTCGGAGAAGGTGGGTGTGCCGCCGCCGGTCAGCACCTCGGCGCCCTCGGCGCGGGCCAGCTCGTAGTGCCCGAGCACCTTGGCCCGGTGCTGGTGGGAGATCAGCGGCATGGTGGCCGTCGCCTCGTCGGCCGGCCAGCCGTACGCCAGCTCGCCGGCCCGCTTCGCCAGCCGGGCGGTGAACTCCTCGAAGACCGGACGCTGGACGTAGAGACGTTCGGTGCAGAGGCAGACCTGCCCGCCGTTGGTGAAGCTGGAGCGCACGGAGCCGGCCACGGCGGCGTCCAGGTCGGCGTCGGCGAAGACCAGACCGGCGTTCTTGCCACCCAGCTCGAAGCTCACCGCCTTCACCCCGTCGGCGGCGGCCCGCATGATGGCGCCGCCGGTGGCCGACTCACCGGTGAAGGTGATCGCGTCCACCCCGGGGTGGCGGGTGAGGAACTCGCCGGCGGAGTCGGGCCCGAACCCGTGCACCAGGTTGAACACCCCGGCCGGTACGCCGGCGGCGGCCATCACCTCGGCGAGCACTGTCGCCGACGCGGGCGTCTCCTCGCTGGGCTTGACCACCACCGCGTTGCCGCAGGCCAGCGCGGGGGCGACCTTCCAGGTGAGCAGCAGCAGCGGCAGGTTCCACGGCACGATCACCGCGACCACGCCGACCGGCTTGCGGACCGCGTAGTTGAGTGCCCGGCCGCCGGTCGGGGTGACCGTGGTGAACGACTCGGTGGGCGCGGTCGCCACGATCTCGGCGAACGCCCGGAAGTTCGCCGCGCCCCGGGGGATGTCCAGCGTGCGGGCCTGGGCGATGGACTTGCCGGTGTCGGCGACCTCGGCGGTGACCAGGTCGTCGAAGCGGCGTTCCAGCTCGTCGGCGACCCGGCGCAGCACCTCGGCGCGTTCCCGCTCCCCCATCCGGCCCCACGGCCCGCGCAGTGCGGCCCGGGCGGCGGCCACCGCGTCGTCCACCGTGGACCTGGACGCCTCGGTCACCTCGAAGACCGGTTCCCCGGTCACGGGGCTGACCTTGGTGAACGACGAACCGCCGTCGACGAAGTCGCCGCCAACGAAGTTGCGCAGCCGCGGCGGCCCGGCCGGCGCCCGGCCGGCCATCAGTCGCGGATCCCAGCTGCCGGTCATGCGCGCCTCCCTCGGCTGAGCGCCGCGCCGATCGCGCCGACCAGCAGCAACGCGGCGCCGCCGGCGAGCACGCCGAGCGCCCGGTGCTGCCGGCGGACCCGGCGGCGCACCTCGGCGTACGGGGTGGTGGAGAAGGACACCAGCTCGTACTGGGAAACGTACCGGCCGGGCAGCGCCCGTTCCAGTGCGTGCTCCACCCGCCGGCCGAACTGGAAGACCGGGGAGGCGACCTTGTCCCGCATCTCCACGAAGTTGGTCAACGCCATCTGCGCGATCGCCTCGGCGTTCTCCTGCCGCCGGCGCTGGAACAGCGGCAGCGCCGCCGCCCAGTCGTCGGCGCACTCGTCGAGACAGTGGTCCAGCTCCACCACGTCCTCGAAGGCACAGTTGGCGCCCTGGCCGTAGAACGGCACGATGGCGTGCGCCGCGTCGCCGAGCAGGCCGACCATGCCGTCGACCTGCCAGGGTGTGCAGCGGACCGTGCCGAGCACACCCACCGGGTTGTGCTGGTAGTCGTCCACCAGGTGCGGCGCCAGCGGGATCAGGTCCGGGTAGTGCTGGGCGAAGTGCTCCTCGATCGCGGCCGGGCTGTCCAGGGCGGCGAAGCTGCCGGCGCCCTCGTTGGGCCAGAACAGCGTGCAGGTGAAGGAGCGGTCCGGGTTGGGCAGCGCGATCATCATCGACGTGCCGCGCGGCCAGATGTGCAGCGCGTCCGGGTCCAGGGCGAAGTCCCCGCCCAGCGGCGGCAGGGTCAGCTCCTTGTAGCCGTAGTCGAGGAAGTCCACGCTCTCGCGCAGCAGCCCGTGTGCCAGCAACTGCCCGCGCACCGCGGAGCCCGCGCCGTCGGCGCCCAGCACCACCGACGCCTTGGCGGTGACCGGGCCCTGCGGGGTGTCGAAGCTCAGGCCGCCGTCGGTCGGGTCGAGCCCGACCAGCCGGTGGTCGAAGACGATCCGCACGCCGGGCAGCGCGGCGGCCGCGTCCAGCAGGGCGTTGTTCAGCGCACCCCGGCTGATCGAGTTGATCGCCCGGTCACCGGCCGCGCTGTACGACTGGAACTGCGGCTCCCCCTCGACCGGGTGGATCATCCGGCCGCGCATCGGCAGCGCGTCGGTCATCACATGCTCGGCCAGGCCGATCCGGCGCAGCGCGTCCAGCCCGCGCTCGGAGAGCGCCAGGTTGATCGAGCGGCCCCGCTCCGCCGTGCCGGTGCGCGGGTCCGGCCGGCGCTCGTAGAGCGCCACCGGGTAGCCGCGCCGGGCCAGGAAGCAGGCGGCCAGGCACCCGGCCAGGCCGGCGCCGATGATCGCGATCTCGTCGCGGCGGGACGTCATGCTGGACCATCTTTCGGTCGCGACTGCGGGGCTCGCAACCCCGGCTCACTCCTCGCGCTCACCGGGACACCTGCCCGACCGTCGCGGCGAGCGCGGCGGCGGCCCGCCAGCAGTCGTGGTAGGTGGAGTAGAGCGGCACCGGGGCGAACCGGACGACGTCCGGCTCCCGGGCGTCGGCGATGACGCCGTGTTCGTGCCGCAGCCGCTTGGTCAGCTCGGCGGCGCTGCCGGTGGCGAGCCGCACCGAGAGCTGGCAGCCGCGCCGGGCTGGGTCGCGCGGGGTGACGACGCGCAGCGGCCGGTCGGCGGTGACGTCGTCGAGCAGCTGCTCCAGCCAGCCGGTGAGCCGCAGGCTGCGGGCACGCAACGCCGGCATGCCGACCGCGTCGAACAGCTCCAGCGAGGTGCGCACCGGGCCCATCGCGAAGATCGGCGGGTTGGAGATCTGCCAGGCTTCCACGGTGGCCGGTGGCCGGGACACCGGGGTCATCTCGAACCGGGTGGCGGCCGCGGTGCTCCACCAGCCCTCGAAGCGGGGCAGATCGGGGTCGCCGAGGTGCCGCTCGTGCACGAAGACACCGGCCAGCGCCCCCGGCCCGGAGTTCAGGTACTTGTAGGAGCACCAGGCGGCGAAGTCGACGTCCCAGTCGTGCAGGGCCAGCGGCACGTTGCCGACCGCGTGCGCCAGGTCCCAGCCGACCACCGCGCCGGCCGCCCGGCCGGCGGCCGTGATCGCCGGGATGTCCAGCAGCTCGCCGGTGAGGTAGTTGACCCCGCCGAGCAGCACCAGCGCCACCCGGTCGCCCTCGGCGGCCAGGTAGCCGGTCACGTCCTCGGTGCGCAGGGCGTCCTCACCGGGGCGCGGACGCAGCCGGACCACGGTCTCGTCCGGGTCCAGGCCGTGGAACCGAGCCTGGCTGCGCACCGCGTAGCTGTCCGAGGGGAACGCGGAGTCCTCGATGACGATGCGGGTGCGGGCGCCGGCCGGGCGGTAGAAGCTGACCATCAGCAGGTGCAGGTTGACCGTGAGCGAGTTCATCACCACGGTCTCCGCGGGGAGGGCGCCGACCAGTCGGGCCGCCGGCGCCGTCAACAGCTCGTGGTACGGCAGCCAGGCCCGCTCCGCCTCCAGGTGCCCCTCGACGCCGAGCCGCTGCCAGGCGTCCAGGTCGGCGAGGAGTTCGTCGCGGGTGGCACGGGGTTGCAGGCCGAGCGAGTTGCCGGCGAGGTACGCCGACTCGGGGTGGCTGCCGCCGTCGGCCGGCGGAACGTGGAACAGGTGCCGGTGGCCGGGGTCGGCCTCGTCGAGGCGATGTGCTTCTTGTTCAGGGGTGTGCATGTCTCGCTCTCCGGTCACATCGCGGTACGGGCCGACCACAGCTCGGGGAAGACCACCCGGGCCATGCTGCGCTGCAACCATGCCAGGCCGGCAGAACCTCCACTGCCGACCTTCGCGCCCATCGTCCGCTGCACCGCCTTGACGTGGTTCCAGCGCCAGTCGCCGAACTCCTCGGCGACACCGCTCAGCGCCTCGCCGAGCAGCCGCAGGTGGTTGTCCGGGCCGGCGTCCGCGTAGATCCGTACCCAGGCCGCCTCGACCGACGGCTGCGGGTCGTGCTCGACGGCCACGTCCCGGTCGAGCAGATCGGCGGGGAGGTCGAAGCCGCGCCGGGCGAGCAGCGCGAGCACATCGTCCCAGAGGCTCGGGGCGGCCAGCGCGGCGCTCAGCGCGGCGTGCACCTCGGTCTGCCGGCGGAACGGGCGGATCAGCGTCGGGTCGCGCAGGCCGAGCAGGAACTCCAACTGCCGGTACATGGCCGACTGGAAGCCGGACGCCTCGCCGAGCAGGTTGCGGAACCGGTTGAAGTCGGCCGGGCTCATCCAGCGCAGGCCCTGCCAGGCGGCGTTGAGGCCCTCCAGGTGCAGCTTCGCTCGGCCCAGCGGGGCCAGCGCCTCCCAGACCTGGTCCGCGCGGATCAACCGCTGGGTCTCCCGCAGCTCGTGGCAGGTCAGCCCGAAGTACAGCTCCATGATCTGGCTGACCATCAGGAAGGACATCTCGCCCGGGTCACTGCTGAGCGGGTGCTGCATCTTGTGCAGGGCGCTGGCCTGGACATACGCGTCGTACGGCACCATGTCGGCGAACTCCAGCGTCGGCTCGCCGCCGGTGCGCGCCGCCTGGGCCGCCCGCTGCCGCGGGGTCACCGGTCGCACCGTGGCGGGGCGGTTCGGCGCCCGCCGCTCCGTCTGATCCACCATTGGTCTCCCTCCCCCGGACTTGCCGACGTCATGATCTCGCGGTCAGATCGGCGTACGGAATGCCGGATCAACGGCTCTCGCCCTGCTCAACTGCCGAACCGAAGGCAGCTAGGCGAATTCGGTTCACGAAAGTAAGGTCTGAGCGTGGACGACATGGACTGGGCGCTGCTGCGCGAGTTGCAGGCCGACGCCCGGCTCTCCTTCAGCGAGTTGTCCCGGCGGGTGCACCTGTCGCCGCCGGCCGTCGCTGAGCGGGTCCGCCGGCTGGAGGAGGCCGGCGTCATCACCGGCTACCACGCCCACGTCGACCTGACCCGGGCCGGCCGCACCGTGGTCGCGCTGATCCGGATGTCCTGCTACGGCGCGCGATGCATCCTGCACGACCCCGCCGTGGCCGGCTGGCCGGAGATCCTGGAGATCCACCGGATTACCGGGGACGCGTGCAGCATGCTGAAGGTGGCAGCCGGCTCGATCGGCGAGTTCGAGGCCGTCATCGACCGCCTCGCCCCGTACGGTCAGCCGTCGAGCACGATGGTGCTCTCCTCCCCGCTGGACTGGCAGCCCATCACCCCGCTCCCGTCCACCGGCACCCCGCGCCGCCGCTGACCCGGCCCTGCCCGCCCGCGGGTTTGCCCCCGGGCCAGCGGGAAATCAGCGCGGTGCCCAGGGGAGGGTTCCGGCGGTCGTCGCCGGGAGGGGGAAATCATGCAGGGTCTTCGCACGATCAACCGCGCGCTCTCGGCCGCCCTGACACTGGTCGGGCTGGTCGGGGCATTCGTCCTGATGTCGGTGTCACCCGCACGCGCCGGCGAGAAAACCTTCATCGAGGTGACGCCGAACAGCGTCCCGGCCGGCAGCCGGGTCACCATCCGGGCGAGCTGCGACAACAACAACAACGAGCAGGCGAACGTGCACTCCGACGCGTTCGGGCACGTCATGCTCAGACCGGACAAGGGCTTTCTGACCGGTGAGGTCACCATCCCGGGCAACAAGCAGCCCGGCGACTACCCGGTCGACCTGCGCTGCCAGAACGGCCAGACGGCCTCGACCACGCTGACCGTGTTGAACATGGCCTCACCCAGCAAGGGACCGGCGACCGGGGGCGGCGGCATGGCCGGCGGTCGCGGCACCGGCTCGCTGCTGGTGCTCGGCGGGGTGGCGCTGGTGGCCGCCGCGGTCGCGCTCGGCATGGCCGGGGGCCGGCGTCGGACCGGGGCCGGCTCCTGAGCCGGATCAGCCATGACCCGGAGAACCGCGCGTGCGCGGCCGGACCGCGGTGCCCGCTTCCGGGCCGGGGCGACGCTGGGCGCCTCCGGCCGGCTGCTGGCCCGGGCCTCCGGCAGGCTGCGCCGGGTCGCGGGGCAGGCGGTGACGGCCAGCGTCGCCACCACCGATCCGGCCGCCCGCCCGCTGCCGCCACGCCGCCCGGCCGGGTCGCCGCTGGCCCGGCAGCGCCTGAGCACCGGACCGGGAGTGCCGGTGCTGGCCGTCGCAGCGCTGATGGTGCTGATCGTGGCGATGCTCGGCGTCGAGCAGGTGACCGGGATCAACATGCTGCCCGACCGGCTCAGCGCCGGCCTGCGGCCACCGCCGAAGAAGTTCCCGGTGCTGCCGGCCAGCCGCCCGACGGGTCTCGCCATCCGCACGATCGACCTCCAGGCGCCGGTGCATGACGTCGGCATCGCCCCGGACGGCACCATCGCCGTGCCGGACGTGGCCCGCGCCCAGGAGGCCGGCTGGTACGACCAGGGCCCCACGCCCGGCCAGTACGGCCCGGCGGTGATCGTCGGACACGTGGACACCACCACCGGGCCGGCGGTCTTCCACAAGCTGCGGGAGCTGCGGTCCGGCGATCAGGTCGAGGTCACCCGCACCGACGGCAGCGTGGCGGTCTTCGAGGTGGATTCGGTGGAGCGGTTCGACAAGGGGGGGCTGCCGGTCGACGAGGTGTACGGCGACTTCAGCCGCCCGAGCCTGCGGCTGATCACCTGCGGCGGCCGATGGGTCGGCGGCGAGACCGGCTACTCGGACAACGTGGTGGTGTTCGCGTCGCTGGTCAAGGCTCGTTCTGGTTGAGGGTTGGGGGTTGCGGCACTGGGTCGGGGCGGCTCGGGGTCAGGCGGCGGCTTCGGGCTCCCGGAGGTCCAGCCAGTCGGCCCAGCGCGGATCGGGGGCGCGGTGCCCGAGCACCCGCCAGGCGGTGCCCTTGGGCGCGGCCGGCAGGGCGTGCAGCCGCCAGCCCAGCTCGGCCGGGGTCTTGTCGCCCTTGGTGTGGTTGCACCGGGCGCACGCGGCGACCACGTTCTCCCAGGCGTGCCGGCCGCCCCGGCTGCGCGGGAAGACGTGGTCGATGGTCTCGGCCGGGCCCCGGCAGTAGGCGCACCGCCACCCGTCCCGGGCGAAGATCGCCCGGCGGGACAGCCCCACGTGGGTGCGGTAGGGCACCCGGACGAAGCGGGTCAACCGGACGACCGACGGCACCGGGAGCGCGTCGCGCGCGCTGTGCAGGATGCCGTCGCCGTCGGCGACGCAGACCGCCTTGGCGGACAGGACGAGGATCGCGGCTCGACGCACCGACACGACGCACAGCGGCTCGTAGGTGGCGTTGAGGACCAACGCGCCGGAGCCCACCGTGGGTCGTATGTCAGGCATCGCGCTCACCCTCCCGGTTCAGCGGCTGCTGGGCGCCGCCGCCGACCGGGGCATGACGACCCACACGGTCGACGCCGGTCCGATCACCGACGTCCGTTGCGCCAATAGTCCCTGATCGGACCCCGGATTGCACGTACTAATCCCTCATGGGGTATGAGGATCATCCGCAACCGGGCGGATCGACGTCCTGGCCTGGGCGAACTCTTCCGTCGCCTGACAGCGGTTTACAGCCCTTGTCGGCCTCAGTTGTGCCGGATCTGTGCCCGATGATCTTCGCCCGGCCCCTCCCCCGGCTGCGCCCCTAGCCATCCCGTCGGCCTTCGTCCGCACACCTGTGGAGTGGGTGGGGCCTGCCCACTCGGGTTTGCCCGGACGGAGGTTGTCGGGATGGCGCCAACCATCCCAGAGCGCCCGAGCGCCCCGCCGGAGGCCTGGTCTGCTGGCGACATTCGCCCGGCATCGGCCTGGCCGACCAGCCACGCTCACGGAGTATCAGATTCAGACCCGCCGGACAGCGGCGAGGGCCAGCAGCTAAAGGTTCCGGTTCCAGCCTCTTGGCGCTGCCAGCACGATGATCAGGGTGCCAAGCGGTCCCCACAAGCTAGGCACGAAGTACGGCCGATGGTCCAGGCCCTTGCGGGACCTGCATGACAGATCGGTATCAGGGCCCGGGTGACACGCTGCTGCCTGTAGCACCGGCCCGACGCCTGCGCCGAGGTCGACGGGGTGATCCGGACCGGCTGGGACGGATGGAAGGCAATCACCGGCCGCTACCGTCGCCCGCCCGTGTGACGCGGGCCGCTCGACTCAGACCAGGGCAGCACCTAGGCATCCACCAACGCTGCCGCGTGGTACGACTGTTCCAAGGCTGACATAACCGGCAGAAGCGGGCGAACCAATGGCGAGTGGGGCAGCCGCGCTGCTGCGAATACCCGAGAAACCACGGGCGACGTTCCTGGAACTGTTCTTCGACCTGGTGTTCGTCTTCGCGCTCGCAGGGCTCTCGCAGGGGCTGCTGGACCCTCTGAACTTGAGCGACGCCTTCCAGACGCTGGTGTTGCTGCTCGCCCTGTGGTCGGTTTGGACCAATACGGCGGGGCTCACCGACAGGTTGGACCCGCAGCAACCGCTGATCCAGCTGCTGGTCCTCGCGACCATGCTCGGCACCCTGATGATGGCCGCCGCGGTGCCCGAGGCGTTCGGCGAGCATGGACTGTTCTTCGCAGGCACGTATGTCGCCACCCAGATCGGTCGCGGCGCCGTCGCCGTGCTCCTGCTACGGGGCCACACGGCGCGGGCCGCCTTCGTGCGGCCACTCTTCTGGTTCGGCGTGTCCGCGGTGCCGTGGATCGCGGGTGCTGTCACGCACGACACGGCCCGCGCGATCCTGTGGGCGCTGGCGGTGGCCGTGGAGTACGCGGCGCTCTCACTCGGCTTGCCCACACCGCGGCTGGGTCCCGCTTTCACGCGTGCAGCCGAGTTCGAGGTCTCCGGCGAGCACCTGGCCGAACGCTACCGGCAGCTCTTCATCATCGCGCTCGGCGAGCTCATCCTGGTCACCGGGCTGACCTTCAGCCGCAGTGAGTTCACGCCTCTTCGGATTGCCGCAGTCCTGGTCGCGTTCGCCACCACGGCGCTGCTGTGGCGGATCTACATCCACCGCGCCGGGGGCCTGCTGGCGGAGGCCATCGCAGCCGCCCCCGACCCAATCCGCGCAACAATCTCGGCGGTATACGCCCACCTGGTCATGGTCGCCGGCATCGTCCCCAGCGCCGTAGCCGTTGAGCTTGTCATCGAGCACCCGTCGGGACACGCACAACCGGCCTGGATCGCCGTCATCCTCGGCGGACCCGCGCTGTTCGTTGCCGGACGAGGCATGTTCGAGTATTCGGTGTTCGGCCGGGTGTCCCGATCCCGCGTGATTGGGGTACTCCTGCTGGCCGCGATCTCTCCGGCGGCGATCTTCCTGCCGCCGCTGGGGGTCGCCATCGCACCTGCCCTCATCCTGGCCTGGATCGCCGTATCCGACGCGAACCGCGCCCGAGGACGCCCACCCGAGGAGCCGTCACCGCCCCGCTAGCCGGAAATGTCACCCACCTCCTGGGACTGCTCTGTCACACAGGTCCTGAGATCCGACAGCTCAGAACCAACGTGTCGAACTCTGCCTGATCTTCACGTGGGCGGTTGGGTAGCCGCGTCCCCGGTCTGCTCTCGCCAGGAGCTTCATGTCGTCCAGCAGCTGCGGCACTCTCCGCAGCACTTTGACGGCTTCTACCTCTCCGCGCCGAAGAGTGGATCGGCAGGGACGGTCGACCTGGACGCCATCGTTGCCGAGGAGGTGACGGCCCACATCAGAGAGGTCGGCCCCGTCGAATTCCAGCTCCCGGACATCACCAGCGGAAAGCCGCTGACTCGCCCGGTCGGGCTCCTGTTCACCTCAACACGCGGGAAGTTGCTAACCGATCGCTACTGGTCTGAGTTGTGGGAAGACTGGCGTTCCGCTGCGGGGTGGCCCAAGGAGGGCACCTTCCACTCCCTGCGTCACTTCTTCGCCACCACGCTGATGAGCAGGGGGGGTCGAACCGCAGCACGTGCAGAAGGCGCTGCGGCACGCCAGCCTGCGGATCACGCTGGAAACCTACGTGCACTGGCTGCCAAAGAAGGACCGACCACGCGGCCTGGTCGGCCAGCTCCTGCGGCAGGCCAGCGGCCAGCGCCCAGGGACTTCCGCCATCCAAGATCGGAGCTAAGTTGCGCCCTGGTTGTGCCCGATGATCTTCGCGGGACGTTCTCGCAGCTCAGGGCTGGTCTACGCGGGCCGTTCGGGGACTTCACGTACAATCCGGGGTCCGACATGAAGCTCTTTCCCGCACCTGTCACGATGGCCGGTTCGCCCCGTTCCGGCCCGGCCCTCGGCCGCAGGTCACCCGGCCGGTGGGTCGGCGGCGGCCTCGGGAACCCCTTGCGGTACGAAGACAGGGTGAGTGCCGCCAGCCTGATGCCCGTTGCCCTGTCCACCGCCGCCCCGCCGGACTGCCAGGGCAGCACCTCCTGCGAATGGCTGTTCGACATAACCCACTCGGCCTGGTTCGCCGAGGGCAGCTACTGGATCCTGCTCAAGCCGCTGCGCGTGCTGCTGATCGTGGCGCTGGCGATGGTGGCCCGCTGGGCGCTGCACCGCACGATCGACCGGTTGGTCCGGACCACCACCGACGGTGCGGTGCCGACGATGCTGCGGCCGCTGCGCGAACGGGTGCCCACCGCCGCCGTCGACCCGACCGAGTTCGTCCCGGAGCGGCGCCGGCAGCGGGCCGAGGCGATCGGCTCGGTGCTGCGCAGCCTGACCACCGCGTTCGTCTTCGGCATCGCGCTGCTGATGATCCTGCGTGAGTTCAGCTTCGACCTGGCTCCGCTGCTGGCCAGCGCCGGGATCGCCGGCGTCGCGCTGGGCTTCGGCGCGCAGAGCCTGGTCAAGGACCTGATCGCCGGGTTGTTCATGCTGATCGAGGACCAGTACGGCGTGGGCGACACCGTCGACCTGGGCGAGGCGACCGGCGTGGTCGAGTCGGTCGGGCTGCGGGTCACCACCGTGCGTGACGGTCGGGGCGTGCTCTGGTACATCCGCAACGGCGAGATCATCCGGGTGGGCAACAAGAGCCAGGGGTGGGCCCTGGTGGTGGTGGACCTTCCGATCGGCTTCAGCGGCACCGAGGAGGCGACGGCCGTGCTGCGGACCGCTGCCGCGTCGGTGGCGGTGGACCCGGAGTTGTCGCCGGAGATCGTGGAGGCGCCGGAGGTGCTGGGCGTCGAACAGATGACGGTGGATGGCGCGGTGATCCGTACGGTGGTGAAGACGACCGCCGACGGGCAGTTCGCGGTGGGCCGGGAGCTGCGCCGCCGGCTGGCGGAGGCGCTGGAGAACTCGGGGATCACCGCACAGATCGCCTCCTCCCGCATCTATCCCGGTCTACTGAGCCGTCCGCTGGCCGACGGGGAGACCGGCCAGGGGGGCGCGACCTGACCCGGCCGGCACTGTCCGCGAATCCAGGGGTCGCGGGCCGCCCGGCCCCTCAGGTATCGTCCGTTCGTTCAGTCGGGGATGCGACGAACGATCCGTTCGCCCTAGCTAGTTGTCAGACGATCGGGCAGAATCCGGGGCACGCGTTTCCGCCGGAGCGTGATCACATCCTCGCTGATCCGTAGATCTGACGAGTGTTCCCGGCAGGGCTGCTACGAGTGGTCGCCCCGGGGGCCAATGGAGGCGACGGTGCCCGACGAGCGACCTTCCGTGGAAGGCCCGGCCACTTTTCGCGAGGTGTTCGACCAACGCGAGTTCCGTGCCACCTTCACGGCCGGCGCCCTCTCCTGGGTCGGTGACTACGTCGCGAAGGCCGCCGTCACGCTGCTCGTCTACCAGCAGACCGAATCCGTCGCGCTCTCCGCCGCCGCCTTCGCGGTCAGCTACCTGCCGTGGCTGCTCGGCGGCCCACTGCTCGCCGCGCTGGCCGAGCGGCACCCGTACCGGCGGGTGATGGTGGCGTGTGACGTGATCCGGATGGCGCTGATGCTGCTCATCGCCATCCCGAACCTGCCGGTCCCGGCGGTGCTGGTGCTCATCTTCGCCGCCACGCTCGCCAACCCGCCCAGCCAGGCGGCGAAGTCCGCGCTGATGCCGCAGATCCTCGCCGGGGACCGGCTGGTCGTCGGGTTGTCGCTGAACAGCAGCGTCGGGCAGGCCGCCCAGGTCGTCGGCTACGTGCTCGGTGTCGCCGTCGCCGCGATCGACCCGGGCCTCGCGCTGCTGATCAACGCGTTGACCTTCGCCGTCTCGGCGCTGATCGTCCGCCTCGGCGTCCGCGACCGGGCCCCGCTGATGACCACCGCGCACCGCAGCCACCTGCTCCGCGAGACGGCCCAGGGGTTCCAGATCGTGTTCGGCACACCGGTGCTGCGGGCCATCGCGGTGCTGGTGTTCAGCGCGATGCTCTTCTCGATCGTCCCCGAGGGGCTGGCCGCGGCCTGGGCCAACCGGGACGCGGGCGGCGACCTGGACGTGGGCGTGGCCCAGGCGGTGATCATGGTGGCCAACCCGATCGGTTTCATCCTCGGCGGGCTGCTGGTGAGCCGGTTGTTCGGCCCGGCCCGCCGGCTGGCCCTGATGCGGCCGCTCGCGGTGTTCGCCCCGCTGGTGCTGGTGCCGGCGCTGTTCGACCCGCCGCCACTGGTGGTGGCGCTGCTCGCGGCCCTCTGCGGGTTCGCGGTCGCCGGCATGCTGCCGATGGCCAACGGGCTGTTCGTCCAGGCGCTGCCCGGCAACTTCCGGGCCCGCGCCTTCGGCGTGATGGCCACCGGTGTGCAGGTCATCCAGGGTCTGGCCGTGCTGGTCACCGGGTTGCTCGCCGAGCGGTTCGCCATCCCGCTGGTGGTCGGGGTGTGGAGCGCGGCCGGGGTGCTGCTGATGATGGTGGCGGCGCTGCGCTGGCCGGACAGGCAGACGGTGGACAGCGCCGTCGCGGCGGCGTCCGCGGCCAACGCGGAGGCACCGGCCGGCCGGCCGAGCCCGGACGACCCGACCACCGACGGCACGGCGGCGGGCCCCGAGCCGCGTACCGGTGACGGCCGGCGCCGGCACGCCGTCACCTGAGCCGTTCGCCGCCTCCGACGGCAGCGGGCCCGGCGTGACCCGACCCACGGCGGCCGGGGCGGGCTGGCACGGACCGCACCTGGCAGGATGGAACGGTGAATCCCGCAGGCGAATCCGACCGTCCCGGTGCGTCGACGACCCTCTTCGAGGCGGTCGGCGGTGAGCCCACCTTCCGCAAGCTGGTGGACGAGTTCTACGCCGGCGTCGCCACCGATCCCCTGCTCCGGCCGATGTACCCGGAGGAGGACCTGGGCCCGGCCGCGGACCGGCTGACCCTGTTCCTGATGCAGTACTGGGGCGGCCCGAACACGTACTCTGCCCAGCGGGGGCACCCACGGCTGCGGGTGCGGCACGCCCCGTTCCGCATCGGCCTGGCCGAGCGGGACGCCTGGCTGCGGCACATGCGCCGCGCCGTGGACCGGCTCGACCTGGAGCCGGCGGTCGCCGGCGCGCTCTGGGACTACCTGGAGCGGGCCGCGTACTTCATGGTCAACGCCACGGAGGATGCGGCCGACGGCGCCTGACGGCCCGCCCGGGGCACCCGGCCCGCGCGGCAGCCTCAGAGCAGCGCGCCCTCGTCGTGCAGCCAGTCCACGAAGCTGGTGGCCACCGCGGCGCCGCAGTCGAGCATCTCGACCAGCAGCGCGTCGTGGGTGCCAGCACCGAGGGGCACCTGAAGCTCCGCGTAGATCGGTAGCTGCCCGCGCTCGGTCGGGTCACCGATGTACGCCTTGCAGAACCGGCGGGTGTGGTTCCACTCGTTGACCACCCGGTAGGCCCGGTCGGCCCAGTCCGGCGGAACCGTGGCGTGCGGACGGGCCCGCATCACCAGGATCTCGTCCTCCGGCCCCTCGAGGGTGACCAGCACGGCGTGCCGCTCCCACATGGCCAGCAGGTTGCCGTCGCCGTCGGCCAGATAGCGCACGTCGAGCAGATCGAGTGCGTCACAGACCCTGCGCAGGTTCACCGGCTCGACGGTGGCCGGCATCTCGGTCAGCACGGGCCGCTCGTTGGACGGGCAGTCGTCCCCCGGCTGGCGAGGGTTGGGCGGCCCGACCCGGACCGCGCTCTCCACTGTGATCCCGCTTCGGGTTTCCGGATCGCCGCCCTCGGCAGGACCCGGGCGCCATGACCACCACGGCATCGCTCGCGCACCTCACTCCCCAGCGGATCCAGCCGCCTACGGTGCGTTGGATCCGAGGATGGACGGTACCCGGACAGCCGGGTTGAAGCACCCCCCCAACGACCGCCCCAGCCCAGAAGAATGACCAGGGGTCATCCGTTCGGACGAGTAGTCAGGGGCGTCACGGCGAGATCGGTGGCCTTCTGCAACCAGGCCGCTCCGTATGGTCCCACCAGGCCAACCCATCGGCCGGCCACCCGAACCTGGACGGCGGCCCGGGCGGCGCCGCCCGCCGGGCGCTCAGCCGCACCCAGGAAGCCCATCCGGATCAGCCCCTGCACCAGTCGCTGCGGCACCTCCACCGGGGGGCCGGGCGGCCCGTCCGGGGTGACCAGCACCGCCACGTGGTCGAGCAGCGCGTCGCGCAGCGCCCGCTGGCCCACCGCGCGGCCGGCCACGCCCTGCTCGCTCGCGGTGCGCAGGGTGCCCGCCGCCGCGCCCGCGATGCGCCACAGTTCGGCGGCGGGCAGCGCCTCCACCGGCCGGCTGCGCGCCGGCGGCAGCGGCCACCGCCACTGCGCGTCCCGACGTGCCGGCAGGGCCGCACCCCCTCGCTCCAGCTCCGCCAGCAGCTCCGCGGCGGCCACCGTGACGTCCGTGGGCGCGCCGTCGGCCGGACCGCCGTCGACGGTCCGGACCACCAGCACCTGCCACGGCAGCCGGGCCCACAGGGCGACCCGGCCGGCGGCGCCGGCCGGCCGCAGCCGGACCGGCGCGGCCGGATCCAGCCGGACCAGCCGGGCCAGGAAGGCGCCCGCGTCGGCCACGCCGGTGACGCCGTGCCCGGGCGACGGCGCGGCCGCCCGGCCGGGCTCCGCCGTGCCCGGCCGGGTCACGCCGCGCCGCCCTGCGGGGCGTAGGTGAGGAGGAACTCCCGCTCCTCGGCGCTGATCCGCCGGGGCACCTGCCGGGTCAGGTCGAACGGCACCAGCACCGAGCGGGCCCGGCTGGCCAGCACCTCGCCGTCGTAGAGCTCGTAGGCGACGGTGAACCGGGAGGCCCGGATCTCCTCCACCCACAGCTCGATCCGGACGGTCGGCGCGGCCTCCGCGGTGGCCCGCCCCAGCGCGTAGTCGACCGGGCGCAGGTAGTCGACCTCGTGCCGGCGGATGACCACCCCGTCGGCGAACGAGCCGACCCCCCAGGCCCGGCCGCCGGCGAACATCAACGCCACCCGCGCCTCCTCGTACAGCGTGAGGAAGCGCGAGTTGTTGACGTGGCCGTACGCGTCCAGGTCGGACCAGCGCAGTGTGCAGTGGTAGATGAACCGGTCAGACACCTTCTCGGCCCGGTCAGTCGCGGGTCAGCTTGCGGTAGGTCACCCGGTGCGGCCGGGCGGCCTCCGCGCCGAGGCGGTCGATCTTGTTCTTCTCGTACGCCTCGAAGTTGCCCTCGAACCAGAACCACTTCGCCGGGTTCTGGTCGTCGCCCTCCCAGGCCAGAATGTGCGTGGCGACCCGGTCCAGGAACATCCGGTCGTGGGAGATGACCACGGCGCAGCCGGGGAACTCCAGCAGCGCGTTCTCCAGGCTGGAGAGGGTCTCCACGTCCAGGTCGTTCGTCGGCTCGTCGAGCAGGATGACGTTGCCGCCGATCTTCAGGGTCAGCGCCAGGTTGAGCCGGTTACGCTCGCCGCCGGAGAGCACCTTGGTCGGCTTCTGCTGGTCCGGCCCCTTGAAGCCGAACGCGGCGATGTACGCCCGCGACGGCATCTCGACCTTGCCCACCATCAGGTAGTCCAGCCCGTCGGAGACGACCTCCCAGACGGTCTTGTCGCCGTCGAGGCCCTGCCGGTTCTGGTCGACGTACGACAGCGAGACGGTGGGGCCGACCCGGACCTCGCCGCTGGTCGGCTCCTCCAGCCCGACGATGGTCTTGAACAGCGTGGTCTTGCCGACGCCGTTCGGGCCGATGATGCCGACGATGCCGTTGCGGGGCAGCGAGAACGACAGGTTGTCGATCAGCAGCCGGTCGCCGAAGCCCTTGCTGAGGCTCTGCGCCTCGATCACCGTGCTGCCCAGGCGCGGGCCCGGCGGGATCTGGATCTCCTCGAAGTCCAGTTTGCGGGTCTTCTCCGCCTCGGTGGCCATCTCGTCGTACCGGTCCAGGCGGGCCTTGGACTTGGTCTGGCGGGCCTTGGCGTTGGAGCGGACCCACTCCAGCTCCTCGGTGAGGCGCTTCTTCATCTTGGCGTCGCGGCGACCCTCGACGGCCAGCCGGGCGGCCTTCTTCTCCAGGTACGTGGAGTAGTTGCCCTCGTACGGGTAGGTGCGACCGCGGTCCAGCTCCAGGATCCAGTTGGCCACGTTGTCGAGGAAGTACCGGTCGTGCGTGATCGCCATGACGGTGCCGGCGTACTTGGCCAGGTGCTGCTCCAGCCAGGAGACGCTCTCCGCGTCCAGGTGGTTGGTGGGCTCGTCGAGCAGCAGCAGGTCGGGGGCCTCCAGCAGCAGCTTGCAGAGCGCGACCCGGCGGCGCTCACCACCGGAGAGCTGGGTCACGTCGGCGTCCGGCGGCGGGCAGCGCAGCGCGTCCATGGCCAGCTCGAGCTTGGAGTCGATGTCCCACGCGTCGGCGTGGTCCAGCTCCTCCTGGAGCTTGCCCATCTCCTCCATCAGCTCGTCGGAGTAGTCGGTGGCCATCTGCTCGGCGATCTTGTTGAACCGCTCCAGCTTGGCCTTGGTCTCGGCGACCGCCTCCTCGACGTTGCCGAGCACGGTCTTGGCGTCGTTGAGCGGGGGCTCCTGGGCGAGCATGCCGACGGTGTAGCCGGGCATCAGCCGGGCCTCGCCGTTGCTCGGCTTGTCCAGCCCTGCCATGATCTTGAGGAGGCTGGACTTTCCGGCACCGTTCGGGCCGACCACACCGATCTTGGCCCCCGGCAGGAAGTTCAGCGTCACGTTGTCGAGCACGACCTTGTCGCCGTGCGCCTTGCGCGCCTTTTCCAGGACGTAGATGAACTGGGCCACGGTGCGGGCTACCTCCGTCGGTTGCTGTCGCATGATCGGCGGCGCGGCGCGGGCTGCGACCTCCGCCCGCCGCCGCCGGCCGGGAGCCGGCCGCGCGCACGCCATCGTCAATCCTGACAGGTACGGCCAGCTTCGCCCACATCACCCCGCCCCAGGAGTACGTCGTGCCGCTCACCGAACCACCTGTAGACAAGATCACGATTCCGATTCAGCCACCGTGGGGCGGGTACGGAACTCCGGCACGGGGCAACAGAGGCCGCAGCTACGCTCAGTACGCTCATTCGCGGTGGACCCGTCAGTACCCGGAGGTGGCCGATCGTGACCGTCCGTAGCTCCTTTGTCGTAGTGGCGAACCGTCTGCCGGTCGACGAGGTGAGCACACCTGAGGGACGGCAGTGGCGACGCAGCCCCGGCGGGCTGGTCACCGCGCTGCATCCCGTGCTCGCGGAGCACCAGGGGACCTGGGTCGGCTGGGCCGGCGGCACCGGTGCCGCCCCCGAGCCGTTCGACCTGGAGGGCATCCGGCTGCACCCGGTCCCGTTGAGCGCCGAGGAGTTGGAGCGCTACTACGAGGGCCAGTCCAACGCGACGATCTGGCCGCTCTACCACGACGCGGTGGAGACGCCGGCCTACAAGCGCCGCTGGCGGGAGGCGTACCGCCTGGTCAACGCGCGGTTCGCGGAGGCCGCGGCGGACGTCGCGGCCGAGGGCGCGACGGTCTGGGTGCAGGACTACCAGCTCCAGCTGGTGCCGGCGATGCTGCGGGAGCTGCGGCCCGACCTGCGGATCGGCTTTTTCCTGCACATCCCGTTCCCGCCGATCGAGCTGTTCATGCAGATGCCGTTCCGCACCGAGATCCTGCGCGGCCTGCTCGGCGCCGACCTGGTCGGCTTCCAGCAGCGGCTGGCGGCGCAGAACTTCGTCCGGCTGGCCCGGCACCTGCTCGGGCTCCGCTACGAGGGGCAGATGATCCAGGTCGACGGTCGGCAGGTGAAGGCGGGCGCCTTCCCCATCTCGATCGACACCCAGGAGATGGAACGGATGGCCGCCGACCCGGCGGTCCAGGCACGGGCGAAGCAGATCCGCGCCGAACTGGGCGACCCGAAGACGATAATCCTGGGCGTGGACCGACTGGATTACACCAAGGGCATCGAGTTGCGGCTGAAGGCTTTCCGCGAACTCCTGTCTGACGGAAAGTTGACAGTCCCGGACGCAGTTATGGTGCAGGTGGCCACGCCGAGCCGCGAGCGCGTCGAGCATTACCAGGCGCTTCGGGTGAAGGTGGAGCGCGAGGTTGGTCGGATTAATGGCGAATTCGGCCGAGTCGGCGTGCCTGCGGTGCACTACCTGCATCAGTCGTACAGTCGCAGTGAACTGGCCGCGATGTACGTCGCTGCCGACGTGATGATGGTGACCCCGCTGCGAGACGGAATGAATCTGGTAGCCAAGGAGTACGTCGCATCGCGCGCCGACCAGGGTGGCGCGCTCGTGCTCAGTGAATTCGCCGGCGCGGCCACGGAGCTGCGCCAGGCCTTTTTGTGCAACCCGCACGACCCGGACGCGGTCAAGGACGCCCTGCTCCGGGCCGTGCACGTGGAGAAAACCGAGGCACGCCGCCGGATGCGGACAATGCAACGTCACCTGCGTACCAACGACGTGGGGCACTGGGCCAAGTCTTTCCTCTCCGAGCTTGGAGTTTCCGAGGCGGAGGCCGCGTGAACACGTCCGTCAGCGACGGAGCGGCGATCGCCACCGGGGTGATGGACCCCGAGCTGCGCGCCGCCATCGGCCGGATCGCCCGGGTTCCCCAGCTCCTGATCGCCTGCGACTACGACGGCACACTGGCGCCGATCGTGGAGGACCCGAGCACCGCCGTACCGCTGCCCGAGTCGGTGGCCGCGGTCCGCGCGCTCGCCGCGCTGCCGCAGACCACCGTCGCGGTGGTCTCCGGCCGGGCGCTGCGCGACCTGGCCGCCCTCTCCCGACTGCCCAGCGAGGTGCACCTCGTCGGCAGCCACGGCTCCGAGTTCGACATCGGCTTCGTCGAGCGACTCTCCCCCGAGCTGGTCGCGGTGCGCACCCGGGTGCGGGACGCGCTGCGCGAGATCGCCGCCGAGCACCCGGGCATCCGGCTGGAACGCAAGCCGGCCAGCGTCGCGGTGCACACCCGGGGAGTCGACCCGCAGATCGCCGCCGCGGCCATCGAGGCGGTCCGCAACGGGCCGGCCACCTGGGACGGCGTGACGGTCACCCAGGGCAAGGAGGTCTTCGAGCTCTCCGTGGTGGCCACCCACAAGGGCACCGCGGTCGACCAGCTGCGGACCCAGCTCTCGGCCAGCGCGGTGCTCTTCATCGGTGACGACGTGACCGACGAGAACGCGTTCGGCAACCTGCACGGCCCGGATCTCGGCATCAAGATCGGCCCCGGGGACACCCAGGCCGGCTACCGGGTGGCCGATCCGCTCGAGGCGGCCCGCGCGCTCGGGCTGCTGCTGGAGACCCGCCGGCACTGGCTCTTCGGCGAGCGGGCGGTGCCGATCGAACGGCACTCCATGCTGTCCAACGGCCGTACCGTCGCGCTGCTCACCCCCGAGGCCAAGGTCAGCTGGCTCTGCCACCCCAAGCCGGACTCGGCGGCGATCTTCGCCGACCTGGTCGGCGGCAGCCCGGCCGGTCACTTCAGCGTCGCCCCGGAGCGTGGGGGCATCCCGCTGGGCCAGCGCTATCGCTCCGGCACGATGACCGTGGAGACCCGGTGGTCCGGGCTCACCGTCACCGACTGGCTGGACCTTCCGGCCCGGGAGACCACCCCGGACGGCCCGGCGGTGGTCACCGGCGACTCGACCCTGATCCGGGTGCTCACCGGCAACGGCCGGGCCCGGGTGGAGTTCGCGCCACGGCCTGAGTTCGGTCAGGTGGCCGTGCAGTTGCAGCCGCTCGGCGACGGTCTGCTGGTGCTCGGCTCCAACGAGCCGGTCGCGCTCTACTCCCCCGGGGTGCAGTGGCAGGTCAGCAACGACGGCGGGTACCAGACCGCCAAGGCGGTCATCGACCTCTCCGCCGCCGGCGGGCAGGTCGTGCTGGAGCTGCGCTTCGGCACGCACAGTCTGGAGCACCACCGGGTGCCGATCCACGAGCGGCAGGCCGCGGCCGAGCAGCCCTGGAAGGACTGGGTCGCCTCGCTGCGGCTGCCGTCCACCGCCCGCGACCTGGTCGCCCGCAGCGCGCTCACCCTGCGTGGGCTCTGCCACGAGGCGACCGGCTCGATCCTTGCCGCGGCGACCACCTCGCTGCCCGAGGAGCTGGGCGGCGTCCGCAACTGGGACTACCGCTACTGCTGGCTCCGCGACGCCGCGCTGACCGCCCGCGCACTGGTCGACCTGGGCTCCCTCGGGGAGGCCGAGGCGCTGCTGCTCTGGGTGGACGGCTGCATCGAGCGCACCGGCGGGCACCCGGAGCGGCTGCACCCGCTCTACACCATCGACGGCTACGAGCTGGGCGCCGAGGCGGTCATCGACACCCTGCCCGGGTACGCCGGCTCCCGGCCGGTCCGGGTCGGCAACCTCGCCAACCACCAGCTCCAGCTGGACGTCTTCGGCCCGATCGCCGACCTGATCGCGGCCGTCGCCGACGCCCGGGGCTCGGTCCGCGAGGACGAGTGGCGGGTGCTGGAAAACATGGTCGAGGCGGTCCGCCGCCGCTGGCACGAGCCCGACCACGGCATCTGGGAGGCGCGACTGCCACCCCGGCACCACATCTTCTCCAAGGTGATGTGCTGGATGACTGTCGATCGGGCGCTGCACGTCATGCGCCAGCACGGCGGCGAGGACCGGCCCGAGTGGGTGGAGCTGCGCGACCGGATCGGCGCCAACGTGCTGGAGCACGGCTGGCACGAGGAGGTCCAGGCGTACAGCGTCGCGTACGGCGACGAGGACATGGACGCCTCGTCGCTCTGGATCGGGCTCTCCGGCCTGCTTCCGGGTGACGACCCGCGCTTCCTCTCCACCGTGCTGCGGATCGAGGCGGACCTGCGCAGCGGACCCGTCGTGTACCGCTACCACTGGGACGACGGCCTGCCCGGCCGCGAGGGCGGCTTCCACATCTGCACGGCGTGGCTGATCGAGGCGTACCTGCGCACCGGTCGCCGCATCGACGCCGAGGAGCTGTTCGCGCAGATGGTGCTCACCGCCGGCCCGACCGGGCTGCTTCCCGAGCAGTACGACCCGCTCGCGGAGCGCGGGTTGGGCAACCACCCGCAGGCGTACAGCCACCTCGGTCTGATCCGGTGTGCCCTGCTGCTGGACAACATGCTCAAGCAGTAGCGGACCGGCAGTTCGCCGACGGGCCGGGGCAGCGATGTCCCGGCCCGTCGTCTGTTCGTGGGCAGCGACCGTGCGCTGCGCTGTCTGACGGCCCTGGTCGGCGCCGGCCGGCGGGCCAGGGAGCACCCGACGGGCCCTTTGCTCTGCTTCAACGGGCGCAACACTCAGGGGCCCTTTGTGTTGCGTCGGTTGAAGCAGAGCAAAGGATGCTGGGAGGTGTCCTGCTCCCCTTCGCGGGACCAGCTCCCGGGCCCACCTGCCCGGACCCGCACGCTTCAGGAAACCGCGCGCCCGAACCCGACCCGCACGATCCAGGGCACGCAAGCCCGGACCCCGCGCTCGCGCGCCCCAGACGCCCGCGCGCCCGGGCAGCCGAGCGCTGCGGCCCCACGTCGAGGCCCGGCGCTGCCCCTCAGCCGCCGAGTGCGTCCACCACGTCGCCCACCACGACGACCGCTGGCGGGCGCAGGTCGGCGGCGAGCACGTCGGCGGCCACCGCGCCGAGCGTGGACCGCACCATCCGCTGGGCACCCGTCGTGGCCTCCTGGACGACAGCGGCCGGCGTCTGCGGCGACCGGCCGTGCGCGATCAGGGTGGCCGTGATGGCGGCGAGGTTCTTCAACCCCATCAGGATCACCAGAGTGCCGCGCAGCCCGGCGAGCGCCTCCCAGCGCACCAGCGAGGCCGGCGAGTCGGGCGCGACGTGCCCGGAGACCACGGTGAACTCGTGTGCCACCGCCCGGTGGGTGACCGGGATACCGGCCGCGGCGGGTGCCGCGATCGAGCTGGTCACACCGGGGACCACGGTCACCGGTACGCCGGCCTCCGCACACGCCAGCAGTTCCTCGCCGCCCCGGCCGAAGACGTACGGGTCACCGCCCTTGAGCCGCACCACGAAAGCGCCGGCCCGGGCCCGGTCCACCAGGATCCGGTTGATCTCCTCCTGGGCCCGGGACGGTCCATAGGGGATCTTCGAGGCGTCCACCAGCTCGACGTCGGGGCGCAGCTCGTCCAGGAGCAGCCCGGGCACCAGCCGGTCGGCGACCACCACGTCCGCCTCGGTCAGCAGCCGCCAGCCCTTCACCGTGATCAGCTCCGGGTCGCCCGGTCCCGCACCGACCAGCGCCACCCGCCCGCCAGCGTCAGGAAGGGACCCTTCCTCCACCGGAGGCGGGGCCTTCCGCGCACCGAGGAGGTCGCGGATGGCGTCGCGGACGGTCATCGCGCGGCGCGGGTCACCCCCGCCGAGCACCGCCACGGTGACCGGGCCGTGCCGGGTCACCGCCGGCGTCCAGGCGGTGGCCGCCATCCGGTCGTCGGCCCGGACGCAGAAGATCCGGCGCTCGGCGGCAAGGGCGCTCACCGTCGCCGCCGCGATCGGGTCGTCGATCGCCACCTGGACCAGCCACGCCCCGTTCAGGTCGTCCGGCTCGAACCGGCGCGGCACCCAGCGCAGCCGGCCCGCGTCCGCCCGGGCGCGCAACGCCGGGGTCAGCTCCGGCGCCACCAGCAGGACGTCCGCGCCGGCATCCAGCAGCGCCGGGACCCGTCGGGTGGCGACCGCGCCGCCGCCCACCACGACCACCCGCCGCCCGTCGAGCCGCAGGCCGAGGGGGTACGGGTTGGTGCTCACGCCGCCGCCGCGCTACTGACCCGGAGGGCTCGCTCACTGCGTCCGCTCACTTCTCGGCCACCCCGGCGGAGTCGAAGGTGGCCACCTCGTGCAACACCCGGACGGCGCCGGTGACCACCGGCAACGCCAGCAGCGCGCCGGTGCCCTCGCCGAGGCGCAGCCCCAGGTCGATCAGCGGGTCGAGGCCGAGGTGGCGCAGCGCCACCGTCGCGCCCGGCTCGGCCGAGCGGTGGCCGGCGACCATGGCGCCGACCGCGTCCGGGGCGAACGCGGCGGCGGCGAGGGCGGCGGAGACCGCGATCACGCCGTCCAGCAGCACCGGCGTACGGCGGGCGGCGGCGCCCAGGATCAGCCCGGCCAGCGCGGCGTGCTCCAGGCCGCCGACGGCGGCCAGCACACCCAGCGGGTCGGCCGGGTCGGGCGCGTGCCGGGCCAACGCGGCCCGCACCACCGCCACCTTGCGGGCGTACGTCGGGTCGTCGACCCCGGTGCCCCGGCCGGTGGCGTCGAGCGGGTCGGCGCCGGTGAAGGCGGCGATCAGTACGGCGGCCGGGGTGGTGTTGCCGATGCCCATGTCCCCGGTGAGCAGGATGGCGGCCCCGGCGTCGATCAACTCGTCGGCGATCCGGATACCGGTCTGCACCGCTGCCCGCGCCTCGTCCCGGGTGAGCGCGGCGGTCACCGCGAGATCGCGGGTGCCCCGCCGGACGGACGCGGCGACCAGACGGGGCGTGGACAGGTCGAGGACGACCGGGCCGGCCCCCTCAGCGGCGGGCTGGGCCGACCCGGCGGGCAGTGGCGTGGCCACGCCGACGTCGACCACGGTGACCGAGGCGCCCGCCTGCCGGGCGAACGCGTTGACCACCGCTCCGCCGGCCAGGAAGTTGCCGATCATCTGCCCGGTGACCTCCTGCGGCCACGGGGTCACCCCCTGGGCGTGCACCCCGTGGTCCCCGGCGAAGATCGCCACGGCGGCCGGCTCCGGTAGCGGCGGCGGGCAGGCCCCGGCCAGGCCCGCGAGGCGTACCGACAGCTCCTCCAGCACGCCCAGCGAGCCCGCCGGCTTGGTGAGCCGGCTGTGCAGCTCACGGGCGTCGGCCATGGCCGACTCGTCCGGCGGTTGAATCGCCGCGATCGTGCTCTCCAGCATCATGCCTCCATGGTCTCGCGCAGCACCTCGATGAACGCGTCGGTGGTGGATCGGTCGCGCACGGCCACCCGCAGCCAGTCCGGGCCGAGGCCGGGGAAGGTGTCACCCCGGCGTACCGCCCAGCCCCGGTCGCGCAGCGCGGCCCGGACGCGAGTCGCTCCGGGCAGGTGCAGCAGCACGAAGGCGCTGGCCGGGCGGCCGACGACGCGTACGCCGGGCAGCTCGGTCAGGCGGGCGGTCAGGTGGTCGCGGTCGGCGGCGAGGTCGGCGGCGATCGCGCGTTCGGCCTGGACCGCGACGGGGCTGGCGCAGGCCGACGCGGCGGCCAGCGCGGGAGTGGAGACGGCCCAGAGCGGCTGGACGGCGGCCAGCCGGGACAGCAGCTCCGGCGCGCCGAGCAGGTAGCCGATCCGCAGGCCGGCGAGGCCCCACGTCTTGGTGAGGCTGCGCAGCACGAGCAGCCCGGGCAGGTCGCGACGCTCGGCCAGGGACTCGGCCTCGCCGGGGCGTCCGGGTGCGGCGGTCGTGTCGGCGAACGCCTCGTCGACCACCAGCACCCGGCCGGGGCGGGCCAGCGCGGCCAGGGTGCGCGCGGGGTGCAGCACGGAGGTCGGGTTCGTCGGGTTGCCGATCATCACCAGGTCGGCGTCGGCGGGCACCCGGTCCGGGTCGAGCCGGAAGTCCTCGGCCGGGTCCAGCAGCACCCGCTCCACCGGGTGCCCGGCGGCCCGCAGCGCCGCCTCCGGCTCGGTGAACTGGGGATGCACCACGACCGGCCGGCGGACCCCGCGCAGCGCCTGGGCGATCAGCACGAACCCCTCGGCGGCGCCGGCGGTGAGCAGTACCTCGTCCGGGTGACGCCGGTGCCGGGCGGCGACCGCGGCCCGGGCCGGCGCCGGGTCCGGATAGCGGGCCAGGTCGCTGAGGCTGGCGCTGATCGGGCCGGCCAGCCAGTCCGGCAGCGGTGCCTGGCGGACGTTGACGGCCAGGTCGATCAGCCCGCCACCGACCTCCGCGTCGCCGTGATGTCCCAGGTCCGGCTCGGGGGCAGCCGCCGGTCCGGGCCCGGCGACGGGCGCCACTCCGCTCGGCTGATCACGCATGTCCGCGATCCTGCCGGGAAGGGGGCCGATGGGACAGCTGATCCCGGCGTAAGCCGCGTCACCACCCGCCGGTTTATGAGTTCTTCTCATGCACGAATCGGAAATGTCATAACTTGGCCATGTGAGCAACCGACCCCTTGCTGCCGCTGGTCGACTCGTCCCTCTCCTGCGCGCCGGGCTCATCGCCGGCATCGTGATCGCCGCCGCCGCGTACCCGCTGGTCGCCCTCACCGGGCTCGGCGCGAAGGCCACCGCGCACGCCGTGGAGGCGAAGACCAAGCTGCTGGCCGTCGCCCTGCCCGCCGAGACGTCGTACCTCTACGCCCCGGACGGCAGGACCGTGCTGACCATGTTCTACGAGGAGTACCGGCAGTACACCAAGCTGTCGGACATGTCGCCGAACATTCAGCAGGCGATTGTCGCCGCCGAGGACTCCCGCTTCTACCAGCACCACGGCGTCGACCCGAAGGGCGTGGCCCGGGCCTTCGTGGCCAACACCCGCTCCAACGGCGTCTCCCAGGGTGCCTCCACCCTGACCATGCAGTACGTCCGGATGGCCCTGCGGGACAGCGCCACCACCCCCAAGGAAGTCCAGGAGGCCACCCAGCAGACCAGCCTGCGCAAGGTCAAGGAAATGCGGATGGCGCTGGACCTGGAGAAGGAGATGAGCAAGGAGCAGATCCTGGAGCGCTACCTGAACTCGGCGTACTTCGGGCACCGGGCGTACGGCATCTACGCGGCCAGCGAGATCTTCTTCTCCAAGACCCCGAAGGACCTCACCCCGGTCGAGGCGGCCACCCTCGCCGGGCTGGTCAAGTCGCCGTCGGAGTACGACCCGGCCGAGTCCGACCAGAAGGAGGCCACCGGCCGACGCAACTACGTCCTGGACCGGATGAGCCAACTCGGCTACCTCTCCCCCGACTCGGCCGCCGCCGCCAAGACCGAGCCGATCCGGCTGAAGCTGACCAGCCCGCCGAACGACTGCGCCGCGGTGCCGGAGAAGTACAACAGCTGGGGCTTCGCCTGCGACTACCTGAAGAACTGGTGGAGCGCACAGCCCGCGTTCGGGGCGAACCGGCTGGAACGGATGGACAAGCTGCGTCGGGGCGGCTACCGGATCGTGCTCAGCATCGACCCGAAGATCCAGGACGCGGCGGAGAAGAACGTCGGCGCGAAGGAGGGCACCGGCAGCCCGTTCGCCAACGGCATCGTGCTCTCCGAGCCCGGCACCGGGCGGGTGAAGGCGATGGCGGTGAACCGGACGTACTCGCTGGACCTGAGCGAGAACCCACAGAGCTCCAATCCCGAGGCGGGGCCGAAGGTGAAGGCCAACTACCCGAACACGGTGGCGCCGCTCCTCGGCGGCGGTGACCTGCCGGGCTACCAGGCCGGATCGACGTTCAAGATGTTCCCGATGCTGGCCGCACTGAACTCGGGCAAGACGCTGTCCACGGAGTTCAACGCCCCTTACCGGTACCAGTCGCGGGTCTTTGACGGCTGGGCGCCGTCGAACGCCAGCGGGGCGATGAGCGGGCGGCAGACCATGTGGTCCGGCTTCGGCAAGTCGGTGAACACGTACTTCGTGTGGTTGGAGGAGCAGGTGGGCGCGGAGAAGGGCGTCCGCCTCGCCGAACAGCTCGGGCTGCGCTGGCGGACCGACGTGGACCGGGACCATGCCTCGCCGACCAAGGCGTCGAAGTGGGGCGCGTTCACCCTGGGCGTCTCCGACGCCACCCCGCTGGAGATGGCGAACGCGTACGCCGCCATCGCCGCCGACGGCCGGTACTGCGAGGCGATCCCGGTGCAGGCGATCATGAACCGGGACGGCACGCCGACCACGTACGCCACCGCCAGCGGCATCCAACGCGAGGTGGCCAAGCCGCGCTGCCGGCAGGTGGTCAGCGCGGACGCCGCCCGGGCGGCCACCGACGCCGCCCGCTGCCCGACCGGGGACACCCCGGCCCGTGGGAGCTGCGGCGGCTGGTCCACCGCCGACAGCGTCCGGGGTACGGTCGGCCGCCCGGTGGCCGGCAAGACCGGTACCACCGACAGCACCCGGTCCGCCTGGTTCGTCGGCTACACCCCGGAGTTGGCCGCGGCGAGCTTCATCTCCGACCCGGACAACCCGTTCAACGCGGTGGGTGACGGGCAGTCGCAGATCCCGATCGGGGCGGTCGCGGAGACCCTGCGCGACGGCCTGAAGGGCAAACCGACCCGCCAGTTCACCCCACCGTCGGACGCCATCGTCGGCTGACCGGCCGGGGTCAGCGCAGGTCGGCGGCGACGAACGACCAGAGTTCGAGGTCCGCCCGGCCACCGCGGACGAAACCGGCGTTGCGCAGCAGGCCCTCGTAACTGAAGCCGGCCTTCTCGGCGACACGGCGGGAGGCGAGGTTGCCGGGGGCCACCCGCAACTCGACGCGCTGGAAGCCGTGCTCCAGGATCAGCGCGATGGCGACCGCGTCCACGGCCTCGACCGCCAGGCCGAACCCGCGCGCGTGCGGCGCCATCGCGTAGGAGATCTCGGTGGTCCGGGCGCCCCAGTCGGTACGCCGCGTCCACAGTGAGCCCACCACCTGGTCGTCCTCCCGCCGGAGCACCGCCCAGTGGTCCCCCTCGCCGCTGTCGCGCCGCTGCCGGGCCAGGTCGGTGCACCAGGCGTGCCCGTCGATCGGGCCCGAGTCGTCGGCCAGCGGCAGCCAGCGCCGGGTGAGCTTGTCGGCGAAGATCTCCCCGACCGCCGCCGCGTCGGCCGCGATGAGCCGCCGCACCTCGGTGCGCGGGGTGGAGACGGTCAGCTCCGGGAAGCGGCGCACCGCCACCTGACCGATCACGCCGGCACTCCGCCGGGCTCCACGGGCGCCGCCTCGACGGCCGGGTCGGCCACCGCCGCCTCGACCAGCCGGGCGGCGGTCGCCGGGTGGCCGGCCCAGTGCAGGGTGAGCTGCGAGGCGTGCACGTTGCGCCAGACGAAGCCCTCCGGCGTGCCGCCGTCCCAGCTCCAAGCCGGACGCTGACCCGAACGCGGGGTGAGCACCGCGCGGTGCTCCTTGTGCCCGACCAGCACCGTGCCGCGTGCGGCGACGACGCTGTCGGTCTGCGCGGTCGCCTCCCGGTAGCCCACCACCAGGCCGTCCCGGCTGGCGCCGACCGCGTCCAGCACCCCACACATCGGCAGCCCGTCCAGTTCCCGGGCCAGCCACAGCAGGCCGGTGCCCTCGGCGACCACGGGACGCCCGGTGCGCGCCAGCTCGGCCACGGCGATGCAGAGCCGCCGGTTGGCCGACAGCTGCTCGGCGTACGCCTCGGGAAGCGCGCCACCGACGACCAGCGCGCGGGTGCCGGCCGGCAGCGCCTCGTCGCGCAGCGGATCGACCGTCACCACCTCGGCGCCGGCGGCCCGCAGCAGCTCGGCCGTCTCCGGGTGGCTGAAGCTGCCGCCCGGCCCACCGGCGAGCGCCACCAGCGGGCGATCCGCCGGGACCGTCACCGCACCGAGCGCGTCCTCCGGTGACCACGCCGAGGCCGGCAGCGGCGGCGCGGAGCGGGCCAACCCGAGCAGCCGTTCCAGGTCGACCGTGGCGGCGACCGCCTCGCCCAGCCGGCGGACCGCGCGGGCGGCGTCGGCGGACCCGCCGACCACCGGCACCACGCCGTGCCGGCGCGACGGCAGCACCGCCGGGAGGTCCTGCCGGCGCAGCGCGCCGTAGACCGGCACACCCACGTCGTCGAGCGCCTCGCGCAGCATCCCCTCGTGCCGCGAGGACGCCACCCGGTTGAGGATCACCCCGCCGAGCCAGAGCTGCTCGTCGTACGAGCGGAAACCGTGCACCAGCGCGGCCACCGACTGACCCATCGCGGCCACGTCGACCACGAGTACCACGGGGCTGCGCAGCGCGGCGGCCGCGGCGGCCGTGGACTCCTGCTCCGGGCGGCCGCCGACCGAGTCGTACAGGCCCATGCTGCCCTGCACCACGGCGAGCCCGGCACCCGCGGCGCCGTGCGCGACCAGCGGGGCGAGCCGGTCGACGCCGACCAGCCGGGGATCGATCACCCGGCCCGGCCGACCGGAGGCGAGGCCGAGGTAGGCGGCGTCGACGTGGTCCGGGCCGAGCTTGAACCCGGCGACGTCGACACCCCGCTCGGCCAGGGCGGCGAGCAGCCCGATAGCCAGCGCGTTCTTGCCGTGCCCGGAGGACGGCGCGCTGAGCACCAGGCGCGGCACGACGGTCATCAATCGACTCCTCGTGGGCGGCGGCGGGTACGCGACGGCGGACCCGGGGCCCGTCCGTCCGCGTGACGATACCCGCCCGGCCCGACGCGCGAGCACCGCCAACCGGTGCCGTGCGACCGGTTGCGACCCGGTCGCGGTGAGTGGCCCCGGTCATACGGGTAGCCTCGGTGCGGTGTACCGGTTCCTGCTGAGCCCACGCTGGCTGGGCGCGCTCGCCCTGACCCTGGTCGCCTCCGCGATCATGGTCCTGCTCGGCAACTGGCAGCTGGACCGCTACCGGGGCCGCACCGAGGTCAACGAGCGGATCGACGCCGGCCTGCGGATGACCCCGGCCCCGCTGACCGACGCGCTGCGCGCCCCCAACGGCGGCGCGGGGACGGTCGGCCCGGCCCCCGCCGAGGACAAGGTGTGGACCCGGATCACCGCCACCGGCCGGTACGACCCGACGAACACCATCCTGGTCCGTGGCCGGACGGTGGAGAGCCGGGTCGGCTTCGAGGTGCTGACCCCGTTGGTGCTCGCCGACGGCACGGCGCTGCTGGTGGACCGGGGTTGGGTCCCGCCGGCGCCGGGTGGGGCGATGGCCCAGCCGACGGTGCCCGCCGCGCCGGCCGGCGACGTGACGGTGCTCGGCCGGGTGCACGCGACCGAGAGCGGTGCCGGCGCGGTGAACCGCCGCGACGGGCGGCTGGAGACCCGACGGATCGCGGTGTCGCGGCTGGCCCGCGAGCTGCCCTACCCGGTGTACGGCGCCTACGTGCTGCTCGACGAGCAGACACCGGCGGCCGACCCGCTGTTCAAGGCGGTGCCGGTCGGGCACACCAACAACTGGCAGAACTTTGGCTACGTCGTGCAGTGGTGGCTCTTCGCCGTGATGGCCCTGTTCGGCTACGGCTGGGTGGCCCGCCGGGAGGCGCGCCGGGCTGCCGGCATCGGCCCCAACCGGGCCCCGGTGGACCGGGCCGCCGAGCCGACGCCGAGCGCGTCCGCCTGACCGCGCCGGTGTCCCGACCGGACACTCGGGGGCACCCGGGACGGCACGGCAGCCGGTAGTCTCCGCCGCGTGATCATCTCGCGTTGGGAGTGCCGGTGAGCACCGATCCCACGGCCCCGCTGCCCGCTTCGGAGCCGGACACCCAGGCGCACCCGCCGATCGATCCGTGGGCCGCCGCGCCGCGGACCGCACCGCTGCCGGTCACGCCGCCGACCGCGCCGTTCCCGGCCGCGCCGTTTCCTGCGGCGCCGGTCCCGTCGGCGGGACAGTTCGCCGCCGGGCCGACACAGTTCCCGCCGCCACCCGCACCGTTCTCCGCACCGCCGGCGCCCTTCTCCGGGCCCCCGGCGCACTTCTCGGCGCCACCCGCGCAGTTCTCCGCGCCGCCCGCTCAGCTCTCCGGGCCGCCCGCGCCGGGCGTCGGGGCGTGGCCGGCGGTCGGGCCGTACCCGCCGGTTCCGATGCCGGCGCACCCGGTGCCGGCCGGCTTCGCGACGGCCGGGCCGGAGGTGGTCGCGGTGCAGATCGCCGAGATCACGGTGAGCCCGCCGATCATCCGCACGCCGGCCGGGGTGCTGCCGCTGGCCGGCGCCTCCTGGCACGTGGCCGACTACTGGCACCGTGAGGAGAAGATCGCCACCTGGGCGCTGGTCTGCGCGATCGTCGGCTTCTTCTGCCTGACCTTCTTCAGCCTGTTCTTCCTGCTGATCAAGGAGACCCGGCACCACGGCACCGTGCAGGTGACCGTCACCAACGGCGCCCAGCAGTACGTGGCCCGCATCCCGGTCATCGACCAGGGGCAGGTGCAGCACCTCAACAACCAGGTCAACTACGCCCGGTCGCTCTCCGGCAGGTGACCCGGGCCGGCGCGGCCGGTCAGCCGGTGGGACGGCCGGCGTGGATGGCGCGGACCGCGTCGATGGTGTCCGCCTCGGCGGCGGACTTGTCGTCGCGGTAGCGCACCACCCGGGCGAACCGCAGCGCCACCCCGCCCGGATAACGCGAACTCGTCTGCACCCCGTCGAAGGCGATCTCCACCACCTGCTCGGGACGCACCCGGACCACCCAGTCGCCCCGCTCCACCGCGAGGTCGAGGAAGCGCTCGGTCTGCCAGCGCAGCAGCTCGTCGGTGAGCCCCTTGAACGTCTTGCCGAGCATCACGAAGTCGCCGGTGCGCGGGTCGCGCGCGCCGAGGTGCAGGTTGGACAGCCAGCCCTGCCGCCGGCCGCTGCCCCACTCGACGGCGAGCACCACCAGGTCGAGGGTGTGCCGGGGCTTGACCTTGACCCAGGCCGCGCCGCGGCGGCCGGCGTCGTAGGGAGCGTCCGGCGCCTTGACCACCACGCCCTCCTGCCCGGCGTCGAGCGCGGCGGCGAACGCCGCCCCCGCCTGCTCCGGGTTGTCGACCTCCATGCGCCCGACCAGCAGCGACGCGTCCACCGCGCCGGCCAGTGCGGCCCACCGCTCCCGGCCGGGCAGGTCGATCAGATCCTGGCCGTCGAGGTGCAGCAGGTCGAAGAAGTACGGCGTCAGCACGGTCTCGCCGGCGCTGGCGGCTGCCGCGAGCACCGCCGGGGCGACCGGTGTGCGGGCGGTCGTGCTGGGCGTGGTGCGCCGGGCTGCCCGGCTGGACGTCTGCTGGAAGGGCAGCGGCCGGCCGGTCTCGTCCAGACCGATCGCCTCACCGTCGAGCACCAGCTCCCGGCCGGGCAGGGCGCGGACGGCGGCGACCACCTCGGGCACCCGGGTGGTGATCTCGTCGAGGCTGCGGGTGAAGACGGCGATGTCGGCGCCGGAGCGGTGCACCTGGATGCGGATGCCGTCGAGCTTCACGTCGACCACCGCCGGTGTGCCGGTGGCGGCCAGCGCCTCGTCGACCGAGGGGGCGCTCTGCGCGAGCATCGGCGCGAGCGGCCGGCCGACCCGCAGGCCGAACCCGGCCAGCTCGGCGGCGCCCCCGGCCAGCGCGGCGACGGCCACCGCGCGCAGGTCACCGGCGAGCAGCAGGGCCCGACGGACGGCCGCCACCGGCACCTCGGCGGCCCGGGCCACCGCGTCGGCGAGCAGCCCGGCCTGGGCGCCCTGGCGCAGCTCGCCGCTGAACAGGTTGGTGAGCAGCCGCTGCTCGTCGGCGGTCGCCGCCGCGTAGAGGGCGCCGAGGAGCGCCCGGCGCCGCGCCTGCGACCCCGCGCCGTGCACGGCGGCGATCTGCTCCACGGCGGCATCGACGGCGGCCACGGTCAACGTCGGCTCGGCGGCCGGCGGCGGCAGGTCACGCAGACTCGCATAGCCCACCCCGGTCTGCCGCTGGCGCAGCTCACCGGCGAGATAGCCGGCACCGGGCTCCACCTCGGCCGGGTCGAGCCGGCGCAGCGCGTCGGCGAGCAGCTCCACCTTGGCCCGACGGCCGCTGGTGGCGCCGACGGCGGCGGACGTGGCTGCCAGGTCGAGGAACCGCACGACGTTCATCCTGCCAGTCACCCCCGACACCGCCCGGGCATTGCCGTGCCCGGGCGGTGTCGGCAGGGCGCCGCCGACACGGTGGACGGCGGATCAGGCGGAGACGGGCTCCTCGATGCGCAGCCCCCGGGCGCGGACCTCGCCGGCGACCCGGGAGAGCACCGAGTCGAGGGCGACCAGGGCGGCGGAGAGCTCGCCGAGCTGTTCGTTGAGCGTGTCCTCGGACCACGCGGAGACGTCGACGTCCCCCAGCGCGCTGACGGCGGCCCCCAACCGGGCCATCACCTCGTTCGTACTCATGTTCGAAAGGCTATAACAGCCCGCCGCCCGACACACCGCAAACTCCCAGATCAGACCGGAAGTTACGGTTCCGACACCTAGGGGAGTTTCGTGCCCGCGGCCGCCACCTTGCCCAGCAGCAGCGCCTCGGCGAGGCAGACCCGGGCGAACTCCCGGAGGTGCAGGCTCTCGTTCGGGCCGTGCGCGCGGGCGTGCGGGTCCTCCACACCGGTCACCAGGATCGCCGCCTTCGGGAACATCTCCTGGAAGGTGGCGATGAACGGGATCGACCCGCCGACGCCGATGTCCACCGGGGCGGTGCCGTCCCAGGCCTCGCGGAACGCCGAGCGGGCGGCGTCGAACATCGGCCCGGAGGCGTCGATCACGCACGGGTCGCCGTCGTGCTCGAAGGAGACCGTGACCTGCGCTCCCCACGGGGCGTGCTTCTCCAGGTGCGCGCGCACCGCCGCGTACGCCCGCTTGGGGTCGTCGCCCGGGGCGAGCCGGATGCTGAGCTTCGCCTTGGCGGACGGGACCAGGGCGTTCGGCGCCTCGCCGGTGGACGGCGCGTCGATGCCGAGCACCGCCAGCGCGGGCTTCGTCCAGAGCCGGTCGGTGATCCGGCCGGTGCCGATGAACTGCACGCCGTCGGCCAGCCCGGCCTCGGCCCGGACCCGGTCCTCGGGGTAGTCGACGGTGGCGCCCTCCCGGCCGACCAGCCCGTCCACCGCCACGTCACCGGTGTCGTCGTGCAGCGTGGCGAGCAGCCGGACCAGCGCGGTGAGCGCGTCCGGGACGGCGCCGCCGAACATGCCGCTGTGCACCGCGTGGTCCAGCGTGCGGACCTCGACGAAGCAGTTGACGATGCCGCGCAGTGAGGTGGTCAGCGCCGGTACGCCGATGTCCCAGTTGCCGGAGTCGGCGATCACGATGACGTCGGAGGCGATCTCGTCGCGGTGCTCGGCCAGCAGGCGCTCCAGCGAGTCGGAGCCGTACTCCTCCTCGCCCTCGATGAAGAGGACCACGCCGACCGGCAGTGCGTCACCGTACGCGCGCAGCGCCGCGACGTGCGCCATGATGCCGGCCTTGTCGTCGGCGGCGCCCCGGCCGTAGAGCCGGCCGTCCCGCTCGACCGGCTCGAAGGGGTCGGACTCCCACAGCGACCGGTCGCCGACCGGCTGCACGTCGTGGTGCGCGTAGAGCAGCACGGTGGGCGCACCGGGCGGGGCGGGCCGGCGGCCGATCACCGCGGGTTGCCCGCCGGAACGCACGATGTCGACGTCCAGGCCACAGCCGCGCAGCAGCTCGGCGACCGCCTCGGCGGAGCGCTCCACGTGCGAGTGGTCGAAGCCCTCGAAGGCGATGCCGGGGATGCGGACGAGGCGTTCCAGGTCGGCCCGGACGCCGGGCATCTCCCGCTCGACGGCGGCCCGCACCTGGGACTCGGACATGATCGGTGTGGTCATGACCGGCATCGTATGCCGGCCTTACCCCGGCGTGCCGGCCGAGCCCGTACCGTCACCGGTTCCCGCCGTGCCGGCGCCCGCTGTCGCGCCGGGTGCGGCGCGGCCGGCGCGGTGCGCGCGGCCGGCGGCCTCGGTGGCGGCGTCCATCCAGGAACGGGCCCGGCCCGCGGTGCCGCCCACCCACTCGCCGACGTCGCTGGCGCCGTCGCCGAGCCGGCGCAGCAACCCGACCAGCGGGTCGGTGGACCGGCTGAACTCCTCCCGGTACGACTCGGCCGCCGCCTTGATCTCCTCCGAGACGCTGGTCGAGCGGTCGTCGTCGCGGCGCGGGTAGTCCCCGGCCAGCACCCGCCCGTACGCCCCGGAGTCGATCCACTGCCGCAGCTGGGCGGCGCGTGCCACCGGCACCGGATGCGTGCTCCACGCGGTCATCCGGATCTTGTGCAGGCTGTCCCGCAGGTCGCCGCCACCGGCGTACTCGGCGGCCTGCTCGAGGAAGGCGGTGGTGTCGATCTGGGACAGGTCGCCGCCGCCGGCGAGCTTCATCAGCAGCCGTAGCGCGGCGGCCGGGTCCTGCCCGGCGAGCAGACCGGCCCGGTCGGCGGAGAGCTCGGCCTTGCGCCACCACTCCAGCATCGCCGCGATGATCGCCCGCAGCGCGAACGCGCCGACCGGCAACCAGCTCAGGTTGGCCGCCCACCGGGTGAGGATCATGAGCATCGTCTTGTAGACCGCATGCCCGCTGCCGACGTGCCCCAACTCGTGGCCGAGCAGGCAGCGCAGCTCGTCCTCGTCGAGCTGCTGCACGCAGGCGGAGTTCAACACCACGAACGGCCGCTCCAGGCCGACCGCCTCGGCGCCCAGCCAGGGCGACTGCGTCACGTACAGCTCGGGCAGCTCGGCCACGTCGAGCGCTGCGGCGGCCTCGGTGTAGCGCTGCCACACCGCCGGGTACTGCCGGTGGTCGACCCGGATGCCCGAGGCCAGCACGGAGAGCCGGAAGCCACGCTCGTTCCACATGCCGAAGAACGCGCGCACCACGTCGTCGAAACCCCGCAGCTCGCGCAGGGCGACCAGGGCGCCCCGGTCGGCCGGATGCTCCCAGGCCCGCGAGCTGATGCCGGTGAGGGTGATGCGGCGCCGCGCGGGTGAATCCGGTGCCGACATGATGAGCCCCCGTTCGCCGCGCCCTGACCCTTCTCGCATCGTGCCGTAGCCGGTGGCGGACGTCCATGCCCCGCTCAGCGGATGCGCACGTAGTACCGGTCCGCGTCGTGCGGCAGCGTCGGCGCGCCGTCGACCACCAGGTCGGCCCGGGTGGCCGTGTCGTCGGCGTCGAAGTGCGCACGCTCCCCGACGCGCCAGCGGCGCAGCTCCGGCAGGATCTCCGGCCCGTCGCGGGCGACCGCGCGGGCCAGCCGCAGGGAGGCGGGCGCCGTGACGAAGGCGGCCAGGGTCAGCTCCGGCCGGACGACGGCGCGCGCGGCGCTCACCCCCTCCAGGATCAGCACCGGCGCGGCCGGCACCGGGACCGGGCGGGGCAGGAAGCATCGCCGCACCCAGCTGTAGCGGCGGTAGGAGCCGGGCCGCCCCGCACGCAGCGGGCCCAGCACCCACTCGTCGAGGCGGGGCCAGAAGGTGAGCTGGTCGTCCCAGCCGTCCAGCAGGTCGTCGGTGTGCACCACCGGCGGCCGGGCACCGCCGGGCAGCGCCGCCAGCGCGTCCGCGAGGTGCGCGGCGAACCGGCTCTTGCCCGCGCCGCTCGGCCCGTCGACGGCGACCAGCCGGGTCCGCCCCAACCGCGCGGGGCCCGCGAGCACCCGGCGGGCCAGCTCGGCGTACGCCTCGACGACCACCACCGGCGCGCCGGCGCCCTCCTCGTCCGGGGTCACTCCGGCTCGCCCAGCATCTCCCCGAGCCAGCGCAGCTCGGCCTGGCTGGTGGCTCGGGCGATGGTCAGCATCCCCTGGCGGTACGGATCGGCGACTTCCTCGGCGCGCACCGGCCGGTCGCCCTCGTAGAAGAAGCTGCTCGGCGTACGGAGGAAGGCCAACCGTCGGCGGAGCACCTGGTCGCGGGCGGCCGGATCGTCGAGGTGCCGGAGGAAGGCCAGCAGGACGAACCAGCGGTTCTCGTCGCTGATCTCCATCTCGTCGGGCTCGCGGAGCCGGCGGTCCAGCTCGGCCCGACCCGGCCCGGTCAGCGCCAGCATCTGGCGGGGGGCCGCGCCGGCGCCGGGTTCGACCCGCCGGGTGAGCAGGCCGGCGCGTTCCAGCCGCTTGATCGCGGGATAGAGGGTGCCGTCGGCGATCGGCCGGACATGCCCGGTGAGGTGGGCGATCCGCCGCTTCAGGTCGTAGCCGTGCAGGGGCTGGTCGGCCAGGAAACCGAGGATGGCGAGTTCGAGCACCACCCCATTATGCCCTCTTGACGATATACCTCGGCGCGGAGGTATTGTGTCGCCATGAATACTGCGACCGTGGGCCCGGACGGGGCTCAGATGCGTTGGGTGGAAATCTCCGGCCGTGCACCGGCCCGGGTGTACGTGCACGGGCTCGGCGCGATGTCCGCGCCGTACTTCCTGCCGGCGGCCTCCCTTCCCGAGCTGGCCGGCCACCGCTCCCTCTTCGTCGACCTCCTCGGCTTCGGGTTGAGCGACCGACCGGCCGCGTTCGGCTACACCCTCACCGAGCACGCCGAGGCGCTGGCCGCGACGCTCGACGCGGCCGGGGTCCGGGCGGCCGACGTCGTCGCGCACAGCATGGGCGGCGCGGTGGCCATCGCGCTCGCCCACCAGCGCCCGGACCTGGTCGGGCAGCTGGTGCTGATCGAGGCGAACCTGGACCCGAGCCCGCCGCCGACCGCCGGCAGCAGCGGCCTGGCCCGCTACTCCGAGGCGGAGTTCCTCGCCAGCGGCCTTGCCGAGACCCTGGAGCGGGTGGGGCCGGCCTGGGCCGCCACCATGCGACTGGCCGATCCGATCGGCCTGCACCGCACCGCGATCGGCCTGATGACCGGCACCCGCCCCGCCATGCGGCACCTGCTGGAACGGCTGCCGATGCCGCGCACCTACCTCCAGGGCGGTCGGAGCGGGCCGGTCGTCGGCGCGGAATCGCTGGCTGCGGCCGGAGTGCGGGTGGTGACCGTGCCGGACGCCGGACACAACATCATGCTCGACGCACCCGAGCGGTTCGCTCAGGTCACCGCCGCCGCCCTCGCCCAACCCGCCCTCGCCTGACGTTTCCCGCCGGCGCCGCCACCCCATCCCGCGGCGGCCGCAGCGGGGCTGACCCGTCCGGCTGACGGCCCTGGCCGGCCACCGTCACGTCCGGGGGAATTGGGGCGGCGACGGGTGATGCCGCCACCGTTCGTCGCGCGGGCTGGCCACCGAATCGGCATGATCGGGTGGTGCTCCGAGACGTGATGAGCCCCGGCGTCGACGCCCTGCTCGAACAGGCCCGCGCCGGGCTGCACCGACTGACTCCGCAGCAGACCGTCGAGGCGGTCCGCGGCGGCGCGCTGCTGGTCGACACCCGTACCGAGTTGCAGCGCCGCGAACAGGGCGACCTGCCCGGGGCGGTCGTCATCGACCGGACGGTGCTGGAGTGGCGACTCGATCCGGCCAGCGAATGGCGTATCCCGGAGGCCACCGCCTACGACCGGGAGATCGTGCTGGTGTGCCGTGAGGGTTACAGCTCCAGCCTGGCCGCCGCCAGCCTGCAGACGCTCGGCCTGCGCCGGGCCACCGACATGATCGGCGGCGTCGACGCGTGGCTGGCCGCCGGCCTTCCCACCTCCGACCGTCCCGCCGACATCCGCCTCTGATCACGGCCGCTCAGGCCGGTGGGGGGCCGGGTGGGATGAAGGGGAGGCCGGCGGGTGGCCCGGTCTCGATGAGGCGCCAGAGGGCGTCGGTGTCCAGATGCTCCTCGACCAGGTCACCGAGCAGGTCGAGCGAGCGTTCCCGGGCGGCGGCGAAGCTGGTGTCCGGTGCGACCCGGAAACCGCTGCGACCGGCCAGCCGGGCCGCCTCGGTGAGGAAGCGGCGGCGGAAGCCGTCGGATTCGAACGCCCCGTGCCAGTGCGTGCCGTGCACGACGCCGAGCACGGCGCCCTCGCCAACGCCGTCGTCCCCGGTCAGCAGCGGGGTCAGGGCCGGATCGGTCTGCGAGACGTACCCGTGGTGGATCTCGTAGCCGCGCACCGGCAGGTCGCCGTGGGCGGTGCCCACCGACTGGCGGACGGTCTTGCGCGGATCGAAGGTGATCTCGATGGGCAGCAGGCCGAGGCCCGGCACACTGCCCTGCTGGCTCTCCACCGGGTCGTGGATGGCCCGTCCGAGCATCTGGAAGCCGCCGCAGAGCCCGAGCAGCGGCCTGCCGGCGGCCGCGTGGGCCAGGACCGCGTCGGCGAGGCCGGTCTCGCGCAGCCAGGCCAGGTCGGCGACGGTCGACTTGGAACCGGGCAGGACGACCAGGTCGGCGGCGGCCAGCTCGGCTGGTTCGACGGTGAGGCGGACCCGGACGCCCGGCTCGGTAGCCAGTGCCTCCACGTCGGTGGCGTTGCTGATCCGGGGCAGCCGGACGACCGCCACGTCCAGCCACTCGGTGCCGTGCGGGGCGGCCGGACGGCCGAGCACCCGGCCGTACGCGAGCGAATCCTCGGCGTCGAGCCAGAGGTCGAGTGCCCAGGGCAGCACCCCGAACGTGGGGCGGCCGGTGACGTGGCGCAGCATGTCCAGGCCGGGCTGGAGCAGGCCGAGGTCACCCCGGAACTTGTTGATCACGAAGCCGGCGATCAACGCCTGGTCGGCCGGGTCGAGCAGGGCCACGGTGCCGAACATCGAGGCGAAGACGCCACCCCGGTCGATGTCGCCGACCACGATGGTCGGCAGGTTGGCGTGCCGGGCCAGCCCCATGTTGACGTAGTCACCGGCCCGCAGGTTGATCTCGGCCGGGCTGCCGGCGCCCTCACAGATCACCACGTCGTACGCGGCCCGCAGCTCGGCCAGCGCCGCGTACGCGGTCTCGGCGAGCCGGGGACGCAGCTGCCGGAAGGTGCCGGCGGTGATCGTGTCGACCGCCTCGCCGAGCAGCACCACCTGGCTGGCCAGGTCACTGCCCGGCTTGAGCAGCACCGGGTTGAAGCGCAGGTCGGGGGCGATGCCGCAGGCGGCGGCCTGCATGGCCTGCGCACGGCCGATCTCGCCGCCGCGCCCGTCCGGCCCGACCACCACCGCCGAGTTGTTCGACATGTTCTGTGCCTTGAACGGCGCCACCTTCACGCCCTGCCGGTGCAGCCACCGACAGATGCCGGCGGTGAGCACACTCTTGCCGGCGTCGGAGGTCGTGCCGGCGACCAGCAGCCCGCCGCTCACCGCCCGCTCCCCCGCCCCGCCACGACGGCTCCCAGCCCGCGCCGGGCAGTAGCACCGACCAGCCCGCGTCGCCCGACGGCGGCGACCAGCCCGCCCCGGCCGACGGCAATGATCTGCTCGCGCCGGCCGACGGCGGCCTTCAGCCCGCGCCGGCCGATGGCGCCGGCCAGGCGCCCGACGGTCAGCGGGTACGCGGCGGCCAGCCCGAGGGCGGCCAGGCCCACCGCGCCAGAGATCCGGGCGGCCCGCTTGAGGTGCCGCGCCTCGGGGCGGGGGCCGTCGCCCAGGAAGGGACGCACCTCCGAGCGCCCGAAGTAGACGTTGCGGCCACCGAGGCGGACCCCGAGCGCGCCGGCCATCGCCGCCTCGCACTGACCCGCGTTGGGGCTCGGGTGGTCGTTCCGGTCGCGCCGCCACACCCGCCAGGCCCGTTCCCGGTCACCGTTCGCGACCGGCGCGACGGCGATGGTGAGCAGCCCGGTCAGCCGGGACGGCACCAGGTTGAGCAGGTCGTCCAGCCGGGCCGCCGGGGTGCCGAACCGCGCGTAACGTGCCGACCGGTGCCCGACCATCGCGTCCAGGGTGTTGGCCGCGCGGTAGCCCAGCAGCCCGGGCAGGCCGGCGACCGCGCCCCAGACCAGCGGGGCGACCACCGCGTCGGAGGTGTTCTCCGCGACCGACTCGACGGTGGCCCGGGCCAGCTCCGACTCGTTGAGGGTCGACGGGTCCCGGCCACAGAGGTGACCGAGGCGTCGCCGGGCGGCCGGCAGGTCGCCGTCGCGCAGCGCCCCACCCATGACGGTGGCCTCGTGCCGCAGCGTGCGACCGCCCAGCACGGTCCAGGTGCCGGCGGCGACGAGCAGCGCCCGGGTCACCGGCCGGTGCCGGGTGACGGCCGCGGCGGCCGCACCGAGCAGCACCGGCCCACCCACGGCCAGCGCGGTGAACACCGCCCCGGCCGTCCGGTCCGGCCGGTAGAGCCGCCGCTCCAGCGCACCGGCGGCCTGCCCGAAACCGGCCACCGGGTGCCACCGGCGCGGGTCGCCGAGCACACTGTCCAGCGCGTACCCGGCCAGCAGCCCCACCGCGTTCGCCACCGGCGCTGTCCGTCGCACACGCACCACCTCCGGCCGGCCAGCCTAGACGAGCACCTGGTGAACCAACCCGGCCCGGCATGCCCGGAACCGCCCTGCCCGGCGCAGGGCGGGCCGGGCCACCGCCGTCACGCGGGGTGACGACACCGGTCGGGTCGCCACCCCACCCCCGTTCGTGCCGTGCCGCCGTCCGCGACGGTGCGGGATGGCCGAGCCGATGCTCACACCGGCTGCGGGACCCGCCCCCGGCCACGCCGCCCCCGGCCCGACGGCGCGGGCTCCGGGCGGCCCTCGTCCGGCACCGGCCCCAACTCGTCGTCCGGCTCGTCGTCGGGCCGGTGGTCGTCCGGCTGCTCGTCGTCCATCCCGGGCGCGAGGGCCAGCTCGTCATCGTCGAACCCCGGCGGGCCGTCGGCGTCGCCGCCCTGCCCGCCACCGTGGGGAGCGCCGTCGTCGAGCGGGCCGGCGGCGGTGACCGGGCCGGTACGCGGCACGCCGAAGTCGGGCAGCTCGAAGTCGTCGTCCAGCGGACGGTCGTCGGGCAGGACGGGCGTCTGCCCACCCGGCACCGGCTCGGTGGGCTCGCCGTGCACCCGGCTCTCCGCCTCCGCGTCCTCCACGGTGCTGGTGGTCATGCTCGGGCGGTTACGCAGGAACCGGGCCCGGCCTCGGGACAGGTCGTGCCCGACGGCGACGGCCTCCAGCTCGTAGAGGGTGCGGTGGTTGCCGGCGTCGTCGGTCCAGTCGCGGGTGTAGAGCCGGCCACAGACCACCACCGGGTCGCCGACCATCACCGAGGCGGCCACCCCCTCGGCGAGCTTGCGCCAGCAGTTGACGCGGACGCGGAGCGAGTTGCCGTCGACCCAGCGGCCGCTGTCGCGGTCGAGCCGGCGGGCGGTGGACGCGACCTTGAAGTTGGCCACCAGGGTGCCGCTCTGGGTGGTGCGCCGCCATTCCGGCGTGGTCAGAACATTACCGACAATTGTTACGTAGGTGTCGAACATCGTCCCTCCAGGGGGATCGGTTGCTTGCCAGCGCGAGTCGACTCGACACCGAGCCTCGACGCTGCCGACGGTCCCCGCCAGCACCCCACCCCGACCTGTGGACGACGACGCCACCTGTGGACAACGCCCTGATCACGCCCCCGATGTGGTACGGCCGACGCGCCCGGCCGGGCGCCGGCGGTTTCCGCGTCCGACCGAAGTGGGTATGGACTTGATCAAGCACGACCGACAGCTCCACGTCGACGAGAGGTCAGCGCCATGATGATCACTACCATCGGCTCCCCAACCGCTTCCGAGGCCCGGCGATGAGCGCCGTGGCGAACCCGGCCACCGTCGCCGAGTGCCTGCGGGTGGGCGCCGGGTTCTCGCAGGGCGACCGCGCCTGGATCGCCGAGCAGTTCGCCACCCTCGACGCCCGGCTGGCCGGCTTCCACGCCGACGCCACCGAGCTGGAGGTGTCGGTGAAGGACCGCGAGGCGCGGGGGCAGAAGGTCACCCTGGAGTGCTGGGTCGCCGGCCGGCAGAAGATCGTCACCACCTCCGCCGAGGAGGACCTGCACGCCGCGCTCAACGACGTCCGCGACGACCTGCGCCGGCGGCTCAACGACGCCAAGACCCGCCAGGAGCCCCGGCACAACAAGCACCTGCGCGACGTCAGCCAGCCGCACGATCAGGTCGACCCGGCCGAGGAGGCGGAGGGGCTTCCCGCCGCCGACCCGAGCCGCGCCGACGCGGAAACCGCCTGACGCGTACTCCCGCCGCACCCCGGCCGGCTGACAGGGCCGGTCGGGGCGGGCGAACCTCGGGGCTACCGCCGGGTAGGTTCGCGGCGTAGCGTCGCGAACGTGGAACCGGACGTGTTGGGGCCGCCGTACGAGCGGCAGACGATCGACCTGGGCACCGACGACGAGGGCCGGGTCGTCGCGACCCTGGTCCGGCGGCGGGCCGAGCGCCCCACCGGGCGGGCCGTTCTCTACGTGCACGGCTTCGTCGACTACTTCTTCCAGACCCACCTGGCCGACTTCTTCGCCGAGCGGGGCTGGGACTTCTACGCCCTCGACCTGCGCAAGTACGGTCGCAGCCTGCTCCCGCACCAGACCCCGAACTTCTGCCAGGACATCAGCGACTACTTCCCCGAGCTGGACGCCGCCGCCGAGATCATCCGCACGGACGACGGGCACGACACCCTGCTGGCGATGGGCCACTCCACCGGCGGCCTGATCATCTCGCTGTGGGCGGACGCCCGCCGCGACACCGGCACCGTCGACGGCCTGGTGCTCAACAGCCCGTTCTTCGACCTCAACGCACCCTGGGCGGTGCGCCGACCCCTCGCGGCCGCCGTCTCCCGGCTGGGCCGCAGGGCGCCGCACCGCATCGTTCCGTTCGGGCTGGGCACGGTGTACGGCGAGAGCCTGCACGCCGACCACCGGGGCGAGTGGACCTACGACCTGGCGTGGAAGCCGCTGGCCGGGTTCCCGGTGCGGGCCGGCTGGCTGAACGCGATCCGCACCGGGCAACGCCGGCTGCGCGCCGGGCTGAACATCCAGGTGCCGGTGCTGCTGGCCTGCTCGACCCGCTCCTTCCGGGGCACGCGGTGGCACGACAACGCGTCCCTGGCCGACGCCGTCCTCGATGTCGAGCACATGGTCCGGTACGCGCCCCGCCTCGGCCGGCACGTCACCCTGGCCCGCTTCGACGGCGGTCTGCACGACCTCACGCTCTCCGGCCCCGCCGTACGCCGGAAGGTCTTCGACGAGGTGGGCCGCTGGGCGGAGGCGTTCCTCGCCGCCGGCCCCACCGCCCCGGCCGATCCCGACCCGGCCGACGCTGTCTCCGGCGACACCGCCTCGACCGACACGGCGTCACCCACCGACACGGCCGAGGTGCCGGGAAGTCGGCGTCCGACGGGTGACCCGGCAGGTGCGGCGACGACCGGCGGCTGACCGCAGCCCGTCCCGGAGCACCGGCGCGTCGCCCACTCGGCGCGCTCCCGCCGGGGAGGACGGCGCGGGTTCAGGCTGAGTCGTCTCCGGTCGCGGACGGGAGGACGGCGCGGATCCGGTCGAACGTCGCCACCGGGTGCCCGGCGCCGCCGGGCAGCACGAGGCCCAGGCAGTGCAGCGACACCCCCTCAGCGGCGTCGGCCTGGACGACGAAGACCGGCGCCCCGACGTACCCGGCCGGCAGCTCACTGATGATCCGCACGGTGTCCCCGTCACGGACCACCCGCTCGATCGCCACCTCCAGCGGCCGGGACCCGTCCTCGCGTACCCCATGGGCCAGCACGAAGGCCGAAGCGGCGTCGGCGCCGAGCCGGGCGACCACCTCGGGCCCGGCGGCGATGCCGCCGGGCACCGGCTGCACCCGCCACCGCCAACCCCCGTCGCCGGCGTACCGGTGCAGCCCGCCCGTGGGCAGCACCGCGACGCCGTCACCCGGGAAACGGGCCCAGCCGGGCCTGATCTCGGCCTCCGCGACGGCATCCGGCGCGACCCCGGCCGGCTCGGTGACGCTCGCCCGCAGGCCCAACTCCCCACCCGGGGCGCCAACCAGGTCGGCCGCCGTCAGCAGCGACTCCCCCACCGGGTCGTCGGTGCCCTGGAAGAAGAACGCGGTGCCGAAGCGCAGGTCAGCCGCGTCCGACGACCGGTACGGCAGGATGGCGCGACCGACGATCTGGCACAGCTCGTAGGCGACGTCGTTCTCGGCGTCGGGGTCCAGCAGCACCAGCCGAGGGTACGGGCCTGCGCCGGGTCGGCCGGTGGGAACCCGGATGCCCGCTACCCGGCCTCCGTGAGACTCTGCTCGGCAACGTGGACGCGGGCACCCTTTTCGCCGCCGGTCGGCGGGTCGGCGGTACCCTCTGGGCGCGACATCCACGCCGCGCGCCCGTAGCTCAGCGGATAGAGCAGGGGACTTCTAATCCCAAGGCCGCAGGTTCGAATCCTGCCGGGCGCACCACCTCCCACCAGCGCAAACGCTGATCGCTGCTGATCTTCGACTAGGCCCGGACCCACCCGGAGCCCACCGCGTCACCTGCGCGCACGCTGCACCAGCCGCCGCAGCAGGTGTGCCGTGATGGTTGCCTGCCGGGTGCTCAGCGCCAGCAGGGCCAGCGGGTTCGGGTCCTTGGCGGGGTCCTGGTCGAAGCCCTCCACGCACAGCACCGGCAGGCCGGTGGACTGGTGCAGGGTCACCCGCAGGTACATCGCCTCGCGGTCCTCCGGCCGCAGCAGCACTGGCCGCGAGCAGTGCGCGCCCGCCGGTCGGTCCGGGGGTCACGGTGCACTCCTGGCGGTCGCACCAGGCGGGGTGAGCAGATACTTTGGTCATGGGCCGGGGCTCCTTCCCGGTCAAGGCCCCGTCCGGTGCAGCCACACCGCGTGCGGGGCCGACTACTGAACGTGACCAAGCTAGTCGGGCCGGGCGTGGGCGAGCAAGGAAAGCGACCTTGTTGCGCTGGCCCACGTTGCGCCGCCGGGCGACCATGTCGGCATGTCTTCCGGAACTCCCGTGTGGGTGGTGCTCGCCGTCGCGGCGATGGGCGTCGTTGGCACATTGGCGGCGTCAGTCATCGCGCAGGTCCTCAGCGGACGCCGCGAGGCCCGGCAGTGGGAGCGGCAGCGCGAGCACGAGCGGGAGCGGTGGGGCCGGGAGCGCGAAGATCGGCAGGAGCAGTGGGAGCGGGAGGACCACGCCCGCTGGCACGCGGAACGTCTGGCCCTGTACACCGAACTCCTTCAACGCATCGAGGAGTGGGATCACGTCGTAAATCACGTGCTGCCCGTGGTGGACCCGCCAGCCAACCCGTCGGAAGAAGACCAGCACCGGCTCGGCGATGCCCTGAGCGCGGTCGGCGAGGCCGATAGGAAGCTCAAGCTCTTTGCTTCCAAGGAAACCGACACGGCAGCCGGTCGCTTCTTCATGGACGCGATGCTCTGCTACGCACGGATATGCAATGGCGGCCTGAACGACGCAGAGCAGCTCAAGCCGGTGCGCTTCCAGGTGCGTGCGTTAGCAGACAGGAAGAGCGAGCTACTGACGCTCATCCGCCGCGATCTGGGGATGCCGGCAGGACTAGAGACCTTCAAGGTTTCTTAGCGGTCGGGGCCGCCCACCGACAAGGTAGACGGCCCCGAAGCCTGCGGTTCGCGATCAGGGTCGTGACCTGGAACGAGCCAGGTCAGCGATCGTCAGGCGAGCCGGGTGAGCTCCCACGTCACGGCCTGACCGTTGTACGGCGGCATGACGTTGCCCTTCGCGATGGGCGCGGTCGTGGACGGGTACCCCACGACCTTCCAGACACCGCTCTCCGGGCAACGCTCGCCCGTCCGCGCACGCGTTCCGACTGCTGCCGTCATGGCAACACCTCCTCATAACGTTTGCGCCAAACGCCGAGAAGGACCAATCGCCCACACGGGACGACCGAAGCCTGTTACCGTAGCCGCCTCACGCCAATGAGAACGGACCCCGGCTCGACGTCCAGACCTTCGGTCACGGAACGTCCGTGCTCGGGGTCTGCTTTTTTGCGCAGGCACCTCACGTTGACGTGCCGAGATCAGAGTCTAGGCGACCGAGCGACACTGATCTTGCGGTCACGGTGAGCAATGTGGACCGGCCCCCCGTGCGTCCACATCGTAGGATGTACCTAAATCGATCATCCAGATTTTGGACATACGTTCTAACGATGTCGGCCGATGGGCAGTTCGCCCGTCCTCGCACCGCCCGGGACGCTGACCTGCCGATTCATCGACAGGCGTACTCGAACGTGAGAGTCAATCACATGACGCAGTGGAGGCGTACCACTGAGTAACTTGCAGTTCTGGATTGGCTCCAGAAAACGGGGTCGCTTTACCTCCCGTTCATCTTGTCCAAACGGGACCGCTCCCAAACGCCCGGGGTCGCCAGCCGGCAGGCCAGCGACCCCGAAACGACCGTTACGCGCGACGGGCTTCACGATGCCGACGTCGCTTGCCCGGCCTTCCTCCGGCGCACGACCTGCCGACGAAACTCGTCCATCGTCTGGAGCGCTACTTCGGCACCGGCCAGCCAGCCCTCATCGTCGGGCAACTGGCTCACCGGAATGCCGTCGAGCTCAACGATGCCGTTGTCGTACGCCACCAGTCGCAGGGTCAGCACCAGCCCCTTGTCCTTTGCGGTGGGCTTCACGTCCATCGACTCGCGGATGCGCTTCAGGCTTGCTCCCATCGGCTTCCTCCTCGCTAGACAGCTTGGCGCTTGCGCCGGTATGCGGCAAGGTCGACGCTGCCGCCCGCTGTAGTCGACGCTGCGGGCTGAACGGGGGCGGGCTCGGCGGTGGCTGCCTGCTGGCGTGCCGTGGCCCGCAGCTCGGCTTGGTGGGCGCAGGGGCAGGGCGCAGCACCCGCACTCCGGCCCGCTGCACGTACACCTCACGCTTGTCGACGGCTAATCCCTTGTCGTTCAGCACGTAGCCGGCCAGCCACACCCACCCGTAGTACGTCGGGCGATCATCCATACTCACCAGCCGCAGCCGTAGCGCCCGGTCGCCAGCGAACTGCACGGAGCACGCCGCGCCAAGCAGCAGCACGTCTCCCGGCTTCATGCCGGCCAGTGCCCACGGTTGATGGGGATGCGGTGGCGGGCGCGGCAGGGCAGTTCTGCACCGCAGCGGCACACCCTGCGCCAGTGCTCCCAGCTCCAGACCGGCCGGTGTCGGCGAGCCAGCGTCAGTGCGGTGGCCAGTACATATTCGTCATAGCGGATCCGATTCATCGGCACTCCCCGGTCGAGTCACTAGTGACCGCCAGGGCGGCGGGATCCACGCCGCCCTGGCGGGGCTGTCCTCCGGTTTGCCGAACCAAGGGCAGCCACCAAGCAACCTACGTCACTATCTGACGTAGGTAAAGCCACGCCACGTGATGGTCTTACATCACTTGCTGACGATGGTCAGAGCGTGTTCAGATGGCAGGGCCGAACCAAGGGAATCGAGCTATGCCGTCTGCACCTGCTGAATATCGACGAATTGCCGACGAACTGACCACAAAGATTAAGAACGGTGAACTGACCCCGGGGACGAAGCTCCCCAGCACGAGCGAGCTAGCCGATCAGTTTTCCGTCAGCGTCGCCACCGCATACCGCGCTGTGTCGCTCCTGCACGACCGGGACCTGGTCGTGGGGCAGCCCGGCCGGGG
>NZ_JBFAQO010000016.1:844-77654 GCF_040678715.1 Micromonospora sp. NPDC049301 | reverse complement strand
CACCACCTCCCACCGTGAACGATGAGAGACAGCCTGCCGGACGAGTCCTCAGAACCGACGGATTACACGATCAACGTTCAAAGACGAGGCACTAGCCGTAACGACGGTTTCCTACTTCCGCCGATCACGAGGAGACGGTTACGACTGATCGCCACACCTCCCCCAGCCAGGTCATCCTCAACTGCCGATGGTCGCGCTGTCGCTGGTCGAAGCGCGGATGGAAGCGGGTTTATGGTGGCGGGATGCTTGACCTGAGCAGGCTAGACCTGGAGGAGATCGCCACCGCGCTCGAGGACCAGACCGACTACGAGCACCGATGGCTGATCAACCCGCAGACCGGTGAGATCGTGGTCTGGACGACGGACGGCGGCATCGACGGACAAACGCCCGTCGACCTTGAGGACCTTGACCTGGTCGGCATCGACCCGCTGCCGTCCTACGTCTGGTATCAGGACATGGTCGACTTCGCCAAGGGGATCAGTGACGCGGCGGCCGGCCGCAGACTGGCGCGGGCTATCCAGGGCAAGGGGGCCTTCCGCCGGTTCAAGAACGAGTTGCACGAGGAGTATCCGCACCTGCTGCCGGCGTGGTACGCCTTCCGCGACGTGCGCGCAAGGCGGCGGGCGGTTGAATGGCTGGTCGACAACTCGCTGGTCGACGACGAAACGGGCGAGCGTTTCGTGGCCGAGCACGCAGCTCCCGACCTTCCCTGAGCTGACGCCGGTGCCGCGCGACTTCCCGGACGACGAACGCACGCATCTGCCGCGAAGCGCTCGTCACGGAAGGTAACCGGATCACGGGTGCCTGCATCCGGACGTGCCGATGAGCGCCCAGCAAGGTGTCCGCTGGCATGATACGAGCTCTGGATAGTCGTGATGACGTACCGTCGCCGCGCGGATCGTCCGTCCTGGGCTGGCGGCGTCCTGGATCCGGCGCCGATGTGGCACGGCCGACACGAGGAGGCATCGTGAAGGTGATCTCGAAAGACGGCACGTCGATCGTGTACGAGCGGCAGGGCACCGGGCCGGCGCTGGTCCTGGTTGGTGGGGGCCTGGACGACGGCTCCGAGAACGCCCCGCTTGTCCCGGCGCTAGCCGAGCACTTCACCGTCTACAACTACGCCCGCCGTGGCCGCGCCGGCAGCGGAGACACCGCACCGTACGCGGTGCAGCGGGAGATCGAGGACATCGCGGCGCTTATCGCCGAGGCCGGCCCACCCGTTTTCGTGTACGGCGTCTCGTCCGGCGGAATGTTCGCCTTGGAGGCCGCCGCGGCTGGGCTGCCGATCGACAAGCTGGCGGTGTACGACGTCCCGTACGACCCGGACCCCGACTCTGCGCCCCACTACGACGAGTATCGGCAGCGCCTCGCCGCGGCCCTCGCGGCGGACCGGCGCGGCGACGCGGTGGCGCTGTTCATGAGGCTCGCCGGCTCGTCCGAGACCGACCTCGAGCGCGCCCGCCAGTCGCCGTACTGGCCGGGCCTGGAAACCCTCGCCCCGACGCTGGCCAATGACGCCGCCCTGTACGGCCCGCCGCCGGCCGACCGCATCGCGACGGTCACCCAGCCGGCGCTGATCGCCACCGGCGAGCACAACGGCTTCTTCGCCCCCGCGGCGGACGCCGTTGCCGCGCTCCTCCCGAACGCGGTGCGCCAGACGTTCGCCGGCCAGGGACACGTAGCCTCCCCGGCGGTCGTCGCGCCCGCACTGCACCGCTTCTTCACCGCCTGACCGCCGTTCCCTGCCCCGACCTTCTGACTATCCACGCTGAACGACATCGTGAACGTCCGGCCGACTCGTCGACCCCGGCGTATACCCGACTCGCAGCCCGCTCAGGACCCGGGTAGCGCATCGAAGCCGCGATAAGCGAGTGCCCGGATCTGCCGCGATCCGCGCGTTACGCAAGGTGACCTCGGACGCTGCCGATCGGTGTCCGGAACTGCCGAGATGAGGGCCTTGCTAGTCCCGCCGGGGCAGCTATTTCGCAGGGTGGGAGTCGAGCAGGAATCTGTCTAGGTCACTGGGCGCAGCGAGATTGGTTGGGGTCAACCGGCGGACGTCACCGCGAAAGGACCGGACTTCCAGCCAGCTGTCGGGTGCAGCTGCCGCGAGCTTGGGCACCAGGGTGTCCAGGCGGACACGTTGGTACACCTTGAACGTGCGATCGCGCTCGGGGTAGGGGCCCTGGATATCGAAGCGCAGGTCGACGACCGGATGCGGTCGACGGGCCCAGTCGCTGTACGGCAATGCCCCATGCCCGCGGATCCGGGCGTCAACGAGGACCTCCGCATCAGCGTCGCCGATCTCGCAGTCATAGATCGGGAAAGCGGTGGCCACCCTGGCCGCAATCGTCGGGTACCCGACGGCGGCTTGACCCAGCGCGGGCGAGCAAAGCAGCGCGTGGCTGAACGGCCCTACTGGACGGGCAAGGGCGATCTTGTGGTGCGATCGCCCGTCGAAGGGCAGGTCGCGAACGGTAACGACCGTCTCCAGGAACCCCGCGACGGCCTCCGGCCGATGCGACGATTCGCGAACGTTGAACGCGAGAGCGCTGCGGCCTTCGTCACGCAAAACCAGGTAGTGGTAGAACCCCCTACCCGGAGACGCCGGATAGATTCGCGCGTGGCAAACCACGTCACGGAACCCCTCCACGGGCCGATACTGCGGTCGGGGAAGCCCGTAAGCCGGCTTCGCTTCCGCGTCGGCAATGGTCTTTACCACGAGCGCGTCCGGGTCGCCGATCGGTGCAGGTAGGCCGGCCACCTCAAGGAAACCCTTGCGAAGCTGCCCCATGATCTTCTTCTCGACGTGCGACTTCGCGTGACGCTCATCCAGCAGTGCCACGGTCGTCGACCCGCCACGACGGCTACCGTCACGGCCCCAGCTGATGTGGCAGCGGATGCCTTCCTGACGAATCTGCCAGAACTCACAGGCACCGTCCTGGACCCGCTCGAACCGCCGCCAATTTCCCACCCGAGGCCCGCCTTCCATGCCGCAGCGACCCTACCAACGAAGCACGCTCATGCCGCGAAGCGCTCGTCACGGAAGGTAACCGGATCACGGGTGCCTGCATCCGGACGTGCCGATGAGCGGATGTCGGCTCTTACCTGACGATTGAGCTTGGATGGTCCAGTTCGAGGGTCCAGGTCTGGCCGACGAGGTCGTGGCCGAAGCTGCGGTGTGGTTCCTCGTCGGTGAGGGTGAACCCGAAGGCCTGGTAGATCCTGCGTGCGGACACGAGCACGTCGTTGGTCCATAGGACGACCCGTCGGTAGTGGGCGTTGCGGGCGAAGGTGAGGCATTCGTCGACCAGGCGGGTGCCGATGCCGAGGCCGCGGGAGGTCGGAGTGACCAGCAGGATACGCAGCTTGGCCGTTTCGGGTTCGTCGCCCGAGACCAGAAAGACGCATCCGGCCCGTTCGCCGTCGACTTCGGCGATCCAGGCCGCTTCGCGAGCCGGGTCGTGGCCGATGGCGAAGTCGGCGACGATTCTGGCTACCAGCGCCTCGAAGTCGATGTTCCATCCGAACTGCCGGTCGTAGATCTCACCATGGGCCATCACCACCCAGCCCAGGTCGCCGGGGTGGTCGGCTCGGCGCACGGTCACGTTCGCCGGCGGCTGGTTCAGCTGCGCCATCATGAACCCCTCCCAAGGGTACTGACACGACTGTTTCAGTGGAGGGTAGGCTACGCCCGTGTTCGAGGAGACGACATTCGCGTCCGCGCGGAAGATCGAACTGCTGGAAGCCGCCTATCGGTACTCGCTCACGCACGGCCTGGCCGACCTGTCACTACGCCCGCTGGCTGCGGCGATCGGCTCCAGCCCCCGGGTGCTCATGTTCCTGTTCGGGAACAAGGACGGCCTGTTGCGAGAGTTGCTGGCACGCGCCCGCATCGACGAACTTGCGATGCTCGACCACATCCAAGAGCCGAGCAACACGACGGCCATCGGCCTAGCCGCCGCCATCGAGCGCCTCTGGGCGTGGCTCGCCGCCGATGAGCATCGGCAGTTGCTGAGGCTGTGGGCCGAGGCGTACACCCGCTCCCTGATCGAACCCGACGGAGTGTGGGGTGGCTTCGCCGCCACCACGGTGAGGGACTGGCTTGCCGTCCTCGCCGCATGCCAGCCCCCGCGCGAGAGGGGCAGCGAGAAGGGCGCCGCCCGCCGCACCCTTGCCCTCGCCATACTCAGAGGCGCCCTGCTCGACCTGCTGGCCACCGAAGACCACGACCGCGTCACGGCCGCGGTCCACCACCAACTCGCCCTGTTCCATCACCGACGTGCCGCAGCACCCCGACCCTAACCACCTGCGCCGTCATGATCACGAGCGCGGATCTGCCGCTGTCCGCTCGGGATAGGCTTGGGATGCCGCGATGAGGAATCGCTATCGTGCTCGGTTCCAAAGCGGTGACGCGGCCGACGCGTCCAGGACTGCTCGCTCGAGTGTCACTGCAGCTTGCCGGTCCTCCGTCACAGCCCATCTGATATGCAGGTCGGCCCACTGCAAGGCGTCTTGCGCCCAAGCCGCCGCGCGCTTGGGCTGGCCGCCGATGAGCTGCTCAAGGTGCTCCTGCACGAAGGTGGCATCGGCAAGGGCCCGATCCAGGACGGCTTCTCCCAGCCCACTGACCGCTGCCTTCCCACGGCGGTACACCGTGAGCCGTCCTCGAAGTCCTTGGCCACGACGCTCGCCGGCCATGCCCACGTAGACGAGACCGCCTGCTGCCCCTTGCCGAGCGAGGTACACGCCTGGGAGACGCGGCGCCGAGACAGCCGCATCGTGGAAGGGTAGCCACGGCGACCACTTTGCAAGGGCTGCGACTACGTCGTTGGCAAACACCGGACCAGCATGCCGCAAGTGCAAACGAAGCGAACCTCTGGAGGTATCGCGCTCTCATGCCGCGACGATGGCACCCTGCGATCAGCAGGTCGACCCGGGCAGCGGGCTTCGGACGCCGGCTCACGTCACGACGCGGACACCGGGCCAGCGTTCGGTGGGGCGGTGGCGGGCGAGTCGTTGCCGCGAGATCTCCGGGCTGGCCCTGGTCAGGTTGCGCCGCCACACCCCGTCGAGCAGGTCGTCGAGGCCGTGCGGCGCGCATACCGTGATCTGGTCATGCGCGTCGAGGCGTACGGCCACGGCAGTTGCGTACTCGGGCCAGGTGGCGACCGCGTCGGCGATGGTGCGCAGCGGCGCCACCCGGTCGCCGCCGAACTTCGCCGGATACCAGGTGTGCACGGCGGCCATGATCAGGTCAGGTTCCCCAGCGTCGGATTACTTCCGCAGCGCTCGCTGCCGCGCCGCCAGCCGAGACATCGCTCCCTCTCGGGACCTGAGCCAAGCCGAGTTGCGCCAAACCGATGGCGCCCAGATCAGAGGTGACCACACCCTCGCTGTACGAGCGTCGGGCCTCCTGCCCAGTGACCGCCCGGACTGCACCCAGCACGGCATCTGGCGGCCGCGAACCGCGACCTCGCCCGTACCGCTGCGCCAGGCTTCCTCGACTGGGTACGCCAGCGCGCAATCGCGGAGCCGGGAGCGAACCGCTCGCTGCATTAGAAACGACCGTTCACCCGCATTCACCAGAAGCCGCGGCGCTCTCCTTCCGGGAACGGTCAAAGACGGTGGACCGTGGTGACCCGCCTTGCGCCACCCGCGATTGTCGCCGCTCGGCGGGTCGGAAGGCGGCGCGGTAGACGCGGGGCGGTACACCGACGACCTGGCGGAAGGACTCACGGAACGCCGTCGGTGAGGCGAAGCCGACGAGCGTCCCGACACGTTCCACTGGCTGGTCGGTGCGTTCCAGCAGTTGCTGCGCGCGGCGGATCCGCTGCCGGTTCAGCCACCGCAGTGGCGTGGTGCCGGTCTGGTGTCGAAAGTGCCGACTGAGAGATCGGGTGCTCATCGCGGCGTGCGCGGCGATGTCGGCCAGGGTGAGCGGACGGTGCAGGTTGTCGGTCAGCCAGGCCAACAGCGGTTGCAGACCGTTCTCGGCCGGCGGGGGCGGCTCGTGTGCGATGAACTGTGCCTGGCCTCCCGCGCGCTCCAGCGGCATGACGCAGCTCCGCGCGGTCTCGGCCGCGATCGCGGCGCCGTGGTCGCTGCGCACAATGTGCAGGCACAGGTCGAGTCCGGCCGCCGCGCCCGCGGAGGTGAGCACGGGTCCGTCCTCGACGAACAGCACCTCGGGGTCGACGGTGACGTCGGGCCAGCGGCGGGCGAGCTCGGCTGCGGCGGCCCAGTGGGTGGTGGCCCGGCGACCGTCGAGCCGCCCGGCGGCGGCCAACAGAAAAGCACCCGTGCAGATCGACACCAGCCGGGCCGCAGTGGCGGAAAGAGCTTCCAGTATCCCGACGTTCACCGCCTCGCCGAGGTCGGCCATTCCCGGTACGACAACCGTCCCGGCCTCGGCCAGCGCAGTGAGATCGTGCGGCACCCGAATGTCGACCGCGCCGGCGTGTACCTCGTCCGTGGCCGCACAGACGCGGACCCGATAGGCCGGACGGCCGTCGGCCAGCCGCACCCGACCGAACACCTCCACCGGCACGGCCAGGTCGAACGGGACGACACCGTCATAGGCGAGTACCACCACATCGTGCATGGGAACCATCCTGGCGCGAATCCGTCGACCGTCGGCTCGCCGCCCCCTGTCAGGGACACCGGCCCGGCCCTAGATTCGACCGCCATGACCATCCTCGTGCCCCTGCTCCTCGGCGCCCTGTACGTGAGCCTCAACGCGCTGATCCGCGAGCCGCACCGCCGCCACGTCAACGCAATCATGGTGGGCGGTGCCGGAGCGGCGTACCTCAGCGGCGGTGGTCTCGGGGCATGGGAGTTCCCCTTCGTCGCCCTGATGGTCTACGTCGCATGGCGGGGACTGAGGTCCTGGACATGGATCGGCATCGGCTGGCTGCTGCACACCGCCTGGGATGTCCTCCACCACCGGAAGGGAGCCCCGATCATCCCGTTCGTGCCCGGCTCGTCGCACGGCTGCGCCATCTGCGACCCCGTCATCGCGCTGTGGTGCCTGACAGGCGGCTGGTCGGTAACGGAACAGCTGCACCGCCTTCGCCCGCGACACCCCGAGCCGGGTGAAGGCTAGGCCTACCGCCGCTACCCGGAATCAGACGTGATCACGTCCAGGATCAGCCAGCGGGACCTGACCCCACCGGCCCCGCTCGCTACTGCTGACCGCTCACCACGGAGACCTCGCCACGTCTCGACCTTCAACCTCACCGAGGTCGAAGGTCGAGTGCCTGGAGCCGGCCGGTCGCGCAGTGCCGGTCCGTCCCGCGCCGGTTGACCCGACCTCTGGCACGCGTAAAAGGGCAGCGGTTCGATGCAGACGAGATCCAAGTCGTCGAGTGGGCAGGTCGCGAGCGGTCGGCCCGCCGAGCCGGTCCCCCCCGCCGCCGGACGCCGGTCCGCTGCCGCCCTGACCGCCTCTCTCCCGGAAAATGTGGCTATTCCGGGTGCCGACAACCCCTCTTTCCAGGAAAGTGCGGGATGGGGCTGAGCCCGCGCGGACGGGGTCGAAGGGGGCGGGCGTGCATGGGCGAGCAGGGCGGGAGCGGCCGCGGCGGAGGACGCCCCGAGCCGACCGCCCGACCCAGCGTCACGCTCAGCCCGTTGGCAGAATATCCACCGCTGACCGCCGACGAGGTGAACGTCCTTCGCGAGATCGGCCAGCGTTGGGGATCAGCGTTCCGGGACCGGCGACCGCGGCAGACCGAGCTGCCATTGGACCCCACACTCGGCCGGTACCCGCCCACGCCGACCCCGACCCGCTTCGGCCGCCTCGCCCCGATCGAGATGTTCCGGGCGGAGAAGCCGGACGAGCTGGTGGCGACCGTGCGGGCCGGCATACCCGAGTCGAGGCTGGGGCGGGCGCTGGCCCGGGTAAGGCGGGTCGTCCTGGGCCCGCCCCTGACCAGCGCCGCCCTTCTGTACGAACGGATGCGCAAACTCGTCGCCCTGCCAGTGCTCTCCTCGGACCTGCTCTCCTCGGTGGCGTACGGCCCGGAGGCGATGCTGACCATCCTCGCGCTCGCGGGCAGCTCCGCGTTGGGCCTGTCGTTGCCGATCGCCGCCGCGCTGGTGGTGCTGATGATCGTCGTCGGGCTCTCCTACCGGCAGACCATCCCCGCCTACCCGCACGGGGCCGGCTCCTACATCGTGGCCAGCGACAACCTAGGTCGGCGGAGCGGCCTGGCCGCGGCAGCCGGGCTGATGATGGACTACATCCTCACGGTCTCGGTCTCCGTGTCGGCCGGCATACACGCGGTCACCTCGGCCCTGCCGGCGCTCACCCCGCTGACCGTGCCGCTCGGACTGCTGATGATCGCGGTCCTGCTCGCCGGTAACCTGCGGGGCGTACGCGCGGCGGGAACCATCTTCGCCGCACCGACGTACCTCTTCCTTGGCGCTATGGTCCTGCTGCTCGGCGTCGGACTGGCGCAGGTGGCGGGACGCGGTTTCACCCCGACCCCCCCACCCCCGGTCCCCGCCGTCGAGGGGTTGAGCCTGCTTCTCGTGCTGCGCGCCTTCTCCTCCGGGGCGACCTCGATGACCGGCATCGAGGCGGTGTCCAACGCCGTACCCGCCTTTCGTGCGCCGGAGTGGCGCAACGCCCGTACGACGTTGACCTGGATGGTCAGCTTGCTGATCGTGATGTTCGCCGGGCTGATGGTGCTGATCCACCTCGACGGGGTGGTGCCCAGGCCGGAAGAGACCGTGCTCTCCCAGCTGGCCCACCGGACATTCCCGACCGGCCCGTGGTACGTCATCATCCAGGCCGCCACTGCGCTCATCCTGCTGTTTGCCGCCAACACGGCGTACAACGACTTTCCGCGGCTGCTGTTTTTCATGGCCCGGGACGGCTACGCACCCCGCCGCTTCCTGCACATGGGTGACCGGCTCGCGTTCAGCAACGGCATCATCGCCCTGTCCGTCGGGGCGGGACTGATCTTCTTCGCCTTCGGCGGCAAGACGCAGTCGCTTATCCCGCTCTTCGCGGTCGGCGTCTTCCTGGCCTTCAGCCTGTCGCAGGCCGGCATGGTGGTGCACTGGCGGCGGGTGCGGGGGCGGCACTGGCGCCGGCGGCAGGCGGTCAACGGGGTGGGTTCGCTGCTGTGCGCCCTAGTGATGCTCACCGCCGCGATCACCAAGTTCGCCGCGGGCGCCTGGGTGGTGGTGATCGTCGTGCCGGCCATCATCCTGCTGGCCCTGGGGATCCGCCGTCACTACAACACCGTGGAACGCGCGTTGCGGCTGCATCCGCCGGCGACCACCGCCCGGAAGCGACTGGTCCCGACGCCCGCTCAGCCAGCCAACGGCGCAACCGGGAACGCCGCCACACAGGAAACCGAGGAGAGCCCGCAGGAGGTACGGCATCTGGTCGTCGTGCCGGTCGCCCGGTTCGACCTGGCCGCGCTGCGCGCTCTGGCGTACGCCGCCTCGCTCGGGTCGACGGCGTTCGCCGTACACATCAGCCCCGACGAGGAGGAGGCCGACCGGTTCCGGGAGCAGTGGGAGAACTGGGGTGACCATCTGCGCCTGGAGATCATCGTCTCGCCGTACCGGGCGATCATTCCGCCGCTGGCGCATTATTTCGCCACACTGCACACGCTGCGGCCAGACATCTCGCTCACCGTGGTGCTGCCCGAGATCGTGATCCGGCACCGCTGGCACGAGCTGCTGCACAGCCGTACGCCCCAGCGGCTCCGGCGAGCCCTGCGCCACCTTCCCGGGATCGTCATCACCAGCGTGCCGATCCATCTTTCCGAGTAACGCAGGACCACCAGCACCGTCTGCCGGACGTGGCGCCCGCCGGTCATCAGAGGCGGCCGCAGAGCAGGCGGTTCGGCAAACCCGTTTCCGGGCTCTTGACCACCCCGGCGGTCGACGCGGCCACCTTGATTCCAAGCACGAGCAGTCCTGCTGAGCGGCTTGCCGCACGCCCGTCAGCCCGTACGTGTGTCGGCTGCGCCAACCGAATCTGATGCTACGTTCGGCGACGGCCTCTTCTGCCGCCGTCCGTGCGCGCCGCGCGTTGCCGGTCGCGACAGCCTGTAACGCCGTGCTGGCGTTGTCGGCGTCCTGAACTGCCGAATGGTGTGCGGCGATCTGGGCCGAGATAGGGTCCGCGCGTGCGTCCGTTGATCGAGCTAGTCGAGAGCGATGATCCGGCGTGGCCGGAGGTGGAGGCGGCTGTAGCCGCTGCGCCATATCCGGTGGAGGTGCTGGCCGCCGATGCGCGCCAGGCCGACGCGGAGCTGCTGCGGTTGCAGGTGACCAGCCGTTCTTGGCTGGGCGCCGTGGTCCACCGTTGCGGTGGCCTAGTGATCGATCACGGTTGGCTTCGTGTCCTGGGATCGGGCAACAAGCAGCGCCGTCTGGCGAGTCTCGGTGAGATCAACGAAGGCATCGGCGGCGGAATCGTTGTGGCACAAGACGTCTTGGGCGGGCAGTTCACCTGGGTGGCCCCGGCCGAAGCGACACCGACAATCCGGTACTTCGCCCCGGACACCCTGCGCTGGGAGGACTGTGAGATCGGCTACGGCCAGTGGTTGGCGGCGATGCTGGGCGGAGGCGTCACCGGCTTCTACGAGGAGGTGCGCTGGTCCGGATGGACCGATGAGGTTGCGGCCTGCGGGCTCGACCAAGCTATCCACACTTGGCCACCACTGTGGACCCGTGAAGGCAAGGATCTCAGCACGGTGTCCCGCCGGCCGGTACCGATGTCCGAGATGTTGGCACAGATCAGCGACGGGTGATCGAGCCGGATGAAGCGTCGCCCCTCCAGCCTGCTCCGCAACCAATCCTCAGATGAACGCACTCATCTGCCGCCGACATGGCGCACCAGCCGCCCGTACACTCTCACGGTCAGTACGGCATCGAGATCGCCCGCCGCATCATCAGACGATGATCGTGGCTGCAGACCTGGCCGCCAGCGCCATGGTCGGCGTGACTCACCATGATTGCTGGACGAGTCAGCTGACGGACCTACCCGAGCAGCGCCGCCGCCGCGGCCAGGGTGGCCAGCGACAGCGTCGTGGTCACCACCACCGCCCGGTTGGCCACCGCCTCGCCGACGCCGTACTCCTGGCCGAAGATGAACGTGTTCTGCGCTGTCGGCAGGCCCGCGCACACCACCACGGCGAGCAACTGCGGCGCGGATAGGTGCAAGGCCAGCCCGGCCGCGTACGCGATGACCGGCTGTGCGACGAGCTTCAGCGCGGTGATCACGGCCAGTTCGGCCAGCTCGGCCGGCTCTGCCCGCGACGGCGCCGTGCGGTGCAGCGACGCGCCGAGCGCGACCAGGGCGGCCGGAACCGCGGCGCCCGACAGCAGGGTGAGCGACGCGCCGGCCGCCGACGGCAGATGCAGGCCGGCAGCCGAGCACGCGACACCGAGAAGCGACGCCAGCATCACCGGGTTGCGTACCGGCAGGGAGGCGATACGGCGGACCCGTACCCGCCCGCCCGGGTCGCTGTGCCGGTCCAGGGCGACCAGGATCACCGGCGTCACCACCAGCACCTGCAGCAGCACGACCTCCGCCAGGAACGACACGTTGCCGAGAACCTGCGTTGCGATCGGGAAGCCGAGGTTCGCCGAGTTTACGTACCCGGCGGCCATGCCCCAGATCGGCCGTTCGCCGGGCTTACGACCGAACAGCCAGCTCGCGCCGACCCACCCGAACCCGACGACCGCGGCCGTGCTCACCCCAAAGGCGAGCAGCGAGCGGCCGGCGAACCCGGAAAGCGGCATTCGGGACAGGGCTAGGAACAGGGCGGACGGCATCGCAAGATGGAACACGAACCGGCCGAGCACCGACGCCACCGCCTCGCCCAGCAGGCCCCAACGACAGGCCGCGTAGCCGACCGCGATAAGGATCCAGATCGGTACGAACGCCGACACCAAGCTCATACGGGCGTCACCGGCGGGCGGGCGTCGCGCCGGCTCATGGACTGGCGGGCGTGCGGGGCGTACGAGCCGAGAAACCCGGCGACAATCTCCACCTGGGCGAGGATGTCATCGACCTGCTGCAGGGTGAGCCCAGTTCCGTGACACTCCAGCGCGCTTTCGCCGGTCTTCAGATACACCGACGCGTCCAAGGTGCGTACCAAGCCGCCAGGGGTTGTCCACGTGTACGTCGATCGGCAAGCCACGCGTTCAGCCTCGCATCCCGTCCGGACCGAGCAAACATCCCGCTCATCCGCAGCTTCACGGGGTCATCCCCAACGCGCACATCTGCCGCCGACCGCGCCCGCCGGTCGCTGAAGGGCCCGTCACTGGCTGTAGTCGAAGGTTGCCGGCTTGGGCGTCCCATCATGCCGAAGAGCGGATGTCCGATCTTGGCTAGTTCCTGTTGACCTCAACCAGAGTTCAGATGATTCACTTCGGCCATGAATCTTGACGGCCTGCGCGTCGCCATCACCGGTGCCGCACGTGACACCGGACGACTACTGGCCGAAGCCTTCGCCGAGCGCGGTGCACAGATCTTCCTCTCGGCCCGCGACCTGGCTGCGGCCGAGAATGTTGCGGATGCGATCAGCCAGCGGGGGCCAGGTCGGGCTGATGCATTTCACTGCGACCTCGCCGTACCGGAGTCGGTGCGGGCGTTCGCCGCTGCCGTGGCCGAACGGACGAAGCACCTCGATGTGCTGATCAACAATGGTGCCCCATACATCGAAGGTGACGACCTGGGAGACGTCTCTGACGACAAGATCGAAAGCGTGATGGCTGCGGGCGGGACCGGCACCATGTTGTTGACCAAAAATCTACTGCCGCTGCTACGGGCATCGTCGCGGCCCGACATCGTCAACATGATCTCCGCATGCGGCGAGGTGGGGCACCGCCGCTCGGGTGCACATCCCGCGTTCTACGCCGCTAAGCATGCCCACGCCGGCCTCGCTGAGATCCTGTCGCACCGGCTCCGGCCAGAAGGGATCCGGGTAATCTCACTGTTTCCGCCGGACTTCGTTCAGGACGGGCCCCGACAGGTAAACAGCGACCTCACCGCGCGATCGGTCATCGACTGCGTGCTTTTCGCGGTCGGCCAACCACGAGACTGTTTCATTTGCGAGTTTCACTTCGAGCAGGTGCGGCAGGCGTCCACACCCTGACCGCTCACTGCGCGAAGCAGCCCGAGCCCGGTCGAGGGCCCTCGGCAGAGATCCGCCCTTGAGACTGTCACCGTCTGAACCAAGGTCAGGTGCGCGGATCTGCCGCGATCCGCGCGGCACGCAGCGTGACGGCTGGAGCTGCCGCTCGCCATCCGGACCTGCCGATGACAGCGCTATCGGAGAGGCTGTACGTCCAACGGCGCCGTGATCGCGAAGTTCTTGTCGATCGCTTCAACCAGAGCGGTCCCTCGCTGCTGCAGTCCGACTCGCGTGGCCCATCGGGTGAGGGCATCGAGGAAGCCGACCAGGTCCCGCTGCGCACCGCTCAGCAGTCCGGGTAGCGCACGGTGTGGCAGGTCGACGTGGACTCCGGCCCACCGGCCGCGATACCGGTTCGGGCCGCCGTCCTGCCACACCCGCAGATCGTCGCTGACGACCTCGACCTCCGGACCCGGGTCATGTCCCAGCCACGGCGAGTCACCGATCAACACCCGGGCCCAGTGGCGCCAGTCCTCCAGCCCGGCACAGCAGCCCGGCGTCACCACCGTCCCGATGGTGCTGTCGCGAACCTGCAGGCCGCCGGCAGCAATGAGGAACTCCTCAGCCAGCAGCGCGTTCACGACCTCATCGCGGCCGCCAGGAGGCTGAACCTGAATCCGACCAGCGAGCGCGGCCACGAACAGCCCGACCCGGTCATCGGCACAACCGGCGTTGAGCACCAACGACGAACCGGGCGCCATCGCTTCCACCGGCCACGGCGGTGGCGACGCGCCGGCAACCGCGGGAACCTCGATGACCGCTTCCATCGTGATCACCACGGTATTCAACCCGATGCTGCGGGCACGGGTCACGCTCTTATGGAACGCCCCATAATGCCGATGTGAGTGTGCGTCGAGCGACTGGAGTTGACCTGCTACGCGATGCCGTGCTCGGCGATCAGGTGCTGTAGAGCCCGTCCCACGGTTCTGTGAACCCGAGGCGGTCTGGGTACAACTCGACCCAGTCGCCTCGCTCAGCGTCAGACTCGTCAATCAAGCCGAACGTGACACCGTCATGGACCACGCGAAACAGCTGGATGGCGATGTCGCCGTACTGCCGTTCAGGTAGCTGATCGAGCAGGCCAGCCAAGCGCGCCTCGGCCTGGTCACCAAGCTCACCTCGTAGATACGGGGCGGTGGCCACCAGCGAGATGTCAGACCGGCGGTGGCGGCCGTCGACGTCGAACAGGTGCAGGTAGGCGTACCAGCGTATCCGTTCCCGGTCCGGATCCGGCTCATGGTCATCATCGCGATGCGCGCCGTGTATCCCAGCGTAGAACTGGCCGTCGGCGTATCGCCCTACCCTGTCGGTGTGGTATCCCGGTTCGTGCGCTATCGGAACCAGATCAGGTAGCGACATCCCGGCGACGATACCCTCCGACAACTGCACTCGTCTGGCTCCGCAGACCACGCGCGGTCTGCGGAGCACTTGTCAGCCGGAAGTGACCGACCGGCGCCCGTATCCGGGTGTGGCTGCGGCGCTCGGGTGATCAGTCTGCACGGTCCAGCGTGACGGCGCTGTGCAAGGGGGTGCCCGCCCACAGTGCTTGCAGTGTGGGGTAGTGCTGCACTTCCCACTCCGCTTCACCGATCGCATAGTCTCGTTCGGGGCCGGGTGGAGTGAAGTCGAACCCGGTGTTCTCCACGTTGAGCCGGTCGAGATCGGCGAGCGCGGGTGCGTCTGGGAATACCAGGTCCAGGCTCACCTGCCAGCATTCTGGCTGGTACCAGTCGGTCTCGGTCCAGGTTTCCCGCACGTCGACGGCGAACTGTCGGGTGAAGCTCAGGCTGGGGAGCTGGTCGTGCCAGCTGTACCGGCCCCACTGAACAATGAAGCCGTCGGCGTCGCTGTCCGGCCCTGGCTCCAAGCCGTCGTCAGTCGCTCGTCTCTGTGTGCTACCAAGAAGCCGTAGCCTGTTGGCCTTGGACGTACTGCGGCTGGGCTATTTCCACGAAGGGCTAGGGGTACGCGGATGAGAGCGATCGTGTACGACAGGTACGGGCCCCCGGATGTGTTGCGGATCGAGAACGTCCCCAAGCCGTCTCCCACTGCCCGGCAGGTGCTCGTCAAGGTTGCGGCGACCTCGGTCAACCTGAGCGATTGGGAGACCCTGCAAGGCTCACCACTGTATTCGCGCATCGGTGGGCTGCGCTTACCGGCGCGCCGGACACTCGGCTCGGACATCGCCGGATGGGTCGAGGCGGTGGGCCCGGCCGTCACCCGGTTGCGACCCGGTGACGAGGTGTACGGCGACAACCTCATGCTCAAGGGCGGTTTCGCCGAGTACGCGATCGCTCCCGAGTCGGTTCTGGCCCGCAAGCCCGCCGCCCTTACCTTCGCCGAGGCCTCGGCGATCCCGCAGGCGGGCGTAATCGCGTGGCAGGGGACCAAAGGCGCCGCAGCCGGGAAACGGGTCCTGATCAACGGTGCCGGCGGAGGATCGGGCTCATTCGCGATTCAGCTCGCCAAGCGACTCGGCGCCCAGGTGACCGGTGTCGACAACGCCGGCAAGCTCGACTTCATGCGGTCGGTCGGCGCGGACAAGGTGATCGACTACCGCAGCCAGGACTTCACCCGCAGCGGCCCGTACGACCTCATCCTCGATCTGGTCGCGCACCGGTCGGTGTTCGCCTACCGCCGGGCACTGACCCCCGGCGGCCGTTACCGGTGCGTCGGCGGATCGGTCTCGGCGCTGCTGCGCATACTGACGATCGGTGCGGCGGCCGGCCGACTCACACACCGCCGGCTGGGCGTGCTCGCCGTCAAGGAAGGGCCGACCCACTTCGAACCGGTGGCCGACCTCTGCGCCACGGGCAACCTCGCCATCCACATCGACCGATCCTTCACCCTCGACGAGGTGCCCGAGGCGTTGGCCCACGTCGGAGAGGGACGCGCCCTCGGAAAGGTCATCGTGACCGTCAACTGACCAGCGACTGCGCACATCTGCCGCCGTTCGTGCGCTCGGCCTGTTCGCCGGCCGTCACTGTTGCGTCGATTGCGTTGGATCGCCGCCGTAGAGGGCTGCGAAGACGCGGTCCCGCAGGATCTCGTACTGCTGGCGGCATCGCCGAGGTGGGCCCGGCGGGCGTTGCTGGACTTGACCGCCGACAACGACTTCCGATGGCTGGAACTGGTCAGCTGTCAGGTCGACCTCGCGGCCGTCGGCCAATCGATTCCAGTAGTGGTAGCCGACCTTGGCGTCTCCGGCGAGGACCTCGCCGAGGATCAGCTCTCCGCCGAGCAGGTCCTGAATGATCAAGGCAGTCACCCCGCATTGACCACGGGCTGCGTTGCCGGCGTGCCAATCCTGCACATCGTGCGGGTCGCAGGTATCCGCTCCCCAGCCGCCGCGCAGTACCGGCCGTAGCATCTCCAGGTCAATCGCGAGAGGGACTGATCGTTGGTCGCGCTCTTCAGACGTCACCCAGGAAGGGTCAGCCCTCGACCGGGTCGAGAGTCAAGAAATACCCCGCCTCGGGTCCTGGCCGGCCGAACGGCGCCACTAGCGGGCGCGCTCTTCTGCCGCCGTCCGAGCGCTTACCGTCGGCCACCTCGGTACGTCCGTGGCAAGTGTCAGGTGCGCCCTGGTCAGTCGACCATTACGGCGAAGACCGACGATACCGGCACCGGCCCGGCACACCGGGAGTCGTTCGACCGGGCGCGGCTATCGCCCATGACGAAGATGGAGTCGGCCGGCACGGTAACCGCGGCGAACCGGCGCGGCCCGCAGTAGTTCGGGTGCGGCGGCTCGTCGAGCGACGCGTCCTCAGCCACATACGGCTCGGCCAGCGGCTTACCGTCGACCGTCACCTTGCCCGAGGTATCGCAGCAGGCGATGGTTTCGCCGCCGACCGCGACGACGCGTTTGAGCAGCGGCGCCTTACGGTCACCCCAGAGACCGCCGGGGGAACGGATCAGGACGACATCGCCGCGCCGTGCCTCATACGTGCCGGTGACTGTCCGTGCGGTGACAACCTGGCCGGCCTTGACCGTCGGCTGCATACTGACGCCGCCCTGGGTGAACTGTTCGGTGGCTCCCGTCTCGGTCGCGTCACCGTCGCCGCAGCCGGCAACAGCCATCACGACAAGGAGCACCATCAGTCTGCGCATCCGACGGATCCTGCCAGAAGCGGCGGTGCCGTGCGGTCCGCCGGGCGCGGCGCTACCTGGCACTGCTGCCCCAAGGTCACATGCGCTGTCATGCCGCCAACCGGGCGTCACTCCTCAGCGTTATGCGACGGACGAGCCGACTGTGCCGAGCGGTAGGCGCGTGCGACCGTTGACGACGTGGCTGCCAGCTGCGGACGGGACGGCAACCAGACGGTCTGAATGCCGAGTTGCTCGTTCATCGCAGCGAGCTGGTACTCGTGGCGAAGGTCCGCGGCCGTACGTAGGCCGCGGACGATGACCGTGGCGCCGCGGCGCAGGCAGTAGGCGGTGGTCAGGCCGGTCCAGGTGTCCACCTCGACATTGCCCCAGGCTGCCGGCATGGCGTCACGCACGCGTGCGGCCCTGGTCGTGCCTGCGGCGGTTGGTCGCTTGTCGGCGTTCACCGCCAACAACACGATGATCTGGTCGAAAATCACCCGGGCACGGGCCACCAGGTCGCGGTGCCCCGGGGTGAACGGATCGAACGTACCGGGATAGACCGCCAACGAACCGTGTACCGGCGCCATTGCACGATCCGACGTAGCCGTCACCGCGACTCCCACCACATGGCCACGATCATCCCAGCCGTACATGTGCCGACCCGACTTTGGGCCTTGTCGTCACCGCCGACCACCGCCGACATCCTGATCTGCCGCTGGTCGGGTGGCACCAAAGCTGTCACGCCATCAGGGAAGCTACCAAGTCGCGCCGGGTGAGGGCGGAGCGAAGTTGTAGCGCCTCGGCCGCCAGATTCTCACGACCACCCTGTTCGCGGTCGATGGCGCAGACCACCGTCTCCAGTTGGGCGCCGATGGACCGCAGCTGTCCGCACGATGCCAGTAGTGCTCCTCCGGTGGTCACGACGTCCTCTATCAGTACGACGCGGCGGCCATCCACGGGACCGCCCTCGGCGGCCTTACTGGTGCCGTACTCCTTGGCGTGCTTCCGCACGAAAACTGTGGGCAATCCCGTCAGCTGTGACATCACCGTGGCGAGAGGGATGCCGCCCATCTCCATCCCCGCCAGCACATCGCAGTCCGGCAGTAAGGCGACCATCGCTTCGGCGACCTCGCGCAACAGATCTGGTTGTCCTTCGAACAGGTACTTGTCGAAGTACTCCTCGCTGACCTGCCCAGATCGCAGACGGAACCGTCCGGTGAGATGGCAGGTGTCGTAGACGCGGCGCGCAAGCGGGTAGGTCACCTGCTCAGCCTCGCATCTCACCTGGAGCAATCGTGCCCCTCGACGGCATTCCTCAGATCGTCCTACAAGGACAACTTCCTGAAGTCTTCAGCATCCGTCTGCGACGGAACGCACGTCCGGCGCTGCCAGGTCGTGCCGACGAGCGGGCGCGGCGTGCCGGGGAGAGTTGTGGGTGTGATCCTGTTCCCTGCGCCATGACGGCTCGGGTAGCGGACGGGAGGCGGCGTCGTTGATGCTGAACGGGTGAAGCCCGTGTTCGTGCTGGTGCACAGCCTGTGTCTGGGCCCGCGGACGTGGACTCCCATGGCGGCCCGGCTCGCAGCATTAGGTGCGGAGACGGTGGTGCCGTCGCTGATCGACGTGGTCGGCGTAGACGACCCGCCGTTCTGGCCGCGAGTCGGCGCGACTATCAACGAGAGCGTCTCCCATCTACCGCGAAGCCGGCCGATCGTGCTGGTCGCGCACAGCAATGCCGGCCTGCTGGTTCCGGTTCTCGTGCAGACGGTGCGGCGTTCGGTCGTCGGGTGTCTCTTCGTCGATGCCAGTCTGCCCTCGCGGACCGGACCCACGCCCGCCCGCATCGCCCGAGCGACTGGCCTACCTGCGGACGACGGTCACGCGGGGCCGGCTGCCGCAGTGGACGACGTGGTGGGACGAGGACGACGTCGCACTGCTGTTCCTGGATCCGCAGACCAGGTGGGCCGTCTCGGCCGAGCAGCCCCGGCTCCCATTCAGCTACCACGAGCAGCAGATTCCTGTCCCCGCCGGCTGGGACCATCGGCCATGCGGGTATCTGCTGTTTGGGTCGCCGTACGACCGCATGGCGCAGGAGTCGTGCATGCGCGGCTGGGGCGTAGCCGAGGTGCCCGGCGGACATCTGCACCAACTCGTCGATCCAGACGCGGTGACCACGCGTGTCGCTGCCATGACCGCGAGGTGGGGATCCCCAGCCGGCTGAGCCGACACCCACTCATGCCGCCAATCGTGCGCGCGGGGCGGCAGTGCTCTGATCGTGTTGAAGGCGAGGAGTTGTTGGCCGCGTGTGCTGGGCGGCTGCTAGCGGTTACCTTGGCGCGCGGGGCCGCCGTAAAGATGGACACGGTTGTCGACATCGCGGTCCGGCTCGCCGGTCAGAAACCGGTCGTGTACAACATTGCCGTTGCTGACATGCACCGTCCAATCCTCGTAGTACCAGCTGGGGTCGCACGCGCAGTCGGTGAACCGGAACCGGAAGTTGGCTTTATACCGGCCGACCTGCCCGTGCGTGAGGATGACCAGCCGAGTAAAGGCGGCTCCACACAGTTGATGCTTACTGATCAATGCCGACGACTGGTGTTGTCGTCGGGGACTTTGCTGTGCCGTACCAACGGTTGACGGCTGTTGTCGCGCGTCTCGCTGACTTCCTGCTGACTGACGACCGTCAGGGCTCAGCCCGACGGGCACCCTCGTCCAGCCCCGCTCGCCTCGCCCAGTACGATCGCGAGCTTGTTCGCACTGCAGGGAGCCCATGAGATCCGCGTGCGGCCGCCCCGCCAGTTACCATGCTGAGAGTAGGTTTCGTCAATGGCATGCCGTATCAGTGAGCTCGTGCTCAAGTGCCGCGACCCCGAGGTGCTGGCGCGGTTCTGGTGCGAGGTCTTGGACTTCATAGAGCTCGATCGCGAAGAGGGGGTCTACATCGAGATAGGTCCGCGCGAAGGGTTCGGCGGCCCGCAGCCGACGATCTTCCTCATCCGCAACGACGAGCCGAAGAACGGGCATGCCCGGCTGCACATCGACGTCAACCCCACCGACCGCGATCAGGACGCCGAGCTCGAGCGCCTCCTGGCCGCCGGGGCCAAACTCGTCGACATCGGTCAGCCTGCGGATGCGTCCTGGCACGTCCTCGCCGATCCAGAAGGCAACGAGTTCTGCCTGCTCAAGCGCCGCCTCGACCCACTCTGACGGCCCTCGCCCAAACGATCGACGCAGCCGCCACCCCCGCAGCCGCCGACAAGATCTGGCGACCCCATCAATAGCTGGGGGGCCGGGTGGATGCTCGACCCGCCCCGTGTCGCATGCGTGTTGGTGAGGCATTGACCCAGCCAGCGGAACCTCGCCATCCCGTCGCCGTCGACCCAGCCCTTGTGGGAGCGGGCCGCCGTCGGGGCCGCCACGTCAAGACGGCCTTGACGCACGGACGGACGCTGGCGGTCCCGGCGGCGGTCTGCTCGGCTCGCCCCGGGTCTTCGGCGGTGGGATGGCGCTACCGCAACCACCCACGGACCGCGACCCGCCGACGGAGCCCCGGCCATCCTGGAGCCGGAGCGCCCCCGCCGGAGGCGCACTAGCCGCAACCCCGCGACCGCCGCCAGCTCGCCGACGCGGCCGGCGTGCGCTCCCTTACGCCGCGGGCACGTGGCCGCGCGGCCCGGCCGGCTGCCGGCCCACCCCTCACTCGTCAACGATCTGTCGTTCTGCGGCGGCCCCCGGGCTTCCCGCTGTCCGCGCCAGCCGCCGGGCGTCAGGCGTGACGGCCGCAGAGCGATAGCGGCAGCGGCCGGCGCGCGCCCAGGCGGCGGCGCGTGCGGCCCGTTGCGGGCCGCCTTGAAGACGTATAGAAAATTTGAACCGCTTCGCCGGCAGCCGGCTGTCGGGCTCCGCTTGATGGGTGACGGATCGATGTCAGATGTTGGGTGACACTTCCCTCGCATCACGGGCCTTCACTGCTACGCAGCGTCGCCGCGCTTCCAGGTCGGCCAGGGCCCCTAGGGACGACTGTGAGGCAACGCGGGTTGGCGGGCTTATCCGACGCGCATGTCGACGACGAAGCAGGCGATGTGTCGGTCTGCGGTGCGTCCGATCCACACGGGGTAGTGACCGTCGCCGAGGCCACTCTGGAACGCGATGAGGTTGGCCTTCGATTCGGTGTCAGCGACCTCAACGGGCTGATCAGCCTGCCATACCTCGAAGATCTGAGGCTGATCGTCGGCCTTGCGGGCCATCGTGGTGAGCACCGTCGCGTCGAAGAGGCAGACGGTGGCGACGTCGACGCCGACGCCGAAGAACTCATCTTCGGCCAAAGTTGCCGGGTTTTCACCAGGGCGTAGCGCTAACTCCCAGGTGGAGACGGGCGCATCACGAATCGTCAGCTTGGCCGCGGTGACCATCGCGGCCGGGCGCATTTGGTCGGTCTGAAACCTGACGAGTGCCAGGGTAACCGGGTAGGCCCCGGCGGGCACCGTGGTGGTGTAGGGCGCGATGCCCAAACGCTGCCAGCTTGGCAGCCAGCTGGGATCAGCAGCGATGAGACGTCCCGTAGGTAGACGCAGCACTCCTGCTCGGTGGATGTCGGTCATCCCTTGAACCCCGTCTGGCAAGACGAACTCGGAAGCTGGACGAAATAGAACATCGAGGTCCGACCGCAACGCCCGCCGACCCGATGGTTCAGCAGGGTCCGGCCGACGACGATTGCCCCCGCCTCGGGTTACTGCCACCAAGGCTGCACCAGCCGATCCGGCTGCGACGATCCCGGCCAGGAGCAGCATGCGGCGGTTCATCGGCATGGTCTACAGCATCCCGGACGCCCAGGACAGACGTCAGGCGGGGCAGCGAGGAGCGAGAGCGATGTTCGCCTTCACGCCACGTAGTCAACGAACCTCACCCCCACCTGTCACCCTTCAAATGAAGCCACGACGTAACGCATCAAGCGGAGTCTGACATCGCCGGCAGCCGGCTGTCGGGCTCCACTTGATGCGTGACGGATTGCGCTCAGTTGATCCGTGACAAGGCCGGCTAGACGATCATGCCTGTGTTCAGGCAAGCTACGGCCGTGGAGCAGTCGGCATGGATTGAGTTGTCCGCGGCGGTGACGGAGGCCCCGTACCCGGTTGAGGTGCTGCCCGCCGAGCCTGCGCGTGCGGAAGCCTGCCTGGCGGCGCTGGGAATCACGACTCGTTCGTGGCTTGGTGCGGTTGTCGCAAACACAGGCGGACTGCTGGTGGACCATGGTTGGCTACGCGTCCTCGGTAGCGGCCACGATGGGCTGCCGGACGTAGCAACGGAGTCGGACCCGACAGGCCCCTGGGTCGTCGTCGGTTACGACGTCATGGGCGGCCAGTACCTGTGGGTGCCGGCACAGCCTGGCGGTAAGCCGACCGTCCATTACTTCGGTCCAGATGATCTTGAGTGGCTGGACCTCGACCAGGGGTACGCCGACTGGCTGTATGCGGTCCTCGCTGGTTCGCTGACCGAGTTCTACGACACTTTGCGGTGGCCGGGGTGGGAAGCGGAAGTCGATGCGCTCGCCGCCGATCAGGGGATCAGCGCATGGCCGCCGCCGTGGTCAGAGGAGGGAAAGGATCTCTCCACAGCGTCCCGGAAGGCGGTTCCATTGCCGCAGCTGGTGTCGTTCTACCAGGACACAGCGCGCCAGATGGCGTCGGGAGAAGAGCGTTAGCGGCGCCCATCCGCTTCCCCGGGCATCCTCGTCTGTTCCACCAGCTCCCCGTCAGTGTCACCCATCAAGTGGAGCCACCGCGTAACGCATCAAGCGAAGTACGACACACTTGCTGGCGCGGATGCAGCCAAAGCGGGCCTCGACCCACGCGACTGGACTCCCCGCGAACTGCGGCACAGCTTCGTGTCCCTACTGTCGGACAGCGGCATGAGCCTCGAACAGATTGCGGACCTCTGCGGCCACTCCGGTACGACGGTCACCGAAAGCGTCTACCGGCACCAACTACGGCCGGTGCTTCTGGGCGGCGCAGTCGCGATGGACCGGATCTTCGACCCCGAGGCGTAGTCACTCAGTTAGTCACCCAGGTGCGACAAAGGGGCCGTCTCAATCTTCCGAGATGGCCCCTCACCTGCGTCGGGACGGCCGGATTCGAACCGACGACCCCTTGACTCCCAGGACGCTTCGCCACACCTCCACGCACGTCACACACGCTATCCCAAAGATCAGGCCGCGCGGTCGACGTCGTGCCGCGCACCATCGCGCAGGCCGTGTGGTCCCTACGTGGTCCCCGGGACGCTGACACGCTCAATGACCGCAGCGCACGGTTTAGGAAGTGTGGACACGGGCGGAAGCTGGTCGGCAATGGTCTGGCTTGACCTGCGTCGCCATGCTGGCTCGCACGTCCAGGAGCTGACCGCCATTAGCCCTCGACACCCGCCCCATCGGGCACGGAACGGGCACGCCACGCTCCCCTGCTTTGCAAAGATCGCGACTGCTCTCGGCCAGCGTCGACCAACGCCGCTGACCTGCTTGACTCGTCGGCTACGGTCGCTCACAACCTGTGCATGTCGGCCGACTTGGCTGTACGGATGGCTGTACAGGGCCCACAGTGACGACTGTCATGATGGCCCGCGTGGGCTCGGAGGACGTCACCATCGATCCGCAGTTCAACGGGTTTCGGCAAGTCTGGAGCCAGCATCCGAATGGGGCGGGCCCTATGCCGTCTACTGGGAAAGCGGCCCGATCCTCTGCATGAAGGGCCAGTACGTCGATGGCTCCCAAGAAGGACTCTGGACCTACTGGGACCGCGATGGGCGCATCGCATCAAGCAACCTTTGAGAACGACGCAGAGGCCGAGGTGCGGAACGCCCGACCTTGGCTCGGTGGGATGGCTGATCAGCGGTCCGCACACCGCCAGTTTGGAAGAGCGTGCTCAACCGGCCGTGATGCCAGAAACGCCTGCGGCCGGCGGGCGATCTGGTTGCATCTCGTGCCCGCTCGTGACCATCCAGGGACACCGTTACTGGCCCGTGGATGGCCCGCCGACCCTGGGCGGTACCGTCGCTGACGTGCAATCCGATCGCGCTCTGCTGGATCAAATCCGCGCTACGCCGTGGATCGAGGCCCTGTTGGCGCGGTTGTTCGACTTCGATGTCTCGCGGGCGGCATACGGACCGGTTGAGCCGGTCCACCTAGCCAATGGCGAATCCCTTGAGATGATCGCCGGGGATGCCTCGGGCGGAGCGTTCATGTTGGTCGGCTCAGGTAGTCAACGACCAGTTGTGTACGTCGGGTCAGAAGGCGAGGGCGGGTTAATCGCCGCGTCCCTGCGTGATGCGCTGGCACTCGTCGTTGGTCTGTCCAGTCTCCACGACGCGACCGCAAGACCGTTCGGGGATGATGGCAGCCAGCTACGGGACTGGCTGGCCCAAGCAAACCACTACATTCGCGCCGACTGGCCGCAGCTCGACATGGAACGGGACCGGCTCCGGGAAGCCCTCGATCTGCCGGCCGCAGACGAGCTCCTGGCCGCACTGCACGCAGCGGCAACCGACGAGCACTACCGCCCGATCAGCGACGCTGGCGACCGCTACAGGTCAATGCTTGAGTAGCCATGCGGGCCTGGCTGGAAAGCGGCGGATCTCCTCGTCGGGCAGTCGTAGACCGCCCAGCCTCCCCGGACGGGGACAAGGTGGAGCGCCTTACCAGCCGAACGACCTTGGCCCCGTCCGGGGAGGCTGGTAGCCCTGGGGGGGCCGGGGGGGTTTCCCCGCCGGGCAATAGGTGTGGGGGGCGGGGGGGGGGGGCGCCCCCCCCAGGTCTTCAAAGGTCTTCTCGTCCGCAGCGTGGCCGGCCGGCCCGGCCGCTGCCGGCCGGAGGTCGCCAGCAGGCCGGGGCCGGGCCGGCGCCGCCCGCTTTGCGGGCCGCCTTGATCCAGAGAACGAACAATTCGACAAATGACCCGGGTAGCCACCTGAAACTTGACCAGCGGTCAAGCAGCGCTAGACACGCTCCAACTTGACTGATCTTGGTCCCCAGAACGGCGAAGGGCTGACCCGATTTCCGGATCAGCCCTCTGACCTGCGTCGGGACGGCCGGATTCGAACCGACGACCCCTTGACCCCCAGGACGTCGCGTTAGACAACCCCGCACGTCGGCCACGGTGGGACGGTTCGCGCGACGTACGCAGCAATGCCAGTCGTGGGCGTCGGTTCCTGACGTGTGGTCCCCATCTGGTCCCCATAGGGTTGGGCCGGATCATTAGGGCCGCTGGCCGTGAACCAACGACCTCTTCGTCCCAAACTAGGTCAAGGTCGGCCGCTCGCTTGGCCACTTCGGATTGGGCGCTGGTCAAGCTGTTGGTTGCTGTCAGCATGAGGGAGTGCCAGTGGCGACGGACTGAAAGATCATCTCCCAGATTTCGCCTAGGTTTGCTATCCCGCCTCGGCGCCTGGCTCGTCCTCCTCCGGGTCCGCCTTTCCACTCGCAGGGCCTGTGTAGCCCAAGGCGAGAAGGTGGCTGTCGAGGATCTCGTAGAGGAAGTGACTTTCGCCCACCCAAAGCCGGCGTGTGCTCCCATCGGCGCGCCTCACGATGAAGTGGATGCGGCCCGGTTGGTTCTTGTGCCGCCATGCCCTCAGCACAACTCGGTCGGCGATTACAGGCACTATGGACCCCTCTCGAACAGCGGCGGACAGGCTTTCACGGCACCACATTTGATCGGCATCGTCCACAGGGACATCGCCGCGTGGCCGGACAGCGGGACGTGCTCCGGACCTCGTCGGCCGCGCAGTGGTACATCTCGAGCCAAGCGGGGCAGCGCCCGGGCCTCCGGCGATGGCCGGAAACTTGACATCGAGCAGGACATATCGTTCGGGTTCGTTGTCATCGTTCTTCGGCTCTTTGTGGCGGCGGTTGCGCCCTCGTTGGGCCGCGTGATCTTAAAGGGTGTTCGGCTCTTGATTGTCAAGACGGCGGGTGGCTCGTGTGCCGGTGTGGCATCCCGTCGCGCAAGCTTCGCTCGGCCGGGCCGCGCCTGCCCGGTCAAGGTGGAGCGCCCCACCGGACGAACGACCTTGACCGGGCAGGCGCGGGCTGGCTGCCTCCGGTGTGCGATGGGCCGCCGGGGATCGGACATCCCAGAGCCGCCCAGGGTCCGGGGGCGGAGCCCCGGCCGCCGGAGGCCCTCCCGGGTTGTAGGGCCGGAGGCCCTACCCGCCGGAGGCTGCGGGACGTTCTGGCGATTCGTCGGCCAAGGAGGCCCGGGGTTCGTCCAGATCAGTACCGAGTTTGGCAAGCCACCAGCACACGACGAAACCAAGGTCGGTCATCTTGTATGTGGCAGTTCCGCGATCCCGCAACTCGGCTTCCTTGAGAAATCCTTGGTCGCGAAGATCACGCCACAAGAGGACTGCGGAAGGTCCGATTCTCTTGTCGACTTCGAGAACCCCCTGAGTAGTGGTAGCGGTACGAGCGCCCTTTGGGTCGGGCCCGGTGAAGATCTTGTGAGCAGCCGCGAGGAAGCGCGCGTGAGGGACTTCAATGTTCCGGGTCGCTGCTATGAACATCTCCGTCTCATCGATGAGGTCGCCGTCTATTGCGCCTCTAACGAACGCGCGAGCGAGCACGCGCGTCTTCCAGTCGGATTGTGCTGCTGTCGCAGCGTCCACTACGCGACCCAAGAACTCGCGTTCTCTTGCACTTGTGACGTGCTTGTCGATGAAGTCCTCGATGGGTTCCGCAGCCTCTTCGTTTACGGCGTCTGCGAACTGCCCGACGCGCTCTGCAGGGTTCAGGAGCGTCCTCGTGACGAGAAGGATGCCCTGCTCCGTCATCGCGTCGGCCAGTGCGCCAGCTGGTACGGACAGCGCGACCAAGTCGGGGTTATGCGTCACTGCGGCCGCGGTCGCCATCAGCGCTGTCACCGTCGGTCCCACCGTTCCGCCTGCTGCACTTGCAGCAACATCGATCGCAGTCCGCTTCGTAAGATCGCTCACGGCGTCCATTGTGACCGCGTCCTCCAATGAGTGTCGGCCTTGGCGGGCATACGAGACGTAAGGGCGTTCCGGAGGGGCCGTAGACGGGAAGGTTGAAGCCCTGGCTGCCGCCGGTGACGGTCGGCCGGGGCTTCGGCGTGTCCGCCGGGACTCGCAGTATCCACTGCCAGCCCGCGCCGGGAGCGAAGCGGCAAGGCGCGGGCGGCCGGCGAGTGGCCCGCGCGGCGGCCCGCAGGGCCGCCCTTGAAGACGTATGGAAAGTTCTCACCGGCAGGAGATCGGTCCTTGTCGTACTCCGCTTGATGCGTTACACGGTGACTTCAATTGTCGGGTTACACGGGCCTTGAGCATGCCGGATACGGGCCGTGACGCCGACTGTCCACGACGGCTGGTGTGCCAGGCATCCGCTTCTGCCGATGTCGGTGCACTTGATCATACCCGCGCAAACTTTGAGGACGCGCCGCAATGTAACTGTGACTGTCAATTAGGTGGCGTATTCCTGCGGCATCTGGATTGAGGCATGCGGTGCGGTGATGCCTGAGACCGGCCGGGCTTGGGTGAGAATGACTTGGCCGCCCACCTGGTCTGCGGCTGTACCGATGCGGCCAATGGCGTGTACGACGACGTCGGCCGGTAGCCCTTGTTGGTATGGGTTGTCCAGTAGCAAGATGCCAGGTGGGCAGGTGCGCCGGTCCTCGGCGTCGGTGAGCCTTAGGATGGCGTAGCTGTAGGCGAGAAAGAAGAGAACCCTAGCTTCAGCGCCGAGGCTGTGGTCCCACGGTCTGGTGCCGACATAAAAGGCGAGTTCATCGCCAGAGATTGTGACCTGACCGGCGACCCAGCCCCGGTCGCGGAAGTGCCGCAGAAAGCTGTTCATGTGATCGGCGAGGACGCCACAGCGGTCCGGGATGTCTGCGGATGCGTCAGCGTCGAGAGCGGCTAGGCGAGTGAGCCGCGCCACTTCCTGCCGGGCAGTCTCCACCGCATGCTCAGCTTGCTGCCGACGGGCCAGAATGATCTCCAGTGCGGGCAGGGCGTTGCGCTGCTGTTCGATAAGCCCGATCTCTCGGGCGGCATCCTCGAGGGCAGCGACGAACGGTGCCAGTTGGGTCACCCGTTCGTCGTGGAGGCGCCCGGCTAACCGGACTCGGCGTTCGGATGCCTCCGCCTCGTTCTGCCGCGCCTGTCGCAGGTCGCTGGCTGCTCGCGCGAGGGCGTCGGCCAGGTCGGACTGCTCCGCGGCGAGTGCCTGTTGCTCTCGCTCGGCCCGGCGTCGCCGAGCATCTCCGACAACTGACTGGCTACAGAGGTAGCAGCTGGCTTCGTCATGCACGCGGCGAGGGTCGACGTCTTGTTCGCAGGCAGGGCAGATGCGCACCGGAACCGCATCAAAGGCGTCGACTGCATCGGTCAGGCGATTGAATCGCTCTAGGTCGGCGGCAACGAGCCTCATCGACCGCTGGTGCTCGTCGATAACCTGCAGGAGGGACGCGACGCGTCCGGCGGCGTCGGCGGCCTGCGCGGAAGCCTCCTGGAGTTGTGCTGGCAGCCCCGGGTCCAGGCCGGGGGCGGTTTCGTCGGCCTGGCGTGCCCGCGCGGCTGCACCCGCCAGCGCGTCGCGTTCGCTCTGGGCGGCCGTGAGGCGACGGTCGATCTCGTCGCGAACGCCTTGCAGACTGTCGGCGTTGACGACGGGCGGCAGGCCCAGCTGGTGCACGACAGCCCGGGTCGCCTCATCTGTGCTGGCCAGTACATCGCGGAGTACCGCTTCAGCGGCGGCCAGCTGTCGTTGCGCTCTGCCGAGCTCGTACTCGGTCGTTTCATAACGTTGCGGGGCGAAGCCAAGGAAGAGGCTTACCACCGCCCGGCGTAGATACTCCTGTTCCTTAGACGCAAACTCTGTCCAAGAGTCCTCGCGTCTGTAGATGTGCCGTAGTGCGCTGCGAAAGCTCAGCGGTGTCTGCTGGGTGGCGGTACCTGCGTTGCGACCCAGCGGAATGGTCAGCCGGGGCCAGCCGAGTTTACCGAGCAGCCAGTCGGACATTTGGACGACGGGGACGGCGGTGTCATCGTCGATCTGGACGACTCCGCGTTGCCCGAACCCAAATTCGCGGGTCAGCCAATGCGGCTGTCCGTTGATGGCGATCTGGATGGACAGTGCGGCGTACTTTTCGTCGATGGGGGCGCCGAGGTCCTCGGCGACGCTGCCACGGCCGCCGAGGCAGTAGTCGATAACTTTCAGCGTGGTGGTCTTCGAGCTGTTGCGAGGCCCGGTGAGGATCGTCATGGCGGACTGGCTGAGGTCGAAGCGTTCGAGTTCGCCGGTTCTCTGCACCAGCTCGACGTTCATCACCCTGAGGCCGCGTCCCAGACGCAGTGGCTGGGGCGGAGTCGATTCGGTCACTGCCTGATCTCCGCTCGCATCTCAGCCTCACCGACTTCGCCGGGGAAAAGGTCATAGACCAAGTCCTTGAGTTCTGTGCCTGTCAGAACTGCAAGATTGCCGACCATGGCGTCGCATCGTTCCACGATGGGCCTGAAGGATGGCTTGGTGGCCAACTGCTCAGCGAGCCGGCGTCCGGCTGCGGTGAGCGATACCCGCTCCGGCTTAGTAACTGTGATCCTGATCAGCTGGCGAGCCTCGAGGAAGGCCAGGTACTGCCGGTATCGCGGGTCCCAAGGGCCGAAGCGATACCGGATCATCGGCGCTTCGGTCTCGGCGCCATGAGCGTGCCACACCGATGTGGTGCGGCCTTCGGCGTGCAGGACCTGCATTGCCCGCTGCAGGAATAGCGGGTAGCGGACAAAGAAGTCGAGTTTCGCGAGTTTCGTGCGGCCCTCGATCTGATACCGGGGTTGGCTTCCACAACGCCTGAACAGGATAAGTAGCCTTGCCGCGTGGAAGTCGACACTGTCGTCCGGGTCCCACGGCCGGTGCAACGGCGGGACCACAGAGCGCCCGAGTTCACGTGCCATCCGTGTAGCGATTCTGGCACCGTGCCGTCACATCAGCGAGCGCGGCGAGACGATCGTGCAGCGGCAGCGATGGCGAGGGTAGGAAGGGCTCTCGGGTGACTGCGTGAACTGTGGCGGCGTACGCGGCCGGGCCCGGTTCGATGTGCCCCGCCCGCCGCCGTGCCGACACCTCGCTGCAGAGGGCGAAAACGTGGTCGTTCAGATCGTCCAGCAGCCGCCGCTCACCGCCGACGGCCGAGCGATAGCGCCGCCGATAGCGCAGCAGCAGGTCCAGATGACCCTCCGCCTCCTCGGCGGTCAGCCCAGCCGGTTGCAGCTTGCTCCGTAGCCGCTGCAGCGGCTCCGTGCTGCCGTCGGACCGACGCCCCGTCGACGCTGCGATGGCTTGAAGCAGCGACGCCTCAAATGTCGCTGCATCCCAATGACGGCTGATCTTCTGCGATGCTTCGCGGGCTAGCAGTATGGATAGCCGAATAAGGACGTCCTCAAGCTCTCGCCACAGGGCCGGCTGGCCGAGGACCGCTGCGACTGGGCCGTCGAGGCGACGCAGGATGGCGTCCTCCACCTGCTCGATGGTGCGCGCCTCGACCAGCACCTCGAAACGGTCGATGAGAAGGTCGATGGACCGACCTGGGGCGACCGGCAGGTCTTTTAGACGCTGGGCGAGGTCATCGCGATGCTTCTGCGGTACTGGACCTCGGGTGGCGCCTCGTTCGGTCCGGAAGCTGTCGAGATCGGCCTGCGGCGTCTCGTTCACCACGAGACAGAACCGTGATTCGGCGGTGCAAGGCTTGCCGGAGAACAATCGTCCGAGGATGCTGGTCTCGACGCGGTCCTTCAGTTCTGGCCGGCATACGGATGCGAGGGTATGTCGTGTCGCGTCTTCCTTCGTTTTCACCTGCCGGTACGTCGTCCCGTCACGTGCTGTGCAGACGATGTCGTCGAGGTCTTCAAACCCAACCGAGTCGTACGCTCCGGCATACATGTCCAGGCAGTCGAGCAAGGTTACTGCGTCTTGATATTGGAAACCGCGGCGGCTGCGGCGGCCGCCGTCCAGCGCTGACGAATCCACCCAGGCCACTCCAATACAGGCCACCTTGCCTCGGACCACACAGCGTTTCGGAACGTACGCGCTCCGTCAGTACGGTACTGGTTGCCGGCGCGGTGATCAATACCCTTGGTGCGTCGCTGGCCATGTCGGCGAATGCAATCCGCGATAGTTGATAGGCAACGATCCACCTGTCGCCGAGGGATGACCGTACAGCGGTGCGCGCTCATGCCGCTGACCGGCGTCTTGACCGGCATCGAGGATCGCATGCCCCAGCCATAGACGGCACGCCAGTTACGCAGCGTGACAGCCGAGCCCGGAGAGAGCCGGCCAACTGTCACCCTTCAAGTGAAGTCGATGTGGAACGGATCAAGTGGAGCCCGACAAGGAGATCGGTCCTGAGTGCCCAGTTCGGAGCCCCAGTCCCGGGCTGATCCGACGAGCTGTTGGGTTCAGTCCCGGCCGAGGGTATACGCGTAGAGGAACAATCCAATTGCGAATGGAATCGTGAAGATGATGAAGTTCTTCCAAGTGTAGTCGTCTGAAATGGCAACGTTGCCCAGATATCCCAGCGCTGCACCGACGAGCAAGGTGCCCATCTCGGATAGTCTTCGATCCCGCTTCGATCCGGATGTCCCCAGCGACTCTGCCGCAAGCCTTACGTGGTGTGCGGACACGTCATCGGACTGCTTTTGATCGGCGATCGCTCTGCTGATCAGTTCGAGGCTGGAGATGTACTTGGCGATGGCGGCAGCGTGCTCGGCGGCTGCTTCCGGGCTGAACCTGAGCGAAGCCGTGGCGACCAGTGGTGCGCTGACGGGGGCAGTCGGAGCATTTGCCGGCCGTCGATCGCCGCTACGAGGAGAGCCTTGTGCCGCAGGTGAAGCTGCCTTCTCAGGGGCCTCACTCGCCGCCGGGCGAGGGCGCATACGGCCGGTGGTCACAGCCCGCCCCCGCTGCGACGGTCCTGCTGCATCGCCTGCACTTGGCGGTTAAATTCCTCCAGCCGGCGGCGCAGCATGTCCATCTCGCTCTCGACCCGCCTTCGATCGGCATATTCGCGGTCCCGCACGGTCTCCAAGCGCGCCACGATGTCGGATTCTTTCTCCTCCAGGGCCCCGAGATAGTCATGCAAGACGTGCGCGGCCCCCTCGATCACTCGCGCCCTCGCCCGCGCTTCCGATTGTCTGAGGGTGAGCCCGATGAGCCCTGAGAACAGACCCACCAGGCCTGCCGCGACAGCAGCCAGTGGCGCGCCCAATAGCGGCACTTTTGTTCCCGACGTCAAAAGGAACACGAAAACGAAGACGAGAGCCAGCAGACCCATGAGGAATATCAATGTGCGACGACGGCCAAAGCGGGCGCGGCGGCCCTCCTCAGGTTGAACGGCCGCCTCCATCCGTAGGATGGCGTCCCTCGCCGCGTCATGCTCGGACTGGAGTTGGACGAGTTCGCGGAGGAGCTGTTCTTGCTCCGATACCGCCCTCTCGTCGCCCGCCCGCAACTTCGAGGTCCCCGGTGGCGGTTCGCCTGCTTCTAGCGACACAGGTCAACGATACGGGCCTATGAGCGGCAACGGCTAGCGCCGGGCAGGGCGGACAGAGCGTCGGAAGTCTTAGTCCTCATCGGACGCGACGCCGTCGATCGGCCAGGTCTTCATCGCCGACATCGCGCGTCATGTCGCCGGACGAAGGACAACCTGCCGGCGAGCGCTCGACGGGGCGAGGGCATGCATAGGTGCGTTGATAGCCCAACGCAGGCAGAATGACGTACGTGACGAGCCCTGATCCAGGCGCGGAGTGGTGGACGACGTCGGAGGTCGCCGAGTACCTCGGCGTCCAGGTCGGCACCGTGAGTTCCTACCGGAACCGCGGCCAGATGCCGGAACCTGACAAGACCCTCGGCCGCACCCACCTGTGGCGCCCGCAGACGATCACGTCCTGGCATGAGGGTCGGCCCCGGCTCGGAAGTCGCGCCGCTGACGTGAGCAATGATCGGCCCTGGACGGTCTTGCAGGTCTCGACGGCGGTGGAGACGCGGGACGCAGCCGTCGAGCTGGCGCGCCTTGTCGTTGAGGCGAGGCTCGCGGCCGGCGCGCAGATCGTCGGGCCGGTCATCTCGGCCTTCTGGCACCAGGGCGAGTTCGGCACCGGCGAAGAGTGGCAGCTCCTCTTGAAGACGCATGCACAGCGCTTCGAGGACCTGCGGGCCTTCCTCCAGGACCACCACCCGTGGCAGAACCCCGAGATTGCGGCCGTGCCGATCGTGATGAGTTCGGACGAGTACGCCGCCTGGGTCAGCAGGACGCTCCTGCTCGACGTGGAGCCGTAGCAGCTACGCCCTGGCGCGCTCCAACACCTCTCGTACTCCCGGCACGGCGGCATGGTCCGTGAGCCGTTGTAGGACCGGGTTGAGACGTTGGCGTGGTCGCACGGACGCGACGCCTTCGGAGAGGTCGAGCACGCGACCGGCGACCCGGGCAGCCTCCTCCGGCTCCCCCGCCGTGGCGTAGGCGTCAGCCAGCCAGCATGAGTACAGGGCCTTGTCTCGGGCGTGGGCGTCGTCGAAGCCTGCTAGTACGTCCTCCAAGAGAGGAACAGCGCGCAGCGGCCGGCCAAGCTCCGCCCAGCAGCGGCCCGTCATGATGGTCACCTCCTGGTCGTCAACCCACGTCGACCAATCGGGTTCCTCGGTCGCGTTGCGGCGCTGCAAGGCAGCGCGCGCCGTCGCCAGTGCCGCATCAGTCTCACGGGCGTTTCCGACGACAGCGTGTGCCCAGGCTCGACGCTCGTGCAGCAGAGCCGTGACGGTGGCCGGGGCTTCGTCGCCTGCTGCGGCGCAGGAAGCCTCCGCGATCGCCACGGCTTCGCGGGGATCGCCGCCAACTGTCTGGTACGCCAGGAACGCCAGAGCGTTTCCGGCCAGGTGAGGTGCGTGCGCTTGATTGGCTATCCCGTGGCTTTCGCCGTACAGCCGCTTCGATAGGTCCAGATTCCCTGCGTCGAATGCAGCCCACCCAGCTTGTTGCGCCTGTTCTGCGAGAATTGCGAGCAGTCGCTGTTGGACCTTCTCGGTGTAAGTGCCGCCCTGAACGAGTTTCTTGGTCATGTCGTATTCGGACAGGTAAAGGCGAACAGTGTCGCCTCCGCCCAGGATGTCATCGAGTCGACGGAGCCGCGCAGTCCGTCGCGCGAGAACCTTCGGCAGCTCCTCGCCGAGGCGTCGCCCGGAGGAGAGGTCAGCGACGTCAACGGCACCGAGCAGGGTGCCGGCACCGACGGCCGATACGCGCAGGAAATCACGCCGATTCACGGTCTCACCTCTGGCATCTTGGGCCACCGCTTGGCTGGCCTCCCAGTCTCGGGGAGCCAAGCCCAGCATATGACCCGGAATTCGCATCGCATCTGCGATTAGGCTGATCTTTTCGTATGTTGCGATACTGCCCTGCCCACGGGCAAGCGCTCCGACTCTTTCAGGCTTTATTGAGCACGCATCCGCAATTCGCGAATAGCTGATGCCAGCCCATTTCCGAGCCAGCATGAACACTGTCCCGAAGTCATGCCGCGCGAGTGCGGCGCGCATGTCCTCGCGCTCCAGGACATGGCGCGGGATAGCGATACCGCTGACTCGCTGCGACATGTACGCCTCCACCCCGTCGGTCGCTCCTCATCCACATCCGTCAGTGGCCTACCCATCATGGGTACCCCCAGCGGAGGGTCGAAAGAGCACTTGCCAGCCTCGCACTCTTACACCCAGGGATCAACACAGCGCGATGCGTCACCGCCTTGACGTGTACTGAGTCAGTCAGTACGGTCGAGTGAGTACTGAGTCGCGCGGCTGTCCCACAACAAGGGGAGGTTGGGCATGGCGAAGTCAGGGATGTTCGGTGAACGCCCGGTGGGCGCGGTGACGCTGGTGGAGACGCCGGTGTCGCGGTCGTACGCGCAGAAGGCTCGGGTGGCGTTCCTCGTCGTGGCGGCGTCGATCGCCTTGGTGGTGGCCGCCACCGCGTCGGTGGCGCTGCCGCTGGTGCTTGCGGTGGTGGTCGGGCTGTTGTCCGGCGGGGCGTGCGGCTTGGTGGTTGCGTGCGTGGTCCGGGTGTGGCCGGTACTGCGGGTGCTGTGGTGGTGGGCGTTCGAGATCGTCGCTGCGGTCACGCTCTTCGTGGGCATGGCGTACCTGTCTCGGGCGACGCATCCGGCGGTGCCGCTGGTGCTCCTGGCCGTGGTGCTCGGCGTGGTCTTCGGCGTCGGCCGGGTCCGTCGCCGCGTGTCGGCGTGGGTGTGGTGCGTGGTGGTGCGACACCGGCTGCGGCTCTGCTTCGCGGAGTTCATCCGGTCCGCGTCGCGGCTGCACCCGGGTCGGTTGCCGCTAATCCTGTGGGCGCGGCCGACGCCGGCCGGGGAGCGGGTGTGGGTGTGGCTGCGGCCAGGCCTGGAACTGACGGACCTCGACGGGAAGGCGGACAAGCTCGCGGTGGCCTGCTGGGCGGGCGAGGCGCGGATGGTCCGCGCGTCCGCCCGGCACGCCGCGCTGGTGCGGGTGGACATCACCCGTCGTGACCCGCTGACCGGCCTGGTGGCCTCGCCGCTGTCGGCCTGGGTGGCGTGGATGCGCGACGAGGACGCCCCGGTGTCGCCGGCCATGCCGCCGCTGGGCCTGGACCTGCTCGACGTGCCGGAACCGGCACCGGAGCAGCGCAACCCGCGCCGCTGAAACCAAGACTCACACGCCCTGACCGGGGTGTGTGCGGTGACCGCCAGCAGGGCGGTGCACCTCCAACAAAGCTCAAAGGAGATCGCAATGGCAAACGACACGACCGTGACGGTGGTCGGCAACCTGACCGCCGACCCGGAGCTGCGGTTCACCCCGGCCGGGGTGGCGCTGGTGAAGTTCACCGTGGCGTCCACGCCTCGGGTGTTCGACCGCAACTCGGGTGAGTACCGCGACGGGGACCCGCTGTTCCTGACCTGCACCGCGTGGCGGGACCTGGCCGAGCACATCGCCGAGTCCCTGGCCAAGGGCACCCGCGTGGTGGTGGCCGGGCGGCTGCGGCTGTCACGGTGGGAGAACGAGGAGGGCGAGAAGCGCTCCGCGTACGGCTTGGACGTCGACGAGGTCGGCCCGTCGCTGCGGTTCGCCACCGCGACGGTGAAGAAGATGGCCCGCAGCCGCAACGGGGACGGGTTCACTCCGGAGACGCCGGCGGATGACCCGTGGTCGACCGCCGCGCCGGCGGCCTGAGCGGAGGATCGCTGATGTCGACGCTGATCGCCTCCGCCGTACCGGGTGGCATGCCCGCCGACCCGCCTGTGTCGATCTTCGACCCGGTGCATGTCGGGGTGGACGAGTTCGGCCACCCGGTGCGGGTCCCGCTGATCTACCGCAACTTGTTGATCGGTGGGGAGCCGGGCGGCGGCAAGTCGACCCTGCTGAACCTGATCGTGGCTCACGCCGCCCTGTCGCTCGACTGCCGGCTGTGCCTGCTCGACGGCAAGCAGGTCGAGTTGGGCCAGTGGAAGAGCTGCGCCGACGTGTTCGTCGGCCCGGATATCGCGCATGCCCTGGCCACGCTGCGGCGGATGCAGATCGTGATGGACAACCGGTACGCCTACCTGGAAGTCGCTGGCCGCCGGAAGACCCAACGCGATGACGTATTCAGCCCGATCCTCGTCGCCATCGATGAGATCGCCTACTTCTCGGCCACCGTCGGGGACAAGAAGACCCGGGAGGACTTCGCGGGTCTGCTGCGGGACCTGGTGGCCCGGGGCCGGGCGGTCGGCATCATCGTCGTCGCGGCGACGCAACGCCCCTCGTCCGACATCATCCCGACGAGCCTGCGGGACCTGTTCGCCTGGCGGTGCGCCTTCCGGTGCACCACCAACGTGTCCTCCGACATCGTCTTGGGGCACGGGTGGGCCGACCGCGGCTGGTCGTCCAACACGATCAGCCCGACCAACCCGGGTGTCGGCCTGCTCATCGCCGAGGGCGGCACCCCGCAACTGATCAAAGCCGCGTACCTCGATGACGCGGCCTGCGCCCGCATCGCCATCCACGCCGCCCGCATGCGGGCCAACCGTGGGGAGCGTGCGGCATGAGTATCCGTATCCGACCCCGGCCGGCCACGTCGCCAACCTGGCCTGCCACCGACGACCACCTGCCGCACCCGGACTGGTGCGCCCGAGGGCACGCCTGCGGCCTGGGCGAGCACCGGGCACAGCCGGTCACGCTCCGGGTTCCCGGTCACGGTGTGGTGGTCCTGACCCGGGTGCTGGCCGCCGACGGCAGCCAGCACGCCGAGATCCGTACCCGCATCAGCCTCGCGGCCGGCGAGACCAACGCCCGGGCGCATCTGATCTGGATCGTCACCGAGTTCGACGCGGCCCTGCGGCGGATGGTCCGCCCCCAGCGCCGAACCCCATAGAAACGGGCCGGCAGCAACGGGATTCGCCCTGAGAAAGCACCCCGAAGTCGCCGACCCGCCCCATCAACAGCCCGGAAGGAGCTGCCGTCATGCACGCTACCCAAAACCCGGTCGCCGAGCAGGTGACCACCCCGGCCCGCACGCTGCGGGACGCCGCCCTGTACCTGTCCCGCCACGGCTGGACGCAGGGCGCCTACTACGACGCCACGTCGGGGTCGTTCACGCCCCCGGCCTGCACGGTCGGCGCGGTCGGCATGGTCTGCTACGGCGGACCCGTCGACGCCCCGGCCCAGATGTTCGATGCCCCGGAGTTCGCCGACTTCGAGGCGGCGTTGACCTTCCTGGACTGGTACTTGGCTTGTCGGTTCTCCGACGGCCAGTACTACCAGGGGCTCGACAACGCCTACGACTTCAACGACGCCAAGGGCCAGACCGCCGACGCTGTCATTGCCGTCCTCAACGCGGCGGCCGACGCGTGGGACCGCACCAACGGTGGTGCGGCATGAACAAGAACACCGTCAAGTCCGGCTTGACGCGCACCCGCACCAAGCACGCCAAGCGGTCGGTGGAAACCACCGAGTTCGACGCGTTCGTACGGCGCATCCTGCGGGCGTACGCCCGTCGGGTCGCTGCCGGCGACATCGAGGCGCTGCGGTCACTCGCGGTTTTGTCCACCGAGGTGGACGCCGTGACCCGGCTCGCTGTCACCGGTCTGCGCCAGCCTCCGTACCGGTACTCCTGGTCGGAGATCGCCGACCGGCTGGGCGTGTCCCGGCAGGCGGTGCAGATGCGCTACGGCGACCGCGCCGACCGCGTCGCCCTGGACGAGCGGATCATCCGCGCCGGCCTCGGTGTCACGGTGGCGACCCTCGCCAAGGTGTTCGCCGACCATCACCCTGGTAGCCCGGCACCGTCGCTGTGCCCGGGCTGCGGCTTCCGCTACCCCGACGGGGTGACGGACTGCCCGACCAACGCCACGGTTCGTCCGCTGCTGTACCGGCGGCGCGGCGAGGACAAGCAGGCGCTCAACGTGCTGACGCCTGACCAGCTCGCCGACCTGCACAACCTCAAGACCGCCCGGACCAACCGGACGGCCACCCGCAGGGCGGCCCAACCCACGCCGCTGCCTTCCGGCGAGGAACCGACCCTGTTCGGCCTCGCTGACGGGAGGGCCACGGCATGACCAACAACCCGACGAACCTTCGGCCGGCGGCTGGTGAGCCCCGGTTGGCGTCGATCGCCTCGTGGGCGGTGCTGGCCGCGTCTTTCGGCCTGTCCGCCTCCACCTGGATCGCGCTGGCCGAACTAGCCGGCTTCACCGCCCGCATCACGGTCCCCGGCACCTCGGTCAGCCTCGCCCTGGCCTGGCTGATGCCCATCGCGGTCGACGGCTACGTGGTCGTCGCCCTGGTGCTGTGGATGGCTCCCGTGCCCGCACGGGTCGCCGCGTTCGCCAAGAAGAACACCTACGGTGCGGCCGGGATCGGCATCGCCGCCCAGTCGGCGTACCACCTGCTCCAAACCAACGCCAACACCGATGAGACCTGGCGCGTGGCCATGGCCGCGATCGTCGGCGCACTGCCGCCGGCCGTCGCCGGCCTGGCCGTGCACATGCGCGCCCTGATCCGCCGGGAAAGCGGCCGAACCCTGACTGCCACCACCGGCACCGTCCCGGCACCCGCCGAGACGCCATCCCCAACTGTGACCATTCCCGCCGTCCCGGCACCGACGCCGGCCCGGCCCAAGCTGCCCATCGTTCCCGCCGTCCCGGCACCGACGCCCGGCCGGCCCGAGCTGCCCACCGTCCTCGACAACCAACCGGCCGTCCCGGCACCGACGCCGGCCCGGCCCGAGGTCCCGACCCCGGCTCAGGTCGCCACCCGGATCACCGCACCGCGACCGGCCTCCAGCCCGGAGCCGTCGACGCCCGCGCCCGATGCGACTGCCCGCCCCGCCCGTCCCGGACCGAGCAAGCCCGACACCACCCCGGCACCGACGTTGGCACCGTCCACCACCGACACTCCTGTCACCGCGTCTGACGCTGCCCAACTTCCGCTGCCGATCGTGGCACCGGACCTGCTCGCACGAGCGACCCGCGTCGCGAAGCAGTACCGCACCGAGCACGGCACGCCGATCACCCCGGGCCAACTGGCCGTCCGCCTCAAGGTGACCTCGGATGAGGCCACGCAAGCCCTCGCGGTCCTGGACCTCGACCCCAACACCAGCAACCGACCCGTCCGATCCGCCAACGGCCACCCTGTGAAGGCGACCCGTTGACCGTCTCGACGCTGACCGCCGTACCCGAAGCACCTGCTTCGGGTACGGCCCCGTGCGCCGAGCCGACCGCCCCGCCCTGGTACGCCACCTCCGCCGACGTCCGGCTCCAGGCCGCCGCCCGGCTCACCCAACCCGACCTCGCCGGCTGGCTGCGCCACGTCCGGCCGGCTGCCGGCTGCACCCGCCCCATCCGCCTGGTCGGCACCATCGCCACCGTCGAGGCCGCCACCGGCCGCCTCCTGTCCGAGCGGTCGACGGCCGACATGCCCGACGGCGTCATCTACAAGCCGTGCGGCAACCGCCGCGCCGCCGTGTGCCCGACCTGCTCCAAGCTCTACCAGCGCGACGCCTACCAGGTGGTCCGCGCCGGCCTCGTCGGCGGCAAGGGCGTGCCCGAGCAGGTCGCGCACCACCCGGCGGTGTTCCCCACCTTCACCGCCCCGTCCTTCGGCGAGGTCCACACCCGCTACGTCAAACGACACACCTGCACCCGCCGCACCTCCTGCGACTGCCGGCCCGAGCCCTGCCACGCCCGCCGGGCACTGGCCGTCTGCCCGCACGGGGTGCGGCTGGTCTGCTTCGCCCGCCACGAGGACACCGACGCCCGATTGGGCACCCCGCTGTGCCTGGACTGCTACGACCACGACGCCCAAGCGGTCTGGAACCTCTCGGCCGGGGAGCTGTGGCGGCGCACCACCATCGCCATCAACCGCTACATGCACCGCCTGGCCACCGCTCGCGGCATCCCCGACATCCCCGTGACCTCGCCACGAACCGGCAGGACCCGGTGGGTGTCCCCGGTAAGGCTGTCGTTCGGCAAGGCCGCCGAGATGCAACGACGCGGCGTCGTGCACTTCCACGCCATCATCCGCCTCGACGGCCGCGACCCCGACGACCCGGACGCAATCGTGCCGGCCCCGCCGCAGCTCGACGCCGCCGACCTCGTGGCCGCCGTCGACCACGCCGCCGCTACCGTCGGCTTCACCACCGCCGACCACCCCGCCCACCCCGGCGGCTGGCCGATCAGCTGGGGCACGCAGGTGCTCACCAAAGTGATCACCGTCGCGGGGCGGGGCGAGGTGACCGACGCCCAGGTGGCCGCGTACCTGGCCAAGTACGCCACCAAGTCGACCGAGGTCACCGGCCACGCCTCCAACCGGCTCACCGCCGACAGCATCGACATCTACGCCGACCCGGCCGGCAGCCACACCGAACGCCTGATCGACGCCTGCTGGATGCTCGGCACACCGCGCGACTGGCGGCGGCTGCGCCGCTGGGCGCACATGCTCGGCTTCGGCGGCCACTTCCTCACCAAGTCCCGCCGCTACTCGATCACCTTCGCGCTCCTGCGCAACCAACGCGTCGTGTTCCGCCGCACCCAGAGCAGCGGGCCGCAGCAAGCCGCGGCCGGCACCGAGCCCACGACGCTCGTGGTCAATTTCCTGCAATTCGTGGGCGCCGGGTGGCACACCACCGCTGATGCCCTGCTCGCCAACGCGTCCGCCGCGATGGCCCGAGAGCACCAGGACGCGGCACGCGAGTACCTAGAGACCCTCGTCGCCTGACGCGCGATCCAGCGTCAAGCCCACCTTGACAGCAGAACCGACAACATTGGGGATCCGATGAGTATCGATGTACCGGCAGCCCCGGGCACGCTGCTGACCACTGACGAGCTTGCCCGACTCGTGAAGGTCGACCCGTCCACCGTCCGGCGGTGGCGCACCGCCAACCCCGTCCAGGGGCCGGCGTTCATCCGGTTGTCCGCCCGGGTCGTCAAGTACGACCCGGAGGACGTGCGGGCGTGGTTGGAGCGGCACCGGACCGACCCCGAGGAATCAGCTCGGTGACCACTCCCCTGCTCCCGATCGGCGTCGCCGTCTCCACGGACGTCGAGCACCGTCCCGGCCGGCCGAACCCGTACCGTGCCCGGGTCCGGTGGGTCGACCCGGCGTCGGGCCGACGCCGCTCCAAGTCGCAGGCGTTCGGTGATGCCGAGCAGGCGCAAGCCTGGCTCATCACCATGCAGCGCGCGGCGAGGGGCGGCGTCGACCCCGACGCGGCGTCGATGCGGCTGGAGCAGTACGGCGAAAGCGTGATGCGCCTGGCGCTGCGCGGCCTGGAGGGCAAGACGCTCGACCCGTACCTGGCGGGGTGGCGCAGGCGGGTCGCACCGACGCTCGGCCACCTGCCCGTGCGGCTGATCACCAACGGTGCGGTGGACCGGGCCGCGCACGGCTGGATCTCCGAGGGCTGCGGGCGGTCGACGGTGAAGAACAGCCTTGCCGTCCTGGTGCGGGTCTTGGAGCAGGCGGTGCGTGACGGTCTGATCGACCGCAACCCGGCGCGACTGACCGGGTGGCAGCGGGAGTACCAGCGAGCCGAGGACGAGTTGGACAACCCGCGTTCCCTCGCATTGCCGGACTGGACCGCGCTCGCCACCCTGGCGGCGGCGTTGGTCAAACGCTCACACGGTCACTACCCCGGTTGGGGTGAGGTGGTGATGTTCGCGGCCGGCACGGCGGCGCGGATCGGCGAGGTGTCCGGCGTGCGCAAGGGCGACATCGACCGCGACACCTGGCTGTGGACGGTGCGCCGGCAGACCACCACCGGCCCCGGCGGCCTGGTCGACAAGGGCACCAAGGGCAAGCGGGCGCGGCAGGTGCCCATCATCGAGGAGCTGCGGCCAATGGTGGCCGCGAAGCTCGACCGGATCACCGAGGATGACGGCCGGCTCTTCGTCGGTCCTCGCGGCGGCCGGATCAGCACGGCGGTGCTCCGCGATGCGACGCACTGGGATGAGGTCGTCGGCTCGGTGGGCTTCGAGTACCTGCGGCGGCACGACCTGCGGCACACCGGGCTGACCTGGATGGCGGATGCCGGCGTGCCGGTTCACGTCCTGCGGAAGATTGCCGGTCACGGCTCGCTGATGACGACTCAGCGGTATCTGCATCCGGATCGACAGTCGATCCGCGCCGCCGGTGAGGCGCTGTCGTTGCATCTCACCGGCCTGAGGTCCCCAAATGGTCCCCAGCGGGGCATCGCATGATCGCGAGAAATGCCCCTCTACCTCTGTCGGGACGGCCGGATTCGAACCGACGACCCCTTGACCCCCAGTCAAGTGCGCTACCAAGCTGCGCCACGTCCCGCCCCCGCGTGGTCTCCCCCGCGGCAGCCGGTACAGCTTAGCGCAGCAGCCCCGCTCTTCCGCACAGGCCCCACCCGCGTCGCGGCGCCACCGAATCACCCCACAACCCCTACGGCATCCTAGGAGGGTGGGTGGGAGGGTGGGCGCGAAAATGCCGGATGGGCTAACCCCATCCGGCATTTTCTCAGGAACAGATCAGCCGTGCGCCTTGCCTCGGCCGCCCGGGCCGAGCTTCTTGCGCGGACGGACCGAGATCTCGATCGGGCTGCCCTCGTACCCGAACTCCTCGCGGAGCTTGCGCTCGACGAAGCGCTGGTAGCCGGCGTCCAGCGGGCCGGTGGTGAAGAGCACGAACCGCGGCGGCGCCACCCCGGCCTGGGTGGCGAACAGGATGCGCGGCGCCCGCCCACCGCGCACCGGGTGCGGGGTGGCCTGCACCAGCGCGGTCAGCCACTGGTTGAGGTGCGCGGTCGGCACGCGGGTCTCCCAGCTCGCGAGGGCCTTGTTCAGCGCCGGGGCCAGCTTGTCGACGGCGCGGCCGGTCATCGCCGACAGGTTCAGCCGGATCGCCCAGGGGATGCGGCGCAGCTCCCGGTCGATCTCCTTGTCCAGGTAGTACCGGCGGTCGGCGTCGACCAGGTCCCACTTGTTGAAGGCGATGACCAGGGCCCGGCCGCTCTCGGTCACCATCGACAGGATGCGCTGGTCCTGCTCGCTGATCGGTTCGCTGGAGTCCAGCAGCACCACGGCCACCTCGGCGGCCTCGATCGCGGCGGCGGTACGGAGGCTGGCGTAGTACTCGGTGCCGCTGGCCTTGCCGACCCGCTTGCGCAGCCCGGCCGTGTCCACCAGCTGCCAGGTCTGACCGCCGATCTCGACCAGGCTGTCCACCGGGTCGACGGTGGTGCCGGCGACCGAGTCGACGACCGCCCGCTCCTCGCCGGAGAACCGGTTGAGCAGGCTGGACTTGCCCACGTTCGGGCGGCCGACCAGCGCCACTCGACGCGGCCCGCGCGGCCGGTTCTCCACGATCGCCGGTGCCTCCGGCAGCGCGGCGAGGATGGCGTCCAGCAGGTCGCCGGAGCCCCGCCCGTGCAGCGCGGAGACCGGGAACGGCTCGCCGAGGCCGAGCGACCACAGCGAGGTGGCCTCCATCTCGATGGAGGTGTTGTCGGCCTTGTTGGCCACCAGGATCACCGGCTTGGCGCTGCGCCGCAGCATCTTCACGGCGGCCTCGTCCACGTCGGTGGAGCCCACCATCGCGTCGACCACGAACAGCACCACGTCGGCGGTGACCACCGCCGTCTCGGCCTGCGCCGCGATGGCCGCGGCCCGGTCCTTCGCGTCCGGTTCCCAACCGCCGGTGTCCACCACGGTGAACGCCCGGCCGTTCCATTGCGCGTCGTACGGCACCCGGTCCCGGGTCACCCCGGGGACGTCCTCGACGACCGCCTGCCGGCGGCCGATGATCCGATTGACCAGCGTGGACTTGCCCACGTTGGGACGACCGACGACGGCCACCACCGGCTGCGGGCCGGTCGGCTCCTCGACGGCGACGTCGGGCTCACGCAGCTCGACCCACCCTGCACCCTCGGTCATGCCACCCCCCGTTCGGTGAGCAGGTCGCGCAGCCGCACCACGACCTCGTCGATGCCCAGTTCGGTGGTGTCCAGCACCACCGCGTCCGGCGCCTGGGCCAGCGGGTTGACCTTGCGGGTGGAGTCGAGCCGGTCCCGGCGGGCCAGGTCGGCGGCGGTGGCCGCCACGTCGGCCGCGTCCTCGGCGCTGCGCCGGGCAGCCCGGGCCGCCTCGGAGGCGGTCAGGAAGACCTTCAGGTCGGCGTCCGGCGCCACGACCGAGCCGATGTCCCGGCCCTCGATCACCATCCGGCCGGCGTTGGCGATCATCTCGCGCTGCCGGGCGACCAGCAGCTCGCGGACCGCCGGCACCGCGGCGACGGCGGAGACCGCCCCGGTCACCTCGGGACCGCGGATCTCCGCGTCCACGTTCACGCCGTCGGCGGTCACGCCGTACCCCTGGGGGTCGGTGCCGATGCGCAGGTCCACCTCGCCGGCGACCTTCGCCACCGACGCGGTGTCCGCGAGGTCGACGCCGGAGCGCAGCACGGCCCAGGTGATCGCCCGGTACATCGCCCCGGTGTCCAGGTAGCGCGCACCGATGCCAACGGCGAGCCGCCGCGAGACGGTGGACTTACCCGAACCGGACGGCCCGTCCACAGCGACCACACATCGCCCGGCCCGTACGTTTTCCTCCACCGTGTCCTCCTCAGCCCGTACCTCGCGGATCGCCCGGTGCTGGCGCCGCAAGCGGTTGTCCATCGTCATCAATCATGCCCGCAACTCGCGGTGCACCGCGCGCGGTGCCGCGCGACGCGACCCGCGCCACCCGCGCGGCCGGCGTCCGGGCCGTCCGGGAGCCTACCGAAGGCCGTACCCCGAACTCCGGGGTCAGTCACCCACCGCGCTGAACAGCGCGGCGACCTCGGCGTTGGTCAACCGCCGGATCCGCCCGGTACGCAGCTCACCCAGCCGGATGGGTCCGATCGAGGTACGCACCAGCCGGGTCACCGGGTGCCCGACCTCGTCCATCAACCGCCGGACGATGTGCTTGCGGCCCTCGTGCAGGCTCATCTCCACCTGGGCGCTTTTACCCAGCGCGTCCACCACCTTGAACGAGTCGACCTTGACCGGCCCGTCCTCCAGCTCGACGCCGGCCATCAGCCGCTTGCCCAGGTTGCGTGGGATCGGCCCGACCACCTCGGCGAGGTACGTCTTCAGCACCTCGTACGACGGGTGCATGAGCTTGTGCGCGAGGGTGCCGTCGTTGGTGAGCAGCAGCAGGCCCTCGCTGTCCGCGTCGAGCCGCCCGACGTGGTAGACCCGCTGCTCGACGCGGTTGCCGATGAACTCGGCCAGCTCGTTGCGGCCCTTGTCGTCCGCCATGGTGGTAACCACCCCGCGCGGCTTGTTCATCGCCACGTAGACCAGGCGGGTGTCGACCTGGAGGCGCTCGCCGTCCACGTGGATCACGGCGGTGGCCGGGTCGACCTTGTCGCCGAGCTTGGCCACCCGGCCGTCCACCGTGACGCGGCGGCGGAAGATCAGGTCCTCGCAGGCACGCCGGGAACCCACGCCTGCGGCGGCGAGCACCTTCTGGAGGCGCTCGGCACCCTCGTAGACGGGGGCGTCGGGTTTCGGGGAACGGTTATCGGGTCGCATCGGCAAGCTCTTCTACGTCGTCGGGCAGGAAGGGTGCGAGTGGCGGCAGCTCGTCGACGGTGTTCAGCCCGAGTTTCTCGAGGAACAACGTGGTCGTCCGGTAGAGGAACGCCCCGCTGTCCGGTTCGGTGCCACACTCCTCGACCAGGCCGCGGGTAACCAGCGTACGGATGACCCCGTCGCAGTTCACACCCCGGATGGCCGAAATGCGCGATCGGGTCACCGGCTGCTTGTAGGCGACCACGGCGAGCGTCTCCAGCGCCGCCTGGGTCAGCCGTACGGACTGCCCGTCCAACACGAACCGTTCGACATAGGTCGCGTATTCCGGCCGGGTGTACAGCCGCCAGCCGCCGGCCGCCCGGCGCAGCTCGAACCCGTGCCCAGCCGCGGTGTAACCGGCGGCGATCTCATCGAGCATCGGCCCGACCCGCTCGGCCGGCTGCTCCAGCACCTGGGCCAGGATCAGCTCGCTGACCGGCTCGTCGACCACCAGCAGGATGGCCTCCAGCGCGCCGCGCAACTCCGCGTCGGACAGCTCCGGTGCGGGCTCCGGCGCGGCCGGCGCCCTCCGCCGCCCCACAGCCTGCCGAGGGGGTACGTCCCCAGCCCCGTCCTCCCCCACAACCGGCGCGACCGTCTCTCCCCTGCCGTCGCCCGGCTCAACCGCCTCGCCCGCCTCGCCCGCCGCGCCGGTCGCGCCCGCCGCGCTCGCCGCGCTCGCCTCGCCCGCGATCGTGGAGGATTCCGGGCCCTGGAGGGGCGGTTCGGCTCCACGATCCTCCGCGACCGGCTGGGCGGGGACAGGGTCGCTGTCGGTTTCCGCGGTGGTGTCGTCGGCCTCGGAGGCGGTGGGAGCGGGCGGGCGGGGGCGCTCCCACGGGGGCACCCAGGCGGCGGCCTGATCGGCCAGGGAGTCCCGGCGTTCCTCGTCACTCATCCCGCTCCCCCTCCGTCGTTCCCGTCTCGCCCGGCCCCGCCGGCACACTCGTCGGCTCCGCGTCGGCCGGGGTGCCGGCGTACTCGTCGACGTGCAACTCGGTGTCGCCGTCGGACGGGCCGGTCCAGCGCACGGTCAATTCCTCCAGAGCCTGCTCCTGCACGAAGGCCACCAGCCCCTCCCGGTACAGCTCCAGCAGCGCGAGGAACCGGGCCACCACCTCCAGGGTGGCCTCACAGTCGGCGCAGAGCAGCGAGAAGGTGGCCGTGCCGGCCCGGCGCAGCCGGGCGGCGAGGATCGCCGCGTGCTCGCGGACGCTGACCCGGACCATGTGCACGTGGGCGATGGAGACCTCCGGCACCGGCTTCGGGGTCATCGCCTTCACGGCGAGCTTCAGCAGCCGCTGCGGGCCGATGCCGAGCACCAGGTCGGGCAGCGCCTCGGCGTAGCGGGGCTCCAGGCTGACCGCCCGCGGGTACCGCCGACCCCCGACCGCCTCCAGCTCGGCGATGTGCGCCGCCGCCTCCTTGTACGCCTTGTACTGCAACAGGCGGGCGAAGAGCAGGTCCCGTGCCTCCAGCAGGGCGAGGTCCGCCTCGTCCTCCACCTCGGCGGCGGGCAGCAGCCGGGCCGCCTTCAGGTCGAGCAGGGTGGCGGCGATCAGCAGGAACTCGCTGGCCTCGTCGAGGTCCCACTTGTCGCCCATCGCGCGGATGTAGGCGATGAACTCGTCGGTGACCTTGTGCAGGGCCACCTCGGTGACGTCGAGCTTGTGCTTGCCGATGAGTTGCAGCAGCAGGTCGAACGGGCCGGTGAAGTTGGCCAGCCGGACGGTGAAGCCGGAGGTCTCCTCGGCGGCGACCGCCGGGTCGGCCGGCAGCACGCCGTCGACCTCGGCGGCCAGCTCGGCGGCGACCGCCGGGGCGGCGGCCTCGTGCGGCCCTGCCGGCGGGTCGAGGGGTGGCGCAGTCACCGGACGACCGTAGTCCACGAGGCGGGCACCGGGCGTTCCGGCTACCGCTCCGACTGGGCGGCGATCACCTCACGGGCCAGCTGCCGGTAGTTGCGCGCCCCGGAGGACGCCGGGTCCAGCGTGGTGATCGGTGCACCGGCCACGGTGGACTCGGGGAACTTCACCGTCTTGGTGATGACCGTCTGGTAGACCTTGTCGCCGAATGCCTCGACCACGCGCTGGAGCACCTGCCGGCAGTGGGTGGTGCGGCTGTCGTACATGGTCGCGAGGATGCCCTCGAGCTCCAGGTCGAAGTTGAGCCGTTCGCGCACCTTGTCGATGGTGTCCAGCAGCAGCGCCACACCGCGCAGGCTGAAGAACTCGCACTCCAGCGGGATGAGCACGCCGTGCGCGACGGTCAGCGCGTTGATCGCCAGCAGGCCGAGAGACGGCTGGCAGTCGATCAGGATGTAGTCGTACTCCTTGCGGACCGAGCGCAGCACCCGGGCCAGGGCCATCTCCCGGGCGACCTCGTTGACGAGCTGGATCTCGGCGGCGGAGAGGTCGATGTTGGCCGGCAGCAGGTGCAGGCCGGCGACGTCGGTCTTGATGAGGACGTCCTCGGCGGTCACGTCGTCCTGCATGAGCAGGTTGTAGACGGACAGGTCGAGGTTGTGCGGGTTGACCCCCAGCCCCACCGAGAGCGCGCCCTGGGGGTCGAAGTCGACCAGCAGCACCTTGCGGCCGTACTCGGCCAGCGCCGCGCCCAGGTTGATGGTGGTGGTGGTCTTGCCGACGCCGCCCTTCTGGTTGGCCATCGCGATGATGCGCGCCGGGCCGTGCCGATCGGTGGGCATCGGCTCGGGGATCGGCTTGCGCATCGTGTAGGCCGCCGGGTCAGCCGGGCCCAGGTCCGCGCCGAGCGTGGCCTGCTGCTCGCGGAGCTCCGACGTCCAGGTCTCGGCACGGTCACCGTTGCCAGCCATGTCCTCGTTGCCCCCTCCCGACGACCCACCCGGCGTCGGAGCCGTCCGACGTCCTTCGCGGCGCCGCTGCGCACCCCGGTCGTGTCGCCCCAGGAGGTCCGCGCCGATGCCGACTGTACGCCACCGACCAGCAGGGGGTTCGGCACCGGCCCGGCGTGTCGGGACCGACCGCGACCGGGCTCAGCCCCGGGCGCGTGGGTGGGCGGTGGCGTACACCTCGCGCAGCCGCTCGACGGTCACCAGTGTGTAGACCTGGGTGGTGGTCACCGACGCGTGCCCGAGCAACTCCTGGACTACCCGCACGTCCGCGCCGCCGTCGAGCAGGTGGGTGGCGTACGAGTGGCGCAGGGTGTGCGGGGACACCGCGGCGGGCCCGTCGACCGGCAGCCCGGCGCGGCCGGCGGCGCGGCGCAGGATGGCCCAGGCGCCCTGGCGGGACAGCGCGCCGCCACGGGCGTTGAGGAAGACCGCCGGGGTGCCCCGGCCGGCGGAGGCCAGGTCGGGCCGGGCCTGGACCAGGTAGGCGCGCACGGCCTGCACGGCGTACCCGCCGATCGGCACCAGCCGCACCCGGCCGCCCTTGCCGCGCAGCAGCACGGTGCCCTCGTCGGCGTCGAGGTCGTCCACCGCGGCGCCGACCGCCTCGGAGATCCGCGCGCCGGTGCCGTACAGGAACTCCAGCAGCGCCCGGTCGCGCAGCGCGAGCGACGCACCGTCGCCGGTCGCGGTGACCGGGCCGGCGATCTCCAGCAGGCGGACCACATCGTCGACCGGCAGCGCGCGGGGCAGCCGGCGCGGCGGGGTGGGCGGGCGGACGTCGCGGCTGGGGTCGGCGCCGGCCAGCCCCTCGCGCAGCGCGAAGCGGTGCAGGCCGCGTACCGCGCTGGCCGCACGGGCGGCCGACGAGACCGCCAGCGGCGGGTGCGTGTCGTCGCCGGCGCGCAGCCGGGCCAGGTGCGACTCGACGACGCCCGCGCCGACCGACGCGAGGTCGGCGATGCCGGCGTCCACCAGGGTCGTGAGATAGCGGTCCAGGTCCCGGCGGTACGAGGCGAGGGTGTTCGCGGACAGGCCCCGCTCGACGGTCAGGTGGTCGAGGTACCCGCGCACGGCACGGCGCAGGGCCGGCGCGGGCTGCTCGCCCGCGCCGGCGGAGTCCGGGATGCCGGTCAGCCCGCCACCGCTTCAGGCCAGGACGTCGGCCAGCGGGAGCACGCTCATGCCGTGCGACTCGGCGACCGGGCCGTAGGTGACCTGGCCGTCGTGGGTGTTCAGGCCCAGCGCCAGCGCCGGGTCGCGGCGCAGCGCCTCGCGCCAGCCCTGGTTGGCCAGCTCCAGGGCGTACGGCAGGGTGACGTTGGTCAGCGCGTAGGTGCTGGTGTTCGGCACCGCGCCGGGCATGTTCGCCACGCAGTAGAAGATCGACTCGTGCACCTTGTAGACCGGGTCGGCGTGCGTGGTGGGACGCGAGTCCTCGAAGCAGCCGCCCTGGTCGATGGCGATGTCGACCAGCACGCTGCCCGGCTTCATCCGGGAGACCAGCTCGTTGGAGATCAGGGTCGGGGCCTTGGCGCCGGGCACCAGCACCGCGCCGATGACGAGGTCGGCGTCGAGCACGGCCCGCTCGATCTCGTACGCGTTGGAGGCGACGGTCTGCAGGTGGCCCCGGTAGATGGCGTCGGCCTGACGCAGCCGGGCGACGTTCTTGTCGAGCAGCAGCACCTCGGACTGGAGGCCCAGCGCGATCGCTGCGGCGTTCATGCCGGAGACGCCGGCGCCGATGACCACGGTCTTGGCCGCGTACACGCCGGAGACACCGCCGGGCAGCACACCGCGCCCACCGCCGGTGCGCATCATGTAGAAGGCGCCCACCTGCGGGGCGAGTCGGCCGGCGACCTCGGACATCGGGGCGAGCAGCGGCAACGACCGGTCGGGCAGCTCGACGGTCTCGTACGCGATGGCGGTGACCTTCCGGTCGATGAGCGCGTCGGTGCACTCCTTGGAGGCGGCCAGGTGCAGGTACGTGAAGAGCACCTGCCCCTCGCGCATCCGGTGGTACTCCTCGGCGATCGGCTCCTTGACCTTGAGCACCAGCTCGGCGGTGTCCCACACCTCGTCGGCGGTGGGCAGGATCGTGGCGCCCGCCGTGGCGAACTCCTCGTCGCTGATGCTGGAGCCGACCCCGGCGCCGGACTCGACGAAGACCTGGTGACCGCTGCGGGTGAACTCGTTGACGCCCGCCGGCGTGATCGCCACGCGGTACTCGTGGTTCTTGACCTCGCGTGGGATTCCGACCTTCACGATGCAGACACCTCTCTTCGGGGCTGCTCTCCCCCGACTGCTCGGTGCCGCGACGGCCCCATTGCCACCGCGGTCCACCGGTCCCGCCGGCGGCAGTCTAGGCGCGCCCGGCCCCGCCGCGAGCCAGCACAGTGGCATCCGGTGCCCGGGTGACCTGACGGAGTGTCAGGGCCTCGACCGGGCCGGCGGTGGGAGGCGTCCTCAGCCGACAGGACAGTGTTCACCCATTATCGTCCCATCCGGCGTGTCCCGCTGCGGACAGCGGGCGAGTGGATCACTAGTGTGTCGGCCCATGACCACTCCTCCTTACCAGCCGGGGTACGCCCCCGGTTACTCCGACAAGAGCAAGGTCGTCGCGGGCATCCTCGGCATCCTGCTCGGCACCTTCGGCGCCGGTCGGTTCTACACCGGACACACCAAGATCGCCGTGCTGCAGCTCGTGGTGAGCTTCGTGACCTGCGGCTTCGGCGCGCTCTGGGGCCTCATCGACGGCATCCTCATCCTGGTCAACGGCGGCACGGACGCGCAGGGCCGGCCGCTGCGCGACTGATCCACCGGACGACGACGAAGGGCCCCGCGGCATGCCTGCCGCGGGGCCCTCTCACGCGTACCCTCCGCCGGCTGGACCGGCGGTGACGCTCAGCGAGGCAGCGGCGCGTCCGCGCGGCGCAGCGCCGACCAGCCGGTGTCCCGGGCGCGGGCCGCGGCCAGCAGCCCGGACACCGCGGAGGCGTTGGTGATCTCGCCGGCCAGGACCATGCCGACCGCCTCGTCCAGGTCGATCCGGACGACCTGGAGGTCGGCCTCCTCGTCCCGGCGGTCGTGGCGCTCGGCGGCCGGCACGTCGGCCAGGTCCCGGGCCAGGTAGACCCGGACCAGCTCGTCGGTGAACCCGGGCGAGCTGTGCAGGTCGACCAGCACGTCGATCCGCCCGGCGGTCAGGTCGGCCTCCTCGGCCAACTCCCGCAGCGCGGCGGCCGGCAACTCCTCGCCAGAGACGTCCATCAGCCCGGCCGGCAGCTCCCACAGGTGCCGGCCGACCGGGTGCCGGTACTGGCGGATCAGCACCACCTGGCCGGCGTCGTCGAGCGCCACCACGGCCACCGCCCCGACGTGCCGGACGAGGTCACGGGCGGCGGTCCCGCCGCCCGGCATGGTGACGTCCTCGCTGACCACGGTGAAGATCCGACCCCGGTAGCGCTCCTCGCGGGAGCGCACCTCGTAGCGGTGCTCGACGGCGCTCACGCCGTCACCTCGTTGCGCCCGGTGGCTCGCTCGCTCACGACGCGGACGACGCCTTCGTCGCGGCGCCGTTGCGGGCGGCCCGCCGCGCCGTCGGGGCCTCCGTCGCCGCGTCCAGGTCGACCGGAAGCTGGTCGGCCTGCGAGTACGCCACGGCCGCCTTGACGAACGAGGCGAACAGCGGGTGCGGGCGGGTGGGGCGGCTCTTCAGCTCCGGGTGCGCCTGCGTGGCCACGAAGAACGGGTGCAGGCCCCGGTCCAGCTCGATGAACTCGACCAGCCGCCCGTCCGGCGAGGTGCCGGAGATGTGCAGGCCCGCCTTGGTCAACGCGTCCCGGTAGGCGTTGTTGACCTCGTAGCGGTGCCGGTGCCGCTCGCTGATCTCGGTGCTGCCGTACGCCTCGGCGACGATCGAGCCCTCGGTCAGCGTCGCCGGGTACGCCCCGAGCCGCATGGTGCCGCCCAGGTCGCCCTTGCCGGCGACGATGTCCTCCTGGTCGGCCATCGTGGCGATCACCGGGTGCGCGGCCTGCTCGTCGAACTCCAGCGAGTTGGCGCCGTCCAGGCCGGCCAGGTGCCGGGCCACGTCGATGGTCATGCACTGCAGCCCGAGGCAGAGGCCGAGCAGCGGGATGCCGTTCTCCCGGGCGTACCGGGCGGTGCCGATCTTGCCCTCGATGCCGCGCACGCCGAAGCCGCCGGGAATGAGGATGCCGTCCACGCCGGCCAGGGCCGCCGCGGCGCCGGCCGGGGTGACGCACTCGTCGCTGGGCACCCAGCGCAGCTGCACCCGGGCCCGGTGGCCGAAGCCGGCCGCCCGGATCGCCTCGCTCACCGACAGGTACGCGTCGGGCAGGTCGACGTACTTGCCGACCACCGCGACGGTCACCGTGTGCCGGGGGCGGTGCACCCGCTCCAGCAGGTCGTCCCAGCTGGCCCAGTCCACGTCCCGGAAGGAGAGCCCGAGCCGGCGCACCACGTACGCGTCCAGCCCCTCGCGGTGCAGCACCTTCGGGATGTCGTAGATGCTCGGCGCGTCCGGGGCGGCGACGACCGCCTCGGCGTCCACGTCGCAGTAGAGCGACAGCTTCTCCTTGAGCTTCTCCGGGATCTCCCGGTCGCAGCGCAGCACGATGGCGTCCGGCTGGATACCGATGTTGCGCAGCTGCGCCACCGAGTGCTGGGTCGGCTTCGTCTTCAGCTCACCCGACGGCGCCAGGTAGGGCACCAGCGAGACGTGCAGGTAGAAGCAGTTGTCCCGGCCCAGGTCGTGGCGGACCTGACGGATCGCCTCCAGGAACGGCAGCGACTCGATGTCGCCCACCGTGCCGCCGACCTCGGTGATCACCACGTCGGGGAGGAGGCCGTCGTCGTCCGGGTCGGCCATCGCCAGGATCCGCGACTTGATCTCGTTGGTGATGTGCGGGATGACCTGGACGGTGTCACCCAGGTACTCGCCGCGCCGCTCCTTGGCGATCACGTCGGAGTAGATCTGGCCCGTGGTGACGTTCGCCTTGCCGGACAACGCCCGGTCCAGGAACCGCTCGTAGTGCCCGACGTCGAGGTCCGTCTCGGCGCCGTCCTCGGTGACGAAGACCTCGCCGTGCTGGAACGGGTTCATCGTCCCCGGGTCGACGTTGAGGTAGGGGTCGAGCTTCTGCATCGCGACGCGCAGCCCGCGCGCGGTCAACAGGTTGCCGAGGCTGGAGGCGGTGAGGCCCTTACCCAGCGAGGAGGCGACGCCCCCGGTGACGAAAATGTGCCTGGTCGTCCGTGCTGATGGGGCCAAGGCCTGCTCCCGTGTCGTCTGTCGCGGTCATGCAGACCGCCGTGCTTGATCAGCAAAGTGATCACGCGATCCACGGGATTCCACGGTAACACCTCCCGGGCGGGTACTCGCAGGCCGCACCCCGGGTGGGTCACCACCGGTCCACCACGGCGACGCCCGGCGCTCAGGGAGCGGCAACCTCGGTCGATGATCGGGTGGCCTGCCGGGGCGGCCCCGACGGGGGCGGCACGGTGTCCGACGGGTCGGCCTCCGACGGCTCGGCGGGCCGTTGGGCCGGCGCGGCGGGCGGCGCCGCCGGAGCGTCCGGCGTCGGCTCCGCCGGCTCGTCGGGAGTCTGGTCGGCCGGCGTGGCCGGTGTCGGTGGCCGCCCGACCATGGCGGGCGGACCGCTGATCGGGCGGGGATGACCCGCGCCCAGTGGCCCGCCACCGCCGGTCGGGCCGTCACCCCCACCGGCCGGCCCGTTGCCGCCGAAGCCGGAGTCGTCGCCGGCGCCGTCGTCGCGGGAGCGGCCCCCGCCCGGGCGGGTGCGGTCCGCGGCGTGCCCGAGCACCCGCAGCGAGGCCAGCGCGGCCATCGGCACCACCACCGCGGCGGCTGCGCCGGCGATGTCCAGCGCCGCGCCGTCGAGCAGGCCACCGAGCACCGCGGCGACCGCGGTGCCGGCCAGCGCGGCCCGCACGGCCGGGTAGATGCCGAACAGTCGCGTCAGGCCGCCCCACGGCTGCAACAGGGCGAACCACACCAGCAGGCCGCCGGCCAGGGCCAGCACGGTCAGCGGGCTGTTGACCAGCGTCTCGAAGTTCTCAGTGCTGGACCGGTGCACGGTGAACCCGCCGGTGCCGTCGCCCACGGCGGAGAGGAACCGGCCCAGGCTGCCCCGCTCGGCCGCCGGACGGCGCAGCTCCACCACGGCGAAGCCGATGCCCACCGCCAGGGCGGCCATGGTGGCCCAGGCCAGGCGGCTGATCGTCAGCCAGCCGCCGGCGCTGATCGCGGCCGCCACGCTCAGGCCGGCGGTCAGCGCGATCGCGCCGACCGGGTCGGAACCCAGGTACGGGCTGCCGACCACGACCACGGCCAGGCCACCCACGGCCACCATCACCGCCGGCCGCCAGCGACGGTGCACCCGCTGGGCGAGCCAGCCCGCGCTCAGCAGCGCGCCGGCGAGGAACACCCCCAACCCGACCGTGCCCAGGCCGGCGTACCGGCCACCCTGCAACGCGGAGTAGCCGACCACGCCGTTGAGCTGGAGCCGGGCCCCGGTGAGCACGTCCAGCCCGACGACGAGGGTGGTGAGGCCGGCCACCGCGCCGAACGGGCCGAGGGTGGCGGCGTACCCGGGGACGAACCGGACCGCCGCGGTGCCGGCCACCACCAGTGACGCGGTCACCCCGGCGAAGATCCACGCCGGGTGCTCGCCCCGCCACCACGGCACGGCGTCGGCGAGCAGCGCGGCCGGCACGGTCAACGCCGCGGCGACCAGCAGCAGCTCCGCCACCGCCACGACGCGCGCGGGCGCCGGCGTCGGCCCCGAGGGCCCGGCGTGCGGGCGGGCCCGGCGCAGCAGCGGCAGCACCGCGAGGGCCAGCAGCACCTGCAACCCGGCGAGGAGGGTGAAGAACCGGCCGGAGACGTTCCGCTGCGCGGCCGCCTCCCGGTCCGCGTCGGCCGGCGCGTTGATCGCCTCGGTCAGGTCGGCGGGGCGGCCGCCGGTGCTGACCGCCGGCCGGCCGATGAAGAGCCGCTCCGGCATCGGCCGGCCCAACGCGGCCAGCGCGGTCGGCGCGAGGTCGACAAGTTGCAGGTACCCGTCCCGGCCGGTGCTGGCCGAGGTGAGCCAGCCGCGCTCCCAGCCCGGCCCGTCGGCGACGGCCACGTGCAGTCGGGACGGCTGGGCGGTGTCGGAGATCCCGGCGACCAGCACCAGTGACCGCGGCGGCCGGGCGGCCAGCACCCGGGCCAGCTGGGCGTCCGCCACGCGGGCCGCCTCGGCGCGGGCCGTCGGGTCCTCCCCGTCGACCGTGCCGAGGTCGACGATGCTGAGCACGCACGACCCGAGCAGCGTGCGCGGGTCGGCTGGCAGCCCCGAGGCGTACCGGTCGACCCGGCCGAACGGGCGGGCGGCGGCCACCGCCGCACCGGGACCGATCGCGACCGAGCAGCGCACCGACTCCGACAGCGACCCGGGCAGGGTGCCCCAGGGCAGCCGCTGCTGGTTGTACTGGACCACGCTCTCCTGGTCGGGCAGATTCGCGCCGATGCCGTCCGGCTGCTCCACGGCCACCCCGGCCGACGGGCAGCCACCGGCCGGCCGGCTGCCGTTCCACGCGGCGAAGCTGCCCGCGCCCAGGGTCAGCCAGCCGTCCACCGGGCAGGTGGGCCGGTGCGCGGAACGCACCGACAGCGAGCCGATCGAGCCGTCCTGGGCCATCCGCCACAGTGTGGGGGTGGTCTGCGGATCCACGTCCTCCCAGCGCAGCCCGGCGATCCCGGCGAGCACCACGAAGTCGGCGGTGCGCTGCGGGGTGCCCTGGGGCGGACGGGCGGCCAGCGCCGTGACGCCCAGCGCCACCACGAGCACGGTCAACAGGGCGGGGGCGAGTCGGCGCAGCATCACCGGTGTCCCGTCATCGGGGCGTCGGGGTCCGGGGCCGCCGGACCGGTGGGGGCAACGGCCAGCTCGGCGTAGAGGGTTGCCAACGCGGCCACCGTGTCCGCCTCGGTGGGCCACGTCGCCGCCCGCTCGGCGCCGCGCCGGCCCAGCTCGGAGCGGGCCGCCGGGTCGTCGAGCAGGGCGCGCACCGCCGCGTCGACGGCGTCCACGTCGCCGGCGGGGACCAGTCTGGCGGCGTCGCCGACCAGCTCGGGCAGCCCGCCGACGGCGGTCGCCACCAGCGGTACGCCGGCCCGCAGCGCCTCCTGGGCGAAGAGTTGCCGCGCCTCCCAGTCGCTGGTCACCACGGCGAGGTCGGCGCCGGCGAGCAGATCGGCCACGTCGGTGCGGTGCCCCAGCAGGGTCACCGGGGCGCGGGCCGCCGAGGTCCGGGCGGCCAGCGGCAGGTACGCCGGGCCGCTGCCGGCGATCACCACGACCGGCGGCGGAGTGCGGGTGCGCCAGTGGGCCGCCGCGTCGATCAGCACGTCGTACCGCTTCTGCGGGTGCAGCCGGCCGACCGAGACGATCAGCGGCTGGTCGGGGCGGACGCCGAACTCGGCCCGGACGGCGGCACGGCGTCGGCGCGGCGCGGGCAGCGTCGGCGCGGCGACCGGGGCGAGCCGGGCGTCGGCGGCGCCCAGCGAGGCGGCCCGTTCCACCAGGTCCCCGGAGGCGCCGAGAGCCACCCGGGCGCCCCGGGCCACGATCCGCTCGACGAGTCGGGAGACGCCGCCACGCAGCCCGCCGGCGAGCACCGCGTTGTGCCACGTCACGACCAGCGGGGCGGCCGGACGGGCCAGCACGGCGACCAGCCCGGCGCGCAGGCCGTGCGCGTGCACCACGTCGACCCGGGCGGCGGTGAGCGCCCGGCGCAGGGCGAGCACCGCGCGAGCGTCGGCCGGCGTCGGGCTGGCCGGGATCTCCACCGGCTGGAAGCGCGCGCCGACCCCGGTGAAGTCGAACTGCTCCTGCGTCGCCGCCGGCCCGCACACCAGCACGGTGGCACCGGCCGCGACGAGCCCCCGCGCCACCGACCGGACGTGCTGGCCGACCCCGCCGGTGCTGGAGGCGAGCACCAGCGCGACGCTGCCCGACCATTCGGTGGGCAGGATGGGCAGACTCGGCTCACTTCTCGCGCTCACCGGACCACCGTCTCCTTCCCGTCGTCCTGCTCCGGGGGAACCGCGCCCGACGCCGGCGTAGCGGCGCCGTCCCGCGACCCCCGCCGGCCCGCCCGACCCAGGCGCCGCAGCACCCCGCCGAGCAGTGGCCGTACGTCCCGCCGGTCGACGAACCAGACCACGGCGAGGAACACGGCCCCGACCAGAACCCCGGACAGCATGCCCTGACCGAGTGCCGCCGCCATCGTCGGGGTGCCGCCGCCCGGCGTGTCGAACCACCGGGTGAGGCCGAGCCCGGCGAGCGCGGCGAGCACTCCGGCCAGCGCGCCGGCCACCCCGGCGCGGGCGGCGCCGGCCAGCGCCGGACGGCCGGCGCCGCGCAGCACCGCCGCGACCAGCAGCGCCCCGAGCACCAGCATGCCCACCGAGTTGGCGGACGTGACCGCGAGGACCCGGTCGCGCAGCGGCAGCACCGCGCCGAGCAGCAGGACGGCACCGGGAACCACCAGCCAGCCGACCGCGGTGGCGACGGTCGCCGCCCGGGTCTCCCCCCGGGCGTAGAGCGCCCGGGTGAGCACCGCGAACAGGCCGTAGCCGAGCAGGCCCGGTGCGAAGCCGATGATCGCGGCGGCGGCCGTCGAGGCGGCGGACGGGTCGCTGAAGAAGAACCGCGCCACCGGCCCGGCCGTGCCGATCAGCGCGGCCGCGCCGAGGCAGCTGAACAGGAGCACCCCGCGCACGGCCGGGGCGAGGGTCGACCGGTAGGTGTCCTCGTCGCCGGCGGCCCGGGCGGCGGCCAGGGTCGGGTACGCGGCGATGGCCAGCGGCACCGCCAGCACCGCCCAGGGCAGCAGGTAGACGGTCTGGGCGAGGTTGTACACGCCGGGGTTGGTCTGCGCGCCGTAGGTGACCTGGTGCAGGCTGACGATCAGCGCGATCTGCTGCGCGGTGACGGTCACCGCGCCGGCCACGGCCAGCCCGCCGACCCGGGCCCGCGCGTCGGCGGGGAAGCCGAACCCGGGCCGCAGCCCCAGGCCCAGCCGCCGGACCGGGATCAGCAGCGACAGCGACAGCACCACCACGCCGGCAGTGGTGCCGGCCGACAGCAGCAGCTCGCCACCGGGACTCACGCCGCCGACGGTTGCCAGCCGGCCCTGGGTCGCGGTGAATCCCAGGTAGACGACGATGACGGTGAGGCTGGACAGCAGCGGCGCCAGCACCGGCCAGGCGAAGCGTCGGTGCGCCTGGAGCACCCCGGTGAGCACGATGCCGACGCCGTACAGCGGCAGTTGCGGTGCGAAGACCCGCAGCATCCGGGTGCCGCTCTGCTGCTGGGCGGCGGTCAGCCCGTCGCCCAGCAGCCCGACGACCGGGCCCGCGGCGAACACCACGAGCAGCGCGAGCGGCACCAGCAGCGCCAGCGTCCAGGTCAGCAGCGCGCCGGTGGTCCGGGCGACCGCCGCCCGGTCACCGGCGGCGACCGCGCCGGCCAGCAGCGGTACGACGAGACTGGCCAGCGCTCCCCCGGCGACGATCTCGAAGATGAAGTTCGGCACCGCGTTGGCCACCACGTAGGCGCCGCCGAGGTCGGTGGGTGCCAGGCTCCAGGTGAACACGGCGGTACGGCCGAAGCCGGCGAGGCGGCTGAGCACGGTGAGGACGGCGATGAGCGCGGCTGCCCCGGCCAGCCGGCCGGCGCCGGCGAGGGGTGCCGGTCTGGTCACGTCAGTCGGCGCGCCGGCCCAGTGCGTCAAGCTCCCGCAGCCCCGGGGTCCGCTGGATCACCGACGTGAAGCTGACCTTCTCGCTGGCGGCGGTGAGGCCGGCGAGCACGGCGAGCAGCCCGGCGCGGCCGAGCGGGCCGGTCCGGGCGGCGAGCGCGACGCCGAGCACCGCGCCGAGGGCGTTCGCGCCGCTGTCGCCGAGCATGACCTCCTCGGCTAGGTCGTCGCGGAGCAGACCGCCGGCCGCGCCGGCCGCGCCCGCGGCAATCCCGCCGTGCGGGCCGCCGGTCAGCGGGGCGCCGAGCAGCAGCCCCGACTTGATGGCCCGGCCGGGCCGCAGGTCGAGCAGGTTGAGCAGGTTGGCGGTGCCGGCGATCACCCCGGCGCCGAGCAGCACGTCGACGCCGCGACCGAACGCGCCGTGGCGCTGGCGGCGCGGGTGCCCGGCGACCCGGGAGTCGGCGGCGAGCAGCGCGGCGGCGCCCAGCCCTGCGGCGCCGACCCCGATGACCTTGACCAGCCCGGCGGTGACCCGCCCCTCGCGCAGCGCGGCGAGGTGCCCGGTGAAGCCCTTCGCGGCCTTCTGCTCCGGGCGCGCGCCGACCACGTCGTCGTACAGCCCGACGCCGCCGGCGCCGAGGCCGGCGACCAGGGCGGCTCCGCCGGAGGCGGCGCTGGTGGCGCCGAACGCGCCGGCGGCGGCCACGCCGGCGGCGAGCGCCGGCCCGGCGGCCAGGGTCACCGTCCGGCCGCGGAAGTTGGTGCGCTCCAGCGCGGGCCCGACCGGGGCGGTACGCACCTCGCGCAGCGCGTACCGGGCGGCGGCGGCTCCGGCTCCGGCGATCAGCAGCCGGCCGAGCGCCCTCACGCCGTCGCCCCGCTTCGCTCGGCAGCGGCGTGCGACGCCGCCCTGCGGTGCCTCAGGTTCGCGCGCTGCGCTCGCTCACGCGCCGCCTCGTCGGTTTCGGACACGGGGGTACGTCGTTCGCTCACTGGGGCAGTCTAGGCAGCAGCGAGGCGGCGTTGTCCCCGACGCCGTACTGACCGGCCTTCTTCTCGGTGAGCTGCTGCACCAGGGCGAGGCTGGTGACCAACTGACCCTGCACGGTGTTGGCGTTGTCGACCGTGGAGATCGTCTGGGACAGCACCGGGTCACCGCGGACCACGGCGACCAGGTTGCCGCCGACGGAACCGTTGCCGCCCACCACGATCGCTCCGGTCCGGTCGAACTGCTCGGCGATCTTGACGACCGACTGGTCCCGCTTGTCGGAGTCCTTGTCGACGTACGGCTGGCCGCTGACCACGACGACTGCCTCCGCCGGCCCGGTGACCTTGTTGTCGTCGGTGGTCAGGTAGCCCGCGTTGTTGTACGCGGCGAGCACCGCCCGCCGGTCGGCGTCGCTGACCGGCGTGGTGCCCTGCGCCCGATCCAGCAGGACGCTGGCCAGCAGCGCGCTCGAGGTCTCCACACCGTGCCCGTTGCCGGGCAGACCGGTGGTCTGCGCGGTCGGCCGGGCGGCGGTGACGGCCAACTCCAGGAGGTTGGAGTTGTTGTCCGGGTTGATGAACTTGTCCTGCAGGTCGACGCGGCCGGTGATGGTGGCCCCGGAGAGCTGGAGCTTCTTGAGCACCCCTTCGGTGTGGTCGCGCCCGTTGGGCAGGCTGAGCACCACCACCCGGCGCCCGGCGAGGGTGCCCGGCAGGACGACCTGGGACATCTCCTCGGCGAACTCCTCCTCCAGCCCGAGCTGCTTCTCCATGTTGTTGACCGTCTGGCGCCAGTGCTGGTTGTCCTTGCGCAGCCCGGCGACCTGCCCCTCGAGCGAGTCGGCGACCGGGCCGTTGAGGGCGGCCGTGCCGACCACCAGGCCGATGGCCAGAGCCAGGAAGACCGCGGTGAGGGACACCACGTGGTACCGGAAGTTGATCACGCTTGCAGCCTCTTGATCGGTCGGGAACTAGAAGAGCCGGTACAGCTGGAACACGAAATTGTCCCACCACTCGGCGACCACGCCCAAGTACGCCTTCCCGACGGTGGAGACGGCCACCGCGGAGGCCATCGCGGCGATCGCCGAGAGCACCAGCAACAGCAACGACGAACCGGAGATGCTCTGCCGGTAGAGCCGGCTCACGCCCTTGGCGTCGACCAGCTTGCCGCCGACCTTCAACCGGGTCAGGAACGTCGAGGCCATCCCGCCGCGACCCTTGTCCAGGAACTCGACCAGCGTGGCGTGGGTGCCCACCGCGACCAGCAGCGAGGCGCCCTTCTCGTCGGCCAGCAGCATCGCCAGGTCCTCGCTGGTCGCCGCCGCCGGGAACGTCACCGCCGGGACGCCGAGGCCGTTGACCCGGGGCAGGCCGGGCGCCCGCCCGTCCGGGTAGGCGTGCACGATCACCTCGGCCCCGCAGCGCAGCACGTCGTCGGTGACCGAGTCCATGTCCCCGATGATCATGTCGGGGGTGTATCCGGCCTCGACCAGCGCGTCGGCGCCGCCGTCCACGCCGATCAGCACCGGCTTGAACTCCCGGATGTACGGACGCAGCACGTCCAGGTCGGCCTTGTAGTCGTAGCCGCGCACCACGATCAGGCAGTGCCGGCCCTGCATCTGGGTCTGGATGTCCGGCACGCCCACGCCGTCGAGCAGCAGGTCGCGTTCCTGACGGAGGTAGTCCATGGTGTTGGCGGCGAACGCCTCCAACTGCACCGAGAGCCCCTCCCGGGCGTCGGCCATCGCCTTGGCGACCGACTCGGCGTCCTGCAGGCTGCCGTGCGCCACCGGCTCGTCGCCGGCGAAGACCGTGTTGCCCTCGATGCGCACCTGGTCGCCCTCGCGGATCTGCTCGAAGACGCCCTCCCCCAGGTCGTCCAGGAGCGGGATGCCGGCGGCGATCAGCACCTCCGGGCCGAGGTTCGGGTAGCGGCCGGAGACCGAGGGCCTGGCGTTGAGCACCGCGGCGACACCGACGGCGACCAACGAATCGGCCGCCACCCGGTCCAGGTCGACGTGGTCGATGACCGCGATGTCACCGGGGCGTAACCGACCGACCAGGCGTTTTGTCCGGCGATCGAGGCGCGCGGTGCCGAGGACTCTGCCCGGCTCCGCGATCCGGTTCCGGCGCAACGTGGGTAGACGCATCGTGACCATCCTGGCATGTGAGGCAGGCTTTTCTGTCGCGACATGCCTGAGCAGGGCCGCCTACCCAGGGAAGCACACGTCGGCGCAAGCCGGTGTGCTTGCGCTCACAATACGCGGCGTCACGGGCGCCTTTCCTTGGCCGCCACGGCCAGAAGCTCCTCGGCGTGCGCGATACCCAGATCCGAATCGGGCAAACCAGCGAGCATCCGAGCCAGCTCCCGGGCGCGCTCAGTGTCCTCCACGACCCGGACCCCGCTGGTGGTCACCGCGCCGCCCGTGTCCTTCGCCACCACGAGGTGCCGGTCGGCGAACGCCGCCACCTGCGGCAGGTGGGTGACGACCAGCACCTGGTGGCTGCGGGCCAGCCGGGCCAGCCGCCGGCCGATCTCCACCGCCGCCTGACCGCCGACCCCCGCGTCGACCTCGTCGAAGACCAGCGTGGGCGGACCACCGGAACCGGCGAAGACCACCTCGATGGCGAGCATCACCCGGGACAGCTCACCGCCGGAGGCGCCGCGCTGCAACGGCAGCGACGGCGCGCCCGGGTGGGCCAGCAACCGCAGCTCCACCTCGTCGCCGCCGTCCGGGGCGACGCCCACCTCCACGCCGTTGACCGACAGCGCCGGCTCGGACCGACCGGCCGGCCGGGGCAGCACCGCCACCTCGATCCGGGCGTGCGGCATGGCCAGCCCGGCCAGCTCGACGGTGACCTGCTCGGCGAAGCGGACGGCCGCCTCCTGCCGGGAGATTGACACCCGACCGGCCAGATCGGCCACCTCACCGGCCAGCCGCTGCCCGTCCCGCTCCAACTCGTCGAGCAGGTCGTCGGAGGTGTCCAGGTCGGACAGTCGGGTGCGGGCCCGCTCGGCCCACGCGATCACCCCGTCGACGTCGTCGGCGTACTTGCGGGTCAGCGCGCGCAACGCGGCCCGCCGCTCGTAGACGTGCTGCAACCGGGCCGGATCCGCGTCGAGCGTCGCCAGGTACGCCGACAGCTCGGCGGAGACGTCGGTGACCAGCGTGGCCGCCTCCTCCAGCCGGACCGCCAGCTCACCCAGCGCCGGATCCGTGCCGGCCTGCGCCTGCAGGGTGCGCCGGGACGTGCCGAGCAACGCCGTCGCGTCCGGTGTCTCGTCGGTCGCCTCCGCGCCGCCGGCCAGGCACTGCTGGGCCAGCTGCGCCGCCGTACGCAGCCCCTCGGCGTGCTCCAGCCGCTGCGCCTCGGTCTTCAGCTCGTCGTCCTCACCCGGCTGCGGATCGACCCGGGTGATCTCGTCGAGGCCGAGCCGCAGCAGGTCCGCCTCCTGGTTGCGCTCGCGGGCGTTGCGGCGCCGGTCGGCCAGGTCGTCGACGATCCGCCGCCAACCGGCGTACGCCTCGCGCAGCGCGTCGAGCAGCTTCTCGTGCTCCGGGCCGGCGAACCGGTCCAGTGCGGCCCGCTGCTCGGCGGGGCGCAGCAGCCGCAGCTGGTCGGACTGGCCGTGCACGGCCACCGCCTGCTCACCGACCTCGCCGAGCATCGACACCGGCATGCTCCGGCCACCGAGGTGGGCGCGGGACCGGCCCTCGACCGTCACCGTGCGGCTCAGCAGCAGCGACCCGTCCTCGTCGGGCTCGCCACCCGCGTCGGTGATCCGGGCGTGCACCGCGTCGGCGACGCGACCCTCCAGGCGCAGCCGCCCCTCGACCACGGCCCGGCCGGGCTGGGCACGGACCCGCCCGGCGTCGGCCCGGCCCCCGAAGAGCAGGCCGAGGCCGGTGACCACCATCGTCTTGCCCGCACCGGTCTCGCCGGTGATGACGTTCATCCCGCCGGTCAACGGCAGCGTGGTGTCCTCGATGACGCCCAGTCCGGTGATGCGCAGCTCTTCCAGCACAGCAACCGACAGTAGACGCGAGGCCCGACACTTGACCAGCCGACGGACCCGCGGGCAGGTCGCGGCGCGGCCGACACCGCGCCGACGTACAGTTCTGCCCCGTGTTGGACGTGATCGGCCTGACCCCGGCTGAGGAGGAGCTCTACCGCTGCCTGCTCCAGCTCACCACGGCCCGGATCGACGAGCTGGTCCGCCGGCTGCACCGCCCCCGCGAGCAGGTCGTCGCGCAGGTCGAGGCCCTGCGGATCAAGGGCCTGGTGCTGCCCACCGACACCGACCCGGACGCGCCGCTGCGCCCGACCGCACCGGACGTCGCCCTCGGCGCGGCGCTGCTGCGCCGGCAGGAGGACCTGGAGGCGGCCCGGCGGCGGGTCACCCAACTGGCCGAGGAGTACCGGTCCGGGCTGCGCCGCCACCACGGCGACCACCTGGTCGAGGTGATCACCGGGGCCGGGGTGCTCCGCGATCGGCTCCGCGACCTGCAGAACTCGGCGCGTACCGAGGTGCTCTGGTTCTGCCGGGCGAACCCCCTCGCCATGGCCGGCCCGGAGAACGTCGAGGAGTTCGACGCGCTGGCCCGCGGGGTGAGCTACCGCGCCATCTACGAGCGGGACCTGCTGCTGGAGCCGGGCGCGCTGGCCGACCTGACCAAGGGGGTCGCCGCCGGCGAGCAGGCCCGCGTCCTGGACCGGCTGCCGGTCCGACTGGCCATCGTGGACGCCCGTACCGCCGTCTGCCCGCTGGTGCCCGACCGCGACGGCGGCGAACCGAGCGCCGCCGTGATCGGCCGCAGTCAACTGCTCGACGCGCTGCTCGCCCTCTTCGAGAGCCACTGGCGGGTGGCGACCCGCCTGCGGCTGGACGACCCGCTCGCCGTGCCGGCGACCGAGGGCCGGCGATCCGACCCGGACGACCACCCCGGCGACGGCTACCGGCCGGACGCCGACGAGGCGCGACTGCTGTCGCTGTTCGTGGCCGGGGTGCCGGACAAGTCGATCGCCTCGCAGCTCGGAGTGAGCCGGCGGACCGTCCAACGACGACTCGCCGACCTGATGGCCGTCGCCGGCGTGGACACCCGCCCCGGGCTGGCCTTCCAGGTCGCCCGGCGGGGCTGGATCTGAGCCGGACGGGGCGGGACGGCACCCGGCCGCCCCGCCCCGCGCGCGTCAGCGCAGCCCGTACGCGTCGACCACGGTCTGGTCGACGGTGTTGCCGGCCCGGTCGCTGCCGTGCACCCGCAGGGACACCGCGCCCCGGCCGGCCGGCACGGTGGCCGTGAACCGGGTGCCGGAACCCTTCACCGGCACCGCGCGCCAGTTCTTCCCGCCGTCGAAGGACACCTCGACGCGCAGGCTGGTGCCGGTCGGCGCCGGTACGCCCGCCGGCTGGCGCAGGGTCAGACCCAGCCGGTGCGTCCGACCGTCGGCCACCCGGCCGCGCAGGTCGGCCGGGACCTGGTAGTCGACCTGGAGCAGCGGCAACGGCTTCGCCGCGTCCCCGGTCGGGCGGGCCGAGGTGAACTGCCACGCCGTCTCGGTACGGGTGGCGTAGCGCCACTCGTCCGAGGAGCGCTGCGTGGCCAGGTCCAGCCGGTAGCGGGCCGGCTCCGCGGTGGTGGGCACCGCTGCCCACCCGCCGGAGAGGTCGGCGATCTGCTTCCCGTCACGGCTGAGCCGGGCCTCGACGGTGTCCGGCTCCTCGCTTGCGCCGGCCGAGCTGTAGTTCCCGTCGGCGTCGACGAACTCGGCCACCCGCAGGTTCAGGGTGTCCCCGGTACGGGTCGGCACCGGGGCACCGGCGCCGGCCGGTACCGCCGGCCGGATCACCGGGGCGTGCCAGGTCTCGGTGTCCCGGTCGTCGGCGGCGTACTGCCGGGGCTGCTGGGTGAGCCCGCCGAGCAGGCGCCCCCAGGACCAGGTGATCTTGTGCAGGACCTGGTGCTGCCACCAGGCGTCCCCGGAGCTGACGAACTCCTGCCGGGTGGTGCCGGTACGCACCAGCCGCTGGTCGTCGTTCCAGGAGGTCTCCTGCCACGGACGCCAGCCGAACCGCTGCTCGGTGGCCCACTCCGTACCGCCGACGTCACCGTAGTTGGCGCTCACCTCGGCCGTGTTCTTCGCGGTGACCGTGTGCAGGATCCGCTCCGGCACCCGGCCCTTCGAGACCTGCCACACGTCGTACAGGTAGGGGCTGTCCACGGTCAGCGTCAGGTCCAGCGTCGCCCGGCCCTTGCGGACCGTCGCGATCAGCCGCTGCCCGTCGTCGTACGCCACCACCATCGCCGGGACGGGAAGCCGGTCTCCCACCGGGTTCCAGACCGTCCACGCGCTCCAGTCCGCCGGCCGGACGATGAGCACCGACTTCGCACCGGCCGCCGCGGCCGCCGCGATCTGCTCCTCCTCGGAGACGTCCGGGCTGGCGGTGAGCAGCGCCGCGGCGCCGCGCACCCGGGCAAGTTCGGCGGGGGTGCCGGTGCCGGCCCAGACCAGCGGCAGCTTCTGCCGGCCGGCCGGCGCCGGCGAGTAGCCCATCAGGTTGATGTCGAGCGGACCGGAGAACCCGCTGATCCGGGCGTCCACCATCGGCGCGACCAGCTGCCAGCGCGAGGCGAACTCGAACTCGCCCTGGCGCACCTGACGGGTCGGCGTGACGTTGACCTGCTGGATGGTGCTGAAGGTCATCACACCGTGGTCGACCTGCCGGCCGTTGCCGAAGATCCGGTGCTCGTAGAAGCTGATCGCTGCCCGCTGCTCGGTCGGCTTCGGCGTCTCGATCCGCACCGGGGTTCCCTTGCGCGGGTCGAGCACGACGGTGACGTCCCCGGTGACCATCAGCTCCGGGTCGGTGACCAGGGTGATCTGCTCGTCCAGCGGGGCACCGTGCTCGATCAGCGCCTCGACCAGATACGGGCCCTCCTCGACCTGCACCTGCGTCTCGCCGGGGATCCAGCCCATGAAGTCGGACTCGGGCTGCTCGCCGAAGAGGGTGAGCACCGGTGCCAGGCCCGGCTTCCCCTGCATGTCCAGCGCCTTCAGCGTCACCGTGTGCACCGGGCCGCTCAGGGTGAGCCCGACGGCGGTACGCACCGCGACGCCGTCCGCGCCGGTGGCGACCAGCCACCCGCCGTGCGGGCCGCGGGCCAGCTTCGCCGGGTCGGCGCGCAGCGGCACGGCCACGCTGCCGCCCGCCGGGACGGTCACCTCGCCGCCGCCGGCGGTGACCCCGTCGGGCTCGGCCGCGCCAGTGTCCAGGTTGCGCAGCTCCAGGGCCAGCCGCAGGGTCTGCGGGGCCGTGGTGCCGTTGGTGTACGTGACGGTCCGCTCGACCGCCGCGCCGCCGGTGGACACCCGACCGAAGTCGGCGGTGGCCGAGCCGTACACCCGCTGGCTGAGTGCCCGGGCCACGTCGACCCGGCCGCCGCCCTGCTCGAAGACGGTCAGCTCCGGGTTCGCCTTGGTGGTGCTGACCAGGGCGTCCTTGAGCTTCCCGGCGGTCCAGTCGGGGTGGTCCTGGGCGAGGATCGCGGCCGCCCCGGCGACGTGCGGAGTCGCCATCGAGGTGCCGGACGCCGTCGTGTACGCGTCCCCCACCGGCGTACCCATGGTGGTGCCGGCCGCCCGGGCGGCGATGATGCCGACGCCCGGCGCGGTGATCTCCGGCTTCAGGCCGTTGTCGCCGAGCCGCGGTCCGCGGCTGGAGAAGGTCGCGAGGTTGTCGTCGCGGTCCACCGCGCCGACGGTGAGCGCCGCGGTGGCCGCGCCCGGCGAGCCGACCGAACGCGGCGCGCCCTCGTTGCCGGCGGCGATGACGAAGAGCGCCCCGGTCTCGGCGGTCAGGTCGTTGACCGCCTGGCTCATCGGGTCGGTGCCGTCGGTCGGGGAGCCGCCGAGGCTCATGCTGACCACCTTCGCGCCGGAGTGGGCGGCCCACTCCATGCCCGCGATGATGGACGAGCTGGAGCCGGAGCCGCCGTCGTCGAGCACCTTGCCGATCAGCAGCTGCGCGCCGGGGGCGACGCCCTTGCGCAGCCCGTCCGAGGCGGCGCCGCTGCCGGCGATGGTGGCCGCCACGTGCGTGCCGTGGCCGTGCCCGTCCCGGGCGCTGCCGCTGCCGGAGAAGTCCTGCGCCTCGGCGATCCGGCCGGCCAGGTCGGGGTGGGTCGCGTCGACACCGGTGTCGAGCACCGCCACCCGGACGCCCTTGCCGTCCCGTCCGGCGGCCCAGGCCGCCGGCGCGCCGATCTGCGGCACGCTGTGCTCCAGCGCCGGGCGGACCTTCCCGTCCAGCCAGATCCGGGCGACGCCGGCGCCGAGCCGGGCGGTCGTTCCGGCGGTACGCGCCTGCGCAGCGCCGCGCAGCGTCGTCCACAGACCACCGAGGTCGCCCTGGGCGACCCGCAGGGCCGCGCCGTTGATGCTCTCCAGCGGCCGGGCGTCGGTGGCGCCGGCCAGCGGCCGGACCCGGCCGGCGGCCGGCTCCTGGTAGCGCACGATCAGCGGCAGCGTGCCCTGCGCGGCGTCGCCGTACCCGTCGGCCGCCAGCTCCTGCACGTCGAACAGGTTGGGGTCGAGCACACCGGCCGAGAGGTACGGCACGACGTCACTGGGCAGCACCCGCAGCCCACCGTCGGCCTCCACCGTGTGGAAGGTGATCCGCTCGCGGCCGGGACCGGGGTGGACGGTGGCGGCCAGCCGGCCGGGCGCCGCCTGAACGAGTTCGACCTGGTCGCCGGTGATGAGGGTGATGTGGACGGGCGCGGTACCCGGGACGGCCGGTCCCGGGTTCGGGCCGGTGGGCCGGGCGGACGGTGCGGCGGACGCCGGTGCGGCGAGCCCGACGACCAGCGCGCCGACCGCGCCGGCGGTCAGCCAGCGTGGGGGCCAGTGCATGCGATGCGCTCCTCTACTCCAGGGGGCCGGTCTCAGGGAGATCAACCGATCGGAGTCTGCGACGGAGCGCGTCGGGTGGTCACTAGGTGCGGCGCGCCGCACCAGCGACATGTCGCCAGGTGGACATCGAGCGGCGGACCCGGGGCCGTCGGATGGCCGGCGGGTTTCCGCCGGACATCCCGGACCTGCTGACCCGCTGAGGGCGACGCCCTGCCGGACGGTGGGTCAGCGACGCGAGCCGCGCCAGCCGTGCACGGGCAGCCCGAACTTGGCGACCAGCCGGTCGGTGAACGGGCGCGCCCGCAGCCGGACGATGCGCACCGGCAACGCGCCCCGCCGCACCGTGACCCGGGCGCCGGGCGGCAGGTCATAGACCCGCCGGCCGTCGCAGCAGAGCACCGCGAGGGTGGTGAACGGGTCGACGGTGATCACGAACGTGGACGTCGGGGCGGTGACCAGCGGGCGACTGAACAACGCGTGCGCGCTGATCGGCACCAGCAGCAGCGCCTCCACCTCCGGCCAGACCACCGGCCCGCCGCCGGAGAACGCGTACGCGGTGGAGCCGGTAGGGGTAGCGCAGACCACGCCGTCGCAGCCGTAGCGGGACAGCGGCCGACCGTCCACGTCGACGAGGAGTTCGAGCATCTGCGCCCGCTCGCCCTTCTCGACGCTGATCTCGTTGAGCGCCCAGGACTCGATGGTCGGACCACCGTCGAACTCGGCCGTGACGTCCAGGGTGAGCCGCTCGTCCACGGTGTAGTTGCGCCCGACGACGTCACGGACCGCGGTGTCCAGGTCGTTGATCTCGGCCTCGGCCAGGAAGCCCACCTTGCCGAGGTTGATGCCGAGCAGGGGCGCCTTCGCCGGGCGGGCCAGCTCGGCCGCGCGCAGGAACGTGCCGTCCCCGCCGAGCGCGAAGACGATCTCCGCGCCCTCGGCGGCCTCCGGCCCGACGACCGGCACCACGCCGGGCAGGTCGAGGTCATCGGCCTCGTCGGCGATCACCCGGACCTCGAAGCCCGCGGCGATCAGATCGGCGGCGACCGCGCGGGCGTGCTCGGTGCTGCGCCGACGGCCGGTGTGGGTCACCAGCAGGGCGGTCCGGCTCATCGGAGGGGCCACCCGTCCACGAGGGGACGACGCCCTGCCGTCTCCGACACCCCGCAGCGGCGGCGTGTCCCGCGCGCCGTTGCGCAACGCTCGCTGCCCGCGTTCATCCTGCGACCTCCTCCGCCGCCGCGTCCGGCACGTCGCCGGCCGTCGTCCGGCCGTCCGGCCCCGCCTCCACCACGGCCCGCACCCGCTGCGGGTCGGCCGGCGGTGCACCCCGGCGCAACCATACGAAGAACTCCACGTTGCCGCTCGGCCCGGGCAGCGGGCTGGCCGCCACGTCGGCCAGACCGAGGCCGAGCTGCGCGGCGGCGGCGGCCACGTCGAGCACCGCCTCGGCGCGCAGCGCCGGCTCGCGCACCACACCGCCGGCACCGACCCGGTCCTTGCCGACCTCGAACTGCGGCTTCACCATCAACGCCAGGTCGCCGTCGTCGCGGGTGCAGCCGGCCAGCGCCGGCAACACCAGCCGCAGCGAGATGAACGACAGGTCGGCCACCGTGAGGTCGACCGGCCCGCCGATCACCTCAGGGTCGAGCGTACGGACATTGGTGCGCTCCAGGACCCGGACCCGCTCGTCGGTGCGCAGCGACCAGGCGAGCTGCCCGTAGCCGACGTCCACGGCCACCACCTCGGCGGCGCCGGAGCGCAGCAGCACGTCGGTGAAGCCACCGGTCGACGCGCCGGCGTCCAGGCAGCGCCGGCCGGCGACGCCCAGCCCGGCGGGGCCGAACGCGGCCAACGCGCCAGCGAGCTTGTGCCCGCCCCGGGAGACGTACTCCTCGGTCGGGTCGGCGCCGGTGACCAGCAGCGGGTCGGCGGGGTCGACCATCGCGGCCGCCTTCCGCGCGGGCACCCCACGCAGCTGGACCCGGCCGGCCTCCACCAGCGCGGCGGCCTGCTCTCGCGAGCGGGCGAGACCGCGGCGGACGAGTTCGGCGTCCAGCCGGTTGCGACGTGCCATGGGTGGTTCTCCGGTCTGCTCAGGCCTGGTCGTCCCGCTCAGGTCTGGTCGATGGTGACGAGGGTTTCCCGCAGCGTCTCGTAGGCCGCCTCGTACTGCGCGATCTGGTCGGCCGGGGCGAGCGTCGCCGCGTTGGCCATGGCCCGCACGGCGGCGTCGACGGCCGGGTGCCGCGCGTCGTCGTCCCCGAGATCCGGCGGCGGACCGGGCCGGACGCCCGGTGGCGGTCCCGGGCGTGCGCCGGGCGGTGGGCCCGGACGCGCGTCGCCGGTCACCGCAGGCTCCGGCCGGTCGGCGCGGCGCTCACGAGGTGCCGTCCGGTCGCGGCTGGCCGACCGTCTTCTTGGCCGGCATGTCCGACGGGGTCGGGGGCTCCTCGGCGGTCCGGCTGATCGTCGCGGGGGGCTTCTTCGCGATCGCCTTCTTGGCAACCGCCTTCTTGGCCACGGCCTTCTTCGCGACGGCCTTCTTGGCCACGGCCTTCTTGGCCACCGGCGCGGAGACCGGGGCTCCCAACTCGCCGTCCGACGGCACCAGACCCGCGTCGGGCTGGGCGGCGCGGGTCGGGTCGGGCTGCCCGGTGGGACCGGCGGGCGGCGCGCTGGACGGCTCGGCGGCCCGCGCCTCGCGCAACTGCCGTTCCAGGTCGCGCACCCGCCGGGTCAGCTCGGCCACCTCGTCGGCGGTGGCCAGGCCGACCGCGCCGAGGGCCCGGTCGACCTCGAAACGGACCAGCTTGGTCAGCGCCTCCCGGTTGGCGGCGCTGGTGGTGACCAGCTCCTCGCCGAGGGCCTGGAGTTGGGCGGCGGTCGCGCCGCCGGAGCCGACGAGGCGACGTGCCACGTCCTGGGCCTTCTTCCGGGGCGCCTCCGCCAGGCCCATGGCCAGTTCGAGGTAGGCGCGCCACGCGTCCTGCATGCCTGAGTCCTTCCGCGGGGCGGGTGTGCAGGTGTCACGCTACCGGGCACCCCGGACCGTCCTGTGCGGTACGGTGCCGAGGACGGCGTGGCGATCAGCGAGGGGGAGACGTGGCCAGCGTGGACGAGTGCCGGCAGGCGTTGCACGAGCTGGCCGCCCGGCTGGATCGCAACGCCGAGACGGTGCGCGAACGGATCGACCTGGACCGGACGCTGGCCTGCCGGATCACCGACCTGGACGCGGCCTTCCACGGCCGGATCAGCGACGGGCGGCTGGTCGAGCTGACCGACGGCGACGACCCGAAGGCCAAGATCGCGCTCAGCACGTCCAGCGACGACCTGCTCGCCCTCGTCCGCGGCGACCTGGACGTCACCAGCGCCGTGACCTCGCGCCGGGTGTCGATCAAGGCGAACCCGTTCGACCTGTTGAAGCTGCGCAAGCTGCTCTGACGAGCGCCCACGCGTCCGGGCCAGCGACCCGCGGTCACCCGCCCGTGGGCAGACCGAAGCTCTCCAGCGCGCGGGCCGCGTCCGGGCCCGCCGGGCGAATCCGCGCCGACGCCGGGCCCGACCAGGCCGCCGCGCAGAGTGCCGCCAGGGCGTCCAGCGGCCGGCCCGAGCCGGCCAGCTCCAGGGTGCCGTCGCGGTCCGTCACCGACCAGCCTCCGGCGTCCGCCGGCCCCGGGACCCGCACCACGGCCGCCGGGTCGAAGAGCCCCGCCAGGTCCCGCGCGACGTACGTGGGACGACGCCCTGGCTCGGCCGCGAGCAGCTCGGGTACGCGGCTGACACCGGTGAGTACGAGCAGGCTGTCCAGCCCGGCCCGGCGTGCGCCCTCGATGTCGGTGTCCAACCGGTCGCCGACAACCAGGGTGCGGCCCCCGCCGCTGCGCCGGGCTGCGGTCTCGAACAGCGCCGACTCCGGCTTGCCGACCACCACGTCGGGATCCCGCTCCAGCGCGGTCCGCAACACGGCGACCAGGGCACCGTTGCCGGGCAGCGGTCCCCGGCCACTGGGCAGCGTCCGGTCGGTGTTGGTGGCGACCCAGATGGCGCCGGCCCGCACCGCGAGCGACGCCTCGGCCAGTTCGGCCCAGCCGACCTGCGGACCGTAGCCCTGCACCACCGCTGCCGGCTTCTCGTCGACCCGGGACACCGGGGTCAGCCCGACGGCGCGCAGCTCGGCACGCAGCGCCTCCGCGCCGACCACCAGCACCGGCGCGCCGGCGGGCAGCCGGTCGCGCAGCAGCTCGGCCGACGCTGCGGCAGAGGTGAGCACCTCCTCCGGCCGGGCTGGCACGCCCATCCCGGTCAGCAGGTCGGCGACCTGGCTGGACCGGCGGGAGGCATTGTTGGTGGCGTACGCCACCGCCCGCCCCTCGGCGTGCAGCCGGGCCACCGCCTCGACGGCGCCGGGGATCGGCCGGTCGATCAGGTAGATCACCCCGTCCAGGTCGAAGACGACCAGGGTGTACCCGTCGATCAGCCGATCCCCGGCGTCCGCGCTCACCGCTGCGTCGGCCCCGACTCGTCGCCCTTGGCCGGGGCGTTCCCGTCGGTGTTCACCGCGTCGCCGTCGCCGGCCGCCACGGTCCGGTCGCCAGCGGCGTCCGCCTCGGCGTGCCCGCTCTCGTCCGGGTGACGGTCCTCGTCCTCGCCGTCGAGGTCGTCCTCGTCGTCGCGGTCGTCGTCCTCGTCCTCGTCGTCGAAGTCGTCCTCGTCCTCGCCGTCGAGGTCGTCCTCGTCGTCGCGGTCGTCGTCCTCGTCCTCGTCGTCGAAGTCGTCCTCGTCGTCGCGGTCGTCGTCGTCGTCGTCGAAGTCGTCCTCGTCGTCGTCACCGGTGGTGAGCTCGGTGTCCGGGTGAGCCGGCACCGCGCCGGGAGTACCCGGGCCAGCCGCGATCTCCTCGGCCGCCTCGTCCTCGTCGTCGCCCTCGATGACCACGCCGTCGAGTTCCAGCAGCCGCTCGGCGGCGTCGGTCTCACCCTCGGTGTCCACGTCGGCGGCGCGGGAGAACCACTCGCGGGCCTCCTCACGGCGGCCCACCGCGAGCAGCGCGTCGGCGTACGCGTACCGCAGCCGAGCCGTCCACGGCACGGTGGCCTCGCTGGTGAGGTCCGGGACCTGGAGCATCGCCACCGCGGCGTCCTTCTGCCCGAGGTCGCCCCGGGCGCCGGCGGCGACGATCAGCAGCTCGATCGCCACGGCCTGGTCCAGCTTCTCCCGGTCCGCGCCGCGGAACAGGTCGATGGCCCGCTCCGGCCGGCCCAGGGCGCGCTCACAGTCCGCGAGCACGGCCAGGTGGCTCTGCAAGCCGCTCATCCGGTGGTACGTGCGCAGCTCGGCGATCGCCGTCTGCCACTCCCCCGCGTGGTACGCGGCCAGACCGACCGCCTCACGGACAGCGGAGATGCGCGATGCGAGCCGCCGGGCGGCCAGCGCGTGCGCCAGCGCCTCGGCCGGGTCCTCGTCGATCAGCTGGCCAGTGGCGACCAGATGCCGGGCCACCGTCTCGGCGACCGGCTTGTTCAGCGAGAGCAACTCGGCGCGAACGTCCTTGTCGAGGTCGGTCGCACGGATCTCGTCCGGCAACGCCGGCGCCTGGATACGCCCGCCCTCGAACGACTCGGAGCCCGCACGGTCGTCGCGGCGGAACTCGCCCTCGCGACGCGGCCGCTCGTCGGCCCGGGAGCCACCCTCGCGGTCGCCACCGCGGTAGCCACCCTCACGGCGGTCGCCGCCCCGGAAACCACCGTCACGACGGTCGCCGCCCCGGAAACCACCGTCACGACGGTCGCCGCCTCGGAAGCCGCCCTCACGGTCGCCGCCCCGGAAGCCGCCCTCACGGGGAGCACTTGGCCGCGAACCGTCGCGGTCGCCCCCACGGAAGCCGCCGCCTTCGCGACGCTCGCCACCACGGAAACCACCCTCGCGGGGCGCGCCGCCCTCACGACGGTCACCGCCACGGAAGCCACCCTCACGGTCGCCATCGCGGAAGCCACCCTCACGGCGGTCACCGCCACGGAAGCCACCCTCGCGGTCGCCGCCGCGGAAGCCACCCTCACGGCGGTCACCGCCACGGAAGCCACCCTCGCGGTCGCCGCCGCGGAAGCCACCCTCACGCGGCGCACCCGGACGGGAGCCGCCACGGTCGCCACCACGGAAACCACCCTCACGGGGCGCGCCGCCCTCACGACGGTCACCGCCGCGGAAACCACCCTCACGGTCGCCACCGCGGAAACCACCGTCGCGGTCACCGCCCCGGAAGCCACCCTCACGCGGGGCGCCCGGACGGGAGCCGCCACGGTCGCCACCACGGAAGCCGCCGCCTTCGCGACGGTCGCCACCACGGAAACCACCCTCACGGGGAGCGCCGCCCTCACGACGGTCACCGCCACGGTAACCACCCTCGCGGTCGCCGCCACGGAAGCCACCCTCACGGTCGCCGCCACGGAAGCCGCCGCCTTCGCGACGCTCACCACCGCGGAAGCCACCCTCACGGGGCGCACCGGGCCGGGAGCTGTCACGGTCACCGCCACGGAAGCCGCCCTCCCGGCGGTCGCCGCCACGGAAGCCACCTTCGCGGTCCCCGCCACGGAAGCCGCCCTCGCGGGGCGAGCTGGAGCGGCTGCGGTCGCCGCCCTGGTAGCCGCCCTCACGACGGTCACCACCGCGGAAGCCGCCGCCCTCGCGGTCACCACCGCGGTAGCCGCCCTCGCGGCGGTCCCCGCCACGGAAGCCGCCCTCTCGGGGCGAGCTGGATCGGCTGCGGTCGCCGCCCTGGTAGCCGCCCTCACGACGGTCACCACCGCGGAAGCCGCCGCCCTCGCGGTCACCACCGCGGTAGCCGCCCTCGCGGG
>NZ_JBFAQO010000016.1:0-746 GCF_040678715.1 Micromonospora sp. NPDC049301 | reverse complement strand
GGGAGCGCCGGTACGCGAACCGTCGCGGTCACCGCCACGGAAACCACCCTCACGGCGGTCACCACCGCGGAAGCCACCCTCACGCGGAGCGCCCGAACGCGAACCATCCCGGTCGCCGCCCCGGAAGCCACCCTCGCGGGGAGCGCCCGACCGCGAACCATCCCGGTCGCCGCCCCGGAAGCCACCCTCGCGGGGAGCGCCGGTGCGCGAGCCGTCCCGGTCGCCGCCCCGGAAGCCGCCTTCACGGCGGTCACCGCCCCGGAAGCCACCCTCGCGGGGAGCGCTGGACCGCGAACCGTCGCGGTCGCCGCCACGGAAACCGCCCTCACGGCGGTCACCACCGCGGAAGCCACCCTCACGGGGCGCACCGGAGCGCGAACCATCCCGGTCGCCGCCACGGGAACCGCCGTCACGGCCGCCGGCGTATCCGCCTCGGGCGCCGCCAGCGTTGTCTCCGTCTCCCCGGTACGGGGGACGGTCGTCGCGGCGCGGGCCGCGGTCGCGGCCGCCCTGGCCGTCAGTACGGTCTTCGTAGCGACGGGGACGGTCTCCGCCCTGCGGTCCTGAACTCACAGGTACATCCTTCCTCATTGCGCCATCAATGGCGCTACGCAGTCGAGGGCCGACCCGGATGGGGCGGCCCTCGACTGGAAGATTGTCCGGCGGCGTCCTACTCTCCCACACCCTCACGAGTGCAGTACCATCGGCGCTGGAGGGCTTAGCTTCCGGGTTCGGAATGTGACCGG
>NZ_JBFAQO010000015.1:0-97061 GCF_040678715.1 Micromonospora sp. NPDC049301 | reverse complement strand
CCGTGGTCCTGCGATCGTCAGGGTATGTAACGACCCCCGGCCCGCCCCGATTCCACCCCACGAGTGCAGCCGGCCACACACCAGAGACCCCAATAGCGGACATTCGGTGCCAGAACACCGGACGTCCCGGGCGTCAGACCGGCCGATCAGCGGTTGATCGACTCCGCATCGCCGACATCGGGCCAGGCCGTTCGGGGGGCGAGGTTGATGGTGAGCGCCATACCTCACAGGCATATTCATGACTCACAGGTATATCGCCAACGACAACAACAACCACCCAGCCGGGATCGGCGGGGCCTCATCCCGCATCAACCCGGCACACCGAACCACCCGGACAAAACCAAACCTGCGATCAACCGCCGAGGCGTGCACGAACCTTGGCGGCACAGGAGTCCAACACCGACCGCGCGTCCAGCCCCAGGCTTTCGATGGCCACCAGCGCGGTGAAGGCGACGTCCGCCAACTCCGCCGCCACGTCCTCACGGGTGTGCGTGACGCCCTTGCGCGGGTTCTGCCCGAGCAGACCGATCCAGGCCGCCGACGCCTCCCCCGCCTCCTCGGTCAGCTTGAGGATGCGACAGGTCAGTTCCGTCTGCCCGGTGCCGTTCGCCGCGTCCAACCAGCCGCGCGACGCCCGGGCCGCCTCCCAGATCGACTCGTTCACGCCGACCAGTCAACCCGACCGGCGCCGCGGGCCGCACAGCCGGGCCCGAGCGCCGGACCGAGCCAGGGCGGACCGAGCCAGGGCGGGCACAGGGGCAGTCGCAAGGACGGACGGGTGAGCGGTGAACCGTACGGGGGCGGCGGGCCGTACTCCCGGGCGGTCGGCGCGTCACGCCGGCGCGGGGGCGGCAACGGTGCCGCCGAGATCGAAGGGACGTGCCGGTCATGCCGGAGACCGTCGAGACGGTGTTCGCGAGTGTGGTCGCCCGCAATCCGGGCGAGCCGGAGTTCCACCAGGCCGTACGGGAGGTGCTGGAGAGCATCGGCCCGGCGCTGGCCCGGCACCCCGAGTACGCCGAGGCGCGGATCATCGAGCGGATCTGCGAGCCGGAACGGCAGGTGATCTTCCGGGTGCCGTGGGAGGACGATCGTGGCCGGGTACGGGTCAACCGCGGCTTCCGGGTGGAGTTCAACAGCGCCCTGGGCCCGTTCAAGGGCGGGCTTCGGTTCCACCCGTCGGTCTACCTCGGCATCGTGAAGTTCCTCGGCTTCGAGCAGATCTTCAAGAACGCGTTGACCGGCCTGCCCATCGGCGGCGGCAAGGGTGGTGCGGACTTCGACCCGAAGGGACGCTCGGACCGTGAGGTGATGCGCTTCTGCCAGAGCTTCATGACGGAACTGCACCGGCACATCGGCGCGCAGACCGACGTGCCGGCCGGGGACATCGGGGTGGGCAGCCGGGAGATCGGCTACCTGTTCGGCCAGTACAAGCGGATCACCAACCGCTACGAGTCGGGGGTGCTCACCGGCAAGGGCCTGGCGTACGGGGGTGCGCAGGCGCGCCGGGAGGCGACCGGGTACGGGGCCGTGTTCTTCGCCGAGGAGATGCTGCGGCAGAGCGGGGACAGCCTCGATGGCAAGCGGGTGGTGGTTTCCGGCTCGGGCAACGTGGCGATCTACGCGATCGAGAAGGTGCACCAACTCGGCGGGACGGTGGTGGCCTGCTCGGACTCCGAGGGGTACCTGCTCGACGAGAAGGGCATCGACCTGGAGTTGCTGCGCGAGTTGAAGGAGGAACGGCGCGGCCGGCTCGACGACTACCCGCGGCACGTGCCGCACGCGGTGGCCGTGGCCGAACGTACCGTCTGGGAGGTGCCCTGCGACCTGGCCCTGCCGTGCGCGACGCAGAACGAGATCGGCGGAGCGGAGGCCGCGGCGCTGGTGGCCGGCGGCTGCGTCGCGGTGGTCGAGGGGGCGAACATGCCCACGACGCCGGAGGCGGTGCGGATCCTCGGTCGGGCCGGGGTGCGGTTCGCCCCGGGCAAGGCGGCCAACGCTGGCGGGGTGGCGGTGAGCGCACTGGAGATGCAGCAGAACGCCAGCCGGGACTCGTGGACGTTCGCCCAGTCGGAGCAACGGCTGCGGGAAACCATGCGGGACATCCACGCCCGCTGCTGGAGCACCGCCGAGGAGTACGGGCTGCCGGGCGACTACGTGGCCGGGGCGAACATCAACGGGTTCCGCCGGGTGGCCGAGGCGATGCTGGCGCACGGCCTGGTCTGACCGGCCGGACAGTCGGGCCTGACCGGCCGGTCAGCGCAGCCATTGACTCCGGTCGACGGCGGTCCTAGGTTCAGGCTGCTACCGGCCGGTAGGCAACCGTCCCGCCTGGTCGCCCGCGTGGGCGACATCCGTCCGATGGGGAGCGCCGATGCTGTCCTCACCCGTTCGCACCCTCCGGCGCCTGCTCGGCGCCACCGCGACCCTGACGCTGGCGGTCGGGCTGGCCGGCGCCGCGCCGGCCAGCGCCGCCGCCGACCGCGACCCGGGTGGCGGCCAGCCGCTGCCCGGGTACACCATCGAGAATCCGCCCCTTGCCCCGCTCGTCGTGGGCGGCAAGCCGACGACGGTACGCCAGGGCGTGCACCGCCACGCCGGGTACATCATCGAGGTCCCGGCCCGGTGGAACGGTGACCTGGTGTTGTGGGCGCACGGCTACCGCGGCCAGGGCACGGTGCTCTCGCCGGAGCCGCCCGGCTTCGGGCTGCGCCAGCGGCTGCTGGAGCAGGGGTACGCCTGGGCGTCGTCCTCGTACGACCGCAACGGCTTCGACATCCGATCCGGAGTGCTGGGCACGCGTGAGTTGGCCGACCACTTCGGCCGGACGGTACGCCGGCCGCACCACACCTACGTCGCCGGGGTGTCGATGGGCGGGTACGTCATCGGCCGGTCGTTGGAGCAGTACCCCGGTTTCTACGACGGCGCGCTGCCCATGTGCGGGGTGCTCGGCGATCAGACGCTGCTCGACTTCTTCCTCGACTACAACCTGGTCGCGCAGGCCCTCGCCGGGGTGCCGGCCTACCCGACGCCGGCCGACTACCTGACGAACGCCGTACCCCGCATCCAGGTGGCGCTCGGTCTGGCCGGGCTCACCCCCACCGGGCCGGACACCACCACGGACCGGGGCAAGCAGTTGCGGGCGATCACGGTGAACCGCTCGGGCGGGTCGCGCCCCGGCGCGGACGCGGCGTTCGCCGTGTGGAAGGACTTCCTCTTCTCGATCACGGTGACCAGCGGCGGCGACTCCCCCGCCCAGCGGCCCGGTCAGCTCTCCACCAACCTGCTCACCCGCTACACCCCGAACAGCCCGGTCAACGTCAACGCCGCCGTGCAGCGGGTCGCCCCGGAGAACCTCCGGCAGCGGCTCCTCCCGACGCTGACCGAGGTGCCGCGGATCGCCGGCCGCCCCACCGCGCCGGTGCTCAGCCTGCACGGCCTCGGTGACCTGTTCGTGCCGTTCAGCATGGAGCAGGCGTACGCCACCGACGTGGCGCGGCACGGCCGCGGCAAGCTGCTGGTGCAGCGGGCCATCCGGGCCGCGCAGCACTGCGAGTTCACACCGGCCGAGGCCGGCGCCGCCTGGGACGACCTGGTGTCCTGGGTACGCACCGGCGCCCGCCCCGCCGGCGATACGGTTACCGACCCGGCGGTGGTGTCCCGGCCCGACTACGGCTGCCGGTTCAGCGACCGTGCCGCGTACGCCGCCGGCGTCGGCACCCGCCGCCTCTACCCCGCCTGCTGACCGAGCGGAACCCCCGGCGACGGGTCGCCGAACTCTGGTCGTCGGGGGCAGCGCGCGGCGCACGCCTGACCCTGGACACGACGACGCCGGCCGGCCCCCTGTTCGGGAGCCGGCCGGCGTCGTGTGTGCGGTTGTCACCAGAGCTGCTGGACGAGGTCCGCCGCCTGCTCCTCCCACTGCGCGTACGCGTACGGGAAGGCGGAGACCTGGACGGTCTGCGCCGCGGCGGTCAGCGGCAGGTCCTGCCAGCCGCCCACGTTCTTCAGCGCGCTGAAGAACGCCGTGGCGGAGTACTCCGGGTCGGTGATCTGCTCGGGCGAACCCCAACCGGACGACGGGCGCTGCTGGAACAGGCCCTGCGAGTCGTGGTCGTTGTACGCGCCAAGGTGGCCGAGGTTGTACAGCTTCGACTCCTGCAACGAGGTGGCGACGCCGATCACCGCGCCCCGCTCGCCGACGCCGGTCTTCTTGGCCACGTCGACGATCGCCCGGGCGTTGGCCAGCTGCGCGTCGTCGAGCGGGATGCGCGACTGGGCGCCTTCGATGCCGTGCGGGATCAGCTCGTCACGGCTCGGCTTGCCGGCCGGCGGCTTACCGGTGGCGGAGCCCGTGGTCAGCCCGGACTCGACGGGCTGCTCCTCGTGGCGCGCCGAGGTGGCGGCCTTGCCGGTGGCAGCCTTGCCGGTGGCGGCCTTGCCGGTGGCGAGGTCGATGGCGGCGACGGCGCCCTGGTGCGGCCCGGAGGTGACCGGGGCGGCGGCCGCCGTCGGCGCGAGCGCCAGGCCACCGAGGGCGACAACGCCCGCAACGCTCAGCGCGGTCTTGCGGTAAGAGTCCTTAGCGATGGCGGGGAGCCATCGAGTGAAGTCGACCTTCACGATGGTTGCCCTTTCGATCGTGCGGAGCGCTCCGGGGTGAACACTCCTCGGGGGATGACCGCGGAAAGGGTTTGGGCTCCGGCGGTACGGGGGACACAACCAGGTTCACCTGTCGGGCATTCCGGAAATGCCCGGGGCTCGGCGAGGTGCGGTCCCGGTCACCCGCGGAATCGGACAGGCCAGACCGTTCACCATCAAGGCTCGGCAACGGTGACACACGGTGGTCTTCGCGGCAGAGCACCACAACCACCCAGCAACCTTTGCTCTGCTTCAACGGACGCAACAGTCACGGAACGTACTGAGGGGTCGACAGCTTCCGGCGCGCCGAAATCACATTCGCGCAGGCCGAGGGACATGTTGCGTCCGTTGAAGCAGAGCAAAGGGTCCAACTGAGGTTGGGGTGCACGGCAGGGGTGAGGGTGGCGCCTCGGCCACCCTCACCGTGCGTGATTGGCCGAAATCTCACGCACCGTGATTGCGGAGGAATGGCACATTCTGGACTACCAACGCATTGTGCTCTCGACCGCGCGTCAGCTCATCCCGTGTGCCGTACCGGGCGGGGGTACCCGCGGGCGCTGCCCCGCGCTCAGTCGTCGCCGTCAGGTCGGTGGTCCGCGCCGTCGGTTCCGGCGCGCTCGTCCGGCGTACGCAACTCCTGGAAGATGGTGATCTGGAGGTCGGCCGGTGCGTCGAGGCGGGAGTTGAGGGAGTCCCAGGGGGTACGGGTGGGCGGCGCGATCTCGCTCGCCCCGGCGGCGACCAGCCGGGCGGTGGTCTCCTCGGTGTCGTCCACCTCGAAGGCGACCCGGATGCGCGGCGCGACCTGCCGGCCCACCTCGACCTCGTCGATCATGCGCTTCTGGGCCGGGTTGGCGATTTCCAGGGTGGCGCGGCCGGCGTCCAGGATCACCACCCGGGCGTCCCCGTCGCCGCTGAACGCCGCCTCCTCCGGCAGGCCGAGCGCGTCGCGGAAGAACGCGACGGCGGCCTCGTGGTCGGCCGCCTCCACCACGAGGCGCAGCTGACGGACGACGGGTGCGGGGTGCTCGGCGGCCATGGGCGGGATCCTAGCCGCGCTGGCGAGCACGACGGCCAGCTGACCGGCCCTCAGTGGCCTCGGGCCAGCCACTCCTCCAGGTGTGGGGCCTCCGCGCCGATCGTGGTGTCGTCGCCGTGTCCGGTGTGCACGATCGTCTCCGGCGGCAGGGTGAGCAGCCGGGTCCGGATCGACCGGACGATGGTGTCGAAGTCGCTGTACGAGCGGCCGGTCGCACCCGGACCGCCCGCGAAGAGCGTGTCGCCGGTGAACACCACGCCCAGCTCCGGGGCGTGGAAGCTGCACGCGCCGGGGCTGTGCCCGGGGGTGTGCAGCACCCGCAGCGTGGTGCCGGCGACATCGATGCTCTGCCCGTCGTGCAGCTCGCCGTGGGGCGGCAGGTGGGGGTGGGCCATGTCCCAGAGCACCCGGTCGGCGGCGTGCAGCAGCACCGGCGCGCCGGTGGCCTGGGCCAGCTCGGGCGCCACCCGGACGTGGTCGTCGTGCGCGTGGGTGGCGAGGATCGCCCGGACCCGCCGGTCGCCCACCAACGTGAGGATCGCGGCCACGTCGTGCGGCGCGTCGAAGATGACGCACTCGCTGTCGTCGCCCAGCACCCAGACGTTGTTGTCCACGTCGAACGTCTGCCCGTCCAGCGAGAACGTGCCGGAGGTGACGGCGTGGCCAACCCGGGCGGTCACGGGAACACCACCACCGACCGGAGCACGTCGCCGTGGTGCATCCGGTCGAACGCGTTCTCCACCTGGTCGAGCGCGATCTCCTCGGTGACGAACGCGTCCAGGTCGAGCCGGCCCTGCAGGTACAGCTCGGTGAGCATCGGGAAGTCGCGGCTGGGCAGGCAGTCGCCGTACCAGCTGGACTTGAGGGCACCGCCCCGGCCGAACACGTCCAGCAGCGGCAGCTCGACCTTCATCTGCGGGGTCGGCACACCCACCAGCACCACCGTGCCGGCAAGGTCCCGGGCGTAGAACGCCTGCTTCCACGTCTCCGGTCGACCCACCGCGTCGATGACCACGTCGGCGCCGAAGCCGCCGGTGGCGGCGCGGATCGCCTCGACCGGGTCGGTCTCGGAGGCGTTCACGGTGTGCGTGGCGCCGAACTTGCGGGCCCAGTCCAGCTTGCGGGAGTCGGTGTCCACCGCGACGATCGTGGTGGCGCCGGCGAGGGCCGCCCCGGCGACCGCCGCGTCCCCGACGCCACCGCAGCCGATCACGGCGACCGAGTCGCCGCGGGTGACGTTGCCGGTGTTCATCGCCGCGCCCAGCCCGGCCATCACCCCGCAGCCGAGCAGCCCCACCGCGGCGGGCCGGGCGGCCGGGTCCACCTTGGTGCACTGCCCGGCGTGCACGAGGGTCTTCTCGGCGAACGCGCCGATGCCCAGGGCCGGGGCGAGTTCGGTGCCGTCGGTGAGGGTCATCCGCTGGCTGGCGTTGTGGGTGGCGAAGCAGTACCAGGGACGGCCTCGGCGGCAGGCCCGGCACACCCCGCAGACGGCCCGCCAGTTGAGCACCACGAAGTCGCCCGGGGCGACGCCGGTGACGCCCTCGCCCACCTCCTCGACAATGCCCGCCGCCTCGTGCCCGAGCAGGAACGGGTAGTCGTCGTTGATGCCACCCTCGCGGTAGTGCAGGTCGGTGTGGCAGACCCCGCAGGACTGGATCCGGACGATCGCCTCACCGGGACCGGGATCGGGCACCACGATGGTGGTGACCTCGACCGGCGCGCCCTTGCTGCGGGAGATGACTCCCCGGACTTCCTGGCTCACGTGGCCTCCTGCTCGTGGTCTGCGGCGGGGTCGGGTGCCGGGCACGCGGGGTACGTCGAGCCCGGTTTGCCCCCTCGCGAACCTACCGCGATCACCACGGCCGGCCCAGTCCGCTCAACGGGTTATCCCGGGCCACCCCGGGTACGCAGGCCGCAATCGGACCACGGCCACCTGGAGTGATCATGAAACTGGCTCATCTGCCACTGCGGGTCAGCATCGGCGCTTTCATCCTCAACTCGGGTCTGAGCAAGCGCAACCTGGAGGGCGCTGCCGCGGAGGGCATGCACGGGATGGCCGTCGCGGCCATGCCGCAGCTCGGTCAGCTGGAACCGGCGCGCTTCGCCAAGCTGCTGTCGTACTCCGAGATCGCCCTGGGGGCCGCGCTGCTCGCGCCGTTCGTCCCGGCTCCCCTGGCCGGGCTCGGTCTGACCGCCTTCGGCGCGGGCCTGATGCAGCTCTACCTGAAGACACCGGGGATGCGGGAGCCGGGCGGCGTACGTCCGACCCAGCAGGGCACCGGGTTCGCCAAGGACATCTGGCTGCTCGGCGCCGGCCTGACCCTGGTCCTGGAGGGGCTCTCGCACGGCCGCCGGCACCACTGACCCGACCGGCGGGAGGGGCGGTTCGCCGACGCAGGCGTGAGCGGGCCGCGCCGGGGCAGCAGGGCCGACATCGGCGTCGAGTTGGCCGAGGTGCCCGGCTCGCTATCGTGTGGGCGACCCGAGGAGCTGCGTTGACCCGTTCGCCTTCCGTGCGGCCGTTCTACCGCCCGATGCGGCCCCGTCTGCGGGACGAGCCGCACCGCTCGGCCACCCCGCTGGAGCTGTTCTTCGACCTGTGTTTCGTGGTGGCCGTGGCGCAGGCCGCCGGCAACCTGCACCACGACGTCTCCGAGGGGCACCTCGGCCACGCGGTGATCAGCTACCTGATGGTGTTCTTCGCGATCTGGTGGTCGTGGATGAACTTCACCTGGTTCGCCTCGGCCTACGACACGGACGACGACGTCTACCGGATCACCACGCTGGTGCAGATCGCCGGGGCGCTGATCATCGCGGCCGGCGTACCACGCGCGTTCACCGAGGGCGACTTCACCGTCATCACCTACGGGTACGTGGTGATGCGGCTGGCCGCCGTCGTGCACTGGAGCCGAGCGGCTGCCGGGGACCCCGAGCACCGGTCCGCGGCCCGCCGCTACGCGATCGGCGTGACCGTGGTGCAGGTCGGCTGGTTGCTGCGGCTGGCCCTGCCCGACGAGTGGGGCATCGCGTCGTTCGTGCTGCTGGCGCTGGCCGACCTGCTGGTGCCGGCGGTGGCCGAGCGGCCCGGGATGACCCCGTGGCACCCCCGGCACATCACCGAGCGGTACGGACTGTTCACCCTGATCGTGCTCGGCGAAGCGGTGCTGTCCGTCTCGCTGGCAATCCAGACCGGGCTGGACGCCGGCGCCCACGGCCTCTGGTCGCTCGCGGCGGCCGGTGCGGTCATCGTGTTCGCGCTCTGGTGGCTCTACTTCGACCAGCCGGTCGAGGCGCCCGATCGGCTGCCCTACTCGCTGTTCTGGGGCTACGGCCACTACCTGATCTTCGCCGCGGTCGCCGCGGTCGGCGCCGGCCTGGTCGTGACGGCGGACCACGAGCGGCACACCGCGCACATCTCCGGGGTCACCGCCGGGTACGCGGTGGCCGTCCCGATCGCCGTCTACCTGCTGACCATCTGGGTGCTGCACGTCCGCCTGCACCAGCGCGGCGCGGTGGTCGTGGCGTTCCCGGTCGTCGCACTGCTGGCGCTGCTCGCGCCGCTGGGCCCGGCCCCGGTGCCCGTGCTCGCGCTGCTGCTCTTCGCCCTGGTGACGCTGACGGTGCTGCTGCGCCGGCGGGACGTCCTGCCGACCTCGACGCCGGCCGACGCCGACCCGGCCCGATCCCGGCGCCGCGACCGCCCAGCCTGAATTCAGGGCCGCCCGGTCCGGAACCGGACGTGGCCGCCCGGCCCGCCGTTGGGCGCGACGGCCCGGAAGTCGGCAGAATTGGGCCATGCTACGCCGCCGATGGTTGCTGGCCGACCAGCTCGGGCCACACTTCCTCGACGACCCTGACCAGCCGGTGCTGCTGGTGGAGATCCGGGAGTTGTTCCGTCGTCGGCCGACACACCGACAGAAGGCGCACCTGATCCTCTCCGCGCTGCGGCACCGGGCCGCGGAGTTGGGCGACCGGGCGCTGCTGCTGCGCGCCGACACGTTCCGCGAGGCGCTGGCGCAGGTCGCGGAGCCGTTGGAGGTGTGCCATCCGCACTCCCGGGCGGCACTGCGGTTCGCCCGGTCGGTGCCGGGGTTGACGGTGCTGCCCCCGCGCGGCTTCATCACCAGCCAGGCCGACTTCGCCGGCTGGGCCGACCGCAGCCGGCGCGGCCCGCTGCGGATGACCGACTTCTACCGGCACGCCCGCCGCCGGCACGACGTGCTGACCGGCCCGGCCGGCGGCGCCGGGCCGACGCGGCGACCCCGCACCGATGGCCGGGCCACGCCAGCGGCACCGCCACCACCGCCGCCGATCGTCGAGGACGACATCGACGCCGAGGTGCGCCGCGAACTGGACCGGTGGGCGGCCGACGGGGTGCGGTTCGTCGGTCGGGACAGCCCCCGGCGGTTCCCGGCCACCCACGCTGAGGCGCAGGCCCGGCTGGAGCATTTCCTGACCCATCGGCTGCCCGAGTACGGCCGGTACGCCGACGTGATGAGCGCCGACGATCCACTGTTCGCGCACTCCGTGCTCTCGTCCTCGTTCAACCTCGGGTTGCTCGACCCGGAGTCGGCCGTCCGCGCCGCGGAGCGGGCATGGCGGGCCGGCACGGCTCCGCGCACGGCCGTGGAGCCGTTCATCCGGGGGTTGCTCGGTTGGCGGGAGTTCCTCTGGCAGCTGTACTGGTACTTCGAACCTCGATTCCGGGGAGCGGACTGGCTGGCCGCGACCGAGCCGGTGCCGGACTGGTTCGCCGAGTTGGACGCCGACGCGGTGGAGGCCCGCTGCCTGGCCGACGTGCTCGCCACCGTCCGGGACGGGGCGTGGACGCACCACGCCCCGCGGCTGCTGGTGCTGGGCAACTACGCGCTGCAACGCGGTTGGCGCCCGGTCGAGGTGGTGGACTGGTTCCAGCGCTGCTTCGTGGACGGCGCCGACTGGGTGATGAACGCGACGGTGATCGGCATGAGCCAGTACGCCGATCTGGCCCGGGTGGACACCCGCCCGTACGCCGTGGACGGCACCGACATCGATGAGATCAGCGACTACTGCGCGGGCTGCCGCTACGTACCCGAGCGGGCGCTCGGCGACCTGGCCTGCCCGTACACCGGGGGTTTCGAGACCTTCCTGCACCGCAACCGGGCGCGGCTGGTGGCCGACCCGCGGCTCGCCGCCGAGCTGGCCCGCCGGGACGAGCCGGAGCACCGCGAGGCGGTGCTGGCCCAGGAGGAGAAGCGGGGCAGCAGCCCGCCCTGACCCCGCCGGGTCGGTGTCTCAGCTGGTCGCGGCGGGCGGCGCCGTGGCGGCGGGTGTCGCGTCGGCGGCCGGCGCGGGGCGGACCACGCCCCGGTTGAGGCCGGTGACCAGCAGCCGGTTGTACGAGGCCGGCATGACCCGGGCCAGCAGGTCGGGCAGTCTCGCCGACCAGCCGATCAGCACCCGGCCCCGGCGTCGCTCGACGCCGCGCAGGATCACCTCGGCGGCCCGTTCCGGCGCGATGGTGAGCAGCTTCTCGAACTGCGCCCGGCCGGCCGCGTACTCCTCCAGCGAGACGCCGCTGCCGACCCGGGCGTTCTCGGTGATCCGGGTGCGGATCCCGCCGGGGTGCACCGAGGTCACCCCGATGCCGTCGTCGACCAGCTCGTGGCGCAGCGCCTCGGTGAGGCCGCGCACCGCGAACTTGCTCGCCGAGTAGGCGGCCTGCCCGGCGGGCGCGATCAGCCCGAACAGGCTGGAGACGTTGACCAGGTGCGCTCCCGGCTCCGCCTTGAGGGCGGGCAGCAGCGCGTGGGTCAGCTGCGCCACGGCCCGGAAGTTGATGTCGATCACCCAGCTGAACTCGTCGAAGGTCACCTGGTCGAACCGGCCCCCGAGGCCCACACCGGCGTTGTTCACCAGCAGCCGGATCCGCGGGTGCCGCTGACCGATCTCGACGGCCACCCGCGCGGTGGCCGCCGCGTCGGCGAGGTCCACCAGGTAGGTGTGCAGCTCGCGGCCCGGGTGGTCGGCGCGGATGGCGGCGGTGACGGCGTCCAGCCGCCCGGCGTCGCGGTCCAGCAGGACCAGGTTGCTGCCCCGCCGGGCCAGCGCGTGCGCCAGCGCGGCACCGATGCCGCTGGCCGCGCCCGTGACCACGGCCGTCGCCCCGGCGAAGTCGAACCTCTGCACGATCGGTGCTCCTCTCCTGGTGGGCCCCGGCGACCGGCCGGGGTGGGTCGGGATGCGTCCGGACGCGACACTCAGCCGACCGGGGCACCGGTCGGCGGCGCGGCCGACGCGGTGGGCTCCCCCGGGGCGGTCGGCGGGCCCGGCGCGGGCTCGCCGCCGGCGCGGGAGAACCGCACACCCTGGTCGGTGAGCCGGCCGTGCCGCATCAGCAGCACGTCGCGGGCGTAGTTCTGGTACAGCCGCCACGGCGCCCGGGCGCCCTGCTTCGGCAGCGCGTCGAGGCTGCGCAGCACGTACCCGGAGCGCAGGTCGATGAGGGGCACCCGCTCGTCGTCGGGCGGCGGGAGCGGGGTGACGACCTGCTGGCCGGTGCGGTCCAGGTGGCGCAGCAGCCGGCACACGTAGCGGGCGACCAGGTCAGCCTTGAGCGTCCACGAGGCGTTGGTGTAGCCGATGGTCAGCGCGAAGTTCGGCACACCGGAGAGCATCATGCCCTTGTAGGCCACGGTGCCGGCCAGGTCGACCTCGGCGCCGTCCACGCTGATCGTCATGCCGCCGAGGGCGAGCAGGTTGAGCCCGGTCGCGGTGACGACGATGTCGGCGGGCACCTCCTCGCCGGAGGCCAGCCGCACGCCGTGCGTGGTGAACGTGTCGATGGTGTCGGTGACCACGGACACCCTGCCCTGGTGCAGGGCGGTGAACAGGTCGCCGTCGGGCACCACGCAGAGCCGCTGGTCCCAGGGGTCGTAGCGGGGCGAGAAGTGCCGGTCGACGTCGTACCCGACCGGCAGACGGCCGGTCGCGGCCCGGCGCAGCAGCCGCTTCACCAGCCCGGGCGCGCGCCGGCTGAGCTGGAAGTTGAGGGTGGACAGCAGCACGTTCTTCCAGCGCACCACGGGATACGCGGCCTTCGCGGGCAGCCAGCGCCGCAGCGCGTCGGCGAGGACGTCGCGCGAGGGCAGCGCCATGACGTACGTGGGTGAGCGCTGGATCATGGTCACGTGGGCGGCCCGCTCGGCCATCGCCGGCACGAGGGTGACCGCCGTGGCGCCGCTGCCGACGACCACCACCCGCTTGCCGGTGTGGTCGAGGTCGTCCGGCCAGTGTTGCGGGTGCACGAGCCGCCCGGCGTACGCCTCGACGCCAGGCAGCGGTGGGGTGTAGCCCTCGTCGTAGCGGTAGTAGCCGGCGCAGGCGAAGAGGAACGAGCAGGTCAGCGTGGTGGTCTCGGCGGTGTCGGTGCGCTGGGCGTGCACCGTCCACCGGGCGGTGCCGCTGTCCCACTCGGCGCGCAGCACCCGGTGGGAGAAGCGGATGTGCCGCTGCACGTCGTACTCCCGGGCGGTCTCCCGGACGTACTCCCGGATGGCCGGGCCGTCGGCGATGGCCTTCGGGTCGGTCCACGGCTTGAAGGAGTAGCCGAGGGTGAACATGTCCGAGTCGGACCGGACGCCCGGGTAGCGGAACAGGTCCCAGGTGCCGCCGATGGCGTCGCGTGCCTCGAGCACCGCGTACGTCTTGTCGGGGCAGTCGCGGCGCAGGTGGCAGGCGGCGCCGATGCCGGACAGGCCGGCACCGACGATGAGCACGTCGACGTGGTCGGAGGTCATGGCGTTCCTCCATCCGAGGCAGTGGACGGACACTATCCACCGTCGTCGACGTCAGTCAACACCCTGTCGAGTGCCATCGACAGGGTGTCGAGTTCGGGTAGCATCACCGGTCATGACGACCGCCCGTACCGGCGCCGGGAGGGCGAGCCCGCGCGGTCGCCGCGCCGCCCGTTCCGCCGGTGACGACCGGGAGACGGCGATCCTGGCGACGGCCGAGCGGCTGCTGGAGCAGCGGGCGTTCGGCGACATCTCGATCGACGACCTGGCCCGCGGGGCGGGCATCTCCCGGCCGACGTTCTACTTCTACTTCCCGTCCAAGGACGCGGTGCTGCTGACCCTGCTGGACCGGGTCACCGAGGAGGTCGACGCCGCCGCCGGGGACGTGCTGGTCCGACTCGCCGAGGACCCGCGGGCCCGGTGGCGCGAGCTGATCCAGCGGTTCCACGAGACGTTCGGGGCGCATCGCGCACTGGTGCTCGCGTGCGCGCAGGTGCGCGGCACCAACGCCGAGGTACGCCGGCTCTGGGCGGCGGTGCTGGAGCGCTGGGTGCAGGCGATCGAGGCGGCCATCGAGGCGGAACGGCGACGCGGCGCGGCCCCGGACGGGTTGCCCGCCCGGGACCTCGCCATCGCGCTCAACTCGATGAACGAGCGCGTCTGGTACGCCACCTTCGCCGGGGACGGCCCGGCGGTCGACGAGCGGGACGTGGTGGACGTGCTGCTCGACCTCTGGCTGGCCGGCATCTACCGCGACACGACTCCCCCGCCGTCGACCTGAGCTACTCCGCAGCCTTGGTGAACGTCATGATCCAGTTGGTCTCCCAGGTGCGCTCGCCGTCGACGGAGAACGCCTGCTCCCAGCGGGCGGTGGTCGCGGTGATCTCCGACCAGACGAACCGGCACCGCACCGGACGCCCCTCGTGCTGGTCGTCGGCGTAGAGGCGGCCGACACCGTCGACGAAGCGGCCCACCATCGGCGGCTGCTCCAACTCGCCCCGACCGCTGTTCATCCAGTAGATCGACCACTGCTCGGTCACCGGGTCGAAGAGCCGGATCGTGGCGCCGGAGAAGCCCTTGGTCGGGAAGGTGATCTCGTCGAAGTGGCCGCCGCCGCCGAAGAAGCCGTGCGCGACCGACATCCCCGGAAACTCCTCCCACTCGTCGGAGCCGACCAGCCGCTCGCGCAGCCGGCGGTTGACCACGTTCCAGGTGCCCACAAAGAAGTCGAAGTCGCCCATCAGCGGCCCACCGGCCCTTCCGCTCGCGTGTCGTGCAGATATCCGGTCAGGTCGGGACTCTCCGGCGCCAGCATGTGCCGGACCCAGGCGGCCCGCTCGTGCTCCAGCACCGCCAACTCCCACACGCAGCCCACTCCGGGCCGGCGCAGCTCGACGAAGTGTGCCGGGTCGTCGTCCGGGCAGTCCAGCGCGGGCTGCCCGGCGGCCGCGATGCGGACCTCCAGCACGTTGTCCCACACCCAGGTGTACGCCAGCAGGTAGGCGCCGGTGTCCGCTCCCCGGTGCAGCACCACCCACCCGGCGGCCGGGGTGCCGTCGTCGACGACGTCGGCCAGCAGAGCGGGCAGCAGGTCGTACGCGGCCTTCTCCACCTCCGGCTCGATCGGCCGTTCCGGCTGGTCGATGTGGTAGCGCTTGAACTGCCGACCGTCCACCAGGACCGGGCCCGGCGTTCGTAGATCCTTGTCGCGAAAAGCCATGCCGGGACGGTAGAACGACTCCCCTGACAGCTAGTGTCAGTGAAGTGCGAGCCAGTCGACTTCTCTCCCTCCTGCTGCTGCTCCAGTCACACGGCCGGCTCACCGCCACGCAGCTCGCCGAGCGGTTGGCCGTCTCACCGCGGACGATCTACCGGGACGTGGAGTCGCTGCACGCCGCCGGCATCCCGCTGTACGGGGAGGCCGGGCACGCCGGCGGCTACCAGCTCGTCGACGGCTGGCGCACCCCGCTGACCGGGCTGACCGCCGAGGAGGCCGACCGGCTCTTCCTGGCCGGGCTGCCCGGGCCGGCCGACGAGCTGGGCTACGGCGACGTGGTGGCCGCCCTGCAACTCAAGCTGCACGCCGCGCTGCCCGCCCCGCTGCGCGACCGCGCCAGCCAGCTCCAGCAACGCTTCCACCTGGACACGCCCGGCTGGTACGCCGACGGCGACGCCTCCCCCGAGCTGGCCCGCACCGCCGAGGCGGTCTGGCGGCAGCACCGCATCGAGGTGCGCTACCGCAGCTGGGACGGCGAGGTAACCCGGGTGCTGGAGCCGTACGGGCTGGTCCTCAAGGGCGGCCGGTGGTACGTGGTCGCCGACCGGCCCGGCCGGGGCGCCCCGGCGACCTACCGGGTCAACCAGATCCGCGCGCTCACCCCCCTCGCCGAGGAGTTCAACCGGCCGGCCGACTTCGACCTGCCGGCCTGGTGGCGGGCGCACGTGGTGCAGTTCCGGGCCCGGCTGCACCGCGACGAGGCGACGGTACGGCTCTCCCCGGCCGGCCGGGAGCGGCTGCGGGAGATCGGCAGCGACCCGGTGGTGGCCGCGGTGGACGCCAGCGCCGGGCCGCCGGACGCGCGGGGCTGGGTGACCGCGACGCTGCCGATCGAGTCGCTCACCCACGCCCACGGTGACCTGCTGCGCCTCGGGGCCGACGTGGAGGTGCTGACCCCGGTCGCGCTGCGCGAGCGGCTCGCTGCCACGGCGGCCGGACTGGCCGCCCTCTACGCCCCCACCGCCCAACCGTCCCGATAGTCGGCCACATTTCCACAGTGGAGGGCCACGGGGCATCGACTGTCGGCGCGATGTGCCACCCTGGGGACGGTCACCAGCGGTCACCGGAGGTGAGGGTCACGTTACGGCTACGCGCACTGGTCGCCGTCCCCGGCACTGGGCCGGTGACCCTCGACGTCCCCGCCGGCACGACGGCCGCCCTGGTGGCGCCGCCGCGGGTCGGCACGGCCGTGGCCCGGGTGCTGGCCGGGCTCGCCGCCCCGGTCACCGGGCGGGTCATCGTCGGCGACCGGGACGTCACCGCCCTGCCGCCGCCACGCCGGCAGATCGGCTACGTGCCCGCCGGCGGGGCACTGCTGCCGCAGCTCACCGTGCGCCGCAACATCGATTACGGCCAGCGCAAACGCGAACGGGTGCACGAGGTCGCCGACGACTGGACGGCCACCGTGGTGGACCGGCTCGAGCTGGCGCCCACGCTGACCCTGCTGCCGCACCTGCTCTCCGACGCCCAGCGGTTCCGGGTGGCGCTGGCCCGGGCGGCGGTCTGCCTGCCCGAGGTCCTCGTCGTCGACCTGCCCGTCGACCCGGCCGGCGGCAGCCGCCTCGGCGACCTGCTGCCCCGACTGTCCCCACCGGACGCACCGGGGGTGGCCGTGCTGGTCTGCACCGCCGATCCGGCCACCCTGGCCGAGATCCCGCGCCGGCACGACCTGGTCACCGAGCCCGAGGAGACGCTCCGGTGACGGCCGGCGGTCGCGCGACCCGGCGTACCCTGCTGCGCGCCGCCGCGGCCGGTGCCGCCGCGACCGCCGCCGGGTGCGCCGGCGGCAACCGGTCGGTGCAGGTGGCGGTGGTCTGGAGCGGCAGCGAGCTGGACCGGTTCCGGCGGGTCGTCGCCCGCTACCCCAGCCCGGTGCACGTGGTCAGCGCCGGCAACGACATCGACGCGTTCCTGCGCGCCCGGCACCTCGCCGGCACGAGCCCCGACGTGGCGATCCTGCCGCGCCCCGGCCTGGTCACCGAGTACGCCCTGCGGGGCTGGCTGAGCCCGGTGCGTCCGACGACCGAGTACGCGGTGCCCACCGGGCTGAGCGAACTGCTGATGACCCGCGGGCAGCGCTACGGCGTCTGGGTGAAGGCGGCGCACAAGTCACTGATCTGGCACCTGCCGTCGGTGCTGCCCGATCCGCCGCGCAGCTGGGACGAGCTGGTCACCCGCACCCGCGACCTCGGCGCGCTCGCCCGGCGCGGGTCCGGCCCGGCGCCGCTGGCGATCGGCGCGGCCGACGGCTGGGTGCTCACCGACTGGTTCGAGAACGTGCTGGCCGACCTGACGCCCGACGCCTACGACGCGCTCGCCCGGCCGCACCGCGACTGGCAGGGCCGACCGGTGCGCGACGCCCTGGACCGGCTCGCCGAGCTGTGGAGCATCGACGGCGCGTTCGTCGGTGGCGGCCGCCGTGCACTGCTCACCCAGTACGAGGAGTCGGTGATCCAGGTGGTGCGCACCCGACGGGCGGTGATGGTCTTCGAGGCCGACTTCACCGACGAGGTGGTCGGCAGGTTCCGACCCGGCAAGGAAATGCCGGCGACCTTCCGGTTTCCGAGCGCGCGGCCGGGCGCCGTTGGCCCGCTGATCGTCGGCGGAGACGCGGCGGTGGCGTTCGCCGACGCCCGGGGCGGGGTGGAGCTGGTCGAGTGGCTCACCAGGGCCGACTCGTTCCAGCCCTGGTTGGACGCCGGCGGCTACCTGTCGCCGAACACCTCGATCAGCCTGGACAGGTACACCGACCCCGTGCGACACAAGCTCGCCGGCGAGATGCGGGCCCCCGGCACCCTGCGCTTCGACCTGTCCGACCAGCTGCCCGGCCCGTTCACCGGCTCCGACGGCGTAGGCATCTGGCGGATCATGCAGGACTTCTTCGCCGACGTCACCGACGGCGTACCCGCCGCCGAGGCGATCCGCCGGGCCACCGGGCGGCTCGCGGCGGCGGCCAGCAGCGCGGGCGGCGGCCGATGAGCCAGGTCCGGGTGCTCGGCGAGCTGGCGGTGCTCGACGACGTGGGGCCGCCCCGGCGCGGCCGGGCGTACCCGGCGGCCGGAGCGACCTCCGCACTGCTGCTGCCGGCGGTCCTGCTGCTCGGCGGGCTGGTGCTGTGGCCGGTGCTGCGGACCGTGCACGCCAGCGTCTTCACCGACGGTCACTGGGTCGGAGGGAAGCACTTCCGCACCGCGCTCGACGCACCGGACACCGGCGCGGTGGTCGGTCGCACGGTCCTCTGGGCGGTGCTGGTGCCGGCGGTGGTGACGGCGCTGGGCTACCTGCTCGCCGCCGCGTCGCGCCGCTCGCAGGAGGGTGGGCTGGTCCGCCTGATCCTGCTGGTGCCGGTGGCGTTGCCGCTGGTCGTCACCGGCGTGACCTTCCGGCTGATGTACGACCCCGACCCGAGCCGGGGCCTGGCCACGCTGGTCGCGGCGCGGCTGACCGGCCGGTCCGCCGAGGCCGCCCCGCAACTGCTCGGGCCGGGCCTGGTCACCGTGGCGCTGATGTCGGCGTTCGTGTGGGCCTGGGTCGGGCTGGCCGTGCTGGTCTTCCGGGCCGCGCTGGACGCGGTGCCGCCGAGCCTGGCCGACGCGGTCCGTGCCTACGGCGGCGGTCGCCGGCACGTGCTGTGGGACGCGCAGTGGCGACCACTGCTGCGGCGTACCGTGGCGGTGGTCTTCGCGCTGGTCGCGGTCGGCACCAGTCGCACCTTCGACCTGATCCTGGTGATGACCCCCGGCTCGGTGCGCGACGAGGCCGCCGTGCTCGCGCTGCGGGTCTGGCAGACCTCGGGTGCCACGACCACCGGCGAGGGCGCCGCGCTGGGTGTGGTGTGGCTGGTGGCGGTCGTCGGCGGGATCCTGGTGGCGGCGCTGTTCGTCCGGCAGGCGTGGCCGCCACCGCGGGCCGAGACACCGCCGGACCCGGACCGGGTGGCGCCGCCCCGGCGGGTGTTCCGGCTGCTCGCGGCGGGCGCCGCGGTGGCCTGGCTGGTGCCGCTGGTCGTGCTGGTCGCCACCTCCCTGCACGGGCAGGTGGACGCCGCGGCGCGCGGCTGGTGGTCGGCGCCACCGGGGCTCGACTCCTACCGGGATCTGGTCACCGCCGCCGAGCTGTGGCGGACGCTGGGGTTCACGCTGCTGCTGGCCACCGTGGTGACCGCCACGGTGCTGGTGGTCGCGCTGCTGGCCGCGTACCCGCTGGCCTGGTTGACCGGGCCGGCCGCGCAGGCCACCGGGCTGCTGCTGCTGGCCGCCAGCGTCGTGCCGGTCCAGGTCATCGCCGGGCCGGTCAACGAGGTGCTGGGCCTGGTGCTCTCCTCCGGCACGACCCGCGGCCTGGCCCTGGTGCACGTGGCGCTGGGCGTGCCGTTCGCGGTGCTGGTGCTGCGCAACGCCTTCGCCGACCTGCCCGCCGATCAGGTGCGCGGCGCCCGGCTGGGCGGGCGGCGCTGGTGGGACACGCTGCGCAGGCTGGCCCGGCACAACCTGCCCGCGGTGGTCGCGGTCGGCGTGCTGGAGTTCGTCCAGGTCTGGAACGACCTGGTGGTGGGCCTGCTGTTCAGCGGCCCGGAGGCCACACCGCTGGGGCTGTTCCTGGCCGGGCAGTCCCGTGGCTTCGTGGCCAACAGCGGGGTGCTGGCCGCCAGCTCGGTGCTCGCCTCGGTGCTGCCGGTGGTGCTGGTGGTGCTCGCCCGGCGGCAGCTCGTCGCCGGGCTGGTCTCCGGTGGCGTCCGGTGACCGGCCCCACCGGCACCGGCCGGGGCCCGCGCTGGCCGGTGCTGATCGCGGTCGGCACGCTGATCAGCGGGGTGCTCGGCAACCTGGCCAGCAACATGCTCTCCGAGCTGGCGGCCAGTGTGCTCGGGCCGGCCAGCATCGCGCTGGTGGTCAGCGGCGCGGTCGGTTTCGTGGTGTTCCAGATGCGCCGGCACCGCGCCGGTCGGGACGTGAGCCCGGAGCCGACCGAGGTCGTCGCCGTACCGGCCACCGGCGCGCCGACGCTGCCGTATCCGGCCGGTTTCACCGGTCGCGACGAGCACGTCGAGGCGGTGCTAGCCCTGCTCACCCGGGAGCACGCGGTGGCCGTGCTGGGCCGGCGGGCGGTGGGCACCTCCGCCTGCGCGGTGCAGGCGGCGAACCTGTGCCGGGAGGACTTCCCGGACGGGCAGTACTACCTCGACCTGCGTCGCGGCGGTCGGCCCCGGTCCGCCCGCCAGGTGCTCACCGCGCTGGCCGGGGTGCTCGGCACCGCGCCGCCGATCTCGGGTCGGCCGGACGCCCTCGCGGTCGCCGCCGACGCCCTGCGGGGCCAGCTCGACGGCCGCAAGATCCTGCTGGTGCTGGACAACGTCGACCGACCCGACCAGGTCCGGCCGCTGCTGCCGCCCACCGCGCGGACCTGCCGGCTGCTGCTCGCCGGCGGCCCGGCGCTCAGTGGGCTGGAGGGCGTGGTCGCGCACTGGATCGCCGAGCCGGGCCCGGCCGAGGCGGTCGAGCTGTTCGCCGCTGCCGGCGGTGCCGCACCGGCCGCGCGGACCCGCCGGGCCGACCCGCGTACCGACCCGGCGGTCGGCGAGATCATCGAGCTGTGCGGGCGACAGCCGCGTACCGTCCGGGCGCTCGGCTACCGCACGGCGCAGCACGGCTGGCGGCACTCCGACGTGCTGGACGCGCTGCGCCGCGCGGTGCAGACACCGCCGCACCAGCGGGTCACCGTCTCGCCGGCGGCCCGGCTGGTCACCGAGCGGGACACCGCGTACCGGGCGTTGACCCGCGAGGCCCGCCGGCTGTACCGGCTGATGTCGCTGGCTCCGGCTCCGGTGGACCGGCCGGCCATCGCCGCGCTGGCCGGCCGGCACCCGGAACGGGTGACCGCGCTGCTCGACGAGCTGGCCGCCGCCGCGTTCGTGGTGGGGGCGCCCGGCGACCGGTACGAGATCCGCCCGCTGCTCGCCGGCAACGCCCGGCTGCACCTGCGCGACGCCGATCCGGCCCGGGCCCGGGTCGCCGCGCAGGCCCGGCTGACCCGGCACCTGGCCCGCCGGGCGGAGCGGCACGCGGCCAACCTGGCCGTGCTCGGGTCCCCACCCGACCGGGAGTGGTCACTGCCGCTGGACGACGACCCGTACGGCTGGTTCGACCTGCACCAGGAGCTGCTGCTGGCGGTGGTCCGGGTGCCGGCCGGCGCAGCCGAGACGCTGCCCCGCCGGGTGCGCCGGTGGTGGTTCCGGCTGGCCGTGGCGCTGTGCGGGTGGCTGGCGCACGTCGAGCGCCTCGACGAGTGGGAGCAGGTCTGCCGCACCGTGCTGGCCACCCCGACCGCCGACGACCGACCGGAGATCGCCGGCTGGGCGCACAACGAGCTGGGCGTGCTGCGCCGACGCCGGCACGATCCGCAGGGCGCCGCCGCCGCGCTCACCCTCGCGGTGGCCGAGCGGGGCCGGCGGGGCACCGCCCAGGCCCGGATGAACCTGGGCCTGGCCCTGCTCGACCTGGGCCAGCTCGACGACGCGGTGGAGCACCTGGAGCTGTCCCGCCGGCACCGCTCTGGGGCGGACCGGGCCGGGCACGCCCTCACCGATCTGGGTCTCGGGGCCGCGCAGCTGGCCCGGGGCGAGCTGGAGATCGCCCACCACCACCTGGTGCGGGCGGCGAACACGTTCCGGTCGGTGGGTGACGCCCGCGGCTACGCGGCGGCGCTGACCAACCTGGTGCTGGTGCACGCCGCCCTCGGCGAGCACCTGGATGCCGCGCAGGCATGGCGGGCCGCGCTGCGCGAGTACGAGTCGGTCAACGACCCGACCAGCCGCGCGGCGGCGCTGCTCAACGCCGGGGCGACGCTGCTGACCGCCACGCCGGGGCAGGCGCGGGCGGCGTACGAGCTGCTGGCCGAGGGCCGGCGGCTGCGGGAGGAGAGCCGTCCCACCCCGGGGCTGGCGCGCACCCTGCTGTACCTGGGTGAGGCCGCCGCGGCCCTCGGCGACCGGGCCGAGGCACGGCGGCACTGGGCGGACGCGGCGGCGGTGGCCGAGGAGGTCGGCGACGCGGACGGGCAGGCCGCCGCGGACGGCCGGCTGGAGGACGACACCGAGCCGGCGGCGGGCGGCCGCAGCTGACCGGTGCCCGCGTGATGTCGGTCGCTGGTGGTGGCCGGTTGAAGGGGTCTGGGAGAGTGTGTGACCGTGGATGCGCTCTCGGTGCGGGGACTTAGCCGCAACTTCGGCAACCTGGTCGTGCTCGACGACGTGAGCTTCACGCTCCAGGCGGGCCGGATCGCGGTGGTGCTCGGCCCCAACGGCAGCGGCAAGACCACCCTGCTGCGCTGCGTGGTCGGTGCCGACCGACCGGACGCGGGCGAGGTGCTGGTGCAGGGCCGCCGGGCCGACGAGACCGATCCGCAGGTGCGGGCGCTGGTGGCCGCCGCCCTGGACGACATCGACTTCTTCCCCGACCTGTCCGTGGTCGAGCACCTGGAGCTGGTCGCGTACGCGCACGGCGGCGACGCCGAGCCGGTCGAGGAGGTCCTCGCCGAGCTGGGCCTGGAACCGGCCCGCGACCAGCTGCCGGTGACCCTGTCCAGCGGGCAGCGCCGCCGGTTGGCGCTGGCGTCCTGCTTCGTCCGCCCGCGCCGGGTGCTGATCCTGGACGAGCCGGAGCAGCGGCTGGACGTACGCGGCCGGCAGTGGCTGGCCGACCGGCTGCGCCGGGAGCGGGACGCGGGCACGGCCGTCCTGCTGGCCTCCCACGACCCGGAGCTGATCGACGCGGTGGTCGACGAGCGCATCGAGATCGGCCGGTGACCGCCCCGCCGGCAACCGTCGCCGACGCGCCGACCGGCGTGCCCACCGCCCGGCAGGTACGCACCCACCTGCGCCGGGCCCGCCGCCGGCATCACGACCACTCCCTGGGCGACGTGCTGGGCGACGCGTACGTCATGGTCCTCTTCGTGGGCATGTACGGCTGGTTCGCGATCAGCGCCAGCCGCGACATGCTCAACTCCCCCACGGTGGGGCGGGCCGACCCGGGCGTGCGCTGGTGGCTGGCGGTCGCCGCGCTGCTGGGCGGCGCGGGGCTCGCCTGGCGCGGCCTGCGCGCCCTCGGCCCGCTGCTGGTCACCCCGGCGACGCAGAGCTGGGTGACCAGCGCGCCCATCGACCGGCGGGCCTGGTTGGCGCCGCGCCTCGGCATCCTGCTGACGGCCGCGGCTGCCGGCACCGCGCTGCTCGGGGTGGCCGTGGCGGCGCTCGGCGGCGTCACCGACCCGACCGCCCTGGGCTGGGCGGCCGCGGCCGGCGCGGGCTGGGGGACGGCCGCGCTGGCGCTCAGCGTCGTCGCACAGGGCGGCCGACCGGGCCGGCGCTGGCCGACCCTGGCCGGGGTGGTGCCGGTGGTGGGGGCCGCCGTGATCACCGGGCTGGTGGTGCTCGGCGGTCGCCTCGGCGACGGGCTGCCCCGGCCGGCCGCGACACCGACGGCCGCGCTGGTCGCCGTCGGGGTGCCGCTCGCGGTCGCCGCCGCCGTCCTCGCGGTCCGCGCGCTGCCCCGCGTGGACCGGGCCACCCTGACCACCGGCGCGCAGTTCGCCAACGCCGCCGCCACGGCGACGATCCTGCTCGACCCGAGCCTGCTCGCCGGCCTGGTGGAGAGCCGCCGCTGGCGCCGGATCGGCCGGGTGCGCAGCCACCGGTTCCTGCCCGGCCCGGGCTGGTGGGCGCTGCTCCAGGCCGACGTGCGCCGGCTGGGCCGTCACCCCAGCGCCCTGCTGATCTGGGCGGCGCTGATCGGGGTCCAGTACGCTGCCGCGCTCGCCCTGCCCGGGCTGGCCGGCGCCGCGCAGGTGGTGTTCGGCTACCTCGCCGCCGACCGGTTGACCGGCGGTCTGCGGTCGATCAGCCGGTCGCCCGGCTTGCGCCGGGCGCTCGGCGGCAGTGACGCGGCGCTGCGCGGGATCCACGTGGTCGTGCCGGCGGTCGGCGCCGGCCTGTGGTGGCTGCTGACCCTGCCGACCGTCGACGGTGGGCCGCCCTGGCTCGCGCCGGCGCTCGCGCTCGGGGTGGTGGCCGCCGCCTGGCGGGCCGCCACCCGACCGGCGATCGACTACGGCGGGGCCACGGTGAACACCCCGTTCGGCATGATCCCGGTGGACCTGCTGCGCCAGGGCGCACGCGGGCCGGCGCTGCTCGCCGTGCTGGTCCTGGTCCGCCTGCTCCTGGGCTGACCGGGCGGATCCGCCCGGTCAGCCCGGTGCGCTCAGCCGTCCAACCGGCGGACCATGTTCATGACGGTCTCCACCTGGGCGCCGCCCTTGATCGGGTAGTTGGTCGCCCCGAGGTAGCCCCACCAGTCCCAGCAGCCGTTCGGATTGCTGCCGGCGGTGCTCGCCTGCGGGTAGAGGACGATCAGGTTGTTGGTGTCGGCGTACTGGTTCAGGTTGGCCCGGTCGACGAAGGCAGTGCCCACGGAGCCGTACCCCTGAAGGCAGCCGTGCAGGGCCACCAGCAGCCGGCACGACTGCCCGGCCGCGCAGGACGACGGGACGTAGGCGAAGCCGTTGGCGTCCATGCTCAACCCGTTGGCCCAGCCGTTGACCGCGAAGGTGTTCTGGCTGAAGCGGATGAGCGTGCCGCCGAGCGCGCCGGTGTTCGGCGCGTTCACGCCACCGAGCAGTTTGCGCAGCAGGGCGTTCTGCGGGTCGGTGCCGCAGTCGTTGAGGAACGGCGACGCGGTCGCCGTGCAGCCCTGCGTCCCGTACGGGGTGACCCAGCCGTGGCCGGCCGAGGAGCCGCTGTCGTACTGCACGCTGGCTCCGAAGTGCTGGTAGTAGCGGACCAGGTCGTCGGTGACGGACTTCTTGACCGTGGTGTCGTTGCCGCCGTGGAAGACGTACACGGGGTAGCCGGACAGGTTGCCGACCGGGTCGACCCAGCCGTAGGAGGCCCAGGTCCGGGTGTAGGTCTGGAGGGCGGCCACGTTCGTCGGGTACAGGTTGTCGCCGCAGCCGTAGAGCGCCTGGGCGACGTTGTTCTGGGCGCAGTAGTACGGCCCGGCGGCGAAGACGGCCGCGCCGCGGATCCGCGACGAGTAGGCGACGTGCAGTTGGGTGGCCAGGTAACCACCGGAGGAGACGCCCGCGACGTAGACGCCGGAGACGTTGTAGGTGCCCAGCGACCCGGAGACCGGGGGCTTGGTGGACGGGTTGGCGGCCTGGGCGGGTGCCGCGGTGGTCAGGATGAGCAGGAGGACGGCGGCGAGGGCGGTGGCGGCTTTCAGCGGTGTCGTCATGGACGCTCTCCTTGCGGGCGCCGGCGGGGGCGTCGGCGTGCGCCGACGCTATCGTGACGCAGACCACACACGGTATGAGCGCAACCGACACCTCCGGCGGCGACGGTGTGTACCCCGCGGATATCGAGATCACCTGATCGGTTCACGTGATCATGGCGTTGCGCGGCGGGGCTGGCGGAGCGCGCTGGCGATCGTCGCGACGCCCTCGTCGATGTCCGACGCGGTGTTCGCGGCGTAGCCGAGCACCAGACCTGGCCGGTGCGGTCGCTGGCAGTGCCAGGACAGCGGTTGCACCTTGACCCCGCGGGCCAACGTCGCCGCGGCCAGCTCGGTGTCGGCCAGCTCGGTGTCGAGGGTGACCGTCAGGTGCAGTCCGGCCGCCGCGCCGTGCACCCTCGCGCCGGGCAGGTGCCGGGTCAGCGCGGCGATCATCGCGTCGCGGCGACGGATGTGTCGGCGGCGCAGCAGCCGCAGCTGTCGCTCCAGCGCGCCGGAGGTCATCAGCTCCGCGAGCACCAGTTGCGGCAGCACCGCGTTGCCCAGGTCGGCGTTGCGCTTGGCGGCCACCACCGCCTCCCGGTGGCGCTGCGGCACGAGCAGCCAACCGACCCGCAGCGCCGGGGCGAGCAGTTTGGACACGCTGCCGGCGTAGCAGACCTGCTCGGGCAGCAGGCCGCGCAGCGCCGGCACCGGGGGTCGGTCGTAGCGGTGCTCGGCGTCGTAGTCGTCCTCGATGATCAGACCACCGGCCCGGGCCCAGTCGAGCAGCTGGCGGCGGCGGTCGCCGTCGAGCACCACGCCGGTCGGGAACTGGTGCGCGGGGGTGAGCATCACCGCGGGCGCTCCGCTGGCCGCCAGCTCGTCGACGCGCAGGCCGGCGCCGTCCACGGTAACCGGCGGGGTGTGGACCCCCCAGTTGTTCAGGTGCTGCCGTACGCCCAACGACCCGGGGTCCTCGACCGCGATCCGGTCGATGCCGGCCGGGCCGAGCGCCTGGGCGAGCAGCCCGAGCGCCTGGGACACGCCCGCCACGATGATCACCTCGACGGGGTCGACGGCGACGCCCCGGCTGCGGGCCAACCAGGCGGCGACGGCCCGTCGCAGCGCGGGCGCGCCGCACGGGTCGCCGTAGCCCAGGTCGGCCGCGGCGAGGTGGCGCAGCACGGTCCGTTCGGCGCGCAGCCAGTCCGCGCGCGGGAAGGCGGCCAGATCGGGTACGCCGGGCGTCAGGTCGATCGTCGCGCTCGCCGCGCGTACCGCGTCGAAGATGTCGCTGCCCGGAGCGGGAGGGAAGAGCGCGTCCGGCGCGGGCGCGGCGGCCGGGGCGGGCGCCGACGTGGCCGGCGCGGCCGGGGCGGCGACGACCACGGTGCCGGCGCGGCCCCGACCGGTGACGTGCCCCTCCTCGGTCAGCCGCTGGTACGCCTCGGTGACCACGCCCCGGGAGACGCCGAGGTCGGCGGCGAGCACCCGGGTGGCCGGCAGCCGCCCACCGACCGGCACCCGCCCGTCGGCGATGGCCTGGCGCAGCCGGCCCACCAGCCAGTCGGCCCGCCCACCGGACGGAGCGTCGGTGATGGTCAGGTGCAGGAAGTCCGAGCCCGCCGTTATGGACCTCTCGGGTGCTCTCGGTTTGGCCCTGCTCACCGGACCATCCTGGCAGCAGAGTGGAGATCAGGCAGCACCGCCAAGGCCATTGGAGGACGACCGTGACAATCGCGTTCCTGATCACCACGCTGATCGTGGTGATCACCCCGGGCACCGGGGTGTTCTTCACCCTCTCCGCCGGGCTGTCCCGGGGCGCCCGGGCCGGCGTGCTGGCCGCGTTCGCCTGCACGCTGGGGGTGGTGCCGCACCTGCTGGCGGCGTTGACCGGGCTGGCCGCGTTGTTGCAGGCGAGTGAGGCGGCGTTCGAGGTGGTCCGGTACCTCGGCGTCGCGTACCTGCTCCACCTGGGCTGGTCGACCGCGCGGGACCGAGGTGCCTTCGCGGCGACCACGGCCGCGGCACCCCGCTCGGCGACCCGGGTGATCGTCTCCGGGGTGCTGGTCAACCTGCTCAACCCGAAGCCGACGCTGTTCTTCGTCGCGTTCCTGCCGCAGTTCGTGGACACCACCGCCCCGGGCTCGACCCGGTCGATGCTCGCCTGCGGCGCCGTGTTCATGCTGCTCACCTTCGTGGTGTTCAGCGGCTACGGGATCTTCGCGGCCCGGGTCCGCGAGCGGGTGCTGGCCCGGCCGCGGGTCACCGAGTGGCTGCGCCGGTCCGTCGCCGGCACGTTCGTCGCGCTCGGCGTGACGCTCGCCCTCACCGAACGATAGGAGGTCCCGTGCGCTTCGAGCACTCCGCGCGGCTGCGCGCCGCGTACCCCGATCTGGTCGCCGGCGTGGTCCAGGCCGCCGGGATCACCGCCACGGCCGACGTGGCGGTGCGGACCGCCGGCCACCTCGCCGTCGCCCGTGCGCGGTTGGCCGGTGGCGCCGAGAGCGGGTTCCCGGAAATCCAGGCATGGCGGCGGGCGTACGCGGCCATGGGGTTGCGCCCCACCCGGTACCGGTGCGCGGCGGAGGCGCTGCTGCGCCGGTTGCGGCTGGACGGCGACCTGCCCCGGCTGCACCCCCTGGTCGACCTCTGCAACGCCGTCTCGGCCGCGTACGCGATCCCGGTTGCGGTGCTCGACCTGGACCGGGTCGACGGCGACCTGGTGGTCCGGCCGGCCCGGGGCGACGAGGAGTACCTGAGCTTCGCCGGCGACACCGAGCACCCCGAGCCGGACGAGGTGACCTTCGCCGACGCCGCCGGCCGGGCGCACGCCCGGCGCTGGACCAACCGGCAGAGCGGCTGGTCGGCCGTGCGGGAGGGCACCTCGTCCGTGCTGATCGTCGCCGAGGCGCTGCACCCCGGCGCCGGTGCGGACGTGACCCGGCTGGTCGCCACGCTGGTGGCGGAGCTGGCCGACGGGTGGTCCGCACCGACGCGGGCCACCGTGCTCACCGCCGCCGCTCCCCGGTTCGAGCTGACGGCCGCCGGCGGCGCGGGTCAGGCGGTGTCGCCGGGGACAAGGTGGCGGTAGCCGGGGATCGTCTCGCCGAACCAGCCGGCGACGCTGGCCAGGCCGCGATCGTTGAGCTGCGCGTCGTGGATCGGGTACGCCCGGTCGGCGCCCACCTCGCGGGCGAACCGGATCGCCTCGTCGAGGCGCAGCCACGACCCCTGCGCCGGCACCAGGACCGTGTGCACCGGCTCGTCGGGGACGTGCAGCGCGTCGCCCGGGTGGTAGAGCCCGTCGCCGATCAGGTAGCCGAGGTTGGAACAGTCGGGCTGGCCCTCGTGGATGGCGGCGTGCCGGCCGCCGTGCGCGGTGACCGTGATGCCGGCCGCGGTGAAGTGCTGACCCGCGTGCACCCGGGTCACCGGCAGCGGGGCGAGGTCGGGCAGTCGGGCCCCCTCCGGGGCGTAGACCGGGACGCCCAGGCCGGCCAGCCGCAGCACGTCCACGTGGTCGCTGTGCTCGTGGGTGACCAGCACCGCGTCCGCACCGGCCAGGGCACGCGGCTCGCTCCACGTACCCGGGTCGACGACCAGCACCCCGCCGTCGTGCTCGACGCGTACGCAGGAGTGGGTGAACCGGGTGATCCGCATCCGGTGACGGTACGCCGCCGGGTGGCGGGTCGCGGTTCCGTGCGCGCCGAGGCGCATCCGGCAGTGGGCGGGGCCGTGGGCCGGCATGATCAGTGTCATGCAGCGCTCGACGCAGCGGGGGCACCGGAGCGTGCCGCACACCGCCGACGTACGGATCGAGGCGTGGGCCCCGGACCGGGAGGGCTGCCTGGCCGAGGCGGTCGCGGCGCTGGTCGAGACGTTCGCCGACACCAGCGGCGCCCGGCCGCAGGCGGACACCGAGTTCGGGCTGCCACCGGGCGACGACGAGGACCTGCTGGTCAGCCTGCTGGATGAGGTGATCTTCCGGCTGGACACCGAGGGCACCGTGCCGCTGGACTGCGACGTGCGCTCGACCGGGGACGGGGGCCTGACGGCGCGCTGGCGGTCGACCAGCACCGACGCGGTGGAGCTCGTCGGCGCGGTGCCGAAGGCGGTGTCGCTGCACGCGCTGCGCATCGGCCCGGACGCCACCGGCTGGTCGTGCGCGGTGACCCTGGACGTCTGAGCGTCGGCCGGCGCGGGCGGGCGGGTCGCTCCGGCGTGGTCAGCCCTTGGCCACGCCGAGCGGGGTGAGCCGGGCGACCAGCCGGCACAGCCCGGCGCCCCGGGCCGCCTCCACGACCGCCGACACGTCCTTGTACGCGTCCGGCATCTCCTCGGCCAACCCCTTCCGGGACGCGCCGCGCACCGCCACGCCCCGCGCCGCCAGGTCGCGCCGCACGTCCTGGCCCCGGGCGGCACGGGTGGCCTCGCCCCGGCTGCGGGTACGGCCGGCACCGTGACAGGTGGACGCGAAGGCCGGATTGCCGGCGACGCCGGTGAGCACGTACGACGAGGTGCCCATCGAGCCGGGGATCAGCACCGGCTGCCCCGCGTCACGCAGGTCGGCGGGGAGGTCCGGGTGGCCGGGCGGCAACGCGCGGGTGGCGCCCTTGCGGTGCACGCACAGCCGCCGGGTGCCACCGTCACCGTCGTGATCCTCGATCTTGGCGAGGTTGTGCGACACGTCGTAGAGCAGGTCCAGGTCGGTCCCGGCGACCCGGGTGAAGACCCGGCGGGCCGCCTCGGTGAGCAGCTGCCGGTTGGCCCGCGCGTAGTTCGCCGCAGCGGCCATCGCGCCCAGATAGGCCCGGCCCTCCGGCGAATCCACCGGTGCGCAGGCCAACTGCCGGTCCGGCACCTCGATGCCGTGCCGGGGCATCGCCCCCTCCATGATTCGCACGTGGTCGGTGCAGATCTGGTGGCCCAGCCCCCGGGAACCACAGTGGATCATGACGCAGACCTGCCCCTGGCGCAGCCCGAACGCCGCCGCGACCGGCTCGTCGTACACCTCCTCGACGGCCTGCACCTCGAGGAAGTGGTTGCCCGAGCCGAGGCTGCCAACCTGGCCCTGCCCCCGCTGCACGGCCCGCTCACTGACCTGCGCCGGATCGGCGTCGGTCACCGCGCCTCCGTCCTCGCAGCGGGCCAGGTCCCGGGGTACCCCGTGCCCCCGCTCGACCGCGTACCGGGAGCCGCCGCGCAGCACCGCGTCCAGCTCGGCGCGGTCCGCGAGCTGCCAGACCGCGCCCCGGCCCATGCCGCGCGGGATGGCCGGGTCCAGACCGTCCATCAGCGCCTCGATGATCCGGGGAAGCTCCGCCCGGTCCAGTTCGGCGGTGAGCAGCCGTACGCCGCAGGAGATGTCGAAGCCCACCCCACCGGGCGAGACCACACCACCGGCGGCGACGTCGGTGGCGGCGACGCCACCGATCGGGAAGCCGTAACCCCAGTGCACGTCCGGCATGGCGTACGAGGCGTCGACGATGCCGGGCAGCGTGGCCACGTTCGACACCTGGTCCAGCGACCGGTCGGCGTCGACGTCGGGTAGCAGCTCCGGCACGGCGAAGACGACCCCGGGCACCCGCATCGGCGCCTCCCGGTCGATCCGGAACCGGTACGGCGACTCCTGGACCAGCTCCATGCCGGGCGGCTACCCGCCACGCCCACTGGTACACCCGATTGACGTCCGTACGGTCGGGGTAGTGCGGGAGCATGCCTCAGCGATACGAGAACTACCCGAGGATCGCGGTCGTCACCGGCGCTGACTCCGGCATCGGCAAGGCCTGCGCCGTCGCCCTGGCCGAGGCCGGCTTCGAGATCGGCATCACCTGGTACGGCGACCCGGACGGCGCCGATCGGACGGCCACCGAGGTCCGCGCCACGGGGCGGCGCTGCGAGGTCGCCGAGGTGGACCTGACCCGGCTGCCGGAGGCGGCGGCGGTCGTGGACGAGCTGGCCGACCGGTTGGGCGGCATCGGGGTGCTGGTCAACAACGCGGGCACCGGCGCCTCGACCCCGTTCGTCGACACGTCCTGGGAACAGTGGCGTGAGGTGGTGTCGGTCGACCTGGAGGCGCCGTTCCTGTGCGGGCAGCGGGCCGCCCGGCGGATGCGGGCGGCCCGGGTCGGCGGGCGGATCATCAACATCACCAGCGTGCACGAGCACGCGCCCCGGGTCGGGTCGGCGGCGTACTGTGCGGCGAAGGGCGGGCTCGGGCTGCTCACCCGGGTGATGGCGCAGGAGTTGGCCGCCGACGGGATCACCGTCAACGCGGTCGCGCCGGGCGAGATCGCCACGCCGATGACGGGTCAGGAGGACGTCGACCCGTTCACCCAGGAGCGGCCCGGCGTGCCGGTGGGACGGCCGGGCGACGCCCGGGAGGTGGCCGCCGTGGTCGCGCTGCTCGCCTCCCCCGCCGCCAGCTACGTCACCGGGGCGTCCTGGCAGGTCGACGGCGGCATGCTGCTGATGGGCCCGCAGGCCAACAGCATGACGTCGGACGACTGGCGCTCGGTCTGAGCGCTGTCGGTCCTGCTCGGCTGCGGACGTGCGCAGGATGTAGAGGAACTGGACGGCGAACGCCACCAGCGCGGTCACCACCCCGACCGGGATCGCCAGCCCGTGCCCGACCCCGGCCATTCCGGCCAGCAGCGTGGCCCCGACCAGCGACGGGGAACGGGCCATCCGCCGGTTGGCGCCGCAGCAGCCGGGCGGCCCGCGTACCCCCGCACCCCGCTCCGCGGCGGCCGGCGACACGCACGGACGGTGACCCCGACCCGCCCGGTCGGGGCGGCGCGCGGGACAATGGTGGTGGCCGTGCCCGATCGCCAGGAGGACCGTTCCGTGTCGCCCAGCCCCGCTTCCCCGCCCGGGCCGACGCCGTTGCGCGCCGACTGTGGGCGCTGCTTCGGGCTGTGCTGCGTGGTGCCCGCCTTCGCCGCGTCGGCGGACTTCGCCGTCGACAAGCCGGCCGGTCAACCCTGCGCCAACCTGCGTCCCGACCACCGCTGCGGCATCCACACCGAGTTGCGGGAGCGCGGGTTTCCCGGCTGCACGGTGTTCGACTGTTTCGGCGCCGGCCAGCAGGTCGCCCAGGTGACCTTCGGTGGGCGGGACTGGCGGGACGCGCCGGAGACGCTGCCGGACATGGCCGCCGCGTTCACCGTGCTGCGTCCGCTGCACGAGCTGCTCTGGTACCTCACCGAGGCGCTGGCGCTGCGCCCGCCTGCCGAGCTGCGCGTCGAGCTGGACCGCGCCCGCGCCGAGACGGCGGCGCTCACCGAAGGTGACCCGGCGCGGCTGCGTGCCGTGGACGTGGCCGCGCACCGCGACCGGGTCAACCCGCTGCTGTCGCGGGCCGGGGACGCGGCCCGATCCCGGGGCGGCGCCGCCGGCCCCGACCGCCGCGGTGCCCAGCTGCTGGGAACGGACCTGCGCGGGACGGACCTGCGCCGGGCCAACCTGCGCGGGGCGCTGCTGATCGGCGCCGACCTGCGCGGTGTCGACCTGGGCCTGGCCGACGTCACGGGCGCGGACCTGCGCGGTGCCGACCTGCGCGGCGCCGACCTGCGGACCACTCTCTTCCTGCACCAGGCTCAGCTGGACGCCGCACGCGGCGACGCGCGCACCGGGCTGCCGGCGACCCTCACCCGACCGGCGCATTGGACGGCGCTGACCCTGACACCGGTCCGCCGGCCGGGCCGCGCCACCGTCCCCGCCCGTCGGGGCCGGCGCCGCTGACGCGACCGGTCGGCCCGACCGAAGCACATGGGCCGATTGGCGCGGCCGGCCCCCGGTCGATTCAATGAGTCGTGCACCTACCCCGGCGAGCGGCACTGCTCATCGTGTTGATGACCGTGGCGCAGCTACCGGTCGCGATGCGCCAGCTCCTCGTCGTGCTGCTCGGTCACCAGAACACCGGCAGCTTCGCCACCGCCGGGGCGGCCAGCGCCGGTTGCGGGATCGGGCTGGCGCTCACCGCCCCGCTGGCCGGTCGGCTGCTGGGCCGGCTCGGTGACCGGCCGGTGCTGCTCGCCACCGGCCTCGTCCACCTGCTCGCCCTGCTCGGGCTGGCGGCGGTCACCAACCCGGTGGCGTTCGTCGCGCTGGCCACCGCCGCCGGCCTCAGCACACCACCGGCCATGGGCAGCGGGCGTGCCCAGCTCGCCCGGATGGTCCCCTCCCCCGCGCTGAGCCGCGCGTACGCCGTCAACGCCGTCGGGCAGGAGGTGCTCTACGTGGGCGGCCCGCTCGCGGTGACGGTGAGCCTGCTGGTCAGCGGTCCGGCCGGGGCGCTGCTGACCTTCGCCGCGATCGGCACCGCCGGGCTGGTCGGCACCGCGATCGTGATACCCCGTCGCGACGTCGAGCGCCGGCCCGCCGGGGGCCGGTCCGCGGCGCCCGGTCAGGCCGTCCGCCGAACGGTCCTGGCGACCCACGTCGGCTACATGGTCGGCATCGGCGCCATGTGGGTGCTGGTCCCCGCCTTCGCCAGCGCGGTGGGGCACCCGGCGCAGGCCGGCCTGCTGGTCACCGTCTGGTCGGTGGGCAGCCTCGCCGGCGCCCTGCTGCTGGCCCGCCTGGGTCGACCCGGCAGCCCCGCCGGGGCGTACCTGGCACTGGTCGGCACCCTGGCCGCCACCTCGCTCGCGCTGCTGCTGCCCCGTTCCGTGCCGCAGATGGCCGTCGCGCTGGCGGTCTTCGGGCTCGCGCTGGCGCCGTTCCTCGCGGTCACCGACGAGATCCTGGCCCTGTCCACCCCGGCGCCCCGGCTCGCCGAGACGTACGGCTGGTTGCAGACCGTCGGGCAGCTGGGTATCGCCGTCGGCTCGTCGGCCAGCGGCGCGGTCAACGACCACCTCGGCAACACCCCGGCGTTCCTGGTGGTCTCCGGGGCGCTGGCGCTGGCCCTGGCCGTCGCGCTCACCCGTCGGCGGACCCTGCGCCTGCCGGCCACCGCGCCGGACGGGAGCCCGGCCGCGCGACCACCGGTCACCACGGCCGGGTGAGGTTTCGTCGGCGACGACGCCGGGTAGCCACCGCCGACGCGGAACGGCACCGACGGGGGGCACGGCGTGGGTTTCCGAAAGCGCGACGGTGAGCTGCCGGGCGACCCGCAGCACAGCGAGGACGAGGCCGGCCAGGCCCGGTTGGTGCAGGTCGAGGCGGACACCGAGGTGCCGCCGCCGGACGGCACCGACGTGCGGCCGGACATCGTGACCGAGGACGACAACTCGGGTGTCGCCGGCGGCTCCTCCGGCAGCAGCGGCGGCGGGTCCAGCATGCCCGGGCATCCGGACGCGACCCGCTGACGCCGGCTCAGCGCGGGTTCAGCGGCTGGTCAGCGCCGCGGCCCGCGCCTCGGTCATGCCCTTGTTGGCCAGCCCGTCGGCCCGCTCGTTCTCCGGGTGCCCGTTGTGCCCCTTGACCCACAGCCAGGTGACCTGGTGCCGCTCGCAGGCCGCCTCCAGCCGCTGCCACAGGTCGGCGTTCTTCACCGGCTGCTTCGCGGCGGTCAGCCAGCCGTTGCGTTTCCAGGACGCCAGCCAGCTGGTGATGCCGTTGCGCACGTACGTGCTGTCGGTGTGCAGCTCCACGGTGACCGGCCGGTTGAGGCTCTCCAACGCCTGGATGGCCGCCATCAGTTCCATCCGGTTGTTGGTGGTCGGGGTGGCCTCGCCGCCGCACAGCTCCCGCTCGTGGTCGCCGTAGCGCAGCAGGGCGCCCCAACCGCCCGGCCCAGGGTTGCCGCTGCACGCCCCGTCGGTCCAGATCTGCACACCTCTGCCGGCCGCCGCGTCCACCATGCCCGGCAACCTACCGGGCGACGACGCCGCGCCCCGCGCTCGGGGGGTCGCCACGCCGGGCCGGTGACGGTGACCGGATACAGGACCCGCCGCTCCCGATCCCTGCCGCGGTGACCGCCCAGCGCTGACCCCAGCCGGTCAGCGGCGCGGCCCGCCAGGCTCCGATCCGGCGACGCCCGGTACGGCGTCGCCCGTTGTGCCGGCGGGCGGGACGCCCACGACGGCGGCCGGGATGGCCGGGGCGGGGCGGGGCGGGCGCAGCCGGTCGCGGACCCGGTGCGCCGCGTCGCCGGCGGTGGCGGCGATCATCGGCAGCAGCCGGGTGGAGTTCATCACCGCGACCTCCTCGGCGGGACTGGTCACGCCGTCGAGGAAGCGCAGCACCCGCTCGGCCGGGTTGCGGTCGAAGAGCCGGTCGAAGAAGTCCGCGCCGCCGACCCCGCCCCGGTCCAGCGCACGCAGCGCGACCGCGTCCATCCAGCGGTGCCGGCGCGGGTACGCCGGCGCGGGCACCGGCGGCCGGCCGGCGGCGAGGGCGCGGGCCGCCTGGTCGGCCTGGCGGTACATCGCAGAGAAGGTGAAGCCGGTGGACGGGCGGGTCGCACCGCCCGCCGTGCCGAGGCGGACCACCCGCGGCGAGGGCCGGGCCGGGAACGGCGCGTCGGTCATCGGGATCACCCCGTTCTCCACCTCGCGCACCCGCAGCCCGGCCGGATCGAGCCCGAGCAGGTCCCGGTAGCCGGTCAGCGCCGCGTCGTACCCGGCGTCGGTGCGCAGCGCCGGTGAGAACTCCGTGTACTCGACCAGGGCGTAGTGCTCGCTCACCGGCAGCACGTACCCGAACGAGACGCCCCGGGCCGGTTGCGGGGTACGGAAGTCCATCAGCACCGCCCGCGCCGGGTCGAACGCCGGCCGGTCGGCTTCCAGCCACCAGCCCCGGAAGTGCTGCAACCAGGTGGTCCGCCCGGGTCGGGCCGGCGGGCGGGGGCGGGAGTCGAGCACCCAGCCGGCCCGGACGGTGGGCCCGCCCCCGGTGCGCACCACTACCCGCGTGCCGTCGTCGACCACCGTCTCGGCGGGCGCGACGATGCGGGTGGCGCCGAGGCGGCGCTCGGCTTCGGCAGCCCGGTCGTAGACCGGGCCGGAGCGGAGCATGGCGTACCGCAGCGGGGCCAGGTCCAGCACCCGCCGCCGCGCCGGCGTGACCACCTCGACCTGCTGCCAGCTCGCGCTGAGCAGCGGGTCCAGGTCGCCGTCCGGGTGGCCCCAGAACGCCCAGGTGCGGTCCTGGCCGCGCCGGCGCACCGGGTCGACGACCGCGATCCGCAGGCCGCGTACGCCGTGCCGGTCCAACGCGGCGAGCAGCAGCGACGCGGCGCCACCGCCACCGAGCAGCGCGAGGTCGACGTCCAGCGGCGCGGATTCGGTCACCGCCCCACGCTGCCACACCCTTCACCCCGTCACACGTCGCGACCCGAGGCGGGGACGTGGTCAGGCCACCTGGGCGGGCTCGGGTGCGGTCGGGGGCGGGTCGGCGTAGGCGCGGGCCACCGCCGTTCGGTTGAAGACCCGCCAGGTGGCAGCGGCGACGCCGATCGCCACCACGAGCCCGACCCAGTACGGCGCGGTGATGCCGAACCGGGCGGCGAGCAGACCGCCGAGCAGCGCGCCCACGCAGTTGCCGCCCGCCGCCACGAAGAGCGTGGTGCTGGCCACCCGGCCCTGCAACCCCGGCGGGGTGAGCCGTTGGCGCAGCGAGTTCGCCACGATGTTCCACAGTGCGCTGTGTACGCCGAAGGCGAAGAGCGCGAACCCGACCACGACCGTGCTGCGGGACGCGGCCAGCGCCAGGTGCAGCCCCGCCTCGATCAGCAGGCCGATCCGGATCGTCCAGGTGGCGCCGGACCAGGCGATGAGCCGATCGCCGACGAGCGCGCCGAGCACCCCGCCGGCGGCCATGCAGGTGAACAGCAGCCCGTAGCCGACGGACCCGAGCCGCAGCCGCTCGTCGGCGAGCAGCACCAGCACCGCCAGCGCGGCCGTCAGGGTCACGTTGAGCAGGCCGACCAGCACGGCCATCGTCCGGAGCAGGCGCTGGTGGGCCAGCCAGCGCAGACCTTCGACGATCTCCCGGCGCATCGAACGGGTCCGCCGTGTGTTCGCGTCGGTGGCGGCGGCCCGGAAGTCGCCTCCGATGAGCGCCACCAGGACCGCGCTGAGGGCGTACGTGACGGCGTTGACCAGGAACGGGCTGCCCGCCGAGAGGGCGAACAGGAAACCGCCCAGCGGGCCGGCGAGCATGCCGTGCATGAGGGTGGTGCCGCCGCCGAGCCACCCGTTGGCGCGCTCCAGACGGTGCCGGGGCACCACGGTCGGCAGCATGGCCTGGCCGGCCGAGCGGAACACGATCTCGCCGGTGTTGACCACGAACAGCACTACGTACAGCAGCACCACCCCGGCTGTCCCGGTCATTATCGCCGCGGCCAGCACGGCCAGCGCCACCACGCGCACCAGGTCGATGACGATCATCAGGCGGCGCCGGTCCATCCGGTCCACCAGGACGCCGCCCGGCAGGGCGAAGAGCAACCAGGGCAGCCAGGCCACGGCGGATGCCGCAGCCACCACGAGCGGGTCGTTCGTCCGCGAGGCGACGAAGAGCGGCGCGGCGACGGTGGCCAGGCCGCTGCCCAGGGCGGAGAGGGTGCTGGCCGCCCACAGCCGGGCGAACCGCGTGCCCAGTCCGCTGTCCCTGCCCCTTGTCACGGGCACGGAACCTACCAGCGCCTTTCCGAGCCGCACCCCCGATTTATCCGGTCGGCAGAAGTCGGCGCTACGATTTGACACGCAACCATCCGGTTGCCTATGGTTCGACGGCAACCGAATGGTTGCCTATGGGAGGATCGATGGACGAGGCGTTCCGGGCGCTGGCCGATCCCAGCCGCCGCCGGCTGCTCGACCGGCTCAACGAGCGCAACGGCCAGACCCTGCGGGAGCTCTGCGACGGGTTGGCGACGACCCGACAGGCCGTCAGCAAGCACCTGGCGGTGCTGGAGGCGGCGCAGCTCGTCACGACGGTGCGGCGTGGCCGGGAGAAGCTGCACTACCTCAACGCCGCCCCGATCATCGCCATCGCCGACCGGTGGCTCAGCCGCTACGACCATCAGCGGGCGGCGGCGCTCGCCGACCTGCGCACAGCATTGGAGCGTCAGCCCATGGACAGTCCGACGTTCGTCTACACCACGTACATCACCACCACGCCGGAGCGGCTCTGGGCCGCGCTCATCGAGCCGGCCTTCACCCGCCGCTACTGGGGCGGCGTCGCGCTGGTGTCCGACTGGCAGGTCGGCTCACCGGTGCTGTGGCAGGATTCGCCCGACGGCGAGCCCCGTGACCTCGGCCAGCGGGTGCGGGTCGCCGAGCCGCACCGGCGCCTCTCCTACAGCTGGCACGGCTTCCAGCCGGAGCACGCCGAGCACTTCGGCTGGTCCGCCGAGCAGCTGGCCGCCCGGCTCGACGAGCGCCGGTCGGCGGTGACCTTCGAGATCGAGCCGCACGGCCCGGACGCCGTCCGGCTGACCGTCATCCACGACGGGTTCTCCCCCGACAGCGAGATGCACCGGGCGATCAGCGGCCAGCTCGACGGCAGCGGCGGCTGGCCGGAGCTGCTGGCCAGCCTCAAGACCCTGCTGGAGACGGGCGAGCCGATGCCCGAGCCGGCCCCGGCGGGGCGGGCCAGCTGAACGACCCCGGCGAAACGGCCGCGCGGCGGCGCATTTCCCGCCGTCGCCGCCAATACCTCGCCATCGGCCCAGCGGCGACAGCCCGACCGGACGGACATCGATCGGATCAGCGACGCCGGTCGGCCCGTCGGGGCCTTTCCGCAGCTCTCCCCGCCTTCGGGTGGACACGTGACGGCAACGAGGATTTCTCATTTTCACCGGATCGAGGTCCCAACGCACCTAGTGTTGGGCACACCGGTGCTAGTCACGGAGTTGGCCACCCGAACGACGTCCCAGGCAGTCAGCGGACGAAAAGTGAGGGAAGACGCGTATGAAGGTCTCAACAGCACTCTGTTCGGCGGCGCTCGGCGTGGGCCTCGGCACACTCCTACTACCGGGCGCCGCACTGGCCGACACCACCGTGTCACCAGCCACCACCCCGGTCGGTGGGACGGTCGTTCTCACCGCGACGACCTGCAATCCGAAGTCGGGTGACGCCATCTTCCGCGTCACCGGTCCCAACCGCGACCAGAACGTCCGGTCCACCACCGCCGCGGCCGGCGGCGGGCTCAGCGCCGAACTCTTCACCGCCGGGTTCACCCTGGGCACGTACACCGTGGCAGCCACCTGCGGCGACGGCAGCTCGGCCGGCAGCGCGACGTTCACGGTCACCCCGATCGGCGGCGCCCCCGCCGGCTCCGGCGGCGGCAACCGCGACAACGGTGCCCTCGCCGCCGGCGGCACGCTGCTCGGCACCGCCCTCGCCGGCGCGGTGATCCTGTTCCGCCGGCGTCGTCCGGTGTCCGCCGTCGCCTGACCGGCGACCCGCTCCATCCCTGAGGACGGGTGCCCGCACCGGTGTCACCGGCGCGGGCACCCCGACGATCCCGTACGGAGGTCGGCACGTGTGGAGACGGCGGACCCTACCGGCCGTGGTCGCCCTGCTCGGCGTGAGCGGGCTGGGGTTGATCACCGTCGGCCTCACCGGCGGCCCGGAGCGGCCACCCCGGCCGCCGGCCGAGGCGCCGACCCGCACCCACCCCGCACCGGACCTGGCGCCGCTGCCGCGCGCCGCGCCCGTCCGGGTGCAGATCCCTGCCATCGACGTCCGCGCCGCGGTCGTCCCGATCGGCGCGGACGCCGCCGGGGTGCTGGAGGTGCCGCCACTGGACCGGCCCACCCTCGCCGGCTGGTACCGGCACGGGGTCAGCCCGGGTGAGACCGGCAACGCCGTCCTGGTCGGACACGTCGACTCCGCGGCCGGCCCGGCGGTCTTCTTCGACCTCGGTCGGCTGCGCGCCGGCCAGGAGATCCGCATCACCCGCGCCGACGCGCGGGTCACCACGTTCACAGTGGACGTCGTGCGGTCGTACCCGAAGGACCGCTTCCCCACCACCCTGGTCTACGGTCCGGCGGACGTCGCCGGGCTGCGCCTGATCACCTGCGGCGGCCGGTTCGACGCCGGGACCGGCAACTACGTGGACAACATCGTCGTCTTCGCCACCCGCACCGCCTGAGTCCGCCGCCCGGCTGTCGCAAGCCGGACCCTGCTCGGCAGAATGCGGTGGCACCATCCCCTCTGATCTGGGCGGTGCGCCGGCGACGGGGAGGCACGCGGTGGATCAGCGATCGGTACGGGACCGGGCCGGCCGAGGCGTACTCGCCCTGACCCGCCGGCTCCTCGGCCGGGTCGAGGAGGCGTTGCCGGCGCCGCGCCGACCCAACCCGGACGCCGTGGTCGACTGCGCCGTCTACGTCAACGGTCGGCGCCAACCGGGCCGCCCGCACTACGCCGACGCGTTCGCCCGCGCCCAGCGCGGCCGTGACACCTTCGTCTGGCTCGGGCTGCACGACCCGGGCCCGGCGGTCCTCGCCGCGGTGGGCCGCACCTTCGGCCTCGACGAGCTGACCGTCGAGCAGGCGCTCGCCGACGGGCACCGGCCCACAGTGCAGCGCCACGGGCCGGTCACCCTGCTGGTGCTGCGTACCGCCGGCTACGTGGAGCACGACGAGCTGACCGACACCTCCGAGGTGATCGACACCGGGGACGTGATGGTGCTGCTGGGCGACCGGTTCGCCATCACTGTCCGGCACGGCGCCGTCGGGGCGCTGCGCAGCGTCCGCGCCGACATCGAGGGCCGGCCGGCCCTGCTGGCCGCCGGGCCGTGGGCGGTGGCGTACGCGGTCTGCGCCCGCATGGTCGACTCCTACCTGGAGGTGGCCGCGCATGTGGAGCGGGACCTGGAACGGGTCGAGGAGTCGGTGTTCGCCCGCGACCGCTCCGCCGACATCCAGCACATCTACCAGCTCAAGCGCGAGGTGGTGGAGTTCAAGCGGGCGGTGCTGCCGTTGCAGGCGCCGATGCGGACGCTGCTCGACCCGGGGACCGAGGGGCCGCCGCGCTCCCTGCACCGCTGGTTCGTCGACGTGGACGGCCGGTTGAGCAGGGCGGTGGACCGGGTGGCCGCGTACGACGACCTGCTCACCTCGATCGTGCAGTCCCGGCTGGCGCAGCTCGCCGTGGAGCAGAACAACGACATGCGCAAGATCGCGGCGTGGGCGGCCATTGCGGCCACCCAGACCGGCATCGCCGGCGTGTACGGCATGAACTTCCCGAACATGCCGGGGCTGGCCTGGCGCTACGGCTACGCCTTCGCGTTCGCCCTGATGGCGCTCACCGCCCTCGCCCTGTACCGCCTGTTCCGCCGCTCCGGCTGGCTGTGAGCGCGCCTGCCCGCCCGGCGGTGCGTGGCGAGGATCGTCAACGGTCACTGCCCGACCGCCCCCGGCCCGCCCGCGGTGGCGGGCGACTAACCTCGCCCGGGTGATGTGGCAGCGGTACGTGGCGATCGGCGACAGCACCACCGAAGGGCTGGACGACCCGGACGGCGCCGGCGGCTACCGGGGTTGGGCCGACCGGTTCGCCCTGGCGGTGGCGCGTGCCCAGGGCGGCCTGGAGTACGCGAACCTGGCCATCCGTGGCCGGACGACCGCGCGGATCCGCGCCGAGCAGCTCCAACCCGCCCTCGACCTGGCCCCCGACCTGGCCACCGTGGTCGCCGGCATGAACGACGTGCTGCGCCCCTCCTTCGACGCCGACCAGGTCGCCGAGGACGTGGCGGCCATGCAGCGGGCACTGGTCGGGCAGGGCGCCACCGTGCTGACCTTCACCATGCCGGACCCGGCGCCGGTGATGCCGCTGGCCCGGCCGCTGCGGGGCCGGATGCTGGCCCTCAACGAGGCGCTGCGCGCCGCCACCGCGCGGACCGGGGCCACCCTGCTCGACCTGGGCGCCCACCCGGTCTCCTCCGATCCCCGGCTGTGGAGCGACGACCGGCTGCACGCCAACAGCGCCGGGCACGAGCGGATCGCCACCGCGCTGGCGTACACGGCGGGCCTGCCCGGGTTCGACGACTCCTGGACCCGGCCGTTGCCGCCGGCACCGCGACGCCGCCGGGGCGAGGTGTTCGGCGCCGAGCTGGCCTGGACCCGACGGCACCTGCTTCCCTGGCTGGCCCGGCACCTGCGCGGCCGGTCGTCGGGCGACGACCGGGTCGCGAAGCGGCCGGTGCCGCTGCCGGTGGACTAGCTTGATCTTCAACCTTGGGAGCGTTCATATCGACCCAGACCCGGTCGACCGCCGTTTGACACCAGCAACCTACCGGCCGCTTCGCCGGCTGCTGCGCATGGCACGGGTCACGGTGACGGTCCGTCCGTCCGGTGCGCGGCCACCGGTCAGCTGCGCGTACTCGGTCGAGCCCAAGGGCACTAGCGCAACCCGGCCGGCGGAGTCCGCGTGGATGCCCCAGCCGTACCGCTTGCCGAGGTCGCTCGCACGTAGGCACGGCTGACCCTTGGCGAAGAACTCGTCCCGCGCGGCCGCACGCTCGGCCTCGGGTATCCCACGTCGGTCGGCCCAGACAGTGAAGATCACGTCGTCCGAGGTGTAGCGGTATGGCGCCTCGGCGATCATCCGGAACGTGAGCTCCGCGATACCGGGCGTGGTCCGCTTCGGCGGAACGGCGGCGCTCGACACCGTGCTGTCCTCCGCGACCTGGATGAACGTATCCACGTAGTTGGTGCTGTGCATGGACGCCATCTTCTCCGCAGCGGCACGGAGGGTCTTGGAGAATCGCGACACGGGCTGTCAGCCTGGCGCCATGACAAACACGCCGCGGCCGATCGGGCTGGCCGACCGGTCGGGTGTTCTGCACCCGGAGAACCTCGCGCGCTACTCCGCCACGACGCACGAAGCCGGTGCCGCCGTCGCCCCGCTGGTCGACCACTTCTGGACCGTGGCGTGGAACCTTCCCCGCGGGGAGCGCATCGAGCAGCAGATCATCACCGATCCGGCGGTGACCCTCACCGTCGAGGCCGGGCACGTCCCCGCCGAACTCGTCGTGACCGGGGTCCACGGGCGGGCGTGGACTCGCGAGATCGCCGGGTGGGGTACCGCGTTCGCGATCCGGCTCCGCCCGGCCGGACTCGCCGTCGTGAGCGACCTGACCCCCGAGGCGATCGCCGACCGGACACTTCCGGTCGTTCCCGAACTGGACGCCCGGCTGCACGCGCTGATGCGGGCGGTCGCCGGCGCGACGGGCGTCGAGTCCCGGATCGCCCGAGCGACCGCGCTCATCGGCGAGATGGCCGCCGAACGGCCCTTGACCCCGAGACAACTGCTCGCCAACGAGGTGGTGGCCGCGATCGTCCGAGGTGACCCTCTGCCGGCCGGCCCGTCGGGGCGGACCGTGCAGCGGGCCCTGCGGGAGACGATCGGTCGTGGTCCAGCGTGGGTCAGGCGGTGGGTACGGCTCCAGGAGGTCGCCCGGCAGTTCGCGACGAACGGCGCAGCCTGCGCAGCCGAGATCGCGGCCCGCCTCGGCTACGCCGATCAATCACACCTGGTCAACGACTTCCGCTCCGCCGTCGGCACGACCCCCGGCGAATACCTGCGAACGCTGCGCCGGCCCAGCTAGTGCGGTGTCCACGAAGGTGCACCGGGTGTCCGGTGGTGGTTGTGGATCCTCGCCTTGTGGGCGAGCGACTCCCCTCCGGGTGGTGGGGCGGGCCTGCGCGGGCCAACTGATCCTCGCGCCGCCCGTGGGCGGCGGGGGTCACGTCGGGACTGGCCGGCACCGGGAAGGTGCCGTCCGGCACGACGGTGCGTGAGCACCTCCGGCAGCACAACCCGAAACACCGCCGCCGCTGCCCGGGCGTCACCCGCAACGCCACCCGCGCGCTGCGATACACCACCCGGGGCGCGGCAGGATCCCGACGACGAGGCACAACCAAACCCAACACCATCGGTACGACAAAACCCCCGGCCGCCAACCCGGCAAACGTTAGTGGACACCGCACTAGCAACGGTCGGTGCTTGGGGCCGGCCATTGGTGCGGCAGGATGACGGCGTGGGCAAGCGTGCGGGGCGCCGGCGGGCGGACGCGACGACGGGACGCGCCTGCCCGTGTGGCTCCGGTCGGGCGTACGCCGACTGCTGCGGCCCGGCGCACGACGGCCTGGCGCAGGCGCCGACCGCCGAGGCGTTGATGCGCTCGCGGTTCAGCGCCTTCGCTCGCGGCGATGCTGCCTACCTGCTACATAGCTGGCACTCCTCGACCCGACCGGCACGCCTCGAGCTGGACCCCGGGCAGCGGTGGACCCGGCTGGAGGTCGTCGAGACCGAGCGCGGCGGCCTGCTCGACACCGCCGGCACCGTGACGTTCCTCGCGCACTACCGGGACGCGGGTCGGCCGGGCACGCTGACCGAACGCAGCCGGTTCGTCCGCGAGGACGGCCGGTGGGTCTACCTCGACGGCGAACAGCCCTGACGGCCGCACCGAAGGCCGTTTCGGGCGTAGGATGACGTCGGCGTAGTCCTGCGCCGCACCTCCCTCCCGGCGCTCACGCCGCTGGCCACGCGGAGGCAAAGGGGGCCCTGGAGCCCTCGGGACGTGGTGCCACATGCCCCACTCCGGCGGGGTCGACGGGAGCGTGAGTCCCGGTGACTGTGCCGTTGACCGGGAGCATGCGATGACCAACCAGAGATCGTTCAAGACCCGGGTCCGAGCCCGGATGGTGAAGACCGGCGAGAGCTACACCACCGCGCGCCGGCACCTGATCAATCGGGCCGCCACACCCACCGCCGCGCCGGCACCGGACGTGTCGCCGTCTGCGGCGCCGGCCGCGGCGCAGACCGAGCGGATCGCCGACGACCTGATGCGCGCGCGGACCGGCCGCGGCTGGGCGGAGTGGTTCGCCCTGCTCGACGCCGTGGGCGCCACCGAGCGGACGCACACCGAGATCGCCCGCCAGCTGGTCGTCGGGCACGAGGTGGCGGGCTGGTGGGCACAGAGCATCACCGTCGGGTACGAGCAGGCGCGCGGCCTGCGCGCGCCCGGTCAGCAGCGCGGGGGCGGCTTCTCGGCCAGCGCAAGCCGGACGGTGGCGGTGCCGGTGCCGCGGCTGTTCGAGGCGTTCGCCGACGAGCCGGCGCGCGCCCGATGGCTGCCGGTCGTCGAGGTGCGCGTCCGCACCGCCACCGCGCCCCGCAGCTTCCGGGCCGACTGGGCCGGTGGTCCCACCCGAATCGTCGTCGGCTTCGACGCGGTCGGCGAGTCGAAGGCCCGGGTCAGCGTCTCGCACGAGAAGCTGACGGGGGCCGAGCAGGCTGCGGAGCTGAAGGCGTACTGGCGGGAGCGGCTCGCCGCGTTGAAGGTGCTGCTGGAGTCGGACGGAGACCACCGTTGACATCCTCCACCGCCCTGAAGGGCGGGGATTCCCTCGGTCGCCCGAGGGGCTTCCTGCTTCGCCGGGCCGCGCCTTCACCGCTTGCACGGGTCGGGTCTCACCGTCCTCCACAGGCGTTAGTGGATCATGTAACACGACTATCGAGGGGAGGGAGCGGCGTTTCCTCCTCCGGTTGTATAGGGAGGTGACCACGCCGCGATCCCGATGGCCATGACGTTCATCAACCTGCCGGTGCGTGACCTGACCACCGCCGCCGAGTTCTACCGGTCGCTGGGCTTCACCAGTGAGCAGGCCGAGCTGGACGGGGACAGCATGGCGCTCACCGTCTCCGACAGCACCCGGCTGATGCTGCACCTCCGCTCGGCCTTCGAGGAGTACACGGGGGTCGCCGTGACGGACACGGCGACCAGCCGGGAGGTCATCGTGGGGCTGGCGGTGGAGAGCCGGGAGCGGGTCGACGAGCTGATCGACCAGGCGGCGGTCGCCGGCGGAGAGGCGCTGGGGCCGGGGACGACCAACGGCCAGCTGTACATGCGCGGCTTCCGGGACATCGACGGCCACCAGTGGTCGTTCCTGCACGTCAGCGGCTGAGCCGGCGCCCGGCGGCCGTCGCCGCGACCCCCGCCGGGCTCGTACCGCACGTCACCCCGGTCAGTCCGGGCGCATGCCGACCGTCGCGACGCCGCCCCGCGTGCCCGCGCTGCCCGTGGAGCGCGGGTGGCGGGCCAGCAGCACCAGCGCCACGATGAGGTACGCGCTGGCCGCCACCGCGAACGCCACCGCGTTGCCGGCCGCCGTGGCGACCAGGCCGTAGCCGACGAACGTCACGATGACCAGCACGTCGGTGGCCATCCCGGCGAACGACGTGACCGTGGCGCGACTGCTCCCGGTGATCCGCTCCTGGAGCCGCGCGTCGGCCAGCACGGTGGCCAATTGCGCCGCCCCGAACGCCACCGCGAGCAGCACGAACCCGGTCGGGTGCGCGATGAGGGCTCCCCCGGCCAGCGCACCGGCGACGACGACCAGCAGGGCGGCGTAGCCCCGGCCGCTCAGCCGCTCGCCCGCCGGGGCGAGCAGCCCACCGGTGGTCACCCCGGCCCAGAGCAGCAGGAGCAGCAGCGGCACGACCTGCGCCCCGACGCCGGTGTCCAGGGCCAGCAGCGGCGTGTACTCGTCCAGGGCGCCCCAGTCGGCGGTCACCACCGCGACCAGCAGCACGGCGGCCCGCACCGGTGGACGCGTACGGACCTGCGCCACCCCGGCGCGCAGGGCGTCCCACCAACCCTGGTCGGTGTCGTCCACGCCGGACGGCGGTGTCGGGTCGGGTTCCCCGGCCACGGCGGGCGCGGTCGGCGGCGGGCGGTGCTCCGGGAAACGGCCGGCGACAGCCGCCGCGAGCAGACCGGCGAGCACGCTGCCCACGCCAACCGCCGGGTAGCCGCCGGCGGCGAGCACCGGGCCGGCGAGCACCCCGGACACCAGCACGCCCAGCACGCCCGCCGTCTGGGCACGGCCCAGCACCCGGGCGTACCGGCCGGCCGCGCCGAGCCGGTCCAGTTCGGTCCAGACCAGCGCCTCCAGCGCGCCGGAGACCAACGCCCCGCCGGCACCCCAGAGCAGGAACCCGACCGCGAACGCCGGGTACGACGGGACCAGCACCCAGAGCGCGTACCCGGCGGCGGTCACCAGCGGCGCGAGGCGCAGCAGCAGCCGGCGGGACACCGCGTCGGCCCAGGCGCCGGAGGGCACCTCGAACAGGATGCCGGCGACCGACCAGATGACGAAGAGGGAGGAGATCTGCCCCACCGACAGCCCGGTGTCGGCGAAGAGCAGCGTGTACACCGGGTAGAGCAGGACGAGGTCACTGAGGAACGCGTACCCGTAGAGGGTGGTGGTCAGCCGGCGGACCGGCGGGTCGGGCACGCGTGCGGCGATGCGGGTCATGAGGCCTTCCCGTGGGAGTGGAGACGGACACCGGACGTGCGGTGCCCGCGGTGGCCCACGGGATCGGACTACGGCGCTGGATCAATGTCGCCAGGTCATGTCGGCGATGCTAGACCCGCGTCGCGGGGCCGGCCAGCGATTTCGGCGCGTCGGACGACACGCGGCGGGGCGGGATCCTCGCGGATCCCGCCCCGCTGTCCCGCTCGGTGTCAGCGACGGTTCGGGTCGACGGGCGGAATGACCGTGGTGGTCTCGCTGTCGTCGCTGGCGCGCTGGTCGGGCGCGACGCGGTCGGTGCCGGTGCCCACGACCTGGGTGGTGTCGGCGTCGCGGCCCGTCACCTGCGTCTCGTCCGGGTCGGACGGCCGGGGGACCACCTGCGTCGTGTCGTCGCCGGAGGCCCGGGTGGGCACCGGCGACGTCTCGGCGTCGACGCCGAGGGTGACGACCTGGGTGGCCTCCGGGTCGGAGGAGGGCCGAACCACCTGGGTGGCGTCCGGGTCGGCCGGGCGGGTGACCACCTGGGTGGCCTCCGGGTCGGTGCCGGTGGTCCCCCGCCGGGCCAGTTCCGCCTCGGCCTCCCGGCGGCCGGTCCGGTAGGCACGGGCGTGCGTGGCGATCAGCTGCGACTCCTGCTCCGCCCGGGTCAGCCACGACTCCCAGCGGCTCTGCATCGGACGGATCAGGCCGCCGCCGACCCCGACGACGAGGATGCCGCCGACGGTGGCCAGCACGGCGATCAGCACCGGCGTGGTGACCGCGGTGGCCACGCCGATCTGGTTCAGCGCGGCGATGACACCGAGGCCGAGGATGAACACCGAGGCGATGCCGGCCAGCACCCGGCCGTACGACAGCCCGCCGAGCGCGCCACCGATGATGTCCTTCACGGCGCTGGCGATGGCGGCGGCGACCACGACGATGACGATCGCCACGAAGGCGCGGGGCAGCCACGAGACCACGGCGGCGATCAGGTCGGAGATCGGGTTCGGCCCCCAGATGCCGAAGGCGAGCTGGAGGGTGAGCAGCAGCACCGCGTAGTAGACGAGCTTCGCCACGATGTCGCTGGCGTCGTAGCGGGAGCGGCTCAGGGCCCGGCGGACGCCGCCGCGTTCGACGGCGCGGTCGAAGCCCACCCGTTCCAGCACCTTCTCGACGATCTTCAGCACGGCCTTGGCGATCAGCCAACCCGCCACCAGGATCGCCAGGAAGGCGACGGCCTTGGGCAGGAAGAGCATCACCGAGCGGAGGGCGTCGCCCACCGCGTCGCTGACGTTGTCACTCATCTGGTTTTCCTCCACGCGGGGCAGCTGGGACGGTCGGCCCCCGACCTACCCCCGCCGGCTCGCGTGGAAACGCGGCGGCTCAGCGACCCGGCGCCGCCGAGCCGTCGTCGCCCTGCTCGGCGGCGGTGGCCACCTGCTCGGTCACCGGCCCCAGATCGGGCGCGGCGGTCGGCTGGCCCGGCCCTGCGGCGTGCGGGGCCATCTGGTCGAAGAAGCGCAGCAGCTCGACCGGGAAGGGCATGACCAGCGTGCTGTTCTTCTCCGCCGCCACGTCCACCACCGTCTGCAACAGACGCAGCTGGTACGCGCCGGGCGTCGCCTCCATCGCGCGGGACGCGTCGGCGAGGCGTCGCGATGCCTGGAACTCGCCGTCCGCGGCGATCACCCGGGCCCGGCGTTCCCGTTCCGCCTCGGCCTGCCGGGACATCGACCGCTTCATCCCCTCCGGCAGCGAGACGTCCTTGACCTCCACCCGCTCGATGAGCAGCCCCCACGGCTTCTCGGTGGGCGCGTCGATGACGGACTTCAGCTCGGCGTTGACCCGTTCCCGGTCGCCCAGCACGGTGTCCAGGTCGGCGCGCCCGATCACCGAGCGCAGCGCGGTCTGGGCGACCTGAAGCACAGCCGAGGGATAGTCGTGCACGTTCACCAGCGCCTTCACCGGGTCCACCACCCGGTAGTAGACCACCGCGTCGACGGTGAGCGTGACGTTGTCGCGGGTGATCGCCCCCTGCGCGGGCACGCCGATCACCGTGGTCTGCATGCTGACCCGCATCATCCGGTCGGCGACCGGGACGATCAGGTGCAGGCCCGGCTGGCGGACCTCCTCCAGCACCCGGCCGAACCGGAACACGACGCCGCGCTGGTACTGCTGCACCAGCCGGATGCTGAGTGACAGCACCAGCACCACGACCACGACCACGATGACCAGGCCGACGACAGCTCCCATGACACCCGCGCTCCCCCGGAGGCGCCCGCCTCCCGGGGCGCCGCATACCCGTTCCGCTCCCGACCATGCCCACCCGCGCGCGCCGGGAGCGGCGGCGTTGACCGGCGCCCGGTGCGGCGGGTACGAGATGAGCCGGGACGAGGTTCGCCGACGACCTGCGACGGCGCGACGCCGACGCGGCGTACACCTTCCGTCGGCACCTGCGCCGGATCGGTGGCGCGATCGAGGAGTGAATCGCGGGGGACGTGAATGTCGGACCCCGGTTTGTTCGGCTGCGGACCTCTAGCGCACGGACGAGTCTTGGCAATATCCTCCGGGGAGCGTGCGGCCATTGGAGCTACTTTTCATCCCCCGCCGCCGGCCGCAGGAGGAGAGACCATGCACGTCGACCATTCCGAAGTGGACCGCCGGACGCTGCTGCGGGCCGGTCTCGGCGCCGCCACGGTCGCCGTAGTCGGGAGCGAACTCGCCTTCCCGAGCGCCGCGCACGCCGCCCCCGGCGCCGACCTGGACTGGATCATCAGCTGCGACGAGTGGGCGGCCCGGCCGCCGAAGGACCCGCTGTCGGTCAGCGCCATCCCCACCAACAAGATCATCGTGCACCACATGGCGTTCCCGAACGTCACCGACTACAGCCGCGAGCAGGCGGTCAAGCTGGCCCACGACTGCCAGGACCTGCACATGGACGGCAACGGCTGGTCGGACACCGGCCAGCACTTCACGGTGAGCCGGGGCGGCTACGTGCTGGAGGGTCGGCGGGGCAGCCTGGAGCGCCTCGAAGCCGGTGACCGGCAGATGATCTCGGCGCACTGCCCGGGCGAGAACGGCCGGGCCATCGGGATCGAGAACGAGGGCACCTACGTCACCGAGACCCCGCCGGAGGCGCTGACCGACTCGCTGGTCAAGCTCTGCGTCGCCGTCTGCCGGCAGTACGGGCTGCACGCGCACGACATCTTCGGCCACTGGGACTTCCGCACCACGCAGTGCCCGGGCGCCGCCTTCTACCGCGAGTTTCCGGCGCTGCGCCGGCGGGTGTTCGCCGCCCTCGGCACCGACCTGGCCGACGTTCCGGCGCGCCGCTGGCCCGACCTGTGGCGCTTCGTCAACTCCCCGTCGGTCCGGGTGGTGCAGTACCTGCTCGCCTTCCGCGGTTACCCGGTGACGGTCAGCGGCACCTTCGATGCCGCCACCGTGACCGCCGTTCAGGACTGGCAGGCCCGCAACGGCATCGCAGTGGACGTGGACGCGACGCTCACCACGCCGACGTGGGAGACCCTGGTGCCCGAGCTGGACCAGCACGCCAGCGGCCTGCCGGTGACCGCGGTGCAGGAGATCCTCGCCACCAAGGGGTACGCCGTCACCGTCACCGGGGCGTACGACCACGCCACCCGGGACGCCGTGAAGGACCTCCAGGAGCTGCACGGGCTGCCCCGCAGCGGCAAGATCAGCACGAGCACGTGGTGCACCATCGTCGGCGGGAACGTCCGCCAGTCGTTCCGGCACCGCTGATCCTTCCGGGCACCGGCGGCGGCACGGGCGCGCACCCGCGCCGCCGCCGGACCCGGCACCAGCGCAAACGTGGGCGCGCCTCGTTGTCCACCCTCCACCGGTCTGCGAGGATGACGCCGACCAGGACCAAGGAGGGTGCAGTGCAGACACGACTCAACCCGTACCTGAACTTTCCCGGCACCGCCCGCGAGGCGATGGAGTTCTACCACCGGGTGTTCGGCGGCGAGCTGACGATGAACACCTTCGGCGAGTTCGGCAGCACGGAGCCGGGCCTGACCGACCAGATCATGCACGCGCGGCTGGAGTCCGCCAACGGCTTCACCCTGATGGCGTCGGACACCGCGCCCGGGATGAACCACGTGCCCGGCACCAACATCGCGATCAGCCTCAGCGGCGACAACGCCGACGAGCTGCGCGGATACTGGGAGCAGCTGTCCGGGAGCGGGACGGTGACCATGCCGCTGGAGAAGCAGATGTGGGGCGACGAGTACGGCCAGTGCGTCGACCCGTACGGCATCGACTGGATGGTCAACATCACCCAGCCCCAGGGCTGACCAGCGCGGGGTCGGCCATGGGCCGGTTTGGCCGACGGCGTGGGCGGAAAGAGTGCCGGGCATGAGATGGGCCCGTCGAGCCGTACCCGCCGTCGCCGCCGCCGTCGCCGCGCTCGCCGCGCGGGACCTGATCCAGCGCGACCACGCGCTGCTGCGCAACTTCCCGGTGCTCGGGCGCGCCCGGTACCTGCTGGAGGCGATCGGGCCGGAGCTTCGGCAGTACATCGTGGCCGGCAACAACGAGGAGCGGCCGTTCACCCGGGACCAGCGCCGCTGGGTGTACGCGTCGGCGAAGCAGCAGAACAACTACTTCGGCTTCGGCACCGACAACGACATCGAGTACACGCCCGGCTATCCGATCATCAAGCACCGCACCTTCGGCCGGGCCGTGCCGCCGTCGACGCCGACCGCCGGGCACGACGTGCGGCTGCCCTGCGCGAAGGTGCTCGGCGCGGCCCGGGGGCGGGCCCGCGCGTTCCGGCCGGAGTCGGTGGTCAACATCTCCGGGATGAGCTTCGGCTCGCTCTCCGGCAACGCCGTCGCGGCGCTGAACTGGGGTGCGGCGCTCGCCGGCTGCCTGCAGAACACCGGCGAGGGTGGCCTGTCGCCGTACCACCGCAACGGCGGTGAGCTGGTCTTCCAGCTCGGCACGGCGTACTTCGGCTGCCGCGACGAGCACGGCCGGTTCAGCCTGGACCGGCTGCGCGACCTGGTCGCCAGCGCGCCGGTGAAGGCACTGGAGATCAAGCTGAGCCAGGGCGCCAAGCCCAGCCTCGGCGGGCTGCTGCCCGGCGCGAAGGTGTCCGCCGAGATCGCCGCCACCCGGGGCGTCCCCGCCGGGCGGGACTGCGTGAGCCCGTCCCGGCACGCCGAGTTCTCCGACTGCGACAGTCTGCTCGACTGGGTGGAGCTGCTCGCCGCCGAGACCGGTCTGCCGGTCGGCATCAAGTCCGCGGTCGGCGACCTGGGCTTCTGGCAGGAGTTGGCCAGCCTGATGCGGGACACCGGCCGGGGCGTCGACTTCGTGACGATCGACGGCGGCGAGGGCGGCACCGGCGCCGCGCCGCTGATCTTCACCGACTCGGTGTCGCTCCCGTTCCAGCAGGGCTTCTCCCGGGTGTACAAGGTCTTCGCCGAGCACGACCTGCACGAGCAGGTGGTCTTCGTCGGCGGCGGCAAGCTCGGCCTGCCGGACAACGCCATCGTGGCCTTCGCGCTCGGCTGCGACCTGATCAACGTGGGTCGGGAGGCGATGCTGTCGATCGGCTGCATCCAGGCGCAGAAGTGCCACACCGACACCTGCCCCACCGGGGTGGCGACCCAGAACGCGTGGCTGGCCCGTGGCCTGGACCCGACGCTGAAGTCGGTGCGGGCGGCCAACTACCTGCGGACGCTGCGCCGCGACCTGGTGAAGGTGGCCGAGGCGTGCGGCGTGGAGCACCCCGGCCTGATCGGCACCGACGCCGTGGAGATCCTGGACGGCCGCACCGGCTCCACCCCACTGCGCGAGGTGTACGGCTACCGGCCGGAGTGGGGCCTGCCCTCGCCGGCCGACCGGGCGGAGATCGTCCGGCTGATGGCACCGGAGGCACCGCAGGGCGGCAGCGCCACGCCCTCCCCCACCGCCGTCGGCTGACCGGCGCTCGCGATAACACGTGGAGCGGGCGCGCGGGGCACCGTATCGTGGCGCGGTGCTGATCAGACGCGAGACGCCCGCCGATGTCGACGCCATCCGCGCGGTGCACGCCGCCGCCTTCACCGCGCCGGACGGAGGCGTACCGATCGAGGCGACACTGGTCGACGCGCTGCGCGCCGACGAGGGTTGGCTGCCCGCGTACTCCCTGGTGGCGACCGACCCGGACGGGCAGGTGGTGGGGCACGTGGTGGCCACCCGCGGCCGGGTTGCCGGCGAGCCGGTGGCGCTCGGCCTGGGGCCGCTCGGCGTGCTTCCCGACTGGCAGCGGCGCGGGGTCGGCTCGGCCCTGATGCACGCGGTGCTGGGCGCGGCCGACGCCCGGGAGGAGCCACTGGTGGTGCTGCTCGGCCACCCCGACTACTACCCCCGGTTCGGGTTCCGACCGGCCGTCGAGCTGGGCGTCACCCCGCCGCAGCCATGGGGTCCGCAGTACTTCCAGGCCCGTCCGTTGAGTGCCTGGCGGGAGTCGATCCGGGGTGAGTTCCGGTACGCCGGCCCGTTCGACGACCTGTGAGCACACCGCGCATCCGCCGCCGCCGCGCCACCGACCTTGACGCGTGCGTCGCGGCGCTCGCTGTCGTCCACGAGGTCGACCGGTACCCGCTGAACTGGCCGGCCGACCCGCACCGCTGGTTGCGCGAGCCTCTCCCGGCGCGGGCCTGGGTCGCCCTCGACGCCGATGCCGCGATCGTCGGGCACGTGGCCGTGCACCGGGTGCCCGACCCGCCGGACGGGCCGCTGGCCCGGCCGACGGCCGAGGTTGCCCGCCTATTCGTGTCGCCGGCCGCCCGCGGTCGGGCGCTCGGCGCCGCCCTGCTGGCCCGGGCCGGGAGGTGGGCGAGCGAGCGCGGGACGGACCTGGTGCTCCAGGTGGCCGCCGGCGACACCGCGGCCGCCGCCCTCTACGAGCGCACCGGTTGGCGGTGCACCGGCACCAGCACGGCGGCGTGGACCACCCCGGACGGCAACACCGTGTCGCTGCGCCACTACGCCCTGCGGCCCGACGCCGCACCGCCGGGGCAATAGGCGTTCGCCCAGGTCACTGTGGTGATCGCACGCTCCATGCGAACATATGTACGTGTCGCCCGGGGCCAGCATCCTGCACGCCGACCTGGACGCCTTCTACGCGTCGGTCGAGCAGCGCGACGATCCACGCCTGCGGGGGCGGCCGGTGATCGTCGGCGGCGGCGTGGTGCTCGCGGCCAGCTACGAGGCGAAGGCGCGGGGCGTCCGCAGCGCGATGGGCGGCCAGCAGGCGCGCCGGCTCTGCCCGGACGCGATCGTGGTGCCGCCCCGGATGTCGGCGTACACGGCGGCCAGCCGGGCGGTGTTCGAGATCTTCCGGCAGACCACCCCGCTGGTCGAGGGCCTCTCCATCGACGAGGCGTTCCTGGACGTCGGTGGCCTGCGCCGGCTGGCCGGGCCGCCGGCCGACATCGCCGAGCGGCTGCGCCGGGAGGTGTGGGATCGGGTCCGCCTGCCGATCACCGTGGGCGTGGCCCGGACGAAGTTCCTGGCGAAGGTCGCCAGCGGGGTGGCGAAGCCGGACGGGCTGCTCGTCGTCGCGCCCGACGCCGAGCTGGCGTTTCTGCACCCGCTGCCGGTGGAACGGCTCTGGGGCGTCGGCCCGGTCACCGCCGCGAAGCTGCGGGAACGCCGGATCCGTACGGTCGGCGAGGTGGCCCGGCTCGGCGAGGCGGCGTTGGTGTCGCTGCTCGGCGCCGGCGCGGGCCGGCACCTGCACGCCCTCGCGCACAACCGCGACCCCCGGGCGGTGCAGGTCGGCCGCCGGCGCGGCTCGATGGGCGCGCAGCACGCGCTGAGCCGCACGCCGCACGCGCCGGCGGAGCTGGACGCCGTCCTGGCCGGCCTGGTCGACCGGGTGACCCGGCGGATGCGGGCGGCCGGGCGGTCCGGGCGCACGGTGATGCTGCGGCTGCGCTTCGGCGACTACACCCGGGCCACCCGCTCGCACACCGTCCGCAAGGCGACCGCGGACACCACGCCGCTGCTCGCCGCCGCGCGGGCGCTGCTGCGGGCCGCCCTGCCCGAGATCGACCGGCGGGGCGTCACGCTGATCGGCGTCTCGGTCGGCAACCTGGACGACAACCCGGTGCAGCCGGAGCTGCCGTTCCACCACGATCCGGGTGCCGAGCTGGACGCCGCGGTGGACGCGGTCCGTGACCGGTTCGGATCGGCGGCGCTGACCCGGGCGGTGCTGCTCGGCCGTGATCCGGGCGTCGAGATGCCGCTGCTGCCGGACTGACCGGCACCGGATGGTCTCCGGCCCGGCTGCGCCGGACATCACAACGGGTGCGGGTTTAGCGACCGCCTGAGCGGTCACGTAGTGACGATCAGCCTTACCAGGGGGGACCACCATGTCCGACGACACCAGCAACCGTCCGAGCCGGCGCGAGCAGCGTCCCGGCGACGTGACCGACCCGCTGCTCTGGCAGCTCGCGATCGACGTGCTCAGCGCCCATGAGCCCGACGAGGACGGCGCCTGCACCAACCTGCTCTGCGCCGGCCAGCCGTGGCCGTGCGCGGCCCGCACCTCCGCTGAACAGTCGCTCCGACTGGCCCGTGGTGCGGCCGGCACACCGTCCACAGTCGCGTCAGAGCGGGACGAGGGCGCCACCACACCTGCTGACCGGCCCGCTGAGGGCGTTCCGGCCGCGCGCCGGGCCTGGTCGGCGCTTCCGGAGGCTGCCGCGTCGGCCGCCTGACGCCCGCCCCTTTCCCGACACGTCCGCGGGCGCCCGACCGGAATCCGGTCGAGCGCCCGCGCGTCGTGCGTGCGTCAGAGGGCGAGCCGCTGACCCGGGAAGATCAGACCGGGGTCCGCGCCGACCAGCTGCCGGTTGCGCTCGTACAGGGCCTGCCAACCGCCGCCGACCTGGTGCGCCTGGGCGATCTTCGACAGGGTGTCACCCGGCTTGACCAGGTACGTCCTGCCGTCCGTCGCGGGCGCGGTGCGCCGGTGGTTGCGGGTCGCCGGCTGCTCGCCGCGCGACGACCGCTCCCGCGGCTTGGCAGTCGAGTCGGACTTCGAGGTGGACGTCGACGAGGACTTCGCGGCGGAGCCGCCCGACGAGCCGCCCTTCCTGCCGCAGGTCGGCCAGGCGCCGATGCCCTGCCCGTCGAGCACCTTCTCGGCGATGGCGATCTGCTCGCCGCGGCTGGCCAGGTCGGCGCGGGCGGCGTACTTCTTGCCGCCGTAGCCGGCCCAGGTGCTCTGCGAGAACTGCAACCCGCCGTAGTAGCCGTTGCCGGTGTTGATGTGCCAGTTGCCGCTGGATTCGCACTGGGCGATCGCGTCCCAGTTGACCCCGGCCTGGGCCGGGGCGGCCGGGCCGAAGAGGGCGACGGCGCCGGTGATCGCGCCGACGGCCAGGGTGCCGACGGCGACGCGGCGGGTGGTGACCCGTCGATGACGGGGCGTGTAGTCAGGTGACATGTGTGCTTCCTCCACGCCGGCGAGGTGAGCTGTCGGGTTCGGGCCGAGGAGCCCGGCCGCGCGGTGGCGGCTTCACCCCGAGGTGACGTGCACCGAGGAACGTGTGGGTCCCCCGCTCCTGCCCGGGTGACTGGGTTCCGACGGCCGGGGGCAGGATTTGGCGTTGCCGGTCGCGGTGTCCGCATTGGCGAACCCGACCGACGTTAGGCACGGTCGGTGACGGTCGCCCACCTTTTATGAACTTCTTCACCGGGGCACGCGGGGCGGCTCACGCAGCGGTTGCGGGCGTCGGGAGACTGTGCACTGAGCACGATGGACCGTTTCCGATCGGGTCGGTTCCCGGGCGTCGTGGCGCTCGTCGACAGCGCGCGACGGCCCGGCCGGGCGGGGTCGGCTGAGCGGGCGGCCCGCCGGCCGGAGAAGCCGTCGACTACAGGGTGCGGGCCAGCCGGTCGGCGAGCGCCCGGGTGAACCGGGCCGGGTCGGCCAGCTCGCCGCCCTCGGCGAGCACCGCCAGGCCGTACAGCAGCTCGGCCGTCTCGGTCAGAGCCTCCGAGCCGGCGCTCCGCTCGTGGGCCTTGCGCAGCCCGGCAACCAGCGGGTGACCGGGATTGATCTCCAGGATGCGCTTGGTCGACGGGACCTCGTGCCCCATCGCCCGGTACATCTTCTCCAGGGTCGGGGTGAGGTCGTGCGCGTCGCCGACGACGCAGGCCGGCGAGGTGGTCAACCGCGACGACAGGCGCACCTCCCGGACGCTGTCGGCGAGGGTCGTGCCGAGCCAGTCGACCAGCGCGGCGAACTCCTGTCGCTGCTGCTCGCGCTCGGCCTCGGCCTGCTTCTTCTCCTCGTCGGTGTCGAGGTCGACCTCGCCCTTGGCGATCGAGCGCAGCGGGCGGCCGTCGTACGTGCCGACCCGCTCGACCCACACCTCGTCGACCGGGTCGGTGAGCAGCAGCACCTCGTGGCCCTTGGCCCGGAACGCCTCCAGGTGCGGGGAGTTCTCGATGGTGGCCCGCGAGTCGCCGGTGGCGTACCAGATGTCGCCCTGGCCGTCCTTCATCCGGGAGACGTAGCCGGCCAGGTCGGTGGGCTCGGCCGGGTCGTTGGTGGACGCGACCGACAGGATCTCCAGCAGGGTGTCCCGGTTGTCGGTGTCGTCGATCAACCCCTCCTTGACGACCGCGCCGAACTCGGTCCAGAAGGTGCGGTAGCGCTCGGGGTGATTGGCCTTCAGGTCCTTGACCGTGGCGAGGATCTTCTTCACCAGGCGGCGACGGACGATCTGGATCTGCCGGTCCTGCTGGAGGATCTCCCGGGAGATGTTCAGCGACAGGTCGTGCGCGTCGACGACGCCCTTGACGAAGCGCAGGTAGGTGGGGACCAGCGCTTCGCAGTCGTCCATGATGAACACGCGCTTGACGTAGAGCTGGACGCCACGGCGGCCCTGCGGGGAGAACATGTCCAGCGGGGCGTGGCTGGGCAGGAACAGCAGCGCCTCGTACTCGAAGGTGCCCTCGCCCTTCATGTGCACGACCTCGAGCGGGTCGGCCCAGTCGTGGCTGACGTGCTTGTAGAACTCGTGGTACTCGGTGGCGTCGACCTCGTCGCGGGGCCGGGCCCAGAGCGCCTTCATCGAGTTGAGCGTCTGCTCCTCGCTGGTGGCGTCCGCGCCATCGGCGCCGGGGCGCTCGACGCGCATCCGGATCGGCCAGGCGATGAAGTCGGAGTATCGCTTGACGATCTCCCGGATGGTCCACTCGGCGGTGTAGTCGTGCAGGTTGTCCTCGGTGTCGGCCGGCTTGAGGTGCAGGGTCACCGCGGTGCCCTGCGGTGCCTCGTCGACGGTCTCGATCGAGTACGTGCCCTCGCCGGTGGACTCCCAGCGGGTGCCGCCGCTTTCGCCGGCCTTACGGGTCAGCAGGGTGACCCTGTCGGCGACCATGAACGCGGCGTAGAAACCGACGCCGAACTGACCGATCAGGTCCTGCGAGGCACGGGCGTCGGCGGACTCGCGCAGCTGGCGCAGCAGCTCGGCGGTGCCCGACTTGGCGATCGTGCCGATCAGCCCGACGACCTCGTCGCGGGTCATGCCGATGCCGTTGTCCCGCACGGTCAGGGTGCGGGCGTCCCGGTCCACCTCGATGGCGACGTGCAGGTCGTCGGTGTCGGCGACGAGGTCCTTGTCGACCATTGTCGCCAGCCGCAGCTTGTCCAGCGCGTCGGACGCGTTCGAGATGAGTTCCCGCAGGAAGACGTCCTTGTTCGAATAGATCGAGTGGACCACCAGCTGGAGGAGCTGACGCGCCTCGGCCTGGAACTCCAACGTCTCGGCCCGGTTGCTCACACCGTCTCCCTTCTCGGCTTCTGCGGAGGTTCGCGAAAAGGATACGAGCCGTCACCGGCGGGGTTGTGGGCGCGTCCGGGTCGTATTCCCGATCCCGGCGTGCCGCCGCCGTGACATAGCTGACTTTGGCTAAGAGAAGTCAGGTCGATAACCTGGCTCCCATGAAGATCTCTGGAAGCACCGCTCTCGTCACCGGCGCCAACCGGGGCTTCGGCCGGCACCTCGCCGCCGAACTCCTCTCCCGGGGCGCCACCGTCTACGCCGGCGCCCGCAACCCCGACAGCGTCGACCTGCCCGGCGTGACGCCGGTGCGGCTCGACATCACCGACCCCGCCTCCATTGCCGCCGCCGCCAAGCTGGCCGGGGACGTGAACCTGCTGATCAACAACGCCGGCATCGACTCCGGAACCGACCTCCTCGACGGCGACCTGGACCTCGTCCGGCTGGAGCTGGAGACCCACTACCTCGGCACCCTGTCGATGGCCCGGGCGTTCGCGCCGGTCATCGCCGGCAACGGCGGCGGAACCATCCTCAACGTGCTCTCCGTGCTGTCCTGGGTCAACTTCCCGAAGAGCGGGGCGTACGGCGCCGCCAAGTCCGCCGAGTGGGCGATGACCAACGCGCTGCGCGCCCAGCTCGCCGACCGGGGCGTCCGGGTCGCCGGCCTGCACGTCGGCTACATGGACACCGACATGGCCGCCGGGGTCTCCGCCGCGAAGTCCGACCCGGCGCTGATCGCCCGGATCGGCGTGGACGGCGTCGAGGCCGACGCGTACGAGATCGTGGCCGACGACATCAGCCGGCAGGTGCAGGGCGGGCTGGCCGGCGGAGTGGCCGCGCTCTACCCGCAGCTGCCCTGACCCGCGGCCGGGGCCGCCGCCGATGGTCCGGCGGCGGCCCCGGCGCGGGTACGCGGTCAGCTCCGTCCGTGCACCCGCCTCGGCGTGCGGCAGGTCAGCAACCGCCACAGCTGTAGAAGAGGATGTCCCAGTGACTGCCCTCCTTGGTGTAGAGGTTGCCCGAGGGCGCCCGGTACTGGTAGCCGAAGCCGGCGATGTAGCCGACGTAGGTGTAGTTCGCGGAGATGTAGTTCTGGATGCAGGTGCTCAGCGCGATGTCGAGCTTGTAGCCGTTCCAGTGGCTGTACGTGCCGCCGGCATGCCCGACCTCGGTGCCGGCCGTGATGGTGACCGCGCACCCGCTGGCCCGCTTGAAGGTGATGATGCCGTCGATGGTGGCCTGCCGGACCCCGTCGAACGAGGTGCAGGTGGGGACGTTGCGGTCGCTGCAGTTGCCACTGGAGGTCCAGGAGATGTTGGCGGCGCGCAGCTGCGAGGTGGCGCTGGAGTGGCTGATGGCGAAGGCCGGGGCGGCGAGACCGAGTGCGGCGCCGACCGTGGCGAGGGTGGCCACCAGCAGCGTGAGCATGCGGCGGCGCAGGGTGGATCGGGTGGAAGACATGGCACTCCCGTTCGCGTGTGGGTGGGATTTTTGCGAACCAGGGGCCGGCCTTGAAGGATTTCTACCAGAGATAGACAGGTGTGACTAGTTGTCGGGTGGAGGCGATCGCCCGCCTCCACCCGACGAACCAGGTCAGCTCGCCTGGAGCGTCACGTCGTCGATCACGAAACTGGTCTGCAACGAGGAGTCCTCGGTGCCGGTGAACTTCAGCGTGACCGTCTGCCCGGCGTACGCGGCCATGGTGAACGTGCGCTGGGCGTAGCCGGCGGCCGCGTCGAGGTTCGAGTACGTCGCCAGCGTCGTCGAACCCACCTGCACGGTGAGCCGGTCGTACGCCGTGGAGGCGGTCGTCTCGGCGGTGTCGACGTGCAGCCAGAACGACAGGGTGTAGCTGGCACAGCCGGCCGGCACGGTCACCGACTGGGACAGGGTGTCGGTGTGGGTGCTGCCGTACCCGTCGAGCCACGCCTTGTACGACCCGGTCCGCGCCGGCTGGCTGCTGGAATTGGTGATCACGCCGGTGGACGCGGTCCACGGCGTGCTGCCGCTCTCGAAGCCACCGTTGCCGATCACCTGGCCACCGGCGCAGCCGCCGGTGCCGGTCACCGTGAGCGTGAGGCTGGCGCTGCGGGTGACCGAGCCGGTACCCGTGACCGTGACGGTGAAGGTGCCGGTCGCCGCGCCGGCCGAGGCGGTCAGCGTCATCGTGGCCGATCCTCCGGAGGTCACCGAGGACGGGCTGAAGGAGACGCTCACCCCGCTGGGCGCGCCGGAGGCGGAGAGGCTGACCGACTGCGCCGAGCCGGCGGTCGTGGCGGTGACGACCGTGGCCGTGGTGCTGGCACCCCGCGCGACGGTGCGCGAGGTGGGGTTGACGGCGACGGAGAAGTCGTTGGTCGGGGTGCCGCCGCCCACGGCGAGCTGCCACAGCGCGTACGCCACGCCGTCCGCGGCCCGGTTCAGCACGGTGGCGCTGATGTTGGCGGTGGTGTCGCAGGACCGGTGGTAGCACGGGTCGTAGGCGGAGTTCGCGGTGCCGCCCCACTTGGCCGCCTGCGCGCTGGTCTTGCGGGCGCTCGCCCCCGCGGCGTACCCCGAGGTGGGGATGCCGCCCTGCTGGAACGAGTAGTCGTCGGAACGGCCCTGACCCTCGACGTTCTCCTCCGGTTGGAGCCCCAGCGAGTCCCAGTACGCCTTCAGCGGCGCGGCCGTGGTGGAGGTGAGCCGGTTGATGAAGTAGCCACCGTTGGTCGATCCGACCATGTCGAAGTTGTAGTAGCCCTTGATGTAGCCGCGCTGGGTGGCGCTGAGCGAGTTGACGTAGAAGCGGGAGCCGTTGAGCCCCTGCTCCTCGTCGGTCCACCAGGCGAACCGGACCCGCTTGGTCATGGTCGGGTTCTGCGCGGCCAGGACGAGCGCGTTCTCCAGCAGGGTGGCCGAGCCGGAGGCGTTGTCGTTGATGCCCGGGCCGGCCGAGACGCTGTCCAGGTGGGCGCCGAACATCACCACCTGATCGGCCGGGCCGCCGGGCCACTCCGCGATCAGGTTGTTCGAGGGGTACGTGCAGCTGGAGCAGTTCTGCTCGCTGACGGTGTAGCCGGCCGCCTGGAGTCTGGTCTTCAGGTAGCTGACCGAGGCGGTGTAGCCGGCCGAGCCGGCGCGCCGGTTGCCGCCGTTGCTGCTGGCGATGGAGTTGAACTGGGTCAGGTGCGCCTGGACGTTGGTGATGGAGATGTCCGGCGCCGCCAGGACGGCGGCGGGTGCGGCGATCGGCCGGGCCACTGCCGTTGCGGCGATGGGTGACGCGGTCACCGGCTGGGCGGCCAGCGTCACCGTCATCCCGGTGAACACGGCGAGCGCGATGCCCGCGCTCAGCGTTCTGCCTCTCATGGGGGCTCCTCGGGGGTTGGAGAGTTACCGAGACACTGACAGATGTCGATGTATAGGGCATCGGTCGTTCGTCCGGAACGCCCACCGGTTCGGCGGCGGCCACCGCACCGCCCAACGGGGCCGCCGGAGCCGACACGGCGGGACGGAAAGTCCCGTTTCGCCGCCACCGCTCTCTAGGCTGAGTACCGGCCGACCCGGGCGGCCGGTTCGGTGGGTACCGGGGTCGGCACAGGTGAGTAGAGGTGCCAGGATGGGTAGGTAACGCCAGCAGGGGTCGTCGGGCCCGGAACGGGGGCTAGCGATGGGGCCGGGTCGAGCGTGAGACGACCCAGCGCTGACCTGTTCGCCGGCGGCGGCGACACGGGCCGGATGTTGGCGGAGCTGGACTGGACCGCAACGCCGCTCGGGCCGGTGACCGACTGGCCGCAGAGCCTGCGCGCCGCGGTGCGGATGGTGCTCTCCTCCCGCTACCCCATGCTGCTGCTCTGGGGTGAGCGCTACTCCCAGCTCTACAACGACGCCTACTCCGCGCTGATCGGCGACAAGCACCCGGCCGCGCTCGGCGAAGACGTGCGGGTGACCCTCGCCGAGGGCTGGGACGTGCTCGCCCCGCTGATCCAGCAGGCCATGGCGACCGGGGTGGCCAGCTGGGTGCCCGCCCTGCGACTGCTGCTCGAGCGGGCCGGCTACCGCGAGGAGGCGTACTTCAGCGTCTCGCACGCCCCCGCCCGCGACGACGAGGGCCACACCGTCGGCGTACTGACCGTGTGCAGCGAGGTCACCCAGCAGGTGATCGGCGAGCGGCGGCTACGACTGCTGCGCGACCTGGCCGTACGCGGCGACGGGCGCACCGTCGACGTGGACGCCACCAGCGCCCGGCTCATCGACGCGATCGGCGCCCACCCGCTGGACGTGCCGTTCGCCGCGATCTACCTGCGCGACGACGCGGTCCTGCGCCGGATCGCCTGGGTCGGCGGCGACCCGGGTGACGCCACGGTGGCGGGGGCGCTGCCGGAAGCCACCGAGCTGACCGACCCGAGCACGACCGCCCGCGACTGGGGGCTGCCGGCCGCCGCCGCGGGCGAACCAGCCGAGGTGAGCGGCGTCGCCGACCGGCTGCCCCTGCCGGCCGGCCCCTGGAACGAACCGGTCCGCACCGCGCTGGCGCTGCCGCTACCCGCGGCCGCCGAGGCCCAGCCGCTCGGTGTCCTGCTGGTCGGGGTCAGCCCCACCCGGGGGCTGGACGAGGCGTACCGCTCCTTCTACGACCTGCTGGCCCAGCAGGTCGCGGTGGCGCTGCGCAACGCGCAGGCGTACGAGGACGAGCGGCGCCGGGCCGAGGCGCTGGCCGAGCTGGACCGGGTGAAGACCGGCTTCTTCACCAACGTCAGCCACGAGTTCCGCACCCCGCTCACGCTCATGCTCGGTCCGTTGGCCGACGCGCTCACCGACGCCACCGCGCCACTGGCACCGGTGCAGCGGGAGCGGGTGGAGACCGCCTGGCGCAACGCCACCCGGCTGTTGACCCTGGTCAACAGCCTGCTCACGTTCTCCAGCCTGGAGGCTGGGCGGGCCCGCAGCGACGCCCGCGCCGTCGATCTCGCCACGCTCACGGCCGAGCTGGCCGGCGTCTTCCGGGCCGCCATCGAGCGGGCCGGTCTGACTCTGGAGGTGGACTGCCCGCCGCTGCCCCGGCCGGTCACGGTGGACCCGGTCAACTGGGAACGCATCGTGACCAACCTGCTGTCCAACGCCCTGAAGTACACGTTCATCGGCCGGATCCGGGTCGGTCTGGAGGCCGACGACGAGGAGGTGCGCCTCAGCGTCACGGACAGCGGCATCGGCATCGCCGAGCAGGAGCTGCCGAACCTCTTCGAACGCTTCCACCGGGTGCAGGGCGCCCTCTCGCGCAGTCACGAGGGCACCGGCATCGGCCTGGCCCTGGTGCACGAGTTGGCGCGGCTGGAGGGCGGCGAGGTCCGGGTGACCAGCCGGGTGGGCGTCGGCAGCACGTTCACGGTGGCTCTGCCCTGGTCGGCGGCGGGCCACGTGTCGGCGGCCGGAGCACCGTCCGACGGGCGGGGCGACGTGGCCCGCGCTGCCGCCCAGGAGGCGGCGACCTGGCTGGCCGACCCGGACGGCGGCGTCGCCGAGCCCGATCCGGCCGCCGCACCGGCCGGGGACGAGCTGACCGGGGCACGGATCCTGGTGGCCGACGACAACAGCGACATGCGGGCGTACCTGAGTCGGCTCCTCACCGGCCAGGGCTGGCGGGTACGGGCAGTCACCGACGGCCAGCAGGCCCTCGACACGATCCACCGCGACCCGCCGGATCTGGTCCTCACCGACGTGATGATGCCGGCGCTGGACGGCTTCGAGCTGGTCCGCCGGCTGCGCGCGGACCCGGCGACCCGGGCGCTGCCGGTGCTGGTGCTCTCCGCCCGCGCCGGCGGGGAGGCCAGCGTGGCGGGCCTGAGCCTGGGCGCCGACGACTACGTGGTGAAGCCGTTCGCCGCTGCCGAGCTGATCGCGCGGATCCGTTCCGCCATCCGCAGTTCCCGCGCCAGCGGGGCAGCCCGGTCCGGAGCGGCGTCGACCCGGGTCGACGGCAGCGCGCCGTCAGCGGACGCCACGTCGGCGGACGCCACATCGGCGGCGGCGCGACCTGCCACGGTCACCACCGTCGCACCGGAGCCGACGGCCGTTGAGCCGACCGTCCCGACGCCGGCCGCCGATCCGCCGGGCCACCCGGCCGACACTCTCACCCGGAGCACCGTCGCCGAACCGCCCGCGACCGGGGCGGGCGCGACCGCCGCACCGGACGAGCCGGCCGGCGACGCCCTCGACGTCAGCTGGACGTACCCCTCCGCGCCCACGTCGGCGGCTGAGTTGCGCCGCGACGTCCGGCTGGCGCTGGGTCGCCTGGACGTCGACCCGGACGTGCAGGAGGACCTGCTGCTGGCCGCGTCCGAGGCGATGAACAACGCCGTCGAGCACGCCCAGCGGCCCAGCCGGCCGGAGGTGCGGGTCCGGCTCCAGCTGGGCGACGGCCTGGTCCGGATCTCGGTACGCGACTTCGGCACCTGGCGGGACCGTCGGCCGGCGATGGACCGGGGCCGGGGCGCGCTGCTGATGAACGCCTACGGCGACGTGCGGCTGCTCTCCACCGGCGAGGGGACGACGGTGACCATCGAGTGCCGGCTGGCCTGAGCCGCTTGGTGCAGGCCCAACGCCTGGCCGTACCCGGACGGGGTCCGCTACCGAGGGCCGATCGGGGCCTACCACGACGAGATCCCGCCACGCGAGGGCGCTCGGCCGGCTCGCTGAGCCGGCGGCCGGGCACCGTGCGTCAGGACCGGTGTCGGCGCTCCTGTTCGAGTCGCTCGTCCAGCCGGCCCAGCTCGTAGATGGCGTTGAGGTTGGTCGGCAGCCGGCTGACATTGTCCGGCGCCGGGCCCGGATCCGGTGCGGGGGTCGGTGCGGGGGCGCCGGCGGCGCCGACCGCGCGCACCGCCCGGCGAGGACGCAGGAGCAGCAGCGCCAGCACCGCGAGGACGCCCGCGATCAGCAGGTAGTACGCGGGCAGCATCGGCCACCCGACCCGGTCCGGGGCGGCGAGCGTCGGCGGCGCGACCGGGTCGCCCTCGTTCGGGAGCGGCACGGACGCCTCGCGGGTGCCCCGACCGTCGGCGGTGCGATCGGGTGCGGCGGGTGCCTGCGGTCGCCGGGAGTCGGCCGACGATCCGGCGGGTGTGGGGGTCGGCGCGGGCGCCGCCGGGACCGGCACCACCGGGGCCGACGGCCCGGCACTCGGTGGCGGATTCTGGGTCGGTGTCGGGCTCGGCGGAGCGCTCGGGGTGCTGCCGCCGCCACCGTCGAGCAGATCGTCGACGATCTGACCGATGCCGCCGAGCAGGTCACTGACCGGGCCCGAGGTGGCCGACGGCGACGGCGCGGGCGACAGGGCGAGGGTCAGCACGAGTGCGACGACGGCAGGCATGAGGTCACCTCGGATCGGTCGATGTGCCAGGCACGGTACCCCAGTGCCGTGACGCGTGGGTGACCGGCGGTGCGGGGCGGGCACGCGTGTCGCGTACCCGCCCCTGGCGTCCTGACTGGTCAGACCGGCAGGCCACCACCGACCTGAGTGGAGATCCAGGACCGGATGGACGGCAGATCGACGTAGATGGACGGGCCGGTGGCGCAGGTGGAGTTGTTGTTGCCGGCCCTACTCGTCGCGCCGATCAAGTTCCACACCCCGTTGACCCGGCGCACCTGCGGGCCACCCGAGTCGCCGTAGCAGGCGCCGGAGGTGCCGTTGGTGTTGTTGGTGCAGATCTCGTACGGGCCGTTGATGCCGGAGCACCGGCTGTCGGCCACGATGGACGTGTCCAGCTCGTTGGCGACGGCGGGGGCCGATCCGCAGCCCGGGCGGGGACAGGTCTGGCCCCAGCCGATGATCCGGGTTGCGGTGCCGACCGCGCCGGAGGTCGTCGGGATCGGGGCCGGGGCGTAGCTGACCGCGCTGGCCAGTTGCAGCAGCTTGACGTCGACGCTCGGGTGGTTGACCGCGCGGGTCACCCGGACCACCGTCCCGCCGCTGGTGCGGTTGACGCTGCCCACCCGCACCGAGGACGGCGTCGAGCAGTGCTTGGCGGTGACCGCCCAGTTGGCCTTGATCAGCGTCCCGGTGCAGCCGGAGACGTACACCATGAACGGGTAGTTCTCGGAGGCCGGCCGGCCGCCGACCACTGTCGGCCCGATGTCCCCGGCGCCGTTCCAGGTGTACGTCGCGCCGGTGACCGGGGCGGCGAGCGTGCCGGCGAACAGCGAGTTCACCCGGGACGCCTCGGCCGAGCTGGGGTACGCGTTGCGACAGGTCACCGGGGCGCTGCTGCCGGACATCAGGTCGGAGCAGAGGCCGGTGCGCCGGTCGGGCAGCCCCAGGATGTGGCCGAGCTCGTGGGCGGCGATGCGGTTGCGGTCGTAGCCCTGGTTGACGGCGGTGCGACCCATCCAGATCCGGCCCGAGCCGAGCCCGGTCGGTTGCGCCCGGGGCCAGCCGTCGTCGACGTAGATGGTGATGCTGGCCGGGGTGCCGGGTTGCAGCCGGACCGTGCTGACCCGGCTGTTCCAGATCTGCGCCGCCTGGTCGAAGTTGGTGCGGAACTCACCGGTCCGGCTCGCGTCGTAGTAGACGGTCCGCACGGCGGCGGCCGGAGCGCCGGTGGCGAGCTGCACCCCGGCCGCCGCCAGCACGGCCACCAGTACGGCCTGCGCCGCACGCAGCACTTGTCGTCGGAACATCACGCACTCCCCTGCGGTGGTCCGGCGACCACCGGCCGCCGGTCATTGATATACGTGAATGTTAAAGCGATGGCGGTCGATGCCGGACATAGCGGAACCGTCATACCGGCGGCCGGGGTACCGGCGCCGTCCACGGCCCCCGTCGACCGCCGTTACGTGGCTGTTACGGCACAGCGAAGTGGCCGTGCCGGGGCGGGAACACCGTCACAGCAGAGGGCCACCGGCAACGCCGCCGCGGCGTGGCCCCGAGCATTGGACGGAGACACCACGATGAGGATCAGAAGCGCACTGACGGCGCTGGCGGTCGTGCTCGCCGGGCTGGTCGCCGGCGCGGGCAACGGCGCCGCGGCGAGCACCACCGTGGCGACGACGGCGTCGCCGTACTGCGGTATCACCTGGGGCAGCGCGGAGAAGTCGGCGGGCGCGCTGAGCAGCGCCCCGCTGATCGACGTGCGGACCGGCCGGCACGACTGCTACGACCGGGTGGTGTTCGAGTTCGCCGGGTCGGTGGACGGCTACGCCGTCGGGTACGGCGAGACGTGGACCGAGGGCGAGGGGCTGGCGCTGTCGCCGTACACCGCCGGGGGCGCCCTGCTGCGGGTCTCGCTGCGGGCCCCCGCGTACGACGACTCCCACCTGGGCACCGTGCCCTACCGGGTCGGTGAGCACACCGCGAACCTGCTGCGCTACCCGACGCTGCGCGACGTCGTCTTCGGCGGCAGCTTCGAGGGCTACACCACCTTCGCGGTCGGCGTGCGGGCCCGGCTGCCGTTCCGCACGTTCGTGCTGGCCGGCCCCGGCGGGCACAGCCGGATCGTCCTGGACGTGGCCCACCAGTGGTGACGAGGGAAGGGCCTCTTCCGGGCGCCTGGAGAATCGGAAGGGGCCCTTCTCACCCGGTCCGGCCGGGCCACCGACACCGACCGTTTCGCCAGGGCTGCGCACCGTCGCGGCGGGTCTACCCTCAGGTGATGGAGGGCCGCGTGCTGGTGGTCGAGGACGATGCCTCCATCCGGGAGGTCACCGCCCTCGGTCTGCGCCGCGCCGGCTTCCGGGTCGACACCGCCGTCGACGGGCGGCAGGCCCTGGCGGCGTGGCGGGCCCACCCGGTCGACCTGATCGTGCTCGACGTGATGCTGCCCGGCCTGGACGGCCTGGAGGTCTGCCGGGAGATCCGGCGCACCAGCCAGGTGCCGATCCTCATGTTGACCGCGCGTACCGACACCCTCGACGTGGTCGTCGGGCTGGAGTGCGGGGCGGACGACTACCTGCGCAAGCCGTTCGACCTGCCCGAGCTGGTGGCCCGGGTCCGGTCGGTGCTGCGCCGGGCGAGCGCGCCGGTCGCGTCGAGCACCATCGAGGTCGGCCGCCTGGAGATCGACCCGGGCAGCTTCGTGGTACGCCGGGACGGCCGGGAGGTGCCGCTCACCGCCACCGAGTTCCGCCTGCTGCTGGAGCTGGCCCGCCGGCCCGGCCAGGTCTTCACCCGGGAGCTGCTGCTGGACCTGGTCTGGAACCACAGCTTCCTGGGCGACTCGCGGCTGGTCGACGTGGCGGTGCAGCGGCTGCGCGCCAAGGTCGAGGACGACCCGGCGCATCCTCGGCTGGTGCGCACCGTACGCGGCGCCGGCTACAAGCTGTCCACGGGCTGACGGGAGGTCGGCGATGGCCGGACGCGCGGTGCCACCGGGCCGCCTGCGGCGCCGGCTGACGATCGCCTTCGTGCTGGTCGCCGGGGTCTCCGCCGGTCTGCTCGCCGGAGGCAGCGGGCTGCTGCTGCGGCAGTCCTGGTTGGACGCCTCGCTGCACCAGGCCGCCGCCGACGCCCGCTACCAGCTCGTCCTCGCCGGACAGTTCCTGCCGCTGACCGATCAGCGCAGCACCGAGCTGCTCACCAGCTTCGAGGGCAGCGGCCGGCACGTGGTGCTCGTCGACGGTCCGGCCCGCCCCTCGCACCCGTCGTACGCCCCGACGCTCGGCACCCAACTGCGGGCCACGGTCGCGGACGGGCAGCTCGGCTTCCAACGGTCCGCACCGGCGGAGCGCCCCCGGCTGCTGGTGGTCGGCGGCCGCATCCCCGGCTCGACCGCCGAGCTGTACGTGATCACCGTCGAGGACGACATCGCCGCCGACCTCGCTCAGCTGCGTACCGCGTTGCTGGCCGGCTGGGTGCTGGTGGTGCTGCTCGCCGCCGGGGTGGGGCACCTGCTGGCCCGCCGCACGCTGGAGCCGGTCGGCCGGGCCAGCCGGGCCGCCCGGGCGCTCACCGAGGGCCTGCTGGCCACCCGCCTGCCGGTACGCGGGCGGGACGAGTTCAGCGTCTGGGCGGCCTCGTTCAACGAGATGGCCGAGGCGCTGGAGTCGAAGATCGCCGCGCTCTCCGCTGCCCAGGCACGGGAGCGGCGGTTCACCGCCGACGTCGCGCACGAGCTGCGTACCCCGGTGACCGCCCTGGTGGCCGCGGCCTCGATGCTGCGCGAGCACCTCGACCAGCTGCCCGACGACGCCCGGCCGGCCGCGCGGCTGCTGGTCGGTGACGTGGTCCGGTTGCGCCGGCTGGTCGAGGACCTGATGGAGATCTCCCGGCTGGACGCCGGCCGGGAGCGGCCGGCCGTCGAGCCGGTCGACGCGCCCGCGCTGCTGCGCGGGATCGTCGCGGCGCGCGGCTGGTCGGAGCGGGTGCTGGTCTCCGGTGATCCGGTCGCGCTGCGCACCGACCCACGGCGGCTGGAGCGGGTGCTGGCCAACCTGGTCGCGAACGCGGTCGAACACGGCGGCGGCGAGATCCGGGCCACCGTGGCCGGGGCGGGCCCGCTGGTCGTGTTCGAGGTCACCGACCAGGGGCCGGGCATCCCGGCCGAGCATCTGCCGCGCCTGTTCGACCGGTTCCACAAGGTCGACCCGTCCCGCTCGGCGCCGGGCAGTGGGCTCGGGCTGGCCATCGCCCGGGAACACGCCGCCCTGCTCGGCGGGGTGCTGAGCGTGCGCAGCGAACCGGGCGCGGGCAGCCGGTTCCGGCTGGAACTGCCCGCACACGGTCCTGCCGAGCCGCCCGACAGCCCGCCGGCCGACATCCCGGCGCGACCGCCCGAGCGCCCCCGCAGCGGGCGCACGGCCCCGGCGTCGTCCGGGGGTGCGGGGTGAGCCCGCGGGGTACGGCCCGGCTGGCCGCGCCGGTGCTCATCGCCGCGCTGCTCGTCAGCGGCTGCGGCACCCCACGGTCCGGTGTTCTCGGCCCGGCGCCCACCGCGGCGCCGTCGAGCGCCGCCGCACCCACCGGGCGCCCGGACCCGACGCCCGCCCCGACGACGGAACCGCGACCGTCGCCCACCGGCGCCCCGACCCGCCCGCCGGCACCATCCGCCACCGGTACGCGCCGGCTGGACACCGTGACCATCGAGCTGTGGTATGTCCGTGCCGGGCAGCTCGTCCCGACCCGCCGGACCCGGCCGGCCACCGTGGCGACGTCCCGGCTGGCGCTGACCGAGCTGGCCGCCGGGCCTACGCCGGCGGAGGCCGCCACCGGGCTGGCCAGCCTGCTGCCGGCCGGCGTCGAGGTGACCCGGATCACCGATGGCGTGGCGACGCTCGGGCCCGTGCCGTCCGCCGGCGACGCGGTGGAGCGCCGGCTGCGCGAGGCACAGGTGGTGTGGACGCTCACCCAGTTCCCCACGGTGCGGCAGGTCCGTTTCGGCGACGGCGACCCGGTCGGCCGGTCCGACTACGCCGACCTGCTGCCGCCGATCGTGGTCACCGACCCGATCGTCGGCCAGCGCGTCACCGCCCCGCTCACCGTCACCGGCACCGCCGACGTGTTCGAGGCCACGGTGAGCGTCCGGGTCCTGGACGCCGCCAGCCGGGAGGTGGCCACCGGCTTCGGCACCGCGAGCTGCGGCAGCGGCTGCCGGGGCGGGTACCGGGTGGTGGTCGGCTGGCGCACCGCCCGCGAGCAGCGCGGCACCATCGAGGTGTACGAGGTATCCGCCCGGGACGGCTCCAGGATCAACACGGTGGCCGTCCCGGTGCTCCTCGCTCCCTCCCGGGGCTGAGCACCGGGTTCACCTGCCCGACACCCGAGGGAAACGTAATCGTTTCGTTCACTCGGTGCGACGCAACTCATAAAAGCCTGCACGATCTCCGAACCGCGAACTAGGGTCAGTACGACATCGTTTCGCGGGGGGTCGAGATGCTGGGCGGTCAGCAGGTGGGCGCGGGTGCCGAGGTGCCGGCTGCCCGGGGCGCCCGGTGCAGCGCGACAGACCTGTTCGCCGTGGTCATCGACCTGCTGCGCGTGGTCGGCTACGACCGGATGACCATCGACGCCATCGCCGCCCGCGCCCACGTCAGCAAGGCCACCATCTACCGGCGCTGGGACGGCAAGGCCGAGCTGGTCGTCGCCGCACTGCGCGACCGGCACGTGGGTGTACACAACCCGCCCGACACCGGCTCCCTGCGCGGCGACCTGATCGAGTTGCTGCGCGCCACGGCCGCCATCTGCGCGGCCGACTGTGACCTGATGCAGGCGTTGACCTTCGCCATGCGGACCAACCCCGAGCTGGAACGGCTGGTACGCCACCAGGTGCTACCGGCCGAACGGGTGGCCAGCACCGCCATCCTGGTCCGTGCCGCCGCCCGGGGCGAGATCCCGCCGGAGGCCGGCGAACGGGACCTGTTCCACGATCTGGCGCCCGCGCTCACCATGTCCCGCATCGTCGCGCACGGCCTACCCGCCGATGACGCGTTCCTCGCCCAGGTCGTCGACCAGGTGCTGATCCCGGTGCTCCGCTACCAGCCCGACCGCCCCTGACCCGACCGGCTCCCACCCGACCTACCGACACGCGGAAGGCTTCACCATGCCCGGAACTACCTCGACCGCTCCCGGCGCGCCCGGCGCCGAGACGTCGACGAACACGCCGCACCCGCGACGCTGGATCGCGCTGGCGGTCATCGCGGTCTCGCAGCTCATGGTGGTCCTGGACGCCACGATCGTGAACATCGCGCTCCCGAAGGCGCAGGCCGACCTGGGGATCACCGACGCGAACCGGCAGTGGGTGATCACCGCCTACACGCTGGCCTTCGGCGGCCTGCTGCTGCTCGGCGGCCGGATCGCCGACTACTGGGGCCGCAAGCGCACCTTCCTGGTCGGCATGACCGGTTTCGCGCTGGCCTCCGCGCTGGGTGGTCTGGCCACCACCGGCGAGATGCTCTTCGCCGCCCGCGCCTTGCAGGGCGCCTTCGGCGCGCTGCTCGCCCCGGCCGCGCTCGCGCTGCTCACCGTGCTGTTCACCGAGGCCACCGAGCGTGCCAAGGCGTTCGCCGTGTACGGCGCGATCGCCGGCGGCGGGTCCGCCGTTGGCCTGCTGCTCGGCGGGGTGCTCACCGAGTACGCCGACTGGCGCTGGTGCCTGCTGGTCAACATCCCGGTCGCCGCCATCGCGATCGCCTTCGCCCTCCCGCTGGTGCCGGAGAGCCGGGCGCACGGCAACACCCGCTACGACGTGCCCGGCGCGGTCGTCGTCACCGCCGGCCTGGTCTCCCTCGTGTACGGCTTCACCAAGGCCGCCGAGAACGGCTGGGACGCCACCGCGACGCTCGGGTTCATCGCCGCCGGCGTGGTGCTGCTCGCCGCCTTCGTGGTGATCGAGCTGCGCTCCAACCACCCGCTGCTGCCGCTGCGGATCATCCTGGACCGCAACCGGGGCGGCGCGTACCTCGCCTCGACGCTGATCGGCGCCGGCCTGTTCGGCGCGTTCCTCTTCCTGACCTTCTACTTCCAGGTGGTGTTGCAGTACAAGCCGCTGGAGGCCGGGCTCGCCTCGCTGCCGGTCACCGCTGGCGTGCTGATCGCGGCGGGTGGCGCCAGCCAGTTGATGCCGCGGGTGGGCGCGAAGCCGCTGATGGTCGGCGGTACCGTGCTGGCCGCCGTGGCCATGCTGGTGCTGACCCAGATCGACGTGGACACGTCGTTCCTCACCCTTCTGCTGCCCGCCCAGGTCATCCTCGGCATGGGTCTCGGCTTCACCTTCGTGCCGCTGTCCAGTCTCGCCCTGGTCGGGGTGCCGGAGCACGACGCCGGCGCGGCCAGCGCGACGCTCAACGCCACCCAGCAGATCGGCGGCTCGTTGGGCACCGCACTGCTGAACACCTTCTACACCAGTGCGGTCGCCGCGTACCTGGTCGGTCGGGCGCCGAACCCTGTCAACCAGGTCGAGGCGCTGGTGCACGGCTACCGCGTGGCGTTCGCCTGGGGCGCGGCCCTGATCGTGCTGGCCGGGCTGGTCACCCTGATCCTGGTGAAGGTGCGCAAGGAGGACATCCCGTCCGGCAACACCGTGCACATGGGCTGAACCGACCGACGCGCCCGCCGGCCGGTCCCTCCTCCCGCGGGAGTGGGCCGGCCGGCGGCCGCTTCCGGTAGCGTCCCGACCACCGTCGAAAATCCGTTGAGGAGACACATGTCCACGGCTGCCGACCAGATCATCACCGCCCTGCGCGCGGGCCACGAGGAGCTCGCCGCGCTCGTCCGGGACCTGAAGGAGGACGATCTCCTGCTGCCCTCCGGGGCCAGCGAGTGGCAGGTGTCCCAGGTGCTCAGCCACCTGGGCAGCGGCGCGGAGATCAACCTCGCGACGCTGAACGCCGCCCGCACCGGCACACCCGCCCCGGACGGCGACTTCAACCGCGGCGTCTGGCAGCGCTGGGACGCGATGCGCCCGGCCGAGCACGCCGCCGGATTCCTCGAGGCCGACCAGCGGCTCGTCGAGGCGTACGAGGCGTTGGACGCGGCGAGCCGGGCCTCGCTGCGGATCGACCTCGGCTTCCTGCCGGAACCGGTCGACGTGGCCACCGCGGGCCGGTTCCGGCTCAGCGAGTTCGCGCTGCACCAGTGGGACGTCGAGGTGGCGTTCAACCCGTTCGCGGCGGTGACGCCGCAGGCGGTGTCCCTCCTGCTCGACCAGGTCGGCGGCATGCTGGCGTGGACCAGCCGGCCGCAGGAGCTGGCCGGCCGGGAGGCGACCCTGCTGGTTCGGCTGCACGAGCCCGAGCGGACGTACGGGCTGCGGCTGGGCGAGCGGATCGAGCTGACCGACGTGCCGGAGCAGCCGGACGGCGAGCTGACCGCGCCGGCCGAGGCGTGGCTGCGCCTCGCCACCGGGCGGTTGAGCCCCCAGCACACACCGGACGGGGTGCGGGTGACCGGCCCGGTGAGCCTGGACGACCTGCGCCGGGTCTTCGCCGGCTTCTGAGCGGACGCCGCGCGGGCCGGTCGACCCGGCCCGCGCGGCCCGTCAGCCCTTCACGCAGACGACCTGCTTGAGGTGTGCCACCACCTGCACCAGGTCCTCCTGCTGGGCCATCACCTCGGTGATGTCCTTGTACGCCCCTGGGATCTCGTCGACCACCCCAGCGTCCTTGCGGCACTCCACGCCGGCGGTCTGCGCGGCCAGGTCGGCCGTGCTGAAGGTCCGCTTGGCCTGCGCCCGCGACATCCGCCGCCCGGCCCCGTGCGAGGCCGAGCAGTACGCGTCCGGGTTTCCCCGACCCCGCACGATGTACGACCCGGTGCCCATCGACCCGGGGATGATGCCCAGGTCGCCCCGCCCGGCCCGGATCGCGCCCTTGCGGGTGACCAGCACGTCCACCCCGTCGTAGCTCTCCTCGGCGACGTAGTTGTGGTGGCACGAGGTGGGCTCGTCGTAGCCGACCTGCGGGAAGTGCTCCCGCACCACCCCGCAGAGCAGGGCCAGCATGACCGCCCGGTTGCGCCGCGCGTACTCCTGCGCCCACCACAGGTCCCGCCGGTAGGCGTCCATCTCCGGCGTGCCGGCGAGGAACACCGCCAGGTCCCGGTCGGGCAGGTCGGCGTTGTGCGGCAGGCGCCGCGCCACCCCGATGTGCCGCTCGGCCAGCTCCTTGCCGATGTTGCGCGACCCGGAGTGCAGCATCAGCCACACCCGTCCCTCGTCGGCGCCACCCTGCTCCAGGCAGACCTCGATGAAGTGGTTGCCGCCGCCGAGGGTGCCGAGCTGCCGCTGCGCCCGGGTCTCCAGCTGCGCCACCCGCCGGTCCAGCCCGGCGAACCGGCCCCAGAAGTCGTCCCAGCCGGCCTGCTCCAGGCCACGGACCCGGCGCGGGTCGACCGCCTTCTCCCGCTGGGCGAAGCCGACCGGGATGGTCGCCTCGATCGCGGAGCGCAGCCCGGCCAGGTCGTCCGGCAGGTCGGCAGCGGTCAGCGAGGTGCGTACGGCGGACATCCCGCAGCCGATGTCGACGCCGACCGCGGCCGGCGAGACGGCCTGCCGCATGGCGATGACCGAGCCGACCGTGGCGCCCTTGCCGAAGTGCACGTCCGGCATCACGGCGACACCCTGCACCCAGGGCAGCGCGCCGATGTTGCGCAGCTGCCGGGCGGCCTGCGGCTCGATGGCGTACGGGTCGGTCCAGACCCGGACCGGTGCCCGGGTACCCGCCAGGGGAGCGAATCCCATCATGGTCTCCTCGTGTCGTGCCGGCACCACCGCCGAGCGGTGACCGGAAGTGATCGCACGCCGGGCAGCCGGGTGCGGAAGTCTCGTCGGATATGAAAAGGCCGCCCGACCCGCAGGGGGTGGGCGGCGGCGCCTGACGCGCTGGCGTCAGAGGTGGCGCCGCCCTGGCCACCCACCCTGGTCGGGCCGGCCGAAACACCGGTACCGTGCGCCGGAGGGCAATCCGGCACCCGCACCTGGCGCTGGCCAGGTGGCTTCGGTGCGGTTGCGCTGCGACACGGCGTGCTCCCCGGGATCTGATCGGTCGACCTTGCGCCGATGACGCTAGGCGGGCCGGGCCGCGTCCGCAATGGATATTGCCGACGGGCCCCGCCGCGACGGCCTAGCGGCCGACGACCCGGCGGGCGACCGCAAGCAGATACTCCTTGCGGTCCAGCGGGTTGTGGTCCCACCGTGCCCGGGTGGGTGCCGGGCCGCGCACGGGCTGGTACCGGTCGAAGGCGGTCTCCAGCACCCCCTCGCCCCGGGTCAGCGACGGCAGCCGGCGCTCCAGCGCGTGCACCCGCCCGGCCGGGATGTCCCCCTCCACGAGGTACGACGCGCCCTGCCCGGTGGTATCGGTCGGCACCGCGTCCAGCCGTGCGAGCGCGGGCAGCAGGGTGCCGAGGACGTCGCCCGGCACCTCCAGCCGGAACCGGTGCACCGGCTCGTGCACCCGGGTGCCGGCCCGGGTGAGCGCGGTCATCAGCACCAGCGGGGTGAGGTTGCGGAAATCCCCGGCGGTGCTGGACATGCTCTTGTCGAAGGTGCCGTGGGAGTGGCTCTGCCGCGCCCAGTAGCCGGCGTGGGTCATCGTCACCTCGCAGTCGGGGACCTGCCAGCCGTACGGGCCCTGGCGCAGCGTCCGGTGCACCGTCTCCTCGACGGCCGCGAAGAACGCCGGCGGCATCGAACCCAACTCGACGCCGAGCCGGAAGCTCACGCCCGCCCCGACCGGAGCCGGGGCCACCCGCAGCCCGACGGTGGCCAGGAACGGGTTGGGCGCCACGGCGATCACCTCGACCGCCGCGCCGACGCCGCGCAGCCGCTCCACGTGCACCGTGCTCGTCTTTCGGAAGGTCACGGCGACCCCGAAGTCGTCGGCCAGGGTGGCCTGGATGACCTCCTTCTGCACCTCGCCGTAGAGCGAGACGCTGATCTCGTGCTGCCGGTCGTCCTGCCGCAGGTTGATCAGCGGATCCTGCTCGGCGAGCTGGCTCAGCGCGGCGTGCATCGTGGCGCGATCCGCGGCGCGGTCCGGGACCACCACGGTCTCCAGGGTGGGCGGTGCGAACTGGCGGTCCGTGCCGGCCCGCTGCGGGGGTACGCCGACCGGGTCACCGATCCGCGCCTCCGTGAGGCCCCACAGCCGGGCGATGTGGCCCGCCCCCACCGACGACGCGGCGACATCGGCCCCGTCGGCGACGACGCGAAGCGCGGTGACGAGCGATGCGTCGGTCGCGCCGACCCGGATCCGGTCGCGGACCCGGATGGTGCCGGCAAAGAGCCGCACGAGTGCGATCTTCTCCCCCGCCGGGCCGCGCTCGATCGCGAACACGGTGCCGGAGACCGGGGCGTCGGCGTCGCCCTGGACCGTGGGCAGCAGTTCGGTGATCCCGGCGATCAGCGCGTCCACTCCGGCGCCGGTGATGGCCGAGCCGGCGAACACCGGCTGGACCAGCGCCCGCCCGGTCCGGTCGGCCAGCGCGCGGCGCAACCGGGGGTACGCCAGCGTCGAGGGGTCGGCCACCCAGTCGGCGAGCAGCGCGTCGTCCTGCCCGGCGAGCAGGTCGAGCAGCCGGTCGGTGAAGGTGACGTCCGCCGGGCCGTATGGCGTGCAGCGGGCCTGCCGTGTGCCGGCCTCGGCCACCGACCCCATCGCCACCACGGTCGGGGTCAGCTTCTCCGCGACGGCCCGCACCACCCGCTCGGGGTCCGCCCCGGCCCGGTCGACCTTGTTCATGAAGATCAGCGTGGGGATGCGCAGCCGGCCCAGGGTGCGCATCAGCACCCGGGTCTGCGGCTGGACGCCCTCCACGGCGGAGACCACGAGCACCGCGCCGTCGAGCACGCCGAGCACCCGCTCGACCTCCGCGATGAAATCCGGGTGGCCGGGCGTGTCGATCAGGTTGACGGTCACGCCGTCCAGCACGAAGGAGACGACGGCGGAGCGGATGGTGATCCCGCGTTGGCGTTCCAACGCCAGGGAGTCGGTGCGGGTGCTGCCCGCGTCGACACTGCCGAGCCGGTCGGTCACGCCGACGGCGTACAGCAGTCGCTCGGTCAGGCTGGTCTTACCGGCATCGACGTGCGCCAGGATGCCGAGGTTGAGGGTCTTCACGGAGCGTCATGTCCTTCAGGTAGGTGACAGGTCCCTTCTGGTCGGACATCGACGCAGCGCGCATGACTACTCCCTGAGGTTGGTGGTGGTTTGGGCAGTTCATCAGCCCGTCGCGCGGCGAGCAACCGATTAACCGGATGTCGCGGCGGGCATCTATCCACGGGTGAGCGCTATACCTGTGAGTCATAAACATGCCTCACAGGTATAGCGCTCGATCGGGTGATGCCCGCCGGGCCCGACCGGTTGGCGGTCACCGCCCGCACCGTGCGCGCCGACGTCGAGCGGCTACGGGTGCTCGGCTACCGTCCCAGAGCGGGCGAACCGGAGGCGTCGGGACGGAGGTCTACGTCTGCGGGACCAGCCGGAAGGACTGCGCGGCGGTGCCGTTGCAGGTGTACTGGACGAGCTGGACGCTGTCCGCGGTGGACGCCCCCGGCACGTCGAGGCACTTGCCGCTGTTGCGGTTGACCAGGCGGTAGTAGCCGTTGCCCTCCGGCTCCGCCCGCCACTGCTGGTTGTTGCCGCCGCTGTAGGACCAGAGCTGGATGGGCGCCGAGTCGGCGGTCGACACGTTGGTCACGTCGAGCACCTGGGCGCTGTTGTTGCGGTTGTTGACCCGTAGGTAGCCGCCGCTGGTCGGCGGGAACTGGTACTGCTGCGCGGCGCTGCGGTTGCAGGCGTACTGCTGGATGACGGTGCCGTTCGCGCTGGCGGCGGCCCGCGCGTCGACGCATTTGCCGTTGCCCCGGTTGACCACGGTGTGCCAGGCGGTCGGCGAGATCGAGCCGGGCGGGGTGGGCGTCGGGGTGGGGACCGTGCCGGCACCGGCGAGCCAGTGCAGCCCGTCGATCAGCAGCCGGTTCTGCTGCTCACTGTCGAAGGTGGAGGACAGGCCGGTGTTGGTGTTGTAGTCCATGGCGTTGTGGCCGAAGTTGGCGTACAGCATCTTGTACCGCTTGTTGCTCCAGACGAGCGGGTAGTAGCCGCTGTACCAGGACTGGTTGGGGTCGGTGCCGACCGGGAAGCTGGACGGGTCGATCGAGGCCAGGATGTCGATGTCCGGGTTCTGCCGCAGGTCGTTGTTCCAGGAGTACCACTCGCTGATCGACGAGGGGAACGTCGCGGGGAGTTGCCGGGTGGCGGGGTGCGTGCGGTTGTCGGTGCGCATCGTCACCCGGGTGGGCCCCCAGGTGTTCGACTTGAAGGCGCCGGTGCCGAGGAAGGTGTTGTAGTACCAGCTCCAGCTCGACGGGTTGGTGTTGAACGCCGTGACGTGGAAGCCCAGCCACGCGCCGCCGTTCTGCATGTACTGCTGGAACGCCGCCCGTTGCGCGGTGGGCGGCGCGTCGTCGAGGAACATGATGACCTGGTACTGGGCCAGGTTCGCGGTGTTCAGCAGGCTCCAGTTGGTGGTCGCCTCCCAGGAGAAGCCGTACTGGGCGGCCGCCTGCGGGAACCAGGCACGGGCGTCCCTGACGAAGTCGATGTGTGCGGCGTCCCAGGTGCCGTTGTAGAAGGCGAGGACCTTGAACGTCGGAGCGGCCTGCGCGGCGCGCGAGGCGCTGACGGCGACGCCGACGCTCAGCGTGACGACCAGCGCGACCAGCAGCGAGATGATCCGCTTGGCACGGGTGGAGAGTTCTGCGATCACCTGATCGTCCCTTCGGTGGTGGCCTGGGGACGCGCGCCGCCGCGTCGCGTGAACATTTGTTCACAAGGTTTACAGATTGACGAAAGGTTATGCGTTGGAGTCCGGTGGCGTCAACCGACCGAGGAGCGGGCCACCGGCGCGGCGAAGTAGGTGTCCGGGTACGGCTCGTCGCGGAGGCGGTAGTGCCACCACTCGCGGTCGTAGTTGACGAACCCGGCGTCGGTCATCAACCGCTGCAACAGTCGCCGGTTGTCCCGGGCCGCGCCGGTGATCCGGGGGTCGGCCGTGTGCGCCCGGGTGTCGAAGCAGTCGAAGCCGGTGCCCATGTCGATGCTGTTGTCCGCGAAGCGTTGCCCGCGCGGCGCGGTGCAGGCCACCAGCGGCCGCCCGGGCACGTACGGGGGCTGACTGGCGGCGGGCTCGTCGACCAGGGTCAGGTCGATGGTGCTGCCCCGGCTGTGCGAGGTGGGCGCCCCGATGTAGCCGTCGGCGAAGAGCCGGCTCTTGGCCACGTCCGGATAGAACTCGGCCTTCGTCTGCTGCTCGGTGGGGCGCTTCGCCCACGCCACGAAGTCGTCCGCCGCCGGCTGCGGGCGGTAGCAGTCGTACACCTTGAGGCTGTGCCCGCCGGCCAGCGCGGCGTCCTGGACCCGCCGCAGCGCCTCGGCCGCCTGCCGGGTGAGCAGGCACAGCGGTTCGGGATAGCCGGTGACCGGCCGGCCGACGAAGTTGTGCGCGGTGGCGTACCGGATGTCGGTGTGGATGCGCGGGTCGACGTCGGTCAGCACCACGAACCCCGGCAGCCCGACGGCGGCGGAGGACGCGGGGCTCGACGACGCCGGCGCCGAGACGGTGGGCGTCGGTCGGGGCTCCGGCCGCGAGCAGCCGCCGAGCAGCGCGACGAACGCGAGCACGGCAGCCCCACCCACCCGGCCTGGCCTGCGCACCCGTCCTGTCTATCAGCCCCGGGCGGCGCTGGGCGCCGGATCGGCTTCCGACAGCCGGCCGGGGGCACCGGCGCCCTCCATCAGGTGCTCGCCGAGGAAGCGCAGCGCCGCCTCGTCGTCGTCGATGCCGCCGGCCTCGTGGCCGTTGTACCGCCACACCGACAGCTCGGTCGGGCCGGCGTGGGCGTTGACGGCGGCGTAGACCGTCGACGGCGGCACGATGTCGTCCATCAACGCCACGGAGTACCGCGCCGGACGGCGGCAGCGGCGGGCGAAGTTGACCCCGTCGACGTACGCGAGGGTGCTCAGCACCCGCTCCTCGGCGTCCCGGTGGATCGCCAGGTAGTCGCGGATCTCCCGGTACGGGCGGGTGTCGGTGGCGACCACCGCACGCGGGATGTCGCAGAGGAACGGCACGAAGGCCACCACCGCCCGCACGCCGGGTGCCAGCGCGCCGGCCGCGAGCGCCAGCGCGCCGCCCTGGCTGTGCCCGAGCACCGCCACCCGGGTCGGGTCGACCATCGGCAGGGTCCGGACGGCGTCCACCGCCCGGACCGCGTCGGTGATCAGCCGGCGGTAGTAGTACGTGCGCGGGTCGGCGATGCCCCGGGTGGCCACCCCGGGCGCCTCCGGACCGGCGGCGCCCGGGTCCGGGGTGGCGCCCCGGCTCCAGCCCGAGCCCTGCCCCCGGGTGTCCATCTGCAGGTGCGCGAACCCGGCGGACGCCCAGAGCAGGTTCTCCAGCGGGTGCCCGCGCCCACCGCCGTAACCGGCGTACTGGATCAGGGTCGGCAGCGCGGTGCCAGCCCCACGGGGCACCCGCAGCCAGGCCCGCACGGGCTGGCCGGCGAAACCCGCGAAGGTCACATCGAGGACGTCGATGCCGGCCAGCCCCGTCGCCACCGGCTCCGCGCGGACCGGCCAGCCGGCGTCCCGGGCCTCCGTCAGGGTGCCGGCCCAGAACTGGTCGAAGTCCGCGGGCTCCCGCACCGCACTGCGGTAGCCGCGCAACTGCTCCTCGGGCAGGTCGGTGTACACGGCATCCTCAGACGGTCGGGTGGACGGTGAACAGCGGGTGCATCCGCCGGGTGTGGTCGACGTGCCGTGCCGACCCGGTCAGCCCGACGGCCGCCACCAGCCGGGGTTGGGTGCTCGACGAGGCGAGGCGCAGCTCCAGCGCCCCGGGCTCGATCACCCGCCGGCCGTCCCGCCCGGTGAACGAGAGCAGATCGGCCGGCACGCTCACCTCGATCCGGCGACCCGCGCCGGCCTCCAGCGGCACCCGCAGATAGCCGATCAACCGCTGCACCGGTTGCACCACCGAGGCCACCGGGTCGTGGGCGTAGAGCTGCACCACCTCGCTGCCCCACCGGGTGCCGCTGTTGCGCAGCGTGAAGGCAAGCCGCAGCTCGCCGTCGGTATCCGCCGTCGTCTGTTCGACCGCCAGCTCCGACCAGTCGAACGTCGTGTAGCTGAGCCCGTGCCCGAAGCCGTACGCCGGGGTGGGGTCGAGGTTGGAGACGTCGCTGGCATGCCCCAGCCGGGCGGCGAGGTAGGTGGTGGGCTGGCCGCCGGGGCTGCGCGGCACGCTGACCGGAAGCCGCCCCTGCGGCTCGACCCGCCCGCTGAGCAGCCCGGCGATCGCCGAGGGCCCCTCCTCACCGGGGAAGAAGGACTGCACGATGCCCGCCGCCTCGTCGAACGCCCGGCCCAGCGCGTACGGCCGGCCGGCGATCAGCGTGACCACTACCGGCGGGCCGGCGTCCAGCAGCGCGTCCAGCAGGTGCTGCTGCGCCCCGGGCAGGGCCAGCGACTCGGCGTCGCAGCCCTCACCGCTGGTGCCCCGGCCGAACAGTCCGGCCCGGTCGCCGAGCGCCGCGATCACCACGTCGGCACCCCGCGCCGCCTCGACGGCCGCGGCGACACCGCTGGTGTCGAGGTCGTCGATGCCCACACCGACCTCGACGACGACCTCGCTCGTCGGGAACTCACCGACCAGCGCCTGCGCCAGCGTGGGCAGCTCGATGCCGACCGGCAGATCCGGGTGGCGGGACCCGACGTGCACCGGGAACGAGTAGCAGCCCAGCGCCGCCGTCGGGCTGCCGGCCTGCGGGCCGACCACCGCGATCCGCGCCGGTCGGGCCAGCGGCAGGGTGCCGTCGTTGCGCAGCAGGACGACGGCCTGCTCGGCCACCTCCCGGGCGAGCGCCCGGTTCGCCGGCGGATCCAGGTCGACGGTGCCGCGCACCGCGTCGGCGTCGGAGACGTCGACGCCGTCGAGCGCCGGCGGCACCGGGTTCCAGTCCGGGTCGAGGAGCCCGAGCTGCGCCTTCTGCGTCAGCACCCGGCGCACCGCCCGGTCCACGAGCGACTCGGGCACCTGCCCGGCGGCGAGCGCCTCCCGCAGGGGCGGGCCGAACGTCTTCACCGTGGGCAGCTCGACATCCACCCCGGCGGCGAGCGCGGCGCCGGCCGCCTCGCCCCAGCTGCCGGCCACGCCGTGCAGCGTGTGCAGGAACGCGATGCCGAAGTAGTCGGCGACGACCGTGCCGGTGAACCCCCAGGTCTCCCGGAGCAGGCCGGTGAGCAGCTCCTCGTCGGCGGCCGACGGCATCCCGTCGGTGTCGGTGTAGGCGTGCATCACCGACCGCGCGCCACTCTCGCGGATCGCCATCTCGAACGGTGGCAGCATCACGTCCGCGCGCTCCCGCGGGCCCATGCCGACCGGCGCCAGGTTGCGCCCGGCCCGGGAGGCCGAGTACCCGACGAAGTGCTTGAGGGTCGCCACCACGCCCGCGGACTCCAGCCCCTGGATGTACGCGGTCGCGACCGTGCCGACCAGGTACGGGTCCTCCCCCACGGTCTCCTCGACCCGTCCCCAGCGGGCGTCGCGGACCACGTCGAGCACCGGCGCGAGCCCCTGGTGCACACCGAGGCGGCGCAGGTCGGCACCGATCAGGGCGGCCATCCGCCGGATCAGGTCGGGATTGAAGGTGGCTCCCCAGGACAGCGGCACCGGGTACGCGGTCGCGCCCCAGGTCGCGAAGCCGGCCAGGCACTCCTCGTGGGCCAGCGCGGGGATGCCGAACCGGTTTCCGGCGCTGATCCGCTGCTGGGTCCGCAGCAGCGAGAGCGCGCCGAGCGCCGGGTCGACCGGTGCGGTGCCGAACGGTCGGGTCAGCTGGCCGAGCCCGGTCTCCAGCAGCGCGTCGAGGTCGACCAGCTCCTCCATCTCGTGCTGGTAGGGCGCGACCTCACCGCCGTCGGCGGACGCACCGACCCACACGCCGTAGAGCTGCGAAACCTTCTCCGCCAGGGTCATCGCGGCGACCAGGGCGTCGACACGGGTGGTCAACTCCTGGGTCGGGTCGTTCCAGATCGCGGTGCTTCGTTCGATGTCCAGCGTCACGTTGTCGGTCACTTTCCTCCGACGCCCATCGGCCCCGTACGAGGGGCCGCCGGGCGAACAGGTAGACGGTTATGAGGTGTTTCGCCTCTGCGCGTACCGGTGCCGCTCAGCCCTTCACCGCGCCCTGCAGGCCACCGACGATCTGCTTCTCGGCGAAGGTGAAGAACAGAAGTGCCGGCAGCATCGCCAGCGAGGTGAACGCGAGGATTCCCGCGGTGTCGGAGGTGTACTGGCTGGAGAAGTTCTGCACGCCCAGCGGCAGGGTGTGCAGGTCGGCGTCGCCGAGCACGAGCAGCGGCAGGAGGAAGGCGTTCCAGCTCGCCACGAACGCGAGGACCCCGACGGTGACCAGCGCGGGCCGGGACAGCGGCAGCATGATGCGCCAGAGGAAGCCGAGCCGGCCGGCACCGTCGATCGCGGCGGCGTCCTCCAACTCGCGGGGGACGGCGGCCAGGAACGGCCGCAGGATCACGATCGTGAGCGGTAGCGAGAAGGCGACCTGCGGGAGGATCACCGCGTAGTAGGAGTTGATCAGGCTGAGGTCGCGCAGCATGAGGTAGAGCGGCAGAATCGCCGCCCCGGAGGGGAAGAGCAGGCCGAGCGTGAAGAAGGTGTAGAGCGCCTCGCGGCCGCGGAAGGCGTACCGGGCGAGCACGAACGCGGCGCAGACGCCGAGCACCACGACCGCTGCCGTCGTTCCGACGGCGATCACGGCGCTGTTGAACGCCTGCTTCCAGAAATCGCTCTGCGTCAGCACCCGGGCGTAGTTGTCCCACACCCAGGGGTCGGGCAGCCCGGCCGGATCCGCGATGATCTGCGGGGTGGTGCGGAAGCCGCCGACGATCACGTAGACCACTGGAGTGATCGAGATGGCGGCGACCGCAAGCGCCATCGCGTAGGTCAGAGGACTGCTCCAGGCGAACGGCCGGCGCGAGGTGGGCCGTGCGGGGACGGCGTTGGCGGTCACGGTCAGTTCCTCCTTCCGGTGACGGCGCCCTCGATGTCGCGACGGAGGAGGAACCGCTGGAACAGCAGCGCCGCGATGAACGAGATGACGAAGAGGATCACGGCGACGGCGTTGCCGTAGCCCCAGAGCCGGGCGAAGAAGCCGTTGTCCACCATGTAGGTGGCCATGGTGGCCGAGGCACCGAGAGACCGGACCGCTGGCACCGAGGTCACCCAGATCACCTCGAAGGCCTGCAACGAGCCGATCATCGACAGGAACATCCAGATCCGGATCGTGGGCCCCAGCAGCGGGAGCATGACGTGGCGCTGGGTCTGCCACCAGCTCGCCCCGTCGATCGCGGCGGCCTCGGTCAGCTCGGGCGGCACGTTCGACAGACCGGCGAGCAGGAGAATGATCGCGAAGCCGACGTACTTCCAGGTGAGCACGAACAGCATCGTCCAGATCACGACGTCGAGGTCGGCGAGCCACGCCTGCACGAAGCTGCCCAGGCCGAGCTGCCGGAGCAGGGCGTCCACGGTGCCGTCGCCGGTGAGGAGCAGCTTCCACATGATGCCGACGGTGACCTCGGCGAGGACGTACGGCACGAACACGAGCAGGCGGAAGGCGGCGCGTCCGCGGAACCGTCGGTTGAGCAGCAGGGCCACGGCCAGGGCGATGGGCCCCTGGATCACCAGCGACCCGACCACGATGATGGCGTTGTTGCGCAGCGCGTCCAGGAAGATCGGGTCCTGGAAGGCGAGGACGTAGTTGTCGAATCCGACGAAGTCGGTGGGCGGCCCGACCCCCCTCCAGCGGAAGAGGCTGTAGTAGACCGCGAAGCCCATCGGCACCAGCACGAACATCACGTAGACGACGACCGCCGGCGTGGTGAGCCCGATGATCTCGTACCACTTGCGTCTGGTCTCGGCAGCGCGGGCCGACCGGCGTCGGGCGGGCGGGGGGCCCGCCGGCGGCGCGGACGCGCCGCCGGCGGGGCTGAGGGTCGGGTTGGTGGAGGTCACTTCTTCGCGGCCGCCTTCATCGCGTCCACGACCTTCTCCGGGGTGCCGCTGCCGGCGAATATGGCGACGACCGCGTCGTTCATCGCGTTGCCGACGGTGCTGCCGAAGGCCGTGTCCAGCCAGAGCTGCACATACGTCGCACCGGAGGTGGCCTCCAGGATGGACTTCAGGGAGGGGTCTGCCACGCCGGCCTCCGCACCCTTGGCTACGGGCAGGCCGGTGCCGGTCGCAGCAAAGCCCTTCTGCACCTCGGGGCTCACTATGTACTTGAGGAACTCGACGCACTCGGCCGGGGCGTTCTTGGCGCAGGCGAACCCGTCGCCGCCGCCGAGGGCCGCCTTCGGGTCACCGGCGGAGCCGGCGATCGCCGGGACGGGGAACCAGCCGAGGAACTTCGTGAGGGCTTTCGGGTCCTCGGCGACCGTCTCCAGGGTGCCCCTGTTCCAGTCGCCCATCAGTTCCATCGCGGCCTTGCCGTTGGCGACCAGCCCGTTGGCGCTGGTCGGGTCGTTCTGGCCCGGCGTCGCGATGAAGTTCGGCTGGAACGGCTTGGTGTCGATGAAGGTCTTCAGGTCCTGGCCCGCCTTGACGAAGCACGGGTCGTCGAAGACCGGTTCGACGGACGCCTTCTTGAGCGTGTCGACCGAGCAGGCACGCAGCGCGAAGTTGTACCACCAGTGTGCGGCGGGCCACTTGTCGCCGGCGCCCAGCGCGATCGGGATGACGTTGATGGCCTTGAGCTTCGTGACCGCCTGGTTGAGCTCCTCGAAAGTGGTCGGAGGAGCGGTGATGCCCGCTTTCGCGAACATGTCCTTGTTGTACCAGATGCCCTCGATCCCCATCCGGTACGGCAGGCCGTACTGCTTGCCGTCCACCTGCCAGATCTCGGTCGCGCTGCCGATGTTGGCGACCTCGTCCTTGACCTGACCGGTGATGTCCTTGAGGTAGTCGGCCTCCACCTGCTCACGCATCTCGCCGCCGCCCCACGCCTGGAAGATGTCCGGCGGGTCGCTGCTCAGCAGCGCGGCGGGGAGCCGGGTGCGCTGGAGCTGGTTGGTCTCGATCGCCTCGATCTGGATCGTGACGGTCGAGTGCAGTGCGGAGAAGTCCTTCGCGACCTTCTCCCAGTAGGTCTTGCCAGGCCCGTCCTGGGAGGCGTTGTGCCACCAGGTCAGGGTCACCGGGTTCTTGTAGAGCTCGTTCTCGGCGGGTGCCTCGCTGTCGCCGCCGTTACACCCGGCGACGAGCAGTGCGGTGGTTACGAACAGCGCCAGGGTGGCGCCCGCGCGGTGCTTCATCGCCATCGACATGTCTCCTCGACTAGCAGTGGCGGTACTAGGTGCGGCGAGTTTTACAGTCCCGTAACCGGGTGTCAACCGTTGTCGATAACGTTTTCTACTCCCGCGCAACGAGTCCCAGGTGGCCCTCTATCATCGTCGGCGTGACCTTCCCCGAGCGTGTCAAGATGTCGGACGTGGCCCGTACGGCCGGCGTCTCGGTGGCGACCGTGTCGAAGGTCGTCAACGGTCGCTACGGCGTGGCACAGGCGACCGTGGAGCGCGTCCGGGAGGTCATCCACCAGCTCGGCTACGAGGCCAGCCTGGGAGCGCAGAGCCTGCGCAGCCACCGGACGAACGTCCTGGGAATCCTGGTCGCCGAATTCGAGCCGTTCTCGACCGAGCTGCTCAAGGGCGCGTCGAAGGAGGTCGCCGGTACCGGCTACCAACTGCTGGCCTACTCCGGCGGCGACGGCGACGGCACGGCCGTCGGCTGGGAGCGGCGCTCGCTGGCCCGCCTGTCCGGGACGCTCATCGACGGGGCCGTGATCGTCACGCCGACGGTGGTTGAGACCAAGCAGGGCTTCCATGTCGTGGCCGTCGACCCCCACACCGGCCCGTCGGGGCTGCCCACCGTCGACTCCGACAACTTCGGCGGCGCGGTGCTCGCGACCAACTACCTGCTGTCGCTCGGTCACCGCCGCATCGGCCACATCAGCGGTCGCCCCGACCTCGAGTCGGCGCGCCTTCGCGAGGCCGGCTTCCGCCGGGCCATGGCCGACGCGGGCGTCGCGGTCGACGAACGACTCGTCCGCGTCGGCGGTTTCCGGGTCGAGAGCGCCGCCGCCACGGCCGCGGAACTGTTGGCACTGCCCGACCGGCCGACCGCCGTCTTCGCCGGCAACGACCTCTCCGCGATTTCCACGATGGACGTCGCCCGGGCCGTGGGCCTCACGGTGCCCGACGACCTGTCCGTGATCGGCTTCGACAACATCCCTGAGTCGGCGCTGGCCACCCCGCAGCTCACCACGATCGCGCAACCCCTGCAGCGCATGGGCGCCGAGGCGATGCGGCTGCTCATCGACCTCGTCGGCGGCGTCGAACGCGACCCGCACGTCCGGCTGCCGACCGAACTGGTCGTCCGGTCTTCCTGCGCCCCGTACAGGCCCTCCCCCGGGCCCGATCGGCCGCCGTCGGCCACCGGTGCGGCGAGCGACTGAGCGGCTAGCTCACGGGTGCGGCGCCGGGCCCGACGACGCGCCGGCCCCTGCCGATCAGCCCGGACTTCCGGGAATTCTCCACACCTTCCCGGAACTTGGCGGCGATCCGCCCTGTCGCCAGCCCCTGGTCCGTGCGGCAAGATGACCGATGGGACGGGCACGCTGCTCCGGGGCATCCCGGTGCCGGCGTCCGTCCCGCCCCCGAGGAACAAAGGAGACGCGGGTGGACGCCGACGACGGACGCAGGGTCACCATCAGCGCCATCGCGCGAGAAGCCGGAGTCTCGGTGCCGACCGTGTCGCGGGTGCTCAACGGCCGCGCGGACGTGGCACCCGGCACCCGGGAACGGGTCGAGGAGTTGCTGCGCCACCACGGCTACCGGCGTCGCGCCAGCCGCACGGTGCAGCGCGCGGGCCTGGTCGACCTGGTCTTCAACGACCTGGACAGCCCCTGGGCCGTGGAGATCATCCGTGGGGTCGAGGACGTCGGGCACGCCGCCGGCGTGGGCACCGTGGTCTCCGCGATACACCGACAGTCCACCGCCGCCCGGCAGTGGCTGCAGAACCTGCGCGCCCGGGCCACCGACGGCGTGATCTTCGTGACCTCGCACGTCAGCCCGCCGCTCTACGCCCAGTTGCGGCGGCTCAACGTGCCCGTGGTGGTGGTCGACCCGGCCGGCGTTCCCGCCATCGACGTGCCGACCATAGGAGCCACCAACTGGGCCGGCGGGCTCGCCGCGACCGAGCACCTGCTCTCGCTCGGACACCGGCGGATCGGGTTCGTGGCCGGGCCGACGCACCTGCTGTGCAGCCGAGCCCGGCTGGACGGCTACCGGGCCGGGCTGGAGGCCGCCGGCCTGCCGCTGGAGGAACACCTGCTCCGACCCGGCGACTTCTACCACGCGTCCGGCTTCGCCGCCGGGTCCTCGCTGCTGGACCTCGACGAGCCGCCGACGGCGATCTTCGCGGCGAGCGACCAGATGGCGTTCGGCGTCTACGAGGCGATCCGGCAACGCGGCCTGCTGGTCCCGGGCGACGTCAGCGTGGTCGGCTTCGACGACCTGCCCGAGGCGCGGTGGGCGTCACCGCCACTGACCACTGTGCGGCAACCGCTGGTCGAGATGGGTCGGCTGGCGGCGCGGACCGTCCTGCGGCTCGCTCAGGGCGAGGGCATCGACTCCCCACGGGTGGAGCTCGCGACCGAGTTGGTCGTCCGGGACAGCACCGCCGCCCCGCCGACCGGGTCGCCCGGCCGGTCGTGACGGTCGGAATCAGCTCGGACGCTGGTTCCGGCGGTTCCGGTCCGGGTCCCGAAAATTCCGGCTTCCGGCGGCCTCAGCGATCGTTGGCTGTCGCTCGTCGCGCTGCGGTGGCGCGGTGAGCGACCCGGGGCCGCCCACCGCGCCGCACGGTCAGTGGTGGTGGTGCGAGCGGACAGCCCGGCGGATGTCCACCGGCAGCGCGGGAGCCCCGTCGACCGGGGCGGGGTCCTCGGCCGTCGGCGCCACTCCCCCGGCGGCGATCCGGTCCAGGGTGGCCAGCCCGGCCGCGTCGACCTCGCCGAAGATCGTGTAGTTGGGGCGCAGCGCCGAGTCGGCGTAGACCAGGAAGAACTGGCTGCCGTTGGTGTCGGGCCCGGCGTTGGCCATGGCCAGCACGCCTCGTTCGTAGAGTCGGCGCACCCCGGTCGGGTCGGTGGGCGCCGGCGGCAGGTCGGTCGGCAGCTCGTCGCGGTACCGGTAGCCCGGGCCGCCCTCGCCGGTGCCGGACGGGTCGCCGCACTGCAACACGCTCAGCGTGGGGTACGCCGTGAGCCGGTGACACGAGGTGCGGTCGTAGAAGTGCTTGCGGACCAGGTGCAGGAAGCTCTGCACCGTGCACGGCGCGGCCTCCCGGTCCAGGGTCAACCCGATCGGCCCGTGGTTGGTGGAGAGGGTCACCCGCACGGTGCCCCGGTCCGGCGTACGCCGCGGGTCGGGCGGCAGTGGCACCGGCCGGGCAGCCGGCTCGTCGGGCGTCTCGGTGTAGGCGCACGGGCCGTGCGTGGTGCGCGGCGGGCGGGTGGCGGCATCGGTGGCGGCGGACGGCGCGGCGGACACGGTAACCGCGTCGGCGGTCGTAGGCGGTGCGGCCACGGCGGCGGCGGACGCGGAAGCGGAAGCGACCAGCACGCCGGCGAGCACCGTCACGCCCGCGAGGCGGGACAGCGCGCGCACCGGCCGGCGGGGTGCCGCCACGCCGGACCGCGGTTCGAGTTCACTCGACAAGGGATCCTCCTGGACTCGTGGTGCCAGAAAGACCGGAGTCTATGGATGACGGGGCCGGTTGTCGATCCGTCAGGGCAGCCGGCGGCGGCGGCGCCACAGCAGCCCGCCCAGCAGCAGCACACCCGCGCCGCTCAGCGCGGTCACCGACCAGAGCAGCCTGGAGCTGTTGTGCACCGGACCGCTGGCCGCCGCCGGTCGGGGCGCGCCGGGCGCGGCCAGCTCGGACGGCGCAGCCGACGGCGTGGCGGTCAACTCGCCCGGCTCGACCAGCCGGCCGACGGCGGCGTCGCGGGGCAGCGTGAACCCCCAGTCCAGCAGCGCCGCGCCCTGTTCCCAGCCGCGCAGCGGCGCGGGCTCGGCGCCCAGCAGGGTCACGACCAGCCGCCGCCCGTCCCGCTGCGCCGCCCCGACGTAGGTGTGCCGGGCCAGATCGGTGAAGCCGGTCTTGCCGCCGAGCGCGCCCGGGTACCGGTAGATGAGCTGGTTCTCGTTCTGGATCTGGAAACCCTTGGTGCGCTGCGCCGGCTGGGCGGGGATCTGCGTCTGCTCGGTGAGCGCGTACCGGCGGAACGTCGGCTCGGCGAAGCAGGCCCGGGCGATCAGCGCCAGGTCGTACGCGCTGGTGAACTGCCCCTTGCCGTCCAACCCGGAGGGCGTGACCGCGTGCGTCTGGAGTGCGCCGAGCCGGTGCGCCTGCTCGTTCATCGCGCGTACCCCGCCGGCCGCGCCGTCCGCCCCACCACCCAGCCGGGCCAGCACGTTCGCCGCCTCGTTGCCCGAGTTGAGCAGCAGCCCCAGCCAGACCGTCTCGACGGTGTACCGGCCGCCCTCGACCAGGCCGACGGCGGAGGAGCCGGGCTCGATGTCCATGTCCGCCGCGGTGACGGTGACCGTCTGTTTCGGATCCAGCCGGGGCAGCATCGTGGCGGCCAGCAGCAGCTTCTGCACGCTGGCCGGGGTGCCGTACTCGTGCGGGCCGCAGCCACCGAGCACCTGGCCGGTGTCCAGGTCGGCGACCAGCCACGAGGTGGCGGTGATCGCCGGTGGCACGCCGACGCCGGCCGGCACGACCAGGCCGCTGGTGGCCAGCCCGGCGCCACCGACCACCCGCTGCTCGGGCACGGCGGGCGGCGGCGAGGGCCGGGGCGGTCGGGACACCGCGGGCGCCGGCACCGTGGGGCAGCGCGCGGTCGCCGCAGCGGCGGTGCCCGTGGCGGCGACCGGCGCGGGAGCGGTGCCCGTGGCGGCGGCGACCGGCGTGGGAGCGGTGCCCGTGGCGGCGGCGACCGGCGTGGGAGCGGTGCCCGTGGCGGCGGCGACCGGCGTGGGAGCGAGCAGGACGGCGGACGCCGTGACCGCCAGCAGCGCAGCTCTCATAGGAGCGACCCTAGCCAACAAGATCGCCCGGCGGGACCGGATGCCCCGCCGACCTTCCGGCGGCACCCCGACCAGCCAGGTAGTCGTGCAGCGCCGCGCTCCCCCGCAGCCGGCGCAGGCTGCGGGCGTGCAGCTCCTGCTCGCGGCGGCCCAGCTCGGCGCGGACCCGCTGGGCACTGCCGGTGGTGCGCAACTCACCCAGCACCGCCTCAATGATCTCGAACGGATAGGCGCCCCGCCGCAGCAGTGCCACCACCTGGGCGGCCCGAAGCTCGGCCTCGTCGTACACCCGGTATCTGGTGCCCGGCGTGCGGCCCGGCCGGATCAGGCCGCGCTCCTCCCACAGCCGCAGCTGCGACGTTCGGACCCCGACCAGTGCGGCGACCTCGCCGATGCGGGCGGCACGCCGCGGCGCCGGCCGGGTCGCCGGGGGGCTGGCCACCACGGTCTCGAAGGCGCCGAGCACCCGGCGGATCTCGGCGCGTTCCCGGTCCAGCTCGGCGTGGCCGCCGTCGAGCGCCGCCAGGGCCGCCGGCAGGTCGCCCCGGTGCACCGCCGACATGATCTCCCGGGTACGGCTCCAGCCGTGCCCCTCGGCCAGCCGCCGCGCCACCCGCAGGGCCCGGGCGTGCTCGGCCGTGAAGATCCGGTAACCGCTCACGGTACGCCGCACCGGCGGCAGCACGCCCACCTCGACGTAGTTGCGCACCTGCTGCACGGAGATCCCGGCGGTGGCGGCCAGGTCCACCGCCCGCAGGCGAGCCTCGGATGCGGTGTCCACGGCTGCCACCGTACCGGTTGCCACGTGATTTGAGACTTTACCGGGCGTTCCGGCGCGGGCCACAGCGAGAACTCGGCGAAAGTCTCCACGAGGGGATGAATGAGACAATGTAATCCGTCAGCCTGGCGGGGCCTCGCCCGCCACCATCTCGTGAAGGGTCCGCATGTCGCAGCCAGCATGGTCCGTCGCCGACAGCCACGACATGATCGAGGTACGCGGAGCGCGCGAGAACAATCTCGCCGGCGTCTCGGTCGACATCCCCAAGCGCCGGTTTACCGTCTTCACCGGTGTGTCCGGCTCAGGCAAGTCGTCGCTCGTCTTCGGCACCATCGCCGCCGAGTCCCAGCGCCTGATCAACGAGACCTACAGCGCCTTCCTCCAGTCGTTCATGCCCAACCTCAACCGGCCCGACGTCGACTCACTGCGCAACCTCAGCGCGGCCATCGTGGTCGACCAGGAGCGGATGGGCGTCAACTCCCGCTCCACGGTGGGCACCGCCACCGACGCGTACGCCATGCTGCGGATCCTCTTCAGCCGGCTCGGCGAACCGTCGGTGGGCGGCGCCGGGGCGTTCAGCTTCAACCTGCCCGAGGGCATGTGCCCCACCTGCGAGGGGCTGGGCCGGGTCACCGACCTGGACGTCAACGAGCTGGTCGATGTCGAACGCTCGCTCAACGACGGCGCGATCACGGTGCCCAACTTCGCGGTCGACTCCTGGTACTGGCAGACCATCGTCGGCTCCGGCCTGTTCGACCCGGACGTCAAACTCCAGGACTACACGCCCTCCCAGTGGGAGGACCTCCTCCACAAGCCGGCCACGAAGATCAAGATGGGCAGCAACAACTGGACGTACGAGGGTCTGGCGGTCAAGGTCAAGCGGCTCTACCTGGCCAAGGACCGCGAGTCGATGCAGGGGCACATCCGCGCCTTCGTCGACCGGGCGGTCACGTTCACCACCTGCGCGGCCTGCGGGGGCACCCGCCTCAACGCGGCGGCCCTGTCGTCGCGGATCGCCGGGCGCACCATCGCGGACTGCTCGGCCATGCAGATCAGCGACCTGGCCGCGTTCGTCCGCAGCGTCGACGACCCGGCGGTGGCGCCGCTGATCGCCAACCTGCGGGACCTGCTGGACTCCCTGGTCGAGATCGGGCTCGGCTACCTCAGCCTCGACCGCGAGTCGTCCACCCTCTCCGGCGGCGAGGCGCAGCGGGTGAAGATGGTCCGGCACCTCGGCTCCAGCCTCTCCGACGCCACGTACGTCTTCGACGAACCCACCGTCGGCCTGCACCCGCACGACATCGCCCGGATGAACGACCTGCTGCTGCGGCTGCGGGACAAGGGCAACACCGTGCTGGTCGTCGAGCACAAGCCGGAGACCATCGCCATCGCCGACCACGTGGTCGACCTCGGCCCGGGCGCCGGCACCGACGGCGGCCGGATCTGCTACACCGGCGACGTCCCCGGCCTGCGCCGCTCCGGCACCCTCACCGGCCGGCACCTCGACCACCGGGTGACCCTGCGCGACGACGTACGCCCACCCGTCGGTCAGCTCGCCATCCGCCACGCCGACCTGCACAACCTGCGCGACGTGGACGTGGACATCCCGCTCGGTGTGCTCACCGTCGTCACCGGCGTGGCCGGCTCCGGCAAGAGCTCACTGATCCACGGATCGTTGCGCGGCCGGGCCGGAGTGGTGATCGTGGACCAGTCCGCGATCCGCGGGTCGCGACGCAGCAACCCGGCCACCTACAGCGGGCTGCTCGACCCGATCCGCACCGCCTTCGCCAAGGCCAACGGGGTCAAGGCGGCCCTGTTCAGCGCCAACTCCGAGGGCGCCTGCCCGGCCTGCAAGGGAATCGGGCTCATCTACACCGACCTGGCGATGATGGCCGGCGTGGCGAGCGTCTGCGAACGGTGCGAGGGCCGGCGGTTCACCGACGAGGTGCTCACGTACACGCTGCGCGGCAGGAACATCAGCGAGGTGCTGGCCATGTCCGTCACCGAGGCCCACGCGTTCTTTCCCAGCGGGCCGGCGCATCTCATCCTCGGCCGGCTGGTCGACGTGGGGCTGGGCTACCTCAGCCTCGGCCAACCGCTGACCACCCTCTCCGGCGGGGAGCGGCAACGGCTCAAGCTCGCCATCCACCTGGCCGAGAAGACCAGCACGTACGTGCTCGACGAGCCGACCACCGGCCTGCACCTGGCCGACGTGGACCAGTTGCTCGCCCTGCTGGACCGGATGGTCGACGCCGGCAACACCGTGATCGTCATCGAGCACCACCAGGCGGTCATGGCGCACGCGGACTGGCTCATCGACCTGGGACCGGGCGCCGGCCACGACGGCGGACGGATCGTCTTCACCGGTACCCCGGCCGAGCTGGTGGCCCGGGGCGACACACTCACCGCCCACCACCTCCGCGAGTACGTCACCGAGCCGGCGGTGACCGCGCAGAGGTAGGGCTACCGCGCCGCATCCGGCGGCGGGTCGGCGCGGGGGTGGTCGGCGCGCGGGGCGGTGGTGGTCAGGCGATCCGGCGCAGCCAGCGCCGCTGCCAGGGGGTCTCCACCGCCTTCGGGTGGTAGCCCGCCCGCACCCACGGCACCGCCCGCTCGGCCGGCAGGCCGTCGAGGATCGCCAACGCGGCCAACGCCGTACCGGTGCGCCCCACCCCGCCCCGGCAGGCCACCTCCACGCGCTCACCGTCGTGCGCCCGCCGCAGCGCCTCGCGCAGGGCGTCCAGCGCGTCGGCCCGATCTAGCGGTACCCAGAAGTCTGGCCACCGGATCCGCCGGTGCGGCCAGGCCGGCGCCGGTTCGGGCGCCAACAGCAGGGCGAAGTCGGCCGGCGAGGCGGTCGCAGCGATGCGGCGCCCGCGCACCGTCGCCCCGCTGGGCAGTACGAGCAGACCTGACTGCTCGGACCAGGTTCGCGCGACGGTCATTCGAGCATTGTGCCGCGAGGCACCCGAGCGTGGTGCCGCATGTCGGGTGGGCACAGACAGCGCCGCCCCCGGCCGGTGGGCCGAGGGCGGCGCTGGTGTCGGTGTGCAGGTCGCCTCTCGGCGAGTGGCACGACGCGGCTCCAGCCGAACGGTATTCCGCGAAGGCGATATTAGGTGAG
>NZ_JBFAQO010000014.1:0-98492 GCF_040678715.1 Micromonospora sp. NPDC049301 | reverse complement strand
CCGCGCCCGCCCGCACCACCGCCACCCCGCGCAGCGGGGGCCACCGGTCGAGGTGCAGGAACCCGCCCCCGCCCCCGCCCGCGCCGCCCGCCGCCGCCCGCCCGGCCGGCGGCGACCCGGCGGGCCCACCCGGGCCCCGCCCGACGTCCGGCGCGCCAGCCGGCCCGGCCCGGCCCCGCCCGGCGGCGTCGCCCACCGGCGCACCCGCCGGCCCACCGACCTCGGGCCCACCGACCGGCCGTCGGCCGGCTGCCGCCGCACCGGGCGGCCGGGCCGCCCCCGCCGGGACCGGTGGCCACGCGGACGCGATGCCGCCGCTGCGCCGCCCGGACGCCGCACCGCCGGCCGGCGCGACCCCGCCGGTCGCCGATGGCCTACGACCCGACCCCGCCGTCGACCGTGACCCGCGTACCGCCCGTCGTCGCCCGGGCCCGGTCGACCCGGGTGCACCGGAGCCGTCCGGCCGTGGGCCCGCCCGCCCGGCCGCCGGCGGTCGCCGCCGCGCCGCCGAGCCCGCCGAGCCGGTGGTGCCCCGCTCGGGCAACGCGCCACCGATGCCCGGCGCGTCCACCGGTCCCACCGGCGGCACGCCCACCGTTGGCCCGGCCGACGGCACCGGTCGCCGCCGGGCCGTCCCGGACGAGCAGGGCCGACGCGCGCCGGCCGGCGGCGAGCCACGGGCGGACCGCCCGGAGCGGCCAGCCGACTGGCTGCGCCAGGCCGGCCGCCTGCCGCACACCGACCCGGCCCTGCCGGTGGTCAACCGGCGCGGCGGCAACCCGCCCGCCGGGGAGCGCCGCCCGGCGCCGCCAGCGGGTGTGGATCTCACCGACGGCTCATCCGGCCCGCTCGCCGTGCCCGACCCGGCCGCCGAGCGCGCCACCGGCCGCCGGGCCGCCGGGCCACCACCCGATCCGGGGGCGAACGCTCCTACCGGTCGCCGCGCCGCGCGGCCCAGCACGCCGGAGTCCACCGGAGAGCAGCCGAGCGGGGGCCTGACCTACCCGCCGGCCGCCGGCGAGCGGCCCACCGGCCGCCGGGGCGCTCCGGCAGCCACCCCGGACCCCAGCGGGCGCCGCCGCCGTCCGGGGCCCGGCAACGACGGCCCCGCCGGCCCGGGCCGACCCGGCGCGGCGGGCAACCACGCCGACGACGCGTACGCCGGTCCCGGTGGCGGTCCCGCCGGTCCCGGCGCGGCACCCCGGGGCGCGGCCCGTTCCACTCCGTCCGGCCGGGCCCGACCCGCCCCTGGCGACGCGCCGGTCTCGGGCGCCGGCCGCCGTGGCCCCGACGGCCCGGCCCGCCCCGGCCCCGAGGCTGCCGCCCGGAGCGCCGTCCGCCCGGACGGCCCGGCCCGTGCCGCCGTCCCGCCGGGCGCTCGCCCGGACGGTCCCCCCACGCCGCGTCCGGACGGTCCGGCCCGTGCCGCCGTCGCACCGGGCGCCGGCCCGGACGGCCCGCCCCGGCCGCGCCCCGACGGCCCGGCCCGTGCCGCCGTCCGCCCGCCCGGCACCGGGCAGCCGCCCGTCGGCGACGACCGGGCCGGTGGTGAGCCCGGCAGCGGGCCCGCGGTGGCCCGCGCCGGTGCGCCGGTCGTCCGACCCGCGCCGGCGGACCGCGCCGCCGGTCGTGCGCTGCCGCCGCACCGGGAGCCCGGCCGCCCCGAACCGACCGGCGTCGCCCCGGTGCCGCCGCCCGGCCGGCCGGGCGAGCCCGTCGGCGTGGCCCGTGCCGCCGCCGTGGTGCCCCCGCCGACCGGACCGGTGGACCGGCCGGCGCCCGAGCCGGCCGCCGCGCCGACGCTGCGCGCGCCCGGTCGGGACGCATCCGACGATGAGGACGCCCCCGGCGCCCGCTCCGAGGCGCGCCGGCAGTCGCGCGAGCGTCGCCGCCTGCGTGCGGCGGTGCTGGCGCTGGTCAGCGTCGTGCTGCTCGGTGCGGTGCCGCTCTTCTTCGGCATCCGTACGCTGAGCCGCGACCCGGTCTTCGACAACCTGGACCAGCTGAACGTGCCGGGATGGGCCGCCGCGAAGACGGTCGACGACGTCAGTGGCAGCCGCTGGTGCCTGCTCGACTGCCGGCTGCGCGAGCGCACCGTCACCTCGGAGAAGTCGCCGGAGGAGACGGCGCGGGCCTACGAGAGCGCGTTGCGCGAGGACGGTTGGCAGCCGTGGAAGGTGGCCCGCTGCCCGGAGCAGGAGACGAAGGGCAGCTACACCTGCTGGCGTCGCGACGAGTTGACCCTCGACCTGTGGGTGCGCGAGCCGACCTGCGTGCCGCCGCCGGTCGACGGCGAGCCGGCGATCGTGCCGTCTCCCGACCCGTCGGCCGCTGCGGCGCAGTGCACCGGCTCGTTGGTGTCGGTGAAGGTACGCAACGCGATCGACGACGAGCGGACCAGGCCACAGCCGAGCACCGATCCGTCACTGACCGGAGAGGATCCGTTCCCGACGGTCAGCGCGGATCCACTGGGGGAGCTGACACCCTCACCGTCGTGAGCCGATCTCCATCACGGACGGTAGGGTCTGGGGCTGGCGGGCCGGAGCCCGCTGCCGCGGACCGGTGACGGCTCCGCGGGCCCGCCACGGGTACCAGGTTGTGCGTTCCGGGGACGTCGGGTCCTGAGGAACTCTGCTTGAGGAGGACAGGCGTGGGCGACATTGGAGAGGTTGCGGCGCTGGTCGCGGCGTGTGCGTTCGCGGTGCTGGTGCTGATCCTGACGCTGCCCATCCTGCGGCTGCGGCACACGGTGGACGCCACCACCCGGATGATCAACGACCTCAACGATCGGACCGCGCCGCTGATCGGCGACGTGAACACCACGGTGAAGAACGTCAACGTCGCGCTGGAGCAGGTGCAGACCTCGCTCGACGGCGTGAACCTCCAGCTGGCGAAGGTCGACACCATGACCAGCCACGCGCAGAACGTCACCGCCAACGTCGCGAACCTGGCCACCGTGGTCTCCGCCGCGGCCGCGAACCCGCTGGTCAAGGTGGCCGCGTTCGGCTACGGCGTACGCAAGGCCGCCGCCGGCCGCCGGCACGCCGAGACCGAGCGCGAGGTGCGCGACACCATCAAGCAGCAGCGGCGGGCCGCGAAGCGCGGCAACCGCTGACCGGCCGGCGCACCAGGAGGTAGCGAGACATGAGGCGGTTGTTCTGGCTCGGCATCGGGCTCGCCGTCGGTGTGGTCGTGGTCCGCAAGGTCACCCGGACCGCGCAGGCGTACACCCCGGCCGGCGTCGCCAGCACGTTGTCGGAATCCGCTGGCGGGCTGGTCGAATCGCTGCGTAGCTTCGTGGAGGACGTTCGGATCGGGATGGCCGAGCGCGAGCAGGAGATCCATCAGGCGTTCGCCCAGGGCGAGGCGTTCGACGACCAGTTCGCCGATCTGCGGGACGACCCGCGGATCGGCGATCGAGAAATCTTTCCGGAGGAACACCAGCGATGAAGACGGCGGAGATCAAGCGGCGGTACCTCGCGCACTTCGAGGCGAACGGCCACGCCGTGGTGCCGTCCGCTCCGCTGCCCGCCATCAGCGACCCGAACCTGCTGTTCGTCAACGCCGGTATGGTGCAGTTCGTCCCCTATTTCCTGGGCCAGCAGACCCCGCCGTACCGGCGGGCGGTCAGCGTGCAGAAGTGCCTCCGCACCCCGGACATCGACGAGGTCGGCAAGACCAGCCGGCACGGCACGTTCTTCCAGATGAACGGCAACTTCTCCTTCGGTGACTACTTCAAGGAGGGGGCGATCCCGCTCGCCTGGGAGCTGATCACCAAGCCGCAGGACCAGGGCGGGTACGGCCTCGACCCGGATCGGATCTGGCCGACCATCTATCTCGACGACGACGAGGCGTTCGAGATCTGGCGCTCGATCGGCGTCCCGGCCGAGCGGATTGTCCGCCGGGGCAAGGCGGACAACTTCTGGTCGATGGGCATTCCCGGGCCGTGCGGCCCGTCCTCGGAGCTGTTCTACGACCGGGGCCCGGAGTACGGCCGGGAGGGGGGCCCGGCGATCGACGAGGACCGCTACATGGAGTTCTGGAACCTCGTCTTCATGCAGTTCGAGCGGGGCCCGGGCACCACCAAGGACGACTACCCGATCCTGGGTGACCTGCCGGCGAAGAACATCGACACCGGCATGGGCCTGGAGCGGATGGCGTCCATCCTGCAGGGGGTCGACAACCTCTACGAGATCGACGAGGTCCGGCCGATCCTGGACCGGGCGGCCGAGTTGACCGGCAAGCGCTACGGCGCGCACTCCGGCCACGTGGCCAGCGAGTCGCACCCGGACGACGTCCGGCTGCGGGTGGTCGCCGACCACGTGCGGACCGCGCTGATGCTGATCGGCGACGGCGTGACCCCGAGCAACGAGGGGCGCGGCTACGTGCTGCGCCGCATCATGCGCCGGGCGATCCGGTCGATCCGGCTGCTCGGCTGGCAGGACCGGGCGCTGCCCGAGCTGCTGCCGGTGGCGCGGGACTGCATGGCGCCGTCGTACCCGGAGCTGGCGACCGACTTCGACCGCATCTCGCAGTACGCGTACGCGGAGGAGGAGGCCTTCCTGTCCACGCTGCGCGCCGGCACCACGATCCTGGACACGGCGATCGCGGAGACCCGCACCGCGGGTGGCACGGCGCTGTCCGGGATGAAGGCGTTCCAGCTGCACGACACGTACGGCTTCCCGATCGATCTGACCCTGGAGATCGCCGCGGAGCAGGGCCTCACGGTCGACGACGAGGGCTTCCGCCGGCTGATGGCGGACCAGCGGACCCGGGCGAAGGCGGACGCGCAGGCCCGCAAGACCGGGCACACCGACGTGTCGGCGTACCGGGCGGTGCTCGACGCGGACGGCCCGGTGACGTTCACCGGGTACAGCGAGGTGGCTCGCGAGTCGCGGGTGCGGGCGCTGCTCGGCGAGGACGGCCCGCGCCAGGCGGCGACCGAGGGCGACACGATCGAGCTGGTGCTCGACACGACCCCGTTCTACGCCGAGGGCGGTGGTCAGCAGCCCGACCAGGGCGTGATCACCGTGGGCGGCGGTCAGATCGAGGTGTTCGATGTGCAGCAGCCGGTGCCCGGCCTGATCGTGCACCGGGCCCGGGTGGTCCGGGGTGAGGTGCGGGCCGGCGAGACCGGCTACGCGGAGATCGACACCACTCGGCGGCGGGCGATCTCCCGGTCGCACACGGCCACCCACCTGGTGCACCAGACCATGCGCAACTTCCTGGGCGACTCGGCCACCCAGGCGGGTTCGTTGAACGCGCCGGGCCGCCTGCGGTTCGACTTCAACACCCCGACCGGGGTCTCGCCGAGCGTGCTGCACGACGTGGAGCAGCAGGTCAACGAGGTGCTCCTGGCCGACCTGGAGGTGCACGCCTTCATCACCTCGCTGGACGAGGCGCGGCGGATCGGGGCGATGGCGCTCTTCGGCGAGAAGTACGGCGAGGAGGTGCGGGTCGTCGAGGTCGGCGACTACGCCCGGGAGCTGTGCGGCGGCACGCACGTGGCCCGCTCGGCGCAGCTCGGCCTGGTGAAGATCCTCTCCGAGTCGTCGATCGGTTCCGGCGTCCGCCGGGTCGAGGCGCTGGTCGGCATGGACGCCTTCGGCTTCCTGGCCCGCGAGCACCTGCTGGTCTCCCGGCTGGCCGAGCTGTACCGGGTGCCCAACGAGCAGGTCGCCGAGCGGGTGGAGCAGACCGTCACCCAGCTCCGGGACGCGGAGAAGGAGCTGGAGAAGCTGCGTGCCCAGCTGGTGCTGGGCGGGGCGGCGGCGCTCGCGGCCCAGGCCCGGGACGTGCGCGGGGTGGCGTACGTGGGCACCGAGGCGCCGGAGGGCGCGGCCGGCAACGACGTGCGGACGCTCGCCCAGGAGATCCGCGGCAAGATCGACCCGGCGCGGCCGGCGGTGGTCGCGGTGGCGGCTCGCGCGAACGGCAAGGCGTCCCTGGTGGTGGCGGTCAACCAGGCGGCCCGCGGTCGGGGCCTGGCCGCCTCGGATCTGGTGAAGGCGGCGTTCTCCGGGCGCGGCGGGGGCAGCCCCGACCTGGCCCAGGGCGGGGGCCTGCCGGCGGCCGAGGCGCCGAACCTGTTGCTCACCGTCGAGAAGGCGATCAACGAGGCGTGATGGGCCACCATCGTTCGTCGCTCACCGGAGGTCACGGCCGGTGACGGGGCTGACGCGTGGGGTGCGCATCGGGGTGGATGTCGGCCAGGTCCGGGTGGGGGTGTCCCGCTCGGATCCGGACGGGGTGCTGGCCACCCCGCTGGTCACCCTGGCCCGTGATCTGACGGCTGCTCCGGACGCGGTGCCGAGCGACCTTGCCCAGCTCGCAGCGTTGGTGGCCGAGCACGAGGCCGTCCAGGTTGTCGTCGGGCTTCCGGTCAATCTCGCCGGCAAGCACGGTCCGGCGGCTGTCCATGTGAAGGCTTACGCTGACCGACTGGTCGATGTGATAGCACCCGTCCCGGTAACGCTTACCGACGAGAGGATGTCGACCGTGGTCGCTTCTCGTAGGCTTGCCGAGCGTGGCGTTCGGGGCAAGCGTCAACGTGCGGTTGTCGACCAGGCGGCCGCGGTGGAGATCCTGCAGAGCTGGCTGGACGCGCAGCGGAGGCGGACGTAATGATCGACGATTTGGATCTTGGGTTCGATGAGCCGGAGCGGGGGGAGAAGGGCCGGCACCGGCGCGGGTTCGTCCGCAAGCGCAAGGGCGGGTCCGGGGGGCGCGGCAAGACGTTCCTGGCCCTGCTGCTGGCGCTGTTCCTGCTGGGCGGCATCGGTGGCGGCGCGTTCTACGGCTTCGACCGGATCCAGAACTACTTCGTCACCCCGGACTACGACGGCGCCGGCACCGGTGAGGTCACCGTCGAGATCAAGCAGGGCGCACTGATCGCCGACATGGCGGATGCGCTGGTCAGCGCCGACGTGGTGAAGAGCCAGAAGGCGTTCATCGAGGCCGCCGAGGCCAACTCGCGCAGCAAGAACATCCAGCCGGGCACGTACAAGCTGCGCAAGCAGATGAGCGGCGCGAGCGCCGTCACCGCGATGCTCGACCTGAAGAACAAGATCGTCAACGGGTTGACCATCCCTGAGGGCCGCACCAGCCTGAACATCTACAAGCTGCTCTCCGAGAAGACCAAGATCCCGGTCAAGGACTTCCAGGCCGCCGCGAAGGACCCGGAGGGGCTCGGCATCCCGGACTGGTGGTTCAAGCGCGACGACGGCAAGAAGTCCCCGAAGTCCGTCGAGGGCTTCCTCTTCCCGGACACCTACGAGATCCCGCCGAAGGCCACCGCGGAGAGCATCCTCAAGCTGATGGTGGAGAACTTCCTCTCCGTGACCAGCGAGATGAAGTTCGCCGACCGGGTGCAGGCCGAGCGCAAGGTCAGCCCGTACGAGGCGCTGATCGTGTCCTCGCTGGCGCAGGCCGAGGCAGGCAACAAGGACGACCTGGGCAAGGTCGCCCGGGTGGCCTACAACCGGGCGTACGGCGAGTTCCCGTGCAACTGCCTGGAGATGGACGTCACGGTCAACTACTACCTGGAGTCGATCGGCAAACCGACCAAGACGTCCAAGCAGATGACAGAGTCCGAGCTTAACGATCCGAAGAACCCGTACAACCGCAAGCTGCGGGGGCTGATCCCCACCCCGATCAACAACCCGGGCAAGGAAGCCTTGGAAGGTGCAATGGATCCGCCACCGGGCAAGTGGGTCTTCTTTGTGGCGATCGACGACAAGGGCCACTCCGCCTTCGCCGAGACGCCCGAGCAGCACGAGCGCAACAAGGCCAAGGCTCGGGAGGCCGGCATCATCTGATGGCGCTGCGACGACGTGCGGCGGTGGTGGGCAAACCGATCGCGCACTCCCTCTCCCCGGTGATCCACACCGCCGGCTACACGGCGGCCGGGCTGGTCGGGTGGTCGTACACCCGGATCGAGTGCGCCGCGGCGGAGTTGCCGGACCTGGTCGCCGGCCTCGGCCCGGAGTGGGCCGGGCTGTCGGTGACCATGCCGGGCAAGGAGGCGGCGCTCGCGGTGGCCGCGGAGGCCTCGCCGGTCGCCGTCGCCGTCGGCGCGGCCAACACGCTGGTACGTCGTCCGGACGGCTCATGGTACGCGGACAACACCGACGTCGGCGGCATGGTCCAGGTGCTCACCGGCGCCGGGGTGACCGCTGGTGCCGCCATGACGGTGCTCGGCGCCGGCGGAACGGCTCGCGCCGCCCTGGCCGCCGCCGCGCGGCTGGCCTGCTCCTCGGTGACCGTGGTGGCCCGCCGTGCCGAGGCGGTCGACGACCTGCGGCCGGTGGCCGGCGCGCTGGGCGTCGCGCTGAGCGCCGGCGCCTGGGCCGACGCGCCCCGGCATCTGGCCGCCGAGGTGGTCGTCTCCACCGTCCCGAAGGGAGTCGCCGATCCCCTCGCCGGCGCGGTGACCTGGTCGCCGGGCGCGGTCTTCTTCGACGCGCTCTACGACCCGTGGCCGACGCCGCTGGCCGCCTCCGCCGTCGCGGCGGGCCTGCGGGTGGTGTCCGGTCTGGACCTACTGCTGGCCCAGGCCGTCGGCCAGTTCGAGCAGTTCACCGGGGTCGCCGCGCCGGTGGAGGCGATGCGGGCGGCCCTGCGGCGGGTGACCGGGGCGACTTCCTTAGCTGACGGTTAAGACGCGCTTAGGGAAAACTGTCCTCCCGGCGACATCGTGTGGTCGTCGATACGCTGCTCACGGTTACGGCAGCAGACACAGGGAGTTCTCCTTGAGCAGGCACGGACTGCACCGCATCACCCGCTACCGCCCCGGCCCCCGTCGCAAGGCGATCGCCATCGGCGTGGTCGGCGGCTCGGTTGTCGCCGGCATCGTGGTGACCATGATGCCGCTGCTGGCCAGCGACGACCTCTCGATCCGGGCGACGGCGGACACCACCGCGACGATGGTGCCGCAGGACGGCGACAACGCCGCCAAGACGACCCTCGCGACGTGCGCGGCGCGCTGCGACGGCAACCCGCGGGGCGCCCGGGAGGCGGTCATCGAGTTCGCGGTGACCACCGTGCCGGCCGCCGCGGTCAACGTCCGGGCGACGCTGCGGGTGCACGCCTGGCAGCAGTTCCCCGCCACGGTGACGGCGCACGCCACGCCGCTGAGCGCCCGCGAGGCACGGCCGGCCCCGGCGCCGGCCGGCGCGGCGCTGGACACCGTGACCGAGGTGTCCAAGGGCTTCAACGAGTGGGACATCTCCCGCCTGGTCACCGGCAACGGCACCTGGACGGTGTCGTTGGCCCAGGCCGGCCTGGACACCCGGATCTACTGGGCGTCGGCGGAGAACCGCGACCCGGAGCTGCGGCCACGCCTGGTCATCAGCTACGACATCGGGGCCCGACCGTCGCCGGTGACGACCACCCGCCCGGCGCCGCCGCCGACGCCGAGCGCGACGCCGACCACCACCGCGCCGAAGCCGTCACCGACCATCGCCCCGACCCGGCCGTCCAGCCCGTCGGCGAGCCCCACGGTCGCGCCCGGGACGTGCGGCGCGGTGTCGGACAAGCTCGTCCCCTCCTGCGGCGCCTGGTGGGGCATGTACTCGCCCTCGGGAGCGGCCACCGGCTGGAACCACGCCAAGGCGGTCACCGACGTCGAGGCGCAGGTCGGCCGGAAGTTCGACATCGTGCACCGCTACCACGACTTCTCCAACGCCGGCAGCAACGGCGCCTTCCCGGACGCGTACGAGCAGCAGCAGATGCGCGAGGGTCGGCTCATGTTCTTCGCCTGGGAGTCGCGCAACTTCTCCGCCGGCACCAGCCTGACCTGGGCCGACGTCTACAGTGGCCGGCAGGACGCGACCATCGACGCGGTCGCCGGCCGGATCCGGGACGCCAAGGTGCCGGTCTTCATGGGCTTCGACCACGAGCCGGAGGACGAGCCGGGCAAGGGCGGTGACGCCGACTTCGTCCGGGCCTGGCGCTACGTGTACGAGCGGTTCGCCAAGGCCGGCGCGGACAACGCGGTCTGGGTCTGGACGATGATGGGCTGGTCCGGCCACTACTCCCGGTACGCCGGCCTGTACCCCGGTGACCGCTACGTGGACTGGGTGGCCTACGACCCGTACAACTTCCACGTCTGCAACGGCAGCACGGTGTGGAAGAGCCCGAGCACCACCGTGGGCAGCTTCTACAAGTGGCTGGACGAGAACGGCATCGGCGCCGGCAAGCCGCGGATGCTCGCCGAGTTCGGCACCAACTTCAACTCCGCCGACCGGGGCGCCAAGCAGCGCTGGTTCCAGGAGTTCCCGGCGGCGCTGAAGGCGCACCCGAAGATCAAGGCCGCCATCTACTTCAACTCGCCCGGCATGACCACCCGCACGTCGACCTGCGACATGACGATGAACCACGACGCGTCGGCGCTGGCCGGCTTCGCGGAGGCCGGCCGCGACCCGTACCTGCGGCAGCCCACCGGAGGGAGCCGCTGACGGCGACGACGAGGGCAGTGCCGGCAGTTCGCTGACCGGGTCGGAAGCCCGACCCGCCAGCGTTCTGTCGGCTTGCTGACCATGCACCGCCCAATCGGCGGATATCGCCTACCAGGCTGGACGAGGCACGCTACCTCGGGTTCTCATCCAATCTGGAGGCGCAGCGTGCCCAAACTCTCGCACTTGTGGCGTTTCGCCGGACGACGTCGTACTCAGGCGGGGGTGGTCGCGCTGGTGACCATCGCCGCGGTGCTCACCGTTCCCACGGCGACCTCGGCGGCGATCGTGCCGGTCCCGCAGACCGCGACCCTGGTCTCGGCGAACCCGGCCGACGCCACCCCGCACGCCAGGGACGGCGAGACGCGCGCGTTCGCGCAGGTCGGCAACACGGTCTTCGTCGGCGGCAGCTTCACGCAGATCCGGCAGACCGCCAGCACCGCGTGGATCACCCAGCGCTACCTGTTCGCGTACGACCGCAGCACCGGCACCATCTCCACCACGTTCCTTCCGGTGCTCGACGGCGCGGTCAACACGCTGCTCGCCGGCCCCGGCGGCACGCTGATCGTCGGCGGCGCCTTCAAGACCGTCAACGGGGTGTCCCGCAAGAACCTGGTGGCGCTCAACCCGTCCACCGGCGCGATCATCGACAGCTGGGTCGGGCGGTCCGACGGCGGCACCGTCCGCGACCTGGTGCTGCACGACAACTGGCTCTACGTGGCCGGCGCGTTCAACTGGCTCAACGGCACGGCGCACGCCGGTCTCGGCCGGCTCAACGCGACCACCGGTGCGATCGACCCGACCTTCAACATCAACGCCACCGTCGGGCGGCACAGCACCACCTCGTACGTGTGGACGATCGACGTCGCGCCGGACGGCGACACCCTGGTCGTCGGCGGCAACTTCCTGTACGTCAACGACCAGCCGCGCAACCAGATGGCGCTGGTCGACCTCTCCGCGACGCCCGCCCTGATCGACTGGAGCACCGAGAAGTTCGTCCCGCCGTGCGCGGCGCCGGCGACCTTCGTGCACTACGTGCAGGACGTGAAGTTCGGTGGCGACGGCAGCTGGTTCGTGGTCGGCACCAACGGCGGCGCCGGCTGGCCGGCCGCGTACTGCGACGCGCTGGTCCGCTTCGAGACCGCCGCCCGCGGCGCCAACCAGCTCGCCACCTGGGTCGACTACACCGGCAACGACACCATCACCTCGGTCGAGGTCGCCGACAACGTCATCTACCTCGGTGGGCACTTCCGCTGGGTGAACAACCCCAACGGTGTCGACGCGGCCGGCGCGGGCGCGGTGGACCGGCTCGGCATCGCCGCGGTCACCCCGGCCACCGGTATGCCGGTGAACTGGAACCCGCGCCGCAGCGGCAGCGCCTCGATGCCCGCGGGCACCAGCAACTGGGGCTCGGCGGTGCCGGTGCTCTGGCGCGGCTCGGACGGCCTCTACTTCGGGCAGAACTCCGACGGGATGGGCGAGGAGTACCACGGTCGGCTCGGCATGTTCCCCCTCGCCGGCGGCCGTACCTTCAACCCGAAGAACCCGCCGTCCGCGACCACCGGCAACCTCTACCTGGGCACCGCTTCGGGCACCCTGGCCAAGGTGCCGTTCGACGGCGCCACGCTGGGCAGCCCGACCACCGTCAGCCAGCCCGCCTACACGGCGGCCGGCGCGACCTGGCGGGTCGACGACCGGATCTACTGGTCGCACACGGTGGCCGGCACGCCCACCGGCAGCCGGATCGACGTCTCGCTGTTCAACGGCGGGGCGATCGGGGCGCCGTGGGAGGCGTCGGGCTACAACGACTGGTTCAACCCCGCCGCGCTGACCGGCGCCTTCTTCCTCGACGGCCGGCTCTACTACACCCGTACCGGCGCCAACAACCTCTACTACCGCTACTTCGAAATCGACGGCAACTACCTCGGTGCCACCGAGTTCACCCTGCCGACGACCGGCGTGCCGTGGTCCGGGGTGCGCGGCATGGCCTGGGTGGGCGGCAAGATCGTCTACGGCGCCACCGACGGCACGCTGCGCAGCGTGGCGTTCGACCCGACGGCCGCGCCCAGCGTGGTGGTCGACGGCACCACGGCAACCGTGATCACGCTCGCGACCCCCGGCCTGTCGTGGTCCACTCCGTCGACGTTCTTCTCGGTGCAGTAGCGGCTAACCGTTCGTAACCGAACATCGGTAGATTGTTCACCTGGGGCCGGCGGCGGTAGCACCGCCGCCGGCCCCGCAACATGGGGGAGGGTCGTTGGTCGGCGCCGCTGGCATCCGCGCGAAACACGCGGTACGGCTGGTCTTCGCGATCAAACGTGGCTGGTACCGGCTCCGCTACCGACGACTGACGCTCGGTCGGGACGTGGAGATCCGGGGCCGGATCCGGCTGCGCCGCGGAGTCCGGGTGAGCATCGGCGACCGGACACGGTTGAACAAGCTGGTCCGCTTCGCCGGCCCGGGTGAGGTGCGCGTCGGCGAGGACTGCCTGCTCAACGCCACCTGGATCGGCACCTGGACGTCGGTGACCGTGGGGGACCGGTGCCTGCTGTCGGACTGCGAGCTGCTCGACAACGACTTCCACAACCTGGCACCCGAGCAGCGGCACGCACCACCCGGCCCGGCCACCCGCGCCCCGATCGTCCTCGAGGACAACGTGTGGGTCGGCGCGCACGCCCTGGTGCTGAAGGGCGTACGGGTCGGCCGGGACAGCGTCGTGGGCGCGGCGACGGTGGTGCGCACGGATGTGCCACCTCGCGTCGTCGTCGTCGGCAATCCTCAACAGACGGTGAAGAAGTTCCATGACTGACGCAGGCCCCGCCTCCTGGCCCACCGACGGCTCGTCCACCGGCGCCGCCCGTTCCGTCACGCTGACCGACCTGCTCCGGGTGCCGATGCACCGCCTGCGGCTCGTCGTGGCGGTGGCCGCCGTCGGTCTGCTGGCCGCGCTCGGCTACCTGGTGCTGGTGCCGGCGGCGCAGACCGCGAGCGCCGTGGTGGCCGTCCGGCCGGTGGTGACCGACGCGTTCACCCCCAGCGGCGCGGGCGCCGACCGCGCGGTCAACATGAACGTGGAGAGCGGCATCGCCACCGGCACCGAGGTGGTCCAGCGGCTCGCCGACTCCGCCGGCGGCGACCCGCGCGACATTCGCGACGCCCTCGAGGTCGAGGTGCCCACCGGCGGGCAGATCCTGCGTTTCAGCTACCAGGCCCAGGACGCCCAGCGGGCGGTGCAAAGCGCCAACCTGGCCGCCCAGGCCTACCTGGACGTGCGGCGCAACATGTACGAGCAGCAGCGCGCCGAGATGCTGCGCTCGTACGACGCCAGCATCACCAAGGTCGTCGCCCAGCAGACGGCGGTGCAGAAGCGGGCGAACAGCGCCAAGGACACCGCCGCCGGGGACGCCGCGCTCGCCGAGCTGGCCGGCATCAACAACCAGCTCACCCAGCTCAACGCCGCCCGTACCGAGATCGCCGCGGTCGACATCAACCCCGGCTGGGTCACCCAGACCGCCGAGCGGGCGCTGGTCTCCTCCGCCGGGCACCGGCCGCTGTTCCTGATCGCCGGCCTGCTCGGCGGCGCGCTGGTCGGCGTCGTGCTGGCGTACGTGTGGGAGTCCACCGACCGGCGGGTCCGCTCGGTGGCCGACGGCCGGGACGCGACCGGCCTGCCGCTGCTCGGCACGGTGCGCCGGCCCTCGTTCCGGGGCAGCCCTCGGGCGGTCGACGCGGACATCCGGTACGTGGCGATGGCGGTCGCCGAGCGAGTCCACCAGCCCGCCCGGGTGGCGCTGGTCACCGCCCGGGAGGACGCAACGAGCCTCACCGCCGGGCTCGCCGTGGCGCTCGCCTCCGACGGGCGCGAGGTCTTCGTCGCCGACGACAGCGGGCGCGCCGAGCGGCTGCGCGCCGCGGTGCTCGCCGACCGTGGGCGGTTGCCCATCGACCCGTCCCGGCCACTGGTGCCCAAGCCCCGTCCGGCGGGCACCCCGGCCCCGGCCGGCGCCACCGCCGAGAACGCGGCACGTCGGCCGTCCCCGCACCCGCCCGGCGCCCGCCCGTCCACCGACCCGGACGCGACGCTGACGCTGCCCCGGGTGGCCTCCGCCCGCGCGGAGAACGGCCGGCCCGCCTCACCGGACGAGGTGAGCGTTGGGGTGGGCAGCGTCCGGTTCGGCACCTGGCGCCAGGGCGCGGACCACGGGCTGGTGTTGTTCAACGCCCCGCCCGCGGAGTCCGACGAGCGCGGCGTCGCGGTGGCCCGGCAGGGCTGCGCGGTGGTCGTCGTCGAGCGGGACCGCACCCGACAGAGCGACCTGCGGCGCCTGGTGGAGAGGCTCCGCGCCGCCGGGGTGACCCCGCTCGGCTTCGTGCTCACCCGCAACGGCCGGGCCTGACGGGTGTCGGCAACCCGCGCCCCGGCGACCGATCCGCCGCCCGGCGGCTCCCCGCCGGTCGGAGTGCCGATGTCACCGCCGCCCCCGACGCCACCCCGGCTGCCGCTCTGGCCGCTGTCACTGATGTTCGGCCTGGTGCCGGTCTGGTGGCTGCTCGGGGCGTTCTACCTCGGCTGGCCGCTGCTGGGTGCGCTGCTGCTGGCACTGCTGCTCACCCGGGGCCGGGTGCCACTTCCTCCGGCGGCCGGCATCTGGCTGCTGTTCCTGGCCATCGTGCTGGTCAGCGCCACCCAGCTGTCGTCCCCGGCGTCCCTGCTGACGTTCGCGCTGCGGCTGGCCTTCTACGTGACCGCGCTGGTGGTCGGGGTCTACGTCTACGCCGCCGCCCGCGAGCGCGCCGACCTGGTGGTGGTGCTCGCCCCGCTCTGCGCGTTCTGGTTCGCGCTGGTGGTGCTGGGCTGGCTCGGGGTGCTGGTGCCCCGGCTGGCGATGACCACCCCGGTGGAGGTGCTGCTGCCCGCCGGCGTGGCCCGCACCCCGTTCATCCAGGACATGGTGCACCTGGCCACCGCGGAGTACAGCGCCCGCTCGCTCAACCCGATCTACCGGCCGGCCGCGCCGTTCGCGTACACCAACAACTACGGCAGCGCGTACGCCATGACCCTGCCCTGCGTGGTGGCCTTCGCCATGCTGCGCCGGCGGGGGCTGCTGCGCTGGGCGCTGCTGGCCTCGCTGCCGCTGTCGCTGGCGCCGGCGTTCCTCACCCTCAACCGGGCGATGTTCCTCAGCCTCGGCGCCGGGCTGGCGGTGCTGGGGGTGCGGGCCAGCCTGCGCGGCAACGTCCGGGTCGCCGCGTCGATCGTCGGCGTGGTGGTGATCGGCGCGCTGGCCACGCTGTTCATCCCGATCACCGACCTGATCAGCAAACGGGTCGACTCCAGTGACACCAACACCGACCGACTCTCGCTGTACACCGAGGTGATCCGCCGGGTGCAGGAGTCGCCGTGGCTGGGCTACGGCGCGCCGGTGAACGTGGACACGGTCTCCGCGGCCGCGCCGATCGGCACGCAGGGGCAGCTGTGGATGGTGCTGTTCAGTCACGGCGTACCGGCGTTGATCTGCTTCCTGGCGTGGTTCCTGGCCGCCGCGGTGATCTGCGCCCGGGCGACCTCGGCGGCCGGGCAGTGGCTGGCCGTGGTGCCGGTGGTCTGCCTGGTGCAGATCCCGTTCTACGGCATGGCCAACCAGAACCTGGCGGTCGCGTTCTTCGCCGTCGCCTTCGCGATGGCGCTCAGCGAGCGGGAGCGGTTGAGCCGCTTGGCCGCCCTGCGGCCGCCGGCCCCGCGGACCGCGGCGGTGCCGGCATGACCGCCACGACCCGGCCGCCCGCCGGCCCGGACCACCCGCCACCGGTACCCGCGTCGCCGGTGGCTGTCGCGGCGGCGGACGCCGGCTCGGCGGAGACCCGGCGCAGCGCGCGCAGTGGCGTCGCCGGGCTGCTCGGCGCGGCCACCAGCGGCCTGTTCGGCTTCGTGCTCGCCGTGGTGATCACCCGGGGGTACGGCACGGCGGGCGCGGGCGCCTTCTTCGCCGCTATCGGGGTCGTCACCGTGGCCACCGCCGTCTGCACGCTCGGCGCGGAGACCGGTCTGATGTGGGCGCTGCCCCGGCGCCGCGTCGGTGCCCGGGGCGACGCGGCCCGGGTGCTTCCGGTGGCGCTGATCCCGCCGCTGCTGGCCGGGTTCCTGGTCGCCGGCGCCGGCGCGCTGACCGCCGACGCGCTCGCCCCCCGGCTGCTGCGCGGCTCCGGCGAGGGCGGCGACACGCTGCTCACGGTCACCTTCGCCGCGGTGCCGGTGGTGGTCGCGATGACCCTGCTGCTGGCCGCGCTGCGCTGCGTGCGGCCCATCAGGGCGTACGTCGGGGTGCAGTTCCTGCTGCTGCCGGTGGCCCGGCCGGTGCTGGTCGGCGCTGCCGCGCTGGCCGGCGGCGGCCTGCTCGCCGGCATGACCGGCTGGCTGGTGCCGGCGGCGCTGGCGCTGCTGGCCTGCCTCACCCTGGTGGCCGGCCCGCTCGGGCTGGGCCGGGGCGCCGCGCTGCGACCCCGCCGGGCCGACTGGTCGACGTTCTGGCGCTTCGCGTTGCCCCGGGCCGCCTCGGCGGCCATCGACGCGGGCAGCATGTGGGTGGGCGTGCTGCTCACCTCGGTGCTGGCCGGACCGGCGGACGCCGGGGTGTTCGGCGCGGTCGGCCGGTACGTGCTCGCCGGCCAACTGGCCATGCAGGGCCTGCGGGTGGCGGTGTCACCGCAGCTGTCCCGCCTGCTCGGGCGGGGCGAGCGGGCCGCCGCGGCGGCCGTGCACCGGCAGCTCACCATCTGGGGGCTGGTGCTGTCCTGGCCGGTGTACCTGCTGCTGGCGGTCTTCGCGCTGGCCTTCCTCCAGCTGTTCGGGCCGGAGTTCACCGCCGGCGTGCCGGCGATGACGGTGCTCGCGCTGGCGATGCTGGTCAACACCGGAGTGGGCAACGTACAGAGCCTGCTGCTGATGGGCGGGCGCAGCGGGCTGCACCTGGTGGCCACCCTGGCCGGGCTGACCATGACGGTCTCGCTGGGGCTCTGGCTGATCCCCGGGCAGGGCGCCACGGGTGCGGCGCTGGCCTGGGCCGCCGGCATCGCCACCGAGAACCTCACGGCCGCCGCGTTCGCCCGGTCGGTGGTGCGGGAGCCGCTGGTCGACGCCGCGACGGTGCGCGCGGCGGTGGCCACCGTGGCCGGTGTCGGCCTGGCGGCGGCCGTCGGCGTGCTGGCCGGCGGCCGCGGCCTGCCCGGCCTGGTGGTGGCGCTGGGCGTGCTGCTGGCCGGTTGCGTCGGCTTGTTGACGTTGCCCCGGGTGCGCGCCGGCATCCGGGTGACCATGAGGCAGATCCGTGGGCGGGACGGTGCGGCCACGGCCGCCGAGCCGGCCGCGGCGTCGACGAGAGGCAGGTGAGGTCCGTCGTGGCGTCCATCCGTGACCGGGTCAAGCAGTTGGTCCCGACCCAGGTGACCAGTCTGGTGAAGGAGTCCCTGGTCGACTACGGGGTCCGTACGAGTGACCGGCGGCCCCTGCCGGACTTCCTGATCATCGGCACCAAGCGGGGCGGCACCACCTCGCTGTGGAACTACCTCATCCAGCACCCGCTGGTGCCCCGGCTCTTTCCCGCGTGGAACACGAAGTCGGCGCACTACTTCGAGGAGCACTGGGGTCGCGGCGAGGCGTGGTACCGCTCGCACTTCCCGACCGAGCGGCAGCGGGAGGCGCTGGCCAAGCGGCACGGCGGGCCGGTCCGCGTCGGGGAGGCCGCACCGCTGTACATGTTCCACCCGCTGGCCGCGCAGCGGGTCGCCGCGCTGATGCCGACGGTGAAGCTGATCGTGCTGCTGCGGGACCCGGTGGAGCGGGCGTACTCGCACTGGAAGGAGCGCCGCACGCACGGCATCGAGCCACTGGACTTCGCCGCCGCGTTGGCCGCCGAGCCGGAGCGTACGGCGGGGGAGCGGGAGCGGCTGATCGCCGAGCCGGAGTCCTTCAGCGAGCCGTACGACTGGTACACGTACCGGGCCCGGGGGCGCTACCTGGAGCACCTGGAGCCGTGGCTGGAGCGCTTCGACCGGAGGCAGATCCTCTTCCTGCCCAGTGAGGACCTCTACCGCGACTCCCGCGCGACCTACCGGCGCACCCTGGATTTCCTCGGGTTGCCGCCGCACGACCTGCCGAGCTTCAAGGTCTACAACGACCGGCGCTCGGCACCCCTGGAGCCGGCGGTGCGCGCGGAGCTGACCGACTACTACCGGCCGTACAACGACGCGCTGCGCCAGCGGCTCGGGCTGTCCCTCGACTGGGCGGACCGGGCGGCGTGACCACCCAGGTCGCCCCGGCCACCGACCCGCGGTCCCGGGTGGACGGGCTGGGCTGGGTGAGCCGTGCGGTCTTCCCGGACGAGCGGGTCGGCCTGACCGTGGGCGGCGCCCCGCCGCCCGGCCACCGGGCGGTCGCCCGGTACGCCGTGGTGCCCTCGGTGGCCCGGGCGCGGTTCCTGGTGCCGTTGGGCGCACCCCGCGCCGGGGCGGCGTCGCTGCTGGCGTACAACGCGCTGCGGCCACCGAAGGTGCGCGCGTTGCGGGCGGTGCTCGGCGGGCTGGCCCGGTTCGGCGCAGTGGGGCTGGCGCCCTTCCCGACGCTGACGGTGTCGGTGCCGGCCGGCGTGCCCGCGGCCGACCTGCTGCTGACCGAGCGGCTCGCCGACGCGCTCGGCGGTACGCCGCTGCTCGCCGCGTGCGGGGTCCGACCGCCCGACCCGAACGGGAAGCCGACCCTGCAACTGTTCACCGTCGACGGTCGCCCCCGCGGTTACGCGAAGATCGGCTGGAACGACGCCACCCGCGCGCTGGTCACCGCCGAGGCGGCGGCGCTGCGGTCGTTGCGCGCGGTGGCCGGCGTCGCCGACCACCCGGTCCCGCCGGGGCTGCTCACCGAGACGGCGTGGGCCGGCCAGGTGGTCGCGGTGATCGAGCCGCTGCCGCCGGCGGTACGCGGCGTTCCGGTCGACGACCCGCCGCGCATCGCGGCGCTGCTCGCCGTCGCCCGCCGCGGCGGCCCGGCTGGCGCGCCCCGCGCAGTGGCCGGGTCCACGTTCCTGACCCGGCTGGCCGCGCAGGCCGACCGCGCCGCCGCGACCGGGCCGGCCGGCGCGCGGGCGGTCGCCGCGGTCGCCGCGCTGGCCCGCCGCCACGGCGACACCGAGGTCGAGTTCGGCCACTGGCACGGCGACTGGGTGCCGTGGAACCTGGGCCGGCACGCCGGCCGGTTGGTCGCCTGGGACTGGGAGCACAGCGGGCCGGACGTGCCGCTCGGTTTCGACCTGGCGCACGACGCCTTCCAGCGGGCCCTGGTGCTGCGCGGGGAGCCGGCCGCGGCCGCCGCACTCAACGTCGACGCGCACCTGGACCGGCACGGCGACCGGCTCGGCCTGGGCCCGGCGCAGCGCCGGCTGGTGGCCGACGCGTACCTGGTGGAGATGTGGCTGCGGACGTGGCGGCTGGCCGACGCCGGCGCGGGTTGGAACGCCGCGCTGCATCCCGCACTGTTGGACGTCATCGAGAAACGACATAGCGATTGAACCCGGCAGTTCGCCGCGCCGATGACCGTTGACCATCGCCGTAGCGTGACGGAAGAATTGCTGCTCGTGATGAGCGTCGATGGGTGGCGGAGGGTCGACGGCAGCGACCGCCACCGGTTGGAGATCGACTGGTCATCCGGTCGCCCTATTCAACGCTCGGGCTACCTGTGATCTGCTGCTGCGTGGCGTGGACCGAAATTCCAAGCGAACTTGTGGGGAGTCGCGTGGACGCGAACAACAACGAGGACGGCGAGCCGCCGGTGCTGCTGCTGGTCGGCTCCAGCGGCGGTCACCTGGCCCAACTGCTCGCCCTGCGGCCCTGGTACGAGAGTTGGCGGCGCTGCTGGGTCACCTTCGACACCCCGGAGGCGGTGTCGCTGCTGGCCGGCGAGGATCTGGTGCCGGCGCACCACCCGACCACCCGCAACGTGCCGAACCTGCTGCGCAACGCGCTGCTGGCCTGGCGGGTGTTGCGGCGTCGGCGGGTCGCCGCGGTGGTCACCACCGGCGCCGGGGTGGCCGTGCCGTTCGTGGTGCTGGCCCGGCTGCGGCGCATCCCGACCGTCTACATCGAGGTGTACGACCGGATCGACACTCCGACGCTGACCGCCCGGCTCTGCCGGCCGTTCCTGTCCGCGATGCTGGTGCAGTGGGACGAGCAGCGGCGGCAGTACCCGGAGGCCACCGTCGTGGGGACGCTGCTGTGACCGGGGAGACGGGCACCGCCCGCCGTCCGCAGCCGCCACGGATCGTTCCCGTGCCGGAGTCGTCCCTGCTGCCGCGCCAGCGCGAAGCCACGCCGGCCACCCAGATCCGGCTGCTGGTCGCGGTCGGCACCGACAAGCACCCGTTCGACCGGCTCGTCGACTGGCTGGCGCAGTGGCACGCGCAGGCCCCCGATCGGGTCGGGCTGACCGTGCAGCACGGGCACACCCCGGCGCCGCGCGTGCCCGGCGCGGTGCCGTTCCTCGGTCACGACGCGTTGCAGCGGGCGATGGCCGAAGCCGACCTGGTGGTCTGCCACGGTGGCCCGGCGACCATCCTGGAGGCTCGCCGGCACGGCCACCTGCCCATCGTGGTGCCCCGTGACCCGGCGCGCGGCGAGCACGTCGACGACCACCAGCAGCTCTTCGCCCGCCGGCTCGGCGCCGCCGGGCTGGTGGCGCTCTGCGAGACCCGGGAGGCGCTGCACGCCGCGCTGGCCGCCGGGCTGGCCGACCCGTCCCGGTACGCGGTGGCCGCCGACCCCGAGGCGCACGAGGCGCAGCGGGCGGCGGTGGCCCGCGTCGGGCAGATCGTGGAGGACCTGGTGGCCCGATCGACCCGGCGCCAGTCCCGGTGGCGGTTCTGGACGCGGTCCGGCCGCGGTGCGGAGGAGACCCGATGACCCGACAGCCGAGCGTCAGCGCCGTGGTGCCCACCCGGGACCGTCCGGAGCTGCTGCGCGCCGCGGTGCGGGCGATCCTGGCCCAGGAGTACCCGGGCCCGATCGAGGTCGTGGTGGTGTTCGACCAGTCCACGCCGGACGAGTCGCTGACCGGGCTGTCCGGCCCGGACCGCACGGTGCGGGTAATCCGCAACGAACGCACGCCGGGCCTCGCCGGGGCGCGCAACAGCGGCACCCTGGCCGCCGAGGGCGAGCTGGTCGCGTTCTGCGACGACGACGACGAGTGGCTGCCCGGCAAGCTGGCCGCCCAGGTCGACGCGTTGGTCGCCGACCCGGCGGCCGAGTTCGTCTGCTGCGGCATCCGGGTCAGCTACGACGGGCACACCGTCGACCGGGTGCTCGACCGGGACCGGATCACCCTGGACGACCTGTTGCGGGACCGGATGACGGAGCTGCACCCGTCCACCTTCCTGATCCGCGCCGCCGCGCTGCGCGACGGGTTCGGGCTGGTCGACGAGGAGATCCCGGGCAGCTACGCGGAGGACTACGAGTTCCTGCTCCGGGCCGCGCGCAGCGCACCGCTGATCAACCTGCGCACCCCGTCGGTGCTGGTCCGCTGGCACAAGCGCTCGTACTTCGCGCAGCGCTGGGACACCATCTCCGAGGCGTTGCAGTGGCTGTTGCAGCGCTACCCGGAGTTCGGCGGCCAACCGGCCGGCGAGGCCCGGGTGACCGGGCAGATCGCGTTCGCCCGGGCTGCCTCCGGCGATCCCCGCGGCGCGCTGCGCTGGGCCCGGCGCACCCTGCGGCGCAATCCCCGCGAGCCCCGCGCCTACCTGGCGCTCGCGGTCGCCGGCCGGGTGGTCCGGGCCGACGCGGTGCTGCGCACGCTGCACAAGCGCGGTCGGGGGATCTGAGCCGCGGTGGCGGCCGGCGTACGGACACCGGCGTCCGCAGGGCGGGACGCGACGGGCAGCGCACCGGGGCGGTGGCAGGCCGTGACAGACTGACCGCTGTGTTGCGCTGGTTGACTGCAGGTGAATCGCACGGTCCCGCCCTCGTCGCGTTGCTGGAGGGGGTGCCGGCCGGCATCGAGGTGAGCACCACCGAGATCGCCGACGAGTTGGCCCGCCGGCGGCTGGGCTACGGCCGTGGCGCCCGGATGTCGTTCGAGCGGGACGAGGTCGACGTGCTCGGCGGCCTGCGGCACGGCGTCACCCTGGGCAGCCCGGTGGCGATCCGAGTGGGCAACTCCGAGTGGCCGAAGTGGCGCACGGTGATGGCCGCAGACCCGGTGGACCCCGACGAGCTGGCCCGGCAGGCCCGCAACGCCCCGCTGACCCGCCCCCGGCCAGGCCACGCCGACCTGGCCGGCATGCAGAAGTACGGCCACACCGACGCCCGCCCGATCCTGGAGCGGGCCAGCGCGCGGGAGACCGCCGCCCGGGTGGCCGTCGGCACGGTCGCCAAGGCGCTGATCCGGCAGACGCTCGGCATCGAGATCGTCTCGCACGTGGTCGAGCTGGGTCCGGTGGCCGCGAAGTCCGGGCTGCGCCCGACCCCGGAGGACGCGGCCCGGATCGACGCCGACCCGCTGCGCTGCCTGGACCCGGAGGCCAGCGCCCTGATGGTCGCCGAGGTGGACGCCGCGAAGAAGGCCGCCGACACGCTCGGCGGCGTGGTCGAGGTGCTGGCGTACGGGGTGCCGCCGGGTCTGGGCAGCCACGTGCAGTGGGACCGCAAGCTCGACGCCCGGCTGGCCACCGCGCTGATGTCGATCCAGGCGATCAAGGGTGTGGAGATCGGTGACGGCTGGCAGCAGGCCCGGTCCCGTGGCTCCGAGGCGCACGACGAGATCATCCCGTCGGCGACCGGTGTCCGGCGGGTCACCGACCGGGCCGGCGGGCTCGAGGGCGGCATCACCACCGGTGAGCCGCTGCGCGTCCGTGCCGCGATGAAGCCGATCTCGTCGCTGAACCGGGCCCTGGCCACCGTGGACGTCACCACCGGCGAGCCGGCCACCGCGATCAACCAGCGCTCGGACGTCTGCGCGGTGCCCGCCGCCGCGGTGGTCGCCGAGGCGATGGTCGCGCTGGTGCTGGCCGAGGCGGCCACCGAGAAGTTCGGCGGGGACTCGGTCGCCGAGATCCGCCGCAACGTGGCCGGCTACCTCGACGCCCTGGTCATCCGCTGATGGCGCCGGTCGTCGTGCTGGTCGGTGCGCCCGGCTGCGGCAAGACCACGGTCGGGGAGGCGCTCGCCACGGCCCTCGGGGTGGAGTTCCGCGACACCGACACCGACATCGAGCGGATGGCCGGCAAGCCCATCCCGGAGATCTTCATCGACGAGGGTGAGGCGCACTTCCGTACCCTCGAACGGGCCGCCGTGGCGGCGGCGCTGGCGGCCACCTCGGGGGTGCTGGCCCTCGGCGGCGGCGCGGTGCTGGCCGAGGAGACCCGGGCCGCCCTGGTCGGGCACCGGGTGGTGCACCTGTCGGTCGAGCTGCCCGACGCGGTGAAGCGGGTCGGGCTCGGCGCCGGCCGGCCGCTGCTGGCGATCAACCCGCGGGCCACCCTCAAGCACCTGATGGACCAGCGCCGGCCGCTCTACGCCGAGGTGGCCACCGCGACGGTGGCCACCGACGGCCGGACCCCGGCGGAGATCGTCGCCGAGGTCGCCGCGCTGCTGCCCCGCTGACGCCGGCCCGGCCGGTGCGCAACCGGCCGGGCATCGCTCCGGGGCTGCCTTTCAGCCTCGGGCGGCGGCGTCGAGCACGTCGGCCAGGGCCTTCGGCTCGCTGAGCATCGGCCAGTGCCCGGTCGGCAGCTCGAACAGCTGACCACCGGCCAACCCGGTGAAGAACGGGTGGCCCTCGCCGATCATCTGCTCCACCACCGCCAGCGGGAAGGTGCTGGCGACCAGCGCCGTCGGGACGGGGCGACCGCCGGTGCGCCGCACCGGGTCGGTGGCGGCCCGCAGCGGCTGCGGGGTGGCTCGGGCGCGCAGCAGGGCCAGCATCGCGTCGTCCAGCCCGGCCAGGTTGGTCGGGTCGGCCGCCGGGTCGAAGGCGGGCGGCGGCAGCAGGTGGCCGCCGCCGATCGCGGCCCGGAGCCGCTCCTGCTCCTCCGGCGGCACGGTGTCGAACTGCGCGGTGCCGTCCGGCAGCGGCCCGCTCTCCACATAGACCACCCGGGCGATCCGGTCCGGGATGCGGTCCGCCGCCTGGGCGACCGGCATGCCGCCGCCGGAGTGCCCGACCAGCAGTACGTCGTGCAGGTCCTCGACCTCGATCAGCCGGACGATGTCGGCGGTGTGCGTCTCCAGGCTGACTTCCGGCCCGGCGAGGTGGTCCCGCTCGGCCAGCCCGGTCAGCGTCATCGGGTACACCTCGTGGCCCTGCGCGCGCAGCGTCGCGGTCACGTCCCGCCACGCCCAGGCACCCAACCAGAACCCCGGTACCAGCACGAACGTCGCCATCTGTCGCTCCTTCTCTCGGCTACCGAATGACCGTACGATCGCAACCGGACAGAATCCGCCCGGTTTGGAGGAGTGGCCCGTGTCACATCCCGCCGGTCGTGTGCTGGCCCTGCTCGAACTGCTGCAGACCCGGCACCGGTCGACGGCGGCGGAACTCGCCGGCCGGCTCGGCGTGGACGAGCGGACCGTGCGGCGGTACGCAACCACCCTGGTCGAGCTGGGCATTCCCGTCACCGCCGACCGGGGCCGCTACGGCGGCTACCGGCTGCACCCGGGCTACAAGCTGCCGCCGCTGATGCTCACCGACGACGAGGCGGTGGCCGTGCTGCTCGGCCTGGTCGTCGCCGAACGGGTCGGGCTGGCCACCGAGCAGCCGGCCACCGCCACCGCGCTCGCGAAGATCCGCCGGGTGCTGCCAGCGGCGCTCGCCGACCGGCTGGCCGCCGTGCAGGAGCACCTCGGCTTCACCCTGCGGCGCGCGGAGCAGGAGCGGGGACCGGCGTCCGCCACGCTGCTCACCCTGGCCGCGGCCGCCCGGCACCGCCAGCGGGTGGCGCTGGACTACCGCTCCTGGCGCGGCGAGCAGTCGCACCGCGAACTCGACCCGTACGGGCTGGTCTTCCACGCCGGCCGCTGGTACGTCACCGGCCACGACCACCGGCGCGGGGAGGTCCGCACGTTCCGGCTGGACCGGATCGGGGCCGTGACGCCCGGCGAGGCGACGTTCACCGTGCCGGACGGCTTCGACCCGGTGGCCCGGGTGACCCGGTCGCTGGCCGCGGTGCCGTACACGCATGAGGTCGAGGTGCTGCTGGAGACCGATTTGGTGGCCGCCCGCCGCCGAATCCCGCCCAGCGTGGCCGAGTTGACCGCCACCGCCGACGGGGTGCTGCTGCGGGCCCGGGCGGAGAGCCTGCCCGGTATGGCCGCCCTGCTCGCCGGGCTGGGCTGCCCGTTCACCGTGCGGCAGCCGGACGCGCTGCGCGCCGCGGTGGCCGAGCACGCCCGCCTGCTGGCGGACTGGGCCGCCCGGCCAGCAGGTGGACAGCCGCCCTCTCCGCGCCGCCCGCTGGACTAGGCTGCCGGCGATGGACGAGGTGACCCGGATCCCGGTCGGCGGCGAACGGCCGTACGACGTGCTGGTCGGACGCGAACTGTTGGACACGCTGCCCGGGCTGCTGCCCGGCGCCACCCGGGCGGCGGTGCTGCACGCGCCCCCGCTCAAGGGGCTGGCCGACGCGCTCGGCGAACGGTTGCGCGCGGCCGGCGTCGAGCCGCTGCCGATCGAGGTGCCCGACGCCGAGGCGGGCAAGCAGATCGACGTGGCCGCCGCCTGCTGGGACCGGCTCGGCGCGGCCGGTTTCACCCGTACCGACGCGGTGGTCGGTGTCGGCGGCGGCGCGGTGACCGACCTGGCCGGCTTCGTCGCGGCCTGCTGGCTGCGCGGGGTGCGCTGGGTGCCGGTGGCCACCTCGCTGCTGGGCATGGTGGACGCCGCGGTGGGCGGCAAGACGGGGATCAACACCGCCGCCGGCAAGAACCTGGTGGGCGCGTTCCACCCGCCGGTCGGCGTGCTGGCCGACCTGGCCACCCTGGACAGCCTGCCCGCGGTCGACCTGGCGGCCGGGCTGGCCGAGGTGGTCAAGTGCGGCTTCATCGCCGATCCGGCGATCCTGGATCTCATCGAGCGTGAGCCGGCGGCGGCCACCGACCCGCGCGGGTCGGTCACCCGGGAGCTCATCGAGCGGGCGATCCGGGTCAAGGCCGACGTGGTCGCCGGCGACCTGCGCGAGTCGGGCGTGCGGGAGGTGCTCAACTACGGCCACACCCTCGCGCACGCGATCGAGCAGGTCGAGGGCTACCGCTGGCGGCACGGCCACGCCGTCGCCGTCGGCCTGGTGTACGCCGCCGCGCTGGCCCGGCTCGCCGGCCGGCTGGACGCGCCGACCGCCGAGCGGCACCGGGTCACCCTGACCGCGCTCGGCCTGCCGGTGAGCTACCCGGCCGACGCCTGGTCGCAGCTGCTGGCCGTGATGCGGGTGGACAAGAAGGCCCGGGGCAGCCGGCTGCGGTTCGTGGTGCTGGACGGGCTGGCCCGCCCGGCGATGCTCGAGGGCCCGGACGACGCGCTGCTCGCGGCCGCCTACCAGGAGGTGGGCACGGCGTGAGGGTGTACGTGTTGAACGGGCCGAACCTGGGCCGGCTGGGCACCCGCGAGCCGGCGGTGTACGGCTCGACCAGCTACGCCGACCTCGTGGCGCTCTGCGAGGCCACCGGCCGGGAGCTGGGGCTGGACGTGACGGTCCGGCAGACCGACGCCGAGCACGAGCTGCTGGGCTGGCTGCACGCCGCCGCCGACGAGGGGGCGGCGGTGGTGCTCAACCCGGCCGCCTGGTCGCACTACTCGTACGCGGTGCGCGACGCCTGCGCCATGCTGCGCGGGCCGCTGGTCGAGGTGCACCTGTCCAACATCCACGCCCGTGAGGAGTTCCGGCACCACTCGGTGGTCTCCGCGGTGGCGACCGGGGTGATCTGCGGTCTCGGGATCGACGGCTACCGTCTCGCCCTCCATCATCTGGCCGCCTCGACCAGCTGACGGGCGAACTCGTTACGGATCGTCACCGTCACCGTCGGCTACCCTGCCCTCCCCGGCTCCACGGAGCACAACCACCCGCGCGCGTCCTTTGCTCTGCTTCAACGGGCGCAACACAGACCGTGAAGTGCGGAAATGCGATGTGGGTCGGGGCGGGGCTGCGTGTTCGCGTGATACGTAACGTGACTGTTGCGCCCGTTGAAGCAGAGCAAAGGGTGCGAGGTGCTGGGGTGGCTGGGGCCTGAAGGTGACGGATTGTAATCCCGGTCGGGAGCAGTCTGGGGGGCGTGGGATCGGCGGGCGAGAGATGGCGGGCGACCTGCCTCGACGCAGCTAGTAGACTCGTCAGGTCTGTCCGCCAATTGATGATCAAGGCAGGAAATGGCCTCCACCAACGACCTCAAAAACGGCCTGGTACTCAACCTTGACGGCGAGCTCTGGGCCGTCGTCGAGTTCCAGCACGTCAAGCCCGGTAAGGGTGGTGCCTTCGTGCGCACCACGCTGAAGAACGTGCTGTCCGGGAAGGTGGTCGACAAGACCTTCAACGCGGGCACCAAGGTCGAAACCGCGACCGTGGACAAGCGCACGATGCAGTACCTGTACGCCGACGGTGAGGACTACGTCTTCATGGATCTGGAGACCTTCGACCAGATCACCGTCCCCGGTGGCACCGTCGGTGAGGCGGCCAACTACCTCCTCCCCGAGGCCGAGGCGACGGTCGCCACGCACGAGGGCGTCCCGCTCTACATCGAGCTGCCCACCAGCGTTGTGCTGGAGGTCACCTACACCGAGCCGGGTCTGCAGGGCGACCGGTCGACCGGCGGCAACAAGCCGGCCACCGTCGAGACCGGCGCGACCGTGCAGGTGCCGCTGTTCATCACCACCGGCGAGAAGATCAAGGTCGACACCCGCGACGGCCGTTACCTCGGCCGCTCCTGATGGCTGAGGGTCCCAAGCAGCAGATGCCGGCGCGTCGCAAGGCGCGCAAGCGGGCGCTGGACGTCCTCTACGAGGCCGACCTGCGGGACCGCCCCCCGGTCGAGGTGCTCGCCGGCTACGTGCAGCGGATCGAGCAGCCCCGACCGGAGCACCTGGGCTACGCGGTGGGTCTGGTCGAGGGGGTCGCCGAGCACCTCAACCGGATCGACGAGCTGATCGCCAGCTACGCCGAGGGCTGGACGCTGGAGCGGATGCCGGTGGTCGACCGCAACCTGGCCCGGATCGCGGTCTACGAGCTGCTCTACGTCGACGAGATCGACGACGCGGTCGCCATCAGCGAGGCCGTGGAGCTGGCCCGCCAGATGTCGACCGACGACTCGCCGCGCTTCCTCAACGGCATCCTCGGCCGGATCGCCGAGTACGCCACCCGCTGAGCGCACCTGCTGGCGACGCACCACGAGAAGGGCCCGTGCCGGACGGCACGGGCCCTTCTCGGTGGATCGGTGGTTCAGGAGGCGAAGAACGCCCGGGGGTCGGCGACCAGCACACCGTGCTCGGTGAGCCGCTCGATCAGGCCCGACGGCGAGGCGTCGTACACGATCGCGAGCGCCCGCAGGTCGTCGGCGCGGATGGAGAGCACCCGACCGTTGTAGTCGCCGCGCTGCTGCTGGATGGCGCGGGCGTAGCGTGCGACGTAGGCCAGATCCTCGGAGGCCTCGTCGTAGAGCCGCTCCAGGTCCAGGACGATCTTGCTGGTGGGCTCGTGACGGACCCCACTGCCGTCGGGCAGCAGTTCCGAGACGGGGACGCGGTAGAACTCGGCAAGCTCGGCCAGGCGGGACACCGTCACGGCACGGTCGCCGCGCTCGTACGACCCGACCACCACGGCCTTCCAGCGCCCGTTCGACTTCTCCTCCACGCCCTGCAGGGAGAGACCCTGCTGCTGGCGGATGGAGCGCAGGCGGGCGCCCAGAGACTTGGCGTATTCAGAGGGCATTCGGACACTCCCAGTGCTGCTCGGGGTTCTCCCGTCGATCGCTACGGAGCGTGACGGTACGGGGAATGCGACACCTGGTCAAGTGGTCGTGACCCTACCGTTGGGGAGCACCGGGGGAGTTATCCCCATTTCGTCGACCTGATCCGATGGTCAGCGGCCGCCGGCCATCGGCCCGGTGACCACTGGTAACGTGGCGTGAAGCCCCGGCCCAGGTCCGCCCGCGGTCCGGCCGGAGGTGCCCGACATCCTTTAACGACCCGTCCCGTGAGGCGGGGAAGGAGGTCCGCCGTGGCATACCCACCGGCTGCCCGCTCGTCACCACCGCGACAACCCTCGGTGAAGGTGATCCTCGCCAGCGCCGACGTGCAACGCGTGGTCGACCGCATCGCCCACCAGATCCTGGAGAAGACCCAGGGCGCCGCCGAGACGGTGCTGCTTGGGATTCCCACCCGGGGCGCCCCCCTCGCCCGGCGGCTCGCCGCCCGGATCAGCACCTTCGAGGATGTCGCCGTCCCGGTCGGTGTGCTCGACATCACCCTGTACCGCGACGACCTGCGCCGGCACGCCACCCGCGCGATCGGCCCGACCGAGCTGCCGCCCGGCGGCATCGACGGCAAACGGGTCATCCTCGTCGACGACGTGCTCTTCTCCGGCCGCACCGTCCGGGCCGCGCTCGACGCGCTCAACGACGTGGGGCGTCCGGCGTCCGTGCAGCTCGCCGTCCTGGTCGATCGCGGCCACCGGGAGCTGCCGATCCGCGCCGACTACGTCGGCAAGAACATCCCGACCGCACTCGCCGAGAGCGTCAAGGTGACGCTCGCCGAGACCGACGGGACGGACGAGGTCAAGCTGTACGGGGGGATCACCTCATGATCAGGCACCTGCTCTCCGGCGCGGACCTGGACGCCGACACCGCCACCGAGATCCTGGACACCGCCGCCGAGATGGCCACGGTCGCCGGCCGCGAGATCAAGAAGCTGCCCGCGTTGCGCGGCCGGACGGTGGTGAACCTCTTCTACGAGGACTCGACCCGCACCCGGATCTCCTTCGAGGCGGCCGCGAAGCGGCTCAGCGCCGACGTGATCAACTTTTCCGCGAAGGGGTCCAGCGTCACCAAGGGCGAGAGCCTGAAGGACACCGCGCTGACCCTGCAGGCCATGGGCGCCGACGCCGTGGTCGTCCGGCACCCCGCCTCCGGCGCGCCGCACCGGCTGGCCAACTGGGTGGACGGGTCGGTGGTCAACGCCGGCGACGGCACCCACGAGCACCCCACCCAGGCGCTGCTGGACGCGTACACCATGCGGGCCCGGCTGGGCCGGCTGGCCGGCCTGTCGGTCGCGGTGGTCGGGGACGTGCTGCACTCCCGGGTGGCCCGCTCCAACGTGCTGCTGCTCTCCACCCTCGGCGCCAAGGTCACCCTGGTCGGCCCGCCCACCCTCATCCCGGTGGACATCGCCGCCGCGCTCGCCCCCGGCACCGACGTCTCCTACGACCTCGACTCCGTGCTGCCCAACGTGGACGTGGTGATGATGCTGCGGGTGCAGCGGGAGCGGATGAACGACTCCTACTTCCCCTCCGCGCGCGAGTACGCCCGCCGCTACGGGCTGGACGGCCCGCGGATGCGCCGGCTGCCCGAGCACGCGATCGTCATGCACCCCGGCCCGATGAACCGGGGGATGGAGATCACTCCCGAGGTGGCCGACTCGCCCCGTTCCACCATCGTCGAACAGGTCACCAACGGGGTCTCCGTGCGGATGGCCGTCCTGTACCTGCTGCTCGGAGGGAACAACCGGTGACCGCGTACCTGATCACCAGCGTGAGTGTCGTCGGCGCCGCGCCGACCGACCTGCTGATCCGCGACGGCGTGGTCGCCGAGGTCGGCCCCGGCCTGTCCGCGCCGGACGCCACCGTCATCGACGGCACCGGCCTGGTCGCCCTGCCCGGCCTCGTCGACCTGCACACCCACCTGCGTGAGCCCGGTCGGGAGGACGCCGAGACCGTCGAGTCCGGCTCCCGGGCGGCGGCGCTGGGCGGCTACACGGCGGTCTGCGCGATGGCCAACACCTCCCCGGTCGCGGACACCGCCGGCGTGGTCGAGCAGGTCTGGCGGCTCGGCCGGGAGGCCAGCCTGGTCGACGTGCAGCCGATCGGCGCGGTCACAGTCGGGCTGGCCGGCGAGCGTCTGGCCGAGTTGGGCGCGATGGCCGACTCGGCGGCCCGGGTGCGGATCTTCTCCGACGACGGGCACTGCGTCGCCGACCCGAAGCTGATGCGCCGGGCCCTGGAGTACGTCAAGGCGTTCGACGGGATCATCGCCCAGCACGCCGAGGAGCCCCGGCTCACCGAGGGCGCCCAGATGCACGAGGGTGAGGTCTCCACCCGGCTCGGCCTGATCGGCTGGCCGGCCGTCGCCGAGGAGGCGATCATCGCCCGGGACGTGCTGCTCGCCGAGCACGTGGGCAGCCGACTGCACGTCTGCCACGTCTCCACCGCCGGCAGCGTCGAGGTGCTGCGTCACGCCAAGGCGCGCGGCGTACGGGTCACCGCCGAGGTCACCCCGCACCACCTGCTGCTCACCGACGAGCGGGCGGAGACCTACGACCCGGTCTTCAAGGTCAACCCGCCGCTGCGCACCGCCGCGGACGTCGCCGCGCTGCGCGCCGCGCTCGCCGACGGGGTGCTCGACGTGATCGCCACCGACCACGCCCCGCACGCCGTGGAGGACAAGGAGTGCGAGTGGGCGTACGCCCGGCCGGGGATGCTCGGCCTGGAGACGGCGCTCTCCATCGCGCTGGACGTGCTCGGCCCGGAGTGGGACCTGATCGCCGAGCGGATGTCGCGCGCACCGGCCCGGATCGCCGGGCTGGCCGGGCACGGCGTCGACCCGGCGCCCGGGGTGCCGGCCAACCTGACCCTGATCGACCCGGCCGCCCGCCGCACCATCGAGCCGGCGGAGCTGGCCAGCCGCAGTCGCAACACCCCGTACGCCCGCATGACGCTGCCGGGTCGCATCGTGGCGACCTTCCTGCGCGGCGAGCCGACGGTCCTGGACGGAAAGGCAGTCAAGTAATGGCCAAGCGCAGGCCCGCGATCCTCGTCCTCGAGGACGGGCGCACGTTCCCCGGCGAGGCGTACGGCAGCGTCGGGGAGACCTTCGGCGAGGCCGTCTTCACCACCGGCATGACCGGCTACCAGGAGACCCTCACCGACCCGTCGTACCACCGCCAGGTGGTGGTGCAGACCGCGCCGCACATCGGCAACACCGGCGTCAACGGCGAGGACGACGAGTCCGGCCGGATCTGGGTGGCCGGGTACGTGGTGCGCGACCCGGCCCGCATCGGCTCTAACTGGCGGGCCACCGGCAGCCTCGAGGACCGGCTCGCCACCGAGGGCGTCGTCGGCATCAGCGGGGTGGACACCCGGGCGCTGACCCGGCACCTGCGCGAGCGCGGCGCCATGCGGGTGGGCATCTCCAGCGTGGACAACGACCCGCAGAGCCTGCTGACCCGGGTGCGGCAGGCGCCGCAGATGGTCGGCGCGGACCTCTCCACCGAGGTGACCACCCCCGAGCCGTACGTCGTCCAGGCGGTCGGCGAGCACCGGTTCACCGTGGCCGCGCTGGACCTGGGCATCAAGCGCAACGTGCCGCGCCGGCTCGCCGCACGCGGGGTGACCACCCACGTGCTGCCCGCCTCCTCCAGCATCGACGACCTGCTCGCCACCGGCGCGGACGCGATCTTCCTGTCGCCCGGCCCCGGCGACCCGGCCACCGCCGACGGCCCGGTGGCCCTGGCCCGGGAGGCGCTGCAACGGCGAGTGCCGCTGTTCGGCATCTGCTTCGGCAGCCAGATCCTCGGCCGGGCGCTCGGCTTCGGCACCTACAAGCTGGGCTACGGCCACCGGGGGATCAACCAGCCGGTGGTCGACCGGGTCACCGGCAAGGTCGAGGTGACCAGCCACAACCACGGCTTCGCGGTCCAGGTGCCGGGCGCCGGGCACGGCGCCGTGGTCCCCGATCAGGTGATCGACACCGACTTCGGCGGCGTCCAGGTGTCACACGTCTGCCTCAATGACAACGTCGTCGAGGGGCTGCGGGCCGTGGACCTGCCCGCCTTCACCGTCCAGTACCACCCGGAGGCGGCGGCCGGCCCGCACGACGCGGACTACCTCTTCGACCGCTTCGCCGAACTGATCGAGGGCCGTGCCCTCGAGCAGCGGCCCATCGAGGGCCGGACCCACAGCGAGGGGCGCACGAATGCCTAAGCGGACCGATCTCAAGCACATCCTGGTGATCGGCTCCGGGCCGATCGTCATCGGGCAGGCCTGCGAGTTCGACTACTCCGGCACCCAGGCGTGCCGGGTGTTGCGCAGCGAGGGGATCCGGGTCAGCCTGGTCAACTCCAACCCGGCGACCATCATGACCGACCCGGAGTTCGCCGACGCCACGTACGTCGAGCCGATCACCCCGGAGTTCGTCGAGCTGGTCATCGCCAAGGAGCGCCCGGACGCGATCCTGGCGACCCTCGGCGGGCAGACCGCGCTGAACACCGCGGTCGCCCTTCACGAGTCCGGCGTGCTGGACAAGTACGGCGTAGAGCTGATCGGCGCGAACATCGACGCGATCAACCGGGGCGAGGACCGCCAGCTGTTCAAGGAGATCGTGGCCAAGGCCGGTGTCCGGCTCGGCATCGAGGACCCCACCGCGCTGGTGCCCCGCTCCCGGGTCTGCCACTCGATGGACGAGGTCGAGGCGACCGTCGCGGAGCTGGGCCTGCCGGTGGTGATCCGGCCGTCGTTCACCATGGGTGGCCTGGGCTCCGGCATGGCGCACACCCCGGAGGACCTGGCCCGCATCGCCGGCGACGGCCTGGCCGCCAGCCCGGTGCACGAGGTGCTCATCGAGGAGAGCGTGCTCGGCTGGAAGGAGTACGAGCTCGAGCTGATGCGCGACCGGCACGACAACGTGGTGGTGGTCTGCTCGATCGAGAACGTCGACCCGATGGGCGTGCACACCGGCGACAGCGTCACCGTGGCCCCGGCCATGACGCTCACCGACCGGGAGTACCAGCGCCTGCGTGACCTGGGCATCGCGGTGCTGCGTGAGGTCGGGGTGGACACCGGCGGCTGCAACATCCAGTTCGCGGTCAACCCGGTCGACGGCCGGATCGTCGTGATCGAGATGAACCCCCGGGTGTCGCGCTCCTCGGCGCTGGCGTCCAAGGCGACCGGCTTCCCGATCGCCAAGATCGCGGCGAAGCTGGCCATCGGCTACACCCTGGACGAGATCCCCAACGACATCACGTTGAAGACCCCGGCGGCGTTCGAGCCGACCCTGGACTACGTGGTGGTGAAGATCCCCCGGTTCGCGTTCGAGAAGTTCCCCGGCGCGGACCCGGAGCTGACCACCACCATGAAGTCGGTGGGCGAGGCGATGAGCCTGGGGCGTAACTTCAGCGAGGCGCTGAACAAGGCGATGCGCTCGATGGAAACCAGATCATCGGGTTTCTGGACCACCCCGGACCCGGCCGACGCGACGCGGGAGAACACCCTCGCCGCGCTGCGGATCCCGCACGACGGCCGGTTGTACACCGTCGAGCGGGCGCTGCGCCTCGGCGCGTCGATCGCCGAGGTCACCGAGGCCTCGGGCGGGATCGACCCGTGGTTCGTGGACCAGATCGCCGCGCTGGTGGAGCTGCGTGCGGAGATCGTGGACGCGCCGGTGCTCGACGCCGACCTGCTGCGCCAGGCCAAGCGGGCTGGCCTGTCCGACCGGCAGCTCGCCGCGCTGCGCCCGGAGCTGGCCGCCGAGGACGGCGTGCGGACGCTGCGGCACCGCCTCGACGTACGCCCGGTCTACAAGACAGTGGACACCTGCGCGGCCGAGTTCGAGGCGACCACGCCGTACCACTACTCGACGTACGACTCGGAGACCGAGGTCGTGCCGTCGGATCGGCCGAAGGTGCTGATCCTGGGCTCCGGCCCGAACCGGATCGGGCAGGGCATCGAGTTCGACTACTCGTGCGTGCACGCGGTGCAGGCGCTGCGGGCGGCCGGCTACGAGACCGTCATGGTCAACTGCAACCCGGAGACGGTCTCCACCGACTACGACACCGCCGACCGGCTCTACTTCGAGCCGCTGACCTTCGAGGACGTGCTGGAGGTCTGGCACGCCGAGGAGTCCTCCGGTCGGGCGGCCGGCGGGCCGGGCGTCGTCGGGGTGGTCGTGCAGCTCGGCGGGCAGACCCCGCTGGGGCTGGCGCAGCGACTCAAGAACGCCGGTGTGCCGGTCGTCGGCACCTCCCCGGAGTCGATCCACCTGGCCGAGGAGCGCGGCGCGTTCGGCGCGGTCCTGGCCCGGGCCGGGCTGCGGGCGCCGGCGCACGGCATGGCCACCTCCTACGACGAGGCCAAGACGATCGCCGACGAGATCGGCTACCCGGTGCTGGTCCGGCCGTCGTACGTGCTGGGCGGGCGGGGCATGGAGATCGTCTACGACGATCCGACGCTGCGCGACTACATCGGCCGGGCCACCGACATCTCGCCGGACCACCCGGTGCTGGTGGACCGCTTCCTCGACGACGCCATCGAGATCGACGTGGACGCGCTGTGCGACGTCGACGGCGAGGTCTACATCGGCGGGGTGATGGAGCACATCGAGGAGGCCGGCATCCACTCCGGCGACTCGTCCTGCGCGCTGCCGCCGATCACCCTCGCCGGCTCGCACCTGGCCGAGGTCCGCCGCTACACCGAGGCGATCGCCCGCGGTGTCGGCGTCCGTGGCCTGCTCAACGTGCAGTACGCGCTCAAGGACGACGTGCTCTACGTGCTGGAGGCCAATCCGCGGGCGTCGCGGACCGTCCCGTTCGTCTCCAAGGCGACCGCCGTGCCGCTGGCCAAGGCGGCGGCCCGGATCGCGCTCGGTGCGCGCATCGCCGAGCTGCGCGCCGAGGGGCTGCTCCCGGCGACCGGGGACGGCGGCACGATGCCCGCCGACGCGCCGATTGCGGTGAAGGAGGCGGTGCTGCCGTTCAAGCGCTTCCGCACCCGCGCCGGCAAGGGGATCGACTCGCTGCTCGGACCGGAGATGAAGTCGACCGGCGAGGTGATGGGCATCGACACCAACTTCGGGCACGCCTTCGCCAAGAGCCAGTCGGCCGCGTACGGCTCACTGCCGACCGCCGGGAAGATCTTCGTCTCGGTGGCGAACCGGGACAAGCGCGGCATGATCTTCCCGATCAAGCGCCTGGCGGATCTCGGCTTCGAGATCGTGGCGACCACCGGCACCGCCGAGGTGCTGCGTCGCCACGGCATCGCCTGTGAGCAGATCCGCAAGCATTACCAGGCCGGCGAGGGCGACGACGCGGTGTCGCTGATCCTCGGCGGCGCGGTGGCGCTGGTGATCAACACGCCGCAGGGTTCGGGTGCCAGCGCCCGCTCGGACGGCTACGAGATCCGCAGCGCCGCGGTCACCGCGGACATCCCCTGCATCACCACGGTCCCCGGTGCCGCCGCGGCGGTCATGGGCATCGAGGCCAGGATCCGCGGCGACATGCAGGTCCGTCCCCTCCAGGACCTGCACGCCACCCTCCGGGCCGCCCAGTGACGCTGTTCGAGCGGGCGGTGCGGCCGTGGCTGTTCCGGATCGGCAGTGGGGACGCGGAGGCGGCGCACGAGTGGACGCTGCGGCGGTTGGCCGCGCTGTCCCGGCGGCCGGCCGCGCTGGCCGCGCTCCGGGCCCGGTACGCGGTCCAGGCGCCGCGCACGGTGTTCGGTGTGCGGTTCCCCAACCCGGTCGGGTTGGCCGCCGGGATGGACAAGGACGGGGCGGCGCTGCCGGCCTGGCCGGCGCTCGGCTTCGGCTTCGTCGAGGTCGGCACGGTCACGGCGCACGCCCAGCCGGGCAACCCCCGGCGACGGCTGTTCCGGCTGCCGGCCAGCGAGGCGGTGGTCAACCGGATGGGCTTCAACAACGCCGGCGCCGCCGCGTTGGCCGCCCGGCTGGCCGCGTTGCCACGCCCGCTCGGCGTACCGCTGGGGATCTCGCTGGGCAAGTCCAAGGTGACGCCGCTCGACGAGGCGGTCGAGGACTACCTCGCCTCGTACCGGGCGCTGCGCGGGCACGGCGACTACTTCGCGGTGAACGTCTCCTCACCGAACACTCCGGGGCTGCGCTCCTTGCAGGACCGCGCGCACCTGGACGCGCTGCTCGCCGCGCTGGTGGGGGAGAAGCCGGTGCTGGTCAAGATCGCCCCTGATCTGACCGAGGCGGCGATCGCCGAGCTGCTGGAGGTCTGCTTGGCACGGGGCGCCGCCGGGGTGATCGCCACCAACACCACCCTGGCCCGCAGCGGTCTCGCCCCGGTGGACGCCGAGCGCGGGGCCGAGGCGGGTGGCCTCTCCGGCCGGCCGCTCACCGCCCGGGCACGGGAGGTGGTGGCGTTCGTACACCGGGAGACCGGCGGCCGGCTGCCCATCATCGGGGTCGGCGGGGTGCTGGACCCGGACGACGCGGCCCGGATGTTCGACGCCGGCGCCGCCCTGGTGCAGCTCTACACCGGCTTCATCTACCGGGGCCCGGCCCTGGTCCGGGCCGCCGCCCGCGCGCCGAGGCCGTCCCCGGCCCCGGTCGCCGGACGGTGACCGGTCCTGTGCCCATGCCGCCGGGGCTCCGGCGGCCCTGTCAGGTGTCGACGCCGGTCCGGCGGTCCGGGCCGGTACCCACCGCGTTCCCTTTGCTCTGCTTCACCCCACGCAACGGCCGCCGTCCGATATCCGGACGTCGGGTGGTGCGTCCGTTGAAGCAGAGCAAAGGCGGCCGGTGGGTGTCTGGCGTCGCGCGCGCCGTGCCCGTCGCCCAACCCGCCAACACCTGGAAGGAGCGCACGTGACGCCCGAGGAGATCGTGGCCGCCGACCGGGCGCACGTCTGGCATCCGTACGCCGCGCTGCCGCCGGCGAACGCGCCGTTCGTGGTGCGGAGCGCCGAGGGGGTACGGCTGCGGCTGGCGGACGGCCGGGAGCTGGTGGACGGCATGTCGTCCTGGTGGGCGGCGATCCACGGGTACCGGCACCCGACGTTGGACGCGGCGGTGACCGACCAGCTCGGCCGGATGAGCCACGTGATGTTCGGCGGGCTCACCCACGAGCCCGCGGTCCAGCTCGCGCGCACCCTGGTCGAGCTCGCCCCGGACGGTCTTGAGCACGTCTTCCTGGCCGACTCCGGCTCGGTGAGCGTCGAGGTGGCGGTGAAGATGTCCCTGCAGTACCAGCGGGCCGTCGGCCGGCCGGAGCGACGCCGCCTGGCCACCTGGCGGGGCGGCTACCACGGCGACACGTTCCACCCGATGAGCGTCTGCGACCCGGAGGGTGGGATGCACCACCTCTGGGGCGACGTGCTGCCCCGGCAGGTCTTCGCCCCGGTCCCGCCGGGCGGCTTCGCCGACCCGCCCGACGAGGCGTACGTGGCGGAGCTGGTGGACGCGGTCGAGCGGCACGCCCACGAACTCGCCGCGGTGATCGTCGAGCCGGTCGTGCAGGGCGCCGGCGGGATGCGGTTCCACCATCCGGGGTACCTGCGGGTGCTGCGCGAGGTGACCCGCGCGCACGGGGTCCTGCTGATCTTCGACGAGATCGCCACGGGGTTCGGTCGTACCGGCACGATGTTCGCCGCCGAGCACGCCGGCGTGGCCCCGGACGTGATGTGCGTGGGCAAGGCCCTCACCGGCGGGTACCTGACCCTGGCGGCGACGCTCTGCACTCCGCAGGTCGCCCGGGCCATCTCCGCCACCGGCGTGCTGGCGCACGGGCCCACCTTCATGGGCAACCCGTTGGCCTGCGCGGTGGCCAACGCCTCCATCGGGCTGCTGCGGGCCGGGGACTGGGCGACGCAGGTCGCCAGGGTCGGTGCCGGCCTGCGCGCCGGGCTGGAGCCGCTGCGCGGCGCGCCGGGTGTGGCCGACGTGCGGGTGCTGGGCGCGATCGGGGTGGTCCAACTCGATCACGAGGTCGACCTCGGCGCGGCCACCGCTGCGGCGGCCGACCGGGGGGTGTGGCTCCGACCGTTCCGCGACCTGATCTACACGATGCCGCCGTACGTCACCGGCGACGCCGACCTGGCCCGGATCGCGTCCGGGGTGGCGGCGGCGGTGGCGGCCGGCTGAGCCGGCCCGATCACCGGTTCTGAGGTACCCCGGGCTGCCGCCCGGACGAGGAGAGGGGAAGTACCGGATGGAAAGCTTCGGCACCCGGCTGCACCGGGCCGTCAGCGAGCGCGGACCGCTCTGTGTGGGCATCGACCCGCATCCCGGTCTGCTGGCCCGCTGGGGCCTCACCGACGACGTCCAGGGGCTTGACAGGTTCACCCGGACCGTCGTTGACGCCCTCGGTGACCGGGTTGCGGTGGTGAAGCCTCAGTCGGCCTTTTTCGAGCGTTTCGGCTCCCGCGGTGTGGCGATTCTTGAGTCAACTATCCGACAGTTACGCGATGCCGGTTCGCTCGTTCTCCTTGACGTCAAGCGCGGCGACATCGGCTCGACGGTCAGCGCGTACGCCTCCGCGTACCTTGATCCATCCAGCCCGCTGTATGTCGATGCAGTCACCGCGAGTCCCTACCTGGGAGTGGGTTCCCTGGCGCCGATGTTCGAGCTGGCCGCCGAGCACGGTGGCGGTGTCTTCGTGCTGGCCCTCACCTCGAACCCCGAGGGAGCCGCCGTGCAGCGGGCCCGCACCGCCGACGGGCGCACCGTGGCGCAGACCGTGATCGACGAGATTTCCCAGCTCAACAGGGGTGCGGACCCTCTCGGCAGCTTCGGGCTGGTGGTCGGCGCCACCATCGGTGACACCGGTCACGACCTCTCCGGGGTGGGGGGCCCGCTGCTCGCGCCGGGGCTCGGCGCGCAGGGTGCCGGCGCCGCCGATCTGCGGACCGTCTTCGGTTCGAGCCTCGCCTCGGTGCTCCCGTCGTACTCCCGGGAGGTGCTCTCCGCGGGCCCCGACGCCGCCGCCCTGCGGGCCGCCGCGGACCGGGTGCTGGTCGAGTGCCGGGGTGTTCTGGCTGCCCGGTGACTGACTGACGGCTCGGTCACTTTGCGATGATCATCGCGCGTCCACGTTGCCGAAAGCTCCGTTGACCGCTAGTTTTCCCCGCGCTGGGAACCACGGACCCCTTGGTTCACAGCGACACCACGTTTCACAGATGCGGCGGTGCGCCCCGCCCGCCGCGATAGGGACCTGAGGAGAACTGGTGCCGCTCCCGTCACTGACCCCCGAACAGCGCGCTGCCGCGCTCGAGAAGGCCGCGGAGATCCGCAAGGCCCGTGCCGAGCTGAAGGAGCAGCTCAAGCAGGGCAAGACCACCCTCGGTGCCGTCCTTGAGCGGGCCGAGAGCGACGACGTCGTGGGTAAGCTCAAGGTTTCGGCCGTCCTGCAGGCCATGCCGGGCATCGGCAAGATCCGGGCTACCCAGATCATGGAGAAGCTCAAGATCGCCGACAGCCGTCGTCTGCGCGGCCTCGGTGAGCAGCAGCGCAAGGCACTGCTTGGAGAGTTCGCCGCCAACTGAACCTGGCAGCGTGTAGAAACAAGCAGTGAGCACGGATGACGAGGCGCGCCCGGCGGCTCGGCTCACTGTCCTGGCTGGACCTTCGGGTTCCGGCAGGGAGAGTGTCGTCGAGCTCGTCCGGGCGCGTTCTCCGTCCGTGTGGATCCCGGTGCCGGCGACCACCCGGCCGCGCCGGGAGCGGGAGGTCGACGGGGAGGACCGCGTCTTCCTCGCTCCCGCCGAGTTCGACCGTCGGGCGGCCGCCGGGGAGCTGCTGGAGTGGTCCCGGATCGGCCCGCACTGCCGGGGCACCCCGTACCCGCCGCTGCGCGCCCGGCTCGACGCCGGGCAGCCGGTGCTCCTCCCGCTCGACCTGACCGGCGCCCAACTGGTCCGGGCGCGACTGCCCGACGCCCGGCTGGTGCTGCTGAGCCCGCCCGGTCACCGACCCGACGCCGCCGTGGCGGCGACCTTCGAGCACGCCCTGACCCACGACCTCACCGATCGGGTGGTCACGGAGCTGGTAGGCTTACTCGGTTCTTCTTATCCGGATCCGGCCTGGTCGCGCGTGCGCGGCTGACAGCCGGCCGCCGTTGAGACTCAGCACCGCGTCCGCGCGGCTCGAAAGACGCAGAGGTTAATTCGTGGGATCCATCGCCAACCCCGAAGGCATCACCAACCCGCCGATCGACGAGCTCCTCGAGAAGACGACGTCGAAGTACGCGCTGGTCATCTTCGCCGCCAAGCGCGCGCGCCAGGTCAACGCCTACTACAGCCAGCTCGGCGAGGGCCTGCTGGAGTACGTCGGCCCGCTCGTCGAGACCACCCCCCAGGAGAAGCCGCTCTCTATCGCCATGCGCGAGATCAACGCCGGCCTGCTCACCGCTGAGCCGACCGACCAGCCGTAAGCCCCCACGCGTCGATGTCCGCCGGGATCATTCTCGGGGTCGGCGGCGGCATCGCCGCCTACAAGGCCTGTGAGCTGCTGCGGCTCTTCACCGAATCGGGTCACCGGGTTCGTGTCGTGCCGACCGCGTCGGCGCTCCGCTTCGTCGGGGCGCCGACCTGGGCAGCGCTCTCCGGCCAGCCGGTCGCCGACGACGTCTGGTCCGACGTGCAGGAGGTCCCGCACGTGCGGCTCGGCCAGCAGGCCGACCTGGTGGTGGTCGCGCCGACCACCGCCGACCTGCTCGCCAAGGCCGCCCACGGGCTCGCCGACGACCTGCTGACCAACACGCTGCTGACCGCGCGCTGCCCGGTGGTGCTGGCTCCGGCCATGCACACCGAGATGTGGGAGCACCCGGCCACCGTGGCCAACGTCGCCACGCTGCGCGCCCGGGGTGTCCGGGTCATCGAGCCGGCCGTCGGCCGGCTCACCGGCGTCGACACCGGCAAGGGCCGGCTGCCCGACCCGGCGGAGATCTTCGCGGTCGCCCGCCGGGTCCTCGCCCGGGGCGTGCCCGCCCCCGCCGACCTGGCCGGCCGCCGGGTGGTGGTCACCGCGGGAGGCACCCGCGAGCCGCTGGACCCGGTCCGTTTCCTGGGCAACCGCTCCTCCGGCAAGCAGGGCTACGCGTTCGCCCGGGCGGCCGTCGCCCGGGGCGCCCGGGTCACCCTGATCGCGGCCAACGTCTCCCTCGCCGACCCGGCCGGGGTCGACCTGGTCCGGGTCGGCACCACCGCCGAGCTGCGGGAGGCGACGCTGAAGGCCGCCGTCGAAGCCGACGCGGTGGTGATGGCGGCGGCTCCGGCCGATTTCCGTCCGGCGACGTACGCGCCTGGCAAAATCAAGAAGTCGGACGACGGTGTCGCGCCCACCATCGAGCTCGCCACGAACCCGGACATCGCGGCAGAGCTCGGCCAGCGCAAGCGATCGGAGCAGGTGCTGGTGGTGTTCGCCGCCGAGACCGGCGACGCCGAGGCCAACGGCCGGGCGAAACTGGCCCGGAAGCGGGCCGACCTGATCGTGGTCAACGAGGTCGGTCCGGACCTGGTCTTCGGCGCCGACACCAACACCGTGACGGTCATCGGCGCGGACGGCTCGGTCAGCCGGCTGCCGGAGCAGGCCAAGGAGGATGTGGCCGACTCCGTCTGGGACCTCGTCGTGGCGCGGCTGCCCGGCCGCTCCTGACGGGTGGAACAGGGCGCGACCGATCCCGACACCCTCCGCAGCGGTGACTAGACTGCCGCGGAACGACCTCACACGCTTAGGAGTGCCGTGACACGCCGCCTCTTCACGTCCGAATCGGTCACGGAAGGCCACCCGGACAAGATCGCCGACCAGATCAGCGATGCCATCCTCGACGCCTTGCTCGCCGAGGATCCGCACAGCCGGGTGGCGGTGGAGACCATGATCACCACCGGGCAGGTGCACATCGCCGGTGAGGTGACCACCAAGGCGTACGCCGACATCCCGACGATCGTCCGCCGGACCATCCTCGACATCGGCTACGACTCGTCGAAGAAGGGTTTCGACGGCGCCTCCTGCGGGGTCAGCGTCTCCATCGGCGCCCAGTCCGAGGACATCGCGCAGGGCGTGGACAATGCCTTCGAGCTGCGCACCGGTGCCTCGGAGAGCGCGCTGGACGCGCAGGGCGCCGGTGACCAGGGCATGATGTTCGGCTTCGCCTGCTCGGAGACACCCGAGCTGATGCCGCTGCCGATCGCCCTCGCGCACCGGCTGGCCCGGCGGCTCGCCACCGTGCGCAAGGACGGCACCATCCCGTACCTGCGCCCGGACGGCAAGACCCAGGTGACCATCGAGTACGAGGGGCTGCGCCCGGTCCGGCTGAACACCGTGGTCGTGTCCAGCCAGCACGCCGCCGACATCTCGCTGGAGTCGCTGCTCACCCCGGACGTGCGTGACCACGTCATCGCTCCGGAGCTGGAGAGCCTCGGTCTGGACACCGACGGCTACCGGCTGCTGGTCAACCCGACCGGCCGGTTCGAGATCGGCGGGCCGATGGGCGACGCCGGGCTGACCGGCCGCAAGATCATCGTGGACACCTACGGCGGGTACGCCCGGCACGGCGGTGGGGCCTTCTCCGGCAAGGACCCGTCCAAGGTGGACCGCTCGGCCGCGTACGCGATGCGCTGGGTGGCCAAGAACGTGGTCGCCGCCGGCCTCGCCGAGCGGTGCGAGGCGCAGGTCGCGTACGCGATCGGCAAGGCGCACCCGGTGAGCCTGTTCATCGAGACGTTCGGCACCGAGACCGTGCCGGTCGCCTCGATCGAGGAGGCCGTCACCGAGGTGTTCGACCTGCGTCCGGCCGCGATCATCCGGGACCTCAACCTGCTCCGCCCGATCTACCAGCAGACCGCCGCGTACGGCCACTTCGGCCGCGAGCTGCCGGACCTGACCTGGGAGAGCACCGACCGGGCCGCCGACCTCAAGTCGGCCGCGGGAGCCTGACCGCCACCAGGCGCAGCGACCGGCGACCCGCGGATGGGTCGCCGGTCGCGCGCGTCTGCGTGGATGTTCCGCTGGCGCACCTGGACCGGCCCTTCGACTACCTGGTCCCGGCCGAGCTGGACGAGGTGGCGGTGCCCGGCACCCGGGTGAAGGTGCGCTTCGCGGGGCAGCTCGTCGACGGCTGGCTGCTGGCCCGCGCCGACGACTCCGGGCACACCGGCCGGCTCGCGTACCTGGAGAAGGTCGTCTCGCCGGAGCCGGTGCTGGCGCCCGAGGTCGCCCGGTTGGCCCGGGCGGTCGCCGACCGGTACGCGGGCAGCCTCGCCGACGTGCTCCGGCTCGCCGTGCCGCCCCGGCACGCCCGGGTCGAGAAGGAGGCCCGCGGCGGCCCGCCCGCCCCCGCGGACGCCGCCGCCGCACCCGTCGACCCGGTCGACCCGCGCGGGTGGCGGGACTACCCGACCGGTCCGGCCCTCCTGCGGGCGCTCACCGACGGCCGGTCGCCCCGGGCGGTCTGGTCGGCGCTCCCCGGCGAGGACTGGGCCGCCCGCTACGCCGACGCGGTCGCCGCCACCGTCGCCGGGGGCCGGGGCGCGGTCGTCGTGGTGGCCGACGCCCGCGACCTCGACCGGCTGGACGTCGCGCTGACCGAGGTGCTGGGCACGGGGCGGCACGTCACCCTCTCCGCCGCGCTCGGCCCGGCCCGGCGCTACCGGGCGTTCCTCGCCGCCCGGCGGGGGGAGGTACCGGTGGTGATCGGTACCCGCGCGGCGATGTTCGCACCGGTGGACCGGCTCGGCCTGGTCGCCGTGTGGGACGACGGCGACGACCTGCACGCCGAACCCCGAGCCCCGTACCCGCACGCCCGGGACGTGCTGCTCACCCGCGCCCAGCTCGCCGAGGCCGGCGCGCTGGTCGGCGGGTACGCCCGCACCGCGGAGGGGCAGCTGCTGGTCGAGACCGGCTGGGCCCGCGAGGTGGTCGCCGACCGGGCGACCGTGCGGGCGCGTATCCCGGCCATCGCGCCGACCGGCGACGACCCGCAACTGGCCCGCGACCCCGGCGCCGCCACCGCCCGGCTGCCCAGCCTGGCCTGGACGGCCGCCCGCGACGCCATCCGGGCGGACCTGCCGGTGCTGGTGCAGGTGCCCCGGCGCGGCTACCTGCCCTCGATCTCCTGCGCGGACTGCCGCACCCCGGCCCGCTGCACGCACTGCGCCGGCCCGCTCGCGCTGCCCTCGGCCGGGGGCACGCCGGCCTGCCGCTGGTGCGCCCGGGTGGCCGCCGCGTACGCCTGCCCACAGTGCGGCGGGCGGCGGCTGCGGGCCGCGGTGACCGGCGCCCGGCGTACCGCCGAGGAACTGGGCCGGGCGTTCCCCGGCGTGCCGGTACGCACCTCGGGGCGGGAGGAGGTGCTGACCGATGTGCCCGGCGGCGCGGCCCTGGTGGTCGCCACGCCCGGCGCCGAGCCGGTCGCCGAGGGCGGCTACGGCGCGGTGCTGCTGCTCGACTCGTGGGCGCTGCTGACCCGGGCCGATCTCCGCGCCGGCGAGGAGGCGCTGCGCCGCTGGCTCGCCGCCGCGGCGCTGGCCCGCCCCGCCCCGGCCGGCCGGGTGGTGGTGGTCGCCGACGGCGCGCTCGCACCGGTGCAGGCGCTGCTGCGCTGGGACGCCGGCTGGTTCGCCGGCCGTGAACTGGCCGAGCGCCGGGAGCTGGGCTTCCCGCCGGCGGTGCGGATGGCCAGCGTCACCGGCCCCGCCGAGGCGGTGGCCGACCTGCTCGCCGCGGCCCGGCTGCCCGACGACGCCGAGGTGCTCGGGCCGGTGCCGGCCGAGGAGGGCCGCGAGCGGATGCTGGTACGGGTGCCCCGGGCCCGTGCCGCCGCGATGGCCGAGGCGCTGCACTCGGCCGCGGGGGCGCGCGCCGCCCGCAAGGCCGCCGATCCGGTCCGCCTCCAGGTCGATCCGCTCAGCCTGTTCTGAGCCCGCCGGCGGGCGGAGGACCTGGTCCGGGGCGGTGGCCCCGCACACCGCGTCCGGCAGAGCGGTGGCGCCCGGGTGGTAGCATCGCCCGTCATGCCCGGGCGCACGACGGCTCCAGGTCACGGCGCGGCGCCAGACGCGCCGAGCTGTAGCCTTCGCAGGATGGCAGCGACGATGGCGGGAACGCGTCGGTCGGACGCTATGTCGATGATCTCAAACAGCCGGTGATCAGGGGTGGACCAGTCGTGACCGTTCGACACTCGATCGTCTTCAACGGCGACCTCGGCAGCGGCAAGAGCACCGTGTCGGTGGAGATCGCCAAGCGGCTCGGCATGCGCCGGGTCAGCGTGGGCGACCTCTACCGGGAGATGGCGCAGCAGCGACAGATGACCGCGCTGCAGCTCAACCTGCACGCCGAGCTCGACCAGGCCGTCGACGGCTACGTCGACCAGCTCCAGCGGGACATCGCCGCCTCCGGCGAGCGCCTCATCATGGACTCCCGGCTGGCGTGGCACTTCTTCACCGACGCGCTCAAGGTGCACATGATCACCGAGCCGGCTGAGGCGGCCCGCCGGGTGCTGGCCCGGCCCTCCGGCCCGGCGGAGAGCTACGCCACGCTGGAGGAGGCCAAGGCCAAGCTGCGCGAGCGCAGCGAGAGCGAGCGCAACCGGTTCATCATCCGGTACGGCGTCGACAAGGCCCGGCTGCGCAACTACGACCTGATCTGCGACACCACCCGGGCCTCCGCCGACGAGGTGGTCGAGCACATCGTCGCCGTGTACGAGGGGAAGCTCGGCGGTGAGGTGCTGCGCGACGATCCGCCGCTGCTGCTGCTGGACCCGGCCCGGGTCTACCCGACCGAGGACATCGCCACCCTGCGCGGGCTGTGGGACTCCGAGTTCGTCGGCGACGTGGCCGAGGCCGGCGACGAGGCGCTGGAGCCGCTGAAGATCGGGTTCACCGGTGAGTACTTCTTCGTCGTCGACGGTCACCGCCGCCTGAGCGCCGCCCTCCAGAACGGCTTCACCCTGGTCCCCGCCCAGCTCGTGGCGGAGGTCGACGAGCCGGTGGTGGGCGGGATGAGCGCGATCGACTACTTCCGCGCGCAGGTGCGCCCCGGCCTGGTCTACGACTGGGAGGCCGCCCACAAGATCCAGCTGCCGCTGCCGGAGCCCGCGCTGCTCGGCGGCGACGCGGTCCTCGCGGGGGACCCGGGCGCCAGCGCCTGACCCTCGGTGGCCCACGCCCGGCGCGCCGCTGCCGGAGAAGACGCGGGCCGTGCCGGAGGCCGGCGCGGGCTGGTTCGGCCTGGGTTCCTCCGCTTCGCGGGATGCCAGGCGTCGGCGGCGTGGGCATGATGGAGCCTCCGACGCATCGACGGGGAGGCCGGCCATGGAGGCTGCCGAGGCGCTCACACTGCTCATGTCGCCGCAGGGGCGGGTCGACCCGTACCCGACGTACGAGCGGTTGCGGGCGCACGGGCCGGTGGTGCAGGCCCTGCCCGGCCTGTACGTGGTGACCGGCTACCCGGAGGTCGACGCGCTGCTGCGCGACCCGCGCCTCGGCGTCCTGGACGACGCGCTGCGCGACCAGGTCTGGCCGAACTGGCGGGAGAGCCCGGCGGTGTCGTCGATCGCCCGGTCCATGCTGCGGACCAACCCGCCCGACCACAGCCGGATGCGCCGGCTCGCCGCCGGCGCGTTCAGCCCGCGTCGCATCGCCGGGATGCGCGACGTGGTGCGCGCCCAGGCCGAGGAGCTGCTCGACGGCATGCGGGACCGTGCCGGGGACGGCGGCGCGCCGGTCGACGTGCTGGCCGACTTCGCGTACCCGCTGCCGGTGGGGGTGATCTGTGCGCTGCTCGGGGTGCCGGCGGCGGACCGGCCGCTGTTCCGCCGCTGGGCCGGTGACCTGACCGGGGTGCTGGAGCCGGAGATCACCCCCGAGGAGCTGGCCGTCGCCGACGCCGGCGCCGCCGAGCTGCGCGCGTACTTCACCGAGCTGGTCGCCGCCCGCCGCCGGACGCCCGCCGACGACCTGACCACGGCGCTGGTCCAGGTGCACGACGCCGACGGCGACCGGCTCACCGGCGACGAGCTGCTGGCCAACCTGGTGGTGCTGCTGGTCGCCGGCTTCGAGACCACCACCAACCTGCTCGGCAACGGCCTGGTGGTGCTGCTGCGGCACCCCGAGGCCGCCGCCGCGCTGCGCGCCGATCCCGACCTCGCCCCGGCGTACGTCGAGGAGCTGCTGCGCTACGACTCCCCGGTGCAGCTGACCACCCGGACCACCACCGCCCCCGTGCGCTGCGGCGGGGTGGACCTGCCGGCCGGCAGCACCGCCCTGCTGCTGCTCGGCGCGGCCAACCGGGACCCGCGCCGGTTTCCCGACCCGCAGCGCTTCGACCCGGCGCGCGACCAGGCGCACCCGCTCTCCTTCGGCGCCGGCCCGCACTACTGCCTCGGTGCCGGCCTCGCCCGGCTGGAGGCGCAGCTGGCCTTCCCGCTGCTGCTGCGCCGCCTGCCCGAGCTGGCCCTGGCCGAGGCGCCCCGGCACCGGACCCGGCTGACCCTGCGTGGCTACGAGTCCCTGCCGGTGACGCTGAGCACACCGGCGGTGGCCGATCGAGGTGCGCCGGCCGGCGCCCACCCGGGCACTCCGTAGACTGGTACGGCACCGCTCGTCCCACCCACGAAGGAGCCGTCCCGCGTGACCGTCCAGCCCATCCGTCTGTTTGGGGATCCGGTGCTGCGCACGCCGGCCGATCCGGTGGTCGACTTCGACGTCGAGCTGCGTAGGCTCATCGCCGATCTGACCGACACGATGCGTGAGCAGAACGGCGCCGGTCTGGCCGCGCCGCAGCTCGGTGTGGGCCTGCGCGTGTTCGCCTTCGACGTCGACGACGTGCTCGGTCACCTCGTCAACCCGGTGCTCGAATTCCCCGACGAGGAGGAGCAGGACGGCCCGGAGGGCTGCCTGTCCATCCCCGGGCTCTACTTCGACACCAAGCGCCGGCAGAACGTCATCGCCAAGGGCTTCAACGGCTACGGCGACCCACTGCAGATCGTCGGCACCGGGCTGATGGCCCGCTGCGTGCAGCACGAGACCGACCACCTCGACGGCGTGCTCTTCCTGGACCGGCTCGACGCCGCCGGTCGCAAGGAGGCGATGAAGGCGATCCGCCAGGCCGAGTGGTACGACGCGTCCGCCCCGCCTCTGGTCAAGGTCAACCCGCACGGCGCGGGCAGCCCCTTCGGCCTGGGTCGGTGACCCGGATGCGTGTGATCTTCGCCGGTACGCCGGCCGTCGCCGTCCCCGCCCTGGCCGCCGTCGCCGCCTCCCGCCACGACCTCGTCGCGGTGGTCACCCGGCCGGACGCGCCCGCCGGACGCGGGCGCGGCCTGTCCCGTTCCCCGGTCGGCGAGTGGGCCGACGAGCACGGCGTCGAGGTGCTCACCCCGGCCCGCCCCCGTGAGCCGGAGTTCCTCGACCGGCTGCGCGAGCTGGCACCGGACTGCGTGCCGGTGGTCGCCTACGGCGCGCTGGTCCCGCCGGCCGCGCTGGAGATCCCCCGGTTCGGCTGGATCAACCTGCACTTCTCGCTGCTGCCCGCCTGGCGCGGCGCCGCGCCCGTGCAGCACGCGGTGCTGCACGGCGACGAGCTGACCGGGGCCAGCGTCTTCCAGCTGGAGCAGGGCCTGGACACCGGCCCGGTCTTCGGCACCCTGACCGACGAGATCCACCCGGGCGACACCTCCGGCGACCTGCTGGACCGGCTCGCCGAGTCCGGTGCCGGGCTGCTGGTGGCGGTGCTCGACGCGATCGCCGACGGCACCGCCCGCGCCGAGCCGCAGCCGGCCGACGGGGTGTCGCTGGCACCGAAGCTGACCGTGGAGGACGCCCGGGTGCGCTGGACCGACCCGGCCTTCGCGGTGGACCGGCGGATCCGGGCCTGCACCCCGGCCCCGGGCGCCTGGACGACCTTCCGGGGCGAGCGGGTGAAGCTCGGCCCGGTCGTGGCGGCAGCCGACGGTCCCGACCTGAAACCGGGGGAGCTGCTGGTGGAGAAGACCCGCGTGCTGGCCGGCACGGCCACCGTGCCGGTGCGGCTGGGCGAGGTGCGGGCCGCGGGCAAACGGGCCATGCCGGCGACCGACTGGGCGCGCGGCGTCCGGGTCAGCACCGGCGAGGAGTTCGCGTGACGGCCCCGGAGGGGACGCGCCCGACGCGCGGTGGCCCGTCGACCGGTCGCGGTGGTGACCGCCGCCCGGTCCGGCCGCCGCTGGACCGCCCGCGCCGCGCGGCGTACGAGGCGGTGGCCGCGGTGCACCGCGACGACGCGTTCGCCAACCTGGTGCTGCCCACCATCCTGCGCGAGGAGGGGCTGTACGGCCGGGACGCGGCCTTCGCCACCGAGCTGACCTACGGCACCCTGCGCCACCTGGGCACCCTGGACGCGATCCTGACCGAGGCGGCCGGCCGGGACGTGGCCCGCATCGACCCGCCGGTGCGCGACGCGCTGCGGCTCGGGGCGTACCAGCTGCTGCACACCCGGGTGCCGGCGCACGCCGCGGTCTCGTCGACCGTGGACCTGGTCCGCGCGGTCGCGCCGGGCGCCACCGGGTTCGCCAACGCGGTGCTGCGCGAGGTGTCCACCCTCGACTCGGACGGCTGGGTGGCGAAGCTCGCCCCGCCGATGGAGACCGACCCGGTGGGGCACCTGGCGCTGGCGTACAGCCATCCGCAGTGGATTGTGCGGGCCTTCTCCGAGGCGCTCGACGGTGACCTGGGCGAGACGGCCCGGCTGCTGATCGAGGACAATGAGCGCCCGCCGGTGCACCTGTGCGCACGGCCGGGCCTGATCGACCCGGTGGAGCTGGCCGACCAGGTCGGCGGGGCGCCCGGCGCGTTCTCGCCGTACGCCGTCTATCTGCCCGGCGGCGCGCCCGGCGACGTGCCGGCGGTGGTCGACGGCCGCGCCCACGTCCAGGACGAGGGTTCCCAGCTGGTGGCCAGCGCGCTCGCCGACGCGCCGCTGGACGGCCCGGACGGGCGCTGGCTGGACCTGTGCGCCGGTCCGGGCGGCAAGGCGGGGCTGCTCGGCGCGCTGGCCGCGCAGCGCGGCGCCCGGGTGACCGCGGTCGAGGTGGCGGAGCACCGCGCCCGGCTGGTGTCCCAGGCGACCCGGGGTCTGCCGGTGACCGTGCTGGCCACCGACGGCCGTGAGGTCGGCGCGGACCCGAAGCTGCCGGAGGGGCACTTCGACCGGGTGCTGGTGGACGCGCCGTGCACGGGGCTGGGGTCGCTGCGCCGCCGGCCGGAGTCGCGCTGGCGTCGCCAGCCCTCCGACCTGCCGCCGCTGACCCGGCTGCAACGGGAGCTGCTCGGCGCGGCGCTGCGCGCGGTCCGTCCGGGTGGGCTGGTCGCCTACGTCACCTGCTCGCCGCACACCGTGGAGACCCACGTGACGGTGACCGAGGCGGCCCGCCGCAGCGGGGTGCCGGTGGACTTCGTCGACGCCCGACCGTTGCTGCCGGCCGGCATGCCCGGTCTGGGCGACGGTCCCACCGTGCAGCTCTGGCCGCACCGGCACGGCACCGACGCGATGTTCCTCGCCGTCCTGCGCCGAGGCTGACCAGCCGTTCGACAACAAGGAAGGGCCCCTCGACAGGGGCCCTTCCGTGTTGGCTCGCCGGTGCGCTGGGTCAGGTGACCGGGAGGCCCTTGGTGCCCGCGCCCTTCATCGAGCGGGTCAGGTTGCGGTCGCTGATCCACAGGAAGCACTGCACGCCACGGTTGCCGTTCTTCCACTCCTGCTCGTACGGCTGGTAGTAGATCGTTCCGGCGCGGAAGTCGAGCTGGGAGTTGTCCGGCACCTTCGCGTACCGGGCGGTCACCGTCTGGCAGGCCCGGTGGGTCCGCTTGGTGGTGCGGTTGAACTCGGCGTAGCTGATGTCCGGGGCCTGCCAGATCCCGACGAACTCGGCGTGGTGCCGGCTGGTGCAGGAGACCGGCACCATCTCCTCGATGTCGTCCTTGACCAGCTTGGGGTTGAAGCAGCGGTACGCCAGCGGCGCCGCGCCGGTCAGCGCTCCGCGCAGGCTGCCGGTGCGCAGGTCGACGGCGGTGTCGTCGATGCTGGCGATCTCGGTGACGTCACAGCGGTACCAGCGGGCACCACCGGCCCAGGCGGGCGCCGAGGGCAGCACGACGGTCAGGCCGAGACGCCCGGAGCGCCAGTCGGCGCCCACCGCCTTGCTGATCTCCTTGTCGCAGGCGGCCTGCGCGGCCCGCATGCCGACCGAGCCGGGCGGTGGGGGAGTGCCGCGGTCGGTGCCCGGGCCGCTGAGCGTGCCGACGTGCATGGTCTCCACCCGGTGCGACTCGGCGCACGCCACCGGGTTGTAGCCGGTCAGGTAGCCGACCTGCTGGGACGAGTGGTGGCACACGTCGGCGGCGGGAACGAACTGCTGCGCGGCGACGGGGGCCGGCCAGTCGTCGGTGAGGTTCCGGTCGACTCCGGCGGGTGCGCCGCACCCGGCCAGAGCAAGGGCCACCGTCGCGCCCGCGGCAACCGCCGCCAACCATCGTCGCATCCCCCGACCTCCCCGCCGCTGGTGGTCTCCGCCGGCCCCCAGCCGGTCGGTAGCGCCACGGCGCAGCAGCATACGGCACCGGTGCTCAGATGGCGGGTAGTCCCTCCGGGCCGGCATTGCGCATCGAGCGGGTGAGTTTGCGGTCGTCGCTCCACAGGAAACAGCGCACGCCACGGTCACCCTCCTCCCACTCCCGCTGTGACGGTGGGTAGTAGATGGACCCGGCCCGGTACGGCAGGTCGCTGTTGTTCGGCACGGCGGCGTACGCGGCGATCAACGCCATGCAGCGCCCGTGCGCCTGCTCGGCGGAGCGGGTGAACTCCGCCCAGCTCAGGTCCCGTTCCTCGTAGACGCCGACGAACTCGGCGCGGTGCGGCTCCGTGCACAGCACCGGCGCCATGTAGTTGAGGTTGTCGCCGATCAGCTTGGGATCGAAGCAGCGGTGGGTCAGCGGCGTGTCACCGATCAACGCGCCGCGCAGGCTGCCGGTGCGGTTCACCGGCCGGGTGTTGTCGATGCTGCCGGTCTCGCTGAGGTCGCAGCGGAACCAGCGCGCACCCCCGGACCAGGCGGGCCCGGAGGGCAGCGAGAGGGACAGGGCGAGCCGGGCCGTGTGCCAGTCGCCGCCGAGCACCTCCCGGGCCCGCTGGTCACACTCGGCCCGGGCGGTGCGCAGCGCCGACGAACCCGGCTCCGGGCGGGTCTCGGACAGTGCGTCGGGGCCGGTGAACGTGCCGACGTGGATCGCCTCGGCCAGGTGGCTGCGCGCGCAGTCCACCGTCTCGTACGTGCTGGCCTGCACGATCGAGGTGATCCGGGGCAGGCAGGTGTCGGTGGCGGGGGTGAACGGTCTCGGTGTCCGCAACGCGGGCCAGTCGTCGACGAGGTCGCCGTCGGCCCCTCGCGCCGGCCCGCAGCCGGCCAGCAGCATCGTCGTGACGCCGGCCAGCGCCAGCGCTCCGAGCCACCGTCGCATCGTCCGCCCTCCCGGGAGCTGGCGGCCGGTCACCGCGCCCCGCGGCGAGACCCCGGCGGGCGTGCAGCCTACGGCACCGTCCCGGATGGAGTGTCGTCGCGTTTCCGTCGATCGGCCAACCGCTGATGTCTGTTCGTCCGGATTCGGCGGTCCGGACCGACCAATTCTGCACCACTGGTCACCGCTGGATCACAGCGCGTCCCCGGTGGTGCCGCGATGCGGGCGACGGGTGGCCGCGTTCGTACACTGGCCCCGTGACCGTACCGCCGCCGATCGTCGCGCCGAGCATTCTGGCCGCCGATTTCGCCCACCTCGCCGAAGAGGTCCGTGCCGTCGAGGACGCCGCGGACTGGTTGCACGTGGACGTGATGGACAACCACTTCGTGCCGAACCTGACCATCGGTCTGCCCGTGGTGCAGAGCCTGCGCGCCGTCACCGCGCTGCCGTTCGACGTGCACCTGATGATCGAGGACCCGCGCCGGTGGGCCCCCGGCTACGCCGACGCCGGGGCGTACAACGTGACCTTCCACGCCGAGGCGTGCGACGACCCGGTGGCGCTGGCCAAGGACCTGCGCTCCGCGGGCGCGAAGGCCGGGCTGGCCATCGACCGGGACACCCCGATCGAGCCGTACCTGGAGCTGCTGCCCAGCTTCGACACCCTGCTGATCATGACGATCAAGGCCGGTTTCGGCGGGCAGCGGTTCATCCCGCAGCTGCTGGAGAAGGTCCGCGCCGCCCGCCGGCACGTCGACGCCGGGCACCTGGAGCTGCGCATCGAGGTGGACGGTGGGATCGCCGCCGACACCATCGAGCAGGCGGCCGCCGCGGGCGCCGACGCGTTCGTGGCCGGCACCGCCGTCTACGGTGCCGCCGACCCGGCGGAGGCGGTACGCCACCTGCGCTCGCTGGCGGAACGCGCGGCTCCCGGAGCCTGAGATGGAGCCCGAGGGCGACCGCAAGGACATCATCCTCGTTGTCGACGACGACGAGGACATCGCCCGTTTCGTCGAGTTCAACCTGCGGCTGCACGGCTTCGAGGTGATCCACGCCAGCGACGGCCAGGAGGCCCTCGAGGTCATCGAGCGGCAGCGGCCCGACCTGGCCGTGGTCGACCTGATGATGCCCCGCATCGACGGGCTGGAGCTGACCCGTCGGCTGCGCGCCGACCCGATGACCTCCGCCCTGCCGGTGATCATGCTGACGGCCAAGGGGATGACCGTCGACAAGGTGCACGGGCTCAGCGCCGGCGCGGACGACTACCTGGTCAAACCGTTCGACACCGCCGAGCTGGTGGCCCGCGTCTCGTCGACCCTGCGCCGCAACAAGGAGTTCCGGGAGGTCTCCCCGCTGACCGGGCTGCCCGGCAACAGCCGGATCCGCCGGGAGATCAGTGACCGGGTCCGGCACGGGGTGGACTACGCGGTCGGCTACATCGACATCGACCGGTTCAAGAGCGTCAACGACCGGTACGGCTTCGTCCGCGGCGACGACTTCATCTCCGCGCTGGCCCGCAGCCTGCACCGGGCGGTGGTGGCGGTGGGCCTGCCACCGGCCTTCCTGGGCCACGTCGGCGGCGACGACTTCGTCATCGTCTGCGCCCCGGACCAGGTCCGACCACTGACCTCCCGGGCGGTGGTCGACTTCGAGAAGGCCGCCGACACGCTCTACGACGCGACCGACCGGGAGCGCGGCTTCGTCGAGCTGAAGGACCGGCGCGGCAACATCCGCCGGGCCGCCCTGGTCACCCTCTCCATCGGCGTCTCCCTCTCCGACGCGGGCAAGCGGTTCACCGACCCGCTCGAGGCCATCGCGGTGGCCTCCGAGATGAAGACCGTGGCCAAGAGCCAGCCGGGTTCGTACGTGGCGGTGGACCGGCGCCGCGGCGTCACCTGAGCATGGTCCCGCTGTGAAGTAGCTCGCCTCTGTGGCGGCGCCCCCCGGTTGGCGTGTAAGACTGCCGGAGTACCCACCACGCGCTGGCGGGACTCGGTGAAATTCCGAACCGGCGGTGATCCACGGTCCAACCGTGGTCAGCCCGCGACCCGGACGGCTCTGCCGTCCGGTGGACCTGGTGAAAATCCGGGGCCGACGGTTGGGGGCGGTTCGTCCGCGCCCAGACAGTCCGGATGGGAGACAGCGCGCGGGACGGACGGGTCCGAGCCGGCCGCTGGCTTCAGCGTGCCGTCCCGACCCCCCGGGGCGGCCGTGCCGTACCCGGAATCCGCCGCCGCATGCCCTGCGGCCCATGCCGCCTCCCTGACCGCCCGCGCGCGCAACGGCGAGTGAGAGGGCAGGGACAGGGCGATGGCCAGCGTCTCCGTCGATGAGGCGATGCGACGCGCGATCGAGCTGGCGGCGCGCGGGCTGGGCACCACCAGCCCCAACCCAGTGGTCGGCTGCGTGCTGCTGGACGCGGACGGCGCGGTCGTGGGCGAGGGCTTCCACGCCTACGCCGGCGGGCCGCACGCTGAGATCGTCGCGCTGGCTCAGGCCGGGGAGCGGGCCCGTGGCGGCACCGCCGTGGTCACTCTGGAACCCTGTGACCACACCGGTCGCACCGGTCCCTGCAGCACCGCGCTGGTCCAGGCCGGCGTGGGCCGCGTGGTGATCGCCGTACCCGACCCGAACCCGGTGGCCACCGGCGGCGCCGCCACGTTGCGCTCCGCCGGGGTCCGGGTGGATCTGGGCGTACGCGGAGACGAGGCCGAGGCCGGCAACGTCGCCTGGCTGACCTCGATGCGTCGCGGCTGGCCGTACGTGATCTGGAAGTACGCCGCCACCCTGGACGGCCGGTCCGCGGCGGCGGACGGCACCAGCATGTGGATCACCTCGGAGGCGGCCCGGATCGACGTGCACGCGTTGCGCGGCACCGTCGACGCGGTCATCGCCGGGGTCGGCACCGTGCTCGCCGACGATCCCCGACTGACCGCCCGCAACCTGCGCGACGGCAGCCTGGCCATCCGGCAGCCGCTGCGGGTGGTGGTGGACAGCTCGGGGCGTACCCCGGCGGACGCCCGGGTCCGCGACGGCGCCGCGCGGACCTGGATCGCGACCGCCGCCGAGGTGGGCGCGGGCCCGGACGGCCGGGTCGACCTGCCGGCGCTGCTCGCGGCGCTGCACCAGCGCGGAGTCCGCGCCGTGCTGCTGGAGGGTGGCCCCCAGCTGGCCGGTGCGTTCCTGGCCGCCGGCCTGGTCGACAAGATCGTCGGGTACGTCGCGCCCCGGCTGCTCGGCGCCGGCCCGACCGCTCTGGTCGACGCCGGAGTGACGACCATCGCTGAAGCCATCGATCTGGAGTTCGTCGACGTTACGCAGGTCGGTCCGGATCTCCGGATCACCGCGTTGCCTCGGAAGAGGGAGGGCTGACATGTTCACCGGCATTGTCGAGGAGCTGGGCGAGGTCGTCCGCGTGGAGTCGACCGCGGGCGATTCGGCGCTGGTCGCCGTACGCGGCCCGCTGGTCACCTCCGACGCCCGGCACGGAGACTCCATCGCGGTCAACGGCGTCTGCCTGACCGTGGTGGACGCGGCGGACGGTGTCTTCGCCGCCGACGTGATGGGGGAGACGCTGCGCCGCTCCGCGCTGGGCGCGCTGCGCCCCGGCGACCCGGTCAACCTGGAGCGGGCCGCCGCGCTGGGCAGCCGGCTCGGCGGGCACCTGGTGCAGGGGCACGTGGACGGCGTCGGTGAGCTGATCTCCCGGGAGCCGGCCGAGCAGTGGGAGACGGTGCGGTTCCGGCTGCCCGCCGCGCTGTCCCGGTACGTGGTGGAGAAGGGCTCGATCACCATCGACGGCGTCTCGCTGACCGTCGCCGAGGTGGGCGCCGACGAGTTCTCCGTCGGGCTGATCCCGACCACCCTCAAGCTCACCACCCTCGGCGCGAGGGGCGTCGGCGACCCGGTCAACCTGGAGGTCGACGTCCTGGCCAAGTACGTCGAGCGGCTGCTCGGCGCCCGGCTGGCCGACGACGCCGCGGCGTCCGGGGCGACCACCGGCACAGGCGGGGCCGTCTGATGGGCACGCTCGGCTGGCTGCTCGACGCCCAGGTGCAGGTCGGCGGCTCGACGGTGCTGGTCCGGGAGATCGTCGGCAACGTGTTCGGGCTGGTCTCCGCGCTCCTCGGCCTGCGGCGGCTGGTCTGGGCCTGGCCGGTCGGCATGATCGGCAACGGGCTGCTCTTCACCGTCTTCCTCGGCGGGGTGTTCGCCACCCCGCAGGAGCACGACCTCTACGGGCAGGCCGGCCGGCAGGTGTTCTTCTTCGCGGTCAGCCTCTACGGCTGGTGGCGCTGGCGACGCAACCGCCGCGCCGACGCCGGGCACGCCGCGGTGCTCCCGCGCTGGGCCACCGGCCGGGAACGGCTGGCGATGCTGCTGGCCGCCGCCGTCGGCACCGCCGCGGCGTACCCGGTGCTCGCCGCACTGGGTTCCTGGGGGCCGCTGCCCGACGCCTGGATCCTCACCGGCAGCCTGCTGGCCACCTACGGCATGGCCCGCGGCTGGGTGGAGTTCTGGCTGGTCTGGATCGCGGTCGACGCCGTCGGCGTGCCACTGCTGCTGCGCGGCGGGTTCTATCCGTCCGCGGCCATGTACCTGATCTACGGCGCGTTGTGCGCCTGGGGCTTCGCAGCCTGGTGGCGCACGTCGCGCGCCGCCCGGCCGGTTGCCGCCCTCCCGCCCACCTACACGGAGGCCGTCGCATGAGCGAGCGCAGCGAGCGAATCATCAAGTCCAGCGCCGTGGTGCCGGCATGAGCACCTTCGCCAGCATCGAGCAGGCGGTCGCCGAGATCGCGGCCGGACGGCCGGTCGTCGTGGTCGACGACGCCGACCGGGAGAACGAGGGCGACCTGATCTTCGCGGCCGAGCTGGCCACACCGGAGCTGCTCGCGTTCATGGTCCGGTACACGTCCGGCTACATCTGCGTGCCGCTGACCGAGAGCGAGGCCGACCGGCTCGACCTGCCGCCGATGCACCACACCAACCAGGACCGGCGCGGCACCGCGTACACGGTGACCGTGGACGCCCGGGAGGGCATCAGCACCGGCATCTCGGCCGCCGACCGCGCGCACACCATCCGGCTGCTCGCCGACGCGGCCACCGACCCGACGGACCTGGCCCGGCCCGGGCACGTGGTGCCGCTGCGGGCCCGCGAGGGCGGCGTGCTGCGCCGGCCCGGGCACACCGAGGCGGCCGTCGACCTGACCCGGCTCGCTGGGCTGCGACCCGCGGGCGTGCTGTGCGAACTCGTCAACGACGACGGCACCATGATGCGCCTGCCGGACCTGGAGAAGTTCTCCGCCGAGCACGGCCTCACGCTGATCACCATCGCCGACCTGATCGCGCACCGGCGGCGGACCGAGAAGCAGGTCGAAATGGTCGCCGAAGCCCGGATGCCGACCCGTCACGGGGTGTTCCGGGCGCTCGGCTACCGCGCCGAGCACGACCCGGCCGAGCACGTCGCCATGGTGCTGGGCGACCTCGGTGACGGCCAGGACGTGCTGGTGCGGGTGCACTCCGAGTGCCTCACCGGGGACGTGTTCGGCTCGCTGCGCTGCGACTGCGGGCCGCAGCTGGACGCCTCGCTCGCCCGCGTCGCGCGCGAGGGCCGGGGCGTGGTGCTCTACGTGCGCGGGCACGAGGGTCGCGGCATCGGGCTGCTGCACAAGCTCCAGGCGTACCAGTTGCAGGACCTCGGCCGCGACACCGTGGACGCCAACCTCGACCTGGGTCTGCCGGCCGACGCCCGGGACTACGGCACCGGCGCGCAGATCCTCTACGACCTGGGCGTGCGCTCGATGCGGCTGCTGACCAACAACCCGGCCAAGCGGGCCGGGCTGGAGGGGTACGGGCTGACGATCACCGGCCGGGAGGGGCTGCCGGCCGGCGCGCACCCGGAGAACCTGCGCTACCTGCGCACCAAGCGGGACCGGATGGGTCACCTGCTGGACGAGTTGGACGAGGTGAGCGAGGCGCCGCTGGGGCGCCCGGTCGCCAACGACGAGATCGGAGCATGACGATGGCGGGATTCGGTGAGCCGGGGGTCGGCGCGGTGGACGCCGCGGGGCTGACCGTCGGGGTGGTGGCCGCCCGGTGGCACGGCGAGCTGACCGACCACATGCTGGAGCGCGCGGTGGCCGCCGCCGAGGCGTGCGGCGCCCGTTCCGTGGTGGCGCGGGTCGCCGGCTCGGTCGAGCTGCCGGTGGTCGCCCAGGCCCTCGCGCGGCGCTGCGACGTGGTGGTCGCGCTCGGCGTGGTGGTCCGCGGCGCCACCGCGCACTTCGACTACGTCTGCCGTTCCGTCACCGACGGCCTGACGCGGGTGGCGCTGGACGAGGGCAAGCCGGTCGCGCACGGGGTGCTCACCGTGGAGACCATCGAGCAGGCGCGGGACCGGGCCGGGCTGCCCGGGTCGGCGGAGGACAAGGGCTGGTCGGCCACCGTCGCCGCGCTCGACGCGGCGCTGGCCATCCGGACGTTGGCGCACAACGGCCAGCGGGTCGGCTTCAGCGGCTGACCGGTCGGCTGGAAGAATCGCGTTCCGTGAAGACGTTCGAGGAGTTGTTCGCCGAGCTGCAGGCCAAGGCTGCCGCCGGCACCCCGGGCTCGGGCACCGTCGCCGCCCTGGACAAGGGGGTGCACTTCATCGGCAAGAAGGTCGTCGAGGAGGCGGCCGAGTCGTGGATGGCCGCCGAGCACGAGGGGCCGCAGCGCACCGCCGAGGAGATCTCCCAACTGCTCTACCAGGTCCAGGTGCTGATGCTGGCCAGCGGTCTGGAACTCAAGGACGTCTACCGACATCTGTGAGTGCCCCACCCGTTGATCGCCATCCGGATCGAAGGAGCACTCCGTCATGCTGCGTGTCGCCATTCCCAACAAGGGCACCCTGGCCGAACCGGCCGCCCAGATGCTGCGCGAGGCGGGCTACCGCCAGCGCACCGACCCCAAGGACCTCGTCTGCCGGGACGAGGCCAACGACGTCGAATTCTTCTACCTGCGTCCCAAGGACATCGCCACCTACGTCGGCTCCGGTGATCTCGACCTCGGGATCACCGGCCGGGACCTGCTGATCGACTCGGCCGCGCCGGCGGAGGAGGTCGTCGACCTGGTCTTCGGCCGGGCCACCTTCCGCTTCGCCGCCCGCCCCGACGACATCGCCTCCGTACAGGACCTCGGCGGGCACCGGATCGCCACCGCGTACCCAGGGCTGGTCGAGCGGCACCTCGGCGAGCTGGGCGTCAAGGCCGACGTGATCCGCCTCGACGGCGCGGTGGAGAACGCCGTACGGCTGGGCGTCGCCGACGTCGTCGCCGACGTGGTGGAGACCGGCGCCACCCTGCGCCAGGCGGGCCTCGTGGTCTTCGGCGAGCCGCTGCTGCGCTCCTCGGCGGTGCTGGTCCGCCGGGCCGGCGCGTCGGCGCACCCGCAGGCCGAGCAGTTGCTGCGCCGCCTGCACGGTGTGCTGGTCGCCCGTCGGTACGTGATGCTCGCCTACGACGTGCCGGCCGGCCTGCTGGACCGGGCCAGCGGGCTCACCCCCGGCATCGAGTCGCCCACCGTGTCGCCGCTGCACCGCGAGGGATGGGTGGCGGTGCAGGCGATGGTGCTCCGCGACGACGTGCACCGGATCATGGACGAGCTGTACGAGCTGGGGGCCCGGGCCATCCTGGTCACCAACATCCACGCCTGCCGACTCTGACCGCTGCCTGCGCGACCCCGTCGCCCGGCTTGATCCGATCTGGTGTCGATCTCCTTCCGCCGTGCGCCACCCGCCGTCCGGCCCTGTCGGGCCGCACGTGGAAGATCGCGCTCGATCATGGATGTAGTGGCTTCGGGCGCCACCGAGGCCACTACATCCTGGATCCAGCACGATCATGCGGCCTGCTGCCGGGCTTGTCGGGTGGGCATCGTGCGGTTCGGCGCGGTGGGGCTCGGGCGCGTGGCCGGTCCGCACCCCGGGCACCCGGTGCCGGACGGCGACGACGAGCGCCGCGCCCAGCAGTGGGTGGCGGCGGTGGTGGTCGACGGTCCGGGTGGGGTGGCGGTGGCACGGCGGGTGGTGCGTCGGTCGGGCGGGTGCGGGTGGCAGACTGGCAGGGTGAGTGAAACGGAGCTGGTCCGCCTGAAGCCCCGCCGCATCCGGGTGGTCTGCTGGTCCTCGGCGGTCGCGCTGCTGGTCGTGTTCGCTCTGGTGGCCACCTCGCTGAGCGGCCCGACCGGCAACGGCTACGGCAGCTTCCAGCGCGGCGATCAGATCGCCATGCTCGGTCTGGGCGTCTTCGGGGCGCTGGGCTTCCTGCTGTTCACCCGACCCCGGGTGGAGGCCGACGCGCACGGCATCCGGGTGCGCAACATCATCAGCTCGTACGCGCTGCCCTGGGAGGTCGTCCGGGGGGTCCGCTTCGACCGGGGCGCACCCTGGGCCAGCCTGGAGCTGCACGACGACGACCTGCTGCCGATGGTCGCCCTGCAGGCCGCCGACAAGGAGCTGGCCGTCGACGGCGTCCGCGCGCTGCGCCGACTGCACCAGGCGCGCCTGTCCCGCCTCGCCGAGCGCGCTGCCGGCCGCTGACCCCACCCCCGCAGCCCACCGACCTCGCCGCGCGGTCCGCGCCCGCGCCGCCCGCGCCGCCCTCGCCTGGCCCGCCCCGCGGCGCCCGCGCCCGATTCGTTGACCTCGTCTTGCCCGCCTGCGCCTGGTCCGCCCTGCGCGTCCTTGCCTGGCCCGCCGTCCCCGTCTGGCCTGCCGCGCCCACTTCGCCCCGCTTCGCGCCCGGCGCCCGCAGCCCCGATCGCGCCGCCGCCACCGCCCCACCCGGCCGCCAAGATCTGGACAACATCCCCGAAACTGCTGCCTCCCCGCGCGGTGAGACAGCACTTTCGGGGAAACTGCGCGGATCTTGGCCCGCCCGCCCGCCCTGCGCAGCCCGCCCTGCGCCCCCGCTCGCCCCGCGCCCGCCCACCGCGTCCACCCGTCGCCCCGGCCCGAGCAGCCCCGCGCGGCCCGAGCAGCTCCGCGCGGCCGGAGCAGCTCCGCGCGGCCGGAGCAGCTCCGCGCGGCCCGAGCAGCCCCGCGCGGCCCGCGCGGCCCGAGCAGCCCCGCACGGTCGGTCCCGTGGGTCCGGTTTCGGGTTGGCTGGGGTGGGGGTGTAGTGTTGTCGAGTCGACCAGGCTGTCTCCGCGTGCGAGCAGACAGCCACGAAAGCGGAGCGCCTGCTCCCACCCGAGTCGCCGCTACGGTGGCCGGGTCCGGTCCCCGGTTCCGGGCACGTCCCGGTTCCGGATGCGCGATCCTGTGATCGTGCCGACCGGTCGAGCGGGCCCTGGCATACGCCGGGGCCTTCTGCTTTCCGGGTCGGTTCCCACCCGGGAGCCGCGGGGGTCGGCGACAGAGCAGAAACGACTCGAGGAGGCCCCATCAGCGTCGAACCACGCGTGAACGAGCAGATCCGGGCACGTGAGGTCCGACTGGTCGGCCCCGAGGGTGAGCAGGTGGGCATCGTCCCGCTGGAGCGCGCCCTTCAGCTGGCCGCGGACGTCGATCTGGACCTGGTCGAGGTTGCGCCGATGGCGCGCCCGCCGGTGTGCAAGCTCATGGACTTCGGCAAGTTCAAGTACGAGAGCGCACTGAAGGCGCGCGAAGCGCGGCGTAACCAGCAGCAGACCGTCATCAAGGAAATGAAGCTCCGGCCGAAGATCGACCCGCACGACTACGAGACCAAGAAGGGTCACGTGGTGCGGTTCCTCAAGGCGGGCGACAAGGTCAAGGTGACGATCATGTTCCGCGGTCGCGAGCAGAGCCGCCCGGAGCTGGGTTACCGGCTCCTGCGCCGGCTCGAATCCGAGATCACGGACCTGGGCTACGTCGAGGCCGCTCCGAAGCAGGACGGCCGAAACATGATCATGGTTCTCGCTCCGCATCGGGCCGTCAAGGCCTCCGCGGTCGCCGCTACGGCGTCCCGCGGTGCTCCTCGGGAGCGGGGCGCGGACGAGTCCGCCGCTCCGGCAGCCGATGAGACCGCGGCGGCCGGCGAGACCGCAGCAGCCGGTGACACCGGCACCGCCGCCGACACCAGCGGCGAGTAACAGGGGAGAAGACGTTCCACATGCCGAAGATGAAGAGCCACACGGGTATGGGTAAGCGGGTCAAGGTGACCGGCAAGGGCAAGATCGTTGCCCAGCAGGCCGGCCTCCGCCACAACCTGGAGAAGAAGTCCTCCACCCAGACCCGCCGGCTGACCGGCACGGTCGTGCTGGCCAAGGCCGACGTCAAGCGCATCAAGAAGCTGCTCGGCCGCTGACGCGCGCCACCTTTACGTAAGAAGGAGTTGAGATGGCACGCGTCAAGCGGGCTGTGAACGCCCAGAAGAAGCGTCGTACCCTGCTGGAGACCGCGAGCGGTTACCGCGGTCAGCGCTCCCGGCTGTACCGCAAGGCCAAGGAGCAGGTGCTGCACTCGATGCAGTACGCCTACCGGGACCGTCGTGACCGCAAGGGCGACTTCCGGCAGCTGTGGATCCAGCGGATCAACGCGGGCGCCCGGGCCAACGGGATGACCTACAACCGCCTGATCCAGGGCCTGCGTCTGGCCGGCATCGAGGTCGACCGCAAGATCCTGGCCGACCTGGCTGTCAACGACGCCGCCGCCTTCGCGGCGATCGTCGAGCTGGCCCGTGCCGCGGTCGCGGCCGAGGGCACCGGCGGCGCGGCGGCCCAGGCCGCCTGATCCCCGCGCACAAGAGCGAGGCGTCTCCCGTGTCGGCACCGCCGTCCGGGGGGCGCCTCAATCGTGCCGGAGGACCCCACACCATGGCCTTCACCCCGCGTACACCCAGGGTCGTCGCCGCCCGCCGGTTGCAGCGCCGCCGCGACCGGGAGGCCGCCGGCCGATTCCTGGCCGAGGGCCCACAGGCGGTCCGCGAGGCCCTCGCGCGGCCGGGGGTGGTCACCGAGTTGTTCGGTACGCCCACCGCCCTCGACCGGTACGCGGAGCTGGCCGCCGCCGCGGCCCGCGCCGACGTGCCGGTGTCCGAGGTGACCGACGAGGCGCTCGCCGCGCTGGCCGAGACCGTCGCCCCGCAGGGGCTGGTCGCCGTCTGCCGGCACCTGGACGTGCCCCTGGAGCAGGCCCTCGCCAGCGCCCCCCGCCTCGTGGCGGTGCTCGCCGAGATCCGTGACCCGGGCAACGCCGGCACCGTGCTGCGCACCGCCGACGCCGCCGGGGCGGGTGCCGTGGTCTTCGCCGGCGATGCCGTCGACCCGTACAACGGCAAGTGCGTCCGGGCCTCCGCCGGCAGCCTCTTCCACGTCGACGTGGTCCGTTCCGCCGACCCGGTCGAGGCGGTCGAAGCGCTGCGTGCCGCCGGGCTGTCGATCTTCGCCACCACCGGCTACGGCGACCGCGACCTGGACGATCTGGCCGACTCGGGACGGCTCGCCGAGCCCACCGCCTGGCTGTTCGGCTCCGAGGCGCACGGGCTGCCGGAGGCGCTGGCCGCCGCGGCCGACGCCCGGGTCCGGGTGCCGCTGCACGGGCGCGCGGAGAGCCTGAACCTGGCTGCGGCAGCCGCGGTCTGCCTGTACGCTTCAGCGAGAGCACAGCGCTGACGGTGGCCTCACCCGGCGCGACAGATCAGCAGGGGAGAGCGTCCTTCATGAACGCGCCACGGCGTTCGTTTAGCCAGCCCGCCGGTGTCGGCGGGCGGCGGGCCTGACCTGCTCCCTGCACTACTCCTACCGGCGGGCTGCGGCGCAGCCGCGCGTCCGTAGACTCGCTTAGCCGCCCGTGAGGGCTGGCGCCGCCGTGAGGGAGTGCCCGTACGCCATGAGCTACCGCAACGATCCGTACGACCCGAAGCAGGTCGCCCTGCTCGACCCGGCCGCCTTGGACGAGGCCGTCGCCGACGCCACGAAGGCGTTCACGGCGGCCGTCGACCCGGACGCGCTGGCCGCGCTGCGCCCCGCGCACCTCGGTGACCGGTCTCCGGTCTCGCTGGCCCGCCGGGAGATCGGCGCGCTGCCGCCGGCCGCCAAGTCCGATGCCGGCAAGCGTGTCAACGAGGCCCGCCGGGCGATCGAGACCGCGTACGCCGACCGCGCCGAGGTCGTGGAGCGCGAGCAGGCCGAGCGGGTGCTGGTCGAGGAGCGGGTGGATGTCACCCTGCCCTACGACCGGCGTCCGCGTGGCGCCCGGCACCCGCTGAGCACCCTGATGGAGTCGATCAGCGACCTCTTCGTCGGGATGGGCTACGAGGTGGCCGAGGGCCCCGAGGTCGACCTGGAGTGGGTCAACTTCGACGCGCTGAACATCCCCGCCGACCATCCGGCGCGCGGGCTGATGGACACCTTCCACATCGCACCGGAGGGCTCCGGCCTGGTGCTGCGGACGCACACCTCCACCGTGCAGACCCGCACCATGCTCAGCCGCACCCCGCCGATCTACGTGATCTGCCCGGGGCGGGTCTACCGCACCGACGAGGTCGACGCCACCCACAGCCCGGTCTTCCACCAGGCCGAGGGCCTCGTCGTCGACAAGGGCATCACGATGGCGCACCTGCGTGGCACCCTCGACCACTTCGCGCGGGCGATCTTCGGCCCGGAGGCGAAGACCCGGTGGCGGCCGCACTACTTCCCGTTCACCGAGCCGTCGGCGGAGTTCGACGTCTGGTTCCCGGAGCACCGCGACGGCCCCCAGTGGGTCGAGTGGGGTGGCTGCGGGATGGTCAACCCGCGGGTGCTGCGCGCCTGCGGCGTGGACCCGGAGGTCTACTCCGGGTTCGCCTTCGGCATGGGCATCGACCGGACCCTGATGGTCCGGCACGGCGTCAGCGACATCCGCCATCTCTTCGAGGGCGACGTGCGGTTCAGCCGCGCGCTCGGGACCGGGGCGTAGGCGATGCGGGTACGAGACACGGGAACGGTGGTCTGAAGTCATGCGAGTTTCTGTCAGTTGGCTACGGGAGTACGTCGACCTCCCCGCCGACCTGCCCACCGGTGACCTGGAGCAGGCCCTGATCGACCTCGGCATCGAGGTCGAGTCCGTCGTGGACCTGCGGGCGACCGTCACCGGCCAGCTGGTCGTCGGCGAGGTGCGCGAGATCGAGGAGCTCACCGGCTTCAAGAAGCCGATCCGGTTCTGCCGGGTGGACGTGGGTGACGCCAACGGCACCGGCGAGCCGCAGGAGATCGTCTGCGGGGCGCGCAACTTCGCCGTCGGCGACCGGGTCGTGGTGATCCTGCCCGGCGGCGTGCTGCCCGGCGGCTTCGCCATCGGCGCCCGCAAGACGTACGGGCACAACTCCAACGGCATGATCTGCTCGGCGAAGGAGCTGGGCCTGGGCGACGACCACTCCGGCATCATCGTGCTGCCGCCGGACGTGGCGGCCAAGCCGGGCGACGACGCGCGGCCGGTGGTCGGCCTCGACGACGTGGTGCTGGAGCTGGAGATCACCCCCGACCGGGGGTACGCGCTGAGCCTGCGCGGCCTGGCCCGGGAGCTGTCGCACGCCTTCGACGTGCCGTTGCGCGACCCGGCGCTGGTGCCCGCGCCGGCCGGCACGCGGACGCCGGCGTACCCGGTGGAGGTGCGCGACCCGGTCGGCTGCGACCGTTTCGCCGCCCGCCTGGTGCGCGGCGTCGACCCGACCGCGGCCACGCCGTCGTGGATGCAGCAGCGGCTCGTCACCGCCGGCATCCGCAGCATCTCGTTGCCGGTCGACATCACCAACTACGTGATGCTGGAGCTGGGTCAGCCGATGCACGCCTTCGACGCCGACCGCGTCGTCGGGCCGCTGGTGGTGCGCCGCGCCGAGCCGGGGGAGAAGCTGACCACACTGGACGGTGTCAACCGGGTGCTCTCCGGCGACGACATGGTGATCTGTGACGACACCGGGCCGATCTCCCTCGCGGCGGTGATGGGCGGTGAGACCAGTGAGGTCGTCGCCGACACCACCACCGTGCTCTTCGAGGCGGCGCACTGGGACCCGGCCATGGTCGGGCGCACCGCCCGGCGGCACAAGCTGTTCAGCGAGGCCGCGAAGCGCTGGGAGCGGGGCGTCGACCCGGCCCTGCCGCTGGTCGCGCTGGAGCGGGCCGTCCGGCTGCTCACCGAGCACGGTGGCGGCACCGCGGGCGCGGAGATCCTGGACATCAACCACGTCCGTCCGCGTACCCCGATCAGCCTGCCGGCGGACCTGCCCACCCGGCGGGTCGGGGTCGAGTACCCGCCGCCGCGGGTGGTCGCCCTGCTGGAGCGGGTCGGCTGCACGGTCGCGCAGGGCGCGGACCGGTTGGCCGAGGATCCGGGCGCGATCGGCGTGGCGAGCGGCGCCGGGGTGGCGCTCAGCGTCACCCCGCCGAGCTGGCGGCCCGACCTGACCGACCCGGCCGACCTGGTCGAGGAGGTCGTCCGCCTGGACGGGTACGACCGGGTGCCGTCGGTGCTGCCGGCCGCGCCGCCCGGCCGCGGGTTGACCCCCCGGCAGCGTCGGCGCCGGGCGGTCGCCTGGTCGCTGGCGGAGCGAGGGTACGTGGAGGTGCTCGCGCACCCGTTCGTGTCACCGGAGCTGGCCGACCTGCTGGGCCTGCCGGCCGACGACCCGCGCCGGCCCGCGGTACGGCTGGCCAACCCGCTGTCCGACGAGGAGCCGCTGCTGCGCACCACGCTGCTCGGTCCGCTGCTCGGCATCCTCAAGCGCAACCTCGGCCGGGGGCACCGGGACCTCGCGCTCTACGAGATCGGGGCGGTGTTCCACCCGCGCGTCGGCGCCGGCAGCCCGCCGGCGATGGGAGTGGACCGGCGCCCCACCGACGAGCAGTTCGCGGCCGCCGACGCGGTGGTGCCGGAGCAGCCCGTGCACGTCGCGGCGGTGCTGACCGGTGACCTCGACCCGGCCGGCTGGTGGGGTCCCGGCCGGGCGGCCGGCTGGGCGGACGCGATCGAGGCGGCCCGCGACGTGCTGGACGCCGCCGGCATCCCCGACGAGCGGGTCGAGGTGCGCGCGGCCGAGTACGCCCCGTGGCACCCGGGCCGCTGCGCCGAGCTGCGGGTCGACGGCACGGTCGTCGGGCACGCCGGTGAGCTGCATCCGACGGTGGTGGCGGCGCTGGAGTTGCCCCGCCGCACCTGCGCGATGGAGCTGGACCTCGACGCGCTGCCGAACACGCCGGTGACGCCCGCGCCGACGGTCTCCGGCTTCCCGCCGGCGCTGATCGACGTGGCGCTGGTGGTGGACGACTCGGTGCCGGCGGAGCAGGTTCGCCGGGCGCTGGAGGCGGGCGCCGGCGAGCTGCTGGAGGACGTGCGACTGTTCGACGTGTACTCCGGTGAGCAGCTCGGCGCGGGTCGCCGGTCGCTGGCGTACAAGCTGACCTTCCGCGCGCCGGACCGGACGCTCACCGTCGAGGAGGCGGTGGCCGCCCGGGACGCGGCGGTGGCCGTGGCGACCGAGCGTTTCGGCGCCGTCCTGCGCGGCGCCTGAGGGGTGCCGGTGCTGGGATGGCTCGCGGTGGCCGCCGTGCTCGCGGTGGCCACCGCCGGCCTGCTCTGGGCGCGCCGGCACCTGCTGCTGGTCGCCGTGGTGGGCCGCAGCATGGAGCCGACGCTGCGCTCCGGTGACCGGGTGCTGGCCCGGCGGCTGCCGCTGGCCCGGGTCCGCCCCGGCGACGTGGTCGTGGTGGTGGCCCCGGCCAGGATGACCGCCGGCCATCCCACGCGGCCGGACGCCGCCGTCGAACCCGGCCTGCTGATCAAGCGGGCGTACGCGGTGCCGGGCGATCCGGTGCCGGTGGACCGGGTGCCGCTGCTGCGCCAGGGCGGCGAGCGGGTGGTGCCGGCGGGACGGCTGGTGGTGCTCGGCGACAACCCGTCGCAGAGCTACGACTCCCGTGAGTGCGGTTACATCCCCGAGCCGGACGTGCTCGGGGTGGTGGTCCGGCCGCGGCTGCGCGCGGACTGACCCGACGACGCAACCGGTACACAGGACGGCGTGCCGTCCGGCTCAGGGCCGGGCGGCACGCCGTCACCGCCTCAGCAGAGAGCGGTCATCGTGCTCGCGCCCGCGCTGCAGTAGTAGCCGCAGCTGCCGCAGAACGTCTGGCAGCCCAAGTTCTGGCTGCACCGCTTGAAGTAGCACGTCCCACAGAGCGCGCACCACGGGTCCGGCGGACAGCCGGCGGCTGCCGTCACCTTGGGCACGAACACGCCGAGCATCCGCTCGCCCAGGCTTTCCAGTCGACGGAACATCCGTTCACCTCCTCCCGATACGGATCGTTGCCGGGACGCTACGGCGGCCCGGTACACCGCTGGTACAGCCGACGCACCCGACGGCGGTGGTCGATGTATCCGTGCTGTATCCGTCGCTCCTAGCGTGTGCCTCCGGCAAGGAGGTGGCGTACGGATGCGAGTTCTGGAACTGACCGCGAGGCTGCTGCTGGCCCTGGTGTTCCTCGTCGCGGTCGTCGGCAAGCTGCGGACCCGGGCGGGCTTCGCGGAGTTCGTCGGGTCGGTCGGCCAGTTCGGTGTGCCCTCCCGGTGGGTGCCTGCGGCGGCCCGCGTCGCGGTCGCCGCCGAGGCGGGCGTGGTCGTGCTGCTCGCCGTCCCCCGTACCGTGCCCGCCGGGCTGCTGCTCGCCGCGGGGCTGCTGGGTGTGCTCACCGCCGCGATCGTCGGGGCGCTGCGCCGGGGCGCACGGCCAGCCTGCCGCTGCTTCGGCGCCGGCGACGCACCGGTCGGCGCCCGCCACGTCGGGCGCAACCTCGCTCTCGCCGCGGTGGCGCTGCTGGGCCTGCTCGGCTGGGCCACCGCGACCGGGCCGCCGCCGTCGGCGCCGGAGGTGCTGTTCGCCGTCGGCGTCGCCGTCCCGCTCACCGCCGTGGTGGTCCGCCTCGATGACCTGGTGACCCTCTTCGCCCCCACCCCGTCCCGGGCGTCCCGCCCGGCCGGCCGGCCATGACCCCGGTCCCGCACCCCGCATCCCCGAAGGAGCCCTCATGGCGCTGCTGACCGTCGCCGTCGTCCTCGTCGCCGCCCTCGGCCTGCTCAACCTGATCCTGCTGCTCGGCGTGATCCGTCGGCTGCGTGAACACACCGACCTGCTCAGCGACCAGCAGGGCCAACCTCCGGCGGTGATGCTGGAGGTCGGCTCGATCCCCGGCGACTTCGTCTCGACCACCGTGGACGGTCGCATCCTCAGCCGGGCCGACCTTCCGCCGATGACCCTGGTCGCGTTCCTCTCGCCGAGCTGCGAGCACTGCGAGGAGCAGTTGCCACTGCTCGTCGACCGGGCGCGGACGATGCCCGGCGGCGCCGAGCACGTCTGGATCGTGGTGGTCGGCAAGGGCCCGGAGACCCAGCCGTACGCCGAGCAGTTCACCGGTCTGGCGACCGTCTTCGTCGAACCCGGCACCGGTGCGCTGCCGCTCGCGTTCGGGGTCAAGGGGTTCCCCGCGTTCGGGCTGCTCGACGAGCGCGGGATCGTCGCGTCGACGGCGTTCGGCATCGCCCGGTTGGACCTGCCGGTGGCGCGGTGACCGGGCCCCGGCTGGCACCGCGACGGGCCGCCCGGCACGCCCGGGCGGCCCTGGGCCTGACCTGGCGGGCCGCCCCGGTGGGCACCGCCACGGACCTGGTGCTGGCCGTGCTGGCCGGGCTGACCCCGGTGCTCGTCGCCGCGCTGACCAAGCTGCTGCTGGACGGGCTCACCGGTGGTGGCTCGGCCGCCGTCCCGCTGACCGCGCTCGGTGCCGGCCTGGCCGTGGCCGCCGCGCTCGGCACGGTCCTGCCGCACCTGCGCACCTACGTGGCGGCGGAGCGGTCGCGGGCCGTGTCCCGGCTGGTGCGCCGCAGGCTGTACGACGCAGTGCAGCGCCTGATCGGGTTGGTCCGGTTGGAGGACCCGGAGTTCCAGGACCGGCTGCAGGCCGCCCAGCAGACCGGTCACCTCGGCCCCACCCAGCTGACCGGCAACGCCTTCGGCGCGGTGCAGAGCGTGCTGGCGATGGGTGGTTTCCTCGGCGTCCTGCTGATGCTCAACCCGCTGATCGGGGTGCTGGTGCTGGTCGCCGCGCTGCCCACCCTCTGGATGCAGTTGCGGCTCAACCGGGCCCGCGCGGCGATGGTGCTGCGGCTGGAGCACTTCCAGCGGCGGGACCTCTTCTTCGCGCAGCTCCTGGTGGGCGTGCCGGCGGCGAAGGAGGTGCGGCTGTTCGGTCTGGGCCGGTTCTTCGGCGACCGGATGCTCGACGAGCTGCACTCGATGCACCGGGTGGAGCAGCGGCTGGACCGTCGGGAGGTGCGGGCCCAGGCCGTCCTCGGCCTGCTCGGCGCGACGGTGGCCGGCATCGGCGTGGTCTACACCGTCTCGGTCGCGCGCGCCGGTGGGCTGACCCCCGGCGACGTGGTGATCTACCTGGCCGCCGTGCCCGGGGTGCAGGGCGCGCTGGGCAGTCTGGTCGGCCAGCTCGGCGCGATCCACCAGGCGCTGCTGCTCTTCGAGCACTACGACGAGGTGGCGCACGTCGAACCGGACCTGCCGGTGCCGGCCACGCCCCGGCCGGTCCCGCCGCTGACCGAGGGCATCGAGCTGCGCGACGTGTGGTTCCGCTACTCGCCGCGGCATCCGTGGGTGCTGCGCGGCGTGGACCTCCACCTGCCGGCCGGCTCGACCACCGCGCTGGTCGGGCTCAACGGCGCCGGCAAGAGCACCCTGGTCAAGCTGCTCTGCCGGTTCTACGACCCGGAACGCGGCAGCATCCGGTGGGACGGCGTCGACCTGCGTGAGCTCGATCCCGGTGCGCTGCGGGAGCGGCTGGGCGCGGTGTTCCAGGACTTCATGCCGTACGACCTCAGCGCGGCGGAGAACATCGCGCTGGGCGACCTGAGCGCGCGTGACGACCCGGAGCGGCTGCGGGCCGCCGCCCGGCACGCCGGCATCGACGAGGCGCTGACGGCGCTGCCCCGCGGCTACCAGACGCTGCTGACCCGGATCTTCTTCGACGGCCCGGACCGGGACGACCCGCAGACCGGGGTGGTGCTCTCCGGCGGCCAGTGGCAGCGGGTGGCGCTGGCCCGGGGGTTCCTGCGGGCCGACCGGGACCTGCTGATCCTCGACGAGCCCAGCTCCGGTCTGGACGCCGAGGCGGAGCACGACCTGCACCGCCGGCTGGGCGAGCTGCGCCGGGGCCGGACCAGTCTGCTCATCTCGCACCGGCTCAACGCGGTACGCGACGCGGACACCATCGTGGTGCTCGCCGACGGCCGGGTCATCGAGCGCGGCGACCACGGGCAGCTGCTCGCCGCCGCCGGCGGGTACGCCCGGCTGTTCACTCTCCAGGCCCGCGGCTACCGGGAGGACACCCCGGCCCCGGTCTGACCGGCGGCGTGCCCGTTCGCTTCGGTGGCGGCGAGTTCGGCGGCGTAGAGCCGGACCAGCTCGCCGATGTGGAACCGGCCCGGCCCGGCCGGCTCGGCGAGCTGCGCGGCGACCAGCCGGTCCAGCGCCCGCGCCGCGTCCTCCGGCCGGGCCCCGGTCAGGGCGGCGGCCAGCTCCGCGGTGACCGGCCCGGGATGGGCCCGGCCGAGGAGGCGGAAGACCTGCGCCGCCGAGCCGAGCCGGCGGTAGCTGGCGCTGAGCCGGGGCCGCAGCCCGGTCTCGGCCAACCGGTACCGCTCGTCGCGCAGCCGCCGGGCCAGGCGGGTCAGCGACCAGTGCGGCCCCTCGGTCAGCCGACCGGACGCGGTGTGCAGCGCGAGCGGCAGCCGCTCGCAGAGCTCGACCACCGCGCAGGCGGCCTCCGGCTCCTCGTCCACCGGGCGGTCTCCGGCGGTGGCCCGCAGCAGCGCCAGCGCGTCGGTGGGCGGCAGCGGGTCGAGGCGCAGCGCCCGGCCGTCGCCGGTGATGACCGGGGTGCGGCTGGTGACCAGCAGCGCGCACCCGCCGCGCACCGGCAGCAGGCCGTCGACCTGGGCGGCGTCGGCGGCGTTGTCGAGCACCAGCAGGACCCGACGGCCGAACAGCAGGGACCGGACGCGGGCCCGCGCCTCCGCCACGCTGGTCGGCTCCGGCTCGCCGGTGACGCCGCGCAGGGCCCGCAGCGCCCGGGTGGCCACCTGCAACGGCATCGGTGGGACGTCGGCGACCGACCCGCCGAGGTCGAGGTGGAGCTGGCCGTCGGGGAAGGCGTCCAGCGCCTCCGCGGCGGCGCGCAGCGCCAGCGCCGACTTGCCGGTGCCGGCCATGCCATAGACGGCGATCGTGACCGGCTGTCGCCGGGCCTCGGCGAGCGCGCAGCGCAGCCGGGCCAGTTCGGCCCGCCGGCCGACGAACGGCGCGGCGGGGCAGGGCAGCTCGTGTGGCACCCGGGGTGGTTCGACGGGGCGGGCCCGGGTGCGCGTGGCGCCGCGCCGCCGGGGCGGGGTCGCCGGCCGGGGGGCGTGCCGGCGGATCGACCGGTACAGCTCGGTCAGCTCCGGCCCGGGTGTCACGCCCAGCTCGCCGGCGAGTGCCCGGCACGCCGCGCGGTAGGTCTGCACGGCGCCGGCCGGGTCACCGGCGCGCTGCTGGGCGGTCATCAGCAGCGCCCACCCGGGCTCGCGCAGCGGATGCTCGGTGAGGTGCGCGCGGAGCAGCGTCAGCAGCGCCGGCGTGCCGGGGTCGCCCAGGTCCAGCCGGCAGGCCGCGTAGGTCTCCCGCGCGCCGGCCCGCCGCTCGCGCAGCCGGTCGAAGGCGGCGGCGGTCGCCGGCCCGTACGCCGGTGGCGGCTCGGTCGGCGACCAGAGTGCGAGCGCCCGGCCGAGCAGGGTGGCCGCCAGCTCCGGCTCCCCGCCGATGCGGGCGGCGTGCCCCTCGGTGGCCAGCCGTTCGAACTCGGCGGCGTCCAGCTCGCCCGGCTCGACCCGGAGCAGGTATCCACCGTGCTCGGCGGGCAGCCGGACCGGTTCGCCGGGGGAGTCGAGCAGGTGGCGCAGTTGGCTGGCGTGGCTGCGCAGGTTCGCCACGGCCGAGGCGGGCGCCCGCCCGCCCCACAGCTCCTCGCGCAGTCGTTCGGCGGGGACCGCCATGCCGGCGTGCAGCAGCAGGGTGACCAGCAGAGCGGTGGGTCGGCCGGCCGGCACCCGCACGGGCTGGCCGTCGCGGCGTACCCGGACCGGACCCAGGATCTCGAACGACAGGCCCATGCGTCCTCCGTCGGGTGCCCCCATGGGCCGGACGGGCCGGCCCCACCGCCAGACAGTCATGTTAGTCGATTGACTGGGAGCTCAGTCGAGATCGGAGGCGGCGCATCCGTCGATGGCCCCGCGCGGGTGAGCGCGGCGCCTGAGAAGCCCCGCACCGTCGCGCAGCGTCATCGGACGGGTTCACCGCGTACCCCATCGGCCGAAAGGGCACCAGCCACAGCATGTTCGGCTACCCGCGAGTCACCTCCGAGCGGTTAGCCTGCTTGGATTCCGGCGACCACCGGAAGACACCCCCACCACCCCCATGGGAGTTGATCCATGTCCGAGGATCGGGCCGCGCAGGTCACGACAGCCGACATCTGCATCGTCGGCGGCTGCGGTCGGGTGGGTCTGCCCCTGGGCATCGCCTTCGCCGCCCGTGGCCTCTCCGTGGTCCTGTACGACATCAACGCCGACGCGGTGGCCACGGTGAACGCGGCCCGGCTCCCGTTCGCCGAGCCCGGCGCCGCGGACCCGCTGGCCGAGGCGGTCGCCGCCGGGCGGCTGCGGGCGACCACCGACCCGGCCAGCGTGGGCGGCTCCGAGCACCTGGTGGTGGTCGTCGGCACGCCGGTCGACGAGCACCTCAATCCGGACCTCGGCGCGGTGCCCCGGGCCCTGGAGCGGTGCGCCGAGCACCTGCGCGACGGGCAGCTCGTGGTGCTGCGCAGCACCGTCTACCCGGGAGTGACCGCGCTGACCGAGAAGCTGCTGACCGGCAAGGGCATCCGCGCCGACGTGGCGTTCTGCCCGGAGCGGATCGCCGAGGGGCGGGCGATGACCGAGCTGTTCACGCTGCCGCAGATCGTGGCGGCCCGGACGCCGACGGCGCTGGCCCGGGCGGAGAAGCTCTTCCGGCACCTCACCGAGGAGATCGTGCCACTGGAGCCGGAGGAGGCGGAGCTGGCCAAGCTCTTCACCAACACCTGGCGCTACATCAAGTTCGCCACCGCCAACCAGTTCTGGATGATGGCCAACGACTTCGGCCTCGACTTCGCCCGGATCCGGCACGCGGTGGCGTACGACTACCCGCGCGCGGCGGACCTGCCGATGCCCGGCTTCGCCGCCGGGCCGTGCCTGTTCAAGGACACCATGCAGCTCGCGGCGTTCAACCGGAACAACTTCGTGCTCGGCCACTCGGCCATGCTGATCAACGAGGGGCTGCCGCTGTACCTGGTGTCCCGTCTGGAGGACCGGTTCGACCTGTCCGAGATGACGGTCGGCATCCTCGGCATGGCGTTCAAGGGCGGCAGCGACGACCCGCGCGAGAGCCTGGCGTACAAGCTGCGCAAGATCCTGGCGCTGAAGACCCGGGAGACGCTCTGCACCGACCCGTACGTGGCCGACGAGCGCTTCGTCGACCTGGACGAGGTGCTGCGCCGGGCCGACCTGCTGGTCATCGCCGCGCCGCACGAGCAGTACGCCCGACTGGAGACCGACATCCCACTGATCGACATGTGGGGGCTGACCGGGCAGGGGGTGCGGGTGTGACGCCGCGTGTCTCGGTCGTCGTCCCGGTCTACAACGAGGGCGAGGCGATCGTCCGCTGCCTGGAGCGGATGCTGCGGGAGATGCTGCTCCCGGCCGAGGTGCTCATCGTGCACGACATGCCCGAGGACACCACCGTGCCGTACGCCGAGCAGATCGCCCGGCAGGACCCGCGCGTCCGGGCGGTGCTCAACACCTACGGCCGGGGGCCGGCGAACGCGATCCGGTTCGGCGTGGACGCGGCCCAGGCCCCCGTCGTGGTGGTGACCATGGCCGACGGCTGCGACGACCCGCGCCAGATCGACGAACTGGCCCGGCTGGTGGACCGGGGTGTGGTGGTGGCCGCCGCCTCCCGTTACATGCCGGGCGGGCAGCAGGTGGGCGGGCCGCGGCTGAAGCGGATGATGTCCCGGTGGGCCGGGCGCAGCCTCTACACCTTCGCCCGGGTCGGCACCCGGGACGCCACCAACAGCTTCAAGGCGTACGACACGGCCTTCGTCCGGGAGGTGGGCATCGAGTCCCGGACGGGTTTCGAGATCGGCCTGGAGCTGACGGCCAAGGCCACCCGGCTGCGGCTGCCGGTGGCCGAGATTCCGACCATCTGGCTGGACCGGCCACTGGGCGAGTCCCACTTCGACCTGGGCCGGTTCCTCCCCGGTTACCTGCGCTGGTACTTCTTCGCCTACGGTCGGCGGCTGAGCCGGGAGAAGCTCGCCGCGGGCACCGTCGCGGCGGCCGTGCCGGCCCCGCGCGACCCGCAGGACAACAGCACCGAGTACGAGAAAACCGTTTAGGAGCGCACGTGGCGAAGGTCCTGGTAACTGGTTCGGCCGGATTCATCGGCGGCTACCTCGTCGAGGAGCTGTTGGACCGGGGTCACGAGGTGGTCGGGGTCGACAACTTCTCCAAGTACGGGCCGGTGACCCACAGCTACGACGACCATTCCCGCTACCGTTTCGTGGAGGGTGACGCCCGCGACGTCGATCTGCTCACCGAGCTGCTGGACGGCTGCGACCACCTGGTGGCCGGGGCGGCGATGATCGGCGGGATCTCCTACTTCCACGCGTACGCCTACGACCTGCTCGCCACCAACGAGCGGATCATGGCGGCGACGTGCGACGCGGCGATCCGTGCGCACCGGGACGGGCGGCTGGCCAAGGTCACCTACCTCTCCTCCTCGATGGTCTACGAGTCGACCGAGCAGTGGCCGAGCCGGGAGGGCGACGAGCGGCGCGTCCCACCGCCACTGTCGTCGTACGGGTTCCAGAAGCTGGCCGTGGAGTACTACGCCCGCGCCGCCTGGGAGCAGTACCAGGTGCCGTACACGATCGTCCGGCCGTTCAACTGCGTGGGCGTGGGCGAGGGGCGGGCGCTCGGCCAGGCGGAGGTGCTCTCGGGCAACGTGAAGCTGGCCATGTCGCACGTCGTACCGGACCTGGTGCAGAAGATCGTCAAGGGGCAGGACCCGCTGCACATCCTGGGTGAGGGCAACCAGGTGCGCCACTACACGTACGGCGGCGACCTGGCCCGGGGGATCGCCACCGCGATCGAGCACCCGGCCGCCCGCAACGAGGACTTCAACCTGTCGACCGCGGAGTCGACCAGCGTGCTCGCGTTGGCGGAGCTGATCTGGCACAAGATCAAGGGCCCGGACGTGCCGTTCCGGTACGTCTCCGACGAGCCGTTCCGCTACGACGTGCAGAAGCGCGTGCCGGACGTCACCAAGGCCCGTGAGGTACTCGGGTTCACCGCGACCACGTCGCTGGACGTGATGCTCGACGAGGTCGTCCCCTGGGTGAGCCGGGCCGTCGCGGAGGGTCGCCTCTGACCGTCGCGTCCCGTTTCCACCCCCGCCGTCCGGCCCGTGTCGCCCCGCGACCGGGCCGGAGGTGTGTCCGGCGCCACTCGCATCATTCCCATGCAGTGGACTGCATGAACTTGCAGCGCCTCGATCATGACTGCTAGCCTTCGTTGCATAGTCATGCGGAGGTGAGTATGGGAATCCGAGTCGCGGTCGCCGGAGCGAGCGGCTACGCCGGGGGCGAGCTGCTGCGCCTGGTCGCCGGGCACCCGGAGTTCGACCTGGTCGCTGCCACCGCGCACAGCCAGGCCGGGCACCGCGTCGACGCGGTGCACCCGCAGCTCACCGGGCTCGACCTGGTGCTCGGCGAGACCGACCCGACGACCCTCGCGGACGCGGACCTGGTCTTCCTGGCGCTGCCGCACGGCCAGTCGGCGGTGCTGGCCGCCCAGATCCCGCCCCACGTGCGGATCGTCGACGTCGGTGCCGACCACCGGCTCGCCGACCCGTACCACTGGGCGCAGTACTACGGCGGCCCGCACGCCGGCCAGTGGACCTACGGCCTGCCCGAGCTGCCCGGCCAGCGGGAGCGGATCGCCGGCTCCACCCGCGTGGCGAACACGGGCTGTTACGCCGCCGCGATCATCCTGGCGCTCGCGCCGCTGATCGCGGCCGGTGCGGCCAACCCCGCCGACGTGGTCGTCGTCGCCGCCTCCGGCACCTCCGGCGCCGGACGGGCGGCCAAGCCGCACCTGCTGGCCAGCGAGGTGATGGGGGACCTGTCGCCGTACCGGGTCGGCACCCACCAACACGTGCCGGAGATCAAGCAGGCGTCCGGGGCGACCGGCCTGTCGCTCACCCCGGTCCTGGCGCCGATGCCGCGCGGCATCCTGGCCACGGTCACCGCGCTGCCGGCGCAGGGCATCGATCCGCAGCACGTGCTGGCGCAGGCGTACGCGGACGCGCCGTTCGTGCACGTGCTGCCCGAGGGCAGGTGGCCACACACCGCGGCCACGCTGGGCTCCAACTCCTGCCACCTGCAGGCCACCGTCGACGTCGACTCCGGCCGCCTGATCGTGCTCAGCGCGCTGGACAACCTGGGCAAGGGCGCCGCCGGTCAGGCCGTCCAGAACGCCAACCTGATGCTCGGCCTGCCGGAGACCACCGGCCTCTCGGTCTGGGGGGTAACCCCATGAGCGTCACCACCCCACGGGGGTTCCGGGCGGCCGGGGTGGCCGCCGGCCTGAAGGCCAGCGGCGGCGCCGACGTCGCGCTGGTGGTCAACGACGGCCCGGACGCCGGTGTCGCCGGGGTCTTCACCACCAACCGGATCAAGGCCGCGCCGGTGCTCTGGACCCAGCAGGTCGTCAACGGCGGCGTGGTCCGGGCGGTGGTGCTCAACTCCGGTGGCGCCAACGCCTGCACCGGCCCGGCCGGCTTCCAGGACACCCACGCCACCGCCGAGCACACCGCCGCCGCGCTGACCTCGGTCAGCCCGCGGCTGATGCTCGGCGCGGGGGAGGTGGCGGTCTGCTCGACCGGGCTGATCGGTGAGCGGCTGCCGATGCCGAAGCTGCTGCCCGGTGTCCGCTCGGCGATCCGGGGGCTGTCGCGCGACGGCGGTCCGGCCGCCGCCGAGGCCATCATGACCACCGACACCCGACCGAAGACCACGGTGGCCCGGGGCAGCGGCTGGACGGTCGGCGGGATGGCCAAGGGCGCCGGAATGCTCGCGCCGGGAATGGCCACCATGCTCTGCGTGCTGACCACCGACGCGGTGGCCGGGCCGGCGACGCTGGACGAGGCACTGCGCGCCGCCACCCGGGTCAGCTTCGACCGGGTCGACTCCGACGGCTGCATGTCGACCAACGACACCGTGCTGCTGCTCGCCAGCGGCGCGAGCGGCATCGAGCCGACGCCGGCCGAGCTGGCCGCCGCGGTCACCGCCGCCTGCCACGACCTGGCCCAGCAGCTGGTCGCCGACGCCGAGGGCGCCACCAAGCAGATCGCCATCGACGTGGTCGGCGCCGCCGACGAGGACGACGCCGTGGAGGTCGGCCGCTCGGTGGCCCGCAACAACCTGGTGAAGACCGCGCTGTTCGGCAACGACCCGAACTGGGGCCGGATCCTCGCCGCGGTCGGCACCACCGCCGCCGCGTTCGAGCCGGACGGGGTGGACGTGGCCGTCAACGGGGTGTGGGTGTGCCGGCGCGGCGGCGCCGCCGAGGACCGCTCGAAGGTCGACCTGACCGGGCGGGACGTGACCATCCGGATCGACCTGCACGCCGGCACGTCGGCCGCGACGATCTGGACCAACGACCTGTCCCACGCGTACGTGCACGAGAACTCGGCGTACTCGACATGAGCCTCAGCACCGACCTCACCCGCGCACAGGTCAAGGCGGAGACGCTGATCGAGGCGCTGCCCTGGCTGGCGCGCTTCTCCGGCTCCACGGTCGTCGTCAAGTACGGCGGCAACGCCATGACCGACCCCGGCTTGCAGCGGGCGTTCGCCGCCGACATGGTCTTCCTGCGCTACGCCGGTCTCAAGCCCGTGGTGGTGCACGGCGGCGGCCCGCAGATCTCCGCCATGCTGGGCCGGCTCGGCATCGCCAGCGAGTTCCGTGGCGGCCTGCGGGTGACCACCGCCGAGGCGATGGACGTGGTCCGGATGGTGCTGGTCGGGCAGGTGGGCCGGGAACTGGTCGGGCTGATCAACTCGCACGGCCCGTTCGCCGTCGGCCTATCCGGCGAGGACGCCCGACTGTTCACCGCGGTGCGCCGCCCGGCGTACGTGGACGGGTTGCCGGTCGACGTCGGCCAGGTCGGCGACGTCGAGTCGGTGGACGTGTCCGCGGTGACCGACCTGATCGCGGCCGGCCGCATCCCGGTGATCTCCACGGTCGCGCCGGACGCCGACGGGGTGCTGCACAACCTCAACGCGGACACCGCCGCCGCCGCTCTGGCCGTCGCGTTGCGGGCCCGCAAGCTGGTCGTCCTCACCGACGTGGCCGGCCTGTACGCCGACTGGCCGGACACCACCAGCCTGGTCTCCGAGATCGCCGCGGACGACCTCGCCACGCTGCTGCCCAGCCTCGAGTCGGGAATGGTGCCGAAGATGGAGGCCTGCCTGCGGGCGGTGCGCGGGGGAGTGCCCGCCGCGCACGTCGTCGACGGTCGGGTGGCGCACTCCACGTTGCTCGAGGTCTTCACCTCGGAAGGGTTCGGAACGATGGTGATCCCGTCATGAGCACGCTGGTGCAGCGTTGGTCGCAGTCCATGATGGACAACTACGGCACGCCGCCGGTGGCGCTGGTCTCCGGCTCCGGTGCCGTCGTGGTCGACGACGCCGGCCGAAAGTACCTCGACCTGGTGGGCGGGATCGCGGTCAACGCCCTCGGCCACGCCCACCCGGCCGTGGTGGCCGCCGTCTCGAAGCAGGTCGCCACCCTCGGGCACGTCTCCAACCTCTACGTCGCCGAGCCACCGGTCGCGCTGGCCGAGCTGCTGCTGGCGCTCGCCGGCCGGCCCGGCCGGGTCTTCTTCGCCAACTCCGGCGCGGAGGCGAACGAGGCGGCGTTCAAGCTCTCCCGGCGTACCGGCCGCAGCCACGTGGTGGCCACCCGGGGTGGTTTCCACGGCCGCACGATGGGCGCCCTGGCGCTGACCGGCCAGCCGGCCAAGGCCGATCCGTTCCGTCCGCTGCCGGGCGAGGTGACGCACGTCGACTACGGCGACGTCGCCGCCCTCGAGGCGGCGGTCACCGACGCCACCGCCATGGTGATCCTGGAGCCGATCCAGGGCGAGAACGGCGTGGTCGTACCGCCGGCCGGCTACCTCGCCGCCGCGCGGCGGATCACCACCCGGCACGGGGCTCTGCTGGTGCTCGACGAGGTGCAGACCGGCATCGGACGCACCGGGCACTGGTTCGCCCACCAGGCCGAGGGCGTGGAGCCGGACGTGGTGACCCTGGCCAAGGGGCTGGGCGGCGGGCTGCCGCTCGGCGCCACGCTGGCCTTCGGACGGGCCGCCGACCTGCTCACCCCCGGCTCGCACGGCACCACCTTCGGTGGCAACCCGGTCAGCTGCGCCGCCGCGCTCGCCGTGGTGGCGACCATCGCCAACGAGGGGCTGCTGGATCACGTGAAGCGGGTCGGCGAGCGGCTGCGCCGCGGGATCGAGGCGCTGGACCATCCGCTGGTCGCCGGGGTGCGCGGCGCCGGTCTGCTGCTCGGTGTGGCGCTCACCGCACCGGTGGCGCCGGTGCTCACCGAGGCGCTGCGCGAGGCCGGTTTCCTGGTCAACCCGGTGCAGCCGGGCGTGGTCCGGCTGGTCCCGCCGCTGATCCTCACCGCCGCCCAGGCGGACGCCTTCCTCGCCGCGCTGCCCGCCGCCCTGGCCGCGACGGCTCCGGCCGCCGCCACCGGCGCAGACCTCGGCGGCAAACCGCCCGCCCAGGTGCACGAACCCTCCACGACGCCGACCACGACGGGAACGACCGCATGAGCCGGCACTTTCTGCGCGACGACGATCTCTCGCCCGCCGAGCAGGCCACGGTGCTCGACCTGGCCGCGCGGATGAAGACCGACCGGTTCGGCCATCGGCCGCTGTCCGGGCCGCGCTCGGTGGCGGTGCTCTTCGACAAGCAGAGCCTGCGCACCCGGATCTCGTTCGACGCCGGGATCGCCGAGCTGGGCGGGCACCCCCTAGTCGTGGACACCCAGGTCACCCACTTCGGCCGGGGCGAGTCACTGGCCGACGCCGGCCGGGTGCTGTCCCGCTACGTCGCGGCCATCGTGCTGCGCACCCACGGCGACGACCGGATCGCCGAGGTCGCGGCGGGCGCGAGCGTGCCGGTGATCAACGCCCTCACCGACGGCTTCCACCCCTGCCAGCTGCTGGCCGACCTGCTCACCGTCCGCGAGCGGTGCGGCGGCACGGCCGGTCGCACCCTGACCTACGTGGGGGACGGCGCGAACAACATGGCGCAGTCGTACCTGCTGGCCGGGGCGACGGCCGGAATGCATGTGCGGATCGCCGGGCCGGCCGGCTTCGCACCGGACCCGAGCGTGCTGGAGCGGGCGGCGCAGATCGCGGCCGGCACCGGCGGGTCGGTGCGGGTGCTGACCGATCCGGGCCAGGCGGTACGCGACGCCGACGTGCTGGCCACCGACACCTGGACCTCGATGGGGCAGGAGGACGACGGGCTGGACCGGATCACCCCGTTCCTGCCGTACCAGGTCAACAAGGCACTGCTCGGCCAGGCCGCGCCGGACGCGATCGTGCTGCACTGCCTGCCCGCGCACCGCGGCGAGGAGATCACCGACGAGGTGCTCGACGGCCCGCAGAGCGCGGTCTTCGACCAGGCGGAGAACCGGCTGCACGCCCAGAAGGCGCTGCTGACGTTCCTGGTCGGCGCCGAGGCCGCGATCGGGGAGTCCCGATGACCGCCCCGCTGACCCGCGCCGCCCGGCACGCCCGGATCGTGGAGCTGATCCGCGACAAGGCCGTCCGTTCCCAGACCGAGCTGGCCGACCTGCTCGCCGCCGACGGCGTCGGAGTCACCCAGGCCACCCTCTCGCGGGACCTGGAGGAACTGGGCGCGGTCAAGGTGCGCGGCGGCGACGGGCCGGCGGTCTACCTGATCCCCGAGGACGGCCACCGGCCGCTGCGCGACGCCGAGGCGGCCCCCGCCCGGCTGGTGCGGCTGCTGCGTGAGCTGCTCAACGGGGTCGACTCCAGCGGCAACATCGCCGTGCTGCGTACCCCGCCGGGCGCAGCCCATTACCTGGCCAGCGCGTTGGACCGAGCGGGCCTGCCCGAGATCGTCGGCACCATCGCCGGCGACGACACCATCCTCGTCGTGGCCCGCGAGGCCGTCGGCGGGGCCGCACTCGGCGAGAAGCTCGCCGGCTGGGCCCGCCGGGAAGACAACGTTGAAGGGAGCACCACACAATGACCGAGCGGGTCGTCCTGGCGTACTCCGGAGGGCTGGACACCTCCGTCGCCATTCCCTACCTGGCCGAGCAGACCGGCGCCGAGGTGATCGCGGTAGCGGTCGACGTCGGGCAGGGCGGCGAGGACCTCGACGCCATCCGGCAGCGCGCGCTGGACTGCGGCGCCGCCGAGTCCGAGCTGGTCGACGCGCGTGACGAGTTCGCGGCCGACTACTGCCTGCCGGCCATCCGGGCCAACGCCCTCTACATGGACCGCTACCCGCTGGTCTCGGCGCTGTCCCGGCCGCTGATCGTCAAGCACCTGGTGGCCGCGGCGCGCAAGCACGGCGGGACCATCGTCTCGCACGGCTGCACCGGCAAGGGCAACGACCAGGTCCGGTTCGAGGTCGGGCTGAACGCGCTCGCCCCCGACCTGAAGATCATCGCGCCGGCCCGGGACTTCGCCTGGACGCGAGACAAGGCGATCGCGTTCGCCGAGGAGAAGGGACTGCCGATCGACGTGTCGGCCAAGTCGCCGTACTCCATCGATCAGAACCTGTGGGGCCGGGCGGTGGAGACCGGCTTCCTGGAGGACATCTGGAACGCCCCGATCGAGGACCTCTACTCGTACACCTCCGACCCGGCACAGGACCGCGACGCCGACGAGGTCGTGATCACCTTCGACGCCGGCGTGCCGGTGGCCATCGACGGTGAGACGGTCACCCCGTACCAGGCGATCCTGGAACTGAACCGGCGCGCCGGCGCGCAGGGTGTCGGCCGGCTCGACATGGTCGAGGACCGGCTGGTCGGCATCAAGAGCCGCGAGGTGTACGAGGCTCCCGGCGCGATCGCGCTGATCACCGCCCACCAGGAGCTGGAGGCGGTCACCGTGGAGCGGGACCTGGCCCGGTTCAAGAAGAGCGTCGACCAGCGCTGGGGTGAGCTGGTCTACGACGGCCTGTGGTTCTCGCCGCTGAAGGACTCGCTCGACGCCTTCATCGACGACGCGCAGCGGCACGTGAGCGGCGAGGTGCGGATGACCCTGCACGGCGGCCGGGCGACCGTCACCGGTCGGCGCTCCGAGGCGAGCCTCTACGACTTCGGGATGGCCACCTACGACACCGGCGACACCTTCGACCAGTCGCTGGCCAAGGGGTTCGTGCAGCTGTGGGGCCTGCCGAGCCGGATGGCCGCCGCGCGGAACGCCCGGCTGGGCGGCTCCGGCCGGTGACCACCACAATGGGCGGCGTGGACGACAAGAGCCTGACCGAGAACAGCGCCGCCACCAACCGGACGAGCCTGTGGGGTGGCCGGTTCGCCGGGGGCCCCGCCGAGGCGCTCGCCCGGCTGTCGGTGAGCGTGCAGTTCGACTGGCGCCTGGCCCCGTACGACATCGCCGGTTCCCGGGCGCACGCCCGGGTGCTCGCCGGCGCCGGCCTGCTCGACCCCGAGGAGCTGGGCCGGATCCTGGCCGCCCTGGACGACCTGGAGGCCGCCTGCGCCTCCGGGTCGTTCCGTCCCACCGTCGACGACGAGGACGTGCACACCGCGCTGGAGCGCGGGCTGCTGGAGCGGCTGGGCAGCCTCGGCGGCAAGCTGCGCGCCGGCCGGTCCCGCAACGACCAGGTCGCCACGGACCTGCGGCTCTACCTGCGCGACCACGCCCGGGGTGTGGCCAGCCGGCTGGTGGAGCTGGCCGAGGCGCTGGTCGAGCAGGCCGAGCGGCACGTCGACACCGCCGCGCCGGGCATGACCCACCTCCAGCACGCCCAACCGGTCACCTTCGGGCACTGGCTGCTCGCCCACGTGCAGCCGCTGCTGCGCGACCTGGAGCGGCTGCGCGACTGGGACCACCGCGCGGCGATCAGCCCGCTCGGCGCGGGCGCGCTGGCCGGCTCCGGGCTCCCGCTGGACCCGGTGGCCGTGGCGAAGGAGCTGGGCTTCCGCACGTCGTTCGCCAACTCGATGGACGCCGTCGCCGACCGGGACTTCGTCGCCGAGTTCCTCTTCACCACCGCCATGATCGGGGTGCACCTGTCCCGGCTCGGCGAGGAGGTGGTGCTCTGGACCTCGCACGAGTTCGGCTGGGTGGAGCTGGACGACGCGTTCGCGACCGGCTCGTCGATCATGCCGCAGAAGAAGAACGCGGACATCGCCGAGCTGGCCCGGGGCAAGTCCGGCCGGCTCGTCGGCGGGCTGATGACCGTACTGACCATGCTCAAGGGTCTGCCGATGACCTACGACCGGGACATGCAGGAGGACAAGGAGCCGGCCTTCGACGCGGTCGACACCCTGGAGCTGCTGCTCCCGGCCCTCGCGGGGATGATCTCCACGATGACCGTCCGGGTCGACCGCCTCGTGGCCGCAGCCCCGGTCGGCTTCTCGCTGGCCACCGAGGTCGCCGACTGGCTCGTCCGCAAGGGCGTGCCGTTCCGCGACGCACACGAGATCACCGGTCGGCTCGTGGCGCTCTGCGCGGCCCGGGAGTGCGAGCTGGAGGAGGTCTCGGACGCCGACCTGGCCGCGGTCAGCGAGCATCTCGACCCGTCGGTGCGCGACGTGCTCTCGGTCCGTTCGGCTCTCGCGGCCCGGACCACCCCCGGCTCGACCGGCCCCGGGCCGGTCGCCGACCAGCTCGCCGCCGCCGCGGACCGGCTGGTGGGCTGGCGGGAGTGGGCCACCGAGCGGGTCGTCCCGCGCTGACCTCGCCGTGGCGCCGGAGCTGCCCGCTTCCGGCGCCGCGGCCGGTTCAGGCCGTCGGGCGCTCCCGCTTCGGGAGCTTGGCGACCACCATGTCGTACGACGCGTCGACGGCCTCCACGAGCTCCTCCTCGTCGATCCCGCCGTCCAGGCGCAGCGTGTTCCACCCCGACCGGCCGATGTAGGCCATCACCCGGGCGTCGTCGGGGTGCCGGTGCAGCCACTCGTCGGCGACCTCCCGGGTCGCGCCGCACTTCACACCGATCGTCGGGCTCGCCTCGCCGTTGCCGAGGAAGGCGAAGATCCGGCTGCCCACCTTCACCACCTCGTCGCCCTCCCACGGCCGGTCCAGCCACGCCCCCGGCTTGGCCAGGCAGTACGCCAGCATCTCCGCGCGCTCCATACGTGCCTCCCGGAATCGTCGTGCGCACAGTCTGCCCGCCCGGGCGCTGGTCGGCGCGCCGTGCCGGTCGGGTCGCCACCTCCGGGGATGTGGGCCGGAGTCAGCCGGTCTGCTCGGCGGAGCGGGCGGCGACCCGCTCGTAGCGCTGCCGCGCGGCCTGCGCGCTGCCCAGACCCAGCCCGTACGCGATGGCCTGCCAGGTCAGCCCCCGATCGCGGGCCAGCGTCAACAGCCCCGCCTCCAGGGCGTCCAGCTCCGCGCGGACGTGCGGCAGCAGGGTCAGCGCGGCGGTGAGGTCGGCGCCGTCGACCGGCTCCTCCGTGGGCTCCCGCTCGGCCCCGCCCGCGGCCAGCGCGGTGACCAGGGCCACCGCCTCCCACGGGTCGAGCACGTACGGGTGTGCCCAGCGCCCTCGTCGGGCGTCGGTGCCGGCGTGCCGATCGCTGATCCGCTGCAACGCCTCGTGGGTGCGGTGGGCGCGGGCCCGGGCCGGGTCCGGCGCGGTGAACAGGTCGTCGGTCGTCATACCCCGATCCCAACCCATCAACGAACGATTGTCAACAAAACGTTGAAGCGGGGCGGCGGGCTGGGTACCGTCGGGGTCATGGACCTCCTGCCCGGCGACCTGGCCGCCGACGACCGCACGGCGCTCGCCGATCTGCTCGCCGGCCCGCTGCTGCCGGCCGCGCGCGGGCTGCTCGGCTGCCTGCTGCACGCCGGCGGGGTCACCGTCCGGATCACCGAGGTCGAGGCGTACGCCGGCACCGCCGGGGATCCGGCCTCGCACGCGCACCGGGGGCGTACCCCGCGCAACGCCGTGATGTTCGGGCCTGCCGGGTACACCTACGTCTACTTCACGTACGGGATGCACTGGTGCATGAACGTGGTGACCGGGGTCGAGGGGGAGGCCTCGGCGGTGCTGCTGCGCGCCGGCGCGGTGGTCGACGGGCTGGCCACGGCACGGGCCCGCCGACCCGCCGTGCGTCGGGACGTGGACCTGGCCCGGGGGCCGGCCCGGCTCTGCGCCACGCTCGGCATCGACCGCGCCGCGTACGGCGGGTACCTGCTCGGCGACGGGCCGGTCCGGTTGCGTCCCCCGGCGGTGCCGGTGCCGGCGGAGGCGGTGGCCGCCGGTCCACGGGTCGGTGTGACCGGAGCGCACGACCTGCCGTGGCGGTTCTGGCTCGACGGCGACCCGACGGTCAGCGCGTACCGCCGGCACGTGCCCCGCACGCGGCGCTGAGCGACCCCACGGCGTGTGCCCTGGCGAATGTGTCGGGGGGTGTGGCCATAATCACCGCACCTGCTCGCCGACGCTTCGGAGGACGTCATGGCAACGCTGCTCGCGATCGGCACGGCCAAGGGTTTGTTTCTCGCCACCAGCGCCGACGACCGGCGCAGCTGGGAGATCACCGGCCCGCACTTCCCGATGACCGGTGTCTACGCGGTCGCGGTCGACACCCGCCGCCCCACCCCGCGGCTGCTCGCCGGGGTCACCAGCTCACACTTCGGGCCCAGCGTCGCCACCAGCGACGACCTCGGCGCCTCCTGGGACGAGCCCGACGAGGCCCCGGTCGCCTTCCCGACCGACACCGGCGCCAGCCTCGGCCGGGTCTGGCAGCTGATGCCGGCCGGCCCCGACGAGCCGGACGTGGTCTGGGCGGGCACCGAGCCCTCGGCGCTGTTCCGTTCCACCGACGGCGGCCGCAGCTTCGAGCTGGTCCGTTCACTCTGGGACCACCCGCACCGCCCCGAGTGGGGGGCCGGGTTCGGCGGCCAGGCCGTGCACACCGTGCTGCCGCACCCGCGCGACCCGGCCCGGTTGCTGGTCGCCATGTCCACCGGCGGGGTCTACCGCTCGGAGGACGCCGGGGCGAGCTGGTCACCGGGCAACACCGGCATCCGCGCCTACTTCATGCCCGACGAGTGGCCGGAGTTCGGCCAGTGCGTCCACAAGGTCGCCCGCGACGCCGGCAACCCCGACCGGCTGTACGCGCAGAACCACCACGGCGTCTACCGCTCCGACGACGACGGCCGCACCTGGTCCTCGATCGCCGACGGGCTGCCCAGCGACTTCGGCTTCCCGATGGTGTCCCACCCCGGGCGCGGCGGCACGGTGTGGACGTTCCCGCTGGTGGCCGACAGCGAGCGGTTCCCCACCGATCACCGCTGCCGGGTGTTCCGCTCCGGCGACGCCGGCGGCAAGTGGGAGCCGCTGTCGGTGGGGCTGCCCGAGGGCCCGTTCTACCCGGCGGTGCTGCGCGACGCGATGTGCGCCGACGACGCGACCCCGGGCGGGGTCTACTTCGGCACCCGCTCCGGCGAGGTCTACGCCAGCCGCGACGAGGGCGACTCCTGGTCGTTGGTGGCGGCGCACCTGCCCGACGTGCTCTGCGTCCGGGCCGCGGCGGTGTGACGTGGTCACCGTGCTGCTGCCCGGCCCGCTGCGCGGCGAGGCCGGCGGTGCCAGCCGGCTGAGTGTCACCGCCGGCGGGACGCTGCGGGCGGTCCTCGACGAGCTGGCCGCCGACCATCCGCGGCTGGCCCGGCGGATTCGCGACGAGCGCGGCGAACTGCGCCGCTACGTCAACGTCTACGTCGACGGGGAGGACTGCCGGCACTCCGGCGGTCTGGCCACTCCGGTGGGTGACGACGCCGAGGTGCAGGTGCTGCCCTCGGTCGCGGGCGGCTGAGCCGGTCGTCGGGCGGCGGTCACGGCAGGTCGTAGTCGAGCAGGTAGGCGTGGCCACCGTCCGGGCCACCGATGATCTGCCCGCTGCCGCGCAGGCCGCGCAGCTCGCCGGTGCCCGAGTCCGGCACCACCGTCCAGGACAGGGCCGAGCCGTCGCCGTCGCTGCCCGCGGTGTGGTGCAGCACGAACCCGCCGACCCGACCGGCGAGCGAGCCGGTGAACCGCTCGAACCCCACGTACGCCGCCGACGTCTCCACGGGCGTGCGGCACATCAGGATGCGGGTGCGGCTGGTGCCGACCAGATCGCCGGAGAACGTCTTGCTGATCCGGGCCTCGGCCAGCGTGGTGCCCTCGGCCTCGTCGTACGGTTCCTGGTCCCAGGTGTCCAGCGTGAAGGTGCCTTCGGCGCGATCGGTCATGTCCGTCATCCTGTCCCAGCGTGACTGACATCTTCCGTCAGGTTCGCCGGGCGCGTCCGGCGGTGCGTGACCCACGCCATCAGAAGAGTATCTGCCGATGAAATATTTGACGCGTCAAATAGGTTGAGCGCTGCGTCCGGGTACCACGACGGATCCGGTAAACATGCGAGGAGCTGGTCATGCAGTTCGGAGTCTTCACCGTTGGTGACGTCACGGTCGACCCGACCACCGGGCGAGAGCCGACCGAGCATGAGCGGATCAAGGCGATGGTCGCCATCGCGCTGAAGGCCGAAGAGGTCGGCCTGGACGTCTTTGCCACGGGCGAGCACCACAACCCGCCGTTCGTGCCCTCGTCGCCGACCACGATGCTCGGCCACATCGCGGCGCGTACCGAGCGGCTGCTGCTGTCCACCGCGACCACGCTGATCACCACGAACGACCCGGTGAAGATCGCCGAGGACTACGCGATGCTCCAGCATCTCGCCGACGGCCGGGTGGACCTGATGATGGGCCGCGGCAACACCGGCCCGGTGTACCCGTGGTTCGGCAAGGACATCCGCGCCGGCATCCCGCTGGCCATCGAGAACTACGACCTGCTGCACCGGCTGTGGCGCGAGGACGTGGTCGACTGGAAGGGCCGGCACCGCACCCCGCTGCAGTCGTTCACCTCGACGCCGCGCCCGCTCGACGGTGTTCCCCCGTTCGTCTGGCACGGCTCGATCCGCAGCCCCGAGATCGCCGAGCAGGCCGCATACTACGGTGACGGCTTCTTCGCCAACCACATCTTCTGGCCCAAGGAGCACACCCAGCGGATGGTCGGGCTCTACCGGGAGCGGTACGCGCACTACGGCCACGGCTCCGCCGACCAGGCCATCGTCGGCCTCGGCGGGCAGGTGTTCATGCGGCGCAACTCCCAGGACGCCGTCCGGGAGTTCCGGCCGTACTTCGACAACGCCCCCGTCTACGGGCACGGGCCCTCGCTGGAGGAGTTCAGCCGGGAGACCCCGCTGACCGTGGGCAGCCCGCAGCAGGTCATCGACCGCACCCTGAGCTTCCGCGACTACGTCGGTGACTACCAGCGGCAGCTGTTCCTGATGGACCACGCCGGTCTGCCGCTGAAGACGGTGCTCGAGCAGCTCGACCTGCTCGGCGAGGAGGTCGTTCCGGTACTGCGCAAGGAGTTCGCCGCGCTGCGCCCGACGCACGTCCCGGAGGCGCCCACCCACGCCTCGCTGGTCGCCCGGGCGGGCGGCGCCAAGGACAGCACCGTCCACGCCGTCGACGACGTCACGGGCAAGGCGCCGGAGGTGGCCAAGTGACCCGCCGCACCCTGGCCGTGGTCTCCGCGGGACTGAGTCAGCCCTCGTCGACCCGGCTGCTCGCCGACCAACTCGCCGCGGCGACCCGCGACGAGCTGGTCCGGCGCGGCGCCGAGGTGGAACTGCGCGTCGTCGACCTGCGCGAGTACGCCCACGACGTGACGAACAACCTGCTCACCGGGTTCCCGCCGGCCGCCCTGCGGGCGGTCCTCGACACGGTGACCGGGGCGGACGGCATCATCGCCGTCACCCCGATCTTCAACGCGTCGTACAACGGGCTGTTCAAGTCCTTCTTCGACGTGCTGGAGGCCGAGTCGCTGGTCGACCGGCCGGTGCTGATCGGGGCCACCGGCGGCACCGCCCGGCACTCGCTGGCCCTGGAGCACGCCGTGCGCCCGATGTTCAGCCACCTGCGGGCGGTGGTGGTCCCCACCGCGGTCTTCGCCGCGCCGGAGGACTGGTCCGGTGGCAACGCCGACGGCGCGCTGCGGGGCCGGATCAGGCGTGCCGCCGGGGAGCTGGCCGACCAGGTCGAGCGCCGTCTGCCCGCTGCCGGTCCCGCCGACCCGTTCGCCCTCACCACCGACTTCCTGCAGATGCTCGGCCGGGCCGACGACGCCCCGGTCACTTCGCCCGGTCGTACGGATGCGCCACCAGCACCGGACAGTGCGCGTGCTGGATCGCCGCCTGGCTGACCGAGCCGAGCAGCAGCCCGGCGAATCCGTGCCGGCCCCGGGTGCCCACGACCAGCAGCGACGCCGTGCCGCTGGCCTCGACGAGCCCCCGGGCCGGCCCGGCCGCGCGGACCGGATGTTCCCGCACCACCAGGCCGGGGTGCTCCTCCCGGACGGCGGCGGACGCGTCGGCCAGCAACCGCACCGCCTCGGCCTGGTACGCGGCCTGCGACTCCTCCACCTCCTCCGGCACCGGCCGGTCGCCGTCCAGCGGGCCGACGTGCACCAGCAGCAGCGGGACGTCGCGGCGCGCCGCCTCGTCGGCGCCGTACTCCACCGCGAGGCGGGCGGACTCGGACCCGTCCACGCCCACCAGCACCGGCGCGTCCACCGGGATCGGCTGCTCGTCCGGGCGCACCACCAAAACCGGGCAGTGCGCGTGCGCGGCGACCTGCCCGCCGACCGAGCCGAGCAGCAACCCGGCGAACCCGCCCAGCCCTCGACTGCCCACCACGACGAGCTCGGCCCCGCGGGACGCCTCCACCATCGTGGCGCCGGGGCCGCCGGCGACCTGGCGCACCTCGACGGTGAGACCGGGCCAGCGGTCGGTCAGGTCGGCCGCCGTCCGCTCCAACATCTTCTGCGCCTCCTCGGAGGGCGCCGGCACCCCGAGGTCGTACGGGTTGAGCGGCACGCCGTAACCGAGCGGGTGCAGGTAGCCGTGCACCAGGAGCAGCGGCCGGGTCCGGAGCAGGGCGGCGTGGGCGGCATGCTCCGCGGCGACGAGGCTGGACGGCGATCCGTCCACACCCACCACGACAGGTCGGTTCATCGGCACTCCCTCGGTCGGTCAGGTCATTGTCGACGCACCCGGCGGAGAACGCCGGCATTTGCCGAGGGCGGGGCCGCGCCCTGTCCCGCCCGGCGCCGGAGCGTCCCGGTCACTGCGTACCCTCGTCGGATGACCTCCGACGTGCAGCTGCGCCCGGTCCGCGAGGACGACCTCGTCGAGTTCTTCCTGCACCAGCAGGATCCGGAGGCCAACCGGATGGCCGCGTTCGGCCCCGTCGACCCGTCCGACCACCGCGAGTTCGCCCGGCACTGGGCGCGGGTGCTGACCGACCCGGCGAACCTGGTCCGCACCGTCGAGGTCGTCGGCGAGGTCGTCGGCCACGTCACCGCCTTTCCGGTCGGCGACCGAACCGAGGTCAGCTACTGGATCGATCCGGCGCGTTGGGGCCGGGGTTACGCCACGGCTGCCCTGGCCGCCCTGCTGCGGGAGCTGCCCCGGCCGGTGCACGCCCGCGCCGCCAAGGACAACGCCGCGTCCCTCGCGGTGCTCGCCAAGTGCGGCTTCGTGGTGGTCGGCGAGGACTCGGGGTACGCCAACGGCCGCGGCGCCGAGGTCGAGGAGTGGTTGCTGGAGCTGCCCGCCCATGGCCCTGAGCAGGGCGGGCACTAGTCTCGCGGGGTGAACTGGTTGGATCTCGTCGGCTGGGCCGGCTCCGCGGTGCTGGTCTGGTCGCTGCTGCAGTCGCGCATCCTGCGGCTGCGCGCGCTCAACCTCGTCGGCTGTCTCGTGCTGATCGGCTACAACGCCGCGCTCGAGGTCTGGCCCATGGTCGGGCTCAACATCGTCCTCGCGGTGATCAACATCTGGTACCTGCGCGGGATGCTCGCCACCCGGCACGACGAGCAGACCTACCAGGTGGTGGAGGTCGGCGTCGGCGACCAGTTCCTGGCGCACACCCTGCGGGTGCACGCGCCGGACATCGCCCGATTCAATCCCGACTTCCACTGGGACCCGGCTGCCCCGGGACGCTCCGCGTTCCTGGTGGTCACGGCCGATGAGGTGGTCGGGGTGGTGCTGTCGCACGCCGAGGCGTCCGGAGTCGCCCAGATCGACCTGGACTACGTGACCCCGAAGTTCCGCGACTTCACGCCCGGCGAGTTCGTCTACCGGCGCAGCCGCCTCTTCACCGAGCGGGGCTTCCACCGGGTGGTCAGCCCGCCCGGGATGGTCGCCCCCTACTACCACCGGCTCGGCTTCCGCCCCGAGGGCGACTCGTACGTCCTCGACCTGCCGGCGTCATCCGCGTAGCGTCGCCGCGGCAGGATTCGGCCGCCGGTGGACGGGGCACAGACACGCGTACGCCGGGCGGGGCCGCCGACCGGTGAGCCCGCGCGCACCGGCCGGTGCCACCACCACGAGGGAGCGAACCAGGCGTGCAGAGCTACGGGAGCCAACTGGCTCTGGTCGGAGTCCTGGTCGTCATCAACGCGCTGTTCGCCGGCAGTGAGATGGCGTTGGTGTCGTTGCGGGACAGCCAGATCCAACGGTTGGAGCGCAGCAGCCGGGGCGGCCGGGTGCTGGCCCGGCTGGCCAAGGACCCGAACCGGTTCCTGGCCACCATTCAGATCGGCATCACCCTGGCCGGTTTCCTGGCCTCCGCCGCCGCGGCGGTCTCGCTCGCCAAGCCCCTCGTGCCGCTGCTCGGGGTCTTCGGGGGCGCCGCCGAGACGGTGGCCATCGTGGTGGTCACGCTCGCGTTGACCTTCGTCACCCTGGTCTTCGGCGAGCTGGCGCCCAAGCGGATCGCCATGCAGTCCGCCGAGCGGTGGGCGCTGCTGGTGGCCCGCCCGCTCGACCTGCTCGCCACCGTGACCCGACCGGCCGTCTGGGCGCTCGGCGCCACCAGCGACCTCGTGGTCCGTCTGGTCGGGCTCAACCCGAAACACGAGCCGGACGAGATCGGCCCGGACGAGCTGCGCGACATCGTCGCCGGCAACCACGGCTTCACCAAGGAGCAGCGGACCATCATCGCCGGCGCCGTGGAGATCGCCGACCGGCGGTTGCGGGCGGTCCTCGTACCCCGGTTGCGGGTCTTCACGCTCGACAGCGGGACCACCGCGGAGTCCGCGCGGTTGGTGCTGGCCGCCACCGGGCACTCCCGGGCGCCCGTGGTGCGCCACGGCGGCCTGGACGACACCGTCGGCGTGATCCACCTGCGTGACCTGGTGGGGGTGCCGGACGACCGGCCGGTCGACGAGATCGCCCGCCCTCCGATGCTGCTGCCCGACTCGCTGCCGGTGGTGGACGCGCTGCGTCAGTTCAAGGCCGAACGCCAGCACATCGCGCTGGTGGTGGACGAGCGGGGCGCCGTCGACGGCATCGTCACGCTGGAGGACATCCTGGAGGAGATCGTCGGGGAGATCTACGACGAGACCGACCGGGACGGGTACTCGGTGCGCCGCGACCCCGACGGCGCGCTGATGCTGCCCGGCACCTTCCCGGTGCACGACCTGCCCGACATCGGCGTCGAGCTGCCGTCCCGGCCGGCCGGCGACTACACCACCGTCGCCGGGTTGGTGCTGGCCCGACTCGGTCACATCCCCACCGTCGTGGGGGAGGACGTCACCCTGGACGGCTGGGTGCTGGTGGTGGCCGGCATCGACCACCGGGCGATCACCGAGGTACGGCTGAGCCGAGCCCCCGACGAGGCTGACGCCGACCAGGACGTCGAGCCGGTGCTGGACGAGGCGCGCAGCTGATCCGGTGCGCCGGGGCTCGCCGCGACACGCGGGTGTGCCGGGTCAGGCGGGGGAGAGGTTCTGCAACCGGACCTGACCGCGGCCGACCAGCCGCTGGTCGGCGTCGGTGATCTCCACCTGCCAGAGCTGTTGGCTGCGGCCCCGGTGCACCGGCGTGCCGACTGCCGTCAGCTCGCCCTCCCGGACCGCCCGCAGGAAGTCCGTCTGGTTGCTGACGCCGACGACGGTGCCCCGGTCGGCCAGCCAGAGCGAGCCGCCGACGCTGGCTGCGGTCTCCACCACCGAGCAGTACACCCCGCCGTGCTGGATGCCGAACGGCTGGTGCAGCTCGGGCCGGACGCGCCAGCTGATGACGACCCGGTCGGCGGTCGCCTCCTCGAACGTCAGGCCGAGCAGGGCGACGAAGCCACCGGTCAGGTCAGGCATCTCCACGACAAACCCCTCCTCGATCAACAAGTCGTAAGCCTAGCCGGGGCGGTTCCCGGCAAACCCGGTACGGGTCGGTGCCGGCGATGGGGGAGAATTGGCGACCGTGACCGACAGCAGCCCCCCGCCGCCCGGGCGGGACTCCCTGACCGACGACCTGCTCTGGCGTGGCCTGATCCAGGACTCGACCGGCCTCGACGAGCTGCGCCAGCTGCTCGACGGCGGGGCCGCCGCCACCTATTACGTGGGCTTCGACCCCACCGCGCCGAGCCTGCACGTCGGCCACCTCATGCAGGTCACCATGGCCCGCCGGCTGCAACTCGCGGGCCACCGCCCGTTGCTGCTGGTCGGCGGGGCGACCGGGCAGATCGGTGACCCGAAGGAGAGCGCCGAGCGGACGCTCAACCCGCCCGAGGTGATCGCCGGCTGGGTCGCGCGGATCCGCGAGCAGTTGGCCCCGTTCGTGTCGTACACCGGCGACAACGCGGCGCGACTGGTGAACAACCTGGACTGGACCGGCGAGATGTCGGTGGTCGAGTTCCTCCGCGACGTGGGCAAGCACTTCCCGGTGAACAAGATGCTGGCGCGGGAGGTGGTGCGGGCCCGGTTGGAGACGGGGATCAGCTTCACCGAGTTCAGCTACCAGCTGTTGCAGGCCAACGACTTCTTCGAGCTGCACCGCCGGCATGGCTGTCAGCTCCAGTTCGGCGGTTCCGACCAGTGGGGAAACATCACCGCCGGCGTCGACTACGTACGACGACGCGGCGCGGGGCCGGTGCAGGCGTTCACCACGCCCCTGGTCACCAAGTCGGACGGCACGAAGTTCGGCAAGACCGAGGGCGGCGCCGTCTGGCTCGACCCCATGTTGACCAGCCCGTACGCGTTCTACCAGTTCTGGCTGAACGTCGACGACCGGGAGGTCGACCGCTACCTGCGGTACTTCAGCTTCCGGTCGCGCGACGAGTTGGAGGAGCTGGCGAAGGCGACCGCCGAACGGCCAGCGGCCCGGCTGGCACAGCGGGCGCTCGCCGAGGAGCTGACGACCCTGGTGCACGGGCCGGAGGAGACCCGGCAGGCCATCGCCGCCAGCCAGGCGCTGTTCGGTCGGGGCTCACTGGACGACCTGTCCCCGGAGACGCTGCGCGCGGCGCTGGCCGAGGCGGGCCTGGTGCAGCTCGCCGGCGACCTGCCGGACGTGGCGGGCCTGCTGCGCGACTCCGGCCTGGTGCCCAGCGTCAAGGAAGCCCGTCGCGTGATCGCCGAGGGTGGCGCCTACGTCAACAACAACCGGGTGGCCGAGGTGGACGCCACGGTGTCACCGGACGACCTGCTGCACGGACGGTATCTGGTGCTGCGCCGCGGCAAGCGCTCCTTTGCGGGCGTTGAGCTGCGCGAATAGTTGCCTGTCGACGATGTGACGGGGGACGCGTCCGGCGGATTTGACGATCATCCCGCCGGACGCGTAACTTTCTCTCTGCCAGCGCGGAACGGACGAAACAGGCGAAAGCCTGAAGGCCGGAGCGCGGGAATGACCACCGGGTCGGAGCAGTTGTGCTTCTCGGACCCGGTACCGGGTGGTGCCCCCGGATTCGCCGCAAGGCGGATTTGGCGAGGCGGAACCGACCGGGTAAGGTTGACGACCGGCAGGGCACCGGGCGAGCTTGCGGGACACCGCAACGGCCGGCCTGCCAAATCCGTGACGAGAGCGGCGCAAGCCGATCGCGACATGGTGCCCGCAATACGGGGTGACGCACGACGGACCGGGAAACACCGGTTTGACACGGCGAAAACCCGCGGGTAACGTAGTAAAAGTGCCTGGCGCCAGTGAGCGTCAGGCACCAGAACGGAAAGCCCCGAGATGGGGCCCCACGGTGTGGGGCTTTTGATCGGTGTGTGGTTGTTCTTTGAGAACTCAACAGGGTGCTTGATAAGCCAGTGCCAATTATGATTTATACCCCGGAC
>NZ_JBFAQO010000013.1:0-104108 GCF_040678715.1 Micromonospora sp. NPDC049301 | reverse complement strand
GAGCAGCAGGCCACCGACCTGGTCAGCAAGCACTGGAACAGCTGACCCGCAACACCACGCACGACCGCAGGACACCGACCGCTGGCCGGCACCCCAACCCGGGGTGCCGGCCAGCGGCATGTTCGGATCTGGCGCCGGCCTCGTCAGACGCGGAAGCCGGCGGCGCGGGCCGCCTCGCGTTCGCGTCGGCGTTCGGAGCGCCGGCGGAGGAACCAGTAGACGAACGCCACGAGCCCGAGCAGGAAGGCGAGCACCAGCACCGGCAGGATGATCGCCACCAGGGAGACCACCACGCTGGTGGCGTCCTCGGCGGTGCTGGCCACCGGGGCGCCGAACCCGGCGGTGGTCGCGTTGACGACCGGCCGCGCGGCGGACTTGAGCAGGTGTACGCCGAACGCGAGCAGGACGCCGGTGACCACCGGCACCCACTGGTGGGAGGAGAAGAAGCTTCCCGGGTCGCTGACCGTCACCGTCTCCGACGACGATCCGGCGCCGAAGGCCAGGCCGCCGGCGGTGGGCCGGACCACGGTCTGCACCACGTCGTTGATGTGGTCGACCACCGGCACCTTGTCGGCGACCATCTCGACGGCGAGCAGCAGGGCCAGGATGGCGATGACCCACCCGTTGCCGAGCCACGTCCAGCCGCTGGGCAGGTCGATCAGGTCGGTGTAGCGGGCCAGCAGGCCGAGGGTGAGCAGGGGTATGTACGCGTTCAGCCCCGCCGAGGCGGCGAGACCGGTACCGGTGAGGACTTCGAGCACCATCTCAGCATCCCATCGATGCGCCAGTGCCGCTCGGCGGTGACCGGTGGGTGCTCGGCTACCCTCGTCGGGTGCGGTTGGTCATTGCGAAATGCTCGGTGGACTACGTCGGACGGCTCTCGGCTCACCTGCCGCCGGCCACCCGGCTGTTGATGGTGAAGGCGGACGGGTCGGTGTCCATCCATGCCGACGACCGGGCGTACAAGCCGTTGAACTGGATGAGCCCGCCGTGTCGGCTTGAGGAGGCCCCGGGCGTGTGGCGGGTGGTCAACAAGGCCGGCGAGGAGCTGCGGATCACCCTGGAGGAGATCTTCCAGGACACCTCGTACGAGCTGGGTGTTGATCCGGGCCTGCGCAAGGACGGGGTGGAGGCGCACCTCCAGGAGTTGCTGGCGGCCAACCCGAGCGTGTTGGGCGACGGGTACACGCTGGTCCGCCGCGAGTACATGACGGCCATCGGCCCGGTCGACCTGCTCTGCCGGGACGCCAACTCCGGCGCGGTCGCGGTCGAGATCAAGCGGCGCGGTGAGATCGACGGGGTCGAGCAGCTCACCCGCTATCTCGAACTGATGAACCGCGACCCGCTGCTCAGCCCGGTCACCGGCGTCTTCGCGGCCCAGGAGATCAAGCCGCAGGCACGGGTGCTCGCCACCGACCGGGGCATCCGGTGCGTCGTCGTTGACTACGACAAGCTGCGCGGCATCGAGAAGGACGAGTTGACCCTCTTCTGACCGGCTCACTCCCCGGTACGCACCGCGATCAACGACTTCGGTAGGCCGGCGACCCGCTCGACGAGCATCCGCGAGTCGGGGAAGTAGTGGCGCATCTGCGACCGGTCCAGCAACTCGGTCCAGAGCACCTGGTGGATGGCGGCGTCGTGGCTGCGGGTCGGCTTGTGGCCCAGCGGCCAGCGCCGGGCAACCGCGGTGCGAAGCCGGACCGGCAGGAACTGCATGCCGGGCGCGATCCAGTGTGGCTCGATCGGGAAGTAGCGGTAGGGCGTCTGCACCCAGTGCTGGTCGGCCAGCGAGCGGACGGTGGCGGCGAACCGCAGTCGGCGTTCGTGCCCGCCCACGTGTTCGAGCACCGAGTTGGAGAAGACCAGGTCGTAGTCGCCGGTGGCGAGGCGCGGCGGCAGGTCGCAGGCGTCGGCCTGTTCGACGCGGGCCCACTCGGGGACGACGGCAGGCGGTTGCTCCAGGTTGATCACGGTCACCCGGGCGGGTCGGATGGTGGCGCGGTGCCAGGTGCCGAGCCGGCCGCCGAGATCGACTACGTGCATCTCGCCGATCTGCGGGAACGTGCGCGCCAGCCAGTCCGAGCGACGCCGCCGTTGCCGAGCGCTCCACGACCGGTCACTGTCGACAAGGCGGTAGCGCAATCGATTAGGGCCCATTTAACGCAATGTACCGCCGCGAACACGCAGCCAGAACATGTGGATGCGCCGATCTCCGTGGAGATCGGTTATCCGACACTCACCTGCCGTACATCGCCTTGACGACCTTGACGAGTCGGGCCACGTCGGTCGGGGTCCGCTCGAACGTCATCGACGGCAGCAGCGACCGCGCTCGCCGACGGGTGATCGCCTTGGCCCGGCCGAACTCGCGCAACCCGTCCTCGCCGTGGATCCGCCCGAACCCGGAGTCACCGACCCCGCCGAACGGCAGGGTGGACATCCCGGCGAAGGTCAGGGTGGAGTTGACCGAGGCCATCCCGGAGCGCAGCCGTCGGGCGATGGCGACCGCGCGCCGCCGGCCGAAGACCGAACCACCCAGGCCGTACGACAGCGCGTTGGCCCGGGCGACGGCCTCGTCGGCGTCGCGGACCCGGTTGATGGTGAGCGTCGGCCCGAAGGTCTCCTCACGGACGGCGGCCGACTCCTCCGGTACGTCCACCAGCACGGTCGGGTGCACGTACGGCGGCTGCACGGCGCTCGGGCCGCCGAGCACGGCACGCCCGCCGGAGCTGACGGCGGCCTCGATGTGGCGGCGGATCACGTCGAGTTGGCCGGGCATGGTGATCGGCCCGATGTCCGTGCCCTCCGGCCCGACGGTCAGCCGACCCGCGCGGGCCACCACCTTGTCGACGAAGGCGTCGAAGACCGGGTCGACGGCGTACACCCGCTCGATGCCGATGCAGGTCTGGCCGGCGTTGGTCATGCCACCCCAGACGCACGCCTCGGCGGCGGCGTCCAGATCGGCGTCGCTGTCGACGATCATGGCGTCCTTGCCGCCGCCCTCGATGAGCACCGGGGTCAACGTCTCGGCGCAGGCGGCCATCACCTTCCGGGCGGTGGTGGTGGAGCCGGTGAAGGCCAGTTTGTTCACCCCGGAACGGCACAGTGCCGCACCCACGTCGCCCAGCCCGTGCACGGCGGTGAACACCGGTTGCTCGGGTACGACCTCGGCGAAGCTGTCCACCAGCCACTGGCCGACCGCGGGCGTGTACTCGCTCGGCTTGAACACGACGGCGTTGCCGGCGGCCAGCGCGTACGCGGCGGAGCCGATCGGGGTGAAGACCGGATAGTTCCACGGCCCGATCACGCCGACCACGCCGTACGGCTGGTATTCGAGGTGCCCGGAGAACTCGGCGAGGATGAGCCGGGACCGCACCCGCCGCGGGCCGAGGACCCGGCCGGCGTTGCGGGCGGCCCAGTCGATGTGCTCGATCGCGGTGACGATCTCGACGATGGCGTCGGCGACCGGCTTGCCGCCCTCGACGTGCACCAGCTCGGCGAGCTGCTCGATCCGCTTGGCGAGCAGGGCGCGCCAGCGCAGCAGCCGCTCGCGGCGGCCGGTGAAGCCCTGCCCGGCCCACCACTCGCCGGCGGTGCGGGCGCGGTCGACGGCTGCGCGTACGTCGGCGTCGGTGGCGACCGGGAGGCGACCGGCCTCGGCGCCGGTGGCCGGGCTGGTGGACACCAGGTGGCCCCCGTCGATGACCGGGTTGCCGGGGACATGCACAGCCGTCATGGCGGAAGTCTAGACCCGAAGATTACTCGTCGGTAGGGCGTGATTCGGGCCGGCGGAACGGAAGTCGCTCCGGCCCGCCCGCTCGTTGATCAGGGCAGGTCAGACCCCCTGCGTCGGGTCCCGCCGCCCGAACCGTGGAACGAGAGGTGGCCGGGAGGTGGCGTGGAGCTGACCGGCCGGTCGGTATTGACGATTACCGTCTGATGGCAGGCTGACGCGCGGAGTGATGGTGTGGGTGGAGGGCTGACTGTCCATGGAGGAACATCCGGAACTGCTGCCGCTGCTGACGGTCGCGGGTGGGCCGATGCGCGGCGCGAGCTTTCGGCTGCGGGCCGAGCCGCTGGTGATCGGTCGGGCGCCGACCGGTCACGTCGTCATCAACGACCCGCATCTGAGCCGCCAGCACGCCCAGATGTGGCTGGCCCCGGAGGGCGCGTCGCTGCGCGACCTGGGCTCCACCAACGGCACCTGGCTCAACGACCGCCGGATCACCGAGGTGGAACTCCTCTCCGACGGCGACGTGATCCGGCTCGGCCGCACCGAGCTGCGCCTGTTCGACCCGGGGGTGGCCCACACCGATCCGGTCGGGCTCAGCTTCGGCCCGACGCGGCATGACGTCCGGCCGACGCTGCCGCTGCCGTTGGCCACACCGCCCAGCGCACGCCGCTGACCGTCTGCCGGCGGGTCGCCGGCGTCCGCGCGCCACCGGCGACCGGTCGGGGGACCGGCCGACCTCCTGGTGGACGGCCACATCGGGCGCCGCCGCCGGATGGCTGTCGCACACCTGGACCGGCGCGGACCGGCGTGGCAACATGCCGCGCGTGGACACCGAGCAGCGGACCGTGACGGCGAACGGCATCATCCAGGCGGTACGGGTGGCTGGCCCGCCGGACGGCATCCCCGTGCTGCTGATCCACGGCAACTGCTCGTCCGCGCTGTTCTGGGAGCCGCTGGTCCGGCGGTTGCCGCCGACGCTGCGGGTGGTCGCTCCGGACCTGCGCGGCTACGGCGCATCCGAGACCGCCCCGGTGGACGCGACCCGGGGCCTGCGGGACTTCTCCGACGACGTGGCCGCCCTGTTGGACGACCCGACGTTCTTCGGCGCGGCCGACGCCCGCCCGGTGGTGGTCGGGCACTCCCTCGGTGGGGGCGTGGCGATGCGACTGCTGGTCGACCACCCGCACCGGGTGGGCGCGCTGCTGCTCGCCGCACCGGTCTCCCCGTACGGCTTCGGCGGCACCCGTGACCTGGCCGGCACACCGACGACGCCCGACTTCGCCGGCACCGGCGGTGGCACGGCGAACCGGGACTTCGTCGCCCGGCTCGCCGCCGGCGACCGCGGCACCGAGGCGCAGACGAGTCCGCTCGCCGTGCTGCGAGCGGCCTACGTGGCCGATCCGGCGTCCCTGGGCAGCGACGAGGAGTTGCTGCTCGACAGCCTGCTCTCCACGGCGACGGGGGACGACAACTACCCCGGCACGGCGGCGGCCTCGGAGAACTGGCCGGGCATGGCGCCGGGGGAGCGCGGGGTGCTCAACGCGCTCGCGCCGACCTGGTTCCGGCTCGCCGACGAGCTGGTGGCCGTCGCCGACAAGCCTCCGGTCACCTGGGTACGCGGAGACGCCGACGTGATCGTCTCGGACACGTCGCTGTTCGACCTGGCGTACCTGGGCTCGCTGGGCGTCGTACCCGGTTGGCCCGGCGAGGCGGACTGCCCGCCGCAGCCGATGGTCGGCCAGACCCGGGCGGTGCTGGAGCGGTACGCGGCGGCCGGCGGCACGTACCACGAGGTGGTGCTGCCCGGCTGTGGGCACAGCCCGCACCTGGAGCGCCCGGCGGAGTTCGTCGCGGAGTTGCTGGCGCTGACCGCCGTACCGGCCAACTGAGCGCAGATCGGTGCCCGACCCGGGCACCCGGCGGCGTCGTGGGTGAAATATGCCACGGCGTCTCGACAACCCAGCGTCACGTGGCAGACTCGCGCGCATAACCTTAGCGGCCGTTCAGCGGTCGTGCGGAGTGTCTGGGGAGGCCGGTCGTGGCGCGCGAGTTCAGCACCGTGGGTGTGGTGGGGCTGGGCACCATGGGTGCCGGCATCGTCGAGGTCTTCGCCCGCAACGGCATCGACGTCGTCGCGGTGGAGATCTCCGAGCCGGCCGTGGAGCGCGGCCGGGTGACCCTGACCGGCTCCACCGATCGGGCGGTCGCCAAGGGCAAGCTCGACCCGGCGGACCGCGACGCGCTGCTCAGCCGGGTGCACTTCGCGGTCGGGCTGGACGCCCTGCACTCGGTCGACCTGGTGATCGAGGCGGTGCCCGAGCACCTGGACCTGAAGCAGCGGATCTTCGCCGAGCTGGACCGGGTCTGCAAGCCCGAGGCGATCCTGGCGACCAACACCTCCTCGTTGAGCGTCACCGAGATCTCCGTGGCCACGCACCGGCCCAACCAGGTCATCGGCATCCACTTCTTCAACCCGGCGCCGGTCATGAAGCTGGTCGAGGTGGTCCGCACCGTGGTCACCTCCGCCGAGGTGGTCGCCGACGTGGAGGCGCTCTGCGCCCGGCTCGGCAAGGTCGACGTGACCATCAACGACCGGGCCGGCTTCATCGCCAACGCGCTGCTCTTCGGCTACCTCAACCACGCGGTCGGCATGTTCGAGTCGCACTACGCGACGCGCGAGGACATCGACGTCGCCATGAAGCTCGGTTGTGGCCTGCCGATGGGTCCGCTGGCGCTGATGGACCTGATCGGCCTGGACACCGCGTACGAGATCCTGGACACCATGTACCGGCGCGGTGGGCGGGACCGCCGGCACGCCCCGGTGCCGCTGCTCAAGCAGATGGTGACGGCGGGGCTGCTCGGCCGGAAGTCCGGTCGGGGCTTCTACACCTACGAGCGGCCCGGTTCCCCCGTTGTCGTACCGGATGAGGCGACGCCGCTGGCGACGGAGGCCGCGCTCGCCGACGGCGCGCGCGCCATCGCGAAGGTCGGCGTGGTCGGCTCCGGGACGATGGCCACCGGGATCATCGAGGTCTTCGCGAAGGCCGGCTACGAGGTCGTCTCGGTGACCCGGGGCGCGGAGAAGTCCGCGAAGGTCTGCGAGGCGGTGAAGACCTCGCTCAACAAGGGCGTGGTGCGCGGCAAGCTCGCCGAGGCCGACCGGGACGCCGCGTTGGGCCGGATCAGCTGGTCCGCCACGCTCGACCACCTCGCCGACGTCGACCTGGTGGTCGAGGCCGTGGTCGAGGAGCTGAGCGTGAAGAAGGCCCTCTTCGCCAGCCTCGACGAGATCTGCAAGCCGGGCGTGGTGCTGGCGACCACCACCTCCTCGCTGCCGGTGATCGACGTGGCGATGGCCACCCAGCGGCCCGCCGACGTGGTGGGGCTGCACTTCTTCAACCCGGCGCCGATCATGCCGCTGGTCGAGGTGGTCCGCACCATCCGCACCTCCCCGGAGACCACCGCGACCGCCCGGGCGGTCTGCGCCGCGTTGGGCAAGACCGGCGTGGTGTGCGGCGACCGGTCCGGGTTCATCGTCAACGCGCTGCTCTTCCCGTACCTCAACGACGCGGTGAGGATGCTGGAGGCCAGCTACTCCACGGCCGACGACATCGACCACGCAATGAAGCTGGGCTGCGGCTACCCGATGGGCCCGTTCGAGCTGCTCGACGTGGTCGGGCTGGACGTCTCGCTGGCCATCCAGCGGGAGCTGTACCTGGAGCTGCGCGAGCCGGGCTTCGCTCCCGCGCCGCTGTTGGAGCACCTGGTCACCGCCGGCTACCTGGGCCGCAAGACCCGCCGGGGCTTCCGCGACCACTCGCACCGCTGACCGGGTCAACGCCGGAGGGCGCCGACGGCGTCTGCATGGTGTGACCTTCGAGGAGTACGTCGGCAGCCGAGGCCCAGCCCTGATCCGGCTGGCACGACTGCTCACCGGTGACGAGCACCGGGCCGAGGACCTCACCCAGGAGGTGCTGGCCCGGGCGTACGTGCAGTGGCGCAAGATCTCCCGGGCCGACCGGCCCGACGTGTACGTGCGCCGGATGCTGGTCAACGCCAACATCTCCTGGTGGCGCCGCCGGTCGAACCGCGAACTGGCCACCGACACGATCGCCGATCGGCCGCACCGTGGCGACCTCGGCCGCGAGGCGGCCGACCGGGACGAGATGTGGCGGCTGGTCAGTGGCCTGCCCGACCGTCAGCGGGCGGTGCTGGTGCTGCGCTACTACGAGGACCTCGACGACGCGACCATCGCCCAGATCCTGGAGTGCTCGCAGGTCACCGTCCGCACCCACGCGATGCGGGCACTCGCCAACCTCCGGGTGCGCTGCGGCGTCCCGACGACGAACGGGAGCCGGCCGTGACCGACCTCGACGAGCGGATCGTCCACACCCTGCGAGAACGCGCCGAGGGCGGCGTGGACACCGACCGGCTGCTGGCCGCCGCGGTGGCTCGGGGCCGCACCCGGGTCCGCCGCCGTCGGGCCGCGGCCGGAGCCATGCTCAGCGTCGTGGCCCTGCTCGGCGCAGGCGTGGCCGCCGGGGCGGTGGGCGTGCACGGTGTGATCCCGGCGATCGACCCGGACGTTCCGTCGGAGTCGGGCCGGCCGGTGGCCGTCGTGCCGCCCCTGGCCGACGGTGTGCCGGGCGCGGCCGCCCGACCGGACATGGTTGGCGCCGACCCGAACCTGCTGCACATCGGGATCGCCCGGGGCGGCCCCCGGTTCCTCTCGTGGGCCGTCCAGGCCGGCGTGGAGGTCGCGCAGTTCGACGCAGGGGGGCGGACGGTCACCCTGGAGCTGGCCGCGTCGGCCGAAGCGTTGCGGCTTTCGCCTCCCGAGGGACTGTCGTCGGAGATGGCGGAGCTGCTCGGTCGCAGCCCCTACGACGGAACCGTGTCGAGCATCGCGGCGCCCAACGGCGCCCGACGTTGGCTGCTGCACTGGCGACCGACCCCCGGGTTGTACGCCCGGGCTGACGTGGTCGCCCCGGAGGACGGGGAGCTGCACACCGTGGCCAATTCCCTGCGGCTGGACCAGGCGTACCACTGCGGCGGTCCGCTGCGGCTCACCGCGGTGCCGGCGGGTGCCGAGGTCACCAGCTGCGAAGTCAAGGTGGCATCGTTCCCGGCCGGGTTCGACGTGCTGCTATCGATCACCTCTGGCATCAGGGCGGGGATTGCGGTCAGGCTGAATTACGCGGCCAGCATCGTCGCGAGTCGCACGGAGGGGAACCTGACTATCGGCGGCAGAGCGGCCTACCGCTCTCCTATCGGAGCGCTCGAGCTGCTCGGCTTCCCCAGGGCTCATCTGACCGCCGTCTGGATGGGGGACGCCGAGGCCGACGCGGCGACCGTGCTGGGTGGGGCGCAGGTGGCCGAGCACCTGGACCAACCCGAGACCTGGTGACCGCCCGTACGGTCCGGCCCGCCGGCCGGACCGTACGCTTGGTGACTGTGAGCCCCCGTCGCAACCGGCCCCGCCGGGACGAGAACGCCAACCTGGACGCCGATCGGGTCCGGCAGGGCGTCGCCTCGGTGCAGCAGTGGACCGACGGCGCCTGGCAGGTACGCGGCATCGGCGCGGGCGCGTCGGTCAAGACGTACCGCTGCCCGGGCTGTGACCAGGAGATCCGGCCCGGGGTGGCGCACCTGGTGGCCTGGCCGGCGGACGGCCTGGGTGACCTGACCGACCGGCGGCACTGGCACAGCGGTTGCTGGCGTGCCCGGGAGCGGCGTGGCCCGGCGGTGCAGCGCGGCCGGGGCACCCCGCGCCACTGAGCGAACGGCCGGGGCGCCCGCGCCACGGCGGAGCGATCTGGATCACCCTGTTCGCGCCCGGACGGGCGGCGAGCGCGACTTCGCGACAGACTTGACGGGTGAGCACACCGATCCGCGCGTCGTCGATCCTGCCCGGTCGCCGGGAGGACATCGAGCTGCACACCGCCGACGGCCTGCGGCTGGTCGGTGAGCTGGCCCTACCGGCCGACCGGCCGCCGGTTGCCACCCTGATCTGCCTGCACCCGCTGCCCACCCACGGCGGGATGATGGACAGCCACGTGTTCCGCAAGGCGGCCTGGCGACTGCCGGCGCTGGCGGACCTGGCCGTGCTCCGGTTCAACACCCGGGGCACCAGCAGCCTGCGCGGCACCAGTGAGGGGGCCTTTGACGCGGCCGTCGGCGAGCGCTACGACGTGGCCGCCGCCATCGAGTACGCGGAGTTCGCCGAACTGCCGAACATCTGGCTGGTCGGCTGGTCGTTCGGCACCGACCTGACGCTCAAGTACGGCTGCGACCCGGCGATCGCCGGCGCGATCCTGCTCTCCCCGCCGCTGCGCTTCTCCGCTCCCGAGGACCTGGCCACCTGGGCCGGCTCCGGTCGGCCGCTGGTGGCCCTGGTGCCCGAGTTCGACGACTACCTGCGCCCGGCCGAGGCCCGGGAGCGGTTCGCCGCGGTGCCGCAGGCCGAGGTGGTGGGCGTGCCGAACGCCAAGCACCTCTGGGTCGGCGACGCGGAGACGGTGCTCGACGAGATCGTCCGCCGGGTCAACCCGGCTGTCGCGGTGCCGCTGCCGACGACCTGGGACGGCCCGATGGAGAAGGGCGACGTCAGCGCGTACGCCGACCGGACGGTGGCCTCGTTCGCCGACACGCCCGTCCCCGGCCCGCTGGCCGGTAAGACCGACTGACCCGCGCGGCGTTCAGCGGGTCTCCTGGCGGGGCAGCACCACCTCCCGCAGGATCAGTTGCAGCGCGGCCACCGTGGGAATGGCGATCAGCGCGCCCACCACGCCCAGCAGCGCCACCCCGAGCAGCGCGCCCAGCAGGGCGGCCACCTCGTTGACCTCCACCGAGCGCCGCATCACCTTCGGGTAGATCAGGTAGTTCTCCACCTGCTGGTAGATGAGGAAGAAGACCGCGCAGGCGATGCCGGTCGGCAGGTCGGTGGCGAAGCCGACCAGGCTCACGATCACCGCGCCCAGAGTGGCGCCGATCTGCGGGATCAGGTCGGTCACCGCGACCACCACGGCCAGCGCGAACGGGTACGGCAGCCCGACGATCAGCGCGAAGACGAAGGTCGTCGCGCCGGCCAGCACCGCGATGCTCAGCGCGCCGACCATGTAGGCGCCGACCTTGGCCAGCATCTCGTCACCGATCAGCTGCACCCGCTCGCGCCGTGACCGGGGCACCAGGGCGTAGCCCAGGGACCGCAGCCGGTCGAAGTACGCCAGGAAGTAGATGGTCAGCACCAGCACGGTCAGCGTCCGGAACACCGTGCCGAAGATCAGTTGGGCGCCGCCGAGCACCCCGCCGAGCGCCCGGCCGACGGTGTCCGCGTTGGCCGCGCCCTGCACCCGCTCCACCACGTCGTACCGTTCCACCAGGTCGTTGACCGTCGGGTTCCGACGCAACTCGTCGACCAGGCTCGGGATCTGGTCGATGAACTGCCCGGACTGCGTCACGATCGGCGGCACCAGCGCCACCACGCCGCCGCAGAGCAGCAGCACCACGGTCAGCGCGACCACCGCGACCGCCAGGCCGTGCGGCACGCCCCAGCGGCGTAGCCGCACCACCGCCGGGTTGAGGCCGACCGCGAGGAAGAGCGCGATCACCACCAGCACCAGGATGCCGCCGGCGTTGCGAATCCCCAGATACAGGGTGTACGCCAGCAGCACGCCGAGCGCGCCGGTGAACCCGATCAGGAAGCTGTTGCGCCGCAGCGGACGCCCCGGCGTGCCGAACTTCCCGGACGGAACGGCCGGCGGCTCGTCCGGGTCGACCGCCGGGTCGGGGATCGGCACCGGGCGTGGCGTCTCGGCCGGTGGGGGACTGGCCGACGCGGGCGTTTCGTCCGGATCGTCGGCCGTCGGGCCGTGCTGCGGCACCAGGGACCTCCCGGGTCAGACGGTGGGGCGACGGGCGACAGCGACGAACGCCCGCCAGGCGGCCGGCGCGAAGACCAGCAGCGGGCCGTCCGGGTCCTTGCTGTCCCGCACGCCCACCACCCCCGGCAGATTGTCCGCCACCTCGACGCACTCTCCGTTGCCGCTCCGGGTGGACGTCCGCCAGCGGGCGTCGGTCAGGTCCATGAGGTCACAACTTCCTTCATCAGCTCGATCGACTGCCGGCGGGACAGGGCGCCATTCCTGATCATCTCCCAGCGAGCCAGCAGCGTAGCCACCTCATGGTCGCCATCGACGACGAGGCCGTCAATCTGGTGTTCCATGTGCCCTACCCAGCCACCGTCCACGCCCCGGGCCAGATTGAACGGCCCCGACAGGCCGACGTGCAGCCCGACCTCGGCCGGAACGACGTGCAGGCTGACGTGTGGCCGTTCCAGGCTGGCGATGAGATGCGCGATCTGCTCGACCATCAGCCCCTGCACGTCCTCGCCGGCACGCCGCAGCACCAACTCGTCGACGACCGCGATGAACTGCGGCGGGTCCTGCTGGACCAGCAGCGACTGCCGGTCCAGTCGTGCGTGCACCCGGCGCTCCACCTCGTCGTCGCTGAGCAGGTCGTCGCAGCGAATGACGGCGCGGGCGTAGTTCTCGGTCTGGAGCAGGCCGGGGATCAGCGTGGGCTGGAAGCAGCGCAGCTGGCGGGCGCTGCGCTCGGCGTCCAGCCAGGGCCGGAACCAGCTCGGCTGGCCATCCCGCTCGGCGAGCTTGAGCAGGTAGACCAACAGGCCGCCGGTGGTCAGCACCTCGTCGGCGCGGGCCAGGAAGAGCCGGTCCAGTGGGCGTTGCCCCAGCTCCAGCGCGGACACCATCGAGCCGGAGTAGTGCACCAGCCGGCCGAACTCCTCCTGGCTCATCCCGGCGGCGGTCCGTAGCCGGCGCAGTTGAGCGCGGATCATGTCGGCCGTCGGCGCGGCGTCGCCTTCCACAGTGCCTCCGCAGGTCGCAGGTCGTCTCCACCGGTCGGCCCGGTGGGCCGCACGATCGACTCAGTAATGCCTCTGGCGGCGTCGACGCCTTCCGACCGTAGTGGTGTGGTCAGCAGACTGTCACGTACCGGATCTGCTGCCGGTCACTCCAATCCCCGCCGCGCCGGGCCCGCCGTCACCCCGGCGGCCGCGCCCGTGCACCAGTCGAGGAGGTACCTCGTTGCCCAGCTCCAGCCGTGCCGTCCGCCTCCGACGGTCCCCGACCGCCGGGTCGGCGCTGAGGTCGTCCGCTGGCTGCTCGCCGGACTCCGGCGAGCCTCGCCGCCCCCGTACGCCGATGTCCGGGCTGCCACAGCCGCGGCTCGGGCCGTACCCCGCGCATCCCCGACCCTGCGGTGACCGGACGCCGCACACTCCGCTGCGGCCGATGTGGTGCTGCCGGGCCGACGGCCGGCCGTGGCCGTGCGCGGAGGCCCGGCTGCTGCTCAAGGCGGAGTTCGACGCGGACCCTGCGGCCCTGACCATCTACCTGGCCGGGCTCTACCACGAGGCGGCACACGACCTGTACCAGCTCAACCCCTACGACGGGCCGACGCCACGGGAGCTGTTCGAACGCTTCGTGGCGTGGGGCCCGTTCCGCCGCCCGATGATCGACCCGCCCCCCGACCCGGCTGGGTCCTGACTCGCCCTGTGGTGAGCCGTGGCCGGTGCGCGCGGTGCGTGTGAGCGCCCGGGGTTGGCGCCGAGGGTGTCGCCGTGCCGGTCAGTCCTTCTCGACGGTGACCCTGCTGGGCTTGGCGCTGCGCTCCTCGGTGGTCGGCTTGGTGGGCCGCTTGCCGTTCTCGCTGTTGCTGATGAGCTTGGTTGGGGTGGCGCCCCGGCCGTCCTCGCTCGGTCCGGCGGGCACGGTCACCTCGACCTCCACTTCAGCGCTGGCCTCGCCACCGTCGACGCTGGTCAGCGGCTCGGCCACCGGCCGGGTCGAGCCGTCCCCGGTGACCGGCGCGCTTGGCGTCTGGCCGTCGGCAGCAACGGGGCCGGTGGCGTTCTGCAACCGCAGTTCGGCAACCTGCCGCTGGAGCTCGTCGGACTCCTGCCGGGACTTCCAGGTCTCCTGCCGCAGGTCGGCGAGCTGCTGCTGGGCCTGGGCGATCTCCAGCATCACCTGGGCGAGCTGCTGCCGGCCGGCCGCCGCCTCCTGCTGGGTGGCCGCGAGGTGCTGCTGGGTGGTGGCCAGGTGCTGCTGCGTGGTGGCCGCGTACTCCTCGAACTGGCGGCGGGAGGCCGCGACGTGCTCGTCGGCCTTGCGGCGCTTGTCGCCCGCCTCGGTCTCGGCCCGGCTCAGCAGCGCGGCGGCCTCCTCCTCGGCCCGCACGCGCATGGTCAGCGCGTCCTGCTCGGCCGCCTGCCGGATCGCGTCGGCGCCCTGCTCGATCTCGTTCTTTCGGGTGGTGTACTCGGTCTCGAGCTGGTCGGAACGGGTGGTGAAGCTCGTCTCCAGCTCCTGCTGACGGCCGCTGAAGGTGGTCTCCAGCTCCTGCTGACGACTGGTGAACCCGGTCTCCAGCTCCGACAGGCGGGACTTGTACTGCTTTTCCAGCTCGTCGCGGCGCTTGGCGAACTCCTGCTCGGCGGCTGACCGCCGCTGGGCCAGCTCCCGGTCGGCGGTCTCCCGTCGGGAGTTGACCTCCTGCTCCACCCCGGCCCGCCAGGCGCCCAGCTCCTGCTGGGTCTGTGCCCGCGCGTGCTGCACGTACGCCTCGGTCTCGCTGCGCATGCGCTGGACGTACGACTCCGTCTCCGTCCGGCTGCGCTTGGTCGACTCGGTGGCCTGCGTGACCACCCGCTCGGCCTCCTGCTGCGCCTTGGCCCGGGTGGCCCGCCCGGCCATCGACGCGTCGTCGATGATCTGCTTGGCCTCCCGCTGCGCCTTGGCGTGGGTGGCCCGGCCGGCCTCGGTCGCGCTGTCGGTGAGCCGCTTGGCCTCCTGAAGGGCCTTGGCGTGCACCTCCTTGGCGGCCTCGCGCAGCTCGCCGGCCTCCTGCCGGGCGGTAACCATCACCTCGCGGGCCGCCTCGCGCAGCTTTGTGGACTCCTGCTGTGCGCGGGTGTGGATCTCCTTGGCGGTGTCCCGCAGTTGGGTGGCCTCCTGCTGGGCCTTCTCCAGCGCGTCCTGCGCCGTCTTGCGCAGCTTCGCCGACTCTTCCTTGGCCGAGCGCAGGGTCGATTCCGCCTCGGCGCGCAGGGCGCTGCTGTGCCGCTCCTCCTCCGCGCGCCGCGCGGCGAGGGCGAGCTCGAAATCCTTCAGTGCCCGGGCGGCCTGCTCGCGGGCCTCCTCGATGATGTGCTCGGCGGCGGCGCGACGGGCCTCGATCTCCTCGCTGGCGGCCGAGAGGATCTGCTCGGCCTGCTCCTCGGCGAGGGTGAGGATCGACTCGACCCGGGGACCGAGGTGCCGGAACGAGGCCCGGTCGACCACGTTCATCTGCTTGCGCACCTGGGCGAGATCCCGCTGGAGCACCTCGACCTGGCCGGCCAGCTTGTGGATCTGTGTGTACGCCTGCTCCCGTTCGCCGGCGAGGGTGGCGATCTCGTGCTCGGCACGCGCCACGTACCGGTCGACCTGTCGTTTCTCGTAACCCCGCAGAGCGGACTCGAAGCTGGGCTCCGTGGTCACGTCCCCGCCGAGTGCGAACAGTTCCTCGCCGTGCGACATGCCCCCATCCTCACACGCATCGGGCCCTGCTGGGGCGATACGGACGCCCCTTGTGGGACCTACTTCACTCCGTTGGCGGAGCGGGATGTCAAGGGGTGGGAAACGCATACGGCGCGAGGTGCGACCGGTCACCCGGTGTCACCTCGCGCCGTCGATGCCCCGACCTGACGCCTCGCGTCAGCCGGCGGTCTCCGCGGTCACCCGCTCCTGACCGCCGTCGGCCTTCTTGGCTTCCGGCTTGGCCTCCGCCTTCGCCGGAACGCCCGGAACGATGCCGGCCAGCCCGGAGAGCATCTGACCGAGCTGCGAGGTGACCGCGTCCTTCTGCCGGGTGAGGTCCTCGACCTCGCGGCGGGCGGCCTGCGTGGTCAGCTCCGCCTCGGTGCGGGCCTCGGTGAGCAGGCGCTGCGACTCGGCCTTGGCCTCGTTGAGCGTCTTCTCGGAGAGCGCCTTGGCCTTGTCGATCGTCTCGTTGGCGCTGCGCTCCGACTCGACCCGACGGGCCTCGGCGCGCTGCTCGATCTCCTTGGCGCGCTCCTGCGCGGCCCGGGCCCGCTGCTCGGCCTCGCTGACCATCTTCTGGGTCTGCGCCACCTGGGCGGCGTGCCGCTCGGACTCCTCGCGCTCGGACTTCTCGCGCCGCTCGGCGAGCTGGAGCTCCAGGGCCTGGAGGTCCTTGTCGCGCTTGTCCCGCGCGTCGGTGAGCAGCTTGGTCGCCTCGGCGCGCTTCTCCTCGGCCTCACGGGCCGCCTTGGCCCGCTGCTGAGTGATCTCGCGCTCGGCGGTGGCCCGGAGGGTGGCCACCTCCCGCTCCACGGTCGACTTCAGCTCGGCCACCTCGTGCGCGGTGACGGTACGCAGCTGCTTGGTCTCGCGGTCGGCGTCGGCGCGCAGCGTGTCGGCCTCGCGGCGGGCCTGCACCCGGACCTCGGCGGCCTCCCGCTCGGCGGCGGTGCGCAGGTTGCCGGCCTCGCGCTCGGCGCTGGCCTTCATCGCGGCGGCCTCGGCGCGGGCCTTGTCGGTGATCTCACGGGCCTCGAGGCGGGCGGCGGAGAGGATGCCCTCCGACTCGCGCTTGGCCTCGTTGCGGTGGTCGTTGGCCTGCTCCTCGGCGAGCCGGAGGATCTGCTCGACGCGGGTGCCGAGCCCGGAGAGGGTGGGCCGGCTGTTCTCCTCGAGCTGCTTGTTCGTGTCGGTGAGCTTCTGCTCCAGCGCACTCATGCGCTGTTCGGCTTGGCGGAGCCGACGCTGGGCGTCGTTCATCCGCTGCTCGGCCTCGGCACGGGCCTGCTCGGACTGGGTCAGCGCGGCGGTCATCCGGCCGATGAAGTCGTCGACCTGGTGAGTGTTGTATCCGCGCAGGCCAACGGTGAAATCTGGCTGCGAGTTCGCGTTATCGAAGAACGCGAGAGGGGAGGACTGCTGCTGGGGCATTGGGACATACTGGCAGACGCCCCAGGGTGCTTCGCAAGAGCGGTGCGCAGCTTTCGTGTCCTCTTTACATGGTCAACTTCCGCGCTCGGCGGGGCCGGACCAATCGCCGATCTTGGCAGGTCCCGGGCAGGTCGGACGCCACGCAGCGTGACGCGGAAAAGGGCCACGGGACGTGCCCGTGGCCCTTTGTTCGATCCGGGTGGGTATCCCGCTAATGGCGTCGGAAGAACAATGGCCGTTCACCGCATTGGCCGTCCGGTTGCTTCGTCCGTCCGGCCGGCGCCTCGGTCAGTGCCCCCGGAAGCGGTTGATCGCGTCCTCGTGCCGGGCGCGCAGCTCCCCGTCGCGTACGCCCAGCCCGTCGGCGGGGGCGAGGCAGCGCACCCCGACCTTGCCCTGGTGGGCGTTGCGGTGCACCTCGTACGCCGCCTGCCCGGTCTGCTCGAGCGGGTAGGTGCGGGACACCGTCGGGTGCACCTTGCCGAGCGCGATCAGGCGGTTGGCCTGCCACGCCTCGTGGTAGTTGGCGAAGTGGCTGCCCACGATCCGCTTGAGGTGCATCCACAGGTAGCGGTTGTCGTACTGGTGCTGGAAGCCGCTCGTGGAGGCGCAGGTGACGATGGTGCCGCCGCGCCGGGCCACATAGACGCTCGCGCCGAACGTCTCCCGGCCCGGGTGCTCGAAGACGATGTCCGGGTCCTCGCCTCCGGTCAGCTCGCGGATCCGCTCGCCGAAGCGCTTCCACTCGTCCGGGTCCTGGGTCTCCTCGTCCTTCCAGAACCGGAAGCCCTCCGCCGCCCGGTCGATGACCAGCTCCGCGCCCATCCGGCGGCACAGCTCGGCCTTCTCCGGTGAGGAGACGACGCAGACCGGGATCGCCCCGCCGTTCAGCGCCATCTGGGTGGCGTACCCGCCGAGGCCACCCGAGGCGCCCCAGATCAGCACCACGTCGCCCTGCTTCATGTTGGCCCCGTGGTGCGAGACGAGCTGCCGGTACGCGGTGGAGTTGACCAGACCCGGGCTGGCGGCCTCCTCCCAGCTCAGGTGCCGCGGCTTGGGCATCAGCTGGTTGGCCTTGACCACGGCCAGCTCGGCCAGGCCGCCGAAGTTGGTCTCGAAGCCCCAGATCCGCTGCTGCGGGTCGAGCATCGTGTCGTCGTGGCCGGCCGCGTCCTCCAGCTCGACGGAGAGGCAGTGCGCGACCACCTCGTCGCCGGCGGCCCACCGGGTCACCCCGGGGCCGGTGCGCAGGACCACGCCGGCCGCGTCCGAACCGACGACGTGGTACGGCAGGTCGTGCCGGCGGGTCAGCTCGGAGACCCGGCCGTAGCGCTGGAGGAACTTGAAGGTGGGCAGCGGCTCGAAGATGCTGGTCCACACCGTGTTGTAGTTGATGGCGCTCGCCATGACCGCGACCAGCGCCTCGCCGGGGCCGAGCTCCGGTGTGGGCACCTCCTGCACGTGCAGCGCCTTGCGGGGGTCCTTGTCCCGGGTGGCCATGCCGTCGAACATCCGGGCCTCTTCGGCGCGGACCACCACGCCCCGGTAACTCTCCGGAACGGGCAGCCCGGCGACGCCGGCGAGCTCGCGGTCCGGATCGCTCGATTCCTCCGCCGCCATGATCGCTTCGAGGATGTCCTGCACGGTGACCTCCGGTTCGTCCGCACCCGCACGGGCCCGGGTGCTGCCATCGTCGGCGCCGGTTGGGCACAACCACCATGTCGGCATTCGACACATCCGGCACCGGTCGCGCTCCTGTGGGCCGGGACGTTACTGAACGGTAGCTAAAGCCGGAAGTCCTCTGTGAAAAACTGCATCCGCCGATGCGTGAAGGTGCCCGAGCACCCCGCCATCCGCGCACTCACGTGCTCGCGGACCCTTCCCCAAGCTTGATCGGCTCCAGTTGGCCGGTGTGGCGGTGTCGAGACCGTGCGGACACCGCCACACCAGCGATCTGGAGTCGGTCAAGGGTCAGTGGGCGGGCGCGGGTTCGACGAGTTCGACAAGGACGCCGCCGGCGTCCTTGGGGTGCACGAAGTTGATCCGGGAGTCGGCGGTGCCGCGCCGCGGCGCGTCGTAGAGCAGCCGCATCCCGCGCGCCCGCAGCGCCGCGCAGGCCACGTCGATGTCGACCACGGTGTACGCGACCTGCTGCACGCCCGGCCCGTTGCGGTCCAGGAACCTGGCGATCGTCGACTCCGGGGTGAGCGGGGCCAGCAACTGCACGCAGCCGCCCTCGGCGGTCGGCCCGACGGCCAGCATCGCTTCCCGGACGCCCTGCTCAGCGTTGGTCTCGGTGTGCACGCAGCGCATCCCGAACGTCCGCTGGTAGAAGTCGATCGCGGCGTCCAGGTCGGCCACGGCGATCCCGACGTGGTCAATCTTGCGAAGCCCGATGTCTGTGACGTAGTCCGCACCGGGCTCGGCGGGGGAGTTCTCAGCCATGGCGCTAGTCTGGCCGAACAATCGTTAAGGCGTACAGCTCGGCACCCCCCTCGGAGGCAGGCATGGCTTCGGTGATCGTCAGCGGCGCGCGGACCCCGATGGGCCGGCTGCTGGGCAACCTCAAGGACCTCCCGGCCACGAAGCTCGGCGGGATCGCGATCAAGGCGGCGCTGGAGCGCGCCGGCGTCAGCCCGGACCAGGTCCAGTACGTGATCATGGGCCAGGTGCTGCAGGCCGGCGCCGGCCAGATCCCGGCCCGGCAGGCGGCGGTCGAGGCCGGCGTGCCGATGTCCGTGCCGGCGCTGACCATCAACAAGGTCTGCCTCTCCGGCCTGGACGCGATCGCCCTGGCCGACCAGCTCATCCGGGCCGGCGAGTTCGACATCGTGGTGGCCGGCGGCATGGAGTCGATGACCAACGCCCCGCACCTGCTGCTCGGTCAGCGCTCCGGCTACAAGTACGGCGACGTGGTGGTCAAGGACCACATGGCGCACGACGGGCTCAGCGACGCCTGGGACTGCTGCTCCATGGGCGAGTCCACCGAGCGGCTCGGCACGAAGCACGGCATCTCCCGCGGGGAGCAGGACGCCTTCGCCGCGGCCAGCCACCAGCGGGCCGCCGCCGCGCAGAAGAACGGCCACTTCGCCGACGAGATCACCCCGGTGGTGATCCCGCAGCGCAAGGGCGACCCGCTGGTGATCAGCGAGGACGAGGGCATCCGCCCGGACACCACCGTCGAGTCGCTGGCCAAGTTGCGTCCCGCGTTCACCAAGGACGGCACCATCACCGCCGGCAGTTCCTCGCCGATCTCCGACGGCGCCGCCGCGGTGGTCGTGATGAGCATGGCGAAGGCCAAGGAACTGGGGCTGACCTGGCTCGCCGAGATCGGCGCCCACGGCAACGTGGCGGGCCCGGACAACTCCCTGCACTCGCAGCCGTCCAACGCGATCAACCACGCCCTGAAGAAGGGCGGCCTGAGCGTCGAGGACCTCGACCTCATCGAGATCAACGAGGCGTTCGCCCAGGTCGGCATCCAGTCCACCCGTGATCTGGGCATCAGCCCGGACAAGGTCAACGTCAACGGTGGCGCGATCGCGCTGGGGCACCCGATCGGCATGTCCGGCGCCCGGCTGGTGCTCACCCTCGCGCTGGAGCTGAAGCGCCGGGGCGGCGGCACCGGCGCGGCGGCACTCTGCGGTGGCGGCGGCCAGGGCGACGCGCTGATCATCCACGTTCCGGGTAAGGCTGAGACCGCCCGGTGAGCGAAGCGGCCTCGCATGTTCCGGCGACCGGCGCGCCATCGGTGCGCCGGAGCCGGGACGTACCGCTGCTGGTCGAGCGGGCCCGCGACGGTGACCCCCGCGCGGTGGCCCGACTGATCACGCTGGTGGAGAACGGCGACGACCTGCTGCCGGAGATCGCCGCGGCGCTCGCGCCGTACGCCGGGCAGGCCCAGGTGGTGGGGCTGACCGGTTCACCCGGGGTGGGCAAGTCGACCACCACCAACGAGCTGGTCCGCGCGCTGCGGGCGCGCGGGCACCGGGTCGGAGTGCTGGCGGTCGACCCGTCCAGCCCGTTCACCGGCGGGGCGATCCTCGGCGACCGGGTGCGGATGCAGGACCACGCCACCGACCCGGGCGTCTACATCCGGTCCATGTCCAGCCGGGGGCACCTCGGCGGGCTGGCTGCGGCGACACCGCAGGCGGTCCGGGTGCTGGAGGGCGCCGGCTGCGACGTGGTGCTGGTGGAGACCGTCGGCGTCGGGCAGGCCGAGGTGGAGGTCGCCTCGCTGGCCGACACCACGCTGGTGCTGCTCGCCCCCGGCATGGGTGACGCGATCCAGGCGGTCAAGGCCGGCATCCTGGAGATCGCCGACGTGTTCGTGGTCAACAAGGCCGACCGGGACGGCGCCGACGCCACCGTCCGCGACATCCAGGGCATGATCGCCCTCGGCGAGCGTGGCCCGGGGCAGTGGCGCCCGCAGGTGGTCCGCTCGGTCGCCGCGCGCGGTGAGGGCATCGACGACATCGCCGCCGCGATCGACAAGCACCGTGGCTGGCTGGTCGAGCACGGTGAGCTGCGCCGCCGCCAGGAGGCGAGGGCCGCCGCCGAGATCGAGGCCATCGCGCTGGGCGTGCTCCGCGCCCGGATCGGTTCACTGCGCGACGGTACGGAGCTGGCCACGCTCGCCACCAAGGTGGCGGAGGGCGCGATCGACCCGTACACGGCGGCCGACGAGTTGCTCGCCCAGCTCGCCCGCTGACCGGGGCCTCCCGCTCGTCGACGCCGGGGCCACACGGCCCGCCGCTTCGGCCCTGGCCAGGCCGTGCGAAGCGGTGAGCGTGATACCTCACAGGCATATCTATGACTCACAGGTATATCGCCAACGACAACAGTCGCCGCGGACGGATGGCCCCGGGGCGGGCCGACCCGCGAGGCGGGAAGGTGGTCGTCCATGCTGGACGCCCGGAGGTGAGGGCCGCTCCGGTTTTAGTACGCTCGCAGCGCGTGGCCGGGAGCGAGGCTTCCGCGAAGCGGGCTGACGAGCCGGTCGGTCCACAATGCGTCGGGACCAGGGAGATGTGATCATGACGGACGCGGTGGAGAACGCCAGTGGAGTGCAGCCCGCGACGGGCGCGGTCCGGGGCACCACGTCGGTTTCCGACGAGGTCGTGGAGAAGATCGCCGGAGCTGCCGCTCGTTCGGTGCCGGGCGTCGCCGATCTCGGTGGTGACGTGGCGCGGTTCTTCAACAGCATCCTGGACAAGGTCGGCCTGGACGAGGCGGGCGACGCCCGTCGGGGCGTCTCGGCCGACGTCAACGGCACCTCGGCGGTCATCAACGTGGTCCTGGTGATCGACTCCGGGCAGGTCGTGGCCGACGTGACCGAGGCGGTGCGCGCCGCCGTGATCGAGGCGGTGGAGAAGTACGGCCTGACGGTCACCCAGGTCAACGTCACGGTGGACGACATCGAGCTGAACAAGCCGGGAGTGGCCGGCGCCTGAGGGCCGCCCGGTTACCGGCCGGTTCGGGGCGACTTAGCGATCGTTCAGGCGGGGCCTCTAGACTCGACGTGTAGTCGAGGACCCGAGGAGGAGGCCCGCGGATGAATGCCGACGAGATCGACGCCGGACGGGCGCGCTGGCAGGCCCGGTACGACGCCGCGCGCAAGCGGGACGCGGACTTCACCACGCTCTCCGGGATGCCGGTGGACCCGGTCTACGGGCCGCCGGAGGGCGCCGCCTACCCGGGATTCGAGCGGATCGGCTGGCCGGGCGAGTACCCGTACACCCGGGGCCTGCACCCGACCGGCTACCGCGGGCGGACCTGGACGATCCGGCAGTTCGCCGGCTTCGGCAACGCCCAGCAGACCAACGAGCGCTACAAGATGATCCTCGGCGCCGGCGGCGGTGGCCTCTCGGTCGCGTTCGACATGCCGACCCTGATGGGCCGCGACTCGGACGACCCGCAGGCGCTCGGTGAGGTCGGCCACTGCGGCGTCGCCATCGACACCGCCACCGACATGGAGGCGCTCTTCGACGGCATCGACCTGGCCGGCGTCACCACCTCGATGACCATCTCCGGCCCGGCCGTGCCGGTGTTCTGCATGTACCTGGTCGCCGCCGAGCGGCAGGGCGCCGACCTGTCCAAGCTCGACGGCACGCTGCAGACCGACATCTTCAAGGAGTACATCGCGCAGAAGGAGTGGCTCTTCGACCCCGAGCCGCACCTGCGCCTGATCGGCGACCTGATGGAGTACTGCGCCCGGGAGATCCCGCGCTACAAGCCGCTGTCGGTCTCCGGCTACCACATCCGTGAGGCCGGGTCGACCGCCGCGCAGGAGCTGGCGTACACCCTGGCCGACGGTTTCGGCTACGTCGAGCTGGGGTTGAGCCGCGGGCTGGACGTCAACGTCTTCGCGCCGGGGCTGAGCTTCTTCTTCGACTCGCACGTCGACTTCTTCGAGGAGATCGCCAAGTTCCGCGCCGCCCGCCGGATCTGGGCCCGCTGGCTGCGCGACGTCTACGGAGCGACCAGCGAGAAGGCCCTCTGGCTGCGGTTCCACACGCAGACCGCCGGGGTGTCGCTGACCGCACAGCAGCCGGTCAACAACGTCGTACGCACCGCCGTCGAGGCGTTGGCCGCCGTGCTCGGCGGCACCAACTCGCTGCACACCAACGCGCTGGACGAGACCCTGGCCCTGCCCACCGACGAGTCCGCCGAGATCGCCCTGCGTACCCAGCAGGTGCTGATGGAGGAGACCGGCGTGGTCAACGTGGCCGACCCACTCGGCGGCTCCTGGTACGTGGAGGCGCTGACCGACAAAATCGAGGCCGAGGCGGAGGAGATCTTCGCCCGGATCCGGCAGCTCGGCGGGGAGGGCCCGCACCAGATCGGCCCGATGACCTCCGGCATCCTGCGCGGCATCGAGGACGGCTGGTTCACCGGGCACATCGCCGAGTCGGCCTTCGTCTACCAGCAGGCGTTGGAGAAGGGCGACAAGAAGATCGTCGGCGTCAACTGCCACACCGGCACGGTCGCCAAGGAGCTGGAGATCCTGCGCATCTCGCACGAGGTGGAGCTGGAGCAGCGCCGGGTGCTGGCCGAGCGCAAGGGCGCCCGGGACGAGTCCGCGGTCCGCGCGGCGGTCGCCCGGATGGTCGATGTCAGCCGCACCGACGAGAACATGATCCCCGCCATGCTCGACGCCGTCCGCGCCGAAGCCACCCTCGGCGAGATCTGCGACGCCCTCCGCGCCGAGTGGGGCACCTACCGGGAGCCGGCCCGCTTCTGAGCCCGTCCGCCAACCCCCGCCGATCGTGTACGTGCCGCCCCGACAGTCGCCGCAGATGCCGCGTCTCCGGGACGGAAAGTGCGTGATCACGGGGGTTGGGGGCGGCCCGGGCCGGTGCGCGTGAGAGTTGCAACGTCCCAGTTGCGGGTGAGCGGAGATCGCGCGCTCACGTGCGAGACTAGGTAACCATGAGCGACCCACGGATCACCTCGTCGATCTTCACCCGCGGCGCGGTCGACCTCAGCACGCTGCGTGGCCCCGCACCAGCCAGTACCCGCCCCGGCACACCCCCGCAGGGCGGCCCGTCCGCCGGTAATCCCGGCGCACCCGCCGCCGGCGGCAACGCCGCCATCGTCGACGTCACCGAGGCGAGCATCCAGTCGGACGTGCTCGAGCGGTCGATGGCCATGCCCGTCATCGTCTTCTTCGGCGCGGCCGGCTTCCCGGAGAGCGACGAGTTCGCCCCGGTGCTGGAGCGGCTGGCCGCCGAGAGCGGCGGCACGTGGGTGCTGGCACGGGTCGACGTGCAGGAAAATCCCCGGATCGCCCAGATGTTCCGGGTCCAGGGCATCCCCATGGTCTACGCGGTGGTCGGCGGCCAGCCGATCGACGCCTTCTCCGGCGTGGTGCCGGAGGCGCAGCTGCGCCAGTGGCTCCAGGCCGTGCTCAAGGCCGGTGGCGTGGCCGTCGCCGAGCCGGAGGACCCCCGCCTCGACGAGGCGGACGACGCGCTGATGAGCGGCGATCTCGACGCCGCCGAGCAGGCGTACCGCAAGATCCTGGCCGACAGCCCGGCGGACGCCGCGGCCGAGGCGGGTCTGGCCCAGGTCGGCGTTGCCCGCCGCGTGGCCGGCGCCGACCCGGCGACCGCGCTGGCCGCCGCCGAGAGCGCCCCCGACGACGTGGCGGCCCAGTTGCTGGCCGCCGACATCGAGGTGCTCAGCGGCCTGGCCGAGCAGGCGTACGCCCGGCTCGTCGGCCTGGTCCGGCGCACCGCCGGCGAGGACCGCGAGACGGTACGCCAGCACCTGGTCTCCCTGTTCACCATCGCCGGCCCGGATGATCCGGCGGTCGCCGCGGCGCGCCGGGCCCTGGCCAGCGCCCTGTTCTGAGTTCGTAGCACGCCAGCGCGGGCCGGCGTTCCGGCCGGCCCGCCCGACCACCGAGGACGGGAGCTCATGATGCGCCGGATCGCCGTCCTCGACGCGCCGACAAATCTCGGTCTGCGGCCGCCGACGTCCACGTCGGTCCCCGGCTGCGCCAAGGCGCCCGGCGCCCTGCGCGACCACGACCTGCTGGCCCGCCTGCGGGCCCGCGACGCCGGCTGCCTCACCCCACCCCGGTACGACCCGGGTGACTGGCGGCCCGGCGACGGGGTGTGCCACGCCCGGGAGATCGCCGACTACTCGCTGGCGCTCGCCGAGCGGATCGGCTCGATCATCGACCGGGGGGAGTTCCCGGTGGTGCTGGGCGGCGACTGCTCCGTGCTGCTCGGCTCGGCGCTGGCCATGCACCGTCTCGGCGAGGCGGTCGGCGGGCGGATCGGGCTGGTCTTCGTGGACGGGCACTCCGACTTCCGGCACCCCGGCAACGCCTCCTACGTGGGTGCGGCAGCCGGGGAGGACCTGGCCCTGGTCACCGGGCGCGGGCAGGCCGACCTGGCCGCGTTGGAGGGGCGCCGACCCTACTTCCGCGACATCGACGTGGTGGTGCTCGGCATCCGGGCGCAGGACGAGTACCGGCTCGACCTCCAGGCCGCCGGGATCATCACCCGGCCGGTGCCCGCGCTGCGCGCCGAGGGCGCCGCCCGGACGGCCCAGTGGGCGCACGAGCAGCTCGCCGACTGCGCGGGCTACTGGGTGCACATCGACGTGGACGTGCTCGACCCGGCGGTGATGCCCGCCGTGGACGCTCCGGACCCGGGCGGGATCGCCTTCGCCGAGCTGGAGATCCTGCTCGCCGGCCTGGTCGACACCCCGCACTGTCTCGGCGTCGAGCTCACCGTCTTCGACCCCGACTACGACCCGGACGGCTCCTACGCGGCCGAGATCGTCAACACCGTCGTGGCCGGCCTGGCCCCGGTGACCGCCCCCGAGGCGGTGCCGCCCCGGTTGCTGTCGGCCCGGCCGGCTCCCGCGCCGAGGCGCGGCAACGGCCGTCCCGGGGTCGGCCCCGCCCGGCCCGATGAACCTCGACCCGCCGCAGGTGACACGGCCGACGCCTCCGGCGTCCACCCCGCAGGGCGCCGGCCGCCCTTCGACGACCTCGCCCCGGCCGAGTCGGGGCCCCTCGGCACCCTCGCGCCCGTGCAGACGGAGCCGCTCGGCGCCCTCGCGCCGGTGCAGGCAGGGCCGGTGGGCGGTGACCCGGGCCACGAGGGCCGCTCGGACCGGGAGCACACGCACGTCGCGCCTCCGGTCGAGCGGGAACCGGTCGGCCCGCCCGCGTCGGCCGGCCCGGGTCTGCTGCGGCGACCCTCGCCGCCCGCCTCGGACCCCACCGACCGCCCCAACGCCGACACGGCCTGACCCGCCGGCCGCACCAACCAGGGGCGGCGCCTGTTCAGGATCGACACGGCGTCGCCGATGTCGGGGTGTCCAGGTGGCTCGGATACCCCGACATCGGTGACATCGAGTGGATCAGCGCAGCGCTCGGTGGGTCAGCGGGCCGGGAGGGCGCGCAGGAAGCGCTCGGCGATCGGGACGGCGGACGCGGTGCTGGCGCCGCCCTTCTCGACGAAGACGGCGAACGCGACGTCACCCCGCCAGCCCACGAACCAGGCGTGCGTGTGGGCCGGGTTGTCGTCGTACTCGGCGGTGCCGGTCTTGCCGTACACCTCGCCGCCCGGCACGTCCTTCAGCGCGCTGCCGGTGCCGGCGGTGACCACCTCGCGCATCATCGTGCGCAGCGCCGCGACCGACTCCGCCTTGAGCGGCTCGCCGGCCGCGGCCGGCTTGGCCGGCGCCGGGTCGACCAGCAGCTTCGGCTGCTCGAAGCGGCCCCGGGCGACCGCGGCGGTGGCGCCGGCCATCGCCAACGGGCTGACCAGGGTGGTGCCCTGCCCGAAGGAGGCGGCGGCCTGCTCGGCCGGGCTGCCGCCCGCCGACACCTTGCCGGTGAACGCGTCCGTGCCGAGGTCCCACTGACCCTCCAGGCCCAGCGAGCGGCCGGCGGCGGCCAGCCCGTCACCGCCCAGCTTCGGGGCCAGCGCGGCGAAGGCCGTGTTGCAGGACTTGGCGAAGTCGGTGCGGAACGGCACCGGGCCGAGTGCGAAGTTGTCCGAGTTCTTGAAGGACCGACCGTCCACGGTGAAGGTCTTCGGGCAGTTCACCGGCCCGTCCAGGGTGACCGCCCCCCGATCCAGCAGGCCCAGCGCGCTGACCATCTTGAACGTCGAGCCCGGCGGCACCTGGGCGTCGAAGGCCAGGTTCTCCCCGGCCGGCCCGGGGCCGTTCGCCGCGGCGAGCACCGCGCCGTCGCTGATCCGCACCGCCACCAGCGCCGACCGGCGCGCCTCGGCACGCAGCGCCCCGTCGGCGGCGTTCTGGGCGGCCACGTCCAGGGTGGTCTTCAACGGCTGCCCGGGCTGCGGCTCCCGGCGGAACAGCTCGGCGCCGGTGGGCGCGAGCTTGCCGTCCTCGGCGGGGCGCTCGACCAGCACGGTGACACCCGGGGCGCCGCGCAGCCGCTCGTCGTAGCGGCCCTGGAGCCCGCCGTGCCCGACCAGGTCACCGGCGACGTACCGGTCGGGGTGCGCGGCCAGGTCGTCGGCCTGCGCCGGGTCGACCGAGCCGAGCAGCGCCCGGGCGAACTCCCGGGTCGGTGCCAGGTCGAGCTTGTCGGAAATGAACTTGGTGCCGGGCAGGTCGTAGATCCTGGGCTTGATCTGCCGGTACGCCTCGTCGCGCAGCGTCACCACCTCGACGAAGTCACCCGGCTGGGCCTTTGCCACCCGCGCGGGCAGGTCCGCCAGGTCGACCGCGGGGACCAGCGCCGGGCGGATCGCCTTGAAGGCCGCGTCGAGGTCCTTGACCAGCTTCTTGACGTCGGTGACCTCGCTGGGCTGCACGCCCACCCGGACCACCGGGCGGGGTGCCACGATCGGCTGGCCCGCGGCGTCCAGCAGCCCGGCCCGGGGACCGGTGTCGCGGCGCAGCGCCAGCCGGTCACCCTTGGTGAGCTGTTCGTGAACCACCCGGGGCTCCCAGATCACCTGCCACTGGTCGTCGTCGCCGTGGGTGAGCCGCACCTCCCGGTCGTACGCCCAGCGGGTGTCGCCCGGCAGGGGCCACTCCACGTGAATGGTCGCGGTCGCCGTGTCGGCGGTGACCTTCGGCTCGCCCCGGCGGGTCAGCGTGGGCGGGGTGGCCGCCAGCTCGCCGGAGAGCTCCTTGATCTCGCGCGTCACCTCGGCCGCCGGCAGTTTGCCGCCGGTGGTGTCGACCAGCCCGACCGCCTGGAGGTCACCACTGCGCCAGCCGGAGAGGAAGGCGTCGACGGTGCGCTGCGGCCCGTCCTCGCCCGAGCAGGCGGCCAGGAGACCGGCGCTGAGCAGGGTCGCGGCGAGGGCGGCGAGGCCGCGCCGGTGATTCGGTCGGTGGGGCCGGGGGTAGGACAAGGGCATGGAGCGGGTCCTTCCGATCTCGGACTGCCCCTGCACGGTAGTACGCGCAGGGTGTCCGGACCGTCCCGTGCTGCCGCCCCACGTGTGGAAAGACGGACCGCGCCGGTGTGATGAACATCGCGTAGGGGGGTATCCCGCAACCGGCCAACCTCGGACCCGCAACGGGTGAAAGGACAGAGTCCCGATCCGGACGTCCGGCCGGTGGTCCACCGACGAAGGCGCAGAGCGGTAGGGCCTAGGCTGGGCGGCAGAGTGACCCACAACGCGGTGGGTCGAGGGGAGTGGCACCGATGGACCGGCGTCCGGCGATCAAACCGGAACCCGACCTCCGGCAGGATGACTCCGGCCGGGACGACGACAGCTTCGATTCCGCGACCGACGGGGACGGCAACGGCCGGCTCGACACGGGAGTGACCGGGCTGACCGGGTCGAGCATTGACACCATCTACGAGCTGGGCCTGCCGACAGAGGCGTTGGCCGACGACGTGGAGGACGCCGAGCTCGACGAACCGGTGCCCAACGCGGAGCGCCTGGTGGCCCAGGCTGTCGCGCTCGCCGGCGACGACCACGACGCCGCGACCCTGGTGGGGCGTTTCTGGCGGTTCGCCCCGGACGAGGAGCTGGTCGGCTTCACGGCGGAGGAGATGCTCGACGCCGCCCGCGCGCACCGGGATCTCGCCCAGCAGCGGGTGCCCGGCGAGCTGAAGCTGCGGATCCACGAACCACACGAGGACCAGCACCACACGGTCGTCGAGATCGTCACCGACGACATGCCCTTCCTCGTCGACTCGGTGACCGCGCTGCTCATCTCGTACCACCTCGACGTGCACCTGCTGGTGCACCCGCTGGTCGTCGTCCGGCGCGAGCCGCTGGGCCGTCTCACCGAGGTCTCCGCGGACGTGGAGCCGGACGACGCGATCGCCGGCGACATCATCGAGAGCTGGATGCGGATCGAGATCGACCCGGTCCGGGACGCGGCCGAGCGGGAGCGTCTGCGTCGTGAGTTGCAGCGGGTGCTCACCGACGTGCGCGAGGCGGTGGAGGACTGGCCGAAGATGCGCCAGCGCGCCCTGGCCCTGGCCGACGAGTTGGCCGCCGCCCGTACCTCGGACAATCGCCCGCCGGTGCCGGAGAAGGACATCACGGACTCGGTGGAGCTGCTGCGCTGGCTCGCCCAGGACCACTTCACCTTCCTCGGCTACCGCGAGTACCGGTTGGTGGACGCACCCGGCGGCGACGGCGCCGACGCGGTCGACGGCCAGGCGCTGGAGGCGGTGCTCGGCACCGGTCTCGGCATCCTGCGGTCGGATTCCCCGGAGGCCCGTTCGCTGTCCTCGATGACGCCCGAGGCCCACGAGAAGGTGCTGGAGAAGCGCCTGCTCATCATCACCAAGGCCAACTCGCGGGCCACCGTGCACCGCTCGGCGTACCTGGACTACATCGGCTTCAAGATCTTCAACGAGGCCGGCGAGGTGATCGGCGAACGGCGCTTCCTGGGGCTGTTCTCCACCGCCGCGTACCGCACCAGCGTGCGGGAGCTGCCGGTGGTGCGCCGGAAGGTGGCCGAGGTCCTGGACCGTTCCGGCCTGAGCCGGCGCAGCCACTCCGGCAAGGACCTGCTCCAGATTCTGGAGACCTACCCGCGCGACGAGCTGTTCCAGATCAAGACCGACGACCTGTACCACGCGGTGATCGGCGTGCTGCGGATGGCCGGCCGCCGGCAGCTGCGGGTCTTCCTGCGCCGGGACGCCTACGGGCGGTTCATCTCCTGCCTGATCTACCTGCCCCGGGACCGGTTCACCACGCAGAACCGGCTGCGGATGCAGGACATCCTGCTGCGTGAGCTGAACGGTGTCGGGGTGGACTACACCACCCGGGTCACCGAGTCGATGCTGGCGCGGGTCCACTTCATCGTCCGCACCGACCCGACTCGGCCGCCCGGCGAGATCGACGCCGACCTGCTCGCCGAGGAGCTGGCCGACGCCACCCGGCTCTGGGACGACGACTACCGGCTGGTGCTGGAGCGCAAGCTCGGCGACGAGCAGGCCAAGCACCTGTTCGCCCGCTACGCCGACGCGTTCCCCGAGGGCTACAAGGACGGGCACACGCCGTACGAGGCGATGAAGGACCTGGCCAAGCTGGAGCTGCTGGAGGAGCCCGGCCAGCTCGAGATGCACCTGTTCCGCAAGCAGCTCGCACCCCGGCCCGGCACCCGCGTTCCGGGTGCGGACCTGGTCGAGGCCATGGACGTCCGGTTCAAGGTCTACCGGTACGGCGAGCCGATGATGCTCTCCGCAGTCCTGCCGGTGCTGCACTCGCTCGGCGTCCGCGTGGTCGACGAGCACCCGTACGAGGTGGACCGGATCGACGGCCGGGTGTACCTCTACGACTTCGGCCTCCTGCTGCCCGAGGGGCACCAGGAGCTGGCCGAGGTGCGCCCGCACGTGGAGAACGCGTTCGCGGCGGCCTGGCGCGGCGAGGCCGAGGTGGACCGGTTCAACGAGCTGGTGCTGCGCGGCGGGCTGACCTGGCGACAGGTGGTGGTGCTGCGGGCGTACGCCAAGTACCTGCGGCAGGCCGGCACGGTCTTCTCGCAGGACTACATGGAGCAGACCTTCATCGCGTACCCGAAGCTCGCCGCGCTGCTGGTGGAGCTCTTCGAGACCCGGTTCGCGCCGGGTGAGCTCAGCACCGAGCAGCGCCAGCAGCGCAGCGGTGAGCTGGTGGAGACGATCCGGGCCGCGCTGGACGACGTGGCCAGCCTCGACCAGGACCGGATCCTGCGCTCGTACCTGACCCTGATCGAGGCCACCCTGCGGACGAGCTTCTACCAGAAGCGCGCGGACGGGCGGCCGAAGGCGTACGTGGCCTTCAAGCTCGACCCGCAGGCCCTTCCGGACCTGCCGGCCCCACGGCCGAAGTTCGAGATCTTCGTCTACTCGCCCCGGTTCGAGGGCGTGCACCTGCGGTTCGGGCCGGTGGCCCGGGGCGGGCTGCGCTGGTCCGACCGTCGGGAGGACTTCCGCACCGAGGTGCTCGGCCTGGTCAAGGCGCAGATGGTGAAGAACACCGTGATCGTGCCGGTGGGCGCCAAGGGCGGCTTCGTGCTGAAGCAGAAGCCGGGCGACCGGGACGAGGCGGTCGCCTGCTACCAGGAGTTCGTCGGCGCGATGCTGGACGTCACCGACAACATCGCCAGCGGGCAGATCGTGCCGCCCGTCGACGTGGTCCGGCACGACGGCGACGACCCGTACCTGGTGGTGGCGGCGGACAAGGGCACGGCGACGTTCTCCGACATCGCCAACGAGATCTCCAAGGCCCACAACTTCTGGATGGGCGACGCGTTCGCCTCCGGCGGTTCGGCCGGCTACGACCACAAGAAGATCGGGATCACGGCGCGGGGCGCCTGGGAGTCGGTCAAGCGGCACTTCCGGGAGTTGGGCCTGGACACCCAGACCCAGGACTTCACCGTGGTCGGTGTCGGCGACATGTCCGGCGACGTGTTCGGAAACGGGATGCTGCTCTCCGAGCACATCCGGCTGGTGGCCGCCTTCGACCACCGGCACATCTTCCTGGACCCGGACCCGGACCCGGCCACCTCGTACGCGGAGCGCCGGCGGCTGTTCGACCTGTCCCGGTCCTCGTGGGAGGACTACAACCGGGAGCTGATCTCGGCGGGCGGCGGCATCTTCTCGCGTACCGCCAAGTCCATCCCGATCACGCCGCAGGTCCGGGCGGCCATCGGCCTCGACGACGACGTCACGCAGATGTCGCCGCAGGAGCTGATGAAGGCGATCCTGACCGCGCCGGTGGACCTGTTCTGGAACGGCGGCATCGGCACCTACGTCAAGGCGTCCAGCCAGACCAACGCCGAGGTGGGCGACAAGTCCAACGACGCGATCCGGGTGGACGGGCGCAGCCTGCGCTGCCGGGTGGCGGGCGAGGGCGGCAACCTGGGCTGGACCCAGCTCGGCCGGATCGAGTACGCGTTGACCGGTGGCCGGATCTACACCGACTTCATCGACAACGCGGCCGGGGTGGACACCTCCGACCACGAGGTGAACATCAAGATCCTGCTGAACACCGCGGTCGCCGACGGGGAGCTGACCACGGCTGCCCGGGACGAGCTGCTGGCCGAGATGACCGACGAGGTCGCGGAGCTGGTGCTGCGGGACAACTACGACCAGGCACGGGCGATCAACAACGCCCAGGCCCAGGCCGCCTCGCTGCTCCCGGTGCACCGCCGGATGATCAATGATCTGGAGCGCTCGGGCGCGTTGGACCGGGCACTGGAGGCGCTGCCGCCGGACGAGGAACTGGCGGTCCGCAGCGAGTCCGGCCTGACCGCGCCGGAGTTCGCGGTGCTGCTCGCGTACGTGAAGATCGTCCTGGAACGGGAGATCCTCACCGAGGGGCTGGCCGACGAGGAGTGGACGACCGAGGTTCTGGTCAACTACTTCCCGACGCCGATGCGCGAGCGGTTCGCCGACCGGATGGGCCGGCACCGGCTGCGCCGGGACATCGTCACCACCGTGCTGGTCAACGAGGCGATCAACCGGGGTGGCATCTCGTTCGTCTTCCGAGTGGTCGAGGAGACCGCGGCCAGCGCGGCCGACGTCATCCGCGCCTACGTGGTGGTCAGCGAGGTGTTCGGGCTGCGCGAGCTGTGGGACGCGGTCGAGGCGCTGGACAACAAGGTGGCGCCGGAACTGCAGACGAACGTCTACCTGGACACCCGGCGGCTGCTCGACCGCGCGGTGCGGTGGCTGGTCTCCAACCGGCGCTCGCCGATCGACGTGCCGGGCGAGATCGCCCGGCTGCGCGACGGGGTCTCCCGGCTGTTGCCGGGGCTGGAGGAGCTGTTCTACGGCACCGAGCGGCAGGCCATCGTGGCGCACATCGACTCGATGACCGAGCGTGGGCTGCCCCGGGAGCTGGCGGAACGCGCCACCCGGCTGATGTACAGCTTCGGTCTGATGGACGTGGTGGAGACCGCGACCCGCAGTGAGCGGGACGTCAGCGAGGTGGCCTCGGTCTACTTCGTGCTCTCCGACCTGTTCCGGGTGGACTCGCTGCTGTCGAAGATCTCCCTGCTGCCGCGGGAGGACCGCTGGCAGACGCTGGCCCGGATGGCGCTGCGCTACGACCTGTACGCCGCGCTCGCCGCGCTCACCGCGGAGGTGCTCGACTCCACCCCGGACGAGCTGCCGCCGCACGAGCGGGTGCAGCAGTGGGAGCAGTCGAACGCCACCTCCATCCACCGCGCCCGCCGGGCCATGGGGGAGTTCGACGAGTCGCGGGCGGATCTCGCCGCCCTGTCGGTGCTGCTGCGCCAGATCCGCACGCTGGTGCGGACCTCCGCCGCCGCCTGAGTCGGTACGCCGGACGCGGTCCGGCCGGTCGGGGTGACCCGACCGGCCGGACCGCGTTCGTTGTCGGGGATCACGTCACCAGGGTGGCGAAGACGACCACGTTGTCCGGGTAGCTCTTGGCGGCCTCGTCGAACTGACCACCGCAGGTGACCACCCGCAGGCCGGGCCGGTCGTTCGGCCCGTACACGAGTTCGGTGGGGAAGGACGTCTTCGGGTACGACTTCACCGAGTCGACCTTGAAGGCGGCCGGTCGGCCGTCCGCGCGCCGAACGGAGATGGTGTCGCCGGGGACGAGGGAGCCGAGATCGAAGAAGACGGCCGGGCCGAGCTTCGCCGAGTCCACGTGCCCGACGATGACCGCGTTGCCGGTCTCGCCGGGGCTCGGGCCCGGCTCGTACCAGCCGGCCTTGTCGGCCTGCTCCAGCGGGGGGACCTGGACGGTGCCGTCCGCGTTGGTGCCCAGCGACATGAGCGTCGCGTTGACGCCGATCCGGGGAATCTCGATGCTGGTCGGAGCGGATCGCTCCAGCCCAGCCGGGACGTCCCCCTCCGCGACGGGCTGCCCGTCGACCGGCGGGACATCGGTGCCGGTGCCCGCCGGCCCGGTGACCTCGGGACCAGACTGGGCCAGCGGCTGCGGCGGGCGGGGAGCAGGCGTGGTCTTCATGGAGGCGCCGATCATGCCAACACCGACAATGGCGAGGGTGACGACGACGACCGCGCCGGCGGCGCGCCACGGTTTCCCGTGACGGCCGCCGGCCCGTGTCGTCGTCACGTCAGACGAGCGAACCATCGGTCCGCCGACGACGCATCAGCACGATCCCGCCCAGCGCGGCAGCGCCCAGCAGGCTCGCCCCACCGGTGGCCAGGCCACGGTCGGTGCCGGTGCTCGCGCCACCGTCACCACCGTCGACCCCGCCGCGCGGGTGGACGACGAGCTCACCCTCGCCGCACGAGCCCTTGAGCTCGTAGCGACCCGGGCGGGCGTCCTTGTCGACCTTGGCCTCGCCGTAGTAGACGAAGTCCCGCTTGTGCTCCCAGCGGTCCTCGTCCCGGCCGTCCTTGCCGTGGTCGCCGCGCTCGTCCGAGCCGTACTCGTCGTGGTTCTTGGAGTCCCGGTCCTTCTTGTCTTCGTCCTTGGAGTCCCGGTCCTTCTTGTCTTCGTCCTTGGACTCCCAGTCCTTCTTGTCTTCGTCCTTGGAGTCCCGGTCCTTCTTGTCTTCGTCCTTGGACTCCCGGTCCTTCTTGTCCTCGTCCTTGGACTCCCAGTCCTTCTTGTCGCGGCTGTCCTCGGCGTCCTGGCCGTGCTCGTCGCCCTTCCAGTCCTTGCCGTTGTCGTCCCGCTTGTCGTCGGCGGCAGCGCCGCCGCCGTAGCCGCCGTTCTCGTCCTTGCCGTTGTGGTCCTTGCCGTTCTCGTCCTTGCCCTCGTCGTCCTTGCCCTTGTCGTCCTTGCCGTGCTCGTCCTTGCCGTTGTGGTCCTTGCCGTGCTCGTCCTTGCCCTTGTCGTCCTTGCCGTGCTCGTCCTTGCCCTTGTCGTCCTTGCCGTGCTCGTCCTTGCCGTTGTGGTCCTTGCCGTGCTCGTCCTTGCCCTTGTCGTCCCTGCCGTGCTCGTCCTTGCCCTTGTCGTCGTGGCCTGAGGAGTCCTCCTCGCTCCACTCGCCGCGGTCGTCGCCCCGGTCCTGGTGCACCGGCTTGAGCTTGACCTTGCCGGTGACCTTGGACCACACGAACGCGTGCTCCTGGCGATCCGGGCAGATCTCGAGGAGCTTGACCTCGTCGCCGGCCTTCACGACGTGCGGCTTGGCGTGGACCTTGCCGTCACGGTCCTTGCCGTTGTCGTGGTGCCCATCGGCGAACGCGATCCCCGGCGTGAACACCAGCAGCGACGCGCCACCGAGCGCAGCTCCCGCGACGACCTTCCCGAGCATCTTCTTAGCCATGACCTGCGTCACTCCATCCCTGTTGTCCTGAGCCCGGCGACAACCGAGCTAAGACCGACGTTAGACGGTTTCATGACCTATGCAGGGAAACATTCGTGTTTTGACCTTTATTGCTGATACGCGGCTAAAGGGTGCTACGCCGCTTTCGTCGCGCTCGGCACCGTCTCGGGTGCCCCGCAAGCGTTCTGCTCGACCCGCGATGTTCGGCGCTGGCAGTGCCCTGCTCGGCCAGGTCATCCGGTCCCGGCCCCGCCGGGCACACTCGCACCGCTCGGGCCTCCTCGCAGGTATCGTCCGACTCGGGCCGACGTGTCACTGTCACCACGCATCGAGCCATTGCCATGGAAGCGCTCCCATGCAAGAATCGGCGCACGCGGTTCGGGGAGCCACACCGCGCAGGCAGGGCGTCGAGGGCATCCGGTCCGCCGGACGACATCCCGCCGCCGACCGGCCACGTGCCGGTCGTTCACCACCACCGCCCGTCCGGGTCGGGCACCCCGAAGAATCCCCGTTGGCGCCGGCGGCCGTCCGTCCAGGACGCCCACCGGGCCGTCTCGCCGGGCCGTACGCGAGCCCGGTCTCGCCCAAGGAGATCAGTGGCATGAATGTGTGGAGAAGGCTGTCCGGCCCACGCCGGGCCCTCGCGCTCGCCGGCGCGGGTGCCCTGGTCGCCGGCGGGCTGGTGACGATTCCCGTCACCGCGGCGCAGGCCGCGACCCAGTGCGACGTCGCCTACTCGTCGAACGAGTGGCCCGGTGGCTTCACCGCGAGCATCACCATCAAGAACCTCGGCGACCCGGTCAACGGCTGGACGCTCGGCTGGACGTTCCCGAATTCCGGCCAGCGGGTACAGCAGGGCTGGTCGGCCGAGTTCACCCAGTCCGGCAGCCAGGTCACCGCGCGCAGCCTGTCGTACAACGGCAGCCTCGCCACCGGCGCGTCGACCAGCATCGGCTTCAACGGCGCGTGGAGCGGCAGCAACCCCAAGCCCACCGCGTTCACGCTCAACGGGGTGACCTGCAACGGCGGCACCACGCCGCCGACGACCCCGCCGCCGACCACGCCCCCGCCGACCACCCCGCCGCCGACCACGCCACCGCCCAGCGGCAGCAAGGTGGACAACCCGTACGCCGGGGTCCGCGGCTACGTGAACCCGGAGTGGAAGGCCAAGGCGGACGCCGAGCCGGGCGGAAGCCGGGTCTCCAACAACCCGACCGCTGTGTGGCTGGACCGGATCGCCGCGATCAACGGCACCCCGGACAGCAGCTCCAACGGCGCATTCGGGGTGCGTGACCACCTGGAGGAGGCGCTGCGCCAGGGCGCCGGCTACATCCAGTTCGTGATCTACAACCTGCCCGGCCGGGACTGCGCCGCACTCGCCTCCAACGGTGAGCTGGGCCCGAACGAACTGCCCCGCTACAAGGCCGAGTACATCGACCCGATCGCCGCGATCCAGGCCGACCCGAAGTACCGGAACATCCGGATCATCAACATCATCGAGATCGACTCGCTGCCGAACCTGGTGACCAACACCTCGGGGCAGGCTGGCGGCACGGCGATGTGCGACACGGTCAAGGCCAACGGCGCGTACGTCAACGGCGTCGGCTACGCCCTGGCCAAGCTGGGCGCGATCGGCAACGTGTACAACTACATCGACGCCGCGCACCACGGCTGGATCGGCTGGGACAGCAACTTCGGCCCGACCGCCGACATGCTCAAGAGCGCTGCGGTCGCCTCCGGCAGCACGGTGAACAACGTGCACGGGTTCATCGTCAACACGGCGAACTACTCCGCCCTGCGGGAGCCGTACATCAAGATCACTGACAACGTGAACGGCCAGTCCGTGCGGCAGTCCAAGTGGATCGACTGGAACTTCTACGTCGACGAGCTGTCCTTCGCGCAGGCCTTCCGCGACAAGCTGGTCCAGGTCGGCTTCAACTCCGGCATCGGCATGCTGATCGACACCTCCCGCAACGGCTGGGGCGGCTCCGCCCGGCCCACTGGACCGGGCGCGACGACCAGCGTGGACACCTACGTCAACGGGGGCCGGATCGACCGCAGGGTCCACCTCGGCAACTGGTGCAACCAGTCCGGCGCCGGCCTCGGCGAGCGGCCTCGGGCCAACCCGGAGCCGGGCATCGACGCGTACGTCTGGGTGAAGCCCCCGGGTGAGTCGGACGGCTCCAGCCGCGAGATCCCGAACAACGAGGGCAAGGGCTTCGACCGGATGTGCGACCCGACCTACGGCGGTAACGCCCGCAACGGCAACAACCCGTCCGGGGCGCTGCCGGACGCGCCGATCTCCGGCGCGTGGTTCTCCGCCCAGTTCCAGCAGCTGATGCGCAACGCGTACCCGGCGCTCTGACCGGACCGCTCCCGCACCAACCCGCCCCCGGCAGTAGGTGAGGCACTGCCGGCGGCAGGTTTCCCGGGTCCCCGGCCCGACCGTCACGGTCGGGCCGGGGACCCACCCCGTACGCCCGGATCAGGGCACGGTTCGCTCGATGGCGGCCCGTCCCTGCTCGGCCAGGTCGCGACGCGCCTTGTCCAGGTTCTCCGGGGTGAGGTCCTGCCCGCGGGCCATCACCAGGTCCTCCGGCTCCCAGGGCTGCTCCGCGCCGGTACGGATGTTGTCCCTGCCGGCGCCGGTGCCCGTTCCGGTCGCCCCGGTGCCGGCAGCGTACGGGTCGCCGAGCAGGTCGTCGGTGTCCGGAGCGAGGTCGTCCGGCCGGTTGCGGGGCTCGGCGAAGGCCGGGGTGTCCCGGTCCGGGCCGCCCCCGGTCTGCAGCTGCGGGACGGTGCTGTCATCGTCCACCGCCGCGGCCATCTCCGGGCTCTCCTCCAGCGGCGGTCGGCGATCGCGATCGGTCATGGTGCTGCCTCCTGTGTCCGACACGTTGCCTGATCCCCCTCGCGTACCCTCTCGGGCCGCGCCCATGCCCCGCGTCCCGGGCAGGCCGACGCGCGCCGACCACCCGACGGTGGCCGACGCGCGGGGCCGTCGGTCAGCTGCCCGGGTTCTGCTCGTTCGGGGCGGGCGGCTCGGCCGGGCGCAGCCACTGCCAGAGCAGCATGAGCAGGCCGAAGGCGAGCATCACCAGGCCGGCCCACAGGTTGATCCGGACGCCCTCGGCCTTGTCGATCTCGGCCCGGCTGTCGAAGATGCCGATCAGGGTCACGATGATCCCGTACGCCACGAAGAGGCCACCGATCACCCGGCGGATGTCGAACAGCCGCGCGGCGGCGGAGCGGCGCTGCTCCTCCTGCGTCTCGTCGATCAGCGGGTCCTGTGCCGGCTGGCCGTCGTTGCTCATCTGCCGAACCCCTTTCCTAGAAGACCGGGATGTAGAACAGGGCGGCCAGCGCGACCGCGATCACGCCCAGCAGCACGGGGGAGCGGTACCAGACGGCGTCGCCCGCGAGCACGTCGCCCTTCAGGTCGACACCGCCCATGCCGTAGACCAGCCCGCGCAGCTCCTCGTCGCGTTTCGGTGCGGTGAGCGGGGTGATGATCGCGGCGACCACCACCGCCGTGGCGAACGCGAGGCCGGCGCCCCAGAAGCTCTCCTCCAGGTCGGAGTTGAAGTGGACGACGCCGCCCTTGTAGAGCAGGTAGAGGCTCAGCGACACCAGGGTGCCCAGCAGCAGCGACCAGAAGCCGGCCAGCGCGCTCATCCGCTTCCAGAACATGCCGATGATGAAGGTGGCGAACAGCGGCGCGTTGAAGACGGAGAAGAGCGCCTGGATGTAGTTCATGATGTTGCTGAACCCCGCCGCGATGAACGCGGTGCCGATGCCGATCACCACGGCCGCGACCGTCGCCCACCGGCCGATCCGCAGGTAGTACTCGTCCGACCGGTCCCGGCGGATGTACGCCTGCCAGATGTCGTAGGTGAAGACGGTGTTGAAACCGCTCACGTTGGCCGCCATGCCGGCCATGAACGAGGCGAGCAGGCCGGTGACCGCCACCCCGAGCACGCCGTTGGGGAGCAGGTCGCGCATCAGCAGCGGGATCGCGTTGTTGTACTGGAGGTCGCCGCTCTCCGCGCCGAGGCCCTTCACCGTGACCAGGGCCACCAGGCCGGGGATGACCGTGACCAGGGGGATGAACAGCTTCGGGTACGCGGCGATGATCGGCGTACGCCGGGCGGCGCTCATGTTCTTCGCCGACAACGCCCGCTGCACCTCGGCGAAGTTGGTCGTCCAGTAGCCGAACGAGAGCACGAAGCCGAGGCCGAAGACGATGCCGATCCAGTGCGCGCCGAGGGGGTTGGCGGTGGTGCCGGTGTCCTGCCAGGCGTGCAGGCCCGCCTCGCCGAGCTTGGAGTCGCGGACCGCGTCCATCAGCCCGCTCACCCCGCCGACCTTCACCAGGCCGATCACGGTCACCGGGATGAGGCCGGCCAGGATGACGAAGAACTGGAGCACCTCGTTGTAGATCGCCCCGGACAGACCGCCGATGGTGATGTACGCCAGCACGATCGCCGCGCCGACCACGATGGCGGTCCAGAGCGGCCAGCCGAGCAGTGCCTGCATCACCAGGGCCAGCGCGTAGAGGTTGACCCCGGCGATCAGCACCTGGGCCACGGCGAAGCTGAGCGCGTTGAGCAGGTGGGTGGGGCGGTTGAACCGCAGCCGCAGGTACTCCGGCACGCTGCGGACCTTGGAGCCGTAGTAGAAGGGCATCATCACGATGCCCAGGAAGACCATCGCGGGCACCGCGCCGATCCAGTAGTAGTGGACCGTCATCGCGCCGTACTGGGCGCCGTTCGCGGCCATCCCGATGATCTCCAGCGCGCCCAGGTTCGCGGAGACGAAGGCGAGACCGGTCACCCAGGCCGGCAGGGAGCGGCCGGACAGGAAGAAGTCGACGCTGGTGCGGATCGCCCGGCGGGCGGCGAAGCCGACCCCGAGGACGGTGACGAAGTAGAGGGCCAGGATGAGGTAGTCCAGGCCGTTCATGTCGAGCCGGAGACCGCCGCCGTCGTCCATACCCGTCACCCCTCGTCCGCCGCCCGTTCGATACGCGCGCGCCCTATTACCCGGTGCAGGTGTTTTCACGCCTCGATGGCGAGTCGTCGTCTTCGGCCCCGCCCGGGCGGTCTCGGCCGGACTCGAACCGACCGGGCGACTTCATGAGCGTGCGAGGGTGCCCCGGCCGGCTGGCCGGGGCACCCACGGGGTCGTCCGCTCAGCGACCCAGTACGCGGTCCAGGAAGTCCCGGTAGCGGCGTACCGCCATCCGCAGTTCCTCGGTGTCCGCCGAGCCGGCGTCCTGCCACCCGCCCAGCGCGTTCTTCTGCGCGGCCAGCGCGGACGCGAGCGCCTGGATGGCCTCCTCCACGAGCGACTGCGCCTCGCCGGCCGCGGCCTTCGGGTCGTCCACGAAGCGGAGCTGCACGTCCCGCCAGCGGTCCCGGAAACGCTGCGCCGTGTCCGCGTCGAGCAGCGTGACCGGCTCGGCCGCCACGGTCGACCCGGCGGGTCGCGACGTGCCGGCCGACTCCAACGAGGCGCCGCCGCCACTGGCGGCGAGAACCGGGTCTGCATCCGGCGAGACGGCGTCCGGATCGACCATCTCCGGCGTGGCGCTGCCGTAGGCGGCCGCGTCCGGGTCGCGGCCGGCCGTGGTCAGATCACTGCGCCGCTCGGGTCCACCGTCCGTGCTTCCCGGCGGGGCGACCGTCCGCGCGGACGTGTCCGCGTCGGCCCGGGCGTCGTCGGTCTCCCGACCCGTGTCCCGGCGGTGCAGTTCGGCGGTGGGGTCGGCGCGCAGACCCTCACGCTCGCCGCCCTCGGCGCCGTCGCCGGGCTCGGCGGTCCGCTCGGCCCGGGGGTCCGGCTGGTCCTGCGGACGCGGGCTGGCCAGCGCGGACGCGGCCACCGCGTCGGCCACCGTGGTGGCGCCGAAGACGGTCGGCAACGGCCCGGGCTGATGGAACCCGCCCTCGTCGGTCCGCTCGTCGGTCGCTGACGGGTCGTCGAAGGTGCCCCGCTCGTCCAGGGCGTCCTCCGGCACGTCCGAGCGACCGGCCCGGTCACCGGCCGGCGGCACCGGCACCGGCGCGGACCGGACGGCCTCCGGATGATCGTTGCTCACCTGCGGCTCTTCCTGGCGCATCGGTGGCCTCCTCAGCGGCTCGTGGCGTCGCGCGGGGTGTCCGGACGACGCTGTTCGGGCGGGCGGTGGCCGACCGGCTCCTCACCGAGCAGGTCGGCGAAGAGTGCCCGGTAGTGCACGACCGCCTGGCGCAGATCCTCGGTGCCGGCCTCGCCCCGGGAGTTGCGCAGGTGGATCTCGTGCGCGTCCCGGTAGTGGGTCAGCGTGCGGGCGTGGTCGACGGAGAGATGGGCGATCTGGTCGGAGAAGTCCCCGGTCGGGTAGCCCCGCTCCTCGATGAGCCGGGTGACCAGCTCATCCGCGTCGCCCACGGTCTCGCCCGGCGAGTCGATGAAGCGGACCTGCAACTCCTCCCAGGCGGCCGCGTAGCGTGCCCGGGACTCCGGGTCCAGCGGGGTGAGCGTGAGCTCGGCGTGCCGGCGTTCCCGGTCGCGTAGCTCGCGCTCGGCGGCGGTGCGGCTGTCCTGCTCCGCCACCACCCGGTCGTACTCCGGACCGAAGCGGCTGCGCAGGGCGCGGCGCCGGCCGAGTGTCCGGACGGCCACGGCGAGTGCCGCGACGATCACCAGTACGACGAGCACGATGACGATTATCTGCGTGGGCGACATGGCTCCTCCTTCGTCACCTCGTATTCCCTCGGCGCACTGATCGCCAATCCCGATCCGGGGGACTTTCCTCGACGGTCCGTGTCCGGTGTCGCGGACGGTGTCGCCGTTCGCGCGATGACGAGGCCAACAGCACGGGATCCCGCCAAAACTTGACTCATTCCAGAAAACGCGCTTGGGTGGGTGAAGTCGGCCAAGTCCACGCATCTGGAGGAGAGCGATGAGCGACCCACAGGCCAGCAGGCCCATCCTCACCACCCGGCAGGGCCACCCCGTGCACAACAACCAGCAGCAGCGGACGGTCGGTTCGCGCGGCCCCGCCACGCTGGAGAACTACCACTTCCTCGAGAAGATCAGCCATTTCGACCGGGAGCGGATCCCGGAGCGGGTGGTGCACGCCCGCGGTTTCGTCGCGCACGGCGAGTTCGAGGCGTACGGGACGATCGGTGACGAACCCGCCGCGACGTACACCCGGGCCAAGCTGTTCCAGACCAGGGGCGAGAAGACCCCCGTCACCATCCGGTTCTCCACGGTCATCGGCGGCCGGGACTCGTCCGAGGCCGCCCGCGACCCGCGCGGGTTCGCGGTCAAGTTCCGCACCGGGGACGGGAACTGGGACATGGTGGGCAACAACCTCCAGGTCTTCTTCATCCGAGACGCGATCAAGTTCCCCGACGTGATCCACTCGCTGAAGCCGGACCCGGTGACCTTCCGCCAGGAGCCGAACCGGATCTTCGACTTCATGTCGAACACGCCCGAGTCGATGCACATGCTGACCTGGCTCTTCTCCCCGTACGGCATCCCGAAGAACTACCGCACCATGCGCGGTTCCGGCGTCAACACCTACCGTCTCGTGAACGGCCAGGGCGAGGGTGTGCTGGTCAAGTTCCACTGGCTGACCCAGCAGGGCGAGCACAACCTGACCCAGGCCGAGGCGGACGCGATCCAGGCCACCGAGCTGGGCCACGCCTCCAGGGACCTCTACGAGGCCATCGAGCGCGGCGAGTACCCGCAGTGGGAGCTCAACGTGCAGATCATGAGCGACGACGAGCACCCGGAGCTGGACTTCGACCCGCTCGACGACACCAAGATCTGGCCGGAGGAGCAGTTCCCCTACCTGCCGGTCGGCATGATGACGCTCAACCGCAACATCACCGACCACCACAACGAGAACGAACAGATCGCCTTCGGCACCGGTGTGCTGGTCGACGGCATCGACTTCTCCGACGACAAGATGCTGGTCGGCCGGACGTTCTCCTACTCGGACACCCAGCGCTACCGGGTCGGCCCGAACTACCTCCAGCTGCCGGTCAACCGGCCCCGGGAGGACGTCCAGGTCAGCACCAACCAGGGTGGCGGCCAGATGTCGTACGGAGTGGACAACCGGGGCGGCAACCCGCACATCAACTTCGAGCCGTCCTCGGTCGCCGGCCTCCAGGAGGCCGACGAGTCCTACCGGGAGTACCGGCCGTTCGTCTCCGGGCACATCATGAAGGCTCCGATCGAGCGGCAGAACAACTACTCCCAGGCCGGCCGGCGCTTCCGCGAGATGGCGGACTGGGAGCGCGACGACCTGATCCTCAACCTGACCACGCTGCTGGCCCAGTGTGACAAGCACATCCAGGAGAAGATGGTCTGGCACTTCAGCCAGTGCGACGAGACCTACGGCCGGCGGGTCGCCGAGGGGCTCGGCATCGCCGCCGACGCCTGACCCGTACCGCAGCACCACGAACGCCCCGCCGGTCCGCCGGCGGGGCGTTCGCCGTACCGGCACGGGGCCTTTCGGAGCGTCGATGTCGGCGCGACAGGCGGTAGTGCAACGCCGCGCGATTACGTATCCTGCCCAAGGCGCCCGCGCCGGTGCCCGGTGTCCTGACCGGGCGCAGCCGGCCGGCGCGTTGCCCGGCGGTGCCGGCGCCCCTCCTGCCACCCCTGCACGGGCGAGGTCTGATGAGAACCCGCGACTGGCCCATCCGCTCGAAGCTGACCGCGTTGGTCGTCGCGCCGGTGACCGCGCTGCTGGCGCTGTGGATCTTCGCCACCACACTGACCTTCGGTCCCGCACTGGACCTGCTCTCCGCCCGCACGCTGCTGTACGACCTGGGTCGCCCCGGCGAGGCCGTGGTCACCGAGCTGCAACGGGAACGCCGGCTCTCGGTGGTGCAGCTCGCCGGCACGACCGAGCTGCCAGCCCTGGCGGAGCAGCGGCAGCGCACCGATCGGGCCATCGCCGAACTCCGTCGCCGGGTCGACGGGGAGGAGCTGCGCGACGCCGCCGACGACCTGCTCGACGCGCGGGTCGACCAACTGGTCACCGCCCTTGCGGCGCTGCCGACCGGCCGGGACTTCATCGACGACCGCAAGGTGGACCGGGCCGGCGCGATCGGCCTCTACAGCGGCATGGTCTCCTCGGCCTTCCAGGCGTTCGCCGGCATGGCGAACCTGAGCGAGCCCGACCTCAACCGGCAGGCCCTGGCGCTCACGGCGCTGGGCCGCTCGCGGGAGCTGCTCGGCCAGGCCGACGCCCTGCTGGCCGGCGCGCTGACCGCCGGCCGCTTCGCCGAGGGGGAGCACACCCAGCTCGTGCAGGCCATCGGCAACCAGCGGTGGCTCACCGAGAGCGCGCTGGCCGACCTGCCCGAGGCCGGTCGGGTCGCGTACCAGCGGTTGACCGAGGGTGCGGCGTTCACCCGGCTGCGCACCATGCAGGACGCGCTGCTCGTGGCCAACCGGTCCGGTCGACCGCCGGTGGACGCGGCGGCCTGGCAGGCCAGCCACGACGCGGTGCAGCAGCAGCTCCGCGACTTCGAGCTGGCCGAGGCCGACGGGCTCACCGACCGCTCGGTGCCGATGGCGGTCCAGATCCTGGTCCGGCTGGCCGCCGCCGGGGTGCTCGGGCTCGTCGCCGTGGTGATCTCGGTGCTGGTGGCGCTGCGGGTCGGGCGGACGCTGGTCCGACGGCTCAGCGGCGTCCGCACCGCCGCCCTGGAGCTGGCCGAGCACCGGCTGCCGGACGTGGTGACCCGGCTGCGCCGCGGTGAGCAGGTCGACGTCGCCCGGGAGGCGCCCCCACTGGAATACGGTCACGACGAGATCGGCGAGGTCGGGCGCGCCTTCACCGAGGTGCAGCGCACCGCCGTCCAGGCCGCGGTGGACGAGGTCACCCTGCGCCGGGGGCTCAACGAGGTCTTCCTCAACATCGCCCGGCGCAGCCAGGGCCTGGTGCACCGGCAGTTGCACCTGCTGGACCGCATGGAGCGGCGCGCCGAGGACCCGGACGAGCTGGCCGAGCTGTTCCAGGTGGACCACCTGGCCACCCGGCTCCGCCGGCACGCCGAGGACCTGGTCATTCTCGCCGGCTCGGCGCCGGGCCGGGGTTGGCGCAACCCGATCGCGATGGTGGACCTGATCCGGGGGGCGAGTTCCGAGGTCGAGGCGTACGACCGGGTGGACATCGCCGCCGTGCAGCCGGCCGGCGTGCTGGGCCGGGCCGTCGGCGACGTCATCCACCTGCTCGCCGAGCTGATCGAGAACGCCACCGCCTTCTCGCCGCCGGACACCCGGGTCACCGTCACCGGTGCGCAGGTCGCCAACGGGTACGCCCTGGAGATCACCGACCAGGGGCTGGGGATGTCCGTCGCGGCGCTGGAGAGCGCGAACACCCGGCTGGCCAGCTCGCCCGAGTTCGACCCGGCGCAGAGCGCCCGCCTCGGCCTCTTCGTGGTGGCCCGGCTGGCCGCCCGGCACCGGGTGCGGGTGCGGCTGCGCCCGTCCGGCGAAGGAGGGGTGACGGCCGTGGTGCTGGTCCCCGCCGACCTGGTCACCGCCGAGCCGCCGGCCGGCCCCGACCCGGCCGGGCTGGACGCCGCGCCATCCGGTTCGGACCGGCGGCTGGCGCGGAGCAGCCGGCGCGCTGCCGTACCCCGGCCCCGGACCGGCCGCAGCCGGTCCCTCACGGCGGGCGCCCCGTCCGCCCCACCCACGGACACCACGCTGCCTGACGTGGCGCGCGCGAACGGGCCGGGCTCGCACGCCTCAGGCGATGGTGGGCCGCCGCCCACCGCGCCGGCCACGCCGCCTGCCGGCGAGGCGACGGACGAGCTGGACGGGCTGCCCCAGCGGGTGCGGCGGCGCACCCCCGCAGCCCGGCCCCGATCGACCGTCGCGGACGCCCCGACGCCGCGATCGCCCGAGGAGGTGCGCCGGGTGATGTCCGCACTCCAGGCCGGCACCGCACGAGGCCGCGCCACCGTCATCACCCCGGCGGCTCCGGCACCTCCGGCGGCTCCGGCACCTCCGGCGGGTGCTCCGGCCACCCCGGCGGCTGTCGGGCCCGCCACGGACCCGGGGACCACCCCGGCCGTCGCACCCGCGGCGGACTTCCAACCCCTGACTGCGACTGAGAGGGACGCCTAGTGCGGCATTCGACGAAGCAGAGCGCCAGCCTCGACTGGCTGCTCGACGAGTTGGTGGAACGGGTGCCGGCGGCCCGGGAGGCGGTGGTGCTCTCCGCCGACGGGCTGCTGCTCGGCTCCTCGTCCGAGCTGGAGCGCTCCGACGCCGAGCACCTGTGCGCCCTCGCCGCCGGCTTCTCCAGCCTGGCCCGGGGCGCGAGCCGGCACGTGGACGGTGGCCCGGTCCGGCAGACCGTGGTGGAGATGGAGTCGGCGTATCTCTTCGTCACCGCTGCCGGGCAGGGCACCTGCCTGGCCGTGGTGAGCGACGCCGACGCGGACATCGGCCTGGTCGCGTACGAGATGGCGATGCTTGTGATCCGGGTGGGGGAGAACCTCACCGCGCCGGCCAGGTCGTCGGCGGGTGCCGGTGATGCGAACTGAGCCGCCCGGGCCGCAGCACGAGTGGCTGGACGGCGACGCCGGCCCGGTAGTGCGCCCGTACACCCTCACCGGCGGCCGCGTGCGCTCCGCCGTCGATGGGTTCGACCTGGTCGCGTTCGTACTGGCCGGGTCGGACCTCGACCCGGCCGCCGATCCGCGGCTGCTCCCGGAGCACCGGCAACTGATCGCGCTGGCCCGCCGGCCGGTGTCGGTGGCCGAGCTGGCGGCCGAGCTGGACCTGGCGGTCGGGGTGATCCGGGTGCTGCTCGGTGACCTCCTCGCCCGGGGCCTGGTCGCGGTGCACGAGCCGCCGGCCGCCGGCCAGCTTCCCGACAACGACATCCTCAAGGCGGTGGTCAGTGGACTTCGTGCGCTATGACCATGCGGGCACCGGCACCACCATCCCGTTGGCACTGAAGATCCTCATCGCCGGAGGCTTCGGGGCCGGCAAGACGACGCTGGTCAGCGCGCTGAGCGAGGTCCGGCCGTTGCAGACCGAGGAGGTGTTGACGGGCGCGGGGATCGGCACCGACGACATCTCCGGGGTGGAGGGGAAGTCGACCACCACCGTGGCGATGGACTTCGGCCGGATCACCATCAACGACGACCTCCAGGTCTACCTGTTCGGCACCCCGGGCCAGGACCGCTTCTGGTTCCTCTGGGACGAGTTGGCCTTCGGGGCGCTCGGCGCGGTGGTGCTCGCCGACACCCGGCGGCTGGCCGACTGCTTTCCCTCCATCGACTACTTCGAGCAGCGGGGCATCCCGTTCGTGGTGGGCGTGAACTGCTTCGACGACTCGCGCCGTTTCAACCTGGAGACCGTACGCCGGGCGCTCGACCTCGACCCGGACGTGCCGATGGTGCTCTGCGACGCGCGGGACCGGCAGTCCGGCAAGCTGGTGTTGATCTCGCTGGTGGAGCATGTGGCCCGGCAGCGCGGCGAGCCGGTGCCGGCCGCCTGAGCTGAGCGCAGCGCACGGGGACAGCCAATGCCGTCCCCGGGCGTCCGCTCCGGCCCGGCGGCGTCGATCCGGCCCGGCGGCGTCGATCCGTGGCCGGAAAGCCGGTTAACGGGCCGGCATTGCGGGCAGCCTCTGGTTGGATCAACGCAGAGTGCCGGCGGAGGAGTTGGACGTGAGTGGTCAGGTCGAGATCGTCCACATCGGGGGTTACACCGCGCAGAGCGGCGGCCGGGGCAGCGGCATCGTCGCGGCCCGCCGGGATCCGGCCACCGGGGCGCTGACCCCGCTCGGCACGGTGGCGACCACCCCGTCCCCCTCGTTCCTGGCTCGGCACCCCACCCACCCGGTGCTCTACTCGGTCAACGAGCTGACGGATGGACAGGTCAGCGCCTGGCGCGTCGGCAACGACGGCGCGCTGGATCCGCTCGGCGCCTGGTCGACCGGCGGCGCCGAGCCCTGCCACCTGGCGGTACTGCCCGACGGGGGTCACCTGGTGGCGGCCAACTACGGCGGCGGCAGCGTCGCGGTCTTCCCGCTCGATGCACGGGGCGTGCCCGGTGAGCGCAGCGACCTGGTGGTGCACGAGGGGCACGGCCCCGACCTGGAGCGTCAGGAGCGGGCGCACAGCCACATGGTCTCGCCGGGGCCGGGCCGAGGGCCGCTGCTCGCCGTCGACCTCGGCACCGACTCGGTCTACCGGTACGACCTGGACGGCGCGAGCGGGCGGTTGGTGCCCCGAGGGCCTCGGATCCGCACGGCGCCGGGCACGGGGCCCCGGCACCTGGCCCGTCACCCCGACGGGCGGCGCTGCTACCTCGTCGGCGAACTGGACGCCTCGGTCATCGCGTACGACCTGACCGACGACGGCGCGCTGCACCAACGCGGTCGGGTCGAGGCGAGCGAGCGAACCGGCCACGTCCAGCCGTCGGAGGTCGCGGTCGCCCCGGACGGCCGGTTCCTCTACGTGGCCAACCGCGGGGTGGGCACCATCGCCGTCTTCGACCTGGCCGGCGAACTGCCCGAGCTGGTGACCGAAGTGGACACCGGCGGCGAGTGGCCCCGGCACTTCGCGCTGATCGGGGAGCACCTGTACGTCGCCGACGAGCGGGCGGACATGCTGCGGGTCTTCCGGCGGGACGCCGGCAGCGGGATTCCGGCGCCGCTCGGAGAGCCGGTGCCGGTGCCGAGCCCGACTTGCGTGCTTCCGTGAGCCGCGACGGCGAGGGGCGAGACGCGAGGGTCACACCGGTTTGGCAACGCCACGGGTCGGCGTCATCACTCTCTGTCGCAAAACAGCGATCAACTGTTTCTCCTCCGTAACTTTAGTCCGAACGGATGTGGCAGAGACGGCACCTTGTACGCAAGATGGTCACCGTGTCAGCAGGCCGCCATCGCATGCGTTCGAAACTTCATCTAGCCGCCGCCGCCGCAACGGCGACGGTGCTCGTCATCACGACCGGCGTCTGGTTCGGCTATCGGGAGCTGATCCAGCCCAGCTGTTCGGGTGAGATTCGGCTCGCCGTGGCGGTCGCCCCCGAGCTCGCGCCGGCGGTGGACGCCGCCTCGTCCCAGTGGGTCAAGGACGGCGCCGCGGTAGGCGGCACCTGCATCCGGGTGGACGTCTCCGCGTCCGACCCGGTCGACGTGGCCGCCGTGGTGGCGGCCAAGCACGGTGCCGTCCTGGCCGGCGTCGGGCAGGCCAGCGGCACCGCCGTCACCCCGGACGTCTGGGTGCCGGACTCCTCCACCTGGCTGCTGCGGTTGAAGAAGGACGCCACGGCGTTCGCTCCGACCAACAGCGCCTCCATCGCGCGCAGTCCCGTCGTGGTGGCGATGCCCGAGCCGGTGGCCACCCGGCTGGGCTGGCCCGACAAGAAGTTCACCTGGACGGACCTGCTCAGGCAGGTCAACAACCCGGGCACCCCGCTCCGCACCGGGATCGTCGAGCCGACCCGGGACGCGGCCGGCCTGTCCGGCCTGCTCTCGCTGACCGCGGCGGCCAGCGCCGCCGGTGGCGACGCCCAGCGCAACACCGTCGGTGCCCTGCGGGCGCTGGCCACGGGGCGTTCCTCGCTCCGCAACGACCTGCTGGCCCGTTTCCCGACCGCCAAGGACCCGACGTCGATCGCCAGCGGTCTCGGCGCGGCGGCGCTGTCCGAAGAGGACGTGATCGCCTACAACAGCAAGGAGCCGCCGGTAAAGCTCGCCGCGCTCTACATGGAGCCGGCGCCGATGCCGCTGGACTACCCGTACGCGGTGCTGCCGGGCATCGAGCCGACCAAGGCCTCGGCGGCCGGGGTGCTGTTCGAGTTGCTCACCCAACCCACGTTCCGTGACCGGCTGGCGGCGCAGTCGCTGCGCGCGCCGGACGGCAACTGGGGCTCCGGCTTCAAGGCGCCGCAGGGTGCGCCGAGCCCGGCCGGCGGCGCGTCGACCGCGCCCGCCGCTGGCGGCACCGCCGCGGGCGGCCTGGACCCGGCCGCGATACAGCGCGTCGTCTCCAGCTGGTCGATCGCCACCCAGTCCGGCCGGATGCTGGCCGTCATCGACGTCTCCGGGTCGATGAAGGACGAGGTGCCGAGCGCCAACAACCGCAGCCGGGAGGAGGTCACCGTGGACGCGGCCCGCCGCGGCCTCGGCCTCTTCGACGACTCCTGGTCGATCGGCCTGTGGACCTTCTCCACCAACCTGATCGGCAGCCGGGACTACAAGCAGCTGGTCCCCATCGGGCCGCTCTCCGGCCAGCGGGCCCAGTTGGAGGCGGCGCTCGGCTCGATCAAGCCGTCCAGCGGCGACACCGGCCTCTACGACACCACGCTCGCCGCGTATCAGGCGGTGCAGGAGGACTGGCAGCCCGGCCGGGTCAACTCCATCGTGCTGTTCACCGACGGCAAGAACGAGGACAGCAACGGCATCACCCAGGCCCAGCTGCTCGCCAAGCTGAAGCAGATCGCCGACCCTGAGCGACCGGTCCAGGTCGTCATGATCGGTATCGGCGAGGGCGTCAGCAAGGCCGAGCTGGAGTCGATCACGAAGGTGACCGGTGGTGGCAGCTTCGTCACCAAGGACCCGAACGAGATCGGCAACATCTTCCTCAACGCCATCGCGCTCCGCCCGCCGGCACCGCGCTGATTCGAGGCACAGCCAGGGGGAGCCCGCCGTACCGTCGAACCGGTACGGCGGGCTCCTTCTCAGCCACCCTCCACTGTTGAAGAAAAGTGACGGCAATACGTCGGAAGTAATCGGCGGCCATAGTTGTCAGGGCAGGATGTCCGTGTGTTCCGGCATCGTCGGTCCGCCTCCGGTCCGACTCGTCGGCCGGGGCCGTCCTGATCCAGAGTGGGAGGCCCGGTGACCGCGGCGACACTGTTGACCCCCGCGAGCAGATCGGCGAAGCAGCGTGGCCGTCCGCCCGGGCTGGTGACCCACGCCGACGAACGGTCCTACATCCGGGGCCTGGTGGTGCTGGACACCACCATCCTCGTCATGGCGCTGCTCGTCGGGTACGTCGCCCGGTTCGGTGACAACGAGCCGAGCGGCTCGGAGATCCCGTACGTGCTGGTGGCGCCGGGGCTGGTACTGGCCTGGCTGGTCTCGCTCAAGGCGCTCGGCTGCTACGACGACCGGGTGATCGGTTACGGGGCCGACGAGTACCGGCGGGTCACCTCGGCCAGCCTCCGGCTGGCCGGTGCGATCGCCATCGCCGGGTACATCGCCGACGTCGGCGTCTCCCGAGGCTTCCTCGGCATCTCCTTCGCGGTGGGCACCGTCGGGCTGGAGGTCGCCCGCTTCGCCGCCCGCAAGCGTCTGCACCGGGCCCGCTCACGTGGCGCCGGCTGGTCGCGGAAGGTGCTGGTGGTCGGCGACACCGCGCACGTGCTGGAGCTGGTGCACACGTTGCGCCGGGAGCCGTACGCCGGCTACCACGTGGTCGGCGCGTGCATCCCGGACGCGCTGCTGGCGCCGGTGGCCCAGCGGTTGGGCGACGTGCCGGTGGTGGGGTCGTTCCGGGGCATCCCGGAGGCCGCCACCGCGATCGGCGCGGACACGGTCGCGGTCACGGCCTCCGGCGAGTTGACCGCCGCCCGGTTGCGCCGCCTCGGCTGGCAGCTGGAGGGGACCGGCGTCGACCTGGTCGTGGCGCCGGCGCTGACGGACGTGGCCGGCCCGCGGATCCACACCCGTCCCGTGGCCGGGCTGCCGCTGATCCACGTCGAGGCACCCGAGTTCCGCGGCGCACGGAAGCTGGTGAAGGGCCTGGTCGACCGGTCCGCCTCGTCGCTCGCGCTGGCGCTGCTGCTGCCGCTGATCGCGTTCATCGCGTTGGCCATCAAGCTGGACAGCCGGGGCCCGGTGCTGTTCCGGCAGGTCCGGGTCGGCCGGGGCGGGCAGGAGTTCGGCGTGTTCAAGTTCCGGACCATGGTGGTGAACGCCGACGAGCTGCTCGCCGAGCTGGCCGCCCGCAACGAGACCGACGGCCTGATGTTCAAGATGCGCGACGACCCCCGGGTCACCCGGGTCGGCCGGCTGCTGCGCAAGTGGTCGCTCGACGAGCTGCCACAGCTGGTCAACGTGCTGCTGGGCCAGATGAGCCTGGTCGGGCCGCGCCCGCCGCTGCCCTCCGAGGTGGCCCGCTACGACGGCGACGTGGCCCGCCGACTGCTGGTCAAGCCCGGCATGACCGGTCTGTGGCAGGTCAGCGGTCGGTCCGACCTGAGCTGGGAGGACGGCATCCGGCTCGACCTCTACTACGTGGAGAACTGGTCCCTCGCCGCCGATCTCACCATCCTCTGGAAGACCTTCGGCGCGGTGCTGAACAGCCGCGGCGCGTACTGACCGCCGGCGTGTCCCACCCTGCCGGGCCGGCACCCGGCCGGGCCGTCACGGCTGCGGGCCGGTCCAGTCCAGGCAGACCACCACCGCGTCGTCGACCAGGTCACCGGAGACGAACGCGCGCAGGTCACCGAGCAGCGACCGGACGGCGTCCAGCGGCTCCATCGGGCCGGTCCGCCGCAGGAACCGGTCCAGCGCCGTCTCGCCGTAGCGGGCGTCCTGCCCGGCGGCCTCCACCACCCCGTCGCTGACCACGAAGAGCCGGTCGCCGCGCTCCAGCGGGAACCGCTGCTCGTGGTAGTCGGTCGCCTCGAACATGCCGAGCGGGAACTGTGCCTCCAGCGGCTGCTCGGTGACATTCCCCTCGCGCAGCAGGACGAGTCGGGGCGAGCCGGCGTCGACCACCGTCATCATCCCGGAGCGCAGGTCCAGCTCCATCAGCAGCGCGGACAGGTGCCGCTCACCCCGGTACTCGTCGTAGAGCGCCTGGTCGGCGAGGGCGGCCTGGTCGGCCAGGCCGAGCCCGGCCCGGCGGGCGTTGCGCAGTGCGTGGGTGGCCAGTGAGGTGAGCAGGGAGGCGGCGACGCCCTCGCCGGTGCCGTTGATCGTGGACAACCAGAGCCGCTGCCCGTCGTCGGACCAGTCGAAGCTGTCGCCGCGTACCGTGTACGCCGGCTCCAACTGCCCGGCGAGGCTGAACGAGGGCCGGATCCGGCTGCGACCCGGCAGCAGGTCCCACTGCATCTCCGCGGCCAGGGTGAGCCGCTGGCTGCGCCGGGCCGCGCGGTAGACGTCGGTGCCGGCGGAGACGGCGGCCAGCTCGTGGGCGAGCGCGGTGGCGATGTCGGCCAGCTCGGCGAGGACGGCACGGTCGTCCGGGACCGGTGCAAGGCGCAGCACCCCCCGGCGCTCGCCGCGCATGCTGACCGGAAACCAGGCGCTGCCATCGGCGAGCACCGGCGACTGGTGGTCGAAGGCACGCCAGGCGGGGTGCCCGGCGCCCGTGAGAGCGTCACCCTCGGTGAGCGGCAACAGCTGCGAAAGCCGGTAGTCGACCTGGTACAGCTCCGTCTCGGTGATCCCGTACGAGCGGGCGACAAGCTCCCCGAGGCGGGGGACAAGGAGATCGGCGGGTGTCTCTTTCAAGGTACGTCGTGCCTGATTGACCGGTTCGCTCATTCCCGCTCCCTTGATCAAAGCTCGGCTACCAGTGGGTTCGGAGTAGTCTCGGGCCACCATGGCCGAACTGCCCGGTCCACCGGACCCCGAAACGAGTATGGCTGCCGCGTTGGACGCGGCGGCTGCTGCTCTGCTGACTGTGTGGGAGTCGGCTCGGGAGGGAACCGCCAACCGGGTGTCCGGAGCGCAGCTACGGGCTGTGATGGTCGTGGAGCAGTACGACGGGATCAACCTGCGCCGGCTCGCCTCCCGACTCAACATGTTGCTCAGCTCCGCCAGTCGGCTCTGTGACCGGCTGGTCGCCGCCGGGATGCTGGAGCGCGAGCCGGGCCGTTTCGACCGGCGGGAGATCGCCCTGCACCTCACCCCGGAGGCCCGCCGGCTCCTCGCCGAGCTGCGGGCCGACCGTCAGGCGCAACTCGCCGCCGTGCTGGCCGAGATGAGTCCCGCGGGCCGCGACGCGTTGCTGCACGGGGTGCGGGAATTCGACGAGATCGCCCGCCGGCAGCAGGCGCAGGCCCAGGCTTCGGTGCCGGCCCCGCCGGACGACCCGGACCGGCCCACCGGGCGGGCGGACGACTGGCCGGAGGACCCGGACCGGCCGAGCCAGGCGCTGTGGACGGGCGCGTCGGGTGGCCCCGAGCGGACGGTGGGCACGCCCCGGGAGTGGCCGACCGGGGAGCCTCCGGTGGCGCGGACCGCCTGACCCGGCCGTTCGGGCCGAGCGCGGTCCGAGTCGAGCATGGTCCGAGTCGAGCGGTGGCCCGTCGGTCAGGCCGGCGTCGACGCGCACACGGCCAGCATCGCGATGTCGTCGTGGACCTGCCCGTTCAGCCATTCGTCGACCAGCTGGAGCAGCCGGTCCACCAGCGCGGCCGGCGGCAGCCCGCTGGCCGAGGCGAGCGCGGCGCGCAGCCGGCCCTCGCCGAACATCTCCACCTCGCGCGGCCCGCCGCGCGCCCCGGTGACCCCGTCGGTGTACGCGAGCAGCAGGTCGCCGGGGTCGAGGTGCACCCGTGCCTCGGTGAACCGGGCGGCGGCCAGCGCGCCGACCGGCATCCCGCCGACCTGGACCGGGGTGACCGTCCCGCCGGCGGTGACCAGCAGGGGCGCCGGATGACCCCCACCGGCGATCCGGATGTCCACCCCGGCGGGCCCCCGATCCAGCGAGCCGAGCAGCAGGGTGGTGAACTGGCTGCGCCGCGCCGCGTCGGGCGCGTCGAACAGTGCCCGGTTCAGCAGCCGGATCAACTCCAGCGGGCGCTGCTCGACCAGTCGCAGCGTCTGCAACGACTGGCGGACCCGGCCGGTCAGCACTGCCGCGCCGACGCCCCTGCCGCACACGTCGCCGAGCGCGAACAGCGCACCGCGGGGGTGCGGGAACACCTCGTAGAAGTCGCCCCCGATGCGCAGGCTGTCCCCGGCGGCCCGGTAGCCGCCGGCCAGGCTCACCCCGGGCACCGTGGGCAGCTCCGGCGGGAGCAGGCTGGCCTGCAACACCCGGGCCAGGTGGGCCTGCTCGCCGTACAGCTCGGCGGTGGCCAGCGCGGCGCCGGCCCGTGTGCCGAACTCGCGGGCCAGCTCGACGTCGCGCGGATCGAAGCCGGCCCGTCCGGCCCGGCGGATCAGCAGCAGGGCGCCGGCCGGGCCGCCGGCGCTGAGTATCGGGCTGACCAGCACCGTGCCCGGCCGGCCGAACCCGGGCGGCAGCACGGTGGCCAGGTCGGCGAGCCCGGCGTCCCGCCACGGACCCGGCTCGGTCAGCTCACCGGTCAGCGCCTCGGTCAACCCGGGCACGGTGCCGGTCAGCTCCTCCCCGGCCAGCCCGGTGACCGGGGAGGGGTCGCTGTCGGCGTACCGGATCCAGCGGGCACGCGGATCGGCCGGCGCGGGCGGGCGGTGCAGCACCACGGCGGCGTCGGCCAGGTACGGCACGGCGAGGGTCGCGGTGGCCCGCAGCGTCTGGTCGCGGTGCAGGGAGCGCCCCAGCCGGCTGCCCGCCTCGGCGAGGAACGCGGTGCGGGAGCGTTCGGCCAGCAGGGCGTCGGTGCGGGCGTGCTCCTCGGTGACGTCCCGGACGTACCAGGCGTACCGCGCGCCGGCGAGCAGCCGTCGGGCGCCGCGCAGTCGCCGGCCGCGGTGCTCGACGTCGAAGCACCCGGCATCGTCGGCGACCGCCCGGGCCAGTGCCGGCACCGGGCACCGGGACAGCTCGGTGCCGGCGGTGATCTCCGGGAACAGCTCGGCCGCCATGGCGTTGACCAGGGTCACCCGGCCGGTCTCGTCGGTCGTCAACACGGCCTCGGCGAGCCCGTCGAGCAACTCGCGGGCCAGCCGTGGGTCGGCCGGCAGCGGGTTGCCGGTGGACGGCCGGGTCGGCGGGTGGGAGGGGGCCCCGTCGCCGCTGACCGGACCGGCGATGCCGCCCCGTCGGGTCGTGGTCACCGCCCGACGCCGACGAGCGTCTGACGACCTGTGCACATGCTGTTCGTGGACTCCTCGCCCGGGGATCGTTGCCTCAGGGCAAGCGTACCGAGCCCCCGCAGGGAGAGCCCGGTCAGCCGGAGCGGGCCAGCCAGCCGGCGGGTCGGGCGACGATCTGGCGTACCACCGAGCCGGCCGCGCCCACCGCGGCGGCCTCCGCGCCGAGCGTCGCCGGCCGGACCGTGACCGGTGACCAGGCGGCGGTGAGCACCCGGCTGGCGATCTCGGCGAGCACCGGCGGGCACAGCCAGGGCGACAGGGGGGCGTACCCACCGCCGAGCACGACGGTGTCCAGGTCCAGCAGGTTGACCACGCCGGCCACCGCGACACCGAGTGCCGTCCCGGCCTCGTGCAGCGCCCGTAGCGCGTCGGCGTCGCCGGCCTCGGCCAGCTCGGCCAGCCGGGCGGTCGCGGTGTCCGCGGGAAGTTCCGCCCGGGCCAGCCCGGCGGCGGCCACGATCGCCTCCTGGCCGGCGTACTGCTCCAGGCAGCCCTGCCCGCCGCAGCGGCACGGACGGCCCTCCGGGTGGACCGGGAGGTGCCCGATCTCCCCGCTCCAACCGCGTACGCCGCGGAACAGCGCTCCGTCCAGGACGATCCCGGCGCCGATGCCGACCTCGCCGGAGATGTGCAGGAAGCTGGCCGGCCCGGGTGGCCGGGAGTGCAGCTCGCCGAGCGCGGCGAGGTTGGCCTCGTTGTCCACCACCAGCGCCGGTACGCCGGGCACCTGCTCGGTCAACGGTGGGTGCCCGGCCAGCAGCGCGGGCACCGGCACGTCGCGCCAGCCGAGGTTCGGCGCGAGCCGGACCAGCCCGGCCCCGTCCACCAGGCCCGGCACGGCGAGCGCGGCGCCGGCCAGGGTGAGGCCCTGCCGGGCGGCGTCCGCGCGGGCCTGCCCGGCCAGCTCGACCAGTCGGGCGAGTGCCTCGGCCGGCGCCACCGGCCGCAGGTCGGCCCGTTGCACGGTGTGGTGCCGGACCTGACCGGCGAGATCCACCACGCAGACCGCCAGGTAGTCGACGTTGACCTCCAGGCCGAGCCCGGCCGGCCCCTGGTCGGCCAGCACCAGACCCCGGGCGGGGCGGCCGGCGCCGGCCCGGGGCGCCGGGTCGGCCTCGCCGACCAGCCGGCCGGCCAGCAGGTCCTCGACCACCGCGGAGACGGTGGCCCGGGTGAGGCCGGTCGCCGTGGCGAGGTCGGCCCGGGACGGGGGACGGTCGGCGGCGGCGATCCGGCCGAGCACGAGGGCGAGGTTGAGCTCGCGCAGGCTGCCCTGACGGACGGCGCCGGCCGGAGCGTTGGTGAGGCTCACCCCTTGACAGTGCCATAGGCCGCGCAAATAATTCAATGGTTGAACAAATAGTGGACGACACCACCCCGGAGGCCCCCATGGCACCCCGTCCCACCCCCGCCGACAAGTTCTCCTTCGGGCTCTGGACCGTGGGCTGGCAGGCCCGTGACCCGTTCGGTGACGCGACCCGTCCGGAGCTGGACCCGGTCGAGGCGGTGAACCGGCTCGCCGAGCTGGGCGCGTACGGGATCACCTTCCACGACGACGACCTGGTCCCGTTCGGGGTCGACGCCGCGACCCGCGACCAGCACATCGCCCGGTTCCGCAAGGCCCTCGACGAGACCGGCCTGGTCGTGCCGATGGTCACCACGAACCTCTTCACCCACCCGGTCTTCAAGGACGGCGGCTTCACCAGCAACGACCGGGACGTCCGCCGGTACGCGCTGCGCAAGGTGCTGCGCAACGTCGACCTGGCCGCCGAGCTGGGCGCCAGCACGTTCGTGATGTGGGGCGGCCGGGAGGGCTCGGAGTACGACGTCGCCAAGGACGTCCGCGCCGCGCTGGACCGCTACCGCGAGGCGGTCGACCTGCTCACCCAGTACGTCATCGACCGCGGCTACAACCTGCGCTTCGCGCTGGAGCCCAAGCCCAACGAGCCGCGCGGCGACATCCTGCTGCCGACGGTCGGGCACGCGCTCGCCTTCATCTCCCAGCTGGCCCACCCGGAGCTGGTCGGTCTCAACCCGGAGGTCGGCCACGAGCAGATGGCCGGGCTCAACTACGCCCACGGCATCGCCCAGGCGCTCTGGCAGGGCAAGCTGTTCCACCTGGACCTCAACGGCCAGCGCGGCATCAAGTACGACCAGGACCTGGTCTTCGGCCACGGTGACCTGATGAACGCGTTCGCCCTGGTGGACCTTCTGGAGAACGGCGGCCCGAACGGCGGGCCGACCTACGACGGCCCCCGGCACTTCGACTACAAGCCCTCCCGCACCGAGGACATGGACGGGGTGTGGGCGTCGGCGGCGGCCAACATGAGCACGTACCTGCTGCTCAAGGAGCGGGCCGCCGCGTTCCGCGCCGACCCCGAGGTGATCGAGGCGCTGGCCGCCAGCAAGGTCGGCGAGCTGAGCACCCCGACCCTGAACCCGGGCGAGGGCTACGACGGCATCCTCGCCGACCGGTCCGCGTTCGAGGAGTTCGACGTCGACGCGGCCGCCGCCCGGGGCTTCGCCTTCGTCCGGCTCAACCAGCTCGCCGTCGAGCACCTGCTCGGCGCCCGCTGAGGCCCGCCATGCCGCTGGTCGCGGGCGTCGACTCGTCCACACAGTCCTGCAAGGTGGTGATCCGGGACGCGGAGACCGGCGCCCTGCTCCGGCAGGGCCGGGCGCCGCACCCGGACGGCACCGAGGTCGACCCGGAAGCCTGGTGGCAGGCGCTGCAAGGCGCCGCCGACCAGGCCGGCGGGCTGGCCGACGTAGCGGCGGTCTCCGTCGCCGGCCAGCAGCACGGCATGGTCTGCCTCGACGAGGACGGCCGGGTGGTCCGCCCGGCGCTGCTGTGGAACGACACCCGCTCCGCCGACGCCGCCGCCGACCTCGTTGCGGAGGCCGGCGGCGGCGCGGCGGGGCGCCGGTTCTGGGCGGAGGCCACCGGCAGCGTTCCGGTGGCCAGCTTCACCATCACCAAGCTGCGTTGGCTGGCCCGGCACGAGCCGGAGCTGGCCGCCCGGGTGGCCGCCGTCTGCCTGCCGCACGACTGGCTGACGTGGCGGCTGGCCGGTGCGCCGGGGCTGTCCGCGCTGCGGACGGACCGGGGTGACGCCAGCGGCACCGGCTACTGGTCGCCCGCCACGGGTGCCTACCGGCTGGACCTGCTGGAGCGTGCCTTCGGCCGTCGGTTGACGGTGCCCGAGGTGCTCGGCCCCGCCGAGTCGGCCGGCACCCTGCCGGCCGGAGGGCTGAATGGGCCGGGCGGTGCGCTGCTCGGCGCCGGCACCGGGGACAACGCCGCCGCCGCGCTCGGTGTCGGTGCCGGTCCGGGTGACGTGGTGGTCTCGATCGGCACCTCCGGCACGGTGTTCAGCGTCGCCGACGTGGCGGCGGCCGACGAGAGTGGCGCGGTCGCCGGTTTCGCCGACGCGGCCGGCCGGTTCCTGCCGCTGGTCTGCACGCTCAACGCGGCCCGGGTGCTGGATGCCGCCGCCGCGATGCTCGGGGTCGGGCTGGACGAGCTGGCCGAGCTGGCGCTCTCCGCGCCGGCCGGGGCGGACGGGCTGGTCATGGTGCCCTACCTGGAGGGTGAGCGGACGCCGAACCGTCCGCTGGCCACCGGCGCGGTGCACGGGCTGACCCTGCGGACCTCGACACCGGCGCACCTGGCCCGGGCCGCCGTGGAGGGCATGCTCTGCGCGCTCGCCGACGGCCTGGACGCGTTGACCGCGCAGGGCGCCACCGTCCGCCGGGTCATCCTGGTCGGCGGCGGGGCCCGGTCGGCCGCCGTGCGCCGGATCGCACCGCAGGTCTTCGGCTGCCCGGTGGTCGTCCCGCCGGCGGGGGAGTACGTCGCCGACGGCGCCGCCCGGCAGGCCGCCTGGGTCGCCCTGGGCGGCGACGCGCCGCCGCGGTGGACGGTTCAGGGCACCGAGGAGTACGCCGCGGAGCCCGTGCCCGCCGTCCGTGACCAGTACGCCGCCGCTCGGGGGTTGATCCTGGATCGGCGGTGACGTCGGGGCGGCCATCGATCACCGTCTTTCAGATCGTGACGGCTCCGTTACGGGAACCGACACACGTGGGACTGTTTCCATCGATGGTGATCAGTAGAATTCCGGTTCCGGCTTCTCCCCGAGGAGGATGTGTGGAACCTGTCTCACGTATCAGAAGAACGGCCGCGATGGCCGCACCCGCCGTGCTGGTCGGGGCGCTGCTCACCGTCGTCGCCGGGGCATCCCCGGCTCAGGCCAAGTGCGTCGAGTCCCCGAAGCAGCAGCAGATCAGCATCGGTGGCCGGGTGGTCGGCATCGAGGAGGCGCAGTCGACCGAGACCTGCGAGGGCAACGGCGTCTACTACGGCCGGATCCGGGACACCTACAGCGACGGCTCGTGCGTCGCGGTGCTCTACTACGACCCCTCGCTGGTCGGCACGTTCGGCACCAGCTGCGACTCGGCCGGCTACCGGTACACCTACCGGGACACGCGCGGCGACAGCATCTACGACTCCAACTTCCGCGGGAAGCTCACCGCCACCGGCGCGCTGAGCCCCGAATACCTGAACGTCGGCTACTGACGGCCCGCCCCGCCGCCGCGACCGCTCCGGTCGCGGCGGCGGCTGGCTTCGTGCGGTGCGGATAGCGAGGTACGGATGATGCGCGGACGCCTGCTGCTCCTGGTCGCCGTGGCGCTGGTCCTCTCGGGCTGCGGCGGCGGAGAACCGGCCCGGCGGGCCGACCCCGCCGGGGTGGCCCGGGAGCTGACGCTCACCCTGGACCGGGGCGACGACGACTACGACGAGGCGATGGACTACTGGCGGCGGGTCAACGACTCGCTGGTCCGCTGCATGGCCGACGGCGGCCTCACCTACCAGCCGTACGTCGACCAGTGGGCGGTGGACCGCCGGATAGCGCTCGGGGTGAGCCGGGAGGAGTTCGCCGAGCGGTATGGCTACGGCCTCACCACCCTGATCGACTACCTGCCACCGGGCGTCCGCCGCGTCGATCCCAACCTGACGGCGCTGCGCCAGATGACGGCCGAGCGCCGCAAGAGCTACCAGGCCCGGCTGGCGTCCTGCCGGCGCGACGCCCGGCAGCAGTTCGGCCCCGCCCCGCACGTCGACACCATCGCGATGACCGACGAGGAGAGCGACCGCAGGGACGAGATCCTGGCCGCCGTGGACAGGGATCCCCGAGTGGTCCGGGCCGCGGCGGAACGCACCCGGTGCATCGAGGCGAAGGGGTTCTCCAGCGCGGACAGCCGTTCCCTGGTGCTCTCCCAGGCCGCGGAGCGGTACCGCGACGGCTTCGAGCGGGCGGCCCTCGCCGCCGAGCAGGCCGGGCGGGACAGCTCCGCGCTCCGGCTGGCCGACGTCTTCGGCGCCGCGGACCTGGCCGAGCTGAAGCGGTTGCAACAGCGGGAGATCGCCGAGGCCCGGCAGGTGGAACCATGCCAGTGGGCGTACGACGACAGCTACCAGGTGGTCTACCGGGAGCACCTGGCACGGGTGGGAGCCGGTGGCGGCTGACCGGCGGCACCCACCCGCGTGACGACGTCGCCGGCGCGGTCTGGTTGGCTGCCGGTCATGACCGTGACCAGTGCCGGGCCCCGGCGGGCCCGTGGCGGCGGCCCGGCGCACCGGTTGTACAGCGTCGTGGTGTTCGTGCTGCTCGCCTCGCTGGACAACGTGGCGATCGGGCTGGTCCCACCGCTGTACGGGCCGATCGCCGACGCGTTCGCCGTGTCGGGGCGGTTGCTCGGCCTGGTCACCGCGGTCAGCTTTTTGGTCAGCGCGGTGGCCGCGGTCGGCTGGGCGTACGTCGGAGACCGCACCAACCGCAAGCCCGTGCTCATGGTGGGCACGCTGATCTGGGCGGCGGGCACCGGAGGCAGCGCGCTCGCCGACGGGTACCTGACGTTCCTGGTCGCACAGCTGGTCGCGGCGATCGGCCTCGGCGCGGTCGGCTCGGTGGGCTTCTCGGTCGTCACCGACCTGATCTCGCCGACCCGGCGAGGGCTGGTCATGAGCTTCTGGGGCCTCTCCCAGGGCGTCGGCACGCTGGCCGGCACGCTGGTCGGCGGGCTGCTCGGCGCGACCGACTGGCGGCGGCCGTTCCTGGTGCTGACCGGCGTGGGCCTGGCCGCCACCCTGGCCTACCTGTTCACCTACGACATCCGGCGCGGGCAGAGCGAGCCGGAGCTGGCCCCCGCGCTGCACGAGGGTGCCGAGTACGACTACCGGATCAGCCGCGCCGACCTGCCGCGGATCCTGGCCCGGCGGACCAACCGGTGGCTGATCCTGCAGGGCCTGACCGCGCAGGCCGCCTTCGGCTCGCTGGTCTGGCTCCCGGTGCTCTTCGCCGAGCGGGCCGAGGCGCAGGGCTACTCGGAGGCGACCGCGGTGGTGGTGGGCAGCGTCTTCGCCACGCTGTTCCAGCTCGGCGGGGTGCTCTCCATCGTCGGCGGGTTGATCGGCGACGCGGTGCAGCGGCGTACCCCCCGGGGCCGGGCACTGGTCGCCGCGGTCGGCATCCTCGCCGCGCTCCCGTTCTACCTGGTGCTGTTCTTCGTGCCGGTGACCATCGACGTGCCGGACGGCGCCAGCGGCGGCGCGGTGATCGGCGCGGTGCTGTCCAGTGTGTTCACCGAACCGTCGGTCGGGCTGAGCCTGCTCACCGCCGTGGTGGCGCTCGCGCTGACCTCGGCCAACTCGCCGAACTGGTTCGCGCTGATCGCCGACGTGAACCCGCCGGAGCACCGGGGCACCGTGTACAGCCTGGGCAACCTGGTCAACGGTGTCGGCCGGGCGGCCGGCAACGGGTTGGTCGGGGCGGCGTTCCAGGGGCTGAGGGCGGCGTTCCCGCCGCCGCTGAACTACGCCGTCGGGCTGGCCGCGTTCCAGCTCTTCTTCATTCCCACCGGCATCATGTACTGGCTCGCCTCGCGGACCTCACCGGCCGACATCGAGAACGTGCACGACCTCCTGCACGCCCGCGCCGACCGCCTCTGACCGGCCCCGCCGTCTCGGCGCCCGCAACTTCAGGATGTAGGGGCCTGAGTCGTCTGCGACATCAGCTCCAAAGGGGCCGGCCAGTCCCCGCCGCCCCCCGGAGGACGGTTCGGGCGGGGACTGGCCGCTCGGGATCAGGCGCGCACCCAGACCGTCACGTCGGCCGGGACCGCGTCGTCGTCCAGCGGTGCGCTGGCGGCGAGCAGTTCGGCGCCGGCCGGCACCGGCACCGGGGCGTCGCCGAAGTTGGTCAGCACGGTCAGGTCACCGTTGCGGAAGGTCAGCACCTCGTCGCCGGAGGACAGCCACTCCAGCGTCCCGCGGCCCAACCCGTGGGCGCGGCGCAGCCGCAACGCCGTGCGGTACAGCTCGTACGTCGAGCCGGGCACGTCGCGCTGCCGGTCCAGCGCGTACTCCGCCCACATCGGGGGCTGCGGCAGCCAGCTGGCGTCGGACGGCCCGAAGCCGTACGACGGCGCGTCGGCCTCCCACGGGATCGGCACCCGGCACCCGTCCCGGCCGCGCTGGGTGTGCCCGCTGCGGGCCCAGGTCGGGTCCTGCCGGGCCTCGTCGGGCAGCGTGGTGTGCTCGGGCAGGCCCAGCTCCTCGCCCTGGTAGAGGTAGGCCGAGCCGGGCAGGGCGAGCATCAGCAGGGTCGCGGCCCGGGCCCGGCGGAGGCCGAGCGCGGCGTCCGGCTGCGGGTCACCGATGCCGATGCCGTTGGGCCGGACGGTGCCGATCGGCAGGCCGAGGCGGGAGGCGTGCCGCACCACGTCGTGGTTGGACAGCACCCAGGTGGTCGGTGCGCCGACCGAGTCGGTCGCCTCCAGCGAGCGGGTGATCACGGCGTACTGGGCGGGCGCGGTCCAGGCGGCGAGCAGGTACTCGAAGTTGAACGCCTGGTGCATCTCGTCCCGGCGGACGTAGCGGGCCAGCCGCTCGGCCGGCTCCACCCACGCCTCGGCGACCAGCACCCGCTCGCCGGGGTAGCTGTCCAGGACCTGCCGCCACTGACGGTAGATCTCGTGCACGCCCTCCTGGTCCCACATCGGGGGGCGCGGCTTGTCCACCTCGTTGCCGGACAGGATCTCCTGCGGCTCCTGCCAGTCGGCCAGGTCGGCCTGCTTGACCAGACCGTGCGCCACGTCGACCCGGAAGCCGTCCACCCCACGGTCCAGCCAGAACCGCAGCACGTCCAGGAACTCGGCGTGCACCTCCGGGTTGTCCCAGTTGAGGTCCGGCTGCCCGGTGTCGAACAGGTGCAGGTACCACTGGCCGGGGCGGCCGTCCGGGTCGACCGTCCGGGTCCAGGCCGGGCCGCCGAAGACGCTCTGCCAGTCGTTCGGCGGCTGGTCGCCGGCCGGGCCGAGGCCGTCGCGGAAGATGTACCGGGACCGCTCCGGGCTGCCCGGTGCCGCCGCCAGCGCCGCCTGGAACCAACGGTGCGCCGAGGAGGTGTGGTTCGGGACCAGGTCGACGATCACCCGCAGGCCGCGGGAGCGGGCCTCGGCGATCAGCTTGTCCGCGTCGGCAAGGGTGCCGAACAGCGGGTCGACGTCCCGGTAGTCGGCCACGTCGTAGCCGGCGTCGGCCTGCGGCGACGGGTAGAACGGGGAGAGCCACACCGCGTCCACGCCCAGCTCGACGAGGTGGTCGAGGCGGGCGGTGATGCCCGGGAGGTCGCCCACGCCGTCTCCGTCGGAGTCGGCGAACGAGCGGGGGTAGATCTGGTAGATGGCGGCTTCGGTCCACCAGCCGGTGATCGGGTCACCGGAGGTGGTCTGCTGCGTCGGGTCGGTGTTCAGGGTCGTCTCCCGTGTCGAGCCGTGGGTGGACTGCCGGATGCTGCTGCCGGCCGCGTCGCCGCCAGCGCCGGCCGGCGGCGGATGGTTGGAGTCAGTGTGCCCGGGGCGGTGCGGTCGAGTCCCGGACCACCAGCCGAGTGGGCAGGATCACCGGGGTGTGGCAGCCGCCGGTCCGCTGCCCGACGATCGGACTGAGGCTCCGAACCCCGAGCGGGTCCAGCAGCATCCGGGCGGCCAACCGGCCCTGCTCGGCGGCGGGCTGGGCGATGGTGCTGAGCCCGAGCACGCCGGCCAGGTCGTGGTCGTCGATGCCGATCACGCTGACGTCCTGCGGTACGCGCAGCCCGGCGTCGCGCAGCGCGGTCATCGCACCCATCGCCATCTCGTCGCAGGCCGCGAGGATCGCGGTCGGAGGCTCGCCCCGGGCCAGCAGCTCGGAGGCCGCCCGGTTGCCGCCGTCGATGGTGAAGGTCGACTCGACGTCCAGGCTCGGGTCGGGTCGCATACCGGCGGCCCGCAGCTCCTCCTGATAGCCCCGGCGTCGGTCCAGGTGGGTGGTGAAGGCCAGCTCGTCGTCGGGGTCGCCGGAGATGTGCGCGATCCGGCGGTGGCCGAGGTCGAGCAGGTGCCGGGTGGCGGTACGGGCGGCAGCCACGTCGTCGATCCGCACGCACGGCCAGTTGGGCACCCTGCTCCCCGAGCTGATGGTCACGCCGGGCAGATCCAGGGCGGCAAGCGCGGTCAGGTCGGCCGGGCGCAGCGGGGTGGCGACCAGCATGATGGCGTCCACCCGCTTGTGCAGGTTGGCGGTGCGCAGCACCCGCTGGCGGACCTGCTCCCGGCCGCCCAGGTTGTAGAGCAGCAGGTCGTAGCCGGACTCGTGGAGGTATTCCTCGACCGCCTCCACGACCGTGCTGAAGAACCACCGGGTGATCCGGGGGACCACGACGGCGACCGTGCCGGTGCGGCCACCGGCGAGCCGGGACGCGCTCGGCGAGACCTCGTAGTCGAGCTGCTCGGCGGCGGCGAGAACCCGGCGCCGGGTGGCGGCCGAGACCGTCGGCAGCCCGCGCAGCGCCCGCGAGACGGTGGCCGTGGAGACCCCCGCCAACCGGGCCACATCATCAATTTTCGTCACGGTTCCCCCGCTCGGTGCCCGGCGCGCCCGCCGCCGCCCAAGGGGCCGGGCGGCGGTGGGCGCGCGGGTCAGCCCTTGACGCTGCCGGCGAGCAGACCTCGCACGAAGAAGCGCTGCAGGGACAGGAACACGATGAGCGGTACGACGATGGAGACGAACGCTCCGGCGGTCAGCCGCTGCCATTCGTTTCCTCGGGTGCCGGCCATCTCGGCGAGCTGAACGGTGAGCGGGGCGGTCTCGTCGCCGCCGCCAGCGAAGATCAGCGCGACCAGCAGGTCGTTCCAGACCCACAGGAACTGGAAGATGCCGAACGCCGCCAGCGCCGGAGTGATCAGCGGCAGCACGATGGTGCGGAAGATCTTCGGGTGGCTGGCCCCGTCGACCCGGGCCGCCTCCATCAGGTCGCCCGGCAGTTGCGAGATGAAGTTGTGCAGCAGGAAGACGGCGAACGGGAGCGCGAAGCAGGTGTGCGCGAACCACACCTGGGCGAACTTCTGTTCGTCGACCAGATCCCAGGCCGGCATCAGGGTGACGCCGCCGAGGGTGACACCGGTGGAGAAGAACTTCAGCAGCGGCACCAGGGCCATCTGCAACGGCACGATCTGCAGCGCGAAGATCGCGATGTAGAGCCAGTCCCGGCCGCGGAAGTTGATCCAGGCCAGCGCGTACGCGGCCAGGGACGCGAAGGCGAGCGGGAAGAGCACCGACGGGATGGTGATCGCCAGGGAGTTGATGAAGGACCCGGCGAGCTGCCCGGAGGACGACGACTGCCCGAACAGGACCTGCTGGTAGTTCTCCAGCGTGAACTGCGGGTTGGTGAAGGCCGTCCACCAGCCGGTCGTCTTGATCTCGTCCTCCGGCCGGAGGGAGGAGACGAGCAGGCCGAAGGTCGGGATGGTCCAGACCACCGCGATGACGATCGAGACGAGCGTCGCGGTGCGGCTGTTCAACCGCTTGCGGACCCGCCCGGCGGTGCTGGACGGGGTGCTGTCGGTCTTCTGCGTGCCGGCGGCGACGGTGGGCGTTGCGGTCGTCATCTCAGCCCTCCCGCTGCTGACGGAGGTTGCGGATCTGGTAGATCACGACCGGGATGACCAGGACGAAGAGGAAGACCGCGAGGGCGGAGCCCTGCCCGTTCTGGCCGTACCGGAACGCCTGGTTGTACATCTCGCTGGCGATCACGCTGGTGTCGTAGTTGCCGTTGGTCGCGGTCCGGACGATGTCGAAGACCTTGAGCGTGGCGATCGTGAGCGTCACCACCACGACGATCAGCGCCGGCCGGATGCTCGGCATGGTGATCCGCCAGAACATCTGCCACGGGCTGACCCCGTCGAGCCGGGCGGCCTCCACGATGTCGCCGGGGATCGCCTTGATCGCGGCGGAGAGCACCACCATGGCGAAACCGGCCTGGATCCAGATCATGATGACGATCAGCAGCAGCGTGTTCAGCGGTGATTCCAGCAGCCACTGCTTCGGCTCGCCGCCGAGGCTGACCACGATCTGGTTGAGCAGGCCGATCTGGTCGCCCTCGCCACGGTAGGCGTAGACGAACTTCCAGATGATGCTGGCGCCGACGAAGGAGATGGCCATCGGCAGGAAGATCAGGGACTTCGCCACGGCCTCGAACCGGGCCTTGTCCACCAGGATGGCGTAGATCAGGCCGAACGAGGTCGCCACCAGCGGGACCAGGAGCACCCAGACCAGGGTGTTGATCAGGACCCGGACGATCGAACCGTCGGAGAACATCCAGCCGTAGTTGCGCAGCCCCACCCAGTCGGTGCTGTCCGAGTTCATCAGGGACAGCAGCGTGGTGCGGATGGCCGGCACGACCAGGCCGACGGTGAGCAGCAGCAGCGTCGGCAACAGGAAGAACAGGCCGAAGAGACCCTCCCGCTGCCTGGGCCGTCGGGTGATCGGCGCCCCGCTCGCGGACGCGGCGACGAGCTGAGCCTCACGTCGCCGGGCGAACCAGGCCGGCACGACGTCGAGCAGCAGGAGCAGACCGCCCACCACCACCACGAAGGCGACCAGCCCGTACATCAGCATGAGGAGCTTCGGCTGCTGATCGGCGAAGTCGAACTCCATCAACCCTCCCTCTCAGGTCCGCCTCGGTCGATGGCCCGGCCCGCGAACGGGCCGGGCCATCGCCGGGATCACTTCGGCCAGCTGCTCTCGATGCCCTGGAGCACCGGGGCGGTCGGCTTGCCGTTCAACCAGTCGACCATGCCCTTCCAGAACGTCCCCGCGCCGACGGCGGCCGGCATCAGGTCGGAACCGTCGAACCGGAAGACGCCGGTCTTGTCCTGCAGGATCTGGACGGAGAGCTTGTCGATCGGGCTGGCCACGTTGGCGATGTCCAGCTTGTTGTTCGCCGTGACCCAGTTGCCGAGCTTCGCGCGGCTGTTGACGTACTCCGCGGAGGCGAGGTAGGTCTGCACGGCCTGAACCTCGGGACGGTCGGCGTACGCGACGACGAACTCGCCCGCGCCCAGCACCGGCTTGCCCTTGGCCGGGTCGATGGCCGGGAAGTAGAAGGCGAACGCGTCGCCGTCCTCGGCCACCTTGGTGCCCTCGGGGAACTGGTTGGCGTAGAACGACGCCTGCCGGTGCATGGCGCACTTGCCGTTGGTGACCGGCACGCCCGCCTCCTGGAAGGAGGTGGTGGTGATGCTCTTGACGCCGCCGAAGCCGCCGTTCATGTACTTGTCGTTCTTGAGGATGGTGCCGGCGCGGTCGACCGCCTCGACGACCTTCGGGTCGTTGAACGGGATGGCGTGGGTCGTCCACTGGTCGTAGACCTCGGGGCCCTGCGTACGCAGGATCACGTCCTCGATCCAGTCGGTGGCCGGCCAGCCGGTGGCGTCACCGGACTCGACGCCCGCGCACCACGGCTTCATGCCGCTGGCGGCGATCTTGTCGCTCAGGGCGATGAGCTGGTCCCAGCTGGTCGGAACCTCCCAGCCCTTCTCCTTGAACGTCTTCGGCGAGTACCAGACGAAGGACTTGACGTTCGCGCCGAGCGGCACGCCGTAGAGCGTCCCGTTGACGGTGCCGTACTTCAGCCAGTCGGCCGGCATGTTCTGCTCGGCCAGGGCCTTGGTGTCGGCACCGAGGGACTTCAGCTTGCCGGCGTCGGCGAACCGCTTCACCAGGCCCGGCTGGGGCACGAAGGCGATGTCGGGGGCGTTGCCGCCGTCGACGCGGACCGGGAGCTGCGCCTCGAACTCGCCGCTGCCCTCGTAGTCGATCTTGATGCCGGTGCAGTCGGTGAACTGCGACCAGGAGCGCTCCAGCAGGTCGGCCTCGGCGTCACGGATGGACGCGTAGATGGAGACCTTCTTGCCGTCGTGGCCCTGGTACTTCTGGTATGCGGCACACTCCGGGGAGTCCGCGTTGCTGCTCTTCTTGTCGTCGCCGGTACCGCAGGCGGTGGCGCTGAGCGCCAGCCCCAGTACGCCGGCGATCACGAAGGCCTGGCGTGGTCTGGTAAAGACCGCCATGCCGTCCTCCTTTCTAGCCGGCGCGGTCGTGCTCAGAGGCCCGGCGCCGGTCCCAATGGGCGTGCACACATGTAAGCGCTTGCATCGAGTCCGGTCCAGCCCCTGTCAGACACGAGCGAGTAACAATCCAGAAACCTCCGACCTGCCTCGTGGGCGCGCTCCCGGGCCAGATCCTCGACTCTTTCGAAGAATGACGATATCTGTCAGGCTGATGGCACCACATCGAAGGTTTTCGACATAGGAGGACCTGTATGCGTAAGCGGTGGATCAGCCTGCTGGTGACGGGCCTGCTCGTCGGGGGAGTCCTGGCCCCGGCGAGCCCGGCGCTGGCCGCGCCGACCTTCAAGGTGCCGTTCCCGTGCGGCCAGTCCTGGTCCGGGCAGACCCGGTCGGACCACAGCCCGGCGTACGCCGTCGACTTCAACCGCACCGACGACCTCGGCGACCCCGTGGTGGCCAGCGCCCCCGGCACCGTCGACCGGGTGACCGACCTCGGCGGCACCAGCTACGGCAAGTACGTCCGGATCAACCACGGTGGCGGCTACAGCACCTACTACGCCCACCTCAACGGCTTCAACGTCTCGGTCGGCCAGACGGTGGGCTACGGCAAGGTGCTCGGGTGGGTCGGCAGCACCGGCGGCTCCACCGGCCCCCACCTGCACTACGAGCAGCGCCTCAACGGCGCCGACATCCAGGTCCGGTTCAACGGCGCCCTCGGCCTGTACTGGGGCACCAAGACCTACACCAGCGACAACGGGTGCAGCTCGGGTGGTTCCGGCTCCGGCACGGTCGACACCAGCGGCACGCCGCTGACCGTCCGTTCCGGCCCCGGCACCGGGTACGCCTCCGTCGGCACCGTCGCCGACGGCACCCGGGTGACCATCGCCTGCCAGACCAGCGGCACCACGGTCACCGGCACCTACGGCACCAGCTCGATCTGGGACCGGATCGGCACCGGCCGCTTCATCGCCGACGCGTACGTGTACACCGGGCACGACGGCTACATCCCCGGCGTGCCCCGCTGCTGACCCCGGAACGAAGGCGGTCTCCGGCGGGCGGCGCCGCCGGAGACCCGCCGGTCACCAGGTCAGCCGCCGGACAGCACAGCGCCGGGATCGCCACACCCGGTGCTCCTGTCGGGAGGACGGAGCTCCGGTCGCGGCGACCCCGGCGGGTCCCGGTGTGCTATGAGTTGCGAACGTCAATTGAAGATGCTGACACCACCCGGGCCGACCAACAGCCCGACAATGATGAGGACGATGCCCCACAGGATCTGCCGGCGGAACAGCGCGAGAATGCCGGCGACCACGAGTACGACTGCGAGAATCCAGAGAATCAGCTCCATGACCTCTGAATACCCGAGCCTCCGACCGGGGAAACCTGGTCGGTCTCGAGTTGATCGCCGACATGGAAGACGCTGTAGGCCTGCTTGATCACCGGGTGCGCGACGTTGCGTACCCGCACCCCACCGGGCGTGGTGCCGCGCTCGGTGCCCGCGTGCGCGTGCCCGTGCAGGGCCAGCGCGGTCGGCGCCGAGTCGATCGCCTGCCCGAGCTGGTACGAGCCCAGGAACGGGTAGATCTCCAGCGGTTCCCCGGCCAGCGTGTCCGGCACCGGTGCGTAGTGGGTGAGCGCGACCAGCATGTCGCAGTCGAGTGAGCGCAGCGCCGTACCGAGGCGATCCGCGCTGTCGGTGGTGGTCGCGACGAACGCCTTCATCTCCGGCTCCCCGAAGTCGCTCGCGCACCGCCCCGCGAACCCGCCGCCGAAGCCCTTGACGCCGGCGATGCCGAGCCTCCCGCCCGCGCAGTCCAGCACGATGCCGTTGCCCTCCAGCACGGTGATGCCGGCGTCCTCCAGCACCTTGACCACCTGCGGCACCTGGTCACACTGGTGGTCGTGGTTGCCCAGCACGGTCACCACCGGCACGGCCAACCCGCCGAACTCCTGCGCCACGCAGCGCGCTTCCGCCTCGGTGCCGTGCCGGGTGAGGTCTCCGGCCAGCAGCAGCACGTCGGCGCACTCCGGCAGCTCCTCCAACGCCGGTCGGAACCGGCCGACCACGTCCTCGTCCAGATGCACGTCGCCCACGGCGGCGATCCGGATCACCATGGAACCTCCCTCACGGCAGTTGCTCGATCTCCGTGGGCGCCTGGACGCGGATCACCCCGATGTCGCTGGTGATGGGCACGTCCGGAAAACGCTCGGCCACCCGGCGCAGGATCTCGTCGCGCCGGTGCGGGCTCTCCACCTCGCCGTAGAGCACGAGCGCTCGTTCCCGCCGGACCACGGTGATGCCCTGTTCGGCAACGGCGGGGTCCTCGGCGAGCAGGCGGTGGATCTCGGCCTCGACGTACTCGTCGGGTGGCCCGGCACCGCTGTCACGATGGTTGGTCACGGTGTCCCCTCTCCTGCCTGGGTGCCGGTTTCCGGCACCACCTCCAGCCGGTCCAGCAGCACCAGGAACGCCTCGGCGTACGGCGAGTGCTGGGTCTCCTTGCGTACCCGTTCCCAGTCGATCTGCTCCCGCAGCGACCGGGCCAGCGGTAGGCCGCGCGCGAAGTCGCAGTAGTGCTGGGAGAAGCTGAGCAGCTTGTGCACCATCAGCTGGGTGGCGGACAGGACCGGCATGTGGATCGCGTCCACCGGCCGGACGACCGTGTCGGCGAACGTCTCCTCGGTGACCGGCGTCTCGATCGGCCGGTGGATCAGATCCACCATCCGCCCGTCGTCGAAGACCTTCACCAGCCAGTCCTCCGGTGGGCGCTCAGCGACGAAGCCGGCGGCCACCAGGGCCTCCAGGGCCGGCTCGACATCGACCTCGCGGATCAGGAAATCGACGTCGTGGTCGCTGGAGTGGCCGCCGTGGGCGTAGACGGCGAAGCTGCCACCCAGCGCGAACGGGATCTCGGACTGCTTGAGCACGGCGGCGACCTTCTTCAGGGTGTGCACCAGACTCTCGTCCCCGCGCTCAGCCATCTGGTTCTCCCGTCGGTCGTGTGGGTGGACAGGCGGTTGGATTCCAACTTCCGTACCCGGCATTCCGGTCGCCCACACCTGGCCAGGTCGCGGGTGGGTGTCAACCGGGATCAAGCATGACAAACTGGGCGGGTCGAAGCGCGGGTCGGATAACCTGTCGAGGGTGGCCAGATCATCGGGGATGCGACGCGGCAGGGCCAGGTTGCGCACGGTCGCCCTGATCGGCATCGACGGCTCGGGCAAGACCACCCAGGCGCACCGGCTGGCCGACGCGTTGACCGCCGCCGGCCGCCCGGCCACCTACCGGCGCAACGCCAGCGGGCGTCGTTGGCTCGGCCGGCTCGCCCACCGGCTCGGCCGCGCGGACGCCCAGCGACTCGTCGGGCGCGACGGCATGCTGGCGGTGGAGTCCGTGCTGCGCTGGCTCGCCATCGCCGCCGCCCTGCTCAGCTGCCTGCTCACCGGGCGCACCGCGGTGATGGACCGCTACTCGGCCTGCCAGTACGCCAGCATCCGGGCGCACGGCGGGCACCGCTGGGAGCGGCTGGCCCGGGCCGGCTACCGATTCTTTCCCACGCCACAGGTGACGTTCCTGCTCGCCGTCGACCCGGCCGAGGCGTACCGCCGGATCGAGCAGCGGGGCACCGACCACGAGACCATGGGCTGGCTGACCGCGGCCGACACCGCGTACCGCGCCCTGCCCGAGTACCCGACCTTCGTCCTGGTGGACGCCGGCCGACCGGCCGAGGAGGTGACCGAGCAGATCAAGGCGTACCTGGCGACCTGGCTGCCGGCCGCCCGCCCCGACCCCGGCCAGCCGCCCGCCGAGACGTCGCCGCCCGACCTGCCGTCGCCGCCCAGCGTGCGGTCGCAGCCCGACGTGCCGGAGCCGGCCGTCGCGCCCCCGGCGTCGTTGCCGGAACCGTCGCCCGTGGTCACGACGGGCGACGCGTCGGGGGAGCGGACCGGTCGCGGTGCTCCCGGGCCGTTGCTGGCTCAGGCCCGCCCGTAGACCGGGACGGCGGCGCCGCTGGTCGGCGCGGACTCCGCCGACGCGAGGAAGTGGATCACCGATGCGATCTCGGTCGGGGCCACCCAGCGGGAGTGGTCGGCGTCGGGTTGGGCGGCACGGTTCGCCGGGGTGTCGATGACGCTGGGCAGCAGCGTGTTGCAGCGCACGTTGCGGGACCGGTACTCGACCGCGACGGCGTTGGCGAAGGCCAGCACCGCCGCCTTGGCCGTGACGTAGCCGGCCGCGCCCGGGAACGGAGTGACCGCCGCGCGGGCCGAGACGCACACGACCGCGCCGCCGCCGGCCGCCACCAGGTGCGGTAGAGCTGCCCGGGTGACCAGGTACGTCGGCCGCAGGTTGGCGGTGAGCATCCTCTCGAACTCCTCGACCGGGGTCTCGTGCACCAGCCCGCCGCTGGCGTACCCGCCGACCAGGTTGACCACCGCCCGCAGCGGCGCCGCCGGTTCGCCGGCGGCGACCTCGACCGCCCGTGCCGTGCCGGCCGGATCGGTCAGGTCCGCGAGCAGTCGGACGACCCCGTCCGCCGCCGGCTCCGACCCGGGCCGGGCTGTCCGCTGCGGTACGACCACCCGCCAGCCGGCCGTGCGGAACGCGGTGGTGACCGCCCCGCCCAGCCCACCCATGCCCCCGGTGACCAGCACGCTGCGCTCCGCCATGCGCCACACGCTAGCGCCGCCCCCGACCCACCCTCGCCCCGACCCGCTGCGCCGTCCGGTCGGGTCGGGCGACGGGTCGGCGGGGTGGCCCTGCCCGGTGCGGCCGTTCGGGGACGCCGTACGGTCTGGCCGGACCCGGTTCTCCGCGCCTCCGGAGCCGTCCGGCAGGTTGAGCCGGCCCGGCGGGGGAGGTGGCGCCGTCTCGGCGGTGGCACGCTTGGCCTGACGGGCTCGCCCGATCGGCGGTACTTTCCCCAACACGTGGAGTCATGGTTGACGCTCACGCCTCGTGAAAGTAAGTTTCATCCGTGGCGAAGAGTCCGAAGATTTCTGTGAGTCACGAGCCCGGTGGGCTGATCGTCCACATCAGCGGGCTGCTGCCGTCGCTGTCGCCCGCTGAGCAGCGGGTCGCCCGGCTGGTCGTTGCCGACCCGGCCGCCGCCGCCCGCCGGACGATCACCGATCTCGCCACCGCAGCCGAGACGTCCGAGGCGACCGTCATCCGGTTCTGCCGGTCGGTGGGCATGGACGGCTATCCGCAGCTGCGCATCCGGCTCGCCGCCGAGGCCGCCCGCCGGGTCGAACCGCCGGACGCCCGGGTGGTCGGCGGTGACATCCCGCCCGGCGCGGACCTCGCCCAGATCATCGCCACCATCGCGTTCAACGACGCCCGTGCGGTGGAGGAGACTGCCGAGCAGCTCGACCCGGCCGTCTGTGAGCAGGTCGTCGAGGCCATCGCCAACGCCGGTCGGATCGACATCTACGGCGCGGGCGCCAGCGGGTTCGTGGCCTCCGACTTCCAGCAGAAGCTGCACCGCATCGGCCGGATCGCCTTCTACTTCCCGGACGTGCACACGGCGCTGACCTCGGCCGCGCTGCTGGGCCGGGGCGACGTGGCGGTCGGCATCTCGCACACCGGCACCACCTCCGACGTGATCGAGGTGCTCGAGCAGGCCCGGACGCGGGGCGCCGTCACCGTGGCGCTGACCAACTTCCCCCGCTCGCCGATCACCGAGGTGGCCGACTTCGTGCTGACCACGGCGGCCCGGGAGACCACCTACCGCTCCGGCGCGACAGCCAGCCGGCTGGCTCAACTCACCGTGGTCGACTGCCTCTTCGTCGGGGTGGCCGCCCGCAACCGGTCCCGGGCGCGCAAGGCTCTCGAGGCGACCGCCGAGGCCGTCCTGTCGCACCGGGTGGGTGCGAACCGGAGGCGAGGATGACGGCCGGTGCGGTGGAGCCGGACGAGGACATGCCAGCACCACCCGCCCGCCCGGCTGTCCGGGTGGGCGCCCCCACCGAACGGCGCAACCCGCTCAGCGTCGACCTCGACCTGATGTCGACCCGGGACGTGCTCACCGTGATCAACGAGGCCGACCGGCGGGTGCCGGCCGCGGTCGCCGCGGTGCTCGACGAGATCGCCGCCACGGTCGACCTGGCGGTCGCGGCGCTGCGCGGTGGCCACCGGGTGCACTACTTCGGGGCCGGCACCTCGGGCCGGCTGGGCGTGCTCGACGCCGCCGAGTTGGCCCCCACCTTCAACTCGCCCCGGCACTGGTTCTGCGCGCACCTCGCCGGCGGCCCGGACGCCATGTGGCGGGCCGTCGAGGACTCCGAGGACGACGACCGGGGCGGCGCGGTCGAGGCGGCCGGATGTGTGCGTGCCGGTGACCTGGTGGTCGGTCTCGCCGCCAGCGGACGCACGCCGTACGTCCTCGGGGCGCTCGCCGCGTCCCGCGCGAAGGGCGCCTCGACGGTGCTGCTCTGCGCCAATCCGGAGGCCGAGGCGGCCCGGTCGGTGGACGTGTTCATCGGGGTGGACACCGGACCGGAGGTGGTCACCGGCTCGACCCGGATGAAGGCGGGCACCGCGCAGAAGTTGGTGCTCAACACGTTCTCGACCGCCGTCATGGTGCGTCTCGGTCGGGTCTACTCGAACCTCATGATCGACATGGTGGCCACCAACGCGAAGCTCCGCGGGCGGATGATCTCGATCCTGGTCGAGGCCACCGGGTGCTCGGAGGAGATCTCCCGGCGGGCGCTCAACGAGGCCGACGGCGACCTCAAGACCGCCCTGGTCTCGCTGGTCTCCGGCGCCGAGGTCGCTGCCGCCCGAGCCGCGCTGGCCCGCTCCGCCGACCAGGTACGCGGCGCCCTGGCCCTGCTCGCCTCCTGAGTCGGCCCGCCCGCGTCGCCAGCGGGAAGCGAACGGGGCTCCGGATTGTTCATCGGGGCGGGGGGTAATAACACCCCCGTGGATGAACCGACCGGTCCACCGGTGCGTATCTGGCAGTGACCAGGATCGCACCGCGGTGGTGACCCGGGTCGCTGTGCCCCCGCGGCGGGCGGTGTTGCCATGGTGCGGGCGTTCGGCGATTCGTCGACCCGCCAACCCGTTCGTGGTGCCCAGCGGCGAGCTACCCGACGGGGTGCTGACAGCAAACATGGATCGTGCTCTCAGCTACTACTCAGGCATTCGTGACACTTTCGACTCACGACATGGAATCCCCGACACGTCTCATCTGTTGTGTAGGTGTCAGCACCGGTGGGCAACAGCGGAAGTTACCGGGGGGAGCTGACAGACGTGGGGATGGCAAGGAACCGGGCAACCGGCGCGAGCGAGGGGACCGTGGGCAACGTGGACAAGAACATCGGCATGCGCACCGATCAGGTGGCCGAGGAGCGCGACCTGGTCGGCGTCTACCTGCACGAGATCTCCCGGACGCCACTGCTGGACGCCGCCCGGGAGGTCGATCTCTCCAAGGCGATCGAGGCCGGCCTCTACGCCGAGCACCTGCTCGGTGAGGACCGCGTCCCCGATGGCGTCGACCGGGAGGACCTGGAGCGGTTGGTCGTCGAGGGCGACCGTGCGAAGGACCTCTTCATCCGCGCCAACCTGCGGTTGGTCGTGTCGATCGCCCGCCGTTACGTGCGTTCGGGCATGCCCATGCTGGATCTGATCCAGGAGGGCAACACCGGCCTGGTCCGGGCGGTCGAGAAGTTCGACTACGAGCGTGGCTACAAGTTCTCCACCTACGCCACCTGGTGGATCCGTCAGGCGATCAGCCGGGCCATCGCCCAGCAGGAGCGCACTGTGCGGCTGCCGGTGCACCTGGTGGAGGACGTCAACCGGATGCGCAACGTGGCCCGCCAGCTCACCCGTGAGCTGGGTAGTGACCCGGAGCCGGAGCAGATCGCGGCCTCGCTCGGCGTCAGCGTCGAGCGGGTCAACGAGCTGCGCCGCTGGTCGCAGGACACGGTCTCGCTGGACACTCCGGTGGGCGACGACGGCGACACGAGCCTCGGCGACCTGGTCGCCGACAGTGACGCCCCGTCGCCGGAGGACATCGTCCTCTCTGGCCTGGAGCGGCAGCGCATCGAGGGGCTGCTCAACCACCTCGACGACCGGTCGGCAGGCATCATGCGGGCCCGCTACGGGCTGGAGGACGGCCGTGAGCACTCGCTCACCGAGGTCGCTTCCCGGTTCTCGCTGTCCCGCGAGCGGATCCGCCAGCTGGAGATCCAGGCCCTCGGCCGGCTCCGTGAGCTGGCTCGCGCGGAGGGGCTGCAGGCAGCCTGAGCTGGTAGTAATGACGGCGAACGGCCGGCGTCCGATAGGGGGACGCCGGCCGTTCGCCGTATTGGTCGTGCCTACCGGACGCGACCGTAACCCTGGATCGGCATCATGTTCATGCCCCGCTTGAGCACGTTGCGGCCGGCGCTCGGCGCGTCGATGACCTGGTTGTCGCCCACGTAGAGGGCGACGTGCCCGAGCCCGCTGTAGAAGATCAGGTCTCCCGGGCGTAGGTCACCCCGGCCGATGTGGGCGACCGCCCCCCACTGCATCCGGGTGTTGTGCGGCAGCGACTTCCCCGCCGCCCGCCAGGCGGCCGAGGTCAGCCCGGAGCAGTCGTAGCCGTTCGGCCCGTCGGCCGCCCAGACGTACGGCTTGCCCAGCGCGCCGTAGGCGTAGCGCACCGCGGTGCCGGCCGCACCGGCGATGGCGGGTACGTTTCCGGCCTCGGTCGCCGCTGCGGGCGCGGGCCGCTCGGTGGGCGCCCCGTACGCCTGCCGGCGCAGCTCGTACAGCTTGGCCAGATCCCTCTCGATCTGCTTCTTTGCCGTCGCCAGTTGGCGGGCCTGCGCGGCCTGCCGGGTCAGCGTGGCGTCCAGGCGGCGCTTCTCGTCGAGCAGCCGTTTCTGGCTGGCGGTGAAGCCCGAGATGCGTTCCTGCCGCTGACGAGTGAGCTGGTCGATTGCGCCGAGCCGGTCCAGCAGCGCGGTCGAGCCACCGGGACGCAGCAGCGCGTCCGCGGTCCGCAGTTCGCCGCTCTTGTACGCGGTGTTGGCCAGCGCGGCGACGTCGGCCCGGCTCTGTTCGGCCTGCTGTTCCAGCGGGCCGATGCGGGCCTGTAATCGGGCCGCCGCGGTCTTGTTTGTCGTGATCTCCTCGGTGAGCTTGTTGTACGACTCGACGACCCGCTCCAACTCGGCCGAGGACGTCTCGATCCGGCGGGTCAGGTCGGCGGGGGACGGCTCGGCGTGGGCCACCGCCGTCGGGGCGATCAGCGCGGCCGACGTGCCGACCAGCGCGATGGTGCGCAGCAGGTTTCTCAGGGACGACAAGAGCGGAAGGCCCCTCTCCCACGGCCGCCGACGGGGCTGCTGACGCCCTCGGCGACACCGGCCGGGGCCATCCGGGTGGACGGCGCTGGGCCGGACCGGCTCGCCCAACCTAACCCGGGACGGCTGTCGTCCGCAGTTGAAGCAGGGGCGAATGTTGGCGAAGTGGCGGGAAGTGCCGCTGCGCTGGGTGAACTCACCGTGGCTGCTGGCGCTCCAGGGCCTGCCCGCTGCGCCCCTTACGACCGTTAATGACCCTTTGAAGTCTTTCGTCGTTCCGGGCGCATGCCGCCGGATACCTGTGCGCCATAACCGATAAAACCTGAAATGGATGCTGTTTCTCGACGATGTCCACCGGTCGAGTGAGCTGTCGGAAGCCGGTAATTGGCCGGGCGGGCTGGCGGCGTCACAACACAATGAAATCCGGAGCCGGGAATCCCGTCGGCAGGCAGCGATGCCGGTGACCAGCGGGTTGAGCCCGGCGCACCGGCCCCACGGGAGGAACCGTGAATCGTGAAGGCGCAACGACGCGACCGCAGCGAACGGTGCCCGGCGCCCGGTCCACCCTGCTGTACGCGCGGCCCGGCATCATCGTCACCGTCGACCGGTTCACCGTCGGCCGGACCAGCTACCGGATCACCGACCTGACCCACCTGCGCACCACCCGGGGCCCGCACGACCGGATCGCCGTCCGGGCGGTCGCGGTCACCGCCGCCATGCTCGGCGGCGTCGGGCTGCTGCTCGGCTTCACCGGCGGCCTGCAACGGCTCACCGCGGGGGCGTACCTCATCCTCGGAGCGGTGTTCCTGCTGCCGGCGGCGCTGGCCCTGGTCGGTGATCGCTGGCGGCCACCACCGTACGAGCTGTGGGGGTGGCACCGGGGCGCGGAGGTGCTGCTGTTCAGCGCCGACGACGAGCGGCAGTTCGGCCAGGTCACCCGGGCGCTGCTGCGGGCCCGGGAGGTCAACCGGTACGGCGGCTGGACGGACCCGCTCGCCTCGGCCGACCCGTGGCGGCCAAGCCGCTGACCCGACCCGGAGCCGGCTGGCGGCCGCTCAGCTGGCGACCGGCTCCGGCGTACGTTCCGCGGGGCGGGCCAGCCACCCGCTGACCCGCCGCTCGGCGTAGAACGAGACGAACGGCACGGTGCCGGCCAGCATCACCAGGAGCATCCGCTTCAGCGGCCACTCGGCCCGACGGCTCAGGTCGAACGCGGCCAGCAGGTAGACCATGTAGAGGAAGCCGTGCGCCTGCCCCACCGTCTCCACCACGACCGGGTTGTCGAACGCGTACTTCAGCGGCATGCCGATCACGACCAGCAGGATCAGCGCCACGCCCACGATCCAGGCGATCACGCGGTACCGGGTAAGGGCTGCGCCCACCTTCGTCCGTCCTTCCGAGCCCCGGCTCAGCCGGGATAGTCACCGGGCCGGGCGCCCGGATTGGCGTTCAACCATGACAGGTAGTCGTTGTAGGCGGCCAGATCCCTGTCCTCGACAGCCTCGCTGGCGGCGGGGACCCGGGCGACCCGTACCGGTCGGCGTACCGCCGGTCGGGACCCGGTGGTGACGGCCGGCGCGGGCTCGGCTGCCGTGTCGACCTGCGGCGCGTCGGCCTCCGCGACCTTCCGGCGGGCCAGCCGCACCTCACGCCACCACACGTAGACCACGAAGCCGGCGAAGACCGGCCACTCGACCGCGTACCCCCAGCTGATGCTGTTGCCGGCGGTGGCCCGGCTGATCTGCCACCAGCCCAGCCCGAGGAAGCCCACGACCAGCACGACCATGGCCACGTGACGTGCGATCCACGCCGGGGTCCAGAGCCACCTCATGGGGTCGAGGGTACCGGGGGTCGGGCGGTTCTCCGACACGGTGTCGTAGTTGTCGCACGGCGGGGATGGTTTGGCGCCATCCGGTGTGGGCATCCGTCTAGACGCCAGCCCAAACGAGACCAGGGGGGCGATGATGACCGGATCGGTACGCGAGGACGGCTTTCCGTCCAGTGGCAGCAGGGACATGAGCCCGGAGCAGCGGGTGCCCGAGTGGGGCGGCGATCACCTGGCCGACCCGGAGGGCGTCGGTGCGGAGCTCGACGGCGACGCGCTCGGCGTCGACCCGACGGAGCTGAGCGACGACGATCTGATCCGCGAGATGCACAGCCTGCACCGCACCCGGCTGGACACCCTCCGGCACGCGGCGGACTCCGCGCTCGCCAACCACCTGCGACGCACGGCGGAACTCGAGACCGAGTACCTGGCCCGCAACCCGGGCCGGGAAGTGGACCCGAGCCGCCTGCGGGACGTGTGATGCCGGCCCGCGCCGTGCGTGGCATGTCCGCGCCGCCCGAGGTGGTCTTCAGCACGGCCACCGACCCGGCCCGGGCCTCGGCCTGGCTGCCGGAGCCGTTGCGCGGCGACGGCAGCCCGGCCTCGGAGGTCAACGGCGAGGAGCTGCGGGCGCGCTGGGGTGGCGACGACGCCGACTGGTCCGCCGAGATCCGGGTGGAACCGGCGGATTCCGGCGGGGCCCGGATCCAGCTCGACCTGGCGGACGGCTCGGACGGGGCCGCTCCGGACCAGCTGGCCGATGAGGCGCTGAGCAACCTGGCCCGCGAGGTCGCCGACAACCTTCAGGCCGGCTGAGACCGTCACCGGCCACGCGGGAGGCCCGTTCCCGCACCGATACGACATGTGAGGAGCCTGGGTGACCGGCATTGGCCTGCGACAGAAGGCGACCCGGCTGCGCCGGGCGTACGCGCCGCACGAGCACCGTCCGCTCGGCGGTTACCTGGTGGCGATGGGCACCTACGCCGGGGTGACCGGCGCCATCGCCGGCCTGGTCAAAGCGACCGGGCGGCCGGTGCCCGAGCGGCCCGCCCCGGCCGACGTGGTGCTGCTCTCCATCGCCACGCACAAGCTCAGCCGGCTGCTGTCGAAGGACGCGGTGACCAGCCCGGTACGGGCTCCGTTCACGCGGTACGACCGTCCGATCGGCAGCGGTGAGGTGATGGAGCAGGTACGCGACTCGGGCAGCTCCACCCGGCACGCCATCGGGGAGCTGCTGAGCTGCCCGTTCTGCCTGGCGGTCTGGGTGGCCACCGGCCTCACCGGCGGTCTGGTGCTCGCGCCCCGGCTGACCCGGCTGGTGGCCACCGCGCTGACCGCGGTCGCCGCGTCCGACTTCCTCCAGATGGCGTACGCGAGCGCGCAGCAGGCCGCCGACGGCGGGCACGACGACGACTGACTCCGGGAGACGAGCACAGCGGGGGCCGGCGCGTGCCGGCCCCCGCTGACGCGTTCAGCGCTCCATGCCGGACCAGCCGTGCGGCGACTCCGGCTCCCGTTCGTCCTCGTCCGCCCCGGTGATGATCTCCCGGTCCACCGCGGTGCGGTCGTGTTCGTCGGCGAAGTCCGGCTCGGGCGTGGTGTCCGTGCCCTTCGGCGGTTCGCCCAGCGCCGGCACCTTCTCGTGGTCGTCCTCGTGGTGCGTCATGTCGATGTCTCCTCTGCGGTCGCTCACCCGACGGTGCCGCCCAGCAGGTCGCTGACCTCGTCCACCGCGTACTCGCCCTCGGGCAGCGAGTCGATGCGGGCGAGCAGCTCCGCCGGGAGATCGGCGGCCACCGCCCGGCGGTAGATCTCCGCCTGGGTGACCCGCTCCTGACCCCGGTAGATGTCGTTGAGCAGGTCGTCGAGGGCGCCGGTGTCTTCCTCGCCGGCCACGGATGCGTCGTCGGTCACGCCGATCAGCTACCCGGGCCGGAATCGGTCAAACGTCGCGCTAGCGGCCCGTCCACGGGGCCTGTCGGCGCCGTGCTGGCGGGCCCGCCGCCGCCATCACGCGGTGGCCCGTTTCCGGGCCGATGACCCTGCGATCCGCCTTTGCTCTGCTTCAACCCACGCAACAGTTCCGGGCCGTGTTTGTTGCGCGGGTTGAAGCAGAGCAAAGGGCTTCAGCGGTACTGGCTCGGCCGCCCGGCCGCCTCGGCCGCCCGGCCGCCTCGGCCGCCCGGCCGCCTCGGCCGCCCGGCCGGCTCCCCTCGCCCGGGTCCGGGTTGGGCCTGGGTGTACAGACAGCGCCGCCCCCGGCCGGTGGGCCGGGGGCGGCGCTGGTGTCGGTGTGCAGGTCGCCTCTCGGCGAGTGGCGCTACGCGGCTCCAGCCGAACGGTATTCCGCGAAGGCAATTTAGGTGAGGCCCGGGGACACTGGACACACCGACACCTCAGTCAACCGGCCGACCCCCGATGCTGTTCCGCCCGCCGCCGTGTCCGCCGTCACAACCGCCGGCGCGGGTCAGGCCGGGGTCGGCAGGGTGGCCCGGCGCGCCCGGACGGCGGTGGCCAGGTGGTCGAGCACCTCGGCGGTGTCGTCCCAGCCGAGGCAGGCGTCGGTGACCGAGCGGCCGTACACCAGCTCCCGGGTCGGGTCGAGGTCCTGCCGGCCCGGCAGCAGGAACGACTCCAGCATCACGCCGGTGATCCCACGCTGGCCGCCGGCCAGCTGGGCGGCCACGTCCGCGGCGACCAGCGGCTGGTTGCGGTGGTCCTTGCCGCTGTTGGCGTGGCTCGCGTCGATCACCAGGCGCTCGGGCAGCCCGGCCGCGCGGAGCAGGTCGAGCGCACCGGCCACCGACTCCGCGTCGTAGTTGGGTCGGCCGCCCCCGCCGCGCAGCACCAGGTGCCCGTCGGTGTTACCCCGGGTGTGCATGATCGCCGGGGTGCCGGAGAAGTCGATACCGGGGAAGACGTGCGGCACGCCGGCGGCGCGGATCGCGTCCACGGCGGTGCCGATGCTGCCGTCGGGGCGGTTCTTCATGCCGATCGGCATGGAGAGGCCGGAGGCGAGCTGCCGGTGCACCTGGCTCTCCACGGTGCGGGCGCCGATCGCGCCCCAGGCCACCGTGTCCGCGATGTACTGCGGCGTGATCGGGTCGAGGAACTCGCAGCCCACCGGCAGCCCGAGGCGCAGCACGTCGAGCAGCAACGCCCGGGCCCGCCGCAGGCCCGTGTTGACGTCTCCGCTGCCGTCCAGCCCCGGGTCGTTGATCAGGCCCTTCCAGCCCACCGTGGAGCGCGGCTTCTCGAAGTAGACCCGCATCACGATCAGCAGGTCGTCGGCGAGCCGGTCGGCAGCCGTACGCAGCCGCTGCGCGTAGTCGAGGGCGGCGGCCGGGTCGTGCACCGAACACGGGCCGACCACCACCAGCAGGCGGTCGTCCTCGCGGTCCAGCACCCGACCCACCGCGCGTCGGCCGTTCAGCACGGCAGAGGCGAGCGGGGCGTCCAGGGGCAACTCGTGGTGCAGCAGCGCGGGCGTGGTCAGCGGCACGACACGGTCGATCCGCTGATCGCTGACCCGATCGGTCTCCGGGGTCGTCACGGTGGGCATCCTTCCGCCGACCGTGCCCGGGGCCGGTGCCCGGGACGAGCCGGCTGCTCGTACGCAAAAGGGCAGGAACGATAGCTCCTGCCCAGCCGGCTCGGTCCGTGGTGACGTCAGATCATGGTGAAGTCACCGGCGTGCGAGCCGGCTGCCTAAACCATCGATACGAACGCGTCACGAGGTCAGCGTACCCGACGCGCCGCCCGGCCCGCACAACCGAGCGGTGAACACCGCGTGCCGGCGCCCGAGTCGGGGTAACAGGGGTGCCATGACCGACGAGCAGAGCGACCAGGACCGGGTGGAGTCCCGCGCACACCTCCTGCCCGAGGAGGCGGCGGTGGGCAGCGACGACCCGGAGGCGCAGGCCGACGCCATTCTCACCGAGTCCGACATTCGCGAGGAGGACCAGAACGCGGCCCCGGACACGGTGCTGGAACACCGCACCTCGGATCAGACGGTGGTCGCGTCCGAACCACCGGACTGAACGGTTGCCCCGCGCGCCCGCTGTGAGCCCCGGTAGGTCTGCTCCCGCAGCCAGGTCAGCGGGCCGGCCGCCCGCAGCCCCGGCGGCAGGTTGCGCACCGGGTCGAAGGCGAGCGCGGCGTCCTCCCCAGCGCTGAGCTGGGCACCGATGCTGACCTGCCCGACCGGCCGCCACGGCCCCACGGCGGACGCGACCGCGAGCACCAGGCGCGGCGCGTCCGCCCGGGCCGCGGCGGCCACCGAGGCCAGGCCGGCGGTGCGGGACGCGAGCGAGATGGCGGTCGACGCGGGCATTCCCCTCCGGTACCCCGAACGGCCGGCTCGATGCGGGTGGGTCGGCTGGCCGACCGACGGCACGTCACCTTTCCGCCCGCGAGATCGGATAGCGTCGTGCCATGCCCGACAGTGGTTACCCCTGGCCCATCGAGACGTCCCGACTGGACAACGGCCTGCGCGTGGTGGTGAGCGAGGACCGCACCGCCCCGGCGGTGGCCGTCAACCTCTGGTACGACGTCGGTTCCCGGCACGAGCCGGCCGGGCAGACCGGTTTCGCCCACCTCTTCGAGCACCTGATGTTCGAGGGCTCGGTGAACGTGGCAAAGACCGAGCACATGAAGCTGATCCAGGGCTCCGGTGGGTCTCTCAACGCGACCACCAACCCGGACCGGACCAACTACTTCGAGACGGTCCCCGCCGAACACCTGGAGCTGGCGCTCTGGTTGGAGGCCGACCGGATGGGCGGCCTGGTCCCCGCGCTCACCCAGGAGACCCTGGACAACCAGCGCGACGTGGTGAAGAACGAGCGTCGCCAGCGCTACGAGAACGTCCCGTACGGCGACGCCTGGCTGCGGCTGCTGCCGCTGCTCTACCCGCCGGGACACCCGTACCACCACGCGACGATCGGCTCGATGGCCGACCTCAACGCCGCCGACCTCGCCACCTTCCAGGCGTTCCACCAGACGTACTACGCGCCGAACAACGCGGTGCTCACCGTGGTCGGCGACGCCGTGGCCAGCGAGGTGTTCGCGCTGGCCGACAAGTACTTCGGCGCGCTGCCCGCGCGCGAGGACATCCCGCCGGCCCCGGACGGGCGGAGCGTCCCGGCTTCCGGACAGCCGGCCGTCGAGAAGGTCACCGCCGACGTGCCGGCCCCCCGGGTGTACGTCGCGCACCGCGGCTACCCGTTCGGCAGCCCGGGGTACGACGTGCTCACGGTGCTCGCCACCGTGCTCGGCAGTGGCCGGGGCAGCCGGCTCTACCAGCGGCTCGCCGATGGTGAGCGGATCGCCCAGCCGGACCTGGTCGGGGCGTACGGGGTGGACCTCGCGCACGCTCCGGCGCCGCTGATCGCCACGGCCACCGCCCGCCCCGGCGTGAGCGCCGAACGGCTGGCCGAGGGGCTGGCCGAGGTCGTCGACGAGCTGGCCACCGTGCCGGTGACCGCTGCCGAGCTGGACCGCGCCAAGGCGTTGCTGAGCACCGCGTGGTGGCGACAGATGTCCACGGTGGACGGCCGGGCCGACACGCTCGGCCGGTACGCCACCCAGTTCGGTGACCCGGCGAAGGCCGCCGAGCGCCTGCCGGCCTGGCTTGCGGTGACCGCCGAGCAGATCGCCGAGGCCGCCGCCGACGTGCTCGGCGCCGCCGACCGGGTGACCCTGACCTACCTGCCCGAGGAGACCCGATGACGCTGATCGCCGACCGTCCCGGCCCGGGCGCCGCCCGCCCGTACCGGTTCCCGCCGGTGGTCCGCCGCGCCGTGGCCGGCGGTCAGGTGGTCGCCGCGCACCTGCCCGGGCAGAACCTCGCCGTCGCGCTGCTGCTGCTCGACGCCGGCGCCGGCCGGGAGCCGACCGGCAAGGAGGGGCTGGGCGGGGTGCTCGCCAAGGCGTTGGAGGAGGGCACCGCGCAGCGGGACGCGACCACGTACGCGCTGGCCATCGAGGCGCTCGGCACCGAGCTGGTGACCGGGTTGGACTGGGACTCGTTCCAGGTCAGCGTGCAGGTGCCGGTCGACCGGTTGACCGCCGCGGTGCAGCTGCTCGCCGAGGCCGTCCGGACGCCCCGACTGGACCCGGCCGACGTCCGGCGGGTCCGCGACGACGAGGCCAACGCGCTGCGGATGGACTGGGCGAACCCGGGCCCGCGCGCCGACGCCGCGCTGCGCGCGGACCTGTTCGGCGCGGAGAACCGGTGGGGGCGCCCGATGTACGGCGACCCGGATTCGGTGGCCGGGCTGGACGTGGAGGACGTGACGGTCTTCCACTCCGAGTGGTTCCTGCGGCCGGGCACCCTGGTCGTCGCCGGTGACCTGGACCGGATCGACCTGGACGCGCTGGCCGCCGCGGTGTTCGCCGGCACCGGCGGGGGCCCGGCCGACCGGGGTGGCCCGATCGACGTGCCGCTGCGTACCGGGCGGCGGATCATTCTGGTGGACCGGCCGGGCTCGGTGCAGTCCACGCTGCGGCTGGGCCACCCGTCACCGCACCGGGCGCATCCGGACCACGTGCCGATGACGCTCGCCGGGACGGTGCTCGGCGGGGCGTTCACCTCCCGGCTCAACCACCTGATCCGCGAGGTGCACGGCTACACGTACGGCATTCGCGGTGACTTCGCCTCGTCGCGCCGGTTCGGCCGGTTCGCGGTCAGTTCCGGGGTGCAGACCGCGGTGACCGCGCCGGCTCTGGTCGAGGCGGTGGGGGAGATCACCCGTACCCAGGTCGGCGGGGTCACCGAGGACGAGCTGGCGGTGGCCCGTTCCTGGCGGGCCGGGCAGCTCTCGGTCGAGTTGCAGAGCCCGCGGGCGATCGCGTCGGCGTTGACCACGCTGGTGGTGCACGACCTGCCGGACGACTACCACGCCCAGCTACGCGAGGCGCTGCTCGCCGCCGACGTGGCCCAGGTCTCCGCTGCCGCGGCCACCCACCTGCACCCGGACGCGCTGACCCTGGTCATCGAGGGCGACGCCGCCATCATCCGCGACGACCTCACCGCCGCCGGCCTGGGCGAAATGATCACCCCCGCCTGACCCCCCGCCCAACTCGTTGATCATGAAGTTGTCGTCACCCGGCATGGCGTGTCGGGACAAACAACTTCATGATCAACGGGCGGCGGGTGCGGTGGGTGCGGCGGTGCGGTTGGGGTGGGGTGGGTGTGATGCGGGACCCGGGGGGTGGGAAAGGGCTCCCGGTCGTGGGGGCGGGCTGGGTAGCCTCGCGGGCATGAGGATCGGCATTGTGGGGGCCACCGGCCAGGTCGGTGGCGTGATGCGGCGGGTGCTGGCGGAGCGGGAGTTCCCGGCGGAGCAGGTGCGGTTGTTCGCCTCGGCGCGGTCCGCCGGGCGTACGCTGCCGTGGCGCGACGGTGAGGTGACCGTCGAGGACGCCGCGACCGCGGACTACGCCGGGCTGGACATCGTGCTCTTCTCGGCCGGTAAGGGCACCTCGCTCGAGCTGGCCCCCCGGGTCGCCGAGGCCGGCGCCGTGGTGATCGACAACTCGTCGGCGTTCCGGATGGACCCGCTGGTGCCACTGGTGGTCGCCGAGGTCAACCCGCACGCCGCCACCGATCGCCCGAAGGGCATCATCGCCAACCCCAACTGCACCACGATGGCCGCGATGCCGGTGCTGCGCCCGCTGCACGCCGAGGCCGGTCTGGTCGGCCTGGTCGTGTCGACCTACCAGGCGGTCTCCGGCGCCGGGCTGGCCGGCGTCGCCGAGTTGGACGAGCAGGTCCGCAAGGTCGCCGAGCACGCCGCGGGGCTCGCCTTCGACGGGTCGGCCGTGGAGTTCCCCGCGCCGCGCTCGTTCGCCGAGCCGATCGCCTTCAACGTGCTCCCGCTGGCCGGCTCGATCGTCGACGACGGCTCGTTCGAGACCGACGAGGAGCAGAAGCTCCGCAACGAGAGCCGCAAGATCCTGGAGATCCCCGACCTGAAGGTCTCCGGGACGTGCGTCCGGGTGCCGGTCTTCACGGGCCACTCGCTCCAGATCAACGCCCGGTTCGCCCGGCCGCTCACCCCGCAGCGGGCCCACGAGCTGCTCGAAGGCGCGCCCGGGGTCGCGCTGACCGCCGTGCCGACGCCGTTGCAGGCGGCCGGGCAGGACCCGACCTACGTGGGTCGGATCCGCGCCGACGAGACCGTCGAGTACGGCCTGGCGCTGTTCTGCTCCAACGACAACCTGCGCAAGGGCGCCGCGCTCAACGCCGTGCAGATCGCCGAGCTGGTCGCCGCCGAGCGTCGCTGACCCGCGCCGTCACCCCAGGCCCCCGCCGGCTACCGGCGGGGGCCTCGGTCTGCGCGGGCCCTGGCTCAGCGGGCGCGGGAGTCGGCCGGTCGTGCTTGGATGGACGAAGCCCGACCCTGCCACCTGGAGGATGCCGTGCCGGATGACCGGACCCAGCAGGCGTTGACCGACCTGATCGCCGGCCGCTCGATGGGCGTGCTCGCGACGATCAAGCGGGACGGGCGGCCACAGCTGTCCACTGTGATCTACTCCTTCGACCGGGAGGCGGGGCTGATCCGGGTTTCCGTCACCGAGAGTCGGGCCAAGACCGCCAACCTGCGCCGCGACCCGCGGGCCAGCTTCCACGTCGGCAGCGAGGACGGCTGGGCGTACGCGGTGGTCGAGGGGCGCGCCGAGCTGACCGCGCCGGCCACGGAACCGGGCGACCCGACCGTCGAGGAGCTGGTGGGGCTCTACCGGTCGCTCCGCGGCGAACACCCGGACTGGGACGACTATCGCCGGGCGATGGTCGACGAGCAGCGGCTGGTGCTGCGCCTGCACGTGGAGCGCGTCTACGGCATGCCGCCCCGGGGCTGACGCGCCGGAAATCTCCCGCTCACCGCCCGCGCCGGTCCCGGCGTCCGGCGGATTTTGCCGGGGCGGCAGCGTGCGTTACCCCGCCCCGGGCGGCGGGTAGACGGGCCGTGCCGACACCGAGAGGGGAGCACCATGACAACGGTCGGAGAGTTCATGACGACCCGGTTGGTGACGATGGACGGCAACGACACGCTCATCGCGGCCGCGCAGGAGATGCGCGACAGCGCGATCGGTGACGTGGTGGTGACCGACGGCGACAGCGTGGTCGGCATCGTCACGGACCGGGACATCACGGTCCGGGGTGTCGCGGAGAACATGGACCCGGGCTCGACCCGGCTGAACCAGATAACCAGCCGGAATGTGGTCACGGTGAGCCAGTACGACGACGCGGTTGCCGCCGCGGACCTGATGCGCACCTACGCCGTACGCCGGCTGCCGGTGATCGACGACGGGCGACTGGTCGGCCTCGTGTCGATGGGCGACCTCGCGGTCGAGCGCGAACCGCAGTCGGTGCTGGCCGACATCAGCGCCGACGACCCGAACAACTGACCCGTCCGCCGCGGGCGCGCCGGCTCTCCCCTCGCGGGGAGGGTCGGCGTTCGCGCTGCTCGGGCGCGCGGTCAGGTCGACTCGACCCGGACCCGCACGTCCGTTGCCGCGCGAGCGGCGGCGACCGTCGCTGCCTCGGCGTCGACCTCCCGCCGGACCCGGGCGGGCAGCGCCGAGAACGGGCTGACGGTCAGCTCCAGCCTGCCCTTTCCGACCTGCCGCGCCCGCCAGGTGCCGGCGACCTCGCCGTCCACCAGGAGCGCGCCCGGATTGCCGATCGCCCGCCACAGCTGCCGCTGGTGCTCGCGGGCGGGCACCAGCAGGTCGCGGTCGCGGCCGGCGAGGAACGGATCCCCGGGTGGCAGCAGCCGCACCAGGCGGGGTGCCGGCGCGGTGGTCAACGCGTCGAGCGCGTCGGCCGGCAGCCAGGCGGCCCGGCCGTCGACCCGTACCTCGCTCAGGCCGGCCGGCCAGACCCGGCGCAGCTCGCCGGCGGCGGTGCCGAGAAAGCCCGCCGCGTCGGCAGGGGTGGCCGGGCCGAGCAGCCGCAGGTAGGTCGCGACCAACTCGGCGGTGTGTGCCGCGGCGGCGGGCGGACCGGGCCAGTCGGGCAGCGGGGCGAGCCGGGCGGCCCGCCCGGTGACCACCAGGCGCACCCCGCCGGCGAGCCCGGCCTGTTGGAACACCGACCCCGAGATGTGCCGTGCCTGGCACGTCCGGCAGTCGTAGGTCAGCTCGGCGGGCACCCGGTCGGAGACCGCCGGGCTGACCACGCCGCGGTCCAGCTCGGCCGTCATCACCGCCTGGAACGCCTCGGCCGTGGCCCGGAACGCGGCCAGCCCGAGCCGGGCCCCCGCACCGATCTGCCCGGGGATCCGGCGGGTGGCGTCGGCGTCGCTGAGTGGCCAGAGCGCCGCGGCCAGGGTCGGCAGCTCGGCAGGCCGGTGCAGGTGCGGTGCGCCGCGCATCGACCACACCAGCTCCAGCCGGTCGTCCGACTCGCTCGCGCCGCGCGCCGCCAGCGCCTGCCGGGCTGTGCCGTACGGCGTGTCCTGCACGCCCAGGGACAGCACCGCCAGGTCGCTCGGACGACGGCCGCCGGAGCGGTCGAGCTGCTGGGCCGCCACCCGGTAGGCGAGCACCTGCCGCCGGTCGACCTGTGCCGCCTGTCCCGTCATGTGCCCTCCGTCACGGACGTCCCCCCGGCTCTGACCCTGGTGCCCGGCACGGTACCCGGCCGGTCCGAAGCCGCCGGGCGGCTCACCCGATCCGGGCGAGGTTGACCGCGGAGCCGGCGGGGACCCGTGCGGGGACGTGCGACGCCGGTCCCCGCGCCTTGCGAGCGCGGCGGGCGGGATCCCGGGCGGCGCGACTGGGGAGGAGAAGTGGACCCGATGGTGGACGCAACCACGAGGTTCTTCGAGGATCTGGACCGGCGGGAGTACGAACCCCTGCTGGCGAAAACCTCGGGAACAGTGCGCATCGACCTGCACGAGGGGGCGCAGACCCGGCACTGGCTGCTGACTATCGACCGCGGCCGGGTGAACGTGACTCAGGACGACCGGGAGGCGGACACGGTCATCGGGACCACCCCGGCGCTCTTCGAGGACATCGCCTTGGGCCGCGAACACGGCCTGGCCGCCCTGTTGCGGGGGGACATGACGGTGATGGGTGACGCCCGGCTGGTGGTGCAGGTGGAGCGGGTCTTCCCGGGCTCCCCGGACGCCCGCGGGCCGCGTCGCCGATTCGCGGGGGAGGTGCACTGATGGGACAGAGCAACACGATCCGGATCCTGGACGGCAACACGTTCGTCGTCTGCGAGGACACCGGCGACATCGAGGCGACGCCGAGCGAGCCGACCGGGCTGTTCTCCATCGACACCCGGTTCCTGTCCACCTGGGTGCTGACCGTCAACGGCGAGCGGCTCAACTCACTCTCCTTCGACGACCTCCAGTACTTCGAATCGCGGTTCTTCCTGGTGCCGGGTGTGGCCACCCACTACATCGACGCGAAGTTGTCGATCATCCGGGAGCGGGCGGTGGGCAGCAGCTTCCGGGAGCAGATCACGATCCTCAACCACGATGAGAAGCCGGTCGACCTGGAGATCCGGATGGAGGCGGCGTCGGACTTCGCCGACCTGTTCCAGGTCAAGGACGAGATCGTGAACAAGAAGGGCGAGATCTACAGCGAGGTCGAGGCGGACCGGTTGCGGTTGGGCTACCGCCGGGGCAACTTCCGGCGAGAGACCATCATCTCCTCGTCGGTGGCCCCCCGCTACGACAGCAGGGGATTCGCGTACACCGTCCGCCTGGAACCCAACGAGCAGTGGGACACCGCGATCGAGGTCGAGACGCACGCGGTCGGCCCGGGGGACCGGGACCTGCGGATCGGGCTGCGGGTGCACGGCGACGAGCGGCTCGCCCTCCAGCACGACCTGGAGAAGTGGATCGCGAACGCGCCCAAGGTCAACAGCGAGCACGGCCGGGTTTCCAGCACGTACCGGCGCAGCCTGATCGACCTGGCGGCGCTGCGCTTCTCGCCGTTGTCGCTCGGCGGCGCCACCCTGCCGGCTGCCGGCCTTCCGTGGTTCATGACCATGTTCGGCCGGGACAGCATTCTCACCTGCCTGCAGACGCTGCCGTTCACCCCGCAGCTGTCGAAGACCACGCTGCGCATCCTGGCCGCCCTGCAGGGCAGCCGGTTCGACGACTTCCGCGACGAGGACCCCGGCCGGATCCTGCACGAGATGCGCTACGGCGAGACGGCCGCCTTCGAGGAGCAGCCGCACTCGCCGTACTACGGCTCGGTCGACGCGACGCCGCTGTTCCTCGTGCTGCTCGACGAGTACGAGCGGTGGACCGGGGACGTCGTGCTGGTCAAGGAGCTGGAGCAGGAGTCCCGGGCGGCGCTGAGGTGGATCGACGCGTACGCCGACCTGGTCGGCAACGGCTACATCTGGTACGAGCGGCGGAACACGGACACCGGCCTGGAGAACCAGTGCTGGAAGGATTCCTGGGACTCCATCTCCTACTCCGACGGCACCCTGCCGCCGTTTCCCCGGGCGACCTGTGAGGTGCAGGGGTACGCGTACGACGCGAAGATCCGGGCGGCCCGGATGGCCCGGGCGTTCTGGGGTGACCCGGATTTCGCCGACCAGTTGGAGCGGGAGGCGGCGGAGCTGAAGGAGCGGTTCAACCGGGACTTCTGGGTGGCCGACGGCGAGTACTACGCGCTGGCCGTGGACCCGGACGGCCGCCAGTGCGACGTCCTCAGCTCGAACATCGGGCACCTGCTGTGGAGCGGGATCGTCGAACCCGAGCGGGCGGCGAAGCTCGCGGAGCACCTGGTGGGATCGCGGCTCTTCACCGGATGGGGGGTGCGGACGCTGGCCGAGGGGGAGGCCCGGTACAACCCGATCGGCTACCACAACGGCACGATCTGGCCGTTCGACAACTCCTTCATCGCCTGGGGTCTGCGCCGGTACGGCTTCGCCGAGGAGGCCGCCACCATCGCCAGCGGCATCCTGGACGCGGCCACCTACTTCGACGGGCGGCTCCCGGAGGCGTTCGGTGGCTACCCGCGCGAGCTGACCAAGTTCCCGGTGGAGTATCCGACGGCGTGCAGCCCGCAGGCGTGGTCGACCGGCACGCCGTTGCTGCTGCTGCGCACGATGCTCGGCCTGGAGCCACACGAGGGGCACCTGGCGGTTGATCCCCGGTTGCCGATGGGGATGGGCCGGATCGAGGTGCTGGACATCCCGGGCCGCTGGGGTCGGGTGGACGCGTTCGCCCGGGGCCGGCTCGACGTCGGCAACGTCTCCGACTGACCCACCAGCGCCGGCCGGTCCCCGTCGGGGCCGGCCGGGGTCGGTGCGGTACGTGGCGCGCCGGCCAGGATGATCCGACCAGGGCAGAACCACTCGTCGCCACTCAGCCGATCTCCAGGGCGGCGGGGTAGATTCTGCGGATGCCGGAGCTCGTGTACCCGCCCGTTATCGCCGCCGCCAAGACGCTGTTCCGGGTCCTCGACCTGAAGATCACCATCGAGGGTGCCCACCACGTGCCCCGCACCGGCGGCGCGGTGCTGGCCAGCAACCACGTCAGTTACCTCGACTTCATCTTCGCCGGGCTGGGCGCGCACGCGTCGCACCGGCTGGTCCGGTTCATGGCCAAGCAGTCGGTCTTCGCGCACCGGATCTCCGGTCCGCTGATGCGCGGTATGCGGCACATTCCGGTGGACCGGCAGGCCGGCGCGGCCTCGTTCCGCGCCGCGGTCGACGCGCTCAAGCGCGGCGAGGTGGTCGGTGTCTTCCCCGAGGCGACGATCAGCCAGTCGTTCACCGTCAAGGAACTCAAGAGCGGCACGGTCCGGATGGCCCGCTCGGCGAAGGTGCCGGTGCTGCCGGTCGCGCTCTGGGGCACCCAGCGGCTCTGGACGAAGGGACGCCCGCGCACCCTCACCCGCCGGCACACGCCGATCACCATCCTGATCGGCGAGCCGATCAACCCGGCGGACCATCCGGACCCGAACGTGCTGGCCGCCGAGTTGACCACCCGGCTCAGCGCGCTCGTGGACCGCGCCCAGCGGGAGTACCCGGACGCGCCGGCCGGCCCGGAGGACACCTGGTGGCTGCCGGCGCACCTGGGCGGCAGCGCGCCGACGCCGGAGGAGGCCGCCGCCCTGGACGCCGCCGCCGAGCACCGCGCCCCCAGCGCCTGACGACCCCGGCGGTGGCCGGATCGTTCCGCATCCGGGCAGGATGGTGTCTGCCGTCGCGGCCGTCGTCCGGCCAGGATCGGAGCCATGAACAGAGCAGCACTCGTCGTGATCGACGTCCAGGAGTCCTTCCGCCAGCGCCCGATCTGGGCGTACGGCTCCAACCCCGACCTCGTCGGTCAGGTGCAGCGGCTGGTCGCCGCCGCCCGTGAGCGCGGCGACCTGGTGGTCTGGGTCCTGCACTCCGAGCCCGGCACGGGCGGGGTGTTCGACCCGGCCCTCGGGCACGTGCGGCTGATCCACGGGCTGGTCCCGGTCGAGGGCGAGCCGACGCTGGTCAAGACCGCACACAACGCCTTCACCACGACCAACCTTCAGCAACTGCTCACCCTGGCCGGCGTGCACGACCTCACCGTCTGCGGCATCCGTACCGAGCAGTGCGTCGAGACCACCGCCCGGGTCGGCTCCGACCTCGGCTACCGGATGACCTTCGTCAGCGACGCCACGCTGACCTTCCCCATCCCGCACTGGACCGTGCCGGAGACCGCGACGGTCGAGGAGATCCTCGCCGACCCGCGCACCCTGTCCGCCGAGGAGATCGTTACCCGCACCGAGTACGCGCTGGCCGGCCGCTTCGCCACCATCCGGACGGTGGACGAGCTGACCGGCGCGACCCTGACCGGCGCCCGGAGCTGACGGGGTGACCCGGGTCGTCTTCCTGCTGGTCCCGCAGCTGCACCTGCTGGACCTCGCCGGGCCGGCCCAGGTCTTCTCCAGCGCCGCCGACCTCGGCCACGACTACGAGCTGCACTACGTCGCCGAGCGGGAGCAGGTGCCCACCGTGCAGGGCGTACCGCTGGTCGCCGACACCCGGTGGCCCGAGCTGACCCCGGACGACCTGGTGCTGGTGCCGGGTTGGCGGCCGTCGGCGCACGGGCCGCAGGGGCCGGTCTCCCCGGTCGACCTGCGGCGGCTGGCGGATCATCACGCCGCCGGCGGCACCGTTGCCAGCGTCTGCGCCGGCGCGTACGCCCTCGGCCGGGCCGGGCTGCTCGACGGCCGGCGCTGCACCACCCACCACGAGGTGCAGGACGACCTGGCCCGCCGGCACCCGGCGGCGCTGGTGGCCCGCGACGTGCTGTACGTGGTCGACGACCGGGTGGTCACCTCGGCGGGCATCGCCAGCGGCATCGACGTGGCGCTGCACCTGGTGGCCACCCGGCACGGCCCGGCGGTCGCCGCCCGGATCGCCCGCACGCTGGTGGTCTACGCGCGCCGCAACGGACACGAGCAGCAGGCCAGCGCGATGATGCGACACCGCTCGCACCTCTCCGACGCGGTGCACCGCGTGCAGGACCTGATCGACAGCCGGTACGCCGAACCACTGCCGCTGGCCGAGCTGGCGGCCGCCGGAGGCGTGGCCGAACGGACGCTGACCCGGTTGTTCCGCGGAGCCACCGGGCTCACGCCGCTCGGCTACCAGCAGCTGCTGCGGGTGGAACGCGCCGAGCACCTGATCGGGCACGGCGCGACGGTGGACGCCGCCGCGCGGAGCGTCGGCTTCACCGACGCCCGGATGCTGCGCCGCCTGCGAGCCCGCTCCACGAGGTTGGCGCCGGCCCCGAACGGTAGTAGTCCTCCCGGGACCGGAACTCCACCGGCAGTGAGCCGGGCAGCGTGACCCGGGTGGCCCCGGCGAGCAGCGCGGGGCCGGCCCGCAGCAGGAGCACGTCGCGCTCCTGCGCGGAGAGGTCGACGAGCTGCGGGTGGGTGAGCCGGAACATGGCCACCGCCCGGCGGACCTGCCGGGCCAGCGTGGTGACCTCCCCGCCCGGCCCGCCGAGGGCCAGTGCCGGCTGTTGGATGGTGCGCAGCGCGTCGCAGACGATCAGCAGCTGCTCCGGCCCGTCCGCGCCGGCCGGCGGCAGCTCCAACCGGGACGGCCACTGCCAGCGGATCTGGCCGCTCATCAGGCCGGCCAGCCGACCCGCCGGCCGGTGCGGGGGTGTCTCGTCGGCGACCAGGGACAGCTGCGCCCCGGTGCCCACCCAGCAGATCCGCTGGTCCGTGACGGTCACCGACACCGGACCGGGCAGCCGCCAGCCACGCCGTGCCTCGGTCGGCCCGAGCAGGTAACCCGCGACGAGCAACCGGTACCGGCCGAGCACCTTCTCGCCGGGCGCCGGTCGCAGGGCGTAGCGGCGGTCCAGGATCGGCCCCGCATCGTCGTCCGGCGCGTCGAAGCGGTGGGGGCCGATGAAGAAGGGGGACGCGTCAGCGTGCATTCACGACCTCCCGGTCAGCTGGGCTGTCCGTCGAGCCTCGCGGATCCGGGGGCCGGTGTCATGACACCCGTTAGGGGGTCGGCCGGTCGTGCGTCGCCTGTGACCGGTAGATGCCGATCTCCTCCGGGCGGACGAGGCCGTCCTCGATCGCCCGGGCGAGCAGCGCGGCCTTTGTGGCGGCCGGCCTCCCCGCTCGGGTGTACTTGATCCGCGCACGGTCGACGTACTGCTTCACGGTGTGCTCGCTGATCTGCATCCGGCGGGCCACCGACGCCTTGGACATCGACTGGAACCAGAGCAGCAGCGCCTCGCGCTCCTTGTCCGACAGCATCGGCCGGTCCGGCCGCGGGTCGCCGACCATCGCGCCGGCCAGCGCGGGCGGCACGTACGGGCGGTCGTTCGCCGCAGCCAGCACCGTCGCCACGCAGTGCTCACGGCCCTCGTGCTTGGCCAGGAACGCCACCGCCCCGGCGTCCAGCGCGGCGAGCATCGTGTCCGGGTCGGTGTGCTCCGAGTAGACGACCACGCGCCGCCCGGTGGCGCTCAGCTCGGCCAGCTTGTCCAGCACCATCCGGCCGTGCAGCCGCAGGTCGAGCAGGACCACGTCGGCGTCCGGCGCCGCCCGCAGCACCTCGTCCGGGTCGTCCCCGGTGGCCAGCACGGTCAGTCTCGGTTCGATGGCGAGCCAGGCGCGGACGCCCTCGACCACGACCGGGTGGTCGTCCACGATCGCCACCCCGACCGGCCGGTCGCCGGTCACCTCCGCCACCGGGTCTGCGCCCATCTGATGTCCCCGTCCCGCTCGTGAAGGTGCTGCACCGGCCCGTCGTCGTGCTCCCCGGGCGGTGGGCCGGTCGCCTCCGGCCCCTCCCGGTCCGGTGTGACCAGGCTGACGACCACCTCGTCCGGCCCGGAGACGACGGTCAGTCGGGCCCAACCACGAGCGTCGGCGAGGATGCCGGTGAGCGGGTCGGCGAGCCGGCGGCGGATCTCCACCGGCAGCGGCGGGGGGTTGCCGATGGTGACCAGGTCGATCGGCAGCCCGTTGCGTTCGGCCAGGTCGGCGGCGGCCCGCAGCTCGTGCAGCAGCGGGTCGGGCACGTCGTCGGATTCGGCGATCAGGCGGCGCAGCCGGGCCGCGGCCAGCACGCAGCGGCGCTGCACCTCCGGGTCGTCCGGGTCGGCCTGCCCGGCGGCCAGTTCGCCGAGCACCCGCCCGGCCGCCGCGCCGACCAGGGCGAGCCGCTCGCGGCGTTCCCGCAGGCCCTGCTCGGCGGCGTCCCGCTCGGCGGCCATCGCGTGCACGGCGGCCGCCGCGGCGGCCCGCTCGTGGGCCAGGCCGACGATCGCCGCGCCACCCATGAACACCGCCACCGGCAGCGAGAAGGTGCCGTAGACGTACATCGCGTAGCGGGCCAGGTCGGCCGGGTCGTGGCCGTGGCCGAGCACGGCGACCAGCGCGATCAGCGCGTGCGTGGCGAGCAGCGCCACCAGCCCGGTGACCCGCCGGCCCCACATCGCCAGCACGAAGAACCAGCCGAGTGTGCTCCACACCCAGTTCGCGGCGGCGAAGAGCTGCCTCTCGCCCGCTGCGGCGAAGACCGCCGCGTCGACCACGAGCAGCAGCCCGGCGAGTGGCCACGGAGGCATTGGCGCTCCCCGCAGCAGCCGTACCCCGGCCACCACCCCGGCCACGGCGACCAGCATCCAGCCGCCGAGGACCACCGCCGGCGCGGTGAACTCGGTGCGGGCGTTCAGCACCGCCGGCAGCCCGATCGCGACGTGCCAGGCCAGCGCGATCGCGACGGAGACGATCCGGGCACCCCGGTCGGAGGCGTGTGCCACGGCCGCCGGCGCGGCGAGCACCGCCGTGGGCGCCGGGCCCCGGGGCGCCGGCACGCTGGCCCGACCCGGCTGCGGCGCCCTGGCCCGGACCGGCTCCTCGGGTGCCGCCGCGCGGGGGGCGCCGAGGTCAGCCGACACCGGGCCACTCCAGCCGGATCGTGGTGCCCGCGCCGGGGGCGGAGCGGACCTCGGCCCGCCCGCCGACCGCGGCCATCCGGCCGCGGATCGACTCGCGCAGCCCGTACCGGTGCGGGGGGACGGTGGCCGGGTCGAAGCCGGGGCCGTCGTCGGCGACCTCGACCACGACGGCGACCGCGTCCCGGGTCAACCGCAGGGTGACGTGCGCGCCCGGCGCATGGCGGTCCACGTTGGACAGCGCGGCGTAGGCGCTCTCGGTGATCGCGTCGGCCACCCCGGCGGGCACCGCGCAGGACGCCAGGTCCAGGTGCACCCGCAGCGCGGGCAGCCGGTCGGGCAGCGTCCGCAGCCGCCCGTCCAGCGGCACCGGGCCGTCGCCGGGCACCGGGCCGACGTCCGTCAGGGCGACGAGGGTACGCAGGTCGGCGGCGCACCGCTCGCGCAACGCGGCCGAGGGCCCGGGCACCGCGCCGAGCCCCACCATGGTCAGCGTGCCGAGGACGGTGTCGTGCAGGTCGCGGTTCTGCCGCCGTTCGGCCTCCCGGGCGGCCCGGGCGACCATCGCGTCCCGGGTCAGCCGTTGGTGCTCGGCGAACGCCCGGTCCGCCCGGCCGATCCGGCGGCGCATCACCGCCGTCATCATCGCCGTGCAGGCCGTCTGCACCAGCAGGGTGGCCGCGTGCGCCCGGGCCTCGGCGGGATTGCCGGCCGCCTGCGTGCCCGAGACGTACGCGGCGGTGACCAGCAGCCCGGCCGGGACCGACCAGCGCGCCGGGGCGGTGGCCTGCGCGTTGATCACGGTGGTGCTGGCCAGCACCGCGATCCAGCTGCCCTCGCCGGGAAGCACCCCGGGCGCCACCAGGCGGGGGATGAGCAGGCAGGCCACCGCCGTCAGCGCGACGTCACCGGCGACCAGGGCCGGGGTGATGCCGTGGCGCAGCGCGCGGACGGCGTACCAGAACGACCAGGCGGTCAACACGGCCACGCCGGGCAGGAGCAGGGTCGGCTCGACCGGCGGGGTACGCACCGACAGCGCCACCACCGCGCCGACCAACCCGCAGGTCAGCCGCAGCAGCGCCGGCATCGTGGTGAAGATGAGGGTGAAGGCGCCGCCGGCCGGATTGTCCAGCGCGGGCGACGGCGCGGTGGGGGCGGCAACGGCCGGCATCGGGAGGTGTCCTTCCGACAACGACCCGGTCCGGGTCCACACGGCATAGATCGACATCGGAGAATAACATGGCCGATGGCAAGCAATCACCCATTGTGCCCGGAGTGTCGCCGATGAGTCACGCCGTGTTGCGCGGCTGGAGCAGGTCCCACCGATTGCCGTACAGATCGGCGAAGACCGCGACCGAGCCGTACGCCTCGTGCCGCGGCTCCTCCAGGAACCGCACCCCGGCCGCGACCATCCGGGCGTAATCCCGGGCGAAATCCTCCGTGTACAGGAACAGGCCGACCCGACCGCCGGTCTGGTCACCGATCCGGGCCCGCTGCTCCGCGGTGCTCGGCCGGGCCAGCAGCAGTGCCGTCTCCCGGGCGCCCGGCGGGCGGACGACCACCCAGCGGGAGCCGTCCGGACGGGCGGTGTCCTCCACCAGGTCGAAGCCGAGGCCGCCGACGTAGAAGTCGATGGCCTCGTCGTACTCCCGCACCAGCAACGCGACCAGTCCCAGATGTGCCATTCGGCCATCATGCCGGCGGTCGGGCGGCAACCGCGCACGGCGTTCGGTGGATGTGAGCTGCACCCGCCCCGGTCGCCGTCGGAACCGGGAGCGGTTCCCGCCCGTCCCATCATCTGGCGGAGAGGGTGGTGGGGCCGATGCGTTCGGGCCGGACGGCACTGGCGGTTGCGCTGCTCGCGCTGGGCGGCTGCGCGGGTGGGAGCGTCGGGCCGGAGGTGGGGGACGAGCCCGGCCCGGCCCGGATCGTCGAGAAGTGGACCTCCTGCGCCGAGGCCGCACCGCGGGCCGGTGCGGGCGTCGTGCTGCCCGCGCCGGACGGGGCTGAACCCGCGCCGACCGGGGACGACCCGGCTATCGGGCGGATCGACCCCGCGTTCACGCCGGTCGCCGCCGTGATCTGCGGCCGGGAGACCCGACCACGCCCCGGTGGCGGTGCGGAGCAGGTGGCCACCGAGCGGCGCGCCGACGACATTGCCGCGCTGGTCGCCGCGCTGCGCCTGCCGAACCGGCGAACGTACGGGGAGATCGCCTGCACTCTCGACATGGTCGTCCCGCCCTGGCTGGCCCTGCTCGACGAGCGGGGTCGGTGGCTGCGCCCGTACCTGCCGACCGACGTCTGCGGCAAGCCCCGCGCCGAGGTGCGCGCGGCGCTGGACGGGCTGCGGCTGACCACCGTGGACAGCCGTACCGTCGGGCAGGTCGGATCCCCGGCGGCCGAGGCCGCCGGCTGCGAGCAGCGGTGGGCGGACATGGTGTGGGTGGAGAGCACGGCGGGACGGCCCGGACCGCCCACACCGGCGACGATCCCGGCCACGGAGCCGCTGCGTCTCTGCGTCTACCAGGTACCCCCGTCGGAGCAGCACGGCGGCAAACCGGCGGGTGACTTCGCGTACGGCGGGCCGCTGTCTCCCGATCGGCAGACGGCCGTGCTGCGCGCACTGGCCGCCGCCGGACCGGCGACGGCGTGCGCCACCCCGGCGTCCCGCTTCGCGGTGCTGCGCCCACCGGACGGCGCCGCCGGGCCCGACCGGTACGTGGAGCTCGACGGCTGCCGACGCTTCCTGGTCGTGCCGCCCGCCGGTCGGGCGCAGCTCGGGCAGGGCGACGCCACGCTGACCGAGCTGCTGGGTCGGGACTGAGTCAGCCGCTGCTCCGGTTCTTTCAGCGATCCCGCCAGCGGTGGCGTGGCGGTCTGCTGCCAGATGCATGATGGGGCGATGGAGCGCCAGAACCTCAGCCGCGAGGATTACCAATCTGCCTTACGCGTAGGGGAAGTGCTGCGCGAACGGGGTTGGCGACAGGCCTTCAGCCTTCCGCAGATGGCGGAAGGGTGGTCCGGACTGATCGAGGAAATCCGTGAAGGCTACGACTGGTGTGTCGACGAGTACCGGAATGACCTGAGCCGCCGCGAATGGCTTGAGCAGGCGCTGCCCCTGCTCACCGAGCCCGTGCGGGCGAACTGGCAGGTCATTGTGGATGAGCTGGACGAGAAGTTCCGCGAGGTGACCGTCGACGACGGTGCGGCCTGCTGGCCGTTCGGCGTGACCGACCCCTGGTGGCTGCGGCGCCGGCCCAAGGTGCTGGTCGGCGAACTCGCCCGCGACCTGTCCCCCAACGGAGGGGATAGGACCAGCGCCGGCGGTGTCTAGCCGCCGTTCGAAGGAGGCGTCCTTTGTCAGTCCGCGACCACGTGGTGCCGCCGGTAGAAGGCGTTGGCGGGCGGCAGGGCGAGCAGGACGAGGGCGACCAGCAGCGACGGCGACGCCACGAGCCCCGTAACAGTGGCCACGGGCTCAACCCACGCGGGTATCAACTGACCGGCGACCGCTTTGACGCTGTCCCACTCGGGCACCTCCGGGACGTCTCCTGACGGGTCCGGGATCAGGGCCAGGGCCCGCCAACACCCCGCCACCACAAGCGTCACGCCGCCGATGATCCAGGTGACGACCCGGGTCCAGTTCCTGCCGACGAGGTTGACCAACGCCAGCAGCAGGATGGCGAGTGCGACCAGCGACACGACCAGGGCGACGCCCATGAGGAACACCATCGGCAGGGCGGCGAACGTACTCGGCGTGCCTACCCGCTCGTGCGCCGTCAGGTACGCGTCCTGGTTGACCGCCTCCGCGGCCACCTGCCCCAGCCGTGCCAGGCCGCTCAGCACCAACAGCAGGCTGGACCCGACGACGAGGGCGGGCATTCGCCGCCGCGTCACCTCCGTCGTGGCGATCCCCATAGTCATGAGAACGGATGCTAGTCGTGGCCCGTCGAGTCCATCGGCGGTGAACCCGGACTACTTCTCCCCAGCCACGTACACGCCCCGGCCGGGCTGCCCCACGACCAGGTCCCGGTCGTGCAGGAGCGACACAGCGCGGTATGCGGTGGCGACGCTGACGGAAAACTGATCGGCTAGTGCCTCGTCTTTGAACGTTGATCGTGTAATCCGTCGGTTCTGAGGACTCGTCCGGCAGGCTGTCTCTCATCGTTCACGGTGGGAGGTG
>NZ_JBFAQO010000012.1:0-127099 GCF_040678715.1 Micromonospora sp. NPDC049301 | reverse complement strand
ACCGACGCCGCGCAGACCGTGCAGGTCTCGGCCTACCCCGACGCCTACGCCCAGTGGGAGCAGCAGGCCACCGACCTGGTCAGCAAGCACTGGAACAGCTGACCCGCAACACCACGCACGACCGCAGGACACCGACCGCTGGCCGGCACCCCCAACCGGGGTGCCGGCCAGCGGCATGTCCACAGCACGCGGACGGCCCCCGCCTGAGCCGGAAAGGCGGTGGCGGGGGCCGTCGACGGATCGGTCGATCAGGTGGCGCTGATCGTGCCGGTCAGCAGCAGGGCGAGGACGAGGGTGCCCAGCGCGACCCGGTACAGCACGAAGACGTACAGGGTGTGGTGGGCGACGTAGCGCAGCAACCAGGCGATGGCCGCGTACCCGATGCCGAAGGCGATGGCGGTGGCCACGACCATCTGGGCGAGGGTGGGGACGGACGTGCCCGGGGCGGAGGGTTCGAAGACGTCCCCGAGGCTGAACACGCCGGACATGACCACCGCCGGGATGGCCAGCAGGAACGAGTACCGCGCCGCCGCCTCCCGGGTCAGGTTGAGCAGCAGGCCGGCGGTGAGCGTGCCCCCGGAGCGGGACACCCCCGGGATAAGCGCCATGGCCTGGGCGAAGCCCATCACCACGCCGTCCTTCATGCGGAAGTTCTCCAGGGTGCGGGTCTGCCGCCCCCAGTACTCGGCGAACGCCAGCACGAACGCGAAGACGATCAGCGTGGTCGCCACGACCCACAGGTTGCGCCCGGCGGTCTTGATCTGGTCCTTGAAGACGAAACCGAACAGCCCGATCGGGATCGAGCCGACGATCACGTACCAGCCCATCCGGTAGTCGAGGCTGGAGCGCACCGAGCGGTCGCGCAGCCCGACCAGCCACGTCCGGGTGATCCGCCAGATGTCCTTGGCGAAGTAGATCAGCACGGCGGCCTCGGTGCCGAGCTGGGTGACCGCGGTGAACGACGCCCCGGCGTCGCGGTCGAAGAAGATGGCCGAGGTGATCCGCAGATGCCCCGACGAGCTGACCGGAAGGAACTCGGTCAGTCCCTGGACGATGCCCAGGACGATGGCCTCGACCCAGGTCACTCGCCGACTCCCGAGAGGTCGAGCGCCTCGGCGACGGTACGCAGCGTCTGCACGCCGCTGTCCCGGTCGGCCACGAACAGGGTCACCGACAGCGTGGTGACGCCGGCGGCGGCGTACTCCCGCATCCGCTCGGCGATGCGCTCCTTCGGGCCCAGCAGTGAGGTGCGGTCGATGAACTCCGTCGGCACCGCGGCGGCCGCGTCGCGCTGCCGCTTGGCCAGGTACAGGTCCTGCACCTCGCGGGCGGCGTCGCCGTAGCCCATCCGGGTGGCGAGCTGGTTGTAGAAGTTCTGCTGCCGGCTGCCCATCCCGCCGACGTAGAGCGCGGCGTACCAGCGCACCAGCTCGGCGCAGGAGGCCACGTCGTCGCCGACCACCACGGGCACCGAGGGCACCACGTCGAAGCCCGCCAGTTCCTTGCCGACCTTGGCCCGACCGGCGCTGACCGAGGCGAGCTGCTCGTCGGCGAACTCCGGGGCGTAGAACACGGCGAGCCAGCCGTCGGCGATCTCGCCGGCCAGCTCCAGGTTCTTCGGGCCGACGGCGGCCAGGTAGATCGGGATGTGCTCGCGGGGCGGGTGGAAGCCCAGCCGCAGGGCCTTGCCGGGGCCGTCCGGCAGCGGAAGCGTGTAGTGCTCGCCGTCGTACGCCACCTCCTTGCGGGAGATGGCGAGCTTGACGATGTCCACGAACTCGCGGGTCCGGGCCAGGGGCTTGGCGAAGCGCACCCCGTGCCAGCCCTCGGAGACCTGCGGGCCGGACACGCCGAGGCCGAGCCGGAACCGGCCGCCGGAGAGCGCGTCGATGGTGGCCGCGGTCATCGCGGTGGCGGCGGGCGTACGGGCGGGGATCTGCATCACCGCGGCGCCCACGTCGATCCGTTCGGTCTGGCCGGCCATCCAGGCGAGCATGCTGGGCGAGTCGGAGCCGTAGGCCTCCGCGGCCCACACCACCGAGTAGCCGAGCCGGTCCGCTTCCTGGGCCAGCGCCAGGTGGTCTGCTGGCGTGCTCCACGCCGTCTGGTATCCGAGGCTGAGCCCGAGTCGCACTGGTCCTCCCCCATCCGTGGCACAGGTCGCACCAGGTTACGCAATGCCGATTACGGCCTCGATCACCGGCTCGCCCCCTATGATCCCCCGTCCATGCCGGCACCCGTGGCCGGCGGAACCGGCAGAACCGGCAGAGATGACGGGAGCGAGGATATCGGTGGCGGCAGGTTCGAAATAAGGTTCACCCATGCAACAGCGACCGCTCGGCCGAAGCGGGCTGGCGGTTTCCCGGCTCGCGCTCGGCACCATGACGTGGGGCCGGGACACCGACGCCGACGATGCGGCCGCCCAGCTGAAGAGTTACCTGGACGCGGGCGGCAACCTGATCGACACCGCCGACGTGTACGGCGACGGGGACGCCGAGTCGGTGATCGGCTCGCTGCTGGGCACCCTCGTACCCCGTGACGATCTGCTGATCGCCACGAAGGCGGGGTTGCGCCCGGGCAGCGGCCGTCGCCGCGACGGCTCCCGCGGGCACCTGCTGCGCACCCTCGACGCGTCGCTGCGCCGGCTCGGCACCGACCACGTGGACCTGTTCCAGGTGCACGGGTACGACCCGGACACCCCGCTGGAGGAGACCCTGGCCGCGCTGGACCACGCGGTGGCCAGCGGCAAGGTCCGCTACGTCGGCGTGTCGAACTTCTCCGGCTGGCAGACCGCGCGGGCCGCCGCCTGGCAGACCGCCTGGCCGGGCCGGGCGCCCGTGGTCGCCGCCCAGGTCGAGTACTCGCTGCTGGAGCGCGGCGTGGAGCGGGAGGTGCTGCCCGCGTGCGAGGCGCTCGGCCTCGGCGTGCTGCCGTGGTCACCGCTGGGCCGGGGGGTGCTCACCGGCAAGTACCGGCACGGCCGTCCCGCGGACTCCCGGGCGGCCTCGCCGCACTTCGAACGGTTCGTCGCGACGTACCTGGAGCCGCGCTGCTCCAGCATCGTGGAGGCGGTGGCGACCGCGGCCGGCGGGCTGGGCGTGTCGCCGCTGGAGGTGGCGCTGGCCTGGATCCGGGACCGGCCCGGGGTGACCGCGCCGATCCTCGGCGCCCGGACGGTCGGGCAGCTGCTCGGCGCGCTCCAGGTCGAGCGGATCACGCTGCCCGAGGAGATCACCACCGCGCTGGACGACGTCTCGGCGGTGCCGGTGGGCTACCCCGAGCGCGACGGCTGACCCGCCGACCGGTTCACAACGTCGGGCGCTGGCCGGGGAGCTCGCGGATCGCGGTCAGGAAACGGGACTGGTCGTCGCGGGTCGCGGGGTTGACGATCCGGATCCACGAGCCGTCGTCGAAGAAGATGGTGGACGGGAAGTGCATCAGACCGGCCACGCCGCCCTCGGAGTCGATGCGGGCCACCCGGGCGTGCTCGACGCTCCACAGCAGCCGCGGTTGGCGCCGGTCGGGCCGGTCGGCGTCGGGGCGGGACCCCATCCGCAGCAGGTGGAGGTGGGTGTCGGTCACCGCCAGCGGTGTGCCCGTGTAACGCTCCAGGAACAGCAGCATGCTGCCGGCGAGGGTGGCGAGGTCGCCGCTGAAGACGTACCGGCGCCGGTAGGCGATCTCGGCGAGCTGGTCGGCCAGCGGGCGGTACTGGCTGAGCCGGAACAGCGCCCGGAACGCCTCCTGCTCCTCGGTCAACGGGATCGGCTCCCGTTGCGGCGGCTGGTGTGGCGGGCCGGGCTCCGGCTCGGCAGCCGCCGGTAGGCCGACGGCGACGGCGGCGGCCTTGCCGGGCAGCAGCAGCACACCCGCGGCCAGCCGCACCGGTGTCATCACCGCGTCCACCCAGACCACAGGGTTGACGATGTTGAGCAGCCCGAACAGTGCCCGCGGGTCGAGCGCCTCGGCCATCTCGCCGGCCACCCGGTCGGTGAGCTGCCGGCCGGCCTTGTGCGTCTCCGGGGTACGGACCGGGGCGAGCCCCACGTAGCGGAGCTCCTGCCCGGGCACCAGCGGCGCGACGAGGGCGCGCTCGGGCTCGTCGCTGGTCCGGAACTCGTCGCGCAGCTCGCGGGCCTTGTCACGGGCGGCCCGCGCGCCGCCGAGCACCGCGTCGGTGAACCGACCCAGCCGACCCCGCTCCCCTGACGTCACGCTGCACCTCCTCGACCGGGGCTAACGGCCCGCGGGTTGACCTGCGGGCGGCTGCCCGAAGACATTCTGGTCGATCCAGTCGGCGCCGCCCTGCACCGCCTGGTCGATCTGGTCGCCGACCTGGTCGCTGCCGGGGACGGAGAGGCCGGAGGTGAGCGCGACGGACCCCCAGGTGACACCGTGCACGATCGAGTTCGGCACGTTCCACGGCAGGTTGGTCGCCCAGTCCCGGGCGATCACCCGGGCGCCGTCGGCGACGCCGTGCGCGCGCAGCGCGGCGGCCCGTTCGAGGGAACCCATGTCGAACGGCGAACCCGACTTGCCCAGCTTGTAGGTGCCCTTCGTGGGGTCGAGGAACTTGTGGTGCCACTTGTCGATTTTGCCGGCGGCGCGCCGCTTGTCGGCGTACTTCTGGCCGGTGCGCAGCTTCTTCTGCATGTCGACCAGCTTGTCGAGGTGGTTGCGCAGCTTGCGCAGGTACAGCAAGACGCGCTGGAGCAGGCGGATGACCTTCTGCAGGTGCGTCGCCAGGGGCCTGATGACCTTGAGCATCCGGGTGACGACGATCAGGCCGCGGGTCACGGCGACCCCGACGCCGGCCGCCCAGGACGCACCGGCGGTGAACGGCGCCATCAGCAGCGCCGTCACCAGCGTCACCAGGAGGAAGTTCACGAACTCGACGCAGACGTCGACGAGCACGTCGTGCACGGTCTGCAGGCCGTCGGCGACGCTGCGCAGGTACTCCGCGGTCGCGGCGAACTGCTCGGCGACGCCGAGCAGCTGCTCCTCGACCTCGGCCAGCCGCTGGCCGTACGCCGATCCGGCGGGCGAGCTCCACCCGCCCTGGGCGGCCTCGCGGGCGCCGCGGTGCCCCTGCGCCAGGTCGCGGACCTGCGCGGCCAGCGTGTCCCACTCGGCGGCCTTCGCGCGCAGGGCGGCGGGCTCGCCGTCGACCATGTCGACGAGCTGGATGAGCGGCCAGGCCAGGGTCCGGCAGACGCTGTCGACCGCGGCCTCCACCCCGGAGAGAGCGTTGTCGAGGCCGTTCCACAGTTGGACGGCGCTGCCGGCGGGCCCGCTCATCCGGGCATCCCCGCCTGGATGGCCTTGAACCCGCCGTCGAGCTCCTGCTCGTTGCGCTCGTACGCCTCGACCGTGTCGGCCAGTGCGGTGGCGACCCGGCCGAACGCGGCGTTCGCGGCGCCGAACAGCTCCGCGCCGCCGGTGACCTGCTCGGCGTACTTGGCGCGGAGCATGTCGCTGGCGAACGGCAGATGACCGAAGGCGTCGGACGGCACGTCACCGGCCGAGGCGATCTGACCCTCCAGCGCGGCGAGCGAACTCGCGACCTGCTTGGCGGCCGTCTCCAGTCGACGGACCGCCTGCACGTCGACATCGATATCCGGCGGCATGCCGTTCCTCCCCCATGTGTCGAGCGCACCGACGATACGATTCCCCGGCCACCGGGCACCACCCCGGTGGCATGGTCCACGGGGGAGGGAACTCGTCTCATGACTGACCCGATGTCCGCGTTCGACGGGCTGGCCGGGCGGATCGCCGACATCGAACGCCGGTTCGCGGGGCTCCGCGACGACCTGGCCGAGCTGTCCGGCACCGCGACCGACGAGAGTGGGCTGGTGTCGGCGACCGTCGACGCCACCGGTGTGCTGACCGGCCTCACGCTCGCGCCCGCCGCCCTGCGCGCCGGCACCGAGGGTGTGGCGGAGCTGGTGCTCGACGCGTACCGGCGGGCCCGCACTGCGGCGACCGAACACGTCGAGAAGCACACCGAGGGGCTGGACGTCACCCTCGGCGCGGGTCTGACGGACCTGTTCGGCAAGCCCGGCGACTTCTCGGCGCTGGGCCGGTTGGAGGAGACCGTCGCCCGGCTCGGGCGGCTGGACGACCGCCTGCCGGGCCCGCCGGCATGACCTCGCCGACCTGGCCGGACATCGTCGCGCGGCTGCGGGACACGATCACCCGCTGCGACCGCGACACGGACCTGGAGCTCTCCGCCGGTTCGCGCGGGATCCGGCTGCTGGTGCGCCGCGAGGTGGTCCGGGTGATCTGCCCGGGCCACGACGAGGCACGCCTGGCCGCGCTCGGCTGGCACCGCCCGACCGGCGACACCGACTGGTGGTACGAGGTGCTGCGCACTCCGGAGCGGGTGGAGCGGCTCAGCGTGTTCGTGACCCGCACCGCCGCCGAGGTGCTGACCGACCAGCCGGGCGCGCTCTCCTGCCGGGCCGTGGCGCCGGCAACCCGTCCCGTACCGGCGCCGCGGTCGGCCGGGCCGGCCGACCGGCCGGCACCCGACGAGACGGCGGAGCCGGCGGTGGTGGCGCTGCTCGCCGCGGCCGCCGACCGGCGTGACCTGCCCGGGTACCTCGGAGTGCTGGCGGGCGCCACGGTGTGCGTCCCGCTGGCCGGGGAACCGGCGGCGGACGCCGACTTCCCGTGGACGGTGGTCGGCGATGCGTCCGGCGCGCCGCTGCTGCCGGTCTTCACCAGCCCACGGGCCCTCGCCGCGTTCGCCGGGGAGGACGTGCCGTTCGTGGCTCTGCCCTGCGCCGAACTGTTCGAGGACTGGCCGGACCCGTCGTGGGGGCTGGCGGTCGACCCGGGCCGGGCCCGGGCGGTCACCCTGGCCGCGTCGGCGCTGGCAGCCCTGCTCACGGCGAACGTCCCGACCGGCTAGCTCTCCGCCCAGGGCGGCACGAACCACCCACGGCAGCGTCGTTGGTCACCCCCGAGGGGGTGGCGAACGGCCGCTGGGCTGGGCAGCATGGATGGCATGGACTACGAATACGCGCCGCTGCGGCTGCCGCCGAACGTCGACCGGTTGACCGCCGCGGCGCAGTTGGCGATCCAGGCGGAATTCTCCGGATGGGAGCTGGCCCGGGTGCGGCTGTTCCGCGACGGCACGCGGCAGGTGGTGCTGCGTCGCCGACGGGCCAACCAGCCGCAGCCGGGCCTGTCGTACTGACACCCGGTCGGCCCGGGCAAGTGCGACGCCCGGGGCCCGGTCCGTGATCGGTCGGGCCCCGGGCGCGTCACGGCCTAGTGCTGGTGCCCGGCGTGGTCGTGGTCGTCGTCGAGCTCCAGGAACGGGTGCTCGTCGAGCCGGCCGACCAGGCGGTCGTCGACCGCCGGCTGGAACGGGCCGACCGCGTCGTCGTCCTCGAACGACTCCAGGTCGACCGGGGTGCCCACCTCGCTGACCATGACCACCCCGTCGAGCGGCTCCAGCTCGGGGACGTCCAGCGCGCCGAGCGAGCCGTCGCCGCTCTGCAGCAGCTCCAGCACCGCCTCACCGACACCCTCCACCGGCGCCGGCTCGTCGTCCTCCGGGGTGCTCTCGCGGCGGGCCACCTCGGCCACCCGCAGCAGCGCCGAGACGCTCGGCACCCGGTAGTCGCGGCGCTGGCGTACCGAGATCACCCGGGGATGCGGGTCGCTGGCCTCGACTCCCTCGGCGCCGCCGAAACGCTCGTCGGCCTCGTCCGGGTCGATCGAGTCGACGTCCCACGGCGTCACCTCACCGAAGGCGTCGAGCAGCTGCTCGTCGTAGGCGTAGGACGCGTTGTTCAAAGCCACGTACGCCTGCCAGACGTCGTCGTCGTCGACGCGGCCCTGCGCGGCACGTACGGCGGCCAGGTGGTGGCGGGCCGCTTCGATCACCCGCTCGAGAGCGGCGTCCAGCTCACCGTGCTGGTCGGTCATGTGGGGCAGTCCCTTCACGATGGGGAGGGTCCGAGCCGGGTGCAGCTGTCGGACCCGGCTAGCAGGTGCGGAGGAACCGGTCGAGAACCCGCACGCCGAACTGTAGTCCGTCCACCGGAACGCGCTCGTCGATGCCGTGGAACAACGCGGAGAAGTTCAGGTCGGCGGGCAGCCGCAGCGGGGCGAAGCCGAAGCAGCGGATCCCGAGCTGCGAGAACGCCTTCGCGTCGGTGCCACCGGAGAGCATGTACGGCACCGGGCGCGCGCCCGGGTCCTCGGCGCGCAGCGCCGCCGACATGGCCTCGACCAGGTCACCGTCGAAGGTGGTCTCCAGCGCCGGCTGGCGCTGGACGTACTCGATGGCGATGTCCGGGCCGACCAGCTCGCGCAGCTGCCGTTCCAGCAGCTCCGACTGGCCCGGCAGACTGCGGCAGTCGATGGTGGCGGTGGCCCGGCCGGGGATGACGTTGTCCTTGTAGCCGGCGCTCAGCCGGGTCGGGTTGGCCGTGTTGCGGATGGTCGCGCCGATGATGTTGGCGATCGGGCCGAGCTTGGCGATGGCCGTCTCCGGGTCGTCCGGGTCCAGTTCGACGCCGAGCAGGTCGGAGACCTCCTCCAGAAAGGCCCGCACGGTGTCGGTGACCACGACCGGGAAGCGGTGCCGGCCGATCCGGGCGACCGCCTCGGCGAGCGCGGTGACGGCGTTGTCGTCGTGCACCATCGAGCCGTGCCCGGGGCGGCCCTTGGCGTGCAGCCGCAGCCAGTCGATGCCCTTCTCGGCGGTCTCGATGAGGTAGAGCCGCTGGCTGTCGTTGACCGAGTAGGAGAAGCCGCCGACCTCACCGATCGCCTCGGTGCAGCCGTCGAAGAGGCCCCGGTGGTTGTCCACCATGAAGCGCGCGCCGTAGTCGCTGCCCGCCTCCTCGTCGGCGGTGTAGGCGAGCACGATGTCGCGCGGGGGCCGTACGCCGGTGCGCTGCCAGTGCCGCACCACGGCGAGCACCATCGCGTCGAAGTCCTTCATGTCGATCGCGCCCCGGCCCCACAGGTAGCCGTCGCGCAGCTCGCCGGAGAACGGGTGCACCGACCATTCGTCGGCGTCGGCGGGCACCACGTCCAGGTGGCCGTGCACGAGCAGCGCGCCCCGGCTCGGGTCGGTGCCGGGGATGCGGGCCACGACGTTCGCCCGGCCCGGCGCGGACTCGTGCAGCACCGATTCGACACCCACCTCGGCGAGCTTCTCCGCCACGTACTCGGCCGCGCGACGCTCACCGACGCTGGTGTCGTTGTCCCCCGTGTTGGTGGTGTCGATACGCAGCAGGTCGCGGCAGAGGTCCACGACCTCTGCGGTGGGGTCCGGTCGGGCGGGGGCGGAGTCGCTCGTCATCGCCTCTTCATACCAGCCCGAGGTGACCGGCGGGCCGGCGCACCGCGCCCGGCGGGTCGGGCATTGAGGCTGGCGGATCCGGGCGACGGTTTCGCCGGGCGCGCCGTCGGGTACCGCCGCCCACGACCGCACGTCCCTGCCGGAGCTTCCGCCCGCCAGTCGAGGAGGGCACCATGTCCGCCGTTCCCCTGCCGCCGCTGCCGCCCACGCCCGAGGAGGGCTACCGGCCCGGTGGGCGCAGCATCGCCGACATCGTCGACCGGGAGCACCAGCAACTGCTGGCGCTGCTGGACCAACTGACCGGTCCGGACGCCACACCGCAGGAGGGGCTCGCGGTGCTCACCGCCGCGCTGTCGCGGCACCTGTCGGCGGAGGAGCAGTACCTGCTGCCGGCGGTACGCGCCGCCCTGCCGGACGCGGCCGAGCGGGTGGACGCCGAACTGAATGCCGACGCCGCTCTGCTGGCCACCCTCAAGGCGCTGAGCGACGACTCGTTGAGCGACGTCGTCGAGCGGGTTCGCCGGCACGTCGACGGGGTCGGCGCGCTCGTCGCCGGGCTGCGCGCGGTGGCCAGCGAGGAGGAGCTGATCCGGCTGGGCAACCGGCTGGAGATCGCCGAGGAGGCGGCGCCGACCCGGCCGCACCCGGGCACTCCGGCGACGCCGCCGTGGAACCGGATCGTCGAGCCGGCGGTGGGCGTGGTGGACAAGGTGCGCGACGCGGTGACCCGCCGGCCGACGTACCTGGCGGACCTGCCGGAGCCACCTCGCGGCTGAGGAGCGGCGACGTCGACCGGTGCATCCAATCTCACCGATCCGTCCGGACACTTCCGCCGGCTGCTGCCTGGTCCTACCGTCACCCTATGAACCTGGAGCTGCGACACCTGCGGGTGGTCTGCGCGATCGCGGAGACGGGGAGCGTGACCAAGGCAGCGTCGGCGCTCGGCCTGGCCCAGCCGGCGCTCACCGCCCAGCTCCAGCGCATCGAGCGGACACTGGGCGGGCCGCTGTTCGACCGGGACCGCCGCGGCGCCCGGCCCACGGCGCTCGGTGAGCTGGTGCTGGCCCGGGCCCGGGTGCTGCTGCCGGCCATGAAGGGCCTGCAGGACGAGGCGGCCCGGCTGGCCGGCGGCGGCGAGGCGCCCCGCTGGTACCGGTTCGGCGGGGTGAACAGCCCGATCCTGGGGCGGTTGGTGCACCGGCTGGCCGCCGAGCGGCCGCCCGCGCAGATCACCACGTACGCGTCCTGGTCGGTGGACGAGTTGGCGCAGTTGGTGGCCGGTGGCCGGTTGGACTTCGCGCTCACCGGCGTGTGCGGTGACGCCGTCCCCTCGGCCGAGTTCGGGTTGAGCTGGCGGGAGGTGGCCGTCGACCCGGTGCTGGTGCTGCTGCCGGAGACCCACCCCCTCGCGGCGCGCGACGAGGTGCGGTTGGTCGACCTGCGCCACGAACAGTGGGTGGCCGCGCCGGGCGACGGCTGCTTCGGCGACTGCTTCGCCGCCGCCTGCGCCCGCGCCGGCTTCACCCCGCGCAAGCTGTACGAGACCGACGTACGCGGCTGCGTCGACCTGGTGGACGCCGGTGAGGCGGTGGCGCTGTGCCAGGCCACGTTCCGCCCGGTGGCCGGCCTGGTCACGCGACGGCTGGCCGGGATACCGCTGCGCTGGCGGCTGTTGCTGGGCTGGCACCCGGACTCGCCCGCCGCCCAGGGGGCCGAGGTGGTGCTGGAGACGGCCAAGGCGGCGTACACCGACTCGCTGGCGCCGCATCCCAGCTACCTGGCGTGGCTGCTGCGCAATCCGGGCTTCGGCGTCCGCCAGCCCAGCGGGGTGTGATCCGGTAATGCCGGGCCGATGGCGGTGCGAACCGCCGCCGGCCGGGTATCTGGCGGACATGACCGACCTCTACCCGCCCGCCGACGACCGGGAGCTGCTGCGCCAGGCGGCCGCCGCGCACACCGCCGCCACCCGCGAGGTGGAGGCGTTCCTGCGCCGTCTGCCGGAGGTGCCCGACCCGGCCGACGTCGCCGAGTACGCCAACCTGCTCACCCGAGAGGACCAGACCCGTGGCGAGCGGGACGCCGCCGCCGACGCGGCGGGGCTGACCATCGGCAGCCTGGAACCGGACCAGGGCCAGTAGCTGGACGCGACGGTGCCGTCCCGGCTCGGGACGGCACCGTCGGGCGTGGCGCGGCTCAGCGTTCGACGAGGGGGTCGTGGCCGAGGTCGAGCAGCGAGTGCCGCCACTCGTCGTCGGCGTTGCCGCGCGGCGGCTTGGCGTCCATCAGCTCGCGGATCCGGTCGACCGCCTCCCGCATCACCTCGATGTCCTCCGGGGTGAGGTCGACCTTGCGCTTGTTCAGCACCTTGAGGATCTCCCGGCCCGGCTGGGGCAGGTCGAGGGCCGGGTTCGACCCGAACGACTCCTCCCCGGAGCCCCGGGTCAGCAGCCAGGTGCGCAACTGCTCCGACGGGACGTTGACCTCCGCGTGGAAGTCCTCCCAGAGCACCTCCACCTCGGGGTCGATCCGAGTTACGCGTGCCATCAGGTCTCCTCTCCGGGCGGCGGCCCGGACGTCTCCGGGTCGTCCTCGTCGGTCTTCGGATGCAGGCCCTCCGGCGGCACCCGGGTCCTCCTGGGGTTCGCGGTGGGCGGTGCCAGGATCGGGTCGGGATGGTCGTCCTCGTCCCGGGACTCGGCGGACTCCGCGGGCTTCTGCGGTTCCTCGGGTTCCGGTCGTCGCTGGGCGCCACTCATCGCGGGTGTGTGGTCGTGGTCGCCGCGTACCCCCGCTCGCCCGCGGTCACGTCGAAGGTGAGCCCGCCCTCCCGGGCATCCACGGTGACCTTCTGCCCGGGCGAGATCGCCGACTCGAGCAGCATCCGGGACAGGTGGTTGTCCACCTCCCGCTGGATCACCCGGCGCAGTGGGCGGGCACCGAACTCCGGCTGGTAGCCGTGCTCGGCGAGCCAGTCGACGCCGGCGGTGGTGAACTCCACCTGGATGTCCTGGGCGTGCATCCGGCGGCGGGTCTCCTCCAGCAGCAGCCCGGTGATCTGACGCAGCTGCTCGGCCTCCAGCCGGCGGAAGATGATCACCTCGTCGATCCGGTTGAGGAACTCCGGGCGGAAGTTCTCCTGCAGGCGGCGCATCAGACGCTCGCGCAGTTCGTCGTTCTCCTGCTCGCTGCCCGGCGCGCCGGTGCCGAACCCGACGCTGCGCTGGGTGCCGGTGATCAGCTCGGAGCCCAGGTTGCTCGTCATGATCAGTACGGTGTTCTTGAAGTTCACGGTGCGGCCCTGGCTGTCTGTCAGCCGGCCGTCGTCGAGCACCTGGAGCAGGATGTTGAACACGTCCGGGTGGGCCTTCTCGATCTCGTCGAGCAGCACCACCGCGTACGGGCGGCGGCGCACCGCCTCGGTGAGCTGGCCGGCCTCCTCGTAGCCGACGTACCCGGGCGGGGCGCCGACCAGCCGGCTGACCGTGTGCCGCTCCTGGAACTCACTCATGTCCACCCGGACCATCCGGTCCGCCTCGCCGAACAGCGCCTCGGCCAGGGCGCGGGCCAGCTCCGTCTTGCCGACGCCGGTCGGGCCGAGGAACAGGAAGCTGCCCATCGGCCGCTCCGGGTCCGCCAGGCCGGCACGGGACCGGCGGACCGCCTCGGCGACCGCGGTGACCGCGTCGTCCTGGCCGACCACCTTCTGGTGCAGGTGACCCTCCAGGCGCAGCAGCCGGTCGCGTTCCTCCTCGGTGAGCTGGCTGACCGGGATGCCGGTGGCCCGGGAGACCACCTCCGCGATCTCCTGCGGGCCCACCTCCGGCACCTGCGAGGACGAGCCGTCGTCGCCGTGTGCGCGGCGCACCTGCTCCTCCAGCTCGGAGATCCGGTCGCGCAACGTGGAGGCCCGCTCGTACTGCTCGTCGGAGACGGCCTGTTCCTTTTCCCGGCGTACGTCGTCGAGTTGCTGCTCCAGCTCCCGCACGTCGGAGGCCGGGGTGCGGGTGCGCAGCCGTACGCGGGCGCCGGCCTGGTCGATCAGGTCGATGGCCTTGTCCGGCAGGAACCGGTCGGTGACGTACCGGTCGGACAGCTCGGCGGCGGCGACCAGCGCCTCGTCGGTGAACCGCACCTGGTGGTGCGCCTCGTACCGGTCGCGCAGGCCGCGCAGGATGGCGATCGTGTCGTCGACGCTCGGCTCGGGCACCAGCACCGGCTGGAAGCGCCGGGCCAGCGCGGCGTCCTTCTCGATGCTCTTGCGGTACTCGTCCAGCGTCGTCGCGCCGATCACCCGCAGCTCGCCGCGGGCCAGCGCCGGCTTGAGCATGTTGGACGCGTCCATGCCGCCCTCGCTGCCGGCGCCACCCGCCCCGACCAGGGTGTGGATCTCGTCCATGAAGATGATCAGCTCGTCGCGGTGCGCCCGGATCTCGTCGATCACCTTCTTCAGCCGCTCCTCGAAGTCACCCCGGTAGCGGGTGCCGGCGACCAGACCGGCCAGGTCGAGCTGCACCACCCGCTTGCCGAGCAGGGTCTGCGGTACGTCGCCGTCGCAGATCCGCTCGGCCAGACCCTCGACGATGGCGGTCTTGCCGACGCCGGCCTCGCCGATCAGGACCGGGTTGTTCTTGGTGCGTCGGGACAGGATCTCCACGGCCTGCTCGATCTCGTCGGCGCGCCCGATCACCGGGTCGATCTGGTCGGCGCGGGCCAGGTCGGTGAGGTCCTGCCCGTACTGGTCCAGGGTGGGGGTGCCGCGGTCCGGCCTCGGCCCGCTCGTCGTCCCGCGCTCGGCGTTGGCGGCCTGCAAGGACTCCGGCTGGATCCGGCCGGCGGCCAGCATCCGCCCGGCCGGGGACTCCGGGTTGAGCGGCAGCGCCATCAGGATGTGCTCGGGGCCGATGTAGTTGGCGCCCATCGCGCGGGACAGCTGGTGGGCGTCGAGCAGCGCCCGCTTGGCCGCGGGGGTCAACGAGAGGTTGGGCGGCACCTCCCCGCGCGGCGCGCCGTCGCCCCGCCCGCCGAGCGCGTTGAGCAGGGTGTCCGGGTCGGCGCCGGCCCGTCGTACCAGGTCACGCAGGGGTTCTCGTTGCAGTGCCGCCCAGAGCAGATGGTCGGTGTCCAGGTCGTTGCTCTGCCGTTGCGCGGCGCGCCGGGCCGCGTCGGCCAGCATCTCCCGCGCGTCGGCTGTCATCAGCCGGGTGATGTCGACCCGGTGCGCGGGTCGGCGTCCTCCCTCACCGCGGCCGAAGTACCGGGCCAGGAACTCATCCCACGGGTCGGAGCCGAGGTCGCCGGGTCCCATCATGTCTGTCCTCCGCAGTCGGGGTGCGGCACGGTCGCCAGGGGCTACCCGACGCGCGTCCCGACAAACGCCGCACGTTGCGGTGCGGCGGCGTCGCGGGAGTGGCGCCGGGCGGGCGTACGCCGGTGGTGGCAGGCTGACGGAATGGATGAGACACCGCTGCTGATCGTGGACGGCGCCAACGTGGTGGGCTCCCGCCCGAACGGGTGGTGGCGGGACCGGGCCGGTGCCGCCGCGCGCCTGCGTGACTCGCTGGCACCGGTCGCCTCCGCCGGCCTGCCGGCCCGGCTGGCCGCCCCGGTGGAGGTGGTGCTGGTGGTCGAGGGGGCCGCGCGGGACGTGCCGGGCACCGAGGGCGTCCGGGTGGTCTCGGCCGCCGGCTCGGGTGACGACGCCGTGGTCGACCTCGTGGAGGGCGCCCCGCGGCGCCGCCGGCTGGTGGTCACCGCCGACCGGGAGCTGCGCGACCGGGTCACCGCCCTGGGCGCCGAGGTGTACGGGCCGCGCTGGCTGCGCGATACCCCCGCCAGCACCTGACAACCTCTCGTGCTGGGACTCCCACAGAACGGACTCCCGGCACTTCCGGGCAGCAACGGGACAGCCGGGCAGGAACACCGACAGGGCGGATGTTCTCCCGGGCTCGCCGATAGGCTCTAATAAAGACCTCCCCGCCCCCAGGAGGTTCCGCCGTGGCGAGCGTCGCCGAGCTGAAGGCTGCCATCGATGTCGCCCTCCAACAGATCGGCGACGGGCAGACAGCCGTGCAGGCCGCCGGTGAGAAACTGGCCGAGGCGCAGCAGACCCTGGCCGGCGCGCTGGAGGGCAGCGGGCACGAGACGGTGGAGGCGGCCCAGGCGTCGCTGACCCAGGCCAGCCAGGAGCTGGAGGAGTGTCTCGCCGCGACACTGGTCGCGGTGGAGCAGGCGCAGCTCTACGTCGCCACGCTGTAGGCGACCATGTCCATCATCGAGGACGTCGGTGGGCAGGTCCGTGCCGCCAGCGAGGAGTTCCCGGTGGCCCTGCTCGGGCAGGCGCTGGAGAAGTTCGGCCTGGCCGCCGAGCGGCTGCGCTGGGTACGGCAGGAGTCGGCCAACCCGATGGGGGTGCCCGAGCTGTCCGCCGCCACCGAACACGCCGAGACCGCCGGTTACGCGCTGCGCGTGGCGCAGGAGCAGCTGTCGGCGTACCTGGCCGCGATCGGGCTGGGCGCGGACGGCGGGCCACCGCCCCGCCCGGAGCAACGCGAACCCCGGCACGACGCGCCGCCGGCCGGCGGGCCCGCCGCCGTGGCGCCGGAGCCGGCCGAGCAGGTCCGGCTGCGCCGCTGGTGGTCGGTGCGGGTGGCGGAGCTGACCGGCGGACGCGAGGGCGCCGCCGACGAGCCCGACGAGCGGCTGGACGACTCCCAGGAGCTGCTGCGCCGGGTCGTGCGCGGGGTGCGCGCCGGCGACCGGGACCGGCTGCGCACCGAGCTGCGTCGCGCGCCGGCCGACGTGGGCCTGGGAATGGCGGCGCTGGCCCCACCGCTGCTGCGCGAGCTGGCTGGTGAGCTGCTGGGGCATCCGCCGCGCGCCGCCGACCTCGGCCGGCTGCGCGGGGAGCTGGACGGGCGGGTCCGCGACCTGCTGCCCGGGCTGCCGCCGCCGGTGCTGGAGACGCTGCTGACCCGGGTGTGCCGGATGCCGCCGCCGCGCGGTTCCGGCGAACCGCCACACGCCGCGGACTCGGCGGTGACCGCCGGCGTGGCGACGGGGCTGCTGCTCGCCCGGCTCGGCCGGGACCTGCCCACCGCCGCCGGGTCGCAGCCCACCGCCGGGCAGCCGGGTGGCGCCGGACCGCGCCCCGGCGGTGCGGGCCCGCAGCCCCGCGACGCCGGCCGGCAGCACGCCGCCGGGCCGCCGTCGCGCGCAAGCAGCCTGTGGCGCGACGCGCCGGCGCCGCAGCGACGCCAAAGTTCCGATGGCTGACCGGCGCGGCCAGTTGGCCACCCGGGTCCGGGACACCCTCGCCGAGGCGCTGGGGGCCACCCGTACCCGGCTGTCCGCGGCGCAGGCCGACCTGACCGCCGCGCGGGAGCGGCTGGCCCGGGTCCGCCGGGCGGCCGCCGCCGTACCGGAGCGGGTGGGCGCCCAGCGGGACCACCGGCTGGCCGAGATCAACGCCCGGCACGCCGCCCGGATCGCCGAGCTGGCCCGGCACGCCGCCGACGCCGCCCGCCTGGAGGCACCCGGCTGCGCCGGCGCCGACTGGCCGAAGTGGACGCCCACGCCCACGCGCCGGGTCGAGCCGCCCGGTGCGCTGCGTGTCGGCACGGTCCGGCTCGACGACGTCGACCCGGTGCCCGCGCTGGTGCCGCTGCTCGACGCCGGGCACGTGCACCTCTCCGGGGACGACCGCGCCGGCTGCGACGCGGTGGTGGCCGCGCTGCTGCTGCGGGCCGTCGGCCGCGCCGAACCGGGCGCGGTACGGCTGATCGGGTACGACCCGGAGCACCTCGGCGGCGGCCTGGCCGGGTTCGCCCCGCTGGGCACCGCGGGGCTGCTCACCTTCGTCGGCCCCGGCGGGCTGGGCCCGCTGCTGGACGACCTCGTCGAGCAGATCCGCCGGATCAACGAGACCGTGCTGGCCGGCGAGTACGGCTCGCTGCGGGAGCTGGCCGCGGCGACCGGCCGCCGCCCCGAGCCGTGGCGGGTGGCGGTGCTGCTCGGCGGCGACGAGGTGAACCGACACGAGCGCGGGCAGCTCGACCGGGTGGTGCGGGCCGGCGCGGCCTGCGGCGTGCACCTGCTGGTCCGTGGAGTGCCGCTGCCGGACGATCCGACGGTGACCCGGGTCGTGGCCGAGGCGTCCGGCGCCCGGATCGGTGGTTCGTCCGGCCTGCCGGTCCGACTGGACCCGCCGCCACCGGCGTCGCTGGTCACCGAGACCTGCCGGGAGATCGCCGCGCAGGTCAGCGCCGGCCCGCCGCCCGCCCCGTTCGCCGACCTGCTGCCGCCGCCGGAGCTGATGTGGCGGGAGGACTCGGCCAGCGGTCTGACCGCCCCGATCGGCGAGGGGCCGCAGGGCCGACCGGTGCGGTTGACGCTGGGCGACTACCCGCCGCACGCGCTGATCGGTGGGCCGTCCGGCACCGGCAAGACCAACCTGATCTTCGCCTGGATCGGCGCGCTGGCAGCCCGCTACTCCCCCGCCGAGCTCGAGTTCTACCTCCTGGACTTCAAGGAGGGCGTGTCCTTCGCACGGTTCGCGAAGGGCCGGCGCGACCCGAGCTGGCTGCCGCACATGCGCCTGGTCGGGATCAACGTGAACACCGACCGCGAGTTCGGGCTGGCGCTGCTGCGGTTCCTCGCCGAGGAGCTGCGCCGGCGGGCCGACGCGGCCAAGAAGCACGAGGTGACCAAGCTGGCCGAGCTGCGGGCGGTCGATCCGACCGGACACTGGCCGCGGATCGTGGCCGTGGTCGACGAGTTCCAGATGCTGCTGGCCGGCCGGGACGTCGTCGCCCGGGAGGCCGCGGACCTGCTGGAGGACCTGGCCCGGCGGGGCCGGTCGCAGGGCATCCACCTGGTGCTCGCCTCGCAGGACGTACGCGGCATCGAGGCGCTGTGGGGGCGCCCGGCGCTGGTCGCCCAGTTCACCCTGCGCATCGCGCTGCCCAAGGCGTTGCGGATCCTGGCCGAGCGCAACGACGCGGCGCAGTCACTGCCCCGCTGGCACGCGGTGGTCAACGCCGAGTCGGGCATGGTGGAGGGCAACGAGATCGCCCGGATCCCGTCCGCCAGCGACTGGGAGACGTGGAGCGGCCTGCAGAACCGGCTGTGGCGGATGCGTCCGCCCGACGCGGCGCCGGCCCGGCTCTTCGACGGCGACGCGATCCCCCGGCTCGCCGAGGCTCCGGATTTCCGGGCGCTCACCGCGCCGGCGGACGGCACCGCACCGCGCGGTCCCGTGGCCCTGCTCGGCGAGATCATCGACGTGCAGGCCCGCTCGGCGGCGCTGCGCCTGCCGCGCGCTCCGGGGCGCAACCTCGCGGTGCTGGGCACCCGCGTCGACGAGGCGTGCGCGGTGCTGGACGCGGCCGCTCGGTCGCTGGCCCGCCAGCACCCGCCGGGCACGGCCCGGTTCTCCATCGCCTGCCTGGACCCCGACGCCGACCCGATGGCCCGCGCGCTCTACGACGACCTGGCCGACGACGCCGCCTGGTACGACGAGGAGACCGTCGGTGAGCTGATGGCCGAGACGGCCGACGGGCTGACCGGCCCGGGCAGCCCGCACTACCTGCTGCTGTTCGCGGTCGACGCGGCCGCCGGGGCGCTGGCCGCGCGGGCGGGCCGACGCACCGGCCTGGAGCAGTTGCGCCGGGTCCTCCACGACGGGCCCGAACGGCGGACCCACGTGCTGGCCTGGTGGCGAGGCGTGGCCCGGATGCGCGCCGACCTGGGCGGGCCGGCCGCCCGCACCGACCAGATCGGCGCCTGGGTGGCGCTCGACGCGCACGGCGGCGAGCTGGGCGCGTCGCTGTATCCGGGCACCGGCGGCCCGGACTGGTATCCCCGCCCGTGGCGGGGGCTCTTCTTCGACCGGGCGGTACACCGCACCGGGCAGGTCATCATCCCCTATGGACCGTCACGATGAACCAACCCGTGGCCAGTGAGACGTACGCGGCCCAGCTGCGGCGGCTGGCGGAGCTGACCGCCCGGGTACGCGACCAGCGCGCCGAGGCGCACACCTGGTACGACCGGCAGTGCGCGGCAGCCGACCGGGCCGTGGCCGACGCCGCCGAGCAGGTGCAGCGCGCCGAGGAGGAGCTGGTCGCGGCGCGGGAGCAGCAGGAGCGGGTGGACGCCGAGGTGGCGCACCTGTGGCAGGAGCTGCGGAAGCGCCTCGGCGCCGGCGCCCGCCGCCTCGGTGGGCCGCCCGCCCCGGCCAACGGTGGTGTGGCGGACCCGATGCTGCTGCTCAGTCGGGCCCGGGACATGCTCGACCGGGCCGGGCAGCCGGGTGAGCTGCCGGGTTCGGTCAACCCGCTGCTGGCGCTCTGCGGGGTCGCCGGTGCGGTGGTCGCGTACGCGCTGGGGGCCGGCGCGCGGGCGCTCGGCGTGGGGTACGGCGGCGACCTCGCGGTCGGGATGCCGGTGCTGGCGCTGGTGGTGACCCTACTCGGGCCGCTGGTCGGCCTGGTGCCGGCGCGGGTGCTGGCGGACCGCCGGCACGCGGTGCTCGGCCCCCGACCGATCACCGTGGTGCTCGGCGCCGGCCTGCTCACCACCGCGCTGCTGCTGGTGCTCGGCCGCTGACCCCGCGCAGGCCGGGACCAGGACGGCCTCGCGCAGCAGCCGACGGGCCAGGGTGACCCGGTCGGCGTCGTCGGGCAGCCCGGGCAGGTCGCCGACCCGGGTGACCGCGCCGCTGAGCAGGGCGCGGACGGCCGGCTCGCACGCGGCGGGCAGGGTGATCGTGCGGTCGAACAGCCGCAGCGCCACCGTGTCCGGGCCGTGCGGCCCGAGCTGCCAGCGCAGGCCCGGGCGCAGCGTGAGCTGGGTGTCGGCGTCCAGCGCGGCCAGCGCGCCGGCCTGGGCGAGCGGCCGGATCGGCGCCGGGCGGGCGGCCGGCCAGGCCCGCTGCCGCAGCCGCGCCGCGACGGCGTCCGGGTCGGCGCGCAGCAGCCAGTCCCGCAGCGCCTCCACCGTCTCGGTCAGCTCCGGCTCGATGGCGTCCGGGTCGGCGACGTCGGTGCCGAACGGCAGGCTGGCCCGCAGCCGCTGGTCCTCGGCGGCGAGGGCGAGCAGCTCCTCGACCAGGGCGTAGCGGGTCAACGCGCGGATGCCCACGGTCAGGTGCAGGGAACTGGCCTCCTGCGCCTGCGCGCTGTGCAGCCAGCCACGCGGCAGGTAGAGGGCGTCGCCGGGGGCGAGCACCACGTCCAGCGCTGCCGGGCCCTGCGCGGTGGCGCCGACCTCGTCGGCGCGGCCACCCCAGGGCTGCTTCTCCAGCGGGTCGGGCAGCACCGGCGGGTGGATCCGCCAGTGCTTGCGACCGTCGACCTGGAGCACGAACACGTCATGGGTGTCGTAGTGGGTGGCGAAGCCCTGGCTGCCCGCCGGGGTGAGGTAGGCGTTGATCTGCAACGGTTGGCTCAGCGCGAGGCCCAGGTCACGGGCGAAGTCGATCAGCGGCGGCCAGATCCGGTGCAGGCCCTGTAGCACCAGGGTGGCGCCGGCGGCGTACTGCTCCAGGACCCGCTCGTCGAGTACCTGGTCGCCGATCTCCGCGCCGGCGCCGCCGCCGCCGGTCCAGCGTGCCGCCGGGACGAGCTGCCCGTCCTTGGCGATGCGCAGGAACGGGGTACGCAGACCGCGGCGGCTGAGCAGTTCGTCGGCGTCGGCGGGGCTGAACAGGTCGGTGAAGCCGGCCGGGTCGGGCAGCTCGGCGGCGCGGGACAGCAGCGGGGTGTGTCCCCAGTGCGCGGCGGCGAACTTGGCCGGTTCGACCGAGACGCAGCGGGCCAGCGCGGCGGCGGCACTCGCGGACGGAACCGCCGGGCGACCGTGGCCGCCCGGCGGGTCGAGATGCGTCATGACGCTGCCGTCACCGGGCACTGCCGTCGGCGCCGCCGTCCTGCTGACCAGGGGTCGCACCGCCGTCAGCGGGGCCCTCGGCGCCACCGTCGGCGCCACCGTCCTGCTGGCCGGGCGTCGCACCGCCGTCGGCCGGGCCCTCGGCGCCACCGTCGGCGCCACCGTCCTGCCGGCCGGGCGTCGCACCGCCGTCGGCCGGGCCCTCGGCGCCACCGTCCGCGCCACCGTCCTGGCGACCCGGGGTGGCACCGCCGTCGGCCGGGCCTTCCAGGCCGCCGCCGCCCGTGGTCTGCATGTCGTCATCGTTGAGTGCCATCGGTACTCCCTCGGGTGTGCCGCCCCCGCTGTACGCCGGGGTTCGTCGTGCTGCGGGTGGTACCCCACGCGCGATCTTCTCTAACCCACACCGTAGACGCCGAACCGGGGCGACACGGGCGGTTCACCGGCGGCGGCGGTGGGTGCCAGGATGGAGGGGTGATCCTGGTGGGCACCTCCGGCTGGCAGTACCGGGACTGGCGCGGCCGCTTCTATCCGCAGGGCCTGCCGCAGCGGCTCTGGCTCGAGCACTTCGCGGCCGGGTTCGCCACCGTCGAGGTCAACAACGCCTTCTACCGGCTGCCGGAGCGGGACACCTTCGCCGCCTGGCGGGCCCGGACCCCGGCGGATTTCTGTGTGGCGGTGAAGATGAGCCGCTACCTGACGCACATCAAGCGACTGCGTGACCCGGCCGAGCCGGTGGCCCGGTTCCTCGGCCGTGCGACCGCGCTCGGTGACCGTCTCGGCCCGGTGCTGCTGCAACTGCCGCCGAACCTGCCGGCGAACGTCGAGGCGCTCGACGCGACGCTGCGGCTGTTCCCGGCCGAGGTGCGGGTGGCGGTGGAGCCCCGGCACCCCTCGTGGTGGACCGACGCGACCCGCGGGGTGCTGGAACGCCGGCGGGCGGCGCTGGTGTGGGCGGACCGGCTGGGTCGCCCGGTCGCGCCGCGCTGGCGCACCACCGACTTCGGCTACCTGCGGCTGCACGAGGGACGGGCTCGGCCCTGGCCCCGGTACGGTCGCACGGCGCTCGCCTCCTGGGTGCGCCGGCTGGCCGACGCCTTCGGCGCCGACGAGCCGGCGTACGTCTACTTCAACAACGACCCTGGCGGCGCCGCCATCGTGGACGCGGTCGCCTTCGCCGCCCTGGCCCGACGGGCCGGTCACCCGGTGTCCCGGGTGCCGTCCGCGGCGCTGCCGGACGCGGTGGACGCCCCCGACGGCTGAGCCCGCCCGACCACGGTCGGACGGGCTCACCTGGATCAGGGCAGCATCCGGGCCAGGTCCCGGGGCATGGTGTCCTTCACGTCCTGCCACTCGCCCTGGGTGACGTGTCGGCGCAGGGTGTCCAGCACCACCTGCGTCACCCGCTCCGGGCCGCCCTCCACGTCGTACGGGAAGCCCTGGCGCACCTCGTAGAGGAAGTCGTCCCGGTTGAGCTTGATCGGGACGTCCGAGGGGTTCCAGCCGTCGAAGTAGATCCCCCGGACCATGATCGGCAACTGCTGGGCGAACTCCACGCTCTCGTTCACCGGCAGTCGGTCGCGCAGCAGGTGCAGCACCGTGCGCAACGCCGCGTACGACTGGTTGCGTCGGTCCTTCGGCCAGCCGTACGCGTTCTCGATGTCCTTGAGGATCAGGTTCGTCTTGTCCAGCGAGGACTCGAACGCAGAGATCATCGTGTCAGCCATCGGTCGACCCCCGTTCCGCGGTGTCCCACCGTTCGTCGTCGTTGCGCCGTGGCGGGCCTACCGGGCCGCGTCGGGCCCGGATGGGGCTGCCCTGCGGGGCGCGCCGGGCGTTGTCGGCCGTACCGACCACGTGCAGGACGGCGCCACGCCGTCTATCCGCCACCAGTCGAACCGTCATCCCCGTCACCTCCGTGTCGTTTCCGGCGCCGGCCGCCGTCACGACCGCACGCACCTGCCAGCCTGCCCGTCGGATGGGTGACCCGGCCCCACCCCAAACGGGTGAGCCGGGCGACGCGGTCAGTCCGCGGCGAGCAGGCCGGCCAGGGTCTTCGCGTTCGTCTGCGCGTAGTCGCGGTAGCAGTTGTTCATGAGAACGTGCGTCTGCCCGGTCTCGTCTGCCAGCTCGCGCAGCTTGGGCGCCCAGTCGGCCAGCTCCCGCTTGGAGTAGTGGTAGCCGAACTTCTCGTGGATGTCCTTGCTGGTCCACTTGTCGCTGTGGCCGTGGAAGCGCACGACGGCGAGGTCCGCGGTCGCGGCCAGCACCGGGGGCAGCGACGAGCGGTGGCCCTGCGGCATGTCCACGCAGACGTACGGCAGCCGGTGCTGTCGCAGGAAGGCGAGCGTCTCGTCGGCGTTGGCGCCGTCGAACCAGGAGGCGTGGCGGAACTCGTACGCCGGCCGCAGCGGCGCGCAGCGCTTCGCCACCTCCAGCAGGTACTGCTTGTTGTCCCGCTTGATGGTGAACCAGGGCGGGAACTGGAACAGCAGCGCTCCCAGCTTGCCCGCCTCGATCAGCGGGTCCAGCGCGGACAGGAAGCGCGTCCACACCTCCTCGTACGCCTGCGCGGGCAGGTCGTCGGGGTAGACGTTCTTCTTGTCGGTCTCCGGGCGCAGGTCCTTGTAGAGCGCGCTGACCCGGGTGGGATGACCGGTCAGCAGGCTGAACGCCTTGATGTTGAAGGTGAAGCCGGCCGGGGTGCGCTCGGCCCAGAGCCGTGCGGTCGCCTCGGCGGGCGGGGAGTAGTAGGTGGCGTCCACCTCGACCAGCGGAAACTGCCGGGCGTAGTACGCCAGCCGCTTCTCCGGCGTGTCCGCGGTCTGCGGATACCAGCCGGAGTCCAGCAGCGTGCGGTCGGTCCAGGACGCGGTGCCCACGAGGATGTCACCCATGGGTGGAGTCCATCGTGTCGCGGACCGACCGGCAACCGCTGGCGTCGCTCAGGCGGCCCGCCGCTCGCGGGTCTGCTTGCAGGTCACGCAGGTGGTGGCGGACGGGAAGATCTCCAGTCGCTCCACGGGGATGGCGGCCGAGCAGCCCTCGCACCAGCCGTAGGTCCCCTCCGCGAGCCGGCCGAGGGCGTGCTCGTACTGGGCGCGGCGGTCGAGGATGGTGCGCAACAGGGACTGCGCGGTGTCGCGCTCGGCCGTCTTGGTGCCGCTGTCGGCCTGGTCGTCACCCGCGGTGTCGCCGACCTCCACCAGCCGCAGCACCTGGCTCTGCAGGACGGCCTGCTCGTACTCCGCGGTCAGCTCGTCGTAGCGCGCCTGGAGGGAGAGCCGGATCTGATCGATCTCCGTCTGGGAACGGCCCGTACCGACCGTGTCGTGGACGAGCATCGCTGCCTGCCTTTCCTGGGCCTGGTCAAGGGTGAACCGGGAAGCCGGCGGCACCTGGCCCCGGTCACGGTCGCGTCTGGTGCGCGGGCGGTCACCCGCGCTCTGTGAGCCGGGCGAGTACCCGCCCGGGCAGTCGACCAAACCGGCGAATTCGCGGCGGTTGTCAGGCGTCCGCGCCGGGCTCCACGAGGGCCGGGTGGCGGGGGTCGTCGGCCCGCACCACCACGTCGGCGAAGCTGGCCGGGACGACCTCCTCGGCGTACCGGTCGAAGGCCGGCAGGGTCCACTCCTGGGCCGCCTCGGTACGCCGGCGCAGCGCCGCCGCGGACACCTCCAGGTGGACGGTGACGTCGAAGGGCAGGCCACCGCCGAGCAGCAGCGCGCCGCTGACCAGGACCACACCGCCGGGTGGCAGGTCGACGTAGCGGGCGCGGCTGGCCCGGTCGGCGACGGCGTCCCAGAGCGAGGGAAGCAGTCGCCCGGAGCCGCCGGGGCCGGCCGGGTCGAGCACCTCCCGGCGCAGCCCCGCCTCGTCCACCCAGCCTTCGTAGTAGGCGTCCGGGTTGGTCCGGCCCAGCTCGAAGCGCAGTGACGCGGGGCGGAGGAAGTCGGTGGCGCGGACGTGCAGCACCGGGCGGCCCCGCGCGCGCAACGGCTCGACCAGCGCGGCAGCCAGCTCGTCCGGGCCGGCGGCGGGGGCGCCGTCCACCGCCACGCGCAGCCGCGCGCGCCCGGTGGTCGCGGCGTCGGTCGCGGCGGCGGCCAGCCGGCCGGTCAGCTCGGTGACGAGCAGGTCGGGCGAGATGGGGCGGATACGCACCGGACCATCCTGCCCCGCGCCGGTCGGGTGGCTCGCGCCGGTCAGCCGGTGCGGTCGATCGTGACCCGGGCGTCGTCGGCCAGCCGGTAGCCCACGCCGTAGACCGTGGTGACCAGGGGGACATCGACGCCGACCTTGCCGCGCAGCCGGCGCACGTGCACGTCGACGGTACGGACGCCGGCGTGCTCGTAGCCCCAGACGGCGTTGAGCAGTTGCAGCCGGGTGAAGACCCGCCGGGGATGCGCGACCAGGTGCAGCAGCAGGTCGAACTCCAGCCGGGTCAGCGGCAGCGGCTCGTCGTCGCGCAGCACCGAGCGGGACGAGGCGAGGATGTGCAGGGCGGGGATGGTCGGGCTCAGCGGTCGGGCCGGCGACCGGTTGGCCGGCACCGGGTCGGGGCGGCGTTCGGCCGGGACGGAGCTGGTGATCACAGCCTCGCCCCGTTCCAGCAGCTCGCGGGCCGCCTCGAGCAGCCGGCGTGCCGGCGGGGTCAGCGTCTCCTCGCAGGCCAGTGGGATGGACAGCGTCACGGTGAGCACGGGCGCGGCTGTGTTGGCCGGGCGGCGTTGGCCACCCGGCGGTCGACCGGGCACCGCGGGTTGGGACGTATGCCATCCGGCGCGCGACGAGGCGGGGCTGACCGACATGGTCCTCCTTGGCTGGTCCGGGTATCTCCCCACGGCCCGGGACGCCGCTTCATCGATGCTTCCCGGCGCCCGGGCGAGGGTCAAGAGGCGGCTGCGTTGCATGAATGTGACAATTGACGAACACATCGGAGCCGTGTGCTCGCTCTGCGTACGACGCGTGTTGATTACAGCAGAGCCGCCAGGATGACCCGATACGGGGGTCCCCGCCCGGTTGACCGCGGCCCCTCCCGCCGCCTGTCGTGGTTGAAAGTCGAGGGATTTTCAGCGGCTGCGGTCCACGGTGACCCGTGCCTCGTCGGCCAGCCGGTAACCCACGCCGTAGACGGTGGTGACGATCGGCGTGCCGTCCAACTTGGCGCGCAGCCGGCGGACGTGCACGTCCACCGTCCGGGCAACGGCGTGCTCGTAACCCCACACGTTGGACAGCAACTGGAGGCGGGTGAAGACCCGGCGCGGCCGCTCGGCCAGGAACAGCAGCAGCTCGTACTCGATGCGGGTCAGCGGGACGACCCGGTCACCCCTGCGGACCATCCGGGAGCCGGCCAGGATGCGCACCTCATCCGCGGACGGCTCCGCGTCGGCGGACGGACCCGGCACCGGCGTCACGACGTCGACGGCCGGGGCCGGCGGTACGTCGACGGTACGCAGCCGACCCTCCCCCGTCTCGGCCAGCTCACCGAGCAACTGCACGAGCCGGGCCAGCCGGGGGCTCAGCGGGCCCGGGGCGAGGTCGAGGGTGATGGTCAGGGTCGGGCCGGTCCGCTGGCGGGCGGGGCGAGCGGCCGGGTGGGGCCGCGTGGGGATGGCGACGACGGACATGGTGCCTCCTGGGATGGCGGTACGCCCGCCACGCGCGGTGTGGCGTGGCGGTCAGCGGCGCGCCGGACCGGCGGTGACCGGGGACGCGAGGGGGGACGCGCGGTGCAGCGGGGTCGGGCCGAGGGCGGGCAGGCCGGCGATGCGCCAGGCGGCGAAGCCGCCGACCACGTCGGTGGCCCGGTGCAGGCCGATGTCCCGCAGTGCGGCGGCGGCGAGCGACGACGTGTAACCCTCCTGACAGAGGATCACCACCGGCACGTCGTAGTCGACCGCCTGAGGCAGGCGGGCGGGGCAGCGCGGGTCGAAGCGCCACTCCAGCACGTTGCGCTCGACCGCGAGCGAGCCCGGCACGGTGCCGTGCGCGGCGCGCTGAGCGGCCGGACGGATGTCGACCAGCAGCGCGCCGGCCCGGTACGCCAGGTGCGCCCGCTCCGGGTCGAGCCGGTCGAGCCGGGCGCGCGCTGCGGCCAGGATCTCGTCGATGCCCCGGGATCCCGGCGGCGGCACGGGGGCCGGACAGCGCTCGGCGGTTACCTGCATTCTGGGTTCCTTTCGGGTGATGGGGAGGGTCGGGGGCTGTCCGGCGGTCACCAGGACCGGCCGGCCTCGGCGACCTCGGCGGCCCGCAACCGCCCGTCGAGGAGGTCGTAACGGGTCATCCGCCGCAGCGCCGGCCGGTAGACGTGCACGCTGACCGCGGGCGTCGTGCCCCGGTTGGTCACCACGTGCACGTGCCGGGGGCCGAAGCGGCGACCGGCGCCGGCGGGGAGCAGGCGGGGGCGCAACCGGCCGCCGGCCACCGTCTCCTCGGTGAGCGTGCCGGCGACGACCCGGAACGCCCCGGCGGAGCCGCCGTGGTCGTGCAGGTCGGTGCCCTGACCGGGCAGCCAGCTCAGCGCCCACACCTCGTACTCGGCGTCGGTGGCGAGCCGGGCGTACCAGCGCTCGGCGGGGTCGAAGCGCAGCGCCACCGGCCAGGTGTCCGGATCGGCCCACTGGGCGGCGACGGCGAGCAGGTCGGGCTCCGGGCGGCGGTGCGTCATGGCGGTCCTCGCGGGTCGTTCGGCGGGTGCCCCCGTACTCTAGCCGGCAAACCCTATAGGTTTAGTAGGTAATTCCATCTGTCGGGACGCCGAGGGTGAGCCTGATCAGGTCAGCGCAGGACCGGCGGGGCCACCCGGTAGCCCGGCAGCGACGGCCACCGCACGGTCAGCACCACCGAGGCGCACTCGGCGTACCAGGAGTGGTCCACCCCCCGGGCCCACACCACGTAGTCGCCCGGCGCGGCCAACCGCACCGTCCGATCCGGAAGCTCCACCCGGAACCGTCCCTCGACCAGCACGAGCAGCGTGGTCCGCCGCTCGCCGGTCGCCCACCGCGAGCGGGCCTCCCCGGGTGGGTGCACACCCCACTTCACCTCGACGTCGGCGCTGTGCCGGATCTCCTCCGGCGGCGCGAAGTGCCCGAGCAGCCAACCCGCGTTCCCGGCGCCGTCCACACCGGCGTTTCCCACGTACACCGTCTCATCCATCGGACCTCCCCCAGCACGCCGGCCGAGCAACCTATCAGGGCGCACGCCCTATCCTGGATCGGTGACCGAGGATCTAGACGCGGAGACGCTGGCGTTCGCGCACCGGATGTTCGACCTGGCCCGTGCGGGCTCCACCGAGGAACTGGCCGCGCAGGTCGACGCCGGTCTGCCGGTGAACCTGACCAACGACAAGGGCGACACGCTGCTGATCCTGGCCGCGTACCACGCCCACCCGGACACGGTGGCCGCCCTGCTGGCCCGCGGCGCGGACCACTCCCGCACCAACGACCGGGGCCAGACGGCGCTGGCCGCCGCGGTCTTCCGCAGCAGCACCGAGACGGTCCGCGCGCTGCTCGCGGCCGGCGCCGACCCGGCACACGGCGACCCGTCCGCGGCGGAGACGGCGCAGTTCTTCGACCTCCCCGAGATGACCGAGCTGCTGCGGGCCGGCTGACACCGCCCCCGCCGGGCCGGTATACAGGGTCGGTGGAAGATCCCCTGCCCGAGCAGATGCGCGCCGCCGGCACCGCGCTGCTGGCCGCGCTCGACCCGGCGGCCCGCGACCGCGCCCTGCACCCGTTCGCCGACGAGGCGGCCCGACGCTGGCTGGAGTACCGGCCCCGGCCCCGCCCCGGCGCCTGCCTCGCCGAGCTGGACGTCGCCGGGCGCAAGGCCGCGCACCGGCTGCTGGCCACCGCGCTCAGCCCCTCGGCGTACGCGCAGGCGATGGCGATCGTCGCCCTGGAGGAGGTGCTGGACCGGGCCGAGGGCTGGCAGCGGGGGCGGCACAGCGGCGACTACTGGGTGGCGGTGTTCGGCGATCCGGAGCACGACGACCGCTGGGGGTGGCGGCTGGAGGGGCACCACCTGTCGGTGAGCATGACCGTGGTGGACGACCAGGTCTCCCCCGCCCCGATCTTCTTCGGCGCCAACCCGGCCGCGGTGCGGTACGCCGGCCGGCCCGTCTCCCGACCGCTGGGCCCCGAGGAGGACCTGGCCCGCGCGCTGCTCGACGCGCTCGGCCCGGCCGAGCGGGCAGCCGCGATCATCGCCGACGAGGCTCCGGCGGACATCATCAGCGCCACCCGTGGCCGAATCGACGGTCAGCTGGACCCGCTCGGAGTGCCGGCGAACCGCCTCGGGCCCACCGGGCGGGCGCTGCTCGACCAGGTGGTGGCGCTGTACCTGGACCGGCTCTCACCGGAGCTGGCGATCCGGGAGGCACGCCGGCTCGACGGCGGCCAGCTGCACTTCGCCTGGGCCGGCCCGACCCGCCCCGGGCAGCGACACTACTACCGGGTGCAGGGCGACGACCTCCTGATCGAGTACGACAACACCAGCGACAACGGCAACCACGCGCACACCGTGCTCCGCCGCCCCGCCAGCGACTTCGGCGCCGACGTCCTGGCCACCCACCACCAGTCCCACCCCCACTAACGGGCCCCGATCGGCTCGTTCCGGCTCGTTCCGTCGATCATGAGGTTGGCGGGCGGCCGGCCGCCGGATCGGCCCGCCAACCTCATGATCAACGAGGTGGTCAGGGGTGGGTGGCTTCGATGAGGAAGCGCTGGGCGTAAGCCACGAAGGGGCCCTCGGTGGTGATGCGGTGGTGCAGGGCTCGCAACTGCGGGCGGTAGCGGTCCACGGTGAAGCCAGGCACCGTCCAGATCACCTTGCGCAGGAACCAGACCACCGCTCCGATGTCGTGGAAGACCGCCCGCAGCCTGGCCTGGCGCAGGTCGACGACGCGCAGCCCGGCGGCCCGGGCGGCGGCGACCGCCTGCTCGGGGTGCCGCTGGTTCGGCGGCGGCAACGGGCCGAGCATCGCCTCGCTCAGCTCCCGCATGGTGCCCGCCCCGATCTGCTGGGACAGGAACGTCCCGCCTGGACGCAGCAAGCGGGCCGTCTCCGTCCAGTCGGTGTGCACGGGGTGCCGGCTGACCACCAGGTCGAAGGAGGCGTCGCGGAACGGCAGCGGCGCCGCCGGGGTCACCGCCACCACCGTCGCGCCGACCCGGCGCAGGGTGCGCCGGGCGACCTCGACGTTGGGTGGCCACGCCTCGGTGGCCGTCAGCAGCCGTGGGGGCCGAGGCGTCTCGGCGAGCACCTCCCCGCCACCGGTGTCCACGTCCAGCGCGGCGTCGGCGTGCGCCATCCGGTCGGCGACCAGGCGGGCGTACCCCCAGGTTGGGCGTTCCTCGGCGGCCCGCCCGGCCAGCCAGTCGAAGCCCCAGCCGTCCACCGGCGCGGCGGCCGCCTCGGCGATCAGATCCTCGACGTCGCGCTCGGTGTCCACGCCGGCCAGCCTCGCCGGCTGCCCCACCGCTGGCAACGCATTTTGCCGCCGCACCGTCCGCTCGCCGACACCGAGTCGGTCACCGCGGCGGGGCCGGCTCGGGTGCGGTTGCGCGCTATACCTGACAGTCATATTCATGCCTCTGAGGTATAGCGCCAACAACAACGACCGTCGGCAGGAGCCGGCTCGTCCCTGGCCGGCGGAGGGAGCGGATCAAGCGGCCGCCACCGGCGGAATGACCTGCCGCTCGGTACGCGCGGGTTGCGTCACGGGCGGGGGCGGACGACCTCGACGGTGGGGGCGGCCACGCCGCCGAGCGCGTCGAACGTGCCCGCCTCGGTGCGGCCGCGCGCGTCGAACTGGCGCATCAACCGGGCGCCCAGGTGTACGCCGACGCCGCCGACGGCCAGCGCGACCAGCTCGGTGACCAGGATCGCGGCCGACGCGCCGCGCTGCGGGGAGTGGGCGCGTACCAGGCAGGTGAGCAGGAACATGGCGGCCATCGTCGCGTTCACCAGGTTGAAGGCGACGGCGGTGCGGCGGGTGCGGTCACCCGGTACGTCCCACAGGTCGACCATGCCGGCGATCGTGGTCATCGCGGCGGCGAACAGGGCGGCGACGCCGGTCCAGTAGCCGACCTCGCCCAGGAAGGCCGGCCCACCGATGACGTCGGTGAGATCGAAGACGGTGGCACTGACGAAGAGCCCGAGCGGGAACGTCACCAGCATCGGTTGGATGGGGTGCCCCTGCACCCGCAGCCGGCTCTGCATCGGGCCTCCCCCGGGTCGGCGCAGCTCACCACTACCAGGGTGCTACCCGAGCCCCACCGCGGCGAAACAACCGTGCCCGACTCGCCGTCGACCGGGAGAACGGGCACCCGACCGGATCAGGCGTCGCGTTGCCGGGAGACCGTCCGGACCAGACGCTCAGCCACCTCGCGAAGCGGGATGGCCAACGAGGACGCGGCGGTCCGCAGCACCTCCAGCGCCTCGGCCGGCGTGCACCCGCGCTGCGTCATGATCACGCCGATGGCCTGCCCGACCACCCCTTCGTGCAGCAATGTGGCGTCCCGCTCGCCGGCGAGCGCGAGCTGACGGCCCCGGTCGCGGACGGCGGCCAGCAGCAGGCTGGCGTGCTCGGCGAGCAGCATCGCGGTCAACTGGTGCTGCGGGGTGAGCACGTCCGGCGCGCCGGCGTACAGGTTGATCGCACCGATCACCTGGTCGTCGATGTCCACCGGCGCGGAGATCACCCCGCGCACTCCGAGGTCACGGGCGCGCGCCGTCCAGGCCGGCCAGCGTGGCTCACCGGCCAGGTCCACGGCGAGGATCATCTCCCGGCGTCGGATCGCGCTCATCGCCGGCGAGTCGGGCCCGTGTCGCAGGTCGTCCAGGCCGGCCAGCCGCTCGTCGGAGGCGGCTACCCCGGCGGGCTCGCCGGCCCGCAGGGCGGTGAAGCCGCACCAGCGCACGCCGGCCACCGCGTCCCGGGTGACCCGCACCAGCGCCAGCAGCGCCTCATCGAAATCGGTCAGCGTGATGAGGCCGGCGGTCAACTCCCGCAGCAGCGCGGCAGTCTCCAGCACACCGAGGCTCTCCAGCACCGGTTCCCGCGTGTCCAGGTTCACCGCTACCTTGCCCCCGTACGCTCGTGGTCCCGCCCAGCCGGCACCATCACCTGTGTCATCGCCTGCTCTCCCCCGACTTGACCGACCCGCCCTACTACCCTCGGCAACCCGGGTCGAAACGGCCCAAATCGGAGGCCCCTGCGGCGCGTGAACGCGCGACAGGGGCCTCGGACGCCGCAGAGCCGGCGCGTCAGCGGCCGGCGCCGCTGAGCCGCCGACCGATCGAGGCGATCAGCCGGTCGAGCTCGGAGCCGAACGGGTTGTCGTGCACCAGGTAGGTCCACGTGGCGGTCGGGCGGACCAGGGTGCCGTCCTCCGGCTGCCAGTCCTCGTCGAATTCGGTCTCGGTGAAGGTGGCGAGGGTGCGCGCCTCGATCTCCGGGATCAGGTTGTTGAACGCCGGCACCGCCGCCCGGTGGAACTCGTCCAGCGGGTCGAGCCGGCCCAGCGCGCGCAGGTGCACGCCCTCGCGGACCTCGGACAGCTCGGCCAGGTGCTCGGCCCAGAGCCGGTCCACGTGGTAGAGCGCGATGGACCGGGCCGCCCGGGCGAGCAGGTCCTCGTCCATCTCGCCGGCCTTCTCGGGCATCTTGTCCAGCAGCATCAGCGCGGCGACGTCGCTGGTGAGCAGCCGCTCCCGGCGCTCGGCGAGCGCCTTGCGCTGCTGCTCGATCACCACGCTGTAGCGCCAGGTGTTGCGGTGGATCTCGTGGTTGACGCCCTCGGCGACCCGCTGGGCGTGCTCCACCGCGTAGTCCACCTGGTCGTCGGTGACCAGGCCGTCCGCGTTCATCCGGGGTGACGCCGGGACCGCGTCGGCGGCGTGCCGGACGACCAGGTCGTCCTCCAGGCTCACGAGGAAGACCGAGCCGCCCGGGTCGCCCTGCCGGCCGGCCCGGCCGCGCAGCTGGTCGTCCACCCGGCGGCTGTCGTGCCGGCCGCTGCCGATCACGTAGAGGCCACCCAGCTCGGCCACCCGCTCCCGGTCGGCCTGGTCGCTGCCGCCGAGACGGATGTCCACGCCCCGGCCGGCCATCTGGGTGGAGACGGTCACCGCGCCGTACGCGCCGGCCTCGGCGATGATCGCCGCTTCCTCGTCGTCGTTCTTGGCGTTCAGCACCACGCAGGGCACGCCGGCCGCGTTCAGCCCGGCGGCCAGCCCCTCGGACTCCTTGACGTCCAGCGTGCCGACCAGCACCGGCCGCCCCGCCTCGTGACAGCGCCGGATCTCGTCGATCAGCGCCTCGTCCCTCTCCGCCCGGGTGGCGTAGATCCGGTCCGGCTCGTCCTCGCGCACGCACGGGGTGTTCGGCGGGATCACCGCCACCTCGAGGCCGAAGAACTCCCGCAGCTGGTCGCCGACCAGCACCGCGGTGGCGGTCATCCCGCAGACCTTGGGGTAGAGCGCGATGTACGCCTGCATGGCGATGGTGCCCAGCACCTCGCCCTCGGCGGTGGCGTCCAGGCCCTCCTTGGCCTCGACCGCCGCCTGGAGCCCGTCGGGCCAGCGGCGGCGCTGGGCCACCCGGCCGCGCATCTCGTCGATCAGCTCGACCGAGCCGTCCCGGACGATGTAGTCCACGTCGCGGTGCAGCAGGGCGTGCGCGTGCAAGGCCACGTTGACCGCGGAGAGCTGCGCGACGTGCTCCTCGTCGTACAGGTCGATGCCGAGCTTGGCCTCGACGGCGGCCAGGCCGGCGGCGGTGAAGGCCACGCTGCGCCCGTCCTCGGCGACCGTGTAGTGCTTGCCCTTGCGCAGGCCACGGACCAGCGCGGCGGCAGCGTGCACCGGGTCCTGCTCGCCCGGCACCGCGCCGGCGAGGACCATCGGCACCCGAGCCTCGTCGATCATGATCGAGTCGGCCTCGTCCACGATCGCGGTGGTCAGCGGCGGCTGCACCCGGTCGGCCACGTCGGTGACGAGCTGGTCGCGCAGGTAGTCGAAGCCCGCCTCGCTGACCGAGACGTACGTGACGTCGCAGGCGTACGCGTCGCGTCGCTCCTGCGGGGTGGAGGCCTCGTTGACCCAGCCGACGGTCAGGCCGAGCAGGGTGTAGACCGGCTCCATCCACTGGGCGTCGCGGCGGGCCAGGTAGTCGTTGATGGTGAGCACGTGCACCGGCCCGTTTCCGAGCCGGACGTGCCCGTACGCGGCGATCGTGGCGGTCAGGGTCTTGCCCTCACCGGTGGCCATCTCCGCGACCTTGCCGGAGAGCAGCGCCATCGCGCCGAGCAGCTGCACGTCGTACGGCCGCTGGTCGAGGCCACGGCGGGCGGCCTCCCGGCCGACCGCGCAGATCTCCTCGTAGCCGGTCGCCGCGCCGGCGGCCTCGGTCAACTCGGCGTCGTCCAGCGCGGCGAGGTCATCCTCGCGCGCCTCGATCGCCGGGAGCAGCTTCTCCAGCGGAGCAAGATCCACGGTCGAGCCGGGGCGCTGGAGGAACCGCCGGAACTTGCTCTTGAACCGTTGCGACACACCCATGAGCGGCAACGGTACGCGACCCGGCCGGGTTTTTGCGGACCGGTCGCCCGCCCACCCGCCGGCATGTCGACGGCGACGCCGCCGGGTCAGCCGACCAGCAGCTGGTGGGTGGCCAGCTCCCGGTAGAGCGGGTCGGTGGCGGTCAGCTCGGCGTGCGTGCCGACGGCCACCACCCGACCCTCGTCGAGGACGACGATCTGGTCGGCGTCGACCACCGTGGCCAGCCGGTGCGCCACGATCAACAGTGTCCGGCGGACGGCGACCGCGTCGATGGCGCGGCGCAGCGCGACCTCGTTGCGCGCGTCCAGGTTGCTGGTCGGTTCGTCGAGCAGCAGCACCGGCGGGCCGGCCAGCAGCGCCCGGGCGATGGCCAGCCGCTGCCGCTCACCCCCGGAGAGCAGCACGCCGCCCTCCCCCACCTGGACGTCCAGGCCCTGCGGGGTGCGGTGGGCCAGATGAGCCAGATTGACCTTGTCAAGAACCTCATGCAGGCGGTCGTCGGTGGCGTCCGGGGTGGTGATCAACAGGTTCTCGCGCAGCGTGCCGGCCAGCACGGGTGCCTCCTGCTCGACGTAGCCGAGCTGGGCCCGCAGCACGTCGCGGGGCAGCTCCCGCACGTCGGTGCCGGCGAGCCGGACGGCGCCGGCGCTCACCTCGTAGAAGCGCTCGACGAGGGCCAGCAGGGTCGACTTTCCGGCGCCGGAGGGGCCGACCAGGGCGGTGCGGGTGCCCGGCGGCACGGCGAAGCTGACCTCGTGCAGCACCGCCGGGCCGCCCGGGTAGCCGAACCCCACCCGGTCGAACTCGATCATCGGGGCCGGACGGTGCGGGGCCGCCGTGGCGGCGGACGCCACCGGCCGGTCCTCCGCGCCCTCCGCCGGCACGGCCAGGATCTCCTCGATCCGTTGCAGCGCGCCCAGGCCCGTCTGCAACTGGGTGTACGCGTTCATCACCTGGGCCAGCGGCAGGGCCAGGAAGAACAGGTACATGACGAAGGCGACCAGGTCCCCGACGGTGATCGCGCCGGCGGCCACCCGGGCTCCGCCGATGCCGAGCACCAGCAGGAAGGCGCCCTGCACGGTGACCGAGCCGATCGGCCCGACCACCGCCTGCACCCGCGCCACCCGCAGCCCCGCCCCGTACGCCTCCCGGGCGCTGCCGGTGACGATCTCCGCCTCCCGGCTCTCGGCCCGGCTGGCCCGGATCGTCCGGGCCGCCGAGATCGCCCGCTCCACCGCCGAGGTCATCTCGCCGATCCGCTCCTGCGCGGCCCGGGCCAACGCCCGCACCCGCCGGGCGAAGGTCGCCGCGAAGCCCAGCCCCAGGCCCACCCCGAGCAGGGTGACGCCGAACAGCGGCGGGTCGAGCAGCACCATCGCGGTGCCGGCGCCGAGCACCATCACCGCACCGGTGACCGTCTCGAAGAGCCCGGAGGTGACCACCGCCCGCAGCAGGGTGGTGTCCGAGCCCACCCGGGAGAGCAGGTCACCCGTGCGACGGCGGTCGTACTCGGCGATCGGCAGTCGCAGCAGGTGCCCGGCCAGCCTCCGCCGGGTGCCCAGCACGAGCCCCTCGGCGGTGCGTTGCAGGAGGTAGTTGCGCAGGCCGCCGATCGCCGCGCCGAGCACCACCAGCGCCACCAGCACCGCCACCAGGTCGGACACCGCGCTGCCGGCGCCCACCCGGTCGAGCACCGACCGGGTGAGCAGCGGCTGTGCGAGCGACGCCGCCGCGCCGGCCAGCGACAGGACGCCCACCACGGCGAGGGTGGCGCGGTGTTCACGCAGGTAGGGCAGCAGGGCGGCGAGGCCGAGCGACCGGCCCTCGGGGGTGCTCATGCCGCGAACGGTAGCCCCCCGCGTCGCCCGGCGAACGCGCTCCGGCACCGGGTCAGCCGGCCAGCACCACCTGAAGCTCCTGGCGGCGGCGCTCGGCCAGGTCGGCGAGCAGGGTCGGCGCCTCGTCGAACGGCACCACCGCCGAGACCATGTGCTTGCGGATGACGTCCCCGTACGCCCGCAGCAGGTCCACGGTCTCGGCGGAGAGCCGCTCCCGGTCCCAGGTCGGGGCGAGCCCACGCGGCACCCGGCCGATCTGCGCGCAGCGCAGCGACAGGCCGTTGTGGTGGAACTCCTCGCCGAGCCGGACCGCGTCCGCGCCGCCCTGGTAGAAGGCGAGGTCGATGACCGTGCCCTGCGGTCGCAGCAGCCGCAGGGCGAGCTGCAACGCCCACGCCTGCCCCCGGCACTGGAACACCACGTCGGCGCCCCGGTCACCGGCGGTGTGCGCCCACCGCGTCTTGAGCACCGCGGCCGGGTCGTCCGCCTCCGGGTCGAGCGTCTCCAGGCCGAGTGCCTCGGCGACCTGCCGGCGCTGCGGGGTGGGGTCGAGGACCACCACGGACGCGGCGCCGTGGCGTCGGGCGAACAGCGCGGTCAGCAGCGCCACCACGCCGGCACCGACCACCGCGACCCGCCGCCCGCGCACGCCGTCGCCGAGCGAGCGGACGTCCGTGCCGTGCAGGTCGGCGGCGGCGTGCAGCAGACCGTTGGCGCAGATCGGGCCCATGTGCGCGACGTAGACGCCGAGCAGCGGGTCCAGGTCGTCGGGCAACGGCACGAACCGCTCGGCGACCGGGTCGGCCAGCCAGCCGGTGCGGTGTCCGTAGGTCATCGCACCGACCGTGCCCACCGCGACCGCCGGGGTCGCGCTCTCCACCACCCGGCCGACCTGCATGTATCCCAGCCGGGTCACCGGGTACGGGGTGCTCGCCGAGCCCGGCTGGAACAGCCCGAGGTCGGCGTTCCAGGTGACGTTCAGGTAGGGATTCGTGCCCTTGACGTAGCTCAGTTCGGTGCCGGCGGAGACGCCGCTGAACAGCGTCTCGACCCGGAAGGTGCCGGGGCGCAGCGGCTCGGCGTCCTGCTCCACCAGCTCGACCTGGCCGGGCCCGGTGACCACCACGACCTTGTCACGCATCGACGGTCACCCCCGTGCTGTGCAGCGCCGTGCCGCTCGCCGTGGCGAGCCGCACGGTCTGGCCGGTACGCGCCGAGTCGGCCACCGCGAGGGCCAGCCGCTGGGTGCCCAGCGCCTCGGCGTACGGGACGCGCACGTCGTCGCCGACGCCGCGTACCGCGTCGACGAAGGCGCGGTCCACGGCCACCCGGGCAGCCTCCGGGTCGGCCGGAACGTGCCGCTCGCCGTCGGCGTCGCAGATGGTGAGGCCCTCCTCGGTGAGCGACAGCGCCAGCCCGTCGGCGAGGATCTCCAGCCCGGCGCGGTGCTTCCAGCCGAGCACGCAGGCCGCGCTGAGGGTGCCGACCGCGCCGTCGGCGAAGCGCAGCACGGCGGTGGTCACCGAATCGATGTCCGCGCCGTCCACCGGCGGCGGCGTGCCGTTGCCGTAGGCGGTGACCTCGGTCACCTCACCGACCAGCGCCCGGATCAGGTCCAGCACGTGGGCGGCCTGCTCGACCACCGGGCCGCCGGAGCGGTCCCGCCGCGACCACCAGGCCACCGGCGGCACCTTGTCCAGCCAGGAGCCGCTGACCATCCGCACCGAACGGCCGGCGAGCAGCCCGCGGGCCTCGTCGAGGACGCTCAGGTACCGCCAGTGATGCCCGACGGCGGTCCGCAGACCACGGCGGGTCACCTCGTCGGCGATCCGTTCGGCGGTGGCCAGGTCGACGGCGACGGGTTTCTCCACGAACATCGGCAGCCCGGCGTCGATCACGGCCTGCTCGGCCGGGCCGTGCGCGAATGGAGGCACGCACACGTACACCGCGTCCGGGCCGGCGGCCAGCAGCTCCGCGACGTCGGCGTACGCCTGCGCCCCGTGCTGCGCGGCCAGCGCGGCGGCCGTGTCGGGCACCACGTCGGTCACCCCGATCAGGTCAACGTCATCGAACCCGGCCAGCACCCGGGCATGGCGCTGTGCCACTCCCCCGGCACCGACCAGACCCACCCGGCATATACGCATCCGACAACCCCTTCGAGGACGTTTCATGAGTGCTGGGAGGACTCCCCCGAGCTGTGCGCAATCAAACGTTCATCCCCCGGGAACGCATTGTCGTCACCTCCGTGATCAAGCTGTTGCCCTGGAAACGGTTAGCGCGTGGCGGGGAGTGGGAACAACAACACTCGGTCTTTTCCGCCCACGATTCGGAGGGGTGCCCCGTGCGGGATACGACATCGAGCGTGTCACCGGTGGTGGAGGCGTGGGCCACGTACCGGACAACGTCGGCGGCGGACTGGCCGGCACGCCGGCTGCTGCGTGCCAAGGGAGCGAGCCGGGTCAGCGTGGTGCTGCCGGCGCGCAACGAAGAAGCCACGGTCGGTGCGATCGTGGCGACCATCCGCGAACACCTGATGGATCGGGTCGCCCTCGTCGACGAGCTGATCGTGGTGGATTCGCGGTCGACCGACCGCACCGCGCAGGTGGCCCGGACCGCCGGCGCGGAGGTGGTCAGCCAGGACGAGATGACCCGGGGGCTGCCCCGGCTCGCCGGCAAGGGCGACGCGCTCTGGGCCGGCCTGGCCGCCGCGGAGGGGGACGTGGTGGCGTTCATCGACGCCGACCTACGGGAGTTCCGGCCGCACTTCGTGACCGGGCTGCTCGGCCCGCTGCTGACCGACCCGTCCGTGGATTTCGTGAAGGGCTTCTACCACCGGCCCCTGGTGGGCACCGCCAGCGTCGAGCAGGACGGCGGCGGCCGGGTGACCGAGTTGATGGCGCGACCGCTGCTCAACCTCTTCTGGCCCGAGCTGGCCGGCTTCGTGCAGCCGCTCGCCGGCGAGTACGCCGGCCGGCGCGACGTGCTGGCCCAGGTGCCGTTCGTCTCCGGGTACGGAGTGGAGACGGCGATGCTGATCGACCTGCTCGACCTGGTCGGTCTGGACGCGTTGGCGCAGGTCGACCTCGGTGAACGCAAGCACCGGCACCAGGACACGGCGGCACTCGGCCGGATGTCGGCACAGATCATGCTGACCGCCTGGTCCCGGTTGCAGCGGCGCGGCTGGGCGAGCCCCGGCGTGTCACCGGCGACGCTGCTGACCCAGTTCCGCCGTGGCGGCTCCGACACGCTGCCGAACCTCGACCGCGAGATCGTGGTCAGCGACGTGTCCATCGAAGAGCGCCCGCCGCTGGCCGAGCTGCGCCACCGGGTGCCCCGCCGACGGGTGACAGCCGCGTGAACGCCCGGGCGCTCGCCCCGGGCACCGTCGAACGAAAGGGCCGGGTTCGATGAGCCTCACCGTGCTGATGAACGCCGGCCCGTGGCTGTCCGTGCCACCACCGGGCTACGGCGGCATCGAGAACGTGATCGCCACGCTGGTGCCGGAGCTGCGGCGACTCGGCGTACGGGTGGTGCTCGCCTCGGTGGAGACCAGCACGCTGCCGGTCGACGAGAAGGTGTCGGTGTTTCCCGACGGGCAGTTCGCCGCGCTACAGCGGCCGTACAACCAGGTCTGCGGGATCGCGCAGGCGCACCTGGCCGGGGTGGTCCGCGAGCTGCACGCCCGCGACGACATCGACCTGGTGCACGACCACGTGGAGGCGGTCGGGCTGGCCACCCTCGCCGCGATGGGACCGGCCGGCCCGCCGGCCCTGCACACCCTGCACTGGGACCTGGCCAAGCATCCCGCGCTCTACGGCAGCCTGGACGGCGGCGCGCGGGTCCGCGTCAACGGGGTGTCCGCGTCGCAGCTGGCCCGGGCCCCGCAGGCGCTGCGGGACCACTCGGTGGGGCACGTGCACCTGTCCACCCCGCTCGCGGTGGACGCCGACCGGCGGCCCCGCCCGGAGAAGGGCGACCACCTGCTCATTCTGGGCCGGATCAACCCGGGCAAGGGGCAGGACGTGGGCGCCCGGCTCGCCCACCAGGTCGGGTTCCCGCTGGTGCTGGCCGGGCCGGTCGGCCCGTACCACCGCCCGGCCGAGCTGGCCGCGGCCGGCGACGAGGCCCGGCAGAACCCGGACGTGCGGTTCTTCCTCGACGAGGTGGCGCCGCACGTCGACGGCGACCTGGTCCGCTGGGTCGGCACCGTCGCCGGTCAGGAGCGTGACGACCTGCTCGCCAGCGCCCGCGCGTCGCTGTTCCCGCTGCGTTGGGAGGAGCCGGGCGGCACCGCGGTGGTCGAGTCGCTCGCCCTGGGCACGCCGGTGGTGGCGACGGCCCGGGGGTGTCTCCCGGAGCTGATCGAGCACGGTCGCACCGGGCTGCTCACCGCCGACGAGGAGGAATTGGGTGAGCTGGTGCTCGCCGCCGACCTGCTGGATTCCGACGAGTGCCGTCGGGTGGCCGCCCAGCGGTTCACCCCGGCGGTGATGGCTCAGCGCTACGTCGAGTTGTATCAGCGGGTCCGCCAACTGGCCGGCGCGCCCCGGCTGCAACCGGTCTGAGCGCCGCCGGCGGGTTTGCCGTCGGCGGCAACGGGTAGCCGGCAGCGCTTACGCCCGCCGCGCAGCGAGGAGTCGGTGATGGTCGGACCGATGGCGCACTCCCGGGCCCGGCACAATCCGGCCGACGGCAGGCCACCGGTACGCCGCGCGGCCGGGACGGTGGCGGTGCTGTTCCTGCTGGTCGGCGTACTCGGCTTCGTTCCGGGGATCACCAGCGGCACCTCCGACCTGCGCTTCGCCGGTCACGGTTCGGGCGCGTTCCTGTTCGGCACGTTCCAGGTGTCGGTGCTGCACAACCTGGTGCACCTGCTGTTCGGGGTGGCCGGCCTGGTCCTGGCCCGGACGGTCAACGGCGCCCGGGCCTTCCTCATCGGCGGCGGCGCCGTCTACCTCGTGCTCTGGCTCTACGGGCTCGCCGTGGACCACGACACCGGGGCGAACGTGCTGCCGGTCAACGACGCCGACGACTGGCTGCACCTCGGCCTCGGCGTCGGCATGATCGCGCTGGGCGTGCTGACCGGCCGGGCACGTCCCTGACCGGCCGGACCAGCCGTGACCTGCCTCGCGCGGCCGTAGGTCCGGTTTGACCGTGGTGTGCCCCGGGTAGTTCGCAGATCCCCGACACACCAGGCGAAGTGAGGGCCACATGTCCAGCCGGATCACCTGCGAGCTGTGCGAGACGGCGCCGGTGGCGGTCGTCCGGCTCGCCGGTGCGCTGGACCTGGGCACCATGCGGTCGGTACACCACGCGCTGGACCGGGCGCTGGCCGCTCAACCCGACGCGCTGGTCGTCGACCTCGCCGGGGTCACCGTACGGGACCGGCTGGCGCTGTCCGTCTTCGCCGCGACGGCCCGCCGGGCCGCGGAGTGGCCGGCCGTGCCGGTGGTGCTGTGCGCGCCGCCGGCAGCCGCCGCCCGTTGGCTGGCCGAGTCGACCACGTGCCGGGTCGTCCCGGTCCTGCGGGACTGCGCGGAGGCGACCCGGGTGGCCGGCGCCGCCGCCGCGCCCCGGCTACAGGCCCGACTGGAGCCGGTGGCCGAGGCCTGCAGGCGGGCCCGGGAGCTGGTCGTCGACGCGTGCACGCGGTGGAACGTGCCCGATGCCGTCGGCCCGGCCACGGTGGTGCTCAGCGAACTCGTCGGCAACGTGGTCCGGCACGCCGGCACGCCGATGGAGGTGACGGTGACCCTGCGTCGGCCGTACCTGCACCTGGCCGTGGTGGATGGCAGCCGGGCGGCGGCCCGGCCGGCCGAGGGGGACCTGCGCGCCGAGGGTGGGCGCGGGCTGTTGCTGGTCCGGGAGCTGGCCCAGCGGTGGGGCAGCGTGCCGGCCGGTCAGGGCAAGGCCGTCTGGGCGATGATTCCGGCAACGTGAGCGTTGGAGAGGGTTCCGCCGACCTCCGGCGTTCTGACTGAATTTACCGCTCTGCCCTGGTTTCATGGTCAGAGGGTCGGGTAGGCACACCCGTCCTTTCTGTCGTCACGACGGGGTGAGTAGCCATGCCCAAGCGGGTAACCACGGAACCCGGTCGCGACCGAGGCCCCGCGATCCTCGCGCCGGCCCGCTTCGGGGGCTTCCCCGGGCCACTGCGGCCGTCGATCCATGGCAACTCCCTGATCAAGTTCCTCGCCACCACCGACCACAAGCAGATCGGCCTGCTGTACCTGCTGACCTCCTTCGGATTTTTCCTGGTGGCCGGGCTGGAGGCGATGCTGATCAGGGCGGAGCTGGCCCGCCCCGGGCTGCAGTTCCTCTCCTCCGAGCAGTACAACCAGCTCTTCACCTCGCACGGCGCGGTGATGCTGCTGCTGTTCGCCACGCCCGCCGCGTTCGGGTTCGCCAACTTCATCGTGCCGATCCAGATCGGCGCGCCGGACGTGTCGTTCCCCCGGCTCAACGCGCTGGCCTACTGGCTGTACCTGTTCGGCGGGCTGATGGTGATCGGCGGGTTCCTCACCCCGCAGGGCTCGGCGGACTTCGGTTGGACGGCGTACACCCCGCTCAGCAGCGTCGAGCACTCCCCCGGCGTGGGCGCGAACATGTGGGTCGTCGGCCTGGTCGTCTCCGGGCTGGGCACCATCCTCGGCGCGGTCAACCTGATCACCACGATCCTGACCCTGCGCGCGCCCGGGATGACCATGTTCCGGATGCCGATCTTCACCTGGAACATGCTGTTCACCAGCGTGCTGGTGATCATGGTCTTCCCGCTGCTGGCCGCCGCGCTGCTGGCGCTGTCGGCCGACCGGCTGCTCAACGCGCACGTGTTCGACCCCGAGACCGGCGGCCCAATGCTCTGGCAGCACCTGTTCTGGTTCTTCGGCCACCCCGAGGTCTACATCATCGCGCTGCCGTTCTTCGGCATCATCACCGAGATCATCCCGGTCTTCGCCCGCAAACCGCTCTTCGGCTACACCGGAATGGTGCTCGCCACCATCGCGATCACCGTGCTGTCCATGACGGTCTGGGCGCACCACATGTTCGCCACCGGCCAGGTGCTGCTGCCGTTCTTCAGCATCGTGAGCTACCTGATCGCGGTGCCCACCGGTGTGAAGTTCTTCAACTGGATCGGCACCATGTGGAAGGGACAGCTCACCTTCGAGACGCCGATGCTGTTCTCCATCGGCTTCCTGGTCACCTTCCTGCTCGGCGGGCTCACCGGGGTGCTGCTGGCCAGCCCGCCGGCGGACTTCCACACCCACGACACCTACTTCGTGGTGGCGCACTTCCACTACGTCGTCTTCGGCACGGTGGTCTTCGCGCTGTTCGCCGGCTACTACTTCTGGTGGCCGAAGATGACCGGGCGGCTGCTCGACGAGCGGCTCGGCAAGCTGCACTTCTGGACGATGTTCATCGGCTTCCACGGCACCTTCCTGGTGCACCACTGGCTGGGCAACGAGGGGATGCCCCGCCGGTACGCCGACTACCGGCCGACCGACGGTTTCACCACGCTGAACACCATCTCCAGCATCTTCGCCTTCATCCTCGGCCTGTCCACGCTGTTCTTCATCTACAACGCCTGGAAGTCCTGGCGGTACGGGGCGATGGTGACGGTGGACGACCCGTGGGGCTTCGGCAACTCGCTGGAGTGGACCACCACCTGCCCGCCGCCGCTGCGCAACTTCGACCGGATGCCGCGGATCCGTTCCGAGCGGCCGGCGTTCGACGCCAAGTACGGCCCGCTCGTCGCGGACCTGGGCCGGGACCTGCCACAACGGACGACGAAGCCGCCGCAGCAGTTCGCCGAGGAGCTGCGGATGGAGCACCACGTGCCGGAGTCGCCCGCCGCCGAGGGCGCGCACGGCGCCCGCGAGGCGAGCGAGTACCAGCCGGCGGCGCAGTCCGGTGCGCGACCGGTGGACGTGCCGGAGCCCGAGGGCGTCCGCCGGCCGAGCTTCGAGGAGAGCGACGCGCCCGAGGACCGGGAGGGCGCGCCGAAACCGCACCAGCGCTGGCGGCACCCGCACAGCGACGGCGACCCCGAGGAACGCTGATTGGGCGTACGCGCCGACGAGGGCCGACACCCGGTGGGGTATCGGCCCTCGTGGCGTACGGTCGCGCTCAGTCCCGCGCGGGTGCCAGGCCGGCGGCGGTCAGCGAACGGCGTACCGCGGGCTGGACCCGGGTCAGCCGCAGCGGCACCCCGGTCCGGGCGGCCGCGTCCCGCCCGGCCATCAGCGCGGCGATCCCACCGGCGTCGAAGCCGCCCGCGCCGACCAGGTCGACGACCACCTCGCTCGGCTGGCCGGTCACCGCCTCCAGCATCGCCCGGCGCAGCTGGTCCGCCCCGTCCCGGTCGACCTCGCCGCCGACCTCGACGACCACCCGGTCGCCGTTCTGCTTGACCGAAATCCGGGTCTTGCCCGGGTCCGGCTCGGCGGCGCCGTTCTGCCAGGGCGGCGGTGCGTCGGCGAGCATCGCCTGCCGCAGCCAGGTCAGTGCCCGCGACAGCAGCCGGGACACGTGCATCTGCGAGATCCCGAACCGGGCGGCGATCTCGGCCTGGGTCTGGTTGCCGTAGAAGCGCATGGCCAGGATCCGCCGCTCCCGCCAGGGAAGGCGGTGCAGCAGGCCGCTGACGGTCACCCGGTCGTCGACCGATTCCAGCGCGTTGTCCGATTCGCCGACCAGGTCGCCGAACTCCGCCGAGCTCTCGCCGCCCACCGGGGCGTTCAGTGAGGCGGGGCTGTATCCGGCCGCCGATTCCAGCGCGGCGAGGATCTCCTCCTCCGGTGTCTCCAACCGTTGGGACAGCTCCGCGACGGTGGGCGCTCGGGACAGCTCACTGGTCAACGCGGCGGTGGCCTGGCCGACCTCCAGGATCAGGTCGCGCAGCCGGCGGGGCACGTGCACACCCCAGGTGCGATCCCGGAAGTGCCGCTTGATCTCGCCCACGATGGTGATCGCGGCGTACGCGGTGAAGGAGCCCCGTTCCGGGTCATACCGGTCGACGGCGTTGACCAGCCCGAGGCGGGCCACCTGCTCCAGATCCTCCAGCGGCTCCCCGCGCCCCCGGTACCGGCGGGCCAGGCGGCCGGCGAACGGCAGCGCGAAGCGGACCAGGTCGTCCCGTGCCTCCTGCCGCCGCTCCGGCGGCAGCCCCTCGATTCGGGCCGCGTACGCCAGCGCTGCCGCGTCGAGATCCTCCAGACCTCGATCGGTGGGTGGTGGTGTGGTCGTGGTCGTGCTCGTCTGTCCGAACATCCGCGCCTCCCTCAGGAAGGTCCCCCGCCCGGATCGGGAAACCGGTCGTGCGCGTGGTCGAGCCACGCACCGGGCCGGAAAAGTGGGTCAGTGACTGGGATGCCAGCGGGCGACAACGCCTCTGCGCAGCGCAATCAGGCCGTCGCAGTCAGCGATGTTCCCGCTCCGTAGGTACTCAATCACGGGACCCCGGGTTCGCGAGGATGTTTCGGCGTGCTCCGTCTCAGGAGATCAGCAACCCCTGGTGGCCGCCGCTGTCCTGAAGCACGGAGAGCGCCTCGGCGGCCCCCAGCGGGGGCGGTGTGGGCAGGTCGTACGGCTGGGCGCGGAGCACCTCGGTGGCCCGGCGGGTGGGCACCGAGGAGACCGGGTAGCCACGGGCGGCGGTCCGGTCCAACGCCCGACGGCGTCGGCCGAACCCGGCCACGGCCAGCCACTGCGGCAGCCCGGCCAGGGCGGGCGAGCGCACCCCGGGCGGCTCGGGCAGCACGTCCACCGAGCTGAACGTCTCGCTGCCGGCCAGCCACCACTCGGCCTCGTCGACGCTGCGCCGGGTGGCGTTCTCGCACCAGTACGGCACCAGCCCCGCCCGCACCACCTGCCACGGATCGAGCAACCGGCCGCACTCCACCACCAACCGGTTACCGGTCTTGCCGGCGCCGCGCAGCCAGTACCGGTACAGGTCGGCCACCCCGGCGCTCAGCGCGGCCGGACGCGGCACCAGGACCCGGTGCAGCGGGTGCTCCCGGCGGGCCGCCCAGTCCCGTGCGGCCAGCTCGAAGCCCGAGTCCACGCCGTGCTCGGCGTTGCCCGACGGGACGGACATCTCCGGAGGCTCCCACCGGGCGGCGTCCCCGCCGACGGAGCGCAGCACCTGCCGCAGCGCGTGGCTGTCCGGGTGGAAGTCCACCGGGTCCAGCCCGCTGGCCGGGCAGCCGACCTGGAAGCTGTGCCCCGGGGCGTGCTCCAGCACCGGCCAGGTCCGCGCGTCGCGCACCAGCAGCACCGGTGCCGCGGGGGTCAGCCGGTCGGCCAGGAACTGCGTGTAGGCCGCCGGCAGGGCCCGCCAGCGGGCGGCCAGCGACACGGTCACCCCGGTCAGCGGGCCACGGCTGGCCGGGCAGTGCACCTGGCGCAGATGCAGATCCGGGTTCCCGGCGAGCAGTCGGGAGGCGAGCGCGGCGCCGTGCTCCAGCGCCGCCCCCGGACGGTCCACCGCGCCGCCCGTCCAGTGCACGGTCATGTCGAAGCCGGCCGGCAGCCACGGCACACCGAGTGCCACCGCCAGGTGCGCGGCGGAGCCGTGCGGTGAACCGATCAGCACGCCGGGGTAGCGCTGGCGGGGGTACTGGTCGACGAACCAGCGGGCGACGCGGGCACCGTCCACCTCGTCGACCTGGGCCATTGTGAGCGCGACCCGGCCGGCGGCCCGGCCGACCGCGGCGCGGCGGACCGGCTCGGGGGCGCCGGGGAACCGCGACACCGGGCCGGTGTGCCCGAGGTCGGCGCAGTCCAGGCCGCGCAGCGCGCGGGCGGTGGCGGCGACCAGCACCCGGGCCGCGCTGCCCACGGCCACGACCCGGTCGCCGGCCAGACCGGCACCCTCGGCCGTGAGCCCCTTGTGCACCTTGTGCACCGGCCCCACCTTGCCTCGTTCGCTCACCACGCGGCCCGGCTTCCCGTCCCGATGGGGTTCAAACGGGGCATCACCCACCCGGCGGCACCAATCCGCTGGTCGGCGGGGGACCCCGGTCACGACCGGCGTTCGACGACGATCCGCCGTGGGCGGCGGGAGCGGGCCGGCGGGGGGCGATCGGGTCGGCCCACCCGGTACGGCGGGCCGGGGTTTCGCCGGGGGCAGGGCGGGCATTTCCGGGCTCATGCGCACCGAGGACGCGAGCGAGCCCGCCGCCGCCACGATCACCCCGTACCAGGACGGACCGCTGCTGGTCCGCGGCGACTTCGCCCTGGTCACCCCGGACGGTGAGCGCATCGACGCCCGCCGCGGCACCGTCGCGCTGTGCCGGTGCGGCAGGTCGGCGCTCAAGCCGTTCTGCGACGGCACCCACAAGATGGTCAACTTCCGCGCAGGCACCGCCCGGGAGGGGTGATCCTCCTCGGGTCAGGCGACGCCGGCCAGCGGTCCCATGGCAACGGACGGGGTCGCGGGCAGCGACACGGTCAGCGCGGTGGGCGCGCGCAACGAGCTGCGGCCGGCGGCCCAGCTGTCCAGCAGGTGCCCGGCGAAGAGCCGGTCCACCGCGAGCGCGGCCGCCGCGCCGAAGAGCACGTCACCGGCCAGCTCCGGCTCGACACGGACGAGGCCGCCGCACAGGTCGTGCGCGGCGATCTGCTCGTGCACCGCGTCGGCCTCGACGTGCTCGTCGTAGAAGCGGGTCGCCACCTCGTCCAGGCCGAGGCGGCGCAGCCCATTGCCGTAGCGGCGGTTCGGCACCGACGAGGTCATCTCGAAGGCGGCCAGGTGACCCAGCAGCGCGCCGCGCAGGCGTCGGTGCAGCCCGAACAGCGACATCAGGTTGTTGGTCGCGAGCGTCACGGCGGGCACCACGTCGAGGTGGGCGCCGTAGTCGGTGTCCAGGCCCAGCCGGTCGAGCGTGCGCCGGAACAGCTCGGCGTGCATCCGGTCCAGCCGGCCGCCGCCGTACTCGTCGGTCTGGATCTCGACCAGGGCGGCCTTCGCCGGGCCGCCGAGGCGGGGCAGGGCCCAGCTGTGCGGATCGGCCTCGCGCAGGTGGTAGACCGAGCGGTGGGCGACGAACTCGCGGAACTGGGCGAGTTCGGCGCGCCGCTGGAGGGTGGCGGCCAACGGCGGCCCGTCGTCGGCCGCGACCATCTCGGCGAGCCCCGCCGCCACCCCGGCGGGCGGCACCGGCGGCGAGCCGGCCAGCCGGCGCAGCGCCGCCTCGAAGGGCCGCTCGGCGCGCGCTCGCAGGGCCAGCAGCGTCGGCTGCCACTCCCAGCCCTCATCGACTCCCCGCCAGCCCCGGTAGTGCAGCTCGTAGCAGAGGAACAGGGTCAGCTGGAGGTCCTCGTCGGCGAGCGGGTCCGCCGGGTCGAGATCGGCGCCAAGAGTGGCCGGCAGGTCGTGCGGCGGACGCCGCAGCGCCCCCGCCACCGCCGCGGAGAGCGGTCCGCGCGGCTGCGGTAGGGGCGCGGGACCGTAGCGGCGGTCGGCGGGCTGCGGCATGTGACCTCCAGCGTTCTCGGGCCGCTACTGATGCCCCGGCGGGCTGGGCCTAAACGAGGCCCTCCGCGTTCACCGTGAGTTCCACCTGCTCGCGGACCCGCCGGGCGGCCTCCCCATCGGCGTACAGGCCGCGCAGGTCGGCGAAGGCGGGCTCCGGCGGCGCCAGTGGCACCGCAGCGTCGACCACCGCCTCCAGCACGCACGGCCGGTTCGCGGCCAGCGCCTCGTCCCACGCCGCACCGACCAGCTCCGGGCGGTCGACCCGGACGCCGTGCAGCCCGAGCAGCCGGGCCCAGCCGGCGTACGGCACGTCCGGTCGGCGTCGCGTCGGGTCCGACGACGTCGGCCGCCCGCCGCCCATGCCGGACTGGTCGCGGTTGTTGAGCACCAGCACCACGAGCCGCGGATCCCGCCACTCCTGCCAGTGGTACGCGACGGTGATCAGCTCGGCGAGCCCGTTGAGTTGCATGGCGCCGTCACCGACCAGCGCGACCACCGGCCGGTCGGGAGCGGCGAGCTTGGCGGCGACCGCGTACGGCAGGGCGCAGCCCATCGAGCCGAGAGTGCCGCACAGCTGCGCGTTCACCCCGGGAGGCAGGACGAGGTGCCGGGCGTACCAGTAGAGGACCGAGCCGACGTCCACCGCGACCGCGCCGACGGGCGGCAGCCGGGAGGACAGCTCCTGGAGCACGAGCTGCGGGTTGACCGGTTCGGCCGGCGCGGCGGCGCGGTCGGCGGCGGCCGCCCGCCAACGGTCCACGGAGTTCTCCACCGTGGCGCGCCACTGCGGGCTGGGCCGGTGGGGCACCCGGGCCAGCAGCGCCCGCAGCGTCTCGGCGGCGTCGCCGACGAGCGGCACGTCGGCCGAATACCGGGTGCCGATCCGCCGCCCATCGATGTCGATCTGCACGGTGCGGGCCTGCCCGGGCATCGGGAAGTAGTCGGTCCACGGGTCGTTCGTGCCCACCATCAGCAGCGTGTCGCAGCCGCCCATCAGCTCGGCTGCGGCCGAGGTGCCGACCGCGCCGAGCACCCCGGTGTGGAACGGCAGCCGCTCGTCGAGCACCGGCTTGCCGAGCAGCGAGGTGGCCACCCCGGCGCCCAGCCGATCGGCCAACTCGATGATCTCGTCGGCCGCGCCCCGGCCACCCTGGCCCACCAGGATCGCCGTGCGCTGGCCGCCGCCGAGCAGCTGCGCGGCGGCGTCGAGGTCCATCTCGTGCGGCAGCACCCGGGCCAGCGGCACGCCCGGGGTCGCCGAGATCACCCCGACGGACTGCGGTTGCAGGTCGGGCACCACGGCCTCCTGCAACTGCCGGGGCAGCACCACGCAGGTCGGGCTGCGGGTCGCCGCCGCCGTGCGGAACGCCTGGTCCAGCAGCGCCGGTACGTCCTCGGGCCGGCGGCCGTACTGCATGAACTGGTTGCACACGTCGGCGAAGAGCCGGCTGAGCCCGATCTGCTGGTGGGCGCCGCCGAGCGGCCCGGAGATGTCCTCACCAATGATCGCCACCACCGGCGTGCTGTCCAGCTTGGCGTCGTAGAGGCCGTTGAGCAGCTGCACCGCGCTGGGTCCCTGGGTGGCCAGGCAGACCCCGATGCCGCCGGTGAACTTGGCGTGCCCGGTGGCCATGAACGAGGCGGTCTCCTCGTGCCGGGCCGGGACGAACGCCGGGTCGCCGCCGGTGCGGTCCAGCGCCTCGACCAGCGGGGCGATCGCCTCGCCCGGGTAACCGAAGGCGCGCGGCACCCGCCAGGCCAGGAGCCGTTCCACCACCAGGTCGGCCACGCTGCGCTCAGCCATTGCCGCGCCCGGGCGTGCTGGGGTCGACGTAGCGCAGCACCGCGCCGACGCCCTCGGTCAGCTCGGGCGCCTCGTCCGGGCCCAGCACGGTCAGTGCCGCGTCGGTGCCGACCAGCGCCCGGACCAGCGCCGCGTCCGCGCGGACCCGCTGCGGGTCGTCCACCGACATCGCCGCCAGCTGCCCCGGGTCGACGGCGATCTCGGTCGGCTCCGGCCCGATCCACAGCTCACCGTTGGCCGACGGATCGTCCACGATCAGCATGGTGTCCACCTGGTTGCGTTGCAGTGCCCCGACGACGGCCTCGAGCCCGGCGCCGACGTCCTCCTGCACGCCGAAGCGGTCCAGGGCGGCGCTGATCCGCTGATCGGCGACCTCCGCGATGGTCTGCACGGTGAGGTCGTCCAGCAGCGTCTGGTCGGCGCCGCCGGCCCGCGAGCCCGCGTCGGTACGGACCACCGCGTCCTGCCAGCGCTCGGGCATCTGGGCGGCGATCACCCCGGTGGCTCGGACATCGCCGGCGACCACCACCACGTCGGCGCCGACCTTCTCGGCCAGCTCCACGGTCGCCGCGGTCACGTCGCCGGCGTTGTGGTGCCACGCCTCCATGGCCGCCCGTTGGTAGCGGGACTGGGACCAGCCACCGGGTTGGACCCGGCGCAGTTGGAAGTCCTCCCGACCGGTGATGTGCGCCCGCCGGGGCACCCCGCCCGCGCTGACGGCCACCGCGTCGGCGCCGGTGCGGTCGGCCAGGACCCGCACCCAGGCCACCTGCTCGCCGCGCTGGGCGAGCAGCGGCATCACGTGCGGCAGTGGCGCGTAGCTGGCCAGGTCGCTCAGCGGTGGCGCGGAGAGATACTCGGAGAGCACCACCCGGCCGCGGGTGGCAAAGAGCGCGATGCCGTAGTCCCCGGCCATCGGGTCGTGGCCACGGACCACCCGGTCCAGCGCGGCGACGGTGGCCTCGTCCGCGCCCTGGTCGGTGAGTCGACGCGCCAGGGCACGCCAGCGAAGGGCCAGCGCCTCGTGGGCGTCCTCCGTGTCCGCGGAGGCGTCCATGTACACCGAGCACCACGGCCCGGGTCGGTCGTAGAGCGGGCGCAGGAAGGACAGCTGCATGCTCGACCCCTTTCCAGCTCGGCCCCCCGCTTACCCGGGTCACCCGGGATGTCACCTCGCGGTCGTGAGCCCGTGACCAGGTTTCATTCACGTCACTCAACCGGCGACGCCGATACGATGCGTGAACGGAAGCGGACTCTCGGTGGTGGAGATGGACAGCGGACTCGATACCCGACGGATCGTGCACCCGACGGAGCGGATCGTCACCGGGCGGTTGATCCGCCTGCTCGACGGCTACACGCGCGAGGTGCGCATCGGCCAACCGGTGCTGGTCGCGGTGCTCGCCGCGGCCGCGTTCGCCCGGCTGCCCGCCCTGCTGCTGCGCTCGCTCTTCTCCGCCGGGGGTGGCGGCACACGGCGACGCTGGAAGGAGCTGAAGCAGGGCCCGGAGTACCTGGTCACCCCGGTGCGGCTGCGCAACACCGCCGGCCAGCTCTGCGAGGTGGAGCTGCACGGCCACCTGCCGCAGAGCGCCCTGCACCCGGCCGACCACGTGCAGCTCACCCTGCGCCCGCAACGCGACCCCGAGCTGCCGCCCCGCATCGAGCGGATCGTCAACCTCACCACCGGGCAGCTGCTCACCCCGCGTACCGCGACGCTCTGGTCGCACCTCGGTCCGCCGTTGCTGTTGCAGGCGATGCTGGGCACGCTGCTGCTCGCCGGCGTGGCGGCCTGCTCCGCGCTGACCTGACCGACCGTGCCCGGGTTTCCGGGCCGGGCCGGGTGGGCACCGGCACCCGCATGTTTCCCGGATTCACCCTTGAGGAGATCGACGTCGGGCCGGTACGCCTGCGGGTGCGCCACGGCGGGTCCGGCTCACCGGTGATCCTGCTGCACGGCCACCCCCGCACCCACGCGACCTGGCACCGGGTGGCGCCGCTGCTCGCCGAGCGGCACACGGTGATCTGCCCCGACCTGCGCGGCTACGGCGGCTCGACGAAGCCGGCGGACACCGCCGACCACTCCGCGTACGCCAAGCGGGCGATGGCCCGCGACGTGGTCGCGCTGCTCGACGCGCTCGGCCACGAGCGGGCCGCGGTGGTCGGCCACGACCGCGGAGCGTACGCGGCGATGCGCACCGCACTGGACCACCCGGATCGGGTCAGCCGGCTCGGCGTCCTCGACGGGATCCCGATCGGCGCGGCGCTGACCACCTGCGACGCCCGGTTCGCCGCCCGCTGGTGGCACTGGTTCTTCCTCGGCCAGACCGACAAGCCGGCGGAACGGGTGATCAACGCGGATCCGGACGCCTGGTACGGCGGCTTATCCGCCGAGATGGGCGAGGAGGCGTACGCGGACTACCACCGGGCGATCCACGACCCGGCCACGGTGCACGCCATGTGCGAGGACTACCGGGCCGGCCTCGGCCCCGACCGGGCGGCCGACGACGCGGACCGCGCGGCGGGACGGAAGATCAGCTGCCCGGTGCTGTTCGTCTGGTCCGAACGCGACGACATGGTGGAGCTGCACGGCGACCCGGCGGCGATCTGGCGGGAGTGGGCCGACGACGTGCGGGCGACCTCGGTCGACTCGGGTCACCACATGGCCGAGGAGGCGCCGGAGGCGCTCGCTGCCGTACTCGCCGACTTCCTCGCCGACTGAGCGCTCGGCCGTGGCGGATCAGTGCGACGTGCCGCTCAGCCGACCGGGGCGGCCTCGCGGACCGGTCGGCGGGCGGTGTCGAGCATGCCCCGGCGACTGGCCCAGCGCTCGTAGACCAGGGTGGCGAACGGCGGCACCGCGCAGGCCAGCGCCACGACCGTGGCCAGCAGGCTCCACCGGTGCAGCCGGGCCACCGCCAGCACCAGCAGGACGTACGCGATGAACAGGCCGCCGTGGATCGGGCCGAAGATCTTGACGCCCAGCTCGTTCTCCGGCGGACCGTACTTGACCACCATGCCGACCAGCAGGGCCAGCCACGAGCACGCCTCGGCGATCGCCGCCGCGACGAAGAGCCGGGTCACCTTCTCACGCATTCCCACGCCACCACCTCTCGGCCGGCAATGCTAGCGGTGCGGACCGGGCGTTCCGTCACAGGACCGCGCGGTGCGCGACAGGGATCACCGGGCGCGCAGGTGGGTAGGAAGGGACCATCGGGTCTTCCCCGCCCGCGCGGCGCGTGCGAGGTTAGGGGGACCAGCGGTGACAGGGTGGTGACCATGGGCGAGGATGTCGGCGTACGCACCTTCAGCCGGGAGGACCGGGCCCGCTACCGGGACAAGGTCCGCCGCTGCCTGGACGTCTTCGCCGAGATGCTGCGCGAGTCGCGCTTCGACATCGACCGGCCGTTGACGGGGCTGGAGATCGAGCTGAACCTGGTCGACCAGGAGTCGATGCCGGCGATGCGCAACTCCGACGTGTTGGCAGCCATCGCCGACCCGAGTTTCCAGACCGAGCTGGGCCAGTTCAACATCGAGATCAACGTGGCGCCGCGCCGGCTGACCGGCACCGGCACCGCCGAGTTCGAGGAGAACGTGCGGGCCAGCCTCAACGCCGCCGAGGAGAAGGCCCGCGCCATCGGCGCCCACATGGTCATGATCGGCATCCTGCCGACGCTGCGCCCCGAGCACCTGACCGCAGAGACGCTCTCGCACAACCCCCGGTACGCGCTGCTCAACGAGCAGATCTTCGCCGCCCGGGGCGAGGACCTGCCGATCTCCATCAGCGGGGTGGAACGCCTGGCGGTCACCGCGGACACGATCACCCCGGAGGCGGCCTGCACCAGCACCCAGTTCCACCTGCAGGTCAGCCCGGCGCAGTTCGCCGACTACTGGAACGCCGCCCAGGCGATCGCCGGCATCCAGGTCGCGCTCGGCGCGAACGCGCCGCTGTTCTTCGGCCGCGAGCTGTGGCGCGAGACCCGCATCCCGCTGTTCCAGCAGGCCACCGACACCCGGTCGGAGGAGATCAAGGCGCAGGGCGTCCGGCCGCGGGTCTGGTTCGGCGAACGCTGGATCACCAGCGTGTTCGACCTGTTCGAGGAGAACGTCCGCTACTTCCCGGCGCTGCTGCCGGTCTGCGACCCGGAGGACCCGGCGCAGGCCCTCGCGGCCGGCGAGGTGCCCAACCTCGCCGAGCTGCGGCTGCACAACGGCACCGTCTACCGGTGGAACCGGCCGGTGTACGACGTGTCGCGCGGCCGGCCGCACCTGCGGGTGGAGAACCGTGTGCTGCCCGCCGGGCCCACCGTGCTGGACACCATCGCCAACGGCGCCTTCTACTTCGGGCTGGTCCGGGCGCTCGCCGAGTCGGACCGGCCGCTGTGGTCGCAGATGTCGTTCAGCGCCGCCGAGGAAAATTTCACCAGCTGCGCCCGGTACGGCATCGACGCGCAGGTCTTCTGGCCGGGCCTCGGCTACCTGCCGGTCACCGAGCTGGTGCTGCGCCGGCTGCTGCCGCTGGCGCACCACGGCCTGGACCGGTGGGGGCTGGATCCGGGCGAGCGTGACCGGCTGCTGGGCATCATCGAGCAGCGCTGCCTGACCGGCCGCAACGGCGCGACGTGGCAGGTGGAGACGCTGCACCGGCTGGAGTCCGCCGACCACCTGGACCGGCCGGCGGCGCTGCGCGAGGTGGTCCGGCACTACGTGACGCTGATGCACACCAACCGGCCGGTGCACGAGTGGCCCATCCCCTGAGCGGGTGTCACTCCCCCGGCCGGTCCCAGGGTGACGGGTCGTCGCGCAGCCGGCTGTAGAGGTAACCGTCGCGCCACCGGCCGGCCCGGAACTCGCAGGCCCGCACGACGCCTTCGAGCTGGAAGCCGGCCTTCTCCAGCGACCGCTGCTCGGCGACGTTCTCCGGGTGGGTGCCGGCCTGGACGCGCTGCGCCGGGGTGTGCTGGAACAGGTAGTCGCAGAGCAGCGCCTGTGCCCGCCACCCGATGCCGCGTCCGCGCGACGCCGGCAGCAGCGCGATGCCGATCTCCCAGTACGACGCCATGCCGGCGTACCGCCCGGAGAGGTAGCTGACGAAGCCGGCGGCGGCCTGATCGGGCTCGACCTCGACGATGAGCCGCCCGTCGTCAGCGCCCAGCCAGCCGTCGACGGCGAACCGGCGCGCCGGCGCGCCCGGGTCACGGAAGCCGGACCAGTCCAGCCCGATCAGCCCCGGCTCGGTGCAGAACCGCCGGAACATCTCCACGTCGGCCTCGGCGACCGGCCGCAGTCGAACGGTGAGATCGTCTGTCGCGGGCGCCGGCGCGTCACCACTCTCCATTGCCGACACGCTAGCGATCCCGCGCCGGTCCGGCTGTCCCCCGCCGCTCGCGGCCCCCCAGGCCATCGATGTCTGTCGTACGCTGGTGCGGCGCGGACATCGATGCTGATGAGGGGACCGCCTGTGCGCACTTCCGGAACTGACCGCACCCCGACCGTGAGATCCGCGAGCCGCGCCCTGTCCCGACGGCACGTGCTGGGTGCCGGGGCGGCGGCCACCGGCGGCGCGTTGCTCGTCGGCCCGGCCGAGGCGGCGCAGGCCGCGCCGGGCGGCACGAAACGGGTGTTGCGTGCGCCCGCGCTGGCACCCGGGGACCGGGTCCGGGTCGTGTCGCCCGGAGGCACTCCCAACCCCGCGAACATGGCGCGCGGCATCGAGATCCTGCGCAGCTGGGGTCTGGAGGTCGAGCTGGGCAAGCACGTCTTCGCCCGGTACGGCTATCTGGCCGGCACGGACGCGCAGCGCCTCGCCGACCTGAACGCCGCCCTCAACGACCCTGGGGTCCGTGGTGTCTTCGCCGCCCGCGGCGGCTACGGCACGCAGCGGATCGTCGATCAGATGAACGTGGCCGGCATCCGTCGCGACCCCCGGGTGGTCGTCGGGTTCAGTGACATCACCAGCATCCACGGCAGGCTCTGGCGCGAGACCGGGCTGGCCACCTTCTACGGCCCGATGGTCAACTGGAGCGACAGCCGGACCGGCCCGGAGTCGGCCGAGTCGCTCCGCCGGGCGGTGATGACGACGGCCCCCGTCACCATCTCCCGGGATCCCGCCGAGACGGCCGCCCCCGTGCTGGTGCCGGGGCGGGCGACGGGCCCCCTGCTCGGCGGCTGCCTCACGTTGATCTCCACATCGTTGGGCGCCGACGACGCCCCGAAGTTCGACGACGCCATCCTGTTCTTCGAGGACGTGGACGAGGCGCCGTACAGCATCGACCGGATGCTGACCGAGTTGCGCCGGGTGGGCGTGCTGTCCCGGGTCGCCGGGGTGGTCATCGGCCAGATCACCAACAGCGTCGGTGGGCCCGAGGAGTGGGACGCCGCGGCGATGCTGAAGGACCGCCTCTACGACCTGGGCGTGCCGGTCCTCGGCGGGCTCCGACTGGGCCACGGCAACGGCCAGCTCACCGTTCCGCTCGGTTCGCGGGCCACGATCGACGCCGTGGCGGGGACGCTGACGGTGGAGCCCGGAGTCCGTCCGCGCTGACGACCAGCGTGCCGGTTGGTCAGGCGTCGTCGTCGTACGCCTGGGAAATCGTCAGGGCCATCCGGAGACCGGCGAGCCCGAGCGGCGAGGTCGACACGACCCCGACCACCCGCGGCGACCGTGGCCGCAGTCGACACGAACGTCTTCGGTCCAGCCGCGTTGCGCAGCGGACCGCTCGGCGCACCTGTCGTCGATGATGGGTGCCATGACGTCAGTGGGCGCCCAGCGGGTGCGGGATGGGAACGGGGCGACGCACAGTCCGGTGGAGCAGCGACTGATCGAGTCGGTCGCCCGCGGCGAGGTGCTCGACCTGGCCGGTGACGGGCCGGTCGACGAGGAGGCGATGCGATCCTGGGGCGACGACCACGCGATCTCCGCCTCGGTCGTCCGCGAGCTGGTTCGTGGCCGGCTGGTCAACGAGCCCGACCCGCACGGCCTGCGGCTGCGCGGTGCCCGGATCGTCGGCCAGATCGACCTGGAGAACGTCACCGGTGACCTGGCGCTGGAGCTGCGCGACTGCCTGCTGCCCGGCGGCGTGAACCTTCGCAACGCCCGCCTGTCGGCGGTCACCCTGAGCGGCTGCCGCATCGAGCAGGCACCCGACTCCGCGGACGCGGCGCTGGACGCCACACGCTGTGCCGCGTGGGTGCTCTCGCTCGACGGGAGCACGGTCACCGCTGACGCCGCCGCCGGAACGGTTCGTCTCGCCGCCGCCCGCGTGGGCACACTGGACTGCCGGGGAGCGCGGTGGGAGAACAGCACCGGACCAGCGCTGGACGCCGACGGCCTCCAGGTCGACCAGAGCGTGTTCCTCAATGGCGGCTTCACGGCCACCAGCCCCAGCGCGCGCGGGACGGTCCGGCTGCTCGGCGCCCACGTCGGCAGCCAGCTCAACTGCGGTGGGGCACGGCTGGAGAACACCCTCGGCCCGGCGCTCAACGCCGACAACCTCCGAGTCGACCGGGACGTGCTGTTGTCGAACGGCTTCACCGCCACCAGCGCCAGCGAGCAGGGCACCATCCGGCTCATCGGCGCCCACATCGGTTCGCTGAGCGCGGGCGGTGCGCGGCTGACGAACACCGCCGGACCGGTCCTCGACGGCGACGGTCTCACCGTCGACCGGGACGTGGCCCTGGACCGTGGCTTCACCGCCAGCAGCGCCAGTGACTGGGGCGGCGTCTGCCTGGCCGGCGCCCACATCGGTGGGCTCCTGGCATGCGGTGGGGCGCAACTCGCGAACACGATCGGCCCCGCCCTCGACCTGAACGGCCTTCGGGTCGATCAGGACGTGCTCCTGGATGACGGGTTCAGCGCCACCAGCGGCGGTGACGAGGCGGTGGTGCTGACGCTGGCCGGGGCCAGGGTCGGTGGGACTCTCCGCCTCGACACCGATCGGGTGGCGCGCCCGCTGATCGAGCTGGAGGGGCTCACCTACAGCGGGCTGCCGCGACCGGCGTCAACGCTGCGCTGGCTGACCCTGCTGCGCGAGCACACTCCCCGTTACAGCGCCCAGCCCTACCAGCATCTCGCCGCCGCCCACCGGGCGGCCGGCCACGACCGCGACGCCCGCACCATCCTCATCGCCCAACGTCGTGACCAGATCCAGCGCGCCGGGCTGACCGCCGCCGAACGCGCCTGGGGTCGCCTCATCGGACTCACCCTCGGCCACGGCTACCAGCCCTGGCGCGCCCTGGTCCTGCTCCTCGCCACCCTGGCGGTCGCCGTCGCGCTCAGCGTCCTGGGCGGCCACCACGGCGGCCTCGCGCAGAAGCCGGTGACCAGCGGAGCTGCCGCCGCCTGCACCAGCATCGACCAGATCGGTGTCGGCCTCGACCTCGGCACCCCACTGCTCAGGACCGGCGCCCGCGACCGTTGCCAACCGACCGGCACCGCTGCCGGTCAGGCCCTCACCATCGCCGGCTGGGTCCTGCAACTGCTCGCCTGGAGCTTCGCCACCCTCTTCGTCGCCGGCTTCACCAGCGCGGTCCGCAAGACCTGAGCTGACCTGCTCGGCCCTCGCGCGGGGCGCGGTGCTCAGCCCCGCGGGGTGGGGACACCGAAGAGATCGATGATGCCGGCGGGAAGCTGGGCGAGCAGGTCGTGTCGCTCGTCGTCATCGAGTGCCTCGGCGACGGTACGCAACACCGCCTGGGCGTGTTGACGCACCTGGTCCGCGTCCGCGACCTGCTCCCGGTCGCCGACGTGCTTCAGGAACTCACCGATGTCCCACCGGCGGCCCTGTGGGTTACGGGTGACGGACGTGTCCAGCCGATCCGGTAGCTGTGCCGCGAGGTGGTCGGCCTCCTGTCCGGCGAGCCGTTCGCCGAGCACCGACAGGACGGCCTGTACGGACCGAACGGCCTCGTTCTCGCCGAGGCCCGCGCGCCGCCGTACGGTGGCGATCATCTGCTCGTACTCCATGAGCCGCTCCTTCCGTCTCCTCGACCGGCCGTCAGGCCTGCCGGCGGACGAACGGGGCGAGTTCCCAGGCTCCCTGACCGCAAACGGGGTCACCCGTCGACCCGGACTTTCCGCCACCGGGCCGGCAGGGCCTCACATCTCGCCGCGAAACAGGCGGATCAGCCGGTCGAGGACGCGGCCCTCGCTCACCCGCAGACCGTCGTGCTCGTACTCGTTGGTGATCCAGGGGCGCAGGCCGCGCACCGCTCGCGCGGTGGCCAACGAGTCGTCGGTGTCGACGTACAGGTCGTCGTGGTAGATCGCGGCGGCGACCGGCACCTCGTTGCGCGCCAACTGCTCCGGGTCGTACAGGTCCGGCCAGTCCGTACGCCGCGCCAGCACCTCGATCCGCTCTCCGGTCGGGTCCGCGTGGTCGAGCGGCACCTGGAAGCGGTGGTCGGTGATGACGGTGCCTGGGTGGCGGTAGGTCGGCACGGGTGTCCCTTCCCGGAAGCGGCCCGATGCCTCCGATTGTCGCCGCCACCGTACGTGACGCGGTGTCATCCGCCGGAGGGCGCCGACCGGTCCGCCGGGGGCCCGGGGCTGCGGAAGGTGCGACGGTACGCGTCCGGCCGCGACCTGGGCATCACGAAGGACCCGGACGACCCGCCACCGTTCCGCTCGTAAGCCGGCGAGAGGTCGTCGCTTTTGCCGACATATTCTGACGGCCCCACGGAACCTTCTCCCCCGCCCGTTGGTGGAAGTGGTGGAAGAAGGGGGGTGGCGGTGCCCGACGGTGATCTGATCTCCGAGCTCTACGCCGGCTGTTTCCGGCGCCTGGTGGTCCAGCTGTACGCGGTGACGGGCGACCTGAACGAGGCGCAGGAGGCGGTCCAGGAGGCGTTCACCAAGGCGCTGGCCGCGCCCCGACGTTTCGCCGAGCTGGAGAACCCGGAGGCGTGGCTGCGCCGCGTGGCGGTGAACGTGGCCCGCAGCCGGTACCGGCGTCGGCGCGTACTCGATGGGCTGCTGCGTCGGATCGGCCCGCCGCCGACGGTCGCCGACCACTCGCCGGAGCACCTCGCCCTGCTCGCCGCGCTGCGCGGGCTGCCCGAGGGGCAGCGGCAGGCCCTGGCCCTGCACTACCTCGTCGACCTGCCGGTGGACGAGATCGCCGCCACGTTGGGCGTCTCGGCGGGGACGGTGAAGTCCCGGCTGTCCCGGGGCCGGAACGCCCTGGCGGCGCTGCTCAGCGACGACACCGACCCCACGGACGCCGGGAGGATCGATGCCCGATCGTGAGTTCTCCGGGTTCGACGCGGAGACCGTCTCCGAGGCCGTGCGGCAGCCGCCCCTGGACGCGTTGCGCGCCACGGCCCGGTTCCGCCGGCAGCGGTCGGTGGCGCTGGTGGCGACCGCCCTGGCCGCGTTGGTCGGCGTGAGCGTCGTACCGCTGGTGACCGGGCCGGAGCGGGTCGACCCGGTGGGGCCGCCCGAGCCGTCACCCCGCCCCGACCAGAGCAGCGCCTTCACGCTCACCGGTCCCGACTCCGGTGTGGACGTACGACGGGACGGCTGCGTCCTGCGCTTCGCGGTCACCGGCGACCGGGGCCGGAGTTGGTCGGACGGGGACGCGGCGCGGTTCCAGGGCACCAGATGCGAGGCCAATCCCACGCCGACGGTGGACGACCTCAGGTTCTCCGTGCTCAGCGACCGGTCCTACCTGGTCAGTGACGCGGGACTCCCCCGCCTCTCCACCGACTACGGCCGGACCTGGCGGGACGGGAACGAGGCGATCGTGGCCGTTCCCACGTTCCCAGCGACGGCCCGGCCGGTCTTCTGCGGCTTCGGCTGCGGGGCTCTCCAGGAGCCACTGGCGGTGGAGCCGTCGACCGGGACCGTCTACCGGCTGACCGGCGAGGCGCCGTCGTGGCGTCCGCTCTTCAGCCTCTACCCCAGCTCGGACGGCACGATCTGGGCGACGTACCAGATGCCGAGCCCCTCGGGAGCGACCGTCGCCCGCAGCTCCGACCGAGGCGCCACCTGGACCACCTGGGAGGTGGGGGCCGACGCGAGCGTGGTGGCGGTGGTCGGGGTCGACGACCGGGAGGGGTACCTGCTGACCGAGCCGTCGACCACGGGTGGCGCGATGCGGCTGCGGAGGACGACGGACGGCGGGCAGACCTGGACGGACACCGGCGCGGACCTGCCGACGCAGACCCACTGGGACCTCACGGTCGGCTCGGACGGATCCCTGCTGGCGATCACTCCGGGCGGTGGCACGGCGGGCGACCGTCTCGCGCGGCTCCTGGTCAGTCGGGACGACGGGCGGCACTTCACGGTCGCCCGGGAGTACGGCCCGGTCGTGGGCGCGCTCAGTGTCGCCCCCGGGTACGCCTGGCTCTTCGGCCGGGACGGCGGGTCCACCGGCGACCCGGACCACCTCCTGCTCACCACGGACGCGACGAGCTGGACCCGTTTCACGCTCGCCCCCTGACCACCGGCGGGCGTGTTGCGGCGGCCCCGCGACACGTCCGGCCCATTGACAGTCCGCCGACCGGGGGCCTACACAGGAGTTCGACGCTCATCTATGACAACGATGTCATCCGGGTGTCACCACCTCGAAGGAGGGTCCGCCTCATGCCCCGATCAGGCCCGTCCCGTCTGCTCAGCCTGCTGGCGACTGCCATCACCGGCACGTCCGTCCTCGCCGCCGTCGCCGCACCCGCCGCCGCGGCCCCGCTCAACCTCACCTCGTACGTCAACCCGTTCATCGGCACCGACGACAGCAACGCACCGAACCCGGTCGGCGGAGGCGCCGGCGGCAGCACCGTCCCCGGCCCGATCCAGCCGTTCGGGATGGTGCAGGTGAGCCCCGACACCCCGACCGCCTCACCGTCGGGGTACCGGTTCAGTGACACCCAGATCGAAGAGTTCAGCCTCACCCACTTCAACGGGGCCGGCTGCGCCAACAACGAGGACCTCGGCATCCTCCCGATCACCGGCGCCCTGGGTTCCTCGCCGGGCACCGCGTGGACGTCCTACCGCGCCACCCAGAACAAGAGCCAGGAGCAGGCCCGGCCCGGCTTCTACCAGGCGGTGCTCAGCAACTACGGCAACACGAGGGTGGAGGCCTCGGCCACCACCCGCACGGCCGCCCTGCGGCTGACCTACCCGTCCACCACCAGCGCCCGGGTGCTGATCAACACCAGTCGCAGCGCCACCGGCAACCGGGCCGGCTCGCTCACCATCAACGGGTCGACCGTGACCGGCAGCGTCACCGGCGGTGGCTTCTGCGGCAGCTCGAAGACGTACCAGATCTTCTACCGGATGGAGTTCGACCGCGCGCCGAGCGGCACCGGCACCTGGCTCGGTGGCACCGTCACCGCCGGCGGCACCAGCGTCAGCGGCACCAACTCGGGCGGCTATCTCACCTTCGACACGTCCGGCAACGCCGTTGTCCAGGCCAAGATCGGGATCTCCTTCGTCAGCCAGGCGGGCGCCGCCGCCAACCTCGCCGCCGAGCAGTCGGGCTTCGCCTTCGACACCGTACGCACCAACGCCGACGCGCAGTGGAACGCCGTGCTGAACCGGATCCAGGCCACCGGCGGCACGGCCGCCGACATGCAGAAGTTCTACACCGCGCTGTACCGCGTCTTCATCAACCCGAACATCTCCACCGACGTCAACGGGCAGTACCGCGGCTTCGACAACGCCATCCACACCGCGAGCCACCCGGTCTACCAGAACTACTCCGGCTGGGACATCTACCGCTCGTGGGCGTCGCTGATCGCCTACCTCGCGCCGCAGGAGGCCGCCGACATCGCGAAGTCGATGGTGCTCGACGGCCAGCAGGGCGGCCTGCTGCCGAAGTGGTCGCACAACCACAACGAGGCGTTCGTGATGACCGGCGACCCCGGGCCGATCATCGTGGACAGCCTCTACCAGTTCGGCGTCCGTGACTTCGACACCGCCGCGGCCCTGGCGCTGATGAAGAAGAGCTCGGCCGGCGGCACCACCCAGGGAAGCCCGATCCGGGGCCGACAGAGCGGTTACGTGCAACGCCAGTACATCGACGGTGACCCCTCCGACTCGTTGGAGTACTCGGCCAGCGACTTCGCGGTCGCGCAGTTCGCCCGCGCGCTGGGCGACACCGCCACCTACAACACGCACATGACGCGGGCCCAGTGGTGGCGCAACACGTTCAACACCGAGTCGAGCTACGTGCACCCGCGCAACGCCGACGGCAGCTGGCCCTGGCCGCTCGACCCGGCCAGCCAGTCGAACTTCGTCGAGGGCAACGCCTCGCAGTACACCTGGATGGTCCCGTACAACTTCGCCAGCCTGATCAACCTGATGGGTGGGCGGCAGACCGCGATCCAGCGGCTGGACCACCACTTCACCCAGACCAACGGCGGGCAGTCGCAGCCGTACTTCTACATCGGCAACGAGCCGGAGCACGGCGTGCCGTGGGCGTACCACTTCGCGGCGGCGCCGGCCGGCACGAGCGCCGCCGTACGCCGGATCATGAACGAGTCGTTCACCACCGGCGCGGGCGGCCTGCCCGGCAACGACGACCTCGGTGCCACCTCGGCGTGGTTCGTCTGGTCGGCGCTCGGCATGTACCCGCCGACCCCGGGCGCGGACACGCTCGCCCTGCACGGCCCGCTCTTCCCCTCGATGCTGGTCGACCGGCCCACCGGTGATCTCCAGATCACCGCCCCGGCCGCAGGGCAGGGCAACCAGTACGTGCAGGCCCTCTCGGTGAACGGCACATCGACGCAGCGACCCTGGCTGCGGTACGCCGACATCGCCGGCGGCGGCACCCTCTCGTACACGATGGGCGGCGCGCCGTCGGCCTGGGGCACCAACCCGGCCAACGTGCCGCCGTCGTTCACCGACGGGTTCACTCCGCCGCCGGCCGCCCCGGAGCTGGGCACCAACCTCGCCGCCGGCAGGCCGGCCACCGGCTCCGCCGCCTGCAACAGCGCCGAGGGCCCCGACAAGGCGTTCGACGGCAAACTCGGCAGCACCAGCAAGTGGTGCTCCCTCGCTGCCGGCACGAAGACCCTCCAGGTCGACCTCGGCGCCAGCCAGACGCTGCGGTCGTTCGTCGTCAAGCACGTCGGGCTCGGCGGCGAGACCACCGGCTGGAACACCGCCGACTTCGCCATCCAGACCAGCACCGACGGCACCACCTGGACGACCCGCGCGACGGTGACCGGCAACCGGTCCAGCCGCACCTACCACCCGATCGGGGCGGTGACCGCCCGCTACGTCCGGCTCGCGATCACCACCCCCACCAACAACGGCAACGGCGCGGCCCGCATCGACGAGTTCGAGGTGTACGGCGGTGCGGCGGCCACCAACCTCGCGCTGAACCGGCCGGCCGTCGCCGACTCCCAGTGCGCCAGCACCGAGGGACCGGAGAAGGCCGTCAACGGCAGCACCTCGGGCGGCACCACCGACAAGTGGTGCTCGACCGGCGCCAGCAGGTTCCTGCGGATCGACCTGGGCGCCACCCGCTCGATCACGAGCATTCGCCTGCTGCACGCCGGGGCGGGCGGCGAGAACCCGGCCTGGAACACCCGGGACTTCGACCTCCAGGTGTCCCCCGACGCCGCCACCTGGACGACGGTGGCGGCCGTCCGGGGCAACACCGCCGACGCCAGCGAACATCCGCTCTCGGCCAGCGGCCGGTATGTGCGGGTGAGCGTGCTCACCCCGGCCCAGACCACCGACGGCGCCGCGCGCCTCTACGAGGTGGAGGTGTACGGATCCTGAGCGCCCGGGGTGGCCGCCGGCCCGGTCCGGCGGCCACCCCGCCCGCCCCACGAGCACAGGGAGCACACCACCGTGAACACCAGATTCCTCTCCGTCCTCCTGACCGCCGTGCTCGCCGCCGGCCTGTCCGCCGTCGGCGCCGCGCCCGCGGTGGCCGGGCAGACGACCCTGCGGGCGGCCGACCCGAGCGTGATCCGCGTCGGCGGCACCTACATCTCCGTCCAGTCGCTCGACGGCGGGATCGCCGTCCGGCAGGCATCCTCGACCGACGGGCTGGCCGCCGCGCCGGCCCAGCGGGTGTGGTCGGACACCCGCAACCTGGGCGAGGTCTGGGCCCCGGAGATCGTCACCGACGGCGGCCGTTACTACATCTACTTCTCGGCCGGGCGCGGCCCCGCGCACCGCATGTACGCGATCAGCTCGGCGTCGCCGGCCAGCGGTTACACGCCCGAGCGGCAGCTCGCGCTGCCCGGCGGCACGTGGGCCATCGACGGCAGCCTGTTCACCTTCAACGGGCAGCGGTGGTTCGTCTGGTCGGGGTGGGCCGGCGACACCAACGTCGAACAGAACATCTATCTCAGCCGGATAAGCGACCCGCTCACCCCGACGGGCAACCGGTTCATCATCTCGCAGCCTCGGGAGAGCTGGGAACGCGTCGTCGGCAACCCGTACATCAACGAGGCACCGGAGGCGATCAGGGACCCCAACGGGCAGTTGCACATCGTCTACTCCGCCAACGGGAGCTGGAGCAACCAGTACTGCCTCGCCGACCTGCGACTGCGGGCCGGCGGCGACCCGACGTACGTGTGGGACTGGTACAAGTCGAACGGCTGCCTGTTCGGCTCGAACCGGGCCACGATGATGGCCGGCTGGGACCCGACCCTGCACGTCGACGGGCCCGGCCACCACAGCTTCGTGCTGCTCAACGGCGACATCGCCACGAGCCCGCCGGCCGGGCCGAGGTTCCCGCTGATGTTCCACGCCGTGCCGAAGGGCACTCCGTACTCCTGGGCGAACCGCTACTGGTACACCGGCACCTTCTGCTGGTGGGGAAACACCACCTACCGCCGCGCCAACGTGCCCGGCCCGACGAGCGACACCGGATTCAGCATCAAGTTCTTCGAGTGACCGCACGCCTCAAGGACCGGCGCCGGCCAGCGTGGCGAGGTACGCCACGCCGGCCGGCGCCAAGTGAGCAACGACGGTCAGAAGTTGACGCTGACGCCGGCCGCCTTGCACGCGGCGGTGATGTCCGCTCCGGCCTTCTCGAAGGCCGGGTTGTCGGCGGCGGCCGCCGGGTCCGGCGCCGCTGCCGCCTTGGATGCCAGGACGCCGAACTGCCGCAGGGCAGTGGCGACCTTGCTGTCACCACCGGCGGCCACCTCGGTAACCTTCTGGTCGAGCCCGGTCAGGATCTTCTTGAAATCGGCCGCCGACGGTTCACCAGCCGTCGCGATGGCGACAAGCTCAGCCTTCATCTCGTCCCCGGCCTTCTGCGCCGACTCGCACATCGTCTTGTCGCTCGCGCCGCTTGCGGCGGGCGCGGTCGGCGTTGCGGCGGTGGAGGGGGCGGCCGAGGTCGGGGCGGCGGACGTGGGGGCCGGCGACGAGGAACCGGCCGTCGTCGCCTTGTCTCCGTCACCACAGGCGGCGAGAGCCGTCGTGGCGGCAAGGATCAACAGGGCGGAGGCAATACGAGAACGCTTCACGGACGGGCACGCTAGCCGATGCCCGGGCGATGATCAACTCATCGACAGCACCCGACGTGTTAGCGTTCGGTCGCGCCCCAGATGGGCCTACCCCCCGGAGGTTGTGGCTACGTCAGCCGCCACGCCGAGATCAACACGACGGACGTGTGTCTCGCGCGGAGTCCGGGGCGTCGGCGCCTCCGGGGCTTTGCCATCGGTGCGGTTGGTGGGCGCTGCGGGCTTCCGGCCGGGTCTTCGGATCTACCGGGAAGACGGTACGCATGGCAGTCACGTTCAACCACACGATCATCGCCGCGAAGGACAAGAGCGCGTCGGCCGCGTTCTACCGGGAGCTGTTCGAGCTGCCGGAGGCGCCGTCGTGGGGGCCGTTCGCCAACGTCCTGCTCGACGAAGGTGTGCTGCTCCAGTTCGCCGAGCCGCCGGTGGACATCCAGATGCAGCACTACGCGTTCCTCGTCGACGACGAGCTGTTCACGCGGTGCCTGGCGCGGATCGAGGAGCGCGGCATCACCTACTGGGCCGACCCGCAGATGAAGCGGGAGGGCGAGACCAACACCGAGCACGGCGGGCGCGGGTTCTACTTCTTCGACCCGGCGGGGCACGCCATCGAGATCATCACGCGGCCGTACCTGTAGCCAGGCCTGGGTGCCGGGGCCGGTCCGGGCGGGGAGTGCCTCGTCGAGACTCGTCGCCACCCGGACCGGCTCGGGCCGTGCCCCGGCATCGGCGCCGGGGCACGGCCGGGTCAGGCCTGCCAGACGTTCTGCCTGCGGTTGCGGGTCACCAGCAGCAGCACCGCACCGGCGAGCAGCATGGTGAGGCCGGCCGCGACGGGCAGGCCGAGCGAGGCGCCGGTGACCGGCAGGCTTGCCTCGTAGTGGAACGCGGCCTCGTTCGACGTACCACCCGGGGTGACCAGCCGGACCTCGGCCTTGCCCGCCGCGCACGGCGGCGTGCGGAACGTCAACGAGCGGCCGTCCGCCGCGACGGTGACCTCACCCGCGGCGATCGTCCGTCCGCAGATGCCGACCGTGGTCTGGCCCGGGACGAACCCGCTGCCCCGGACGGCCACGACGGTGCCGCCCGCGGTGCTGCCCCGGTTCGGGAAGAGCGACTCGATCCTCGGCGCCACCGCGACCGCGCCGTACGTGAACGTGCCGGCGTTCGCGGTACCGGCCGGGAAGACCAACTCGACGGTCGCCGGACCCGCCGGGTTCGGCGGGGTCACCACCGTGATCGTGGTGCCGGCCGGGTTGACGGTGAAGCCGGTGCCAGCCACCCCGGCGAAGGTCACCCCGGTCGCCCCGGTGAACCCGGAGCCCGTGATCGTCACCGTCGTACCGCCGGCGGCCGGCCCCTCGCCCGGCGTCAGACCAGTTACCTCGGCGCCGGTGCCGTCGGCCAGATAGGTGTACGGCAACGCGGGGGCCGAGCCGCCAGCTGTGGTGACCACCACCGCCGCCGGGCCCACCGTCCCCGGCGGCGTCACGGCCGTCAACGACGTCCCGTCGGCGGCCACGACCACGTTGGTGGCCGCCACTCCGTCGAACGTCACGCCCGTGGCATTCGGCACGAAGCCGGTGCCGGTGATCGTCACCGGCTGACCACCCGCTTGCGGGCCGGAATTCGGCGAGATCGCCGACGCCGTCGGCGGCACCGCCGGCGGGCTCTGGCAAGAGGCCTCCGCGAGGATCACCTGCCCGAGTGAGAACTGCACCGGTTCAGCGCCATCGAGCCCGGAGACGGAGAGCAGCGCGCGCACGTTGATTCCGACCGAGCTGTTCGGCGTTCCGGTGAGCTGACGGTCGACGACGGCGCGCAAAGTGGCGTTGGTCAGACCGGTGACGGTGACGTTCGCGGTGAACTCCTGGGCCGTGTCACGGACGCTGATCTGCGTACCGAAGACCGCGATATCCTCGCCGGTGGCTCCGGCGCCGGTGTTGCCGGCGCTGCACTGGACGGTCACCCCCAACTCGGAGACGTCCAGCACCTCGACGCCGAGGACACTCAGCGTGAAGTTGGCGAGCTGGGACGAGGCGGACGACGTGGTCGGCCCGCGGGTGGCGGTGACCTCCGCGACCGTGCCGGTGGCGACCACGTTCTCCGGATCGGAGAGGGTGATGTCCACCGACGTCTCGTCGTCCGTACCGCCACCGGGTGGGGCGGTCACGCTTCCGAAGGTCCCCTGGGCCTGAACCGACTCGTCGCCGGGGTCTCCGACCAGGTCGAGGACCGCGCCCCGCGCAGCGGCGTCGCCCGGGGCCGCGAGCGCCGGCGGCGCCAGCCCCAGACCGGCCGCGCCAGCCGCCAGTAACCCCACCAATGCCACCGACAGTCGTCGCCGGACAGATCCCATCGCTTTCCCCGTTCAGCTCAAGCAGGTGCCGGTGCGCGGAACCTGGATCCACGCCACTCAAAGGCGAAACGAGAAAGAGAGCGGCGCGCTATGGGGGGAACCACCGAAAGTGCATGAATGACTACAGTTCGTCACCAACGTCGCCGCAAGTCGTCCCGCCTGGGCAGCCGCCGTAGGATCGACAACGGTCGTATCACTCCACCGTCCAGGCGACGGCGGGAGGGTGGACCCGAGCGCAGAGCGGGCCGCCGGTGGCGTCGGTCAACCCGACCCGGCCGACCAGAGTCCCGCTGCCCTCGTGTGCGGCGCGCAGCAACTCGGTCGGGATGTCCGTGAACATCAACTTCGCCCGTCGGAACATCGCGAAGCCGTCCTCGGTCACCGCGCCCCAGCTCAGATACAGGAACCGTGCTCCGGGGCGTCCGTGTACCCACGGCCCGCCGACGTCCAGCACGCCGTCGATCTCCCGGCTGGACACCTCGAAGCGCCATGTCGCCGTCGCCGCGTCGGCCGGCACCTGATCGACCACCTCGGCCTTGCGCTGGACCCCGACGTGCACGTTGCCGAGCCGCAGCGCGTCCGCTTCCGCACCGGCGCGCCGCCCCGGGAGGTCGCTGCCGTCGATCCGGATCCGCATCCCACCCACTCTAGTTTCTTGACCTCACCGTCGGACCGGGGGCGTCAACCCCGAGGCCGCGCCGGCGATGAGTTTGGGGCGGCCGTGTCGTCCATCTGTTGGACCACCCGAGACCAAGGAGTTTGATGATGCGGAAGCTGGTAGCGACGGTGTTCAACTACTCGCTCGACGGCCTGCTGGCCGACGAGGGCACCGAGTTCTGGAAGTTCTGCTTCGACCTGCCCGAGAATCGTGAGCCCGACGACCCGGCGCACCTCGACTTTCTCCGCAGCTCGTACGCGCACGTCATGGGCCGCACCGCCTACGAGGGCATGGCCGAAGCCATGACAACGACGGCCACCGACCATCCTTTCGCCGACATCCTGAACGCCGGGCGCAAGGTCGTCTTCTCCCGGACACTGAGGACGGTCGACTGGGCCAACACCACCATCGCCGCTGGTGACACGGCAGAGGAGATCGACAAGCTCCGGCTGGGCGGAGACGGTCACATCCTGGTCTGGGGCGGCGTCCGCCTCTGGCGGTCGCTCATGCGGTTGGACCTGATCGACGAGTTGCGGGTGAGCCTGTTCCCCTATGTCGCCGGCGAAGGCACCCGGCTGTTCGACGGAGTCCCCAGGTCCTACCAGCTCGACCTGGTCTCCAGCCCCGCCTCCAGCGGTGGGATCGTCGAGCTGCGGTACCGCCGGCACCGCTGACCGAGCGGCCAGCGGCACGAGCCGCGGAGTGCCGCTTTCGGAACGCATGCCCGACTTATGCTGTACGTACGCTTCTGCGGCGCCCGCCCGCAGCCCGCTCGCGGCCTAGTTCTGCGGTGCCAGGGTGCGCAGGACGCAGAACTCGTTGCCCTCGGGGTCTGCCATGACCACCCAGTTCCGGCCCGCGCCCTGGCCCACATCCGTCCTGGTGGCGCCGAGGCCGAGCAGTCTGGTCACCTCGTCGTCGGTGCTGCCGTCGATGGGGCTGACGTCGAGGTGAAGCCGGTTCTTTCCGGCCTTCTCCTCGGGCACCTGGACGAACAGCAGGGTGGGCGGCATCTGGCGGGCCCGAACTTCCTCGACGGTCGGCACCCAGGAGCCGATCTCGACCTTGCCCTCGCTCCGGTCGATCACCGTGAAGCCCAGGACCTCGCACCAGAAGGCCGCGAGCCCCTCCGGATCGTGGGTGTCAACGACCAACTCGGTGAACCTGCTTGTCATGACTCTCCCTGACAGCGCGAACGGCGAAGGCGTGGTGCTCGACGCCCTTCAGTGCAGCGACGATCAGCCATCCAAGGCCTCGGACGGTGGCGGCGTGCTGGGCGTCAGCGGTGGCCACGATGCCGGGGGCGGGCCAAATGCGCGACGACCGGCCCGCACAGCCAGAGCGGCGAGGGCAGCGTTGGCGCCACCGCCAATCACAGCGCCGATGCCGAACGGTGCCACTCGACCGAGAACGATGATTCCCTGCTTGGTCCCGTACTTCGTGATGAAGTGTCTGCCCAAGATCTTGTTGATCTGACGCAACGTCTCGCCGGGAACCTTGGCGACGACCTGGCGTCCCCAGTGTTGCCCCGTACGCTCGGCGACCTTGGTGATGGTGGCGGAGCCGGACCCGCCGAGCATGATTCCCATCACGATGGTTCGACGGCGCTCGATCTCGTCGATGGGGACTCCGTGGACCTCGGCGATCGAGAGCGCGAAGAGGGCGCTCAGCTCAAGAGATGAGAGAGCCTCGCCGGCCGACAGTGCCAGCGCGACTCCCGTGCCGACGCCCGGCGCTGCCGCAGTTCCTCCAACCGCAGCACCCGTCCCGGTCAAGGCGCTGACGTACATCCGCTCCAGAGTGCGGATCACCTGTGCTGGTGTCGCCTCTGGGTTCCGCTGGCGGGCCCGGGCGATGTTCTTGCGCACCAGTGCACTCTGGACGTCGATTGCCTTGTCCAAGAGGTCCAGGACCCGCTGCCCACGTACGGCTGCTTCCGGAACCGGTCCGTCGAGGGCATCTGTTGCCATGCCTTGAGCTCCCTAGGTCGTCACGTCTTAGCTGAGCCTCCCATTCGACCAGCGGAGTGGACCTTGCACCAGATCTGAACGGTGGACGCCGTACTGGTCGGCGAGTCTGTTGACGGAGACGCCCGCGGAGTGGGCGGTCCCCGACGCGTCCTAGCCGTTCATGCCTGGTCAAAGCACAGGCAGAAGGGGTGCCCCGCGGGGTCGACCATCACCCGGACGTTCTGCTGCGGCTGGAACTCCGCCACGGTGGCTCCCAACGCGACCGCCTCGGCGACGGCCGAGTCCAGGTCGCCGACTTGGAAGTCGAAGTGCATCATCGGCCGCTGTTCCCCCTCGATCGGAGGCCAGACCGGCGTCCGGTAGCCATCCGCCTGCTGGAACACGAAGAAGGGTCCTTGCGGGGAAGCGGCGACGATGGCCGTTCCAGGCTCCTCGTGTCCGATATGCCACCCGAGAAGCTCGGCGTAGAACCTGGCCAGGCCGCTGGGGTCCGGTGCCTCGATCGTCGTTCCCCACCACATGCCACTCGTTCGTGACCTCATGCCAGTAGCCTGCCCCATAATCACGACCTTGTCGTGCCAAGAGCACACGAGATCAGCGCCGGAGCGAACCAGGGCGACGAGGTGGGCTCCGGTGATAGCTCTCCAGCGGGCTGATCCACAGGTCTTGAGCATTGCTCTGGCCCAGGTTGGTTGGTCGGCTCCAGCCGAAGACTCCCGGCCCGCGCTTGCGCGGCCCGTGCCGGCGTCGGGAGAATCCTGGGCCGTGTCGGAAGATCACCAGCCGGAGACCGGCGAGGACGAGACGGTCATCGAGAGCTACGTCGCCGGGTGCCCCATCGACCCGGAGTTGGCCGGTCAAATCGTCAGGTTGGCAGACCTCCCATGGAACGATCGGGACGTCACCGACAGCGCGATGCGCGGTCTCGGCTGGTCTGACGACGAGGTACCGACCGACGAAGCTCGCTTTGTCACCGCGGCCGGTCACGTCGTCTACGGCGACTACTGCCTCTACCTGCCGTTCGCCCATTCCTACGACGTGGGCGGGGAGCTGTGGCCGGACGACTTCTGGGGCTCGCTGCCCGGCTGGTCGAGCCAGCGGGGGGCCGGCCGCGAGGAGTTCGAGGCGCACGTCGACGCGTCCATCGACCGGTTCGCCGAACGGCTCGGCCCACCGGAGTGTGACGTCCGGACCGAAGGCAGGCACCTTGCCATCGGTCGGTACTCGTGGCGGTACGCCGCCTGGCGACGTGGCGGCAACATCCTCGTGATCGGCCCGGCCCTGGACGGCTTCTCCTACGCCCAGGACGAGGAGGCTGTCGTCTACATAGGTGAGTTTGCCAAGGACAGCCCGTTCCCGGACGCCGCCGACTTCCTCAACCTCATGCATACCTAGGACCCGTGCCCCCTGGGCTCACGTCCTGAGCTGCGCCAGCTGCCGCGCCGACCGAATATGTCGTGGTGTTGGACAGCTGACCTGGGATGCTGTCCGGGTGACCGTCATCGGCTCGGTCGTCTTGGTAGGCCTGTTCTCGGCGAAGGACCGCGATTACCAGGACCGCCTCGACGCGCTGGAGGCGCAGGTTACGGCACTGGGAGGACAGGTGCTGGACCGGTTCGTCCAGCGCAGGGGTGTCTCCGATGGTGGGGTACGACTGATGACCGCGCCGTTGTCGCGTCGTTTCCTCATCGGCCCGGGAAAGCTGGAAGAGATCGCTACGACCTGTTCGAGCAGAAACGTCGACGCCGTTGTCTTCATCAACGGCCTGAGCGGCTACCAGCGCCGATGGCTGTCGACGCGCCTCGGGCGCCCGGTGCTGACCCAGGCCGACCTCGACCCGTCAGCGCATCACCTAACCAGCCCTACCCGATCTCAGCGTCGCGCTGGCCGCAGACAGAGACCCAAACGCCGACGGTAGTGCGACATCACCTCGCGAACCGCGATGCACTGGGCGGCGACTTCTCACACGAGGCTCTACGGCGGCCAGACGGAGGGCAGCGAGTGCCCCTCCGCTCACCAGTCATGTCACGCCGGTCCACACCGCCCTGCTGCCGGTGTCTCCGGCCAGCACGACGTACACCGCGCTGAGCACCCCGAAGACAACGATCGCCGCGATGAGGAGCAGACGCACCCAAGAAGGCAGCCGGGCGACCCGCGGATGCCCACTGGTCACCAGCAGAAGCAGCAAAGTCGACACTCCCAGCCCAAAGGTGAACGATCGCGTCAGCTCGCCGTACCGCTGATGCTCGGCCACCTGCGCAAGAATCTCCGGCGGATAGCCCTTGGCGGTCAGCGTCTCCTTCAACGCCTCTCCGGACTGAGTGGCCAGCTGGGTCGCCAGCGGCGCGGCGATGGCGAGCAGCAACGCCGCCCAGCCGATCCAACGGCGTAGCCGGGGCACGAACGCGTAGACGGCGGCGGCGAGCACAAGGAGTGGGACGAAGACGACCGCCGCGTGCACCACCAGAGGGTGTAGCGGGATTCCTCGGAATTCCTCGAACACAGCCCTCTCCTCGGTGGCCCGGCAACGATCGCAACGAGAAGTAAAGATGCGTGACAACGACCGGTTCTCATCGATGGGGCAGCGGGGATCCCCGTTGAGTCCCAGCCTAGGGCTGGTGGAGCACGTACTCCGGAACATTTGCTGACCAGCCTCGCCAAGTGGCGGTTGGCATCCGTAGCGAGCCAAGCCCACCCGAGCCGCCGCCACGGCGCCGCTAGCTCGATCCGATCCCGCACCACCGTGACCACGCCCCCACCCGGTGAAGACGCACCGGTTGGCCCGATGGCAATACCGCCACCCTGACGCCATGCGGTAGGCCAGTCCGATATCGCCAGTTCCGGCGAGGTGGAGGCCGGCGGGTGGAGACTGGCCGGTCATCGGGTCAGGCCGACCAGCGTCGCCAGTCGCGCCACGCCGGCCGGCGCCGGGTGACCCCGGGCAACCTCGGCGATCACGGTACGCGCCAACGGCCGGCACCGGACCTCGGCCGGCGCGACGCTGTCCGCGTCGACAAGCGCGCGGGCAGCGCCGCGCAGGTCACCAACCTGGAGGTACGCCCGCGCGGCATCCACCAGGTACGCGCCCCGGTACTCGGCCGGCAGCCGCCGCCACGCCTCCCGCCGGATCACCGTCGCATGCCGCTGCACCGCCTCGGCGGCGTCACCCCGCAAGACCGCCACCACCACCCGCGCCAGGTCGACGGCGATCGGCCCAAAGCTGGTGCGGTGCGGGTCGTCGTACCCGCTGAGCTGGGCGGCGATCCCCGCGGCCCGGTCGCTCAGCTCCTCGGCGCGGCGGGGGTCGCCGCAGCCGGCGGCGGCCAGGGCGGCCTGAAGCAGCAACGTCCCGCAGACGGCCCACTCCCCCGCCGGCCGCTGCGGCGTCGGCGCGACGCGGTTCGCGGCGGCGAGCGTCGCGGCGAGGGCCAGCCGGTCCCGGCCCGACGCGCGCAGCGCCTGCCCGACCGACACGGCCGCCGTCGCCGCGAGGACCGGATCGTCGCCCGCCACAGCCATCGCCCGGTCGGCGGCCAGCCAGCCGAGGTCGGGCTCGCCGAGCTTCACCAGCACCGACGAGGTGATCCGGTACGCCTGCACCAGCAGCTCTGCTGACTGCGCGCCCTGGGCGGCGTCGAGCAGGCCCGGCAGCACGCGTACCAACTGCGCGTAGTGCGCGTGCTGATAGGTCAGCCAGGCGTGCCCGACCTGCCTTCGCAGCACCTCCGTTGTTTGGGCTGGCGCTTGTGGGGTGTCGTAGCGGGCGAGGGCGGCCCGGATGTCGTCCACCCCGTCCGGCCTGCTGGCCGGGGTGCTCCGCGGCCGGCCGAGCAGCACCTCCGGGTCGACGCGCAGCACGTGGGCCAGCTCCTGGATCACCGAGTACCGGTCCAAGGTGCGGACGCCCCGCTCGACCTTGTCCACCCAGCTCTTCGACCTGCGGAGCCGGTCGGCGAGCATCTGCTGCGTCATCGACCGCCGCACCCGCCAGCGGGCGACCCGGCGGCCGATCGGCACGTCATCGCTGGTCACGCCGCCACCGCCGGTCCGGGACCGCACGGGTGGTGTCCTCCACCGGTACGCGATCCGCCTCGGCCTGCGCCAGAAGGCGCTGCTTGGCAGCCTCCCGCTCGGCCGCCTCCGAATGCTTGCCTTTGTTCTCCGGAGCGCCGTCGTCCTGACTGCTCATCCCCGCCTCCTCCCGTGGAGGCCCAGCGGTGATGCTCGGGATCGACCACCGCCGCACCAGGCCAACGGGACGCGACTACGCCCCAAACCGGACACTAGGGCGGATCAGTGATGGCGGAATTACTGCCAGTTATGCAGCCAGGTTGATGCCGATGCGGCCGGCGAGTAGACGCAGCTCGTCCGGGATGGCTCGGCGCTGGGCGTGCTGCGCCAGCGCCACCACGGCGTCGCGGGCGAGGGGGTTGATGGCGAACGGGATCGGCGCGGCCCGCTCGGCCTGCACGAACGCGGCCAACGCCTCATCATCCCGGCGACCGCCGTCTGCCAGCGCTCGGCCGATGTCAAGCCAGTAGGACAGTTGGCGATTTGATGCCACCAGCACCTGTGGCCGTACCGTCCGGGACAGCTCAATCACCCTGGCAGACTCGCCCTGCTCTGCCGCGATGGACATTTTCCAGAGCCCTACGTTGGTCGGCCCAAAGCAACAACCGTTGAAGCCGCCACCGTCGGCCGGATCTCCCAAACTCGCCGCCTCACGCGTGGCCTCCGCGAGGTGGTCGCGGGCAACATCCGGACGACCATCCACGGTCGAGGCCAGCGCAGCCGTGAGGTGCAGTTGTCCAAGCATTTGTCGGACCCGAACGTCCGAGGCCCCTCCCTGAAGCTCCACCAGCGACCGGTCAGCGGCGCTGGCAGCCAACCGTGCGGACTCGATTGGCAGGCTCTGCGCGTACGCGAACCGAGAGGCTCCAATCCACGAGCGATCTTCGACGTCCTCAGCAGCTGACACGGACACCCGAGCGGCATTGAGCGCCAGGTGTCGGTATCCGAGGTGCCGCAGGCAAGTGGAGGCTTGGTATGCGACCTGGGCGAGCGCGGCCCCACCCACGGCGGCAGCTTCGAGCAGCAGGCTGGGGAGCAGGCGAGCCATCGCCGGGTAGTTGCACGAGTTGCGGAGCTGATCGCTGCGGGCGATCTCGGCGGCCAGGCGGTCCTTGGTGTAGGTCGACGGGCGGCGTTCGCCGTCCTCGATCTCGATCAGGGCCGACCAGATCGCCGGAACGCACTCGGCGGCGGTCTCGCGGGCCGGATCGCCGGACTCTGTGCCCTGGCCGAGGAGATCGGCCACCGTGACCTGGAGTGCCGCAGCGAGAGCGACCAAAGTGGAGCGGCGGTCAATCGTCTTCCGGCCCGACTCGACCTGCGAGACGTAGGACTGGGTGACGCCAGCGAGCCCAGCCAGGACGGCCTGAGTCATGCCGCCACGGCGCATTCGCCAGTACCGGATCCTGGCACCGATGGTGTCCGGCTTCTTCACCATGCCTTCGTCCGCTCCCGAGTAGAGGACCGGGATAGCGACCACACCCTGCTATCCCCGCACGTTTGGACGGTACACCGACAAAGCATCCAAGCGATGACGCTGAGTACCCGGAAGGCGTCGCCCCCAGCGTCGGAGCTGGCTACGGTCGCCAGGTGACCTGAACAAGCCGGACAAAGGACCTGGAAGCGACGCCGGCACGGCTTCCGAATCTGGCTCCCCTCTATGTCAAGACACCGCCGGGAGGAGAGTTCTATCCTGGGTTTCGGCGCCGTCGGCACATCAGCCGGAATCGGCCTTCGCGTTCGCTGGCGTCCTTATCAAATTTGCACCGAGGGCATTTTCTCTCCGCCGTACTGCACGCAGCCCAGTACTCCAGGAAGGCAATGTCGATAAGAAGCCACTGGGCAACTCCCTCTTGATACTGCACGGCGGCTAGCAGACCACTGGCAACTGCCGTGCCAAGCGCAAGCACCAGCGCTGCAGCCATAGCTTTTAGGCTGATCGTAAAGGTGTCGCTGCGACAGATGGACACCTCCGCCGCTATAACACATATGACGGTGGCCGGAACGATACCGATGCACATCTGGCGGACTGATCGTCGGTATTCATATTCAGCCTGAGAGGCAGCGGACATTTTGCTGCGGGCGAGGCTGACCGCGAGATGGAGGTCGTATCGCGTACTTACCGGCTTTGCGAAAAGCTGGTGCCACCAGCGCCTGCGGGATCTCCACCACGATCGCAAGGCCAAGGATTCAGGCCTGCGTTCCCAGGGTTCGTCCTGAAAAAGCCGGTGGAGGTGCCCAATGAGCGGCTGATCCCCATCGGCCTGGGACTCGACCTGGACCGCACCGAGCATTTCTAACCGCTGTGCTCGCAGGTTTTGAACGAGGCGATTCGTTGGCCAGTAGAAGGTTGCCATTACTACGACAATTCCGATGGTGTACGCAAGTCCCAGCAGGACCAGCAGAACCAAGATCGCGTGAACGGAACTTGAATTGGATGCGGCGACGGCACGAGCCAAGCGCAGGTGTTGACTCCACCCCCAAGCATCGCCGAGCACCACTAGGAGCCAAAAAGCAGCAGCGACAGTCGCCGCACCGGGAATCAAGAATTCAATCCGCAGAGATGCACCGTACTTCACGCGGCGTCAGCCTGCCATGACAGCTCGTCAGCTTCAACACCTACCGGTCAAATGTCCGGATGTCTACAGTGCTACACACAGCAGGTCGTCAGCCGTCATACTGTTCTGCCGAGATCGGCCTGCATCCTCCTTCGAGCGATTTGGCCTCAACCTCACAGCGCCACAATCGCCGCCGTCTCGGCGGGCAGCTGAATCCGGTCACGCATCACGGTGACCCCCTCCCCCGTCGCCAGCAGCACCCGCCGCGCCACCCCCGGCAGACTTACCCCCTGCCCGCGCCCAGCCAGGTTCGCCACAACCAGCGTATCCCCCCGCCGCATCAGCAGGAACTGATCCCCATGCTGCACAGAAACCGCGTGCAGCCGAGGATCGGACAGGTCCGGAAGAGACCGCCGCAGCCCGATCAACCGCTGATAGAACGACAACATCTCCCGATGCTCGGGCTTGTCCAGCTCCGCCCAGTCCAACCGCGACCGTACGAACGTCTGCGGGTCCTGCGGATCCGGCACGTCCCCCTCCGGCCACCCGTGCGCCGCGAACTCCCGCCGCCGCCCGGTAACCACGGCCGAAGCCAACTCCGGCTCAGGATGCGACGTGAAGAACTGCCACGGCGTCGACGCCGCCCACTCCTCCCCCATGAACAGCATCGGCGTGAAGGGCGCGGTCAGCAGCAAGACAGCACCCACGCGGAGCATGGCGGGCGACAGCGACGCCGAGATCCGATCCCCGCTAGCCCGGTTGCCGATCTGGTCGTGGTTTTGCAGGTACGCCACCAGCCGGTGCCCCGGCACCCGCGGATCCAGAGGCCGCCCATGGTGCCGGTTGCGGAAGCTGGACCAGGTGCCGGCGTGGAAGAACCCGCCGGTGAGCACGTCCGCCAGAGTCTCCAGAGACCCGAAGTCGCCGTAGTAGCCCTGCCGCTCCCCCGTCAGCAACGTGTGCAGCGCGTGGTGCGCGTCGTCGTTCCACTGGGCGTGCAGCCCGAAACCGCCCGCCTCTCGAGGCGTGATCAGCCGGGGGTCGTTGAGGTCGGATTCGGCGATCAGCGACAGCGGCCGGCCCAGGTGGGTGGAGAGCGCTTCGACCTCGATGGCCAGCTCTTCGAGCAGCGGCACCGCGCGGGTGTCGGGCAGCGCGTGCACGGCGTCCAGGCGCAGGCCGTCGACGTGGTAGTCGCGCAGCCACATCAGCACGCTGTCGATGATGTAGCGGCGTACCTCGTCGGAGTGCGGGCCGTCGAGGTTGACCGAGCGGCCCCAGCTGTTGCTCTGCTCGGCGAGGTAGGGGCCGAACCGCGGCGCGTAGGCCCCGGAGGGCCCGAAATGGTTGTAGACGACGTCGAGGATCACCCCCAGCCCCTTGGCGTGGGCGGCGTCGACGAGGCGTTTCAGGCCGTCGGGGCCGCCGTAGGGCTGGTGTGGGGCGTACCAGCAGACGCCGTCGTACCCCCAGTTGTGTTCGCCGTTGAAGGCGTTGACCGGCAGCAGCTCGATCAGGTCGACGCCGAGCGAGACGAGGTGGTCGAGGCGGTCGATGGCCGCGTCGAAGGTGCCTTCCGGGGTGAAGGTGCCGATGTGCAGCTCGTAGAGGATGCTGCCGGGCAGTTGCCGGCCGGTCCAGGAGCTGTCGGTCCAGTCGAAGGCGGCGTGGTCGTAGCGTCGGCTCGGCCCGTGCACACCAGCAGGCTGCCACGGCGACCGGGGGTCAGGCAGCGGAGTCTCGTCGTCATTCAGCAGAAAGGAGTAGTCGGGGCCGGCGTCGGGCACCTCGACCCGCCACCAGCCGTTCGGGGCGGCGCGCATCTCGTGGTCGGCGGCACCGGGCAGGCGCAGCCGGACCCGGGTGGCGTCCGGCGCCCACACCGTGAATTCGGTCATGAAGCAGCCTCCGCGGAATCGGTGGGAGGAGCCAGCAGTGCGACGGGATAGTCGGCCAGCAGATCGGCCAGGGAGGTCTCCCCGCCACTGTAGACCCGGCCGGTGAACAGGTCCTTCACCTCGTTAACGGGAAGCGACAGGACTGTGTCACGCCATCCACCGGCGCGGGCCAGGCCCAGCGGCAGCCGGGTGGCCACCGCGATCGCGCCGCCCCGGTCGAAGGCCACCACGTGCCGCCCCGCCGGCCCGTGCGCCGGCACCGGCCGGTAGCCGGTGAACAGCTCCGGGTGCGCCTGGCGCAGCCGCAGGGTCCGCGAGACCACCAGCAGCTTCGCCGCGCCGCTGTCGTCCACCGGGGGACGCCAGCCGCCGTCCAGACGCGCCAGCACCTCTCGGCGTACGAAGAAGTCGACCGGGCGGCGGTTGTCGGGGTCGACGAGCGAGTTGTCCCACAGCTCGGTGCCCTGGTACGTGTCCGGCACCCCGGGCATGGCGAGCTGCACCAGCTTCTGGCCCAGCGAGTTGCACCAGCCGGCCGGGGTGATCGCCGCCGCGAACTCGGTCAGCTCGTCGTGCAGCTGCGGGTCGTCGTACATCGCGTCGACCACGCCGTGCATCGCCGCCTCGAAGACCGGGTCGGGGTCGCCCCAGCTGGTCGCGGTGGCGGCCTCGCGAGCGGCCTTCTCGACGTACGCGTGCAGCCGCTCCCGTTCGATCGGCCACGCGCCGACGGCGGTCTGCCAGAGCAGGTGGGCGAACGCCGGGTCGGGCAGCGGCGCGTACGCCATCCAGGCGGTGACCTGCTCGCCCCAGCGGCGCGGCAGCTCGCTGAGCACGGCGAGCCGGGCGCGGACGTCCTCGCCGCGCTTGGTGTCATGGGTGGAGACGGTGGTCATGCTGGCCGGCCAGCGGACCTGCCGGGCGGTGGCGAAGCGGTGGAACTCCGCCGGCGGCACCCCGAAGTGGGCGGGGCTGCCGCCGACCTCGTTGAGCGCCACGAACCGGGTCCAGCGGTAGAACGCGGTGTCCTCGACGCCCTTGGCCATCACCGCGCCGGTGAACTGGGGGAAGCGCTGCGCCAGCTCGTCATCGGGGTCGCGCAGCCGGCGGGTGACCGCGTCCAGGGCGGTGACCAGGTCGGGGCGGCGGCGGCCGGCCTCGGAGCGGGCGGCGGCGAGGTGCCGTGCGCCGTGCGGCGGGTAGCCCCGGTAGACGGCGAACGCGGCCGCCAGCTCGGCGAGGGCCGCCCGCGCCGCCTCGCGCGGCACCTCGGGGGCGAGCGCGGCCAGCCGGGTCAGCTCGGCGGCGAGCAGCCGGGTGGCGGCGGCCAGCTTGGTGTCGTGCGTCAGGTCCTCCCACGAGGTGTGGCGCCCGACGAGCCGGGCGTCCAGCACCGTGAAGTCGCCCTCGGCGTCGGGGTCGACGAAGAGGCCGTTGACCGCGGCGAGGGCGTCGTAGCCGGTGGTGCCGTCCACCGGCCAGTCCGGCAGCTCCTCGCCGTACTCCAGGATCTTCTCCACCACGAGCCAGGCCTCCGGCGCGGCAGCCCGCAGCCGGGTCAGGTAGCCGCCCGGGTCGCGCAGCCCGTCCGGGTGGTCGACGCGGATGCCGTCGACCTCCCCGGCGGCGGCCCAGCGCAGGATCAGCTCGTGGGTGGCGGCGAACACCGCCGGGTCCTCCACGCGCAGCCCGGCAAGATCCGACACGGCGAAGAACCGGCGGTACGTCAGCTCGGCGTCGCCGCGCCGCCAGGAGACCAGCTCGTAGTGCTGCCGGTCGTGCACCTCGCGGGCGCTGCCGTCGCCGGTGCCGTCGGCGACCGGGAACCGGTGCTCGTGGTAGCGCAGCTCCCCGTCGACCAGCTTCAGGTCGTCCAGGGCGTCCGGCGCGTCGGCCAGCACCGGCAGCAGCAGCCGGCCCCGGTCCCAGTCGATGTCGAACCAGTCGGCGTACGACGAGGCGCGCCCCCGGCGCAGCACATCCCACCAGGCGGGGTTGGCCGGCGGAACGGCCACCCCGGCGTGGTTGGGCACGATGTCGACGACCAGGCCGAGCCCGGCGGCGGTCAGCGCGCGCAGCAGCCGCTGCCGGCCCGCCTCGCCGCCCAGCTCCGGGTTGACGGCCCGGTGGTCGACCACGTCGTAGCCGTGCGCGGAGCCGGGGGTGGCGGTCAGCAGTGGGGCGCTGTAGAGGTGGCTGACGCCGAGGTCGGCCAGGTAGTCGGTGATCTCGGCGGTGGCGGTCAGGTCGAAGCCCGGGCGGACCTGCACCCGGTAGGTGGCTGTCGGCGTCTTCTGGGCGGGCTGAGGGGTGGCAGCCATCTCAGATCGTCCTCTCCAGCACCAGCAGGGAGCGGTCCGGCACCCGGACGGTGCCGCCCGCGCCGATCACCAACACGTCGTCCGGCTCGGGTTCGGCGGTGCTGATCACCCGTTCCCACTTCTGGCCGTACTCGCTGCCCGGCAGCGTGAAGTCCAGTGGCGCGTCGTGGGCGTTGAAGCACAGCAGGAACGAGGCGTCGTGGTGCTTCTGGCCGTACTGACCGCGCTCGCGGATGCCCTCGCCGTTGACGAACAGCGCCACCGAGCGGCCGAAGTCGTTGCCCCAGTCGTCGCCGGTCATCTCCCGCCCGTCCGGCGTGTACCAGGCCAGGTCGGGCAGCGGCGCGTCGATCTCGCGCCCGCCCACCGGCAGGCCGGTGAAGAACCGGCGGCGGCGGAACACCTGGTGCCGGGCCCGGAACGCGGTCAGCTTCCGGACGAACTCCAGCAGCTGGGAGTCGGCATTGTCCCAGTCGACCCAGGCCAGCTCGCTGTCCTGGCAGTAGACGTTGTTGTTGCCGTGCTGGGTGCGGCCCAGCTCGTCGCCGTGGCCGATCATCGGCACGCCCTGCGACAGCATCAGGGTGGCCAGGAAGTTGCGCCGCTGCTTCGCCCGCAGGGCGAGCACCGCCTCGTCGTCGGTGTCGCCCTCGACGCCGCAGTTCCAGGAGCGGTTGTGGCTCTCGCCGTCCCGGTTGTCCTCGCCGTTGGCCTCGTTGTGCTTGTCGTTGTACGACACCAGGTCGTTGAGCGTGAACCCGTCGTGGACGGTGACGAAGTTGATGCTGTGGAACGGCCGACGCCCGTCGTCCTGGTAGAGGTCGGCGGACCCGGAGATCCGGGACGCGAACTCGGCGAGGGTGGCCGGCTCGCCGCGCCAGAAGTCCCGCACCGTGTCGCGGTACTTGCCGTTCCACTCGGTCCACAGCGGCGGGAAGTTGCCCACCTGGTAGCCGCCGGGGCCGACGTCCCACGGCTCGGCGATCAGCTTCACCTGGCTGACCACCGGGTCCTGCTGGACCACCTCGAAGAAGGTGGAGAGCCGGTCGACCTCGTAGAACTCGCGGGCCAGGGTGGCCGCCAGGTCGAAGCGGAAGCCGTCGACGTGCATCTCCTGCACCCAGTAGCGCAGCGAATCCATGATCAGCTGAAGGGAGTGCGGGCTGCGCACGTTGAGGCTGTTGCCGGTGCCCGTGTAGTCGACGAAGTAGCGGCGGTCCTCCTCGCTGAGCCGGTAGTAGCTGGGGGCGTCCACGCCCTTGAAGCTCAACGTGGGCCCGAGGTGGTTGCCCTCGGCGGTGTGGTTGTAGACCACGTCGAGGATGACCTCGATGCCCGCCGCGTGCAGCGCCTTGACCATGCCGCGGAACTCCTGCACCTGCTGACCCAGCCGGCCCAGCGCCGAGTAGCCGTGGTGCGGGGCGAAGAAGCCGATCGTGTTGTAGCCCCAGTAGTTGCGCAGCCCCAGGTCGACCAGCCGGTTGTCGTGGATGAACTGGTGCACCGGCATCAGCTCGATCGCGGTCACCCCGAGCCGGGTCAGGTGCTCGATCATCGGCGGGGAGGCGATCCCGGCGTACGTGCCGCGCAGCTCCTCGGGGATGTCCGGGTGGCGCATGGTCAGCCCGCGCACGTGCGCCTCGTAGATCACCGAGTGGTGGTACGGGGTGCGGGGCGGCTTGTCGTTGCCCCAGTCGAAGTACGGGTTGACCACCACCGACTTCGGCATGAAGGCCGCCGAGTCGGTCTCCGACATCCGCTCCGGGTGCTCCAGGTCGTAGTCGTAGACCGCCGGGTCCCACTCCACGTCGCCGTCGATCGCCTTGGCGTACGGGTCGAGCAGCAGCTTGTGCGGGTTGCAGCGCAGCCCGTTCGCCGGGTCGTACGGCCCGTGCACCCGGTAGCCGTAGCGCTGCCCCGGCTCGATCCCCGGCAGGTACGCGTGCCAGACGTACGCGTCCACCTCACGCAGCTCGACCCGCAGCTCGGCGCCGGTGTCCCACTCGTCGAAGAGGCACAGCTCCACCCGCTCGGCCAGCTCCGAGAAGATGGCGAAGTTGGTGCCCATCCCGTCGTAGGTGGCGCCCAGGGGGTATCGCTCGCCCGGCCAGACCTGCATGTCGCTCCTTTGGACCATGGTCATGTGCGCACCCCGCGCCACGAGCGCACCGGCGTGGGCCGCCAGCGCGCACGCCGCTAATGCCCCACGCTCCGCCCCGCCAATCCATCCTTTCAGGGGATGCCCGGAATCCACCTGTCTGATGCGCGCCAAACCCTCAGGTGTCTTCCGTCACCTTGGCTCTTTTCAGGATGCGCGGCGGCGCTCGATGCCCTTTGCTTGTTCGGGGACGCGCCCGCGCGTGCCTCACTCGGCCCTCGGCCACCCCGCCACCTCCCGCTTCGCCGCCACTGACGCCGGCGTGTACCACCATGCATGGACGGAGATTGATGTGACGACCCTGCGGGTCGACGAGCAGCTCGCTACCACCCCGGACCGAATCCACCGGCCCACCCTGACCTCCCGGCCCCAGGTCCCGGCGCAGTCCGGCCCGGCGGTGCCGCCGCAGCCCGGCCCGGGGGTGCCGCCGCAGACCCGCCGCATCCTGATGCTGTCGTGGGAGTACCCGCCGGTGCTCGTCGGCGGCCTCGGCCGACACGTCCACGCCCTCTCCGTCGCCCTCGCCGCCGCCGGCCACGAGGTCACCGTCGTCACCCGCCACGCCGACGGCGCACCCCTGGAGGAGTACGCCGACGGCGTGCGCATCCTGCGCGCCCCCGAGGACCCCGTCACCTTCCCCCTCGCCACCGGCTCCCTGCTGGCCTGGACCATGGCCTTCAACCACACCCTCACCCGCACCGCCCTGCGCGCCACCCAGGCCGGCTCGTACGACGTGATCCACGCCCACGACTGGCTCGTCGCCCACACCGCGATGACGGTGCGCGACCACCTGGACATCCCGCTGGTCAGCACCATCCACGCCACCGAGGCGGGTCGGCACCAGGGCTGGCTGCCCGAGGAGATGAACCGCACCATCCACGGTGTCGAGCAGTGGCTCAGCACCGAGTCCGGCCGGGTGATCGTCTGCTCCGGGTACATGCGCGACGAGGTGACGGCGCTGTTCGGCGTACCGGCCGGCCGGGTCGACGTGGTGGCCAACGGCGTGGAGCCGCACCGCTGGCGGGTGCCGGCCGCCGCGGTGAGCGCCGCCCGCGCCCGGTTCGCCGGGGACGGCCCGCTGGTCACCTTCGCCGGCCGGCTCGTCTACGAGAAGGGCGTGCAGCACCTGATCGCCGGGCTGCCCCGCCTGCGCGAGCGGCACCCGGGGCTGCGCGTGGTGATCGCCGGCGACGGCCCGTACCGCGCGGAACTGGAGGCCGAGGTGCACCGCCGCGGCCTGGGCGGCATGGTCACCATGCCGGGCTTCCTGGGCGGCACCGACCTGCCCGCGCTGATGGGCGCCTCCGACTGCTTCGCGGTGCCGAGCATCTACGAGCCGTTCGGGATGGTGGCCCTGGAGGGCGCCGCCGCCGGAGCCCCGCTGGCGGTCGCCGCCACCGGCGGCCTCGCGGAGATCGTCGAGCCCGGGGTGACCGGGATGACCTTCGCGCCGCACGACCCGGACGGGCTCACCGAGGCCGTGCACGCGCTGCTGTCGGACCGGGACCGCGCCCGCGCCCTGGCCCGCCGCGCCCGCCGGATGGTGCACGACCAGTACGGCTGGGCGGCCATCGCCCAGCGCACCGCCGCCAGCTACGCCGCCGCCATCACGACCGACGCCGCGTTCACCGCCGAGCGTGCCGAGCAGCGGATGTCCCGGGGCCGTGCCCTGCCGGCACTCCCGGACGGCAACCTGCTCGCCGCCGCCGGCCTGCGCTGACCGCACCTCGCGGGCCAGGTGCCGCTCGCTGATCGACTCCGTTGCGCCGACCTCGGGGTGTCCCTGCGCAGGGGCGCCCCGACGTCGGCGACCTGGGCAAGATCGGCGACTTGCTAAAACGGAGGTTTGCGCAAACGGGTGCTTGCATTAGGGTGAGGTCATGGCTTCCTCGCCCGCGACACCTGGCCTCGACCTCGATTCGGCCTTCGCCGCTCTCGGTGACCCCGTCCGTCGCGCCCTGGTGACGCGTCTCGCGCGGGGTGACGCCACGGTGGGAGAGCTGGGCGAGCCGTTCGACCTGACCCCACAGGCGATCTCCCATCACGTCGGTGTCCTGCGGCGGTGCGGCCTGGTCGAGCAGCGACGTGAGGGCACCAGACGCCCCTGCCGGCTGAGGGCCGATCAGCTGTCGTTGCTCAGCACGTGGATCGACGACCAGCGCCGCGCCTGGGACGACCGGCTCGACGCCCTGGAGCGGCACCTCGCCGGCGAGGGAGCGGTCCGTTGACCGCCAGCGCGGAGCTGCGCGGCGACGAACTGATCGCCCGGCGCCACCTCGCGGCCGACCCGGAGCGCGTCTGGGCCGCCTTCACCTCGCCGGTGAGCATCGCGGCGTTCTGGGGCGGTTCGCACGCCACCGTGCCCCCCGAGTCGGTGACCGTCGACCTGCGTCCCGGCGGAGAGTTCGCCCTCGACACCCGCGCGCCGGACGGCGCGACCCGCCGGCTCCGGTTCGTCTACGTGCGCGTCGCCGCCCCGCACCAACTCGTGTTCGACGAGCCCGTCACCGGCCTGCGTACGACCGTGACCGTCCGCCCCGCCGACGACGGCACGGACCTCACCGTCCACCAGCGTCGACTTCCCCCCGAGCTGCGGATCGCCCAGGCAGCCGACGGGCTCGCCTCGATCCTCGACGCCCTCGCCGCACACCTGCGACGCCACGAGACCGCACCAGAGTGGAGAACGCCATGACCGGGACGACCCAGCGCGACCTCGTCGCGGAGTACTTCGACGGCTTCCGGACCAGCGACCACCGGCGAATCCTCGCGACCCTCACCGACGACGTCGAGTGGGTCATCCACGGCCACCGGACCACTCGCGGCAAGGTGGAGTTCGACGGTGAGATCGAGAACCCGGCGTTCACCGGCCACCCCGAGCTCGACGTCCACCGCGTCCACGAGGACGGCCCGGTCGTCGTCACCACGGGCGAGGGCCGCGGCGCCAGCGTCGAGCATGGGCCGTTCCGGTTCGCCTTCAACGACCTGTTCACGTTCCGCGACGGGCTCATCGCCCGCGTCGACTCCTACCTCGTCCCGCTGTCCTGAGTCGCAACGAACACCAGCACCACCGCTCCGGCGTGGGGGCCGGCTGGAGATCGACTCGACATCGGTGACCTGGGGGCATCCCTGGCGCCGGGACATCGGTGGAACGGAGTCGATCAAGCGGGTCGAAAGGCGGCAGGCCGCCGACCCGGGTGGGGTCGACGGCCTGCCGGTGGTGCGTCGTGGAGATCAGCGGTCGGCGGAGGGGACGTAGTCCCGCTCGGCCGCACCGACGTAGACCTGCCGCGGACGGCCGATCTTGGTCTCCGGGTCGCTGATCATCTCGCGCCACTGGGCGATCCAGCCGGGGAGCCGGCCGAGCGCGAAGAGCACCGTGAACATCTTCGTCGGGAAGCCCATGGCCTTGTAGATCAGGCCGGTGTAGAAGTCCACGTTCGGGTAGAGCCGGCGGGAGACGAAGAAGTCGTCGGCGAGGGCGATCTCCTCCAGCTCCATGGCGATGTCCAGCAGCGGGTCCGGCTTGGCCATCCGGCCCAGCACGTCCTGCGCGGCCTTCTTGACGATCGCCGCCCGCGGGTCGTAGTTCTTGTAGACCCGGTGGCCGAAGCCCATCAGCTTGACGCCGTCCTGCTTGTCCTTGACCTTGCGGACGAAGGAGCGGACGTCGCCGTCGCCGGCGTGGATCTGCTGGAGCATCTCCAGGACGGCCTGGTTGGCGCCGCCGTGCAGCGGGCCGAACAGCGCGTTCACGCCGGCGGAGACCGAGGCGAACAGGTTGGCGTTGCTGGAGCCGACCAGCCGGACGGTCGAGGTGGAGCAGTTCTGCTCGTGGTCGGCGTGCAGGACGAAGAGCATGTCCAGCACCTTCGACATCACCGGGTCGACCTCGTACGGCTCCGCCGGCACGCCGAACGTCATCCGCAGCAGGTTGTCCACGTACCCCAGCGAGTTGTCCGGGTACAGCAGCGGCTGCCCGATCGACTTCTTGTAGGCGTACGAGGCGATGGTCGGCACCTTCGCCATCAGCCGGACCGTCGAGATCTCCACGTGCTCGGAGTCGAACGGGTCCAGGCTGTCCTGGTAGAAGGTCGAGAGGGCGCTGACCGCCGACGAGAGCACGGCCATCGGGTGGGCGTCCCGGGGGAAGCCGTCGAAGAAGCGGCGCATCTCCTCGTGCAGCAGCGAGTGCCGCCGGATCCACTCGGTGAACTCGGTCAGCTGCTGCTCGGTCGGCAGCTCACCGTAGATGAGCAGGTACGAGACCTCCAGGAAGGAGGACTTCTCGGCCAGCTGCTCGATCGGGTATCCCCGGTAACGCAGGATCCCCGCGTCGCCGTCGATGTAGGTGATCGCGGATGAGGCAGCCGCGGTGTTCACGAAACCGGGGTCGTACGTGGTCATTCCGGTTTCTTTCAGCAGCTTGCTCACCCCGATACCGGCGGGGCCCTCGACCGCGGGATGTACCGGCATCGACAGCTGCCCACCGGGGTGATCGAGCTTGACTTCCGTCATGTGGTTCCTCGCTTCGCCGGCAGATCTACGTTGAATTGCCTTCGCTTCTACCGTAATTGCGGCTCGGTGGACACCGCCCGCCGTGGTTCTGCGGTGAGGTATGCGTCACCCGATTCCCGGCCGGGCAGCCGGGAAACCCCGGTGGCAGCAGGCCGCGCCCCAGCTCAGGACAGCGAGAGGCGTCGCAGCGTACCGTCCCCCACGACCTGGTAGACGTCGAGCTGGTTGGTGCCGGCCCGGAACAGTCGGTCGTCGGTGAGCAGCGCCGCGAACCGGCGTCCCCCGGGGTCGGCCGGCACCACCGGGACCACCGCCCCGACGCGACCGTTGACCGCCACCGCCAGCAGCGTGCCGTCCGGTATCCGGTCCGGCACGTCACCCCAGACCAGCGCCGGGAGGGTGCCGGTGTCCGGGTCCGTGGCCCCGAACGCGGCCAGGTCGGCCACCCTGGCGCTGCCCCCGGCCGGGCCGGCGCGGACCTCGGTGCCCACCAGGGGATGCGGCGGCGGCAGCGGCGGCGGGGCGGGCACCCCACCGGGGAACGTGACCGGTTCACCGGGGCGGTCGTAGAAGTGCTTCGTGCCGTCGGTGCGCGGGGCCTGCCGGGCGGATCGGCCGTCGACCCGCCAGGGCAGCCGGATGCCGGCCTCGTCGGCCACGGTCGGCAGCAGGTCGACGTGCTCCCAGTTGCGGTCGTCCACCCGGCCGGTCTGCTGCCCGGGCTCCTTGACGAACATCGGCACCCACGCCACCTCGCCGGCGGCGGCCTTGATCGCGTCCATGCCCCGGCCCTGGGCGCCCTGACGGAAGCTCACCCCGTGATCGGCGGTCACCACCACGAGGGCCTGGTCGTAGAGGTCGCTGGCGCGCAGCGTCCGCAGCGTCTCACCGATCAGCCGGTCGGTGTAGCCGAGCTGGGCGAGGTGACGCTGTCGGGCCAGTTCGGCCCAGCCGGCGCCGTCGTTGGGCAGGTCCTCGGGGGCGTCGTAGCGCGCCCCGGACGGCAGGAACGCCCACGGCGAGTGCGGCATCAGCAGGTGCAGGAAGTGCAGCGCGGGGCGGGGTTGCGGCTTCAGCCCGGCCAGGAAGCTGGTGAACCGGGCCGGCTGGTTGTCGTCCAGGCTGTCCCAGCGGAACTTCGGGTCGGCCGGCACCGGCTCGGCGGCGTCCAGGCCGGCCTCGGCGCGGGTCTGCTCCCGGTAGGAGTCCTCCGGGTCGACCCGGGTCTCGGTCGGCCCGGCGACCTGACCGAGCAGCTTGCCGGTCTCCCGGACCAGCACACCGAGGCCCTGCTCGGGGGCGACCGGCTGCTCGCAGCGGCTGGGCGGGCAGAGCCGGGTGATGCTCTCCTCGGCGCGGATGTCGTACAGGCCGCCGAAGGCGGTGAAGATGTTGTCCGGGTACTGCGAATAGTGCGGCGCGACCGGCCGCGCCGGGTACCGGCCGGTGAGCATCGCCGGCAGCGCGTTGGGCGTCCAGCCGCTGACGCCGGTGGCGTTGCGGTACCAGGTCGACCCGCCGGCCAGCTCGGCGAAGTGCGGGAACCGGGCCGCGTCGATCCGGCCGTCGGCGCCGAGCAGGCTGACCAGCGGCAGCTCGTCGAGGATCAGCATGACCACCGGCGGGTGCACCCCCGCGCCCTGCGCGGTGCCGGCCGCGCCGCCGTCGCCGCGTGGCAGCACCACCGCCGAGGCGGGTGAGACGAGCAGGAAGAGCGCGACGAAGGCCACCGGCCCGGCGGCGGCCAGTCGCAGCACCCGGCCCGGCGCCCGCCACCGCCGGTGTGCGGCCGCGCCGGCCGCGCCGGCCAGCACGGCGACCAGCAGCAGGGGTACGCCCCGAAGCGGCGTCGCGTGCCGGCCCACCTGCACGGCCAGGGCGGCCAGCAGCAGCCCCACCAGCCCGGTGTGGGTGAGCGCGCGGGCGGTCCGGCCGGCCAGCCGGCTCAGCGCGCCGAGCAGGGCCACCGGCACGGTGGGCACCACCGCCACCAGGGCGACCAGCAGGAGGATCTGCCCCCGGTCGGCCCGATGGAAGAGGAAGAAGTCGGGGCTGCGCCCGAGCACGTCCAGCAGTGGCTGGGTGACCACCAGCCCGACCAGCGCCGCCACCTCCAGCAGGCGGCCGAGCTCACCGCGCCAGCCCCGGTCCCACCGCCCGGTCACCGGCTCCCCGGGCGGGGGGCTCGGTGAGGCTGCCGGCGCTGGTTCAGCCACCCATCACCGCCCGGTACAGCGTGCGCGTGCCCGACGGCAGTTCCAGCCGCTCGGCGATCCGGCCCCGGGCCGCGAGCAGCCGCTCGAAGGTGTCCCGCCGGTAGTCCGGGAAGAGGCCGTCGGGCTTGTTGGCCAGCAGTCGACGGGCCATCGGGTCCTCCGGGTGGACGAACTCCACCACGACCGCGCCGCCCGGCGCGGTCAGCCCCGCCAGCCAGTCGATCACCTCCGGCAGCGGCACGTTGCGCCCGATCGCCAGGTGGTGCACCACGGCCAGGGCGAGCACCGCGTCCGCCGACGCCCGCTCGGCGAAGCCGGCGCGCTCGACGCCCCGCCAGCCGCCGCCGGGCGACGGGTCGGCCAGGTCCAGCACCAGGGGCAGGATCCGGCGGTGGCCCTCCGCCCGCAGCGTCCGGTACAGCTCGTCCACCACGGCCGGGTCCTGCTCGACGGCGACCACGTATTCGGCGTGCCCGGCCGCCAGCCGGGCGTACCGGCCGTCGTTGGCGCCCAGGTCGAGCACCAGGCGGGGCCGGGCGCCGGCGGTCAGCGCGGCGGACACGAACTGCTCCTTGGCCGCCCGGTCCTGCGCGGAGTAGCCGCAGGTGCGCTGGTAGTCCGACCAGTGGCTGCCCGCCGGACGACGGTCCAGCCGACGGACCAGCTTCTCGATGCCGCGTACGGTCGCCAGCAGCAGCTCCCGGGAGTAGCCGGCGGCCCGTAGCTGGGCCCGCACGTCGCTGGTGCTGGCCTCGGCGTTCCGTTGCTGCATGGCGCCGTGCAGGTGCAGGTGGGTCAGTACGCCGGGGCGCAGCCGGCGGGCTCCGCCGAAGAACGGACGCAGCTGCTCGGCCTCGATGCCGTCGACCCGGGCGCGCAGCCAGGGCTGGAAGTCCACCCCCAGGTGGGCCGTCAGCAGCAGCGGGTAGAGCACCGTCTGGCAGAACTGCCGGTAGCCGGCCCACGGCTCGCCGTCGCGTACCGGCTCGAAGGAGCCGATGTCGATGAAGACGGCCTCGGCGCCGCGCCACTGGAGGTTGTAGGCCGAGCCGTCCTTCGTGGTGAAGCCGTCGGCGAGCGCCGCGCGCAGGATCTCCAGGTGCAGCAGCGCGGCGTCGCGCAGCATGGTGAAGGACCACTCGTACGGGTGGGAGACGAACGGGATGCGTTCGTGGCGCAGCACCGCCGCCCACGGATCCCGGGCGTTCGCGGGCACCAGCGCCGGCGGCGCGTCCTCGGTGGCGCAGACCTTGCCCGCGGCAACCAGCGCCGGGAAGAACGCCGTGTCTCGCAGCGCCCGCCAGTGCTCGGCGGCCCGGGTGTCCAGCCCGCGCAGCACCTCGTCCCCGACGTGGAAGACCCGGTTGGCCGGGTCACGGAAGGAGGCCGGCTCGGGCCGGGCCGCCGCGGGTGAGATCGCCATCGCCGGAACGGACCGGGTCACCGCTGGTCGGTGGGCTGCCGGCGGAACCGGTCGACCAGGCGCCGCCAGTAGAGCTTGGCGGCGACGGCGACCCCGGCCACCCCGCCGACGACCGCCTGCACGATCAGGCTGCCGGATCCCGCGTCCAGGTAGGCCAGATGGATCACCGATCGCTCCTTCCCCTCGCCCGTCTCGACACCGGCGTCCGGGCGTGCAGCGGTGAGGCTTTTGACCCAGAAAGCCGGACTTGTCTGCCACCGTACGCTGATCGTCGTCGCCGTACCGGACACATCGGTGGACTCCCAGCCTCGCCACAGAAAGCGACCTGGACGTCAGCTCCGTCGGTGGTGCATGCCGAGGCGCAGCAGCACGAAACGCAACACGGTGGCGGCCAGGTTCGCGGCCACCAGCACGGCCAGCTCCACCGGCCGGGTCGGTACGGCGACCGTGTGCAGCACGGCCAGCGAACCGCTGGTCAGCGCCAGGCCGAGCGCGAAGGCCAGCAGTCCCTGCGCGTGGTGCCGGCCGGCGTGCCGACGCCCGGTGATGCCGAACGTCAGCCGCCGGTTCGCGGCCGTGTTCGCCACCGCCGTCACCAGCAACGCCAGCAGGTTCGCCGGCTGCGCGCCGAGCGCACCCCGGGTGGCCACGAACAGCAGCAGGTACGCCAGCGTGCTGGCCACCCCGACCGCGGCGAACCGGACCAGCTGCCGGGGCAGCCCCACCGGCACCTGCGCGGGCGGCACGGCCAGCGGCGCTCGGCCCACCTGCACGGCGAGCGGCGCCCGGCCCACCTGCGCGCGCAGCTCGGTCAGCGGCAGCGCGCCGGTCAGCAGCGCCCGACCCAGCCGGCCCATCCCGCGCAGGTCGGCCAGCGCGGTGGCGACGATGTCGACGCGGCTGTCCGGGTCGTCGACCCAGTCGACCGGCACCTCGTGGATGCGCAGCCCGGCCCGCTGCGCGAGCACCAGCAACTCGGTGTCGAAGAACCACCCGGTGTCCCGGACCAGCGGGAGCAGCCCGCCGGCCACGTCCGCGCGGATCGCCTTGAAGCCGCACTGCGCGTCGGAGAACCGGGCCGCCAGCGCCCCGCGCAGCAGCAGGTTGTAGGCCCGCGAGATCACCTCCCGCTTGGCCCCGCGCACCACCCGGGAGGTACGCGCCAGCCGGGTGCCGATCGCCAGGTCGGAGTGGCCGGAGATGAGCGGCGCGACCAGTGGCAGCAGCGCCGCCAGGTCGGTGGAGAGGTCCACGTCCATGTACGCCAGCACCGGCGCGGACGAGGCGGACCAGGCCGCGCTGAGCGCCCTCCCCCGGCCCTTGGCGTCCAGGTGCCGTACGCCGACGCCGGGCAGCTCGGCGGCGAGCGCCTCGGCCACCGCCAGGGTGCCGTCCACGCTGGCGTTGTCGGCGATGGTGATCTGGAACGGGTACGGGAAGTGCTCGCTCAGGTGCGCGTGCAGCCGCCGTACGCACGGCCCGAGGTCGGTCTCCTCGTTGTGGACCGGGATCACCACGTCCAGCACCGCGCCGGCGGTGGTGGGCCCGGCCTGCACGGCGGCCCGGGGCACGCCCAGCGCGCTCACGCCGCCTCCCTGCCGGTGCTCAGGTCGTAGACGGTGACGCCGTCCACGGTCTGCGCCGTGAAGGTCTCGGCGACCCAGGCGGCGATCTCCTGCGCGGCGGAACTGCCGCCGTTGGCCCGGAAGCCTCCACCACCGATGAAGTAGTGGATCTGTCCGTCGGCGACGTGCCGCTGGAACTGCGCGAGGGTCGGCGACGGGTCACTGCCGTTGAACCCGCCGATCGGCATCACCGGCTCGCCGGTGGCCAGCTGGTAGCCGGAGGCGTTGTTGGAGCCGACGGTCGCCGCCACCCACGTGTAGGTGTCGCTGTCGCGCTCCAGCAGCTCGCGCAGCGCGGCGCTGGGCTCGCGGGCGTCGAGCAGCCCACCCATCCCGCCGCCACCCTCGCGGCCCTGCCCGCCGCCCGGGAAGCCGAACTGCTGACCGCCGTTCCGGCCACCGCCGGGGAAGCCGGGCACCTGCGCGCCGTTCTGCCCACCGCCGGTCGAGCCGGGCGTCTGAGAGCCGTCCTGTCCGCCGCCGGGGAACCCCGGGAACTGACCGCCGTTTCGGCCGCCATCCGGGAAGCCCTGCGCCTGGCCGCCGGGCGGCCGACCGCCCGGGAAGCCTCCACGCCCGCCGAAACCACCCGCCACGGCCGGGCCGGCGCTCGGGATCGAGCCGGTGTGCGGGGTCGCGGCTGTCTGTGCCGCGTACGCCGCGGGCCCGGCCAGCGCCGCCGCCGCGGCCAGGCCCAGCGCCACCGGCGCCAACCGGCGGGACAGCCGGGTGCCCAGCAGGAGCAGCGCCGCGCCGACGAGGCCGGCGACCAGCACGGCGGTGCGCAGCCACGGGTACCAGTCGGGGCTGCGCCCGAGCAGCACCCACGCCCACCAGACGGTGACCACCAGCGTGCCGGCGAGCGTCACCGTGGCGGCCAGCGGACGCCACCGCTGCCAACGCGGCCCGGCCGGAGCATCGCCTGGCTCGGGCAGTGGGCGGCGCTGGCGCCAGAGCAGCGTCCCGCCGATGCCGACCAGCGCGCCGACCGCCGGGGCGAGCGCCACGGTGTAGTAGGCGTGGAAGATCCCGGACATGAAGCTGAAGATCAGGCCGGTGACCAGCAGCCAACCGCCCCAGAGCAGCAGCCCGGCCCGGGTGCGGTCGGTGCGGGCCGCCCGGCCGGCCAGCAGCAGCCCGGCGACCAGCAGGATCAGCGCGGCCGGCAGCAGCCAGGAGATCTGACCGCCGACCTCGCCGCCGAACATCCGCAGCAGGCCGGTCTGCCCCTCGAACGGTCCGCCGCCTCCGCCCGGCCGGCCGCCCCCGCCGACGCTGCCCACCTCGTCGCCGGTGATCCGACCGAGGCCGTTGTAGCCGAGGGTGAGCTCCAGGATGCTGTTGCCCTGCGACCCGCCGACGTAGGGCCGGGCGCTGGCCGGGACCAGCTCGACGATCGCCACCCACCATCCGGCGGAGACCACCAGCGCCAGGCCGGCCAGCAGCAGCTGCCGGACCCGCCGCCACAGCCCGGTCGGCGCGGCGAGCAGGTAGACCCCGGCGAAGACCGGCACCACCAGGAACGCCTGGAGCATCTTGGTCAGGAAGCCGAAGCCGACCAGCACGCCGGCGAGCACGATCCACCGGGTGCCGGCCGTCTCCACCGCCCGGACGGTGGCGTACGCCCCGGCGACCAGCAGCAGGATCAGCAGCGCGTCGGGGTTGTTGAACCGGAACATCAGCGTCGCCACCGGGGTGACCGCGAGCACCGCGCCGGCGATCAGGCCGGCGGCCGGGCCGTACCAGCGCTTCACCGTCGCGTACAGCACGCCGACCGAGGCGACCCCGCAGAGCGCCTGCGGGACGAGCAGGGCCCAGCTGTTGAGCCCGAAGACGCGTACCGACAGGGCCATCAGCCACAGCGACGCCGGCGTCTTGTCCACGGTGATGGAGTTGGCGGCGTCCGACGAGCCGTAGAGGAACGCCTTCCAGCTTACCGAGCCGGCCTGCACGGCCGCCGCGTAGAACGAGTTGGCCCAGCCGGAGGCGCCCAGGCCCCAGACGTAGAGCAGGCCGGTGGCCAGCAGCAGGACCACCAGCGCCGGCCGGGCCCAGGCCGGGGAGCGAGGCGCCGTCGCCGGCGGCGGGTGCTCGTCCTCGGGGCGCGTGGCCGGCGGTGGCGGCGCCGCCGCGCCGGGCTCAGGGGGCGTCGTCAGCAGGGTGTCTGATCTGTCCATGCGGCCAGCCTTGGCGGCTGGCCTGGCCCGCTGCCGTGAGCCGACTATGCGTCAGCTGTGGGATTCGGCAGCCGGACGGTGAACACGGTCCGGCCGGGCCTGCTGTGCACGGTGACCGTGCCGTGGTGGGCCTCCACCACGGCCGCCACGATCGCGAGGCCGAGGCCGGTGCTGCCGTGCACCCGGGACCGGGAGCTGTCGCCGCGGGCGAACCGCTCGAACATCTCCGGTTGCAGCTCGGCCGGCACCCCCGGCCCGTCGTCGGCGACGGTGAGCACGGCGGCGTCCCCCTCGACGGCCAGCGTGGTCGTCACCACCGTGCCGGGCGGGGTGTGCACCCGGGCGTTGGTCAGCAGGTTCGCCATCACCTGATGCAGCCGGGCGGCGTCGCCGGGGACCCGGATCACCACCTCGGGCAGGTCGAGCTGCCAGCGGTGCTCGGGCCCGGCCACGTGCGCGTCGCTGACCGCGTCCACCACCAGGGCGGACAGGTCGACCTCGTCGACCGCGAGCGGGCGGCCGGTGTCCAGCCGGGCCAGCAGCAGCAGGTCGTCGACGAGACTGGTCATCCGGGTGCTCTCCGACTCCACCCGACGCAGCGCGTGCGCCACGTCGGCGGGGACCTCGTCGCGGCCACGCCGGGCCACCTCGGCGTACCCGCGGATCGCGGCCAGCGGGGTGCGCAGCTCGTGGCTGGCGTCGGCGACGAACTGGCGTACCCGGGTCTCGCTGGCCTGCCGGGCGGCGAGCGCGTCGGCGACGTGGCCGAGCATCCGGTTCAGCGCCGCGCCGACCTGGCCGACCTCGGTACGCGGATCGGTGTCCGCGGCCGGCACCCGGACCGCGAGCGCCACCTCGCCCCGGTCCAGCGGCAGCTCGGTGACCCGGGTCGCCGTGGCGGCCACCCGGTTCAACGGCCGCAGCGTGGCCCGGACGATCAGCGCGCCGGCAGCGCCGGCGATGACCAACCCGACGGCGGCCACTCCGACCTGCGCGGCGATCATCCACCAGACGGTCTCCCGCACACTGGACAGGGGCAGCGCCACGACGCGTACCCTGCCGTCGCGGAACTGCTGGGCCACGGCCCGGTAGTCGCCGCGTGCGCCGAGGTCGACGGTGCGTGGCCGGGCGCCGACCGGCAGGTCGGCCAGCGCGGCGACCTCGTCGACCGGGACGGGCTCCTCGTCGGGAAAGCGGTCCTCGCTGGACGGGCTGCGGGTCAGGGTGGACGCGGCCGTCACCCGACCACCGGTGATGTCGGCGACCACGGTGCCGGACGGCGAGCCGGGCGGAATGCCGGGTCGGGTACCCGGGAGGGCCGGCCGACCCGGGCGATCTCCCCGCATGACCGCCGCGGGAGCGAGTTGGGCGTCGAGCCGGTCGATCAGGAAGTGCCGCAGCGCCACCGTGGTGAGCCCGCCGATGGCGACGCTGACCAACGCGAGCAGCGCGACCAGGGCGAGCACCAGCCGGGTACGCAGGGACCGGCCGGCCAGCCACCGGCGGGCGGCGCGCACCGGACGGCGGCCCGACCGGTCGCCAGGATCACTCGGCCGGCTTGAGGACATAGCCCGCGCCGCGCAACGTGTGGATCATCGGCGCCCGACCGGCGTCGATCTTCTTGCGCAGGTACGAGATGTACAGCTCGACCACGTTGGCCTGGCCGCCGAAGTCGTAGTTCCACACCCGGTCGAGGATCTGCGCCTTGCTGAGCACCCGGCGCGGGTTGCGCATCAGGTAGCGCAGCAACTCGAACTCGGTCGCGGTCAGGGTGATCAGCTGGCCGTCGCGCCGGACCTCGTGGCTGTCCTCGTCGAGGCTGAGGTCGCCGACGGTCAGCACCGCGTCCGCGCGGGCGGCGACCGCGAAGCCGGAGCGGCGCAGCAGGGCACGCAGCCGGGCGATCACCTCCTCCAGGCTGAACGGTTTGGTGACGTAGTCGTCGCCGCCGACGGTCAGCCCGGCGATGCGCTCCTCGACGGCGTCCCTGGCGGTCAGGAAGAGCACCGGCACGGTGGGGGCCTGCTCGCGCAGCCGGCGCAGCACCTGGAAGCCGTCCAGGTCGGGCAGCATCACGTCGAGCACCACGGCGTCCGGCTGGAACTGCCGCGCGGTGTTCAGCGCCGCCGTGCCGTTGCCGGCGCTGCGGACCTGCCAGCCCTCGTAGCGCAGCGCCATCGACAGCAGGTCGGTCAGCGTCGGCTCGTCGTCGACCACCAGCACCCGGACCGGCGCGCCGTCGGGGCGGCGCAACTCGACGCGGCTGGGCGCCGCCTGCCCGTCCATGACCATGTCCCCCATCGTGGGCGCGGCGCCTGTGGCACCGCTCTGCGGCACCTGTGTGCCAGCTGTGCGGGCGGGTCGGCGACGGGTCGGTGTCACCGCCGGTCAGCCCGCCTCGGAGTCACTCGGACATCCCGAACGGGTCGGTGCGCACGAAGCGCATGCTCCAGCCGCCCACGCCGTCCGGCCGGTCGCGTTCGTAGAGGTGGTCGGGGCCCGCCTGCACCGGCCCGGTGCCGCCCGGGTGCCGCATGATCCAGCGCTGCGGCGGGGCGCCGTCCGGCCCGGCCGGCACCTCCCGGACCAGGCCGTCAGCGGGCCCGCCGACGAAGCGTACGGTGACCTCGCCCATCGCGGCGTCCCCTCGGGTGACCGTGCCGGCACGTTGGGTGATGCCGGCCCTGGCTCGCAAGCTACCGCACCGACCGCCGTGCCGCAGCGGGTGCGCGCACCGGTCGTCCGCCGATTTCCGCGCCGGTTTGCCCAGCTCCGGGCCCGGGTACCGGAACCGCAGGCACCGCCGCAGGCGGGACGAAGGCGAGGAGCTGTCGATGCGCACGCTGGACGGGCGATACCGGCTCGAACGGCGCATCGGCATTGGCGGCATGTCCGAGGTGTGGCGGGCCCACGACCGGGTGCTGGACCGGCCGGTCGCGGTGAAGTTGATCTCGCCCGGCCTGGACGGCCAGCACGGTCCGGTGGAGCGCATCCAGGCCGAGGCCCGCTCCGCGGCACGTCTGGTGCACCCGAACGTGGCGAGCGTGCACGACTTCGGCACCTCCTCCTCCACGCTGCCCGGCCATCGGGTGCCGTACATCGTCATGGAGCTGGTCGAGGGGGAGACACTCGCCGCGCACCTGCGCGCCGGGCCGCTGGACTGGCGGATCTCGGTGCGGGTCTGCGCGGAGGTCGGCGCGGCGCTGGCCGCCGCGCACGCGAACGACATCGTGCACCGCGACGTCAAGCCGGCCAACGTCATGCTCACCCCCTCCGGGGTGAAGGTGCTCGACTTCGGCATCGCCACCCCGGCCGGGGCGTCGGACCCGATGCCGGAAGGCATGATCGTGGGCACGCCGGCGTACCTGGCGCCCGAGCAGTTCGACGGCGCGCCGGCCACCCCGGCGGCCGACATGTACGCCCTCGGCGTCCTGCTCTACTACTGCCTCACCGGCCGGCTGCCGTACGTGGCGGACAGCGCCACCGAACTGCTGGGCGTACGCCGCCGCCGGCCACCGGAGCCGCTGCCGGAGATCGACGGGCTGCCGTCGGAGGTGGCCGACCTGTGCCGCTCGTGCCTCGCCGACGACCCGGCTCTGCGGCCGACCAGCCTGGTCGCCGCGTTGCTGCTGGCCGAGGCCGTGGACGCCCGGGTGTACGTGCCGATGCTGGTGCCCTCGGCGCGCCAGCCGGCTCCGACGTCGCCGTGGACCGAGCAGGCCGCGATGGAGGCCACCGAGGCGATGCGGGTGGCCGACGGGCCGGACCGGTCCGGCGGGCGCTGACCGCGCGGCTCACGGCGTTTCGCCGGACGGCGGCCGGGTAGCCGGGCGGGTGAGCGACGGGAGGAACGCGATGCCGGATCCGAGTTCCTGGCTGCATGAGGCCACCGCGACCGCCGAGGGCGGCCACGTACGCACCGACGATGGCGGACTCTCCTCCGCGCTGGCCTCGCCGCTGGCGGCGCACTGCACCGGGCTGAGGCCGGAGCAGTTGCTGGCCGCCGCCTTCGCGTCCTGCCTGCACCACGCGGCGGTGGAGGCGGCCGGGGAGATCACCGACGAGGCGCACACCGTCCAGGTGCGGGCCGAGGCGAAGCTGGGGCGCGACGACGACGGTCTCTACCGGGCCGACGTGCACGCCTCGATCTCCTCCGCCGGGCTGAGCCGGCAGCAGCTGGCCGACCTGGTCGAGTACGCCGACCGGCTCTGGCCGTTCTCCAGCGGCGACAGCAGCCGGCACCGGCTGACCGTCACGCCTGCGGAGAACGGCCGGCACTGATCCGGCGCGACGCGCGGGTCGTCCGTCCACCGAACGGTCCTGCCGATGACTCCGCCGTTCGGTGGAGCGGCCATCGGCTGTAGGGGTGAGTCCGGGCGGGCGGCCGGAAGGGCAGTCGACGACCTCGGCAGAGACCGCATTCGCCGGGCGAATCGGGAATACCCGGCTGGCCTGATCAGCGAGGTTGATCAGCGTTGCGCAGCTGTTGCCCCTTATTGCCGCCAAGATCGGGGCAAATTGTGGCGCATGCCACCGTACGGGCCGGTGGCATCGGGCAGCGAGGTCTTTAGCCTCGGCGAGTGCATCCCGACGATCCCTCCGAGCAGAAGCTGACCGACGCGCGCCCGACCACCCTTTCGAGCGACGCCGCATCAACCGAACGGACGATCGGCCGTCACCGGGCCCCCGACCCGCCCCGCCGGCCCCTGCTGGGCTCGACCCCGCTGCGGGTGGCCCTGGCCACCGGTGTCACCTGCTGCCTCAGCCTGGTCGCGGTCACCACCGCCCGGGGCGGCGAGGACACCCCTCGCCCGGTCGAGCCGCTGGCCCAGGCGGTGGCCGACCGCGCCGCGATCGCCGACGAGCGCGCCTCCCGGTCACTGGACCGCGACGTCGCGCCCGCGCGGGTCATCCCCACCCCGACCGCGAAGCCGACCCCCTCCCCCACCGTCGTACGCAAGGCGGCGAAGAAGCCGGTCAAGCCACGCCGTCCCCGACCGGTCGCCGGGCTCGACCAGGCGCAGATGGACAACGCCAAGATCATCGTGGACGTCGGCCTGGAGATGAAGATGCCGCGCCGCGCCCTGGTGGTGGCCCTGGCCACCACCATGCAGGAGAGCAACCTGTACAACCTGGCCAGCACCGTGCTGCCGGAGTCGGCGCAGTACCCGAACCAGGGCAGCGGCTCCGACCACGACTCGGTCGGGCTGTTCCAGCAGCGACCCAGCAGCGGCTGGGGCACGGTGGCCGAGCTGATGCGCCCGTCGTACGCCGCGCGGGCCTTCTACCAGGCGCTCAACGAGATCCCCGGCTGGCAGGACATGAGCGTCACCGCCGCCGCCCAGGCCGTGCAGATCTCCGCCTTCCCCGACGCGTACGCCCAGCACGAGGACCGGGCGACCACCGTGGCGGCGGCGCTCACCACCTGAGTCGCCAGACGGCGGTCGCGGCGTGACCGGGCGAGCGTCAGCGGCTGTGCGCGCCGTCCCGCCCGGCCGGCGGCTCGACGTCCACGTCCCGGCCGCCGGCGGCGACCCTCGTGGCCGGTACGCCCGTGCCCGCCGCCGCGGTCGGAGTGTCGGCGGGGACCGGCTCGACGGCCAGCCCGCCGAGGATCTCGTCGACCCGCGCCTCGCGCCGCCGGCGGGCATCCAGGGCCGCCTCGAAGTCGCGCCGGGCCTGCATGGCCTCCGCGTACGCCCGCTCGCGCACCTGCCGAGCCTCCTCGCGGGCCTCGTCCAGCTCGACCCGGGCCTGGGCCAGAATCTCGGCCGCCTCCCGCCGCACCGCGTCGCCGGAGTGCCGGCTGACCGCCGCCTCGCCCACGTCGAGCCGCTGGAGCAGCCCGCTGAGCCAGGTGGCCTCCTCGCGGATCTCGTCCCACACCCGTGCGGTCCCGGCGGCGCCCTCCGCCCGAGCCGCGAGCCGGGACAACCGGATCCCCAGTTCGTCCAGGCAGGAATCCACCTGCCGCTGGTCGTAACCGGTCTCAACGACGGAGAACCTCATACTGTCGCCCCCCAGGCAGCTGCTTTTCTTCCCACCTGGATCCTCGGCCGCGACGAGGGCGGCCGAGGGTGTTCGGGAAAAATGTTCAGTATTCGAGCGCGCGGGGCGCCCCGGAGCGGCGGCGGGCGATGCCGGGCCGGCGGGGTGGACAATGCCGCGGCGCCGGGAGGTCAGCCGCGCTTCGGCAGCACGACCACCCGGCCGAAGAACTCGTCGATGCGGCGGACGACGTCGTTGAAGTCATCGAGGTCGATCGGCTTGGTGACGTACGCGTTGGCCTGAAGGGTGTAGCTGCCCACGATGTCGGTGTCCGCGTTCGAGGTGGTCAGCACCACGATGGGGATGGTGCGCAGGTCCTCGTCCTGCTTCACCGCGCCGAGCACCTGCCGCCCGTCCATCCGGGGCATGTTCAGGTCCAGCAGGATGACGTCCGGCCGGCGGGCCTCCACGTGCCGACCCTCGGCGCGGAGGAACTCCATCGCCTCCTCGCCGTCGCTCACCACGTCGATGACCTTGTCCACGTCGGAGTCCGCCAACGCCTCCTCGATCATCAGCACGTCGCCCGGATCGTCGTCCACGACCAGGATGCGTACCGGTTGCGGGCTGTCTGCGCCCATCACTACCTGCCTCGGATCGGACGGAAACGGGACCTGACGGTCACCGGCATTGGCGGGGAAATCTAGCCCATCACGAGGCACTGTGGGACGCCGGGTCGACCGTGTCGGGTTGGTAGCGCAACACGTCGGCCAGGCCGGTGACCCGCAGCACCCGCTCCACCCGGCCGCTGGCGCCGGTCAGCCGCAACCAGCCGCCCTCGGCGGCGGCCCGGTTGTCACCCCGAACGAACACGGCCATCCCGGTGGAGTCGCAGAAGGTGAGGTCGGTGAGGTCGAGCAGGACCCTGCTCTCGCCCTCCTCGGCCAACCGGTCGATCGCGGCGGCCAACTCGGGCGCGGTGCTCAGGTCCAGCTCGCCGGCGAGCCGCAGGCAGTAGCCGTCGCCGTCACGCCCGGCGTGGCTGACGCTGAACGTCACCGTGCTCCCCCTCGCTCCACCGCTGGGTGGGACGTTTGCAGTGCGGCAAGTATACGCAGGGGCACCACACCGGGCGCATGGCGCGGTGATCGACTGGGGACGCCGCAGGCCGGCGGTCAGCTGCCTGTCCCGCCCCCGGCGGCGAGCAGCGCGGCCCGACCCAGGGTCAGCGCGTGCCCCGCCCGGGGGAAGTCACGCAGCATGGCGACGTAGTGCTCCAGGGGCAGGTCCACCGCGGCGGCCGGCACGCCCCGGCTGGTCAGGATCCCCACCAGCCACTGCACGAACTCGGTGAACAGCGAGGCGTCGTCGACGTAGAGCGCGGCGGCCAGGAAGTCCACGATGTGGCCAAGATCGCTCACGGTGGAGTCGAGCTGGGCGGGCGTGTAGGCCCGCGTCGCCGGCACCCGCTCGCGCAGGTCGGCGAGCGCGCTGTCGATCAGCTCGCCCCGGCGCCGGACCAGGCTGGCGTACTCGTCGTCGGCAAGGTGGCTGAGCTGCGCCGGCGACACCCGACGCAGCGTCCGCTCGTCGGCGATCAGCTCGGCCGCCCCCGGTGCGTCCGAGGCCCAGGCCGCGCCGAGCCGACGGGCCCACCGGCCGTCCGCGCCGAACCCGCGCCCGCCGACCACCACCGGAACGTCCGAGCGGCGGCACGCCTCGATCATGCGGTGCGCGTGCGGGAGCCGTACCGGCAGCGCGCAGGCCAGCGCCACCGCGTGCGCGTCGTGCCGGTGCAGGTACGACACCAGGTGCGCCGCCGGCACGCTGGCGCCCAGGAACGTCACCTGCCAGCCGCGCAGCCGCAGCACCTCGGCCACCAGGCGGGGCGGCAAGGCGTGCCACTCACCGTCCATGCAGGCCACCACGACCCGCCCGCCGGTCGGCCGCGGGTTGGCATACGCGGCGACCGCCGCCACCACCCGCTCGCTGATGTGGGTGGCCGCGTGCTCCTGGGCGACGCTCCACTCGTTGCGCGCCCACCGCTCGCCCACCTCGGACTGGGCCGGCGCGACCAGGTCGAGCAGCACCCGCTCGGCCGACACGCCCGCGTCGAGCACGCCGAGCGCCACGTCGATCGCGCCGTACTCGTCGGCGTCGGCGAGGCGGTCCAGGTAGCCGAGGTAGGCGTCGGTCGGATCGGCTGCGGTGGTCGGGGCGGCGGTCACTCTCAGGTCTCCCTCTGCTGGTCGGCCACGGCCGGTGCGGGCACGGCGTGCAGGTGCCGCGACGGTCGCCCGTTCGAGCCGACCGCGCGCAGCGCCAGCACCGCGATGTCGTCGTGGTCGCCGTGCGCCAGCCAGTCGCAGGTGACCTGCTCGACCCGCTCGGCCAGGGCGGGCGCCGGCATCCGGTGGCAGCCGGTGACCGCGGTGACGAGCCGCTCCGGGCCGAACTGCTCGTCGCCGCGGCGGCCACCACGGGCCTCGGTCAGCCCGTCGCTGTAGAGCAGGCAGGTCTCACCCGGCGCCAGCCGGACGGTCACCTCGCCGACGCGCGGGTCGGGCACCACGCCGATGAGCATGCCGCGCAGCGGCACCGTCTCCACCTCGCCGGAGGCGCGCAGCACCAGCGGGGGCAGGTGGCCACCGCCGGCCATGGTGAGGGTCAGACCACCCTCGCGCTCCGGGCGGGCGACGCCGAGCACGATGGTGGCGAACCGGCCCTGGCCGTGCGCCAGGGTCGTCTCCAGCAGCGCGTCGTTGAGCAGCCGCAGCAGCCGCCCGGGGTGCGCCTCCACCCGGTGCAGCGCCTGCAGGCACTGGCGCAGCTGGCCGGTGAAGACCGCCGCCTCGACGCCCTTGCCCGAGACGTCACCGAGGAAGAACAGCGCGCCGCCGTCGGGGAGCCGGTGCGAGCCGTAGAAGTCGCCGCCGATCCGCAACCCCGCCTGCGCCGGCCGGTACGCGGTGCCCCACTGCACACCGGCGGTCTCGGCCGGCTCCACCGGCAGCAGGCTGGCCTGGAGGGTGTCGGCCACCTCCGCCTGGTCGCGGTAGAGCAGCGCGGTGGTCAACGCCGCCCCGGACCGGGCCGCGAAGGCGCGGATCAGCTCCACGTCGTCCTCGTCGTACGCGCGGGTGGCACGGCGGGCGACCAGCAGCACCCCGACCGGAGCGTCCCCGCCCGGCAGCGGCACGACCCGGGCGGCGCTCTCGGTGCCGGCCAGGCCGGGCAGCCAGCCGGCGTCGACGGCCTGTTCCACCAGCCAGTCCACCGCGTGCGGCTCGACCCCGGTCAGCCCGTCGGCGATGGCCGTCGGTAGGTCGCCGCCGGCCAGCACGCCGCTGTCCACCGTCGGCGTCTCGTCGTCCCCCCGCGAGGCCCGCCACCAGCGGACCCGCCCCGAGCGCGGGGCGAGCACCAGGACGGCCACCTCGGCCAGGGACGGCACGGCGAGCCGGACGACCGCCGCGGCGGCCCGGTCGGGGTGCAGCGGGTTGCCCAGCTTGTCGCCCACCACGGCCAGGAAGGCCGAGCGGGCCCGCTCGGCGAGCAGCGCGTCGGCCCGGCTGACACTCTCGGTGACGTCCTCGACGTACCAGCAGCAGCGGGCGCCGGAGAGGGGCACGCAGCGGGCGGTCAACCGGCGCCGGTGATGGGTGAAGCCGCCCGGAGTCCCGTCGCTCAGCCCGGGTACGCCCGCCGCGGCGAGCAGCTCGCCGGGCACCACCTCGGGCAGCAACCGCTCGGCCACCGGGCTGACGTGCCGCACGACGCCGTCGGCGTCGCAGACGACCAGGCCCTCACGGAAGTGCTCGACGACCTCGGACCAGTCCGGCTCGGCCCGACCTCGGTCGGGGGCCAGCGGTGGCAGGGCGGCCATGGGCCGGGCCAGTGCGTCGGCGGAGCACGCCGGGGCCCGTGTGGTACTCGGCGTGGAGATCCGTCCGTCGCCCGGGTCCCAGTCCCTGACGTCGGAAGCAGTCACCAGCTGAGCTCACTCCTTGTCGTCCACCCGACCCGTCGGAACCGGCATCGGTGGTCAAGACCTTCCCGCCACCCTACGCCGGAAGGCCGAAAGCGGCACCTCACGGCGGCCGGGAGGCGCGGTGGCATGCCCACCCGCCGGTGTGTTCCGGCCCCCAGATTTGCGTTCGGCCCGTGTGCTGGGAACATGGAGGAATGTCCGCGCAGCTGCTGTCCATCGAGGTGACCCGGCTCGATGCCGGGCGCGTCCGGCTGCGGCTGAGCGGCGACCTCGACTACGACTCCGCGCCCGAGCTGATCGCGGCGGCCGATGAGCTGCGCGGCGACCATCAGCAGTTGCTGATCGACCTGACCGGCGTGAGTTTCTGCGACTCGTCCGGGCTCAGCGCCCTGCTCGTGGTGCACCGCGCCGCCGGGGCGATCCGGCTGACCGGGGTCAGCCGGATCCTCCAGCGGATGCTGGACCGCACCGGGCTGGCTGAGCTGCTGGCCGTGGAGCACGCCGACGACGACGTGCGCGCCACCGGCTGAAGCGGCGCCCGGCGGGCCGCCCCCGAAAAGGGGGTGGCCCCCGACCCTGGGACCTGGGGTCGGGGGCCGGAGGAATGTCTAGGGTGCGGTCATCGGCTGGAGCCGGGGTCCGCTCTCACGAAGCTCTCCGGTTGGCGGACGGTCGGCGTCCTCAGGAGCCCCCGAATCGGGCGTCTGGTACAGATAGCGGACGAAATCCCCACCGGACTCGTTGTCCTCCGCGCCCGGCCACTGCCCGATGCAGTCCATACCGACCACCTCGCGGCCGGTGCCGTCGGCCTCCTCCAGCAGGGCCCACAGGCTCACCGCGTAGCAACGGGTGGCGTCGGGCGTGAGCTGCCAGCGGGCGTACCAGCCGGGTCGGGCGGGGACGATCTCGACGATCTGTTTCATGACGACCTTCCTTCCGCGTACCTCGGAAGAACTCCGGTCCTGAGCCGATCCTGCTGGCAGGACGGGTGAGCGCCCATCACCCGCCCCGGATGAAGCCCACCGATGCCCGGCCCGCCCGCCCCGGTGGCGTCCGTTTCAGCGCCCGGTGCGGCGGGAAGGCGACGGACGCAGGCACGATCCCCAGCGGAAGGGGTGCCACCATGCGCAAGCAGATGGAGGGCGACAACCAGCGGCGCCGGGCGCTGGCCCGGCAGGCACGCGAGCAGGGCCGTCAGCCCAGCGAGTTCGGCGCCAGCCTGAGCGCCTCCAAGCAGATCACCAGCCTGGATCAGGGCAAGCGGGCCGGGCCGGCACCGGCCGGACGCCACAAACCGGACAGCACGCGCGGTGGGCCGGCCCCGCCGGCGCTCGGCACGCCGGACAATCCCCGGCCGCAGCCGTCCCCGGGCGCCGGTGCGGCGGGCACGAGCAGCGTCGGCTACCAGGAGCTGGTCGAGGACGTCCGGCGCCGGGCCGGGGTCGACTTCAGGACGGCCAAGGTCGGCACCGAGGCGACCGTGCTGGTCCTCGCCTTCGCGCTGGAGGCGGCAGAGCGGCAGCGGCTGCTCACGGCAGTGCCGACCTCGCTGCACGACGTGCTGCCCGTCGACGGCGTCGAGCGGCACCGTGACCTGCCCGGCTTCCTGGCCGAGGTGGGCCGGATCAGCGGCCGTACGCCGGAGCAGGCCCGCTACCAGGCGGAGGCGACCCTCGCCGCGCTCGCCGAGCAGGACGGTGACCTGGTCGAGTCGCTGCACGTACCCGACGGCCTGCGGGACCTGTTGAACCCGCCGGAGGCCGGCGGCGGCCTCGTCGGCGCCTCCACCACCACGCCCACCCTGGATGCGGCCGAGCTGCGGGAGGCCCTGGACGACCTGCCGTACTGGGCCGGCGACAGTGACGCCCTGTACCGGGTGGTCGCGCTGCCGCCGGACAACCTGGACCGGGTGCTCGCCCGGCTCGACCGGCTGCGCGAGGAGACCGGGCGCGCGCCGAGCATCGGGCGCCCCGGCGGCACGGCCGCCGTGCTGACCGTACGGACCAACCAGGCCGACGGGGTGACCGCGCTCGACGTGGACCTCGCCCACCGAATCGACGACGCGATCGACGAGGTGGGCGCCGGGATGGCCGCCGGCTGACCGGCACATCGGCGCACGCGGGCCGGCGGACGCGGGGGACACCCCGCTCCGCCGGCCCGCCGCCGTGCCGGGCCGCGTCGACCCGGCCGCCCGGTCCGGCGGTGCGGCTGGGCCCGGCCCGGCGACCGCCGGGCCACGGGCGGTGCGCCCCGGCGGCTCGGCTAGCGTGCCGGACATGAACCGCGCCGCCGACCGGCTGGAACTGGTCGCCGATCCGGTCCGCCGGACCGGGCGGATGCTGCTCTCCGCCGGCGTCGAGCAGTCGTACGTGGACGTCGAGGACCCCCGGCACCTGCACTTCGAGTACGTCCGGCGGATCGCCTCCGCGGTGGACCTCGCGGCCCCGGCGGGAGAGCCGCTCAGCGCGCTGCACCTGGGCGGCGGCGCGTTGACGCTGCCCCGCTGGCTGGCCGCGACCCGGCCCGGCTCCCGGCAGCGCGTCGTCGAGCGGGACCCGGCGGTGGTCGAGCTGGTCGCCCGGGAGCTGCCGCCGCTGCCGCCCGAGGTGCGGGTGGAGGTCGCCGACGCCCGGGAGGCGGTCAACGCCAGCCCCGCCGGCCGGTACGACCTGGTGGTGGCCGACATCTACCGGGCGGCCCGGATGCCCCGCCACGTGCGCACCGTGGAGTTCGTCGCCGAGGTGGCCCGCACGCTGCGCCCGGACGGGCTGTACCTGGTCAACGTCACGGACCTGCCGCCACTGGTCGGCACCCGGGTGCAGGTGGCCACGCTGCGGGCGGTCTTCGGCGACGTGTGCGTGCTCGGCGACCGGCGGATGCTGCGCGGCCGGCGCTACGGCAACCTGGTGCTCGCCGCGACAACCCGGCCCGGCGGGCTGCCGGTCGGCCGGCTGGCCGTGGCCGCCCTGCGCGACCCGGTGCCCGGCGGCCTGCTGCACGCCGCCGCGCTGGACGGCTTCGTCGCGGGCGCCAAACCGGTCACGGACGCCGACAACCCCGCGCGGACATGACCACCTGGTCCTACACCCGCGGGTGATCGGCGCGGTGCCGGGTTTCCGAAGGTGAGCGCGGGGAAGCCGCGCCGGATGAGCAACGCCGACGCTCGGGTGACCGCCCGCCGGACCCTGGTCGTGATCGGTCTGGTGCTGGCGACCGCGTTGGCGCTGGCCTTCGTGTACGCGACCCGTCGAGTGCTGGCCTGGGCCGTGGTGGCCGCCTTCTTCGCCGTCGCGCTCAAGCCGCTCGTGGACCGGCTGCAACGCCGGTTCGTGCGGCGACGGGCGTTGGCCACGCTGCTGGTGTTCCTCGCCGCGTTCGTGGTGCTGGCGATCCTGGCCGCGGTCATCCTGGCGCCGCTGATCAACGAGCTGGGCCGGTTCGCCGAACGGGCGCCGGAGCTGCTGCGCGACGCGCGCGCCGGCCGGGGCCCGCTGGGGCACCTGGTGGAGCGCACCGGCGCCCGGCGGTACGTGTCCGAGCACTCCGAGCAGCTAGGGAGCTTCGGCACCCGGCTGCGCGAGCCGGCGGTCGGCGTGCTGCGCGGCGTCGTGGAGACGGTCGCCGGGCTGGTCACGGTCATCGTGCTGGCGTACCTCATGGTGCTGGAGGCACCGCGGATCACCGGTGCCGTGCTCGCGGCGGCCGGGGACGGCCAGAGCGAGCGGCTGCGGCGGGTGGGACGGGAGGTGTCGCGCACCGTCACCGGCTACCTGACCGGCAACCTCGTGATCAGCGTGATCTGCGGGGCGTTGACCTTCGTGGTGCTGACGGTCACCGGAGTGCCGTTCGCCGCCGTGATCGCCCTGCTGGTGGCGGTGGCCGACCTGATACCGCTGGTCGGCGCGACGCTGGGAGCGGTGATCGCGGCCGGCGCCGGTTTCCTGCACTCCCCCACCGCCGGCGTGGTGGTGCTGGTCTTCTTCGTGGTCTACCAGCAGGTGGAGAACCACCTGCTCCAGCCGCTCATCCTGTCCCGCGCGGTCCGCCTGAACGCGCTGACCGTGCTGATCAGCGTGCTCCTCGCGGCGGAGCTGGCCGGGCTGCTCGGCGCCCTGCTGGCCATCCCCGCCGCCGGCATCGTCCAGACCCTGCTGCGCGAGTACGGCCCGGCCCGGCTGCGCCCCAACCCGCCGGCTCCCACCGACCAGCGACGCCGACCGGCCGGTCCCGCCCCGCAGGGCTGACCGGCCGGATCGGGTGGTGCTCAACGGCCCCGGGCCGCGACCTCGGGTGAGGTGCTCTCCAGCGGGACCGCGTTCGCCGGGACCAGGCCGAGCTGGGCCGCCGGCCGGGGCAGGGTGGCGTCCAGTGCCCAGTCCGCGCTGACCCTCGTCCGGTTGCCCGGCATCGCCAGCAGGTGGTACGCGCGGGTGACCGCCTTCGCGGGCAACCCGGCCAGCGGCACGTGCAACGGGTTCGCCGCCGCGGCCTTGCCGCCCAGGTCGACCACCCAGCCCAGGTCGTGGTGCTTGTACGGCTTGCGCTGGCCGTACCCGTACGAGGCGGCGATGTTGTGCGCCACGCGCTTGCCCTGCCGCTGGGCGTGCTGGGCGGTCATCGTGCAGACCTGGCCGGGGCGGGTCAGGTCGGGCACCGCGGCGGCGTCGCCGCAGGCGTACACCTCGGGGTAGCCCGGGACGGTCAGGAACTCGTCGACCACCAGGCGGCCCTTCTCGGTCCGCAGGCCCAGCTCGTTGACGAACGGGTCGGGGCGCACCCCCACGCACCACACCAGCGTGCAGGTGGGCACGTAATCGCCGTCGGTGAGCTTCACCCCGTCGGCGGTCGCCTCGGCCACCGACGTGCCCATCCGCACGTCCACCCCGCGCCGGTCCAGCACCTTCTGCGCGGTCTGCGACATGCGCTTGTCCAGCTCCGGCAGCACCCGGGGGGCGATGTCGAGCAGCATCCAGCGCGGACGCAGGGTGAGCCGGGGCCGCTGGGCCTGCAACGCGTCGGTGAACAACTGCCCGTGCGCGGCGACCTCGGTGCCGGTGTAGCCGGCGCCGACCACCACGAAGGTGGACCGGGCCCGCTGCTCGGCCGGGTCCTCGGCCTGCTCGGCCAGCTCGATCTGGCGGATCACGTGGTCGTGCAGGTAGACCGCCTCGGGCAGGCCGCGGAAGCCGTGCGCGTACTCGGTCACCCCGGGGATGGGCAGCAGCTTGTTGACGCTGCCGACGGCGAGCACCAGCCGGTCGTACGCCAGCCGGTTCTTGTCCCCCTCCGGCTGGGTGAAGCCGACCCAGCGGTTCTGCAGGTCGACCTGGTCCGCCTCACCGATCACCACCCGCACGCCCTTGAGCGTCCCGGTCAGCGGCACGGCGATCCGCCTCGGCTCGACCACCCCGGCGGCCACCTCGGGCAGCAGCGGCAGGTAGAGGAAATAGTCGGTGGAGTTCAGGAGCACGATCTCGGCCCGGTCCCGGGCGAGGCGGCTCAACGTCTTCGCCGCGTGGTAACCGGCGAACCCGGCCCCCACGATCACCACACGAGGTTTCGTCATTTCGGGCCGTTTCCCGCCGAAGCCCGGGACAAACGTCAGGCAACCGGCATCTCGGGCGCTGCGGGTGAGCGGCGCGGACGGCGAGCGAGGCTCAGGTCGGCTGGAGCCGGAGATGCCCGGTGGTCCGCACCGCCTCCAACTCCCATTCCCGGCCGAAGGCACGCACCCGCTCGGCGGCGACCCGACCCAACTCCTCCGGGATGTCCGGATCGAGCACCAGCCTCCCCTCGACGGGGTTGATGCCGAGCATGGCGCGGACCAGAGCCAGCGGCGCGCCCGCCGCCCAGGCCTGCGGGCTGCACGCGGTCGGGTACGGCACGGCGAACAGCAGCCGTTCCCGCTCGAAGCCGCTGAGCGCCTCCGGTAGCCGGTAACCGAACTGCTCGGCCGCGTCCAACATCGCCAGGCTGATCCGGTTCGCCTCCGCCCGGTAGCCGTAGCGGGCCATGCCGAGCACGGCGATCGAGTTGTCGTGCGGCCAGACCGTGCCGAGGTGGTAGCCGAGGGCGTTGTAGAGATGTTCCTCCCGGGACAGCGTGCGGATTCCCCAACCGGAGAACATGTGCCGCGACATGAGTTGCCGCACCACGGCGTCGGCCCGGTCCGGCGGCACGATCCCGCTCCACAGCAGGTGACCCATGTTCGAGGTCTTGGAGTCGACCCGGTTCTTGTCGCCGTCCAGGGCGACCGCGTAGTACCCGCCCCGATCCTCGATCCAGAAGTCCCGGTTGAACCGCTCGTACAGCGTGCCGGCCTCGTCGCGCAGCCGCCGCGCCAGCGTGGGGTTGTCCAACGGCCCGTCGAGCAGCTCGGCCATCCGCAGCTTCGCGTCGTAGGTGTAACCCTGCAGGTCAGAGGTGGCCAGCGGGAGCACCGGGATGCGGCCGTCGGCGAAGCAGACACCGTCCGGCGAGTCCCGCCAGCACTGGTTGCCCAGCCCCTCCGGCGAGCGAGTGGCGTACTCGACGTAGCCGTCGCCGTCCCGGTCGCCGTACTCGTCGATCCACCGCAGCGCGGCGATCGCGTTGTCCCGCAGGTGCCGGACGGTCTCGTCGTCGCCGGTCCAGCGCCAGAACTCGGAGAGCAGGATCAGCCAGAGCTGGGTGGCGTCCGCTGTGCCGTAGTAGGGCGCGTACGGCTTGACCCCGGTGCGGGTCAGCTCGCCGCTGCGAACCTCGTGCAGGATCTTGCCGGGCTCCTCGTCGGTGAAGTCGTCGCACCTGTCGCCCTGAAGCCGGGCCAGCGCCAGCAGCGCCCCCTTGGCCAGGCTCGGCCCGGCGACCAGCGTCTGGTACGCGCTGATCAGTGTGTCCCGGCCGAAGACGGTGAGGAACCAGGGCAGCCCCGCCCCGGGCACCATGATCCGCTGGCCCTTGACCTCCAGGTCCAGCCGCAGCGCGGACAGGTCGTCGCGAGACTGGCGCATGGTGCGCTCCAGCGCCTGGCTGTCGCAGCGCAGCACCGCGCGCTCGGCGGTCCACCGTCGCAGCGGGTCGTCGGCCCGGCGGTGCACCACGTCGGCGATGTCGCCACGGACGGGCTCGACCACTCCCATGCCCGGCGGCAGCGGCACGTGCAGGTCGACCTTCCACTCCTGGCGCGGACGCAGGTCCAGGTCCCAGACCAGCTCGTCGCCCTCGATCCGGTCGGCCGGGATGGAGCAGCAGACCCGGGTCTGGGCGGAGAAGTCCCCGTTCTGGTAGGAGAAGCACAGCTCGGACCGGTCGGCGGCGTGGCTGCGGCTGATCGCTGCGGAACGATCCCGCACCACGGACTTCACCTCGAACAGATCGGCGAAATCGACAGCGACGGCCAGCCGCAGCTCCAGCCGGACCGGCCCCGGCCGGTACGACGTCAGTTCCACCCGCTCGTGGAAGCCGTCGCCGACGTAGCGCAGCCGCCGCAGGCCGAGGCTGTTCGGGGGCAGGTCGGGCAGCTCGGGGTTGCCGAGCACGTACTGGGCCGAGTAGTGGTCGATGGTCTCGGCCCGCAACATCAGCAGCTGGGCGCCGTTGACGGTCAGTGTCCAGCCGCTGATCAGCCGGGTGTCCAGGTGAACCAGACCACCGATACTGCCGGGCGGCACGTCTCCGGACGGGTTGGAGTACATGAACGTGGGTCCGCGCAGCACGGCCAACGCGTTGGGGCCCAGCTCCGGCGGCATCGCCCGCTGATCAACGCCCTCCCCGGGCGCCTCGGGCAGCACTCCGGGCGTGGGTTCCGCGGGGGTCGCGCGCAGGGCAGCCATGCCATCCACCGTAGGAACGGCGGAGACCGGGTGTCATCACCCGGTCCGGGTGAAAGCCGGGGAACATACACGCCCGGCGATATGGACAGCCACCGCCATCGATGGGGAGGATGCCGGAATGGGATCTGACGACACCGGCGACCGACCCACGAGGTCCACCCGCCGCACCTTCCTGTCCGCCTCGGCCGCCGCCACCGCGGCGACCGCCGCCACCGTCGCGGTGCCCGCGCTCGCCGCGCCGGCCACCGCCACCGACGCCCCGCCACCCGGCCCGGGCCGCACGCTCCGCCCGCAACGACCCGACCGCGAGCTGCGCGAACTTCTGCGCCAGGTCGATCCGCGCCGCGTCGAGGCGATCGTCCGCCGGCTGGCCGCGTTCGGCACCCGGCACACCCTCTCCAGCCAGGACGACCCGCAGCGCGGTATCGGCGCCGCCCGGGACTGGATCCACGCCCGGCTCCAGGAGTACGCGGCGACCTCGGGCGGCCGGATGACGGTGGAACTCCAGTCGTACATCCAGCAGCCGGCGTCGCGGATCCCCACTGCGACCCGGATCACCAACGTGGTGGCCACCCTGCGCGGGACGACCTCGCCGAACCGCACCTACGTGGTGACCGGCCACTACGACTCCCGGGTCACCGACGTGATGGACGCGGTCAGCGACTCGCCCGGCGCCGACGACGACGCCTCCGGGGTGGCCGTGGTCATGGAGCTGGCCCGGTTGATGGCCAGCCGGCCCACCGCCGCGACCGTCGTCTTCGCCGCGGTCGCCGCCGAGGAGCAGGGGCTGTACGGCTCGGCGTACCTGGCCCAGCAGCTCAAGGCGGCCGGCGCGGACGTCCAGGGCATGTTCAGCGACGACATCGTGGGCAGCAGCACGGCCGACGACGGCACCCGCGACCCGTACGCGGTCCGGCTGTTCGCCGAGGGCGTGCCGACGGCGGAGACCCCGGCCGAGGCGAGCACCCGGCAGTCCGTCGGTGGTGAGAACGACTCGCCGTCGCGGCAACTCGCCCGGTTCGTGCGGGACGTGGCGGAGAACGACGCCACCGGGATGCGGGTGCGGGTCATCTACCGGCGGGACCGCTACCTGCGCGGCAGCGACCACATCTCGTTCCTGCGCGAGGGCTGGCCGGCGGCGCGGTTCACCGAGCCGAACGAGGACTTCGCCCACCAGCACCAGGACGTCCGGGTGCAGGACGGGCAGCAGTTCGGTGATCTGCCGGAGTTCTGCGACTTCGGGTACATCGCCCGGGTGGCCAGGGTCAACGGCGCGGCGCTGTGGTCGCTGGCCCAGGCGCCCGGCACCCCGAAGGGCGCCGTCATCGTGACCACCGACCTAACCAACAACACCACCCTGCGCTGGCAGCGCGGGACCGAACCGGACCTGGCCGGCTACGAGGTGGTGTGGCGCGAGACCACGGCCGCCGAGTGGCAGCGGGTCATCCCGGTCGGTGACGTCACCGAGGTCAGCATCGACCTGTCCAAGGACAACGTCTTCTTCGGCATCCGCGCGGTGGGCCGCGACGGCCTGCGCAGCCCGGTCGCGTTCCCCCGCCCGGGCAGCTGACGGCGCCACGCCCCGGGGTAACGCCAAGATCCGCGCAACTACGGGGAAACTGCTGCCTCCACGCTGGCGGAGGCAGCAGTTTCCGGGAAAGTGCGCGGATTTTGGCGCGGGCCGCACCGCGCCGTGTCGCGCCGCGCGCGGTCGGTCAGGTCGTCGCTGGGGCGGTGATCGCCCACCGCTCGTGGTCGCGCCAGGCGCCGTCGATGAACAGGTAGTCCGGGGAGAAGCCCTCCAGCCGGAAGCCGAGCTTGCGGGCCACCCGCTTGGACGGCTCGTTGCCGGGCTGGATGTTCGCCTCCAGCCGGTGCAGCCCGACCGCTGTGAACGCGTGGTCGATGACCAGGGCGACGCCCGCCGAGGCGTGCCCGGTGCCGCTGTACGGCTGGAACGCCGCGTACCCGAGGAAGCCGCCGCGCAGCGCGCCCAGCACGATCCCGCTGATGTTCACGTAGCCGGCGATCTCGCCGCTGGCCCGGTCGCAGATCAGGTAGCCGGAGCTGTCCCGGCGACGGATCCGGCGCAGATAGCGGTCGTACTCCTCCGGGCTGTCCGGCGCGACCAGCCACGGGTGGTGCAGCTCCCGGCTGCGCCGGGCGGCGGCGACGAACTCATCGGCGTCGGCGGGCCGGGGCCGGCGGATCGCGGCGGGACCGCCGGTGCGCAGGTATCTCACGGCGGACCACTCTGACCGAACCACCCGGGCGCTGTCCAACCGCGTCGGCCTGCGCCAGCTGGAAGATCGTGCTCGAACAACGATTCAGTGGCATCCACGACGGACGAGGGCACTACTTCCCGGATCGAGCACGATCAAGCCGGCGGTCGCGGGCGTCGCTCAGCGCTCCGGTGCTCTCCCGGGGCAGCACCGTGTGCGGCGCGGTGACCACGGCGACCGCCGCGTCCGGCCGGTCGATCCGGGCGGTGACCCGGGCCACGGCCTCCCGGGCGAGAAACCCGGTGTCGATGCAGACCGTGCTCAGCGTGGGCCGGGAGTAGCGCCCCTCCTCGATGTCGCCGATGCCCATCACGGCGACGTCGGCGGGGACGCGCAGGCCGGCGTCGAAGGCGGCGCGCATGGCGCCGATGGCGAGGGGGTCGGAGTAACAGAAGATGGCGTCCGGGCGGTCCGGCTGGGCGAGCAGGGCGTGGGCGGCACGGTAGCCGTCGGCCCGGCGGTGCCGCGACGCCGGCAGCGGGTGACCGGGTACCGGTGCCAGCCCGGCCCGCCGCAGCGCGCGGTGATGGCCGGCGGTGCGCGGCGCCGTGGCATCCGACTCCATCGGGTACGCCCCGATCGCGGCGATCCGTCGGCGGCCGGCGCGCAGCAGGTGCCCGACCGCGTCCTCGGCGGCCCGGGCCACGTCGACGGTCACCCGGTCGCAGTGCCCGTCCCGGGCCTCGCCGCCGACCAGCACGACGGGACGCCCCGCGGCGGCCAGCGCCTCGACCAGCCCGGCCGGCGCGACGGGCGCGGTGACCAGCACGCCGTCGACCGGCATCGCGCGGGCATCGGCCAGTGCCGGCGCTGCCCGTCCGTCGTCGGGCCCGGCCTGCTCGATGACGACCCGGTAGCCCCGGCTGCCGGCCGCGCGGACGACCTCACGCGCGAGATCGTTCGCGTACGGCACGTCGCTGTCGGGCAGGACCAGGGCGAGCACGCCGGTGCGCCCGGTGCGCAGGGTCCGGGCGAACACGTTCGGCCGGTAGCCGAGCTGGGCGACGGCGGCCTCGACCCGACCGCGCACCTCGGGGCTCACGTGGGGATAACCGTTGACCACGTTGGAGACGGTCTTCACCGACACGCCAGCGAGCCGCGCCACGTCCTTGAGCGTGGAAGCCACGACCTGCCCTCCCCCGACGAAGTCACACCAGCAAAACCATTTCACCGGTGTACTTCCGACCCTCCCAGGCGATTTCACACCTGTCAAGGCGCTACGGTGGTGTGAACGGAAGGGGGGTGGGCGGTGGACGACGACGCCGCGGTGCCGGCCGCCGTGCGGCTGGTCCGGGACTTCGTGAACACCTTCGAGCCGCAGATCGACGACGAGACGCTGACCAGCCCCGACCGGCTCCGCGACTGGTTCGTCGACCGGGACCTGATGACGGCGGACGCGCACCTCGGGCCGGCGGATCTCACCCTGGCCGTGACCATCCGGGAGGGGCTGCGGGCCGTCCTGCTCGGCCACGCCGGCCACCACGGCGACCCGGCGGCGATCGACCAGCTCAACCGCGCCCTGGCCGGCGCTCCCGTCGCGCTGCGCTTCGCCGACGACGGCCCCGGCCTGGTCGCCACCGGGGGCACACCCCTGGACCGGGCGCTGGCCGCGCTGGTCGACGCGATCCGGCAGTGCGGCGAGCAGGGCACCTGGCTGCGGCTGAAGGTCTGCGCCCGCGACACCTGCCGCTGGGCCTACTACGACGCCTCCCGCAACCAGGCCCGCCGCTGGTGCTCGATGGCCGGCTGCGGCAACTACATCAAGATGAAGCGGGCCTACGCCGCCCGCACCGGCCGCACCCGGGCCGCTCCGCCGACCCCGTGACCCGGGGCACCCCCGGACGCCTGGGGAATCATGGCCGCCCGCCGCGTCAGAGCGGGCCGGGCCGGGTCTGCTCCAGCGGCAACGGGACCTGGAGGAAGGTCGTGCCGCGCAGGTCCAGCCAGGCCCGGTCCGGTGCGCGGACCAGCCGCAGCATCACCTCTTCACACGACGGGCAGCGCGCGACCAGGCCCGGGGCGTGCGAGAACACGTGCAGGCTGGCCATCGAGCCGGTCATCCCGCAGTTCTCGCAGCGGCCCATCGCGGTGCTCAGGTCGACGGCGAACAGCTCGCGCAGCGGGCCGTCGAGCATGTTGCCGTCCAGGTACGACATCTCGGTCATCGGGTCTCCTCGACGTTTGCGGGCGAGCGGGCGGTCAGCCGGTGGGGCCGAAGCGTTCGGTCTTCACCCGCCGTGACGGGTGGCCCAGCCCCACCAGCAGGTCGGCCACCGCCTCCACGAACCCGGTCGGGCCGCAGACGTAGGTGAGCCGTTCCAGGTCCGGCGGCCAGCCGTGGGTGTTGACGTCGGCCAGCCCGATCCGGTGCGGCTCACCACGCCACCCCTCGGGCGCCTCGCGGGTGTACACGTACGCCACGTCCAGCCCGAAATCGTCGCGGGCCCGGCGGCGCAGCTCGTCGGCGTAGATCAGGTCGCCGGGCGTACGCACCGAGTAGAGCAACCGGAACGGGACCCTGCTGCCGACCTCCCGGCGGGCCCGGATCATCGCCATCAGCGGCACGATGCCGGAGCCACCAGCGAGCAACTGCACCGGCGCGGTCTCCTCCGGCCGCCAGATGAACCAGCCGCCGAGCGGGCCGCGGACCTCCACCGGGTCGCCCGCGCCGTAGACGTCGATCAGGTACGGCGACACCTCACCGTCGTGCACCCGCTGCACCGTCACCTCGATGCGCGGGCCGCCCGGACCCTCGACCACGGGCCCGGCCACCGAGTACGACCGGGCCGCCTGGTAGCCGTCCGGCGCGGTCAGCCGCAGGTCGACGTGCTGCCCGGGCAGGTGCCCCGGCCAGTCCGGCACCTCCAGCACCAGGGTCTGCGCGCTCGGCGTCTCCACCCGGCGCTCCACCAGCCGGCCGACCTGCCAGCGGATGGGAGCCCGCGCCGGGGTGCCGGTCGCGACCGCGCGCTCAGTCACCCTGGTACCGCTGCTCACGCCACGGGTCGCCGTAGTCGTGGTACCCGGCGGTCTCCCAGAACCCCGGTTCGTCCATCGTCTTGAGCCGGATGCCGCGCACCCACTTGGCGGACTTCCAGAAGTACAGGTGTGGCACCAGCAGCCGCGCCGGCCCGCCGTGCTCGGGGGCCAGCGGCGCGCCGTCGAAGGTGTGCGCCACCCAGGCCCGGCCGCCGCGCAGGTCGTCCAGGGGAAGGTTGGTGGTGTACCCGCCGTACGAGTGCGCGAGCGCGAAGTGGGCGCCGGTGTCCACGCCGTCGAGCAGCGTGTCCAGCGAGACGCCCTTCCAGTTGGTGCCGAGCTTGGACCAGTGGGTGACGCAGTGGATGTCCACCATCGGCGTCTCCTGCGGCAGCCCCATCAGCTCCTGCCACGACCACCGGTACTCGGTGCCGTTCTCGGCGGCGATGACGAACTCCCAGGTGTCCAGGGACACCCGGGGCGTCGGGCCGGCCGAGAGCACCGGGAAGTCCTCGGTCAGGTACTGCCCGGGCGGCAGGGCCGGCTCCTGTGTTCGGGGCCGCCCCTGGAAGCCCGGTGACACGATTCCCATTGCACAGTCGTACCACCGTGCCGGCCGGGGCGGGAGCTTTCCCGCGTACCCCTCGTCGCCCCGGCGCCGCGCGGTCAGCGCCGCTCCGCGACCACCTCGCGGTCGTCCGCCTGATCGCCGCGGGTGGCGCGGAGACTGGTCAGCGTGACCACGACCAGCACCCCGATGATCACGCCGAGCGAGGCGAGGGTGGGGATCTGCGGCACGCTGTGCCAGATGCCGTGCGCCCAGTGCAGCCCCAGCTTGAGGCCGATGAACGCCAGGATGATGGCCAGGCCGTAGCTGAGGTGCACCAGCCGGCTCAGCGCCGCGTGCAGGACGAAGTAGAGCGCCCGCAGACCCAGCAGGGCGAACGCGTTGGTGGCGAAGACCAGGTACGGATCCTCGGTGATGCCGTAGACCGCCGGCACCGAGTCGACCGCGAAGACCACGTCGGTGGCCAGCACCGCGACCACCACCAGGGCGAACGGGGTCAGCGCCCGCTTCGCGCCCTGCCGGACGGTCATCCGGGTGCCGTGGTACTCGTCGACCACCGGCATGAACCTGCGCAGCACCTTCACCGAGCGCATCTTGCTGATGTCGACTTCCTGCTGGTGCCCGGAGAGGGCGTCACGGAGCAGCTTCACCGCGGTGGCGATGAGGATGATCGCGAAGAGCAGGAAGGCGAAGTCGAGGGTCTGCAACGCCGCCGCGCCGAGGGCGATGAAGACCGCCCGCAGCACCAGGGCGCCGGCGATGCCGTAGAGCAGCACCCGCTGGGCGAGCACCGCCGGCACCGCGAACGCGGCCAGCAGCAGCATGAAGACGAACAGGTTGTCGACCGAGAGCGACTTCTCCACCAGGTAGCCGGTGAGGTACTGCACGCCCAGCTCGGAGCCGTAGCGGGCCCAGATCCAGCCGCCGAACGCCAGCGGCAGGGCGATGTAGAACGCCGACCAGCCGATCGCCTCCCGCATCGACACCTCGTGCGGGCGGCGGGTGACCAGGAAGTCCAGCACCAGCAGCAGCAGTACGCCGGCGATGGTCACCGCCCAGAGGGTGGGCGTGCCCACCGTCGACAGCTCACCGCCGGCAGACAGGTACGACACCTCGGTCATGGGGCCTCCTCGAACACCGTGTCATGTTCGAGGTCTCCTTCACCCAGCAAAGCTGGGCAACCACCCGAGGCGCGCCGGGCGCGCCGTACTGACCGGAATGGTTCGTGGGAAGTACTCCCCTCGCCACGACAAGGTTAGGCCAGGCTCAATGCCGCCGCCAAGCGGGACCTGGATGGTTGCCCTGACCAACCGCTGGGTGCGGCCTTGGTCAGGTGTGGTCAGCCACGACGCAACGTCGCCCCCGGAGCCATCGCCGGCTCGACCAGTTGCCGGTAGTCGCGCGGCAGCTGGGTGACCACGTCGTCGAACTCCCCACCGGTGATCGCCTCGCGCAGGGTGGTGAAGACCGCCCGGACGGCGTCGCGGGCGACCGGCTCCTCCACGTCGGCGCGCACCGCGACCCGGGCGACGAACTCGGCCGCCCCGAACCGGTCCGCCTGCTCCGTGCCCGGGCTCGGCTTGAGCACCACCTGCAGCGGTTTGGGCAGCTGGGCGGCCAGATCCAGCACCTCGCCCCCGGTCAGCCGCTCGGCGAACGTCTCCAGCACGGCCCGGGTCAACTCGACCGCTCGCTCGGACGGCGCTCGGGTGCGCTGGGAAACCTGGTCGATGAAGGTGTCGTAGTTCATCGCGTACCCCCTCGGGCTGGCGTCGGCGCCTGCGGGTACCCACGACAACGGGGTGGAAACGGCGCCCGATTCGACCGCCGGCCGGGGCGTGAGCGGGCGTCGGGCGGGTAACCGCCGCCCGTCGTGACCACATCGATGTCCCGAGGGAGCCCCTGCCATGGCGAGCTACGCCGACGTCCTGCAGTACCTGTCGAGCCTGGACTACCCGGCCGAGAAGGACGACGTGGTCCGCGAGGCCGAGCGGGAGGGTGCCCCGCCGGACGTGCTGAAGGCGTTGCGCGCCCTGCCGCCGCTGGACTACGCCAACGGCACCGAAGTGGCCCGGTCGGCCGGCATCGAGGCAGCCCCCGAGGTCGGTCCCGCGCAGCGGGCCGCGCAGGCCCGGGACAGGCACAACCGGGTGTCGCAGCACCTGCGCGGCATCTGACCCGACGGTGGCGGCCCGAGTCCCGACGCGCGGCCGGCGCGGATGACCGGCAGGGGTCCGCTGTCCCGGTCCCCGGACGGGCACACCCCGGCCGCCGTGCAGCTCGTCCTGGTGGGGGTGGTGGGTGCCATCGCCGGCGTCGCCGCCATGCTGTGGTCGCCGATGCTCGCCCCGCTGGTCGCCTGGGACGCGGCCGCGCTGAGCTGGCTGGGGCTGGTCTGGCACAAGCTCTGGCCGCTGGACGCCACCCAGACCTCGCGGGTCGCCTCGTACGAGGACCCCAACCGGGCCATCCGTGACGTGGTGCTGCTGATCGCCTGCCTGGCCAGCCTGCTGGCGGTGGGGCTGGTGCTGGCCAGCGCCCACTCCGAGCCGCCGGGGCTGCGCCGTGAACTGGCCGGCGGGGTGGGCGTACTCAGCGTGCTGCTCTCCTGGTTGGTGGTGCACACCGTGTTCAGCGCGCGGTACGCCCGGATCTACTACACAGGCCCCAACGGCGGCGTGAACTTCAATCAGCCCGGACCGCCCCGCTACTCCGACTTCGCCTACCTGGCGTTCACCATCGGAACGACGTTCCAGGTCTCCGACACGAACCTGACCAGCAACGAGATGCGCCGCACGGTGCTGCGGCACTCGATGATGTCGTACCTGTTCGGCGCGTTCATCATCGCCGTCACGGTGAACCTGGTGGCCGGTCTGGCCCGCTGAGCGCCCGACCTGAGCCCCGGAGTGGTCACGGGGCGGCGGGCTGGTGCGCCGGGACAGGCGGGCGCCCCGGGGCCACGAACCGCGACCGGGGGCGCCACGCAAACCTGCCCAGGCGGTGAAATCGCCCCCGAACCGGGAGCGACCACCAGGCGGTGGATGCCCGCCCGAACCGAGCGGCCAGCACTGCCGGGTACAACCATACGACAGAACATCCTCCGTACGGTCAGATTTTGCCGAACTGTGGGCCAGGGCACGTCATGGTCAACCGGTCAGCTCCGCGTACCGGTGCTCCAGGTCGACCCGGGCCAGCGCCCCCACCAGCCAGGCCAGCCGCTCCGACTCCCCGCTGCCGGCCAACCCGGCGAGGTCGTCGGCGGACCGGCCCAGCCCCAGCCGGCGGGCCGCGGCCAACGCCCGCCGGTCGGCCACCGGGGCCACCTCCCGCCAGAGCGCCTGCGCCTCACGCAGGAACAGGTCGACGACCTGGTCGTCCACCCCGGGCAGTTCGGCGAGGAGCTTCCGCTCCCGGGCCGGGTCGTGGTGCGCCAGCGCGCGCAGCCGGCGCAGGTCACCCCGGTACCGCTCGACGACCGTACGAGCCAGGTCGCCCAGCACGTCGGCCAACGCATCGACGTCGCCGCGCTGGCCACTGTCGCGCAACACCCGCACCCGGTCCTGGTGCAGCGAGCGGGCCAGCCGGGCGGCGCTGTCCCACCCCTCGTCGCGCAACGCCCCCGCGCCGTCCACCGCCCGACGGAAGTCACCCCGTCGGGCGAGCAGCACCGCGAGGTAGAGCACCTGGAACAGACTCGCCGGGTTGTTGGTGACCCGGAAGCCGTACTGCTCGGCGAAGCCCCGTCCGCTGCCGGCGAGCCGGCGGGCCAGGCGCTTCCGGTCCTCCACCGGAGTGATCAAAGTGGTCGCCATGCGGGCGACTACCCACGCCGACGTCGGTCACACGCCGACCGTGGTGCACGCCGCGCGGGGTGCGGCCATCACCCGTGCAGGCCACCGGTGCGGTCGCGGGCCTTCAGCCGGGTGGTGGGCAGGGCGGGCGCCGGCAGCGGCGGCGCCGGATCATCGGCGACCACGCCGAAGCGTCGCCCGGCCATCCAGTCCTCCCGGGCGGCGGCGACCTCCTCGTGGGAGCGGCCGACGAAGTTCCACCACATCACCAGCGGCTCGTCGAACGGCGTCCCGCCCAGCAGCAGCAACCGGGCACCGGCACCGCCGCGCACGGTCAGCTCGCGGCGGTTCGAGCCCAGGTAAAGCAGCGCGCCCGGTTCGAACCCGACACCGGCCGCCTCGGCCGAACCGGACATCGCCAGCACGGCGTACTCGAAGTCGGGCCGCAGTGCCAGCGTGGTCGGCGCCGTACCGTTCAACTCGAGCTGCACGCCGACCAGCGGGGTGTGCACCACCGCCGGGGACCGCTCGCCGGCGAACTCGCCGACCAGCAGGGTGAGGTCCAGGTCGCCGTCGCGCCAGCGGGGCAGGTCGGCGTGGTGCGCGAAGTCCGCCGCTCCGGCCCGCGCCGGGTCCGGTAGCGCCACCCAGAGCTGCACACCGTGCATCACCGGCGGGTGGACGGCCGGCGACCGCTCGGAGTGGGCGATGCCGTGCCCGGAGGTCATCACGTTCAGCTGGCCGGGCCGGATCGGCTGGACGTTGCCGAGGCTGTCCCGGTGCAGGATCTCGCCCTCCAGCAGCCAGGTCACCGTCTGCAGGCCGGTGTGCGGGTGCGGCGGCACCTCCATGCCGGGCCGCTGCGCCACGTCGTCCGGGCCGAAATGGTCCACGAAGCACCACGCGCCGACCATCCGGCGGGGGCGCTGCGGCAACAGCCGGCGAACGGTGGTGTAACGGCCCAGCGGCACGTCGTGGCCGGGCAGCAGCACGCTGCCGGGATCGACGTCGGCCACACCGGGCGGTCGGGTCTCCGCCAGCATCGGTTCAGTACGCTCCACCGCCAAACTGTACGCTCGCGCCCACTCTCGGCCGCGGGGTTCACCGGGTGCTGGCGCTCACCGTCACACTGCTGACTCCCGCCACCAGGTCGAGGTAGAGCCGGTCCACCGACCGGTCCCACCCGGGCGTGCCCAGCAGCGCGCCGGCCGCCACCCCGGCCCAGCGCTCGTCGCGCAGCACCACCGAGGCGGCGCCGGCTCCCGCGCGGACCCGTACCGGTGGCGCGCCGGGAACCCGGACGTCGAGCTGACTGGCCCCACCGGTCAACCGGACGGTCACGGTGCCACTGACCGGCGGCAGGAGAACCTCGGTACGGGCGGACCCGCCGGCCAGCTCCAGCCCCAGCAGCCGGGCACGGGTCAGGTCCAGCACCTGGCTGCTCACTCCGCCGGCCAACTGGAGACGCCAACTCACCCGCTCGTTGAGCAGCACCCGCACGGCCCGCTCCCCGGACGCACCGGTGGCCACCACGCCGAGCCGGACGGTCTCGCCCAGCACCTCCGGTCGACCGGTCACGCCCGAGCCGGCCGGGCTGCTGATTTGGTAGAGGTCGTCACCCAACTCGGCCACCCGCAACTCGAACGAGGACACCCCGTCCGCGAGCACGAAGGTTGCCCGCTCCCGACCCGCCAGCGGCGCCGTCATCGTCTGCCCGGCAGCTGTCGCGCCCGCGCCACCCGGTCCACCGCCGCCAGCCGCGTCGGGGTCGGAGTCGGCGGCGCCCGCCGGAGGGACGGCACCATCGGGTCGGCCGGCATCGGGGTTGACGTTGCCGGGGCGGACATGGTCCGGGAAGGTGCCGTCGTCGGGACGGGTGCCGTCCGAGCGGGCGCCGTCGGGCCGGGTGGCGTCGCGGCGGGCATTGTCGGGGTGGGCGTTGCCGGCGCGGCCGTCGTCGGGTGCGCTGGAGTAGGACATGCCGAGGCGGTGCGGATCGGCAATGATCACGGCAACCGCGGCGGCGCCGAGGATCAGCACGACGGCCGCGGCGGCCAGCAGCATCCGTGTCCCGATGGGCCAGCTCCGACGTGGGGTGGTGTCACCCGTCGGCTCCGGTTCCGACTCGGGCTCCGGGTGGTGGTCCGTGCCCTGCCCCACTGCGGCCATGTCCTCGTCCCTCCGCCGGTCCCCGCCGATGAGTACGTACCCGCCCATCGTTCGGATCACTCAGCGGTGATCGCACCGCTCCCCTGCGTCGCCGCCCAAGGTTCGTGTGTGGACATGCCGCTGGCCGGCACCCCGGGTTGGGGTGCCGGCCAGTGGTCGGTGTCCTGCGGTCGTGCGTGGTGTTGCGGGTCAGCTGTTCCAGTGCTTGCTGACCAGGTCGGTGGCCTGCTGCTCCCACTGGGCGTAGGC
>NZ_JBFAQO010000011.1:0-140895 GCF_040678715.1 Micromonospora sp. NPDC049301 | reverse complement strand
CCCAGACCGTGCAGGTCTCGGCCTACCCCGACGCCTACGCCCAGTGGGAGCAGCAGGCCACCGACCTGGTCAGCAAGCACTGGAACAGCTGACCCACACAGCAAAACGACACCGACCACTGGCCGGCACCCCAACCGGGGTGCCGGCCAGCGGCATGTCCACACCAGGACGACCGACGGACCAGCCGGCCAGCGCACGCACGACCGGTCAGAAGAGGACCGTGGCGAGGGTGCCGACCGGCTGGAAGCCGCAGCGCTCGTAGACCCGGCGGGCCGGCAGGTTGAAGTCGTTGACGTACAGACTGACGGTCGGGGCGACCCGCAGCAGCGCGTCGCGTACCACGGCCGCCATCGCGGCGGTGGCGATCCCGCGGCCCCGCCACTCCGGCGCCACCCAGACGCCCTGGACCTGCGCGGTCCGCTTGGTCACCACGGCCAGTTCGGCTTTGAACACGACCTTGCCGTCGACGAAGCGGGCGTACGCCCGACCGGAGCGGACCATGTCGTTGACCCGTCGGCGGTAGCTGCGCCCGGCGTCCTCGGCCAGCGGGGAGACGCCGACCTCCTCGGTGTACATGGCCACCGCCGCTGGAAAGAGCCGGTCGACCTCACCGGAGCGGACGCGGCGTACCTCCGGGTCGACCGGTACGGCCGGCAGCGCGTCCGTGGCCAGCAGCGGCTGGTTGGGGCGGACGTCCCGGGCCGGACCCCAGGTGCCGGAGAGGCGGTCCCACAGCCCGAGGACGGCGTCCGCCCGGCCGACGATGGATGAGCAGAGGCGCTCCTCGCCGGCGAGCAGGTCGGCGAAGGCGGCCACCGCGGCGTCGGTGGCGAGCACCGGGGTGAGGTTGCCGCCGAGCCAGCAGAGTGATTCGAGGTTGCGCCGTGCGCCGTACCCCAGGATCCTGCCCTCGGCCCGCCACCAGGAGAGCCCGCGCGCGGCGATGCGCTCGGCGACCTGCGCGCCCGCGAACGGGTCCAGGTCGAGCAGTCGCTCGACCGCGCGGCGCTCCGATTCCCCCAGTTGCCGTACCGGCACCGTCAGCACATGTACCACCCTGCCAGATCGCACCCCCGCCCCGCCGGCCGAGTGGCGAGGCCGGTCTTAGACGGTCACCGGCTCGTCCGCCGGGCTGATCGACCGGGTCCGGCCGGCCCACCGGACGACCGGGGGCACCAGGGCACCGAGCAGGAGGAACAGCCCACCCAGCACCAGCCAGCCGGGTACGCCCCAGCCGAGCGCCAGGGTGGCCACCACCACGGGTGCGAGCATCTTGCCCAGCTCGTAGCCCATGCCGTACGCCCCCTGGTACTGCCCCTGCGCGTCGGCCGGCGCCAGCCCGAAGGAGATCCCCCATCCGGCGGCGGAGTGCCACAGTTCCCCGGTGGTGTGCACCAGCGCCCCGAGGCCGAGCAGGCCGACAGCGCCCATCGTGGGCAGGGCGCCGCTCGCGGCGAAGAGTACGCAGGCCAGCGCGATGGCCACCCCGGCTCGGCGGGCGGCGCGGGCGGCCCCGGGAACGGTGCTGGCGCCGCGGGCGGCGCGTACCTGGAGGAGCACCACCAGCACGGTGTTGACCAGCGTCAACGCGGAGATCATCCAGGCCGGCGCGGCGGTGTGCCCGGCGATCCACAGCGGCAGGGCGATGGTGAGCAGGCTGAAGTGCATGGACATCAGCCCGTCGAGCAGGGTGAAGGCGAGGAACGGGCGGTCCCGCAGGGCGATGAGCCGCGGCCCGTGCGTCGGGGCGGCGACCGGTGCGACGGTGGGCAGCCGGAGGAGGACCGCCGCCGCGCCCAGCGACGCCGCTGCGGCGGTCAGGATCAGCGCGACGTACCCGGCGCGGGTGTCGGCGGCGATGGCGAACCCGCCGAGGACGGCGCCGACGGAGATCCCGACGTTGGTGGTGGCCCGCAGGTAGGCGCGGGTGTGCACCCGCTGGTCGGCCGGGATGGCGCCGGCGATCAGCGCGCCCCGGGCGCCGCGCTCGACCGCGTCGGCGAGCGCGGTGGCGGCGCCCACCAGCAGGAAGGCGGGGAACGAGCGGACGGTGATCAGCCCCGCGGTCAGGGTGCCGGCGGCGACCAGTGCGCCGACCTGGACGCCGCGCGGGCCGACGCGGTCGGCCAGGTAGCCGCTCGGCGCGCTGGCGAGCACGCCGACGAGCGCCGAGATGGTGAGCCCGACCCCCACCTGGGTCGCCGTCAGGCCGACCGACCGGGTGAGGAAGAGCGCGCTGGCGACAAGCCAGAGGCCCCGCCCGACGGTCTTGACCAGGGTGCCGAGGGTGAGAACCCGGGCCGGGCCGGGTGGGGGGAGCAGGCGCATGCCCGCCACCATAGCAAGACGTACGTACGGTTTTTAAGCCCGCACTTGTCGGCGATGCAGTGCCGATATATCGTTGATGCATCAGCGACAGTACGTAGAGAGGAAGAACCGATGAGGTTCCACCGACAGCACCACGCGATGCATGAGGCCCGGATGCGGGGATTCGGCTTCCCGCCGGTCCCGCCCGGACACGGCCACGAACACGGCGGCCCCTGGGGCGGCCGGGGTCGTGGACGGGGCCGGGGTCGACGCCCCAACGTCCGTGCCGCCGTGCTGGCCCTGCTCACCGAGCGGCCGATGCACGGCTACGAGATGATCCAGGAGATCGACTCCCGCACCGGCGGTGCGTGGCGGCCGAGCCCGGGCTCGATCTACCCGACGCTCCAGCTACTGGAGGACGAGGGTGTGATCGTCGCCAGCACGGAGGAGTCCGGCGGCGGGCGGAAGCGTTTCACGGTCAGCGAGGCCGGTCAGGCCGAGGCGACCGAGGCCGCGCAGACGCCGCCGTGGGCGGACGTCGCCCAGGGCACGGTCAGCAGCTGGCACGACATCCGCGACTCTGGCGCCCAGGCGATGAACGCCCTGCGCCAGGTGATGATGAACGGCACCGACGACCAGCGGGAGCGGGCCGCCCAGGTGCTCGACGAGACCCGGCGCAAGCTGTACGCGATCCTCGCCGAATCCGAGTGACGCGCGGCGGCACCACAGCACCGGACACGACGAAAGCGGCCGTTCCCCGCGGGGAACGGCCGCTTTTCCGTACGGAACAGGATCAGTGCACGGTGACGGTCGGGCCGGTGATCAGCCCGCGCAGCTCCTCGGGAAGCTCGGCGCCCATCTCGTCGGCGATCCGCAGCGCCTCCTCGATCAGCGTCTCCACGATCTGCGCCTCGGGCACCGTCTTGACGACCTTGCCCTTGACGAAGATCTGGCCCTTGCCGTTGCCGGAGGCGACGCCGAGGTCGGCCTCGCGGGCCTCCCCCGGGCCGTTGACGACGCAGCCCATGACGGCGACCCGCAGCGGCACCGGCAGCCCTTCCAGACCGGCGGTGACCTCCTCGGCGAGCTTGTAGACGTCCACCTGGGCGCGACCGCAGGACGGGCAGGAGACGATCTCCAGGCCCCGCTCGCGCAGCCCCAGCGACTCCAGGATCTGGTTGCCGACCTTGATCTCCTCCACCGGCGGGGCGGAGAGCGACACCCGGATGGTGTCCCCGATCCCCTCGGCGAGCAGGGCACCGAAGGCGACCGCCGACTTGATGGTGCCCTGGAAGGCCGGCCCGGCCTCGGTGACACCCAGGTGCAGCGGGTAGTCGCACTGCTCGGCCAGCTGCCGGTACGCCCGGATCATCACGACCGGGTCGTTGTGCTTGACCGAGATCTTGATGTCCCGGAAGCCGTGCTCCTCGAACAGCGAGCACTCCCACAGCGCGGACTCGACCAGCGCCTCGGCGGTGGCCTTGCCGTACTTGCTGAGCAGCCGCTTGTCCAGCGAGCCGGCGTTGACGCCGATCCGGATCGGCACCCCGGCGTCGCCGGCGGCCTTCGCGATCTCCCGGACCTTGTCGTCGAACTGGCGGATGTTGCCCGGGTTGACCCGGACCGCCGCGCAGCCGGCGTCGATGGCGGCGAAGACGTACTTGGGCTGGAAGTGGATGTCGGCGATCACCGGGATCTGCGACTTCTTGGCGATCGCCGGCAGCGCCTCGACGTCGTCCTGGGACGGCACGGCCACCCGGACGATCTGGCAGCCCGACGCGGTCAGCTCGGCGATCTGCTGAAGCGTGGCGTTGACGTCGGAGGTGAGGGTGGTGGTCATCGACTGCACCGACACCGGCGCGCCGCCACCGACCGGCACGGAACCGACCATGATCTGGCGGCTCGCCCGGCGGGGTGCGAGCGGCGGGGGCGGTACGGCGGGCATACCGAGACTGACAGCGGTCACTTCAGCACTCACCTTGGGAAGAGCGTGATGGGGTTGACGACGTCCGCGGTGATGGTCAGCAGCGTGAACACGCCACCGATCAGGATCACCACGTACGTGAAGGGCATCAGCTTGAGGTAGTCGACCCGCCCGGGGTCGGCACGGCCGATCTTCGCGTACAGCCAGGACCTGGCCCGTTCGAACCAGGCGATGGCGATGTGGCCGCCGTCCAGCGGGAGCAGCGGCAGCAGGTTGAACACGCCGATGAAGAAGTTCAACGAGATGAACAGCGTCACGAACAGCAGCCAGGCCTTGTTGGCGAACGCCTCGCCGCCGAGCCGGCTGGCGCCGACCACGCTGATCGGGGTGTCCACGTCACGTTCGCCGCCGGTGATGGCGGTCCACAGGGCGGGCACCTTCTGCGGCAGCCGCTGCAACGCCTGGACGGTGCCGACGGCCAGCTCGCGGGTGAAGTCGGCGGTGGCGCCGAACGCCGCGACCGGACCGTAGGTCACCCGGGTGGGCGTGGTGGGCACGAGACCGACGCCGAGTGCGGCGACCGGGGCGACGGTGCCCTTCGGGTCGTCGAGCGGCGGGCGCTGGGTCTGTGCGAGCACGGTGCTCGTCTTCGCCGGCTGCCCGTCGCGCACGTACTCGATCTGGGCGTTGTCGCCGGGCTTGAGCCCCCGCAGGGCGACCAGCAGTTCGCCGTAGTTGTTGATCGCCGTGCCGTTGATCGAGGTGATCCGGTCACCGTCGCGCAGTTGGGCCTGGGCGGCGGGGCTGGCGGCGTCACCGGGCGCGCAGGCGCGGGGGGCGTTCTCCGGGACCACGCAGTCGGACAGCGCGATCACCGCCGGCTCCTGGCGGATCTGCGCCTCGGTGGTGGGGAAGTCGCGGTTGGGCAGGCCGAGCGAGACGGCGGCGATCCAGATCGCGATCAGTGCCAGCGCGAAGTGGGTGATCGAGCCCGCGGACATGACGATCGTCCGCTTCCAGACCGGGTAGCGCCACATCGCCCGCGGCTCGTCGGCCGGGTCGACGTCGTCGTCCTGCGGTGTCATCCCGACGATCTTGCAGAAACCGCCGAGCGGAATGCCCTTGATGCCGTACTCCGTCTCACCCCGCTTGAACGACCAGAGGGTGGGACCGAAACCGACGAAGTACTTTGTGACCTTCATCCCGAACGCCTTGGCGGTCAGCATGTGACCCGCCTCGTGCAGGCTCACCGAGACGAGGATGGCCAGGGCGAAGAGCGCCACCCCGAGCAGGTTTGCCATCAAGCTCCTTCCACCGAACCCGCGATGATCTCCTGCGCGTGCGCACGTGCCCACGACTCCGCCGCGAGCACGTCCTCGACGGTACCTGGTTCGGCGAAGTCCGGAGCCTCCTCCAACACGCGTTCGAGGGTGTCGACGATGCCGAGGAACGGCAGCCGGCCCGCCACGAACGCGGCCACGCACTCCTCGTTCGCCGCGTTGTAGATCGCCGGCCGGCAGCGCCCGGTCTCCCCGGCGGCCTTGGCCAGGGCGACGGCCGGGAACGCCTCGTCGTCGAGCGGCGCGAACTCCCAGGTGTGCGCGGCCGTCCAGTCGACCGCGGCGGCGGCCCCCGGGACGCGGTCCGGCCAGCCGATGCCCAGCGCGATGGGCAGCCGCATGTCCGGTGGGCTGGCCTGGGCGATCGTCGACCCGTCGACGAACTCGACCATCGAGTGGATCACCGACTGCGGGTGCACCATCACGGTGATGTCGGCGTAGGGCACGTCGAACAGCTCGTGCGCCTCGATCACCTCCAGCGCCTTGTTGACCATGGTGGCGGAGTTGATCGTGACGACGGGCCCCATGTTCCAGGTCGGGTGTGCGAGCGCCTGCTCGGGTGTGACCTGCGTCAACTCGTCGCGCCCCCGACCCCGGAACGGGCCGCCGCTGGCCGTGACGATCAGCCGACGCACCTCGCCGCGCGTGCCCGAGCGCAGGCACTGGGCCAGCGCCGAGTGTTCCGAGTCGACCGGGACGATCTGCCCCGGCCGCGTCACCGCGGCCTTGACCAGCGGGCCGCCGGCCACGAGCGACTCCTTGTTGGCCAGCGCGAGAGTACGACCACAGCGCAGCGCGGCCAGCGTCGGCGCGAGCCCGAGCGAGCCGACCACCCCGTTGAGCACGATGTCGCACGGCCACTGGGCCAGCTCGGTCATCGCGTCCGGCCCGGCCACGATCTTGGGAAGCTTGAAGTCGCCGGTGGCCCAGCCGCGCCGGCTCGCCTCGGCGTAGAACGCCAGCTGGAGGTCCTGCGCGGCGGACGCCCTGGCCACCCCGACCGCGTCGACGCCCAGTTCGAGGGCCTGCGCGGCGAGCAGTTGGACGTTGCCGCCGCCCGCGCCCAGGGCGACCACCCGGAACCGGTCCGGGTTGCGCCGGACGATGTCGATGGCCTGCGTGCCGATCGAGCCAGTGGACCCGAGCAGAACAAGGTCGCGAGGGGAAGTCACCCGACCATTCTTCCCCACTGCCGCTGCACGCCCGCTGGGAGCCTCAGGCGTCCCCGTCCGGCTCCTCCGGCGGCGCCTCCTCGCCGAGCAGGTCGGCCGGATCGATGGAGAACTCGAACGGCTCCCGCATGACGAAGCGCGTGCCGGCCGCAGCGGCAGCCACCGGCCGGTACTCCCCCTCGGTCAGCTCGTACAACGCGATGGTGGGCACCCGATTGCGCAGGTCAACCCGGAGGAAGAAGGGCACGCCTGCGGCTGCGTACTCACGCGGGCGGTCGATGATGTCCTTCCGCCGGTTCCCAGGGGAGACGATCTCCCCGAGGAGCACGGCGTGCCGGATGTCCATCGTCGTTCGACCGCCGCCGGGAGCGTCGAGAATGACGATGTCCGGAATGAAGAGGTCCTGGCCCGAGACGATGTTCGTCTCAAGGTAGAGCCACAGCTTTGCGCGACGGGCCGCCTGCTTGAGGAGGTAGGCGAGGTCCAGCTCCGCATCCTGATGGTCGTACCCGGCATGTGGTGTCACGATCACGCTTCCGCTCAGGACCTCAACCTTGGGGCCGTTGGTCTCCGGCAACAGGTCGAGGGCGAGCTGCGCGGTCCACGGCTCGTCGTGCCACCGCAGCACGTCGAACGACGGCTCGGTGTGCTGCGGTGCCGGCTCCGGCGCGAACGCTGCCTGGGCCATCCGGGCTCACCCCCTCAGCGGGACATTCTGCTCAGGTCAGCCTAGCCACCGCAGCCCCAGTTGTGCGTCATCGCACACCCAGTGCGTCAGCGCCTGACAGCGGACCGCCGGAGTCGCCTCGCTGGGTTTCGAACCCAGACGGGAAAGGCCTCACCCGGTCATCAGCGCAATGGAAACGCGCCATGATCAGCATCCCGGATGTGAACAGGGACCGGGTTCCTGATTTCTGGACCCGGTCCGGCACCGACGGGATGATGCGGATCTACCACCCATCCACCACCAACACAGGCGGCGCGGTGAAGGTCGTCCTGGGCGACGACTGGCGCGGGTTCAAGTCCTTCGGCTGACCCCAATCTCGTAGAGCGACACGGCAACGGCCCTGAGTAGCTGTCTACTCGGGCCCGTTGTGCCCCAGACTCCGTCACGCACCATCGGTAGCGGTCACTTTCATGAGCGCTTATACCCCAGAGTCATATTGATACCTACCAGGTATACCGCTCATCGAGAGGTCGCCGCCCGGACGGGAGGACCATGGGCGGCCCTATCGACCGGCGGCGCCGCCCGCGGCCGGCGGCCCGACGCCCACGACGGACCCTGCGCCGCAGTGCACAGCACGGAAGTCGGGGTGTCCGCAGCTTCCGGACACCCCGACTTCACTGAAACCGTGTCGATCAGGGAGTGATGACGAACTGCGACCCCGGCTGGATGACGATGTTGCCGTCGGCCGAGTTGGTGATGGTGACGTTGGTCAGGTTCGCGTTGCCGCGGGCGCCGCCCATGGCGAGGATGCCGGCACCGTTGTTGGACTTGTCGATCCGCACGTTGGTGATCGCGACGTTCGGCATGTTGCCGCCGCCGTTCTTGAACTGGATGCCGTCGTACGTGGAGTCGACGATGTCGGTGTCCCGGATCGTGACCCCGACGATGTCCCTGGTCGCGGGGAAGAGCGTGATGGCGCCGAACTCCTGGTCCTCGTTCCAGAAGGCGCCACCGGTCCGGTAGAGCCCGTTGTTGGCGATCAGCGTCGTCCCGGAGAACGGCAGCGGGTCGTGGTCGGTCGCCAGCATGATGCCCGGGTAGTTCGCGGTGTCGTAGATCAGGTTGTTCTCGATCGAGTTGTCGTAGCCGCCGTAGATGGCGATGCCGTTCGCCCGCCACGGCAGCTGGATGGTGTTGTTGACGAAGTGGTTGTCGTGGGCGATGTCCACATTCCGGTCCTTGACGTACGGGTTGGCCCAGACCGCGAGCGCGTCGTCGCCGGTGGTGCGGAAGGACGAGTTGAACACCCGCGAGTTCCGCGTGCCGTTGCTGAAGTTGATGCCGTCGGCGTAGGTGTTGCGGATCCGCATGCCGCTGAACTCCAGCCCGTCGGCCGGGCCCCAGAGGTCGGGGATGTTGTCGTAGTCGCGGCCCACCCAGACGCCCACGTTGGCGTGCTCGATCCAGACGTTGCTGATCCGGGTGCCCGTCCCGAACCGGCCGTTCAGACCGACGCCGCCCTCGCCGTTGCCGTCACCACCACGGATCCGGCCCGAGCCGAAGATCGCGATGTCCGAGATCTGGGTGTTCTTGTCGATGTCGAAGCCGAAGTTGCCCTCGTGCGGGTGGTTGATGCCGCCCACCACGTTCTGCGGCTCGGTCAGCGTGTAGAGCTGCGAGTGCCACATTCCGGCGCCCCGGATCGTGACGTCGCTGATGCCGACCTGGTTGTGCGTACCCCGGTTCAGCGGGTCGTCGGTCAGGATCTTCTGCTCCTGCCGCCACTGCCCGGCCGGGATCCAGACGCAGCCGATGACCCCGTTCTGGTCGTCGGTGACCGCCCGCTGGATGGCGGCGGTGTCATCCAGCCCGTCGTTCGGGACCGCACCGTACGACGTGATCGAGGTGCACCCGGCCGGCTGGCTCGCCGCTGGCGCCACCTGCTCCAGGTCGATCATGTCGATGATGTAGAACGAGGCCGAGTCACCGGCGTCGCGCTGCAACTTGAACCGCGTGCCGGCCGGGTAGGACTGCGACAGCAGCGCGTTCGACTCGTCGAACAACCGGCGGGCGTCGGCCTGCGGGGTGTTGGTCAGCGCCTCCGGCCCGTCGGTGTTGCCGTAGAGCCAGCTGTGCCGCGACGACAGGGTCAGCTTCCGGGAGAAGACGTCGTTGATGTAGAGACTGATGGTCGCCTCGATGCCGCCGCCACCGGGCGCGTCCGGGATGGAGTTGCGCACCACGATGGAGTTGGCCTGGTTGGTCGAGGTGAACTGGACGAACTGCCCGGTGCTGTTCAGTCGTACCGACTTGCGGCCGGAGGACTCGGTCGCGAAGTTGGTGTGGCCGAAGGTGCGCAGCGGGTCGGTCTCCAGCAGCACGCCCTGGTACTGGGCGGCCTCCGCCTCGTAGGAGACGTACGGGACCGCAGCTCCCCGCCCGACGACGATCGACTGGCTGAAGGCGTTGTTGGTCTCGTTGGTCTCGGCGACCGCATTGGTGGCGTCGGCGGTGGCGGTGATGGTGGCGCCGCCACTGGTGGCGGTCCAGCTCCCGGCGACAGCCACGGTGACCGTCGCGCCGGCGGCGATCGAGGCGGTGTTGGTGTTGAGCGTGGTGCCGCCCACCGTCAACCGGGTGACCGTGGTCGCGCCGGTCGCGGTGGTGCCGCGGTTGCGGACCGACACGGTGAACGTGACGGACGCCCCGACGGCCGGGTTCGGCGGGTTGGAGGTGATGCCGAGCACCTGCAGGTCGGGGCCCGGCGCCTGCGAGACCACCAGCGGCGTGGCAGCGGTGAAGCTGTTGTTGCCGTTGTTCTGCTCGACGATCGTGTTCGTCGGGTCCACCACCGCCGTGACGGCGTAGCTGCCCATCGGCCGGGTTCCGGCGTTGAACGAGACCGTGGTCGAGGCGCCGGCGCTGAGCGCGCCCACCGCGGCACTGCCGACGACCGCGCCGGCCAGGCTGAAGTTCACCGTGGTGGCGCCGGCGGCCGCCGAGCCCACGTTCTGGACAACGGCCGAGAGGGTGACCGGGCTGACCTCGCTCGGTGCCGCGGGCGACCAGGTCGTCGAGGTGATGACCAGGTCCGGGTTGGGTGCCGGCGTGCCGCACACCTCAAGCTCGGCCACCTGACCCGACGGCGCCCCACTGTTGGCGGTGAACCGCAGCTGCACGTCGGCGGTGGTCGCGCTGACCGGGATCGTCACCACGTTGTTGCCCTGGACGAACTGGTAGCTCGCCGCCGACACCAGGTTGGTGTACGAGGACGAGGCCTGGTCGCGGCCGAGGACCTGGATGGTCTGCGTACGGGTGCCCCAGGCCGGGTCCGGGTTCAGCTTGACGGTGACGGCCGAGATGGAGTGGTTCGCGCCCAGCGCCACGGTCAGGTTCTGCGGGTAGCTCGCCGCGCCTTCCCAGTACGTCGCGAGCTGCCCGTCGTTCGCCTTCTCCGGTGTGAAGGTGAAGGTGGAGCCCGTCGCCGTCATGGCCTTGCCCTGCGCCACGTTCGTACAGGCGGGCGGCACGGTGCCGGTCCGGGTGACCGTGTTGCTGTTGCCGGACAGGTTGCCCGCGCCGTCACGGGCGCGAACGTAGTAGGACACGGTCGCCGTCGAGGGCTGGTTGTCCTGGTACGTGAGGACGGTGCCCAGCGTCGCGATCAGGCTGCCGCCGCGGTAGACGTTGTAGCCGGCCAGACCACTGCCGCCGGTGTCGGTGGAGGCACCCCAGGTGAGGGTGATCGTGTTGCCCGACGTGCTGTGTGACAGCGTCCCCGGGACGCTCGGCGCGGTGGTGTCACCGCTGCCGGTACGGGTCACCGTGTTGCTGTTGCCGGAGAGGTTGCCGGCGACGTCGCGCGCCCGGACGTGATAGGACACGGTCGCCGTGGTCGGCTGCGTGTCGTTGAAGGTGGTCACGTTCGCGACCGACTGGAGGAACGCGCCGTTGCGGTAGATGTCGTAGCCGGCGATGCCGCTGCCGCCCGGGTTGTCGGTGGACGCGACCCAGTTGAGGGTGATCGTGGTGCCCGACTGGGTGTACGAGAGGTTGCCCGGCACGCTCGGCGCGGTGGTGTCCGGACCGCCGCCGCCGCTGCCGTACACCTCGAGCTCGGAGAGCTGCCCGGCCGGCCAGCCGCTGTTGGCGGTGACGTTGATGCGTACGTACCGGGTGGCGGTCTGGTTGAAGTTGATCGTGACCGTGCTGCCACTCGCCGGGTTGAAGGTGTAGGTCTGCGACCCGACGAGGTCGGTGAACGACGAGCCGTTGGCGCTGCCCTGCACGCTCAGGGTCTGCGTACGGGTGGCCCAACCGGAGGTCGGCAGCTTGAGCACGACCTGGTTGACGGTCTGCGACGAGCCGAGATCGACCTGCACCCACTCGGGGAAGGCGTTGTTGACGCTCTCCCAGTAGCTGCCCGCGTTGCCGTCGACGACCTTCGACGAGTCGTAGACGTCGGCGTGGCCGCTCTCCTGGGTCGGTCGACCCTGGGCGAGGTTGGTGGCCGCCGGGGCGAAGGCGGTGCTCGTCGTGCCGGCGGAGCGGGGGGTCTCCGCGTTGGCGACGGCCGCCGAGGGCGCGACGGCCGCCGACCCTACGGTGGCGACCACCGTGGCCGCGACTGTCGCCGCCACCATCCTGAACAGATTCGTTCGTCTCATCACTGTCCTGTCGTTCGGGGGACGGTGCCGCGGGGAGACCACGGCGGGGGCGTGACTCGGCGCATCGTCGGCCGGACGCGTGGGGGCGCGCCGGCCGGTGTGGGTGAGAGATGCCAGAGAGGCGAGGTGGTGGCGGCAAGAAGGGGAGAAAAACCGCCAAAGAGGCGGCCCGCCGGAAGTTGCGACGCCATGCAAAGAATCAAGCACACCTTTGTCGAGATTTTGCAGGACGTTGACCAGATGTTACTGACGTGCTACGAGGGCGTCAACACTTCGACCACCGTGACTATTGATGCCTGCCCATCCGCCGACCCTCCCGAAACGGGAAGGGCCCCCTGTCACCGCCGGGCGGTGACAAGGGGCCCTTCCTTTCACGGTCCGCTGGTCGGGGCGGCCAGCACGAACGTCTCCAGCACCTCCCCGCCGTACCAGTCGGTGCGCCGGCCCACGTGGGCCATGCCCAGGCGCCGGCAGACCGCCATCGACGGATCGTTGCCCGGCGAGACCACCGCGTAGATCTCCGGCGTACCGGTGGTGAACTCCCGCGACATCACCGCACGGGCCGCCTCGGTCGCGTAGCCGTGGCCCCACGAATCCGGGTGCAGGTGCCAGCCCACCTCGATGTTCCCGGTCAGCCGCGTCTCGTCCGGACCCGGCAGGGGCTTCAGCAGCACCGTGCCCGCCACCAGCCCGGTGTCCCGCACCTCGATCGCCCAGGTGCCGTACCGGCCGTTGTCGTCAGCGTGCCGGTCCTGCCAGATCCGCAGCCGCTCGGCGGCCTGCCCCGGTTCGGTCATGGGCAGCCCGGGCGACACGGCGAGCCAGCGGGTGATCTCGGGACGGGAGTAGATGTCGTAGATCCGGGCCAGGTCGGTCGGGTTCGCGGTCCAGTCACGCAGGATCAGGCGTTCGGTGGTGAGAACGGTCATGGCGGGTCTTAATGAGTGGCGGACCCGACGACAGGGAAAGAGATCGCGGTGGGCAGCGGATGGCGGCGGACGAAGCGGATCATCAGCGCCGCGTTCCGCCCCGTGCGCGGACGGGACCTGTCGCTGCACGCCGCCGCGATCACGTTCTACGGCGCGATCGCCGTGGTGCCGGTGGCCCTGCTGGCGATCTGGCTGACGTCGCTCGTCGCCGGGGCCGACCGGGTACGCCGGCTCACCTCGTACGCCGTGGAGGCGCTGCCCACCGCGATCGGCGCACCCCGGGCGGTGGCCGCGCTGGTCGACGCCGGGACGCAGTTGACCCCGCTGCTGGCGCTGGCCTCCCTGCTGCCGGCGTCGCTGTACGGCGAGGGTCTGCGCCGGGCGTTCGTGTCGGTGGCCGCGCCCCGCACCGACGAGCACCTGATCGGCTGGCGGGGCCGGCTGTTGCTGTTGCCGCTGCTCGCGCCGGCCCCCGCGCTGCTGCTGTCGATCCTGCTGGCGCTGCCGCTCACGACCGGCCTGGTCCGCCAGGGCGGCTGGGTCGGGGCGCTGGGCGTGGTGCTGTCGTTCCTTGCGGTCTGGCTGGTGCTCACGCCGGTGCTGGTCTGGGTGTTCCGGGTGGTCGGGCCGGCATCGCCGGACTGGCTCTCCACGCTCGGGATGGGGTCGTTCACCGCGGCGAACCTCTCCGGCTTCCTGCACGGCTTCGTGCTCTTCGCCTCCCTCCCGCTGGACCTGGGTGCGCCGTTCGGCGGCTTCGACGAGATCGGCGCCGGCGTCGCCGTGCTCCTCTGGCTCTACGTGTTCCACGTGATCGTGCTGGCGGGCTACTCGGCCACCCTGGCCCTCTCCCGCTGGCGGGCCCAGCGCGCCGGTCAGCGGCGGAAGGGGCCGGCGACCTCGTAGGTGCAGGCCTGGGCCGGGCTGGGCGGGGGCGGCCAGCGCAGCGCCGGCCCAGAGGCTGCCGGAGGCCGGGACCGCAGCGAAGGGGTTACCCGGCGGGTCGGCCCGGACTAGGCTGCCGCGGCATGAGCAGCGAACTTCCCGCCCGAGCCGACGTCGTGATCGTCGGTGCGGGGCACAACGGTCTGGTCTCCGCGATCCTGCTGGCCCGCGCCGGCCTGGACGTCCTGGTACTGGAAGCCGCCGAGGTGATCGGCGGCGCGACCCGCACCGAGAACCCGTTCCCGAAGGTGCCGGGGCTGCGCCACTCCACCGGCTCGTACCTGCTCGGGCTGATGCCGCCGGAGCTGCTCGCCACGCTCGACGTACGGATCCCGGTGCTGCGCCGCGACCCGCACTACTTCCTGCCCACGCCGGGCGGCCTCGGCTCGCCGTACCTGCTGTTCGGCAGTGACACCGCGGCGACCCGCGCCCAGCTCGCCGAGTTCTTCTCCCCCGCCGACGTGGCCGCCGACGACGCCATGCAGGCCGAGCTGGCCGCGCTGCGCGAGGATCTCGCCCCGGCCTGGCTCGCCGAGCCGCTGACGGCCCAGGAGACCGCCGACCGGCACGTCCGACCGGCGCTGCGGCAGATCTTCGTCGACCTGGTGCAGGGCTCGGTCGCGGACTACCTCGCCCGGTTCGAGTTCCGCTCCGAGCTGCTGGTCAGCATGTACGCGGTCACCGACGGGCTCTCCGGCCTGAACGCCGGCCCCGACGACCCCGGGACGGGCCACAACTTCCTGGTGCACAACATGTGCAGACTTCCCGGCTCGGGCGGCACCTGGATGATCGCCGAGGGCGGGATGGGCACGGTGTCGCGGACCTTCGCCGACGCCGCCCGCGCCGCGGGCGCGACCATCCTGGCGGGTACGCCGGTGACCGGGGTGACCCTGGACGGCGGCGCGGCCAGCGGCGTCGTGCTCGCCGACGGCCGGCAGGTCGCCGCCCCGGTGGTGCTCGGCGCGTGTGACCCGTACCGGCTGATGGACCTGCTGCCCGACGGTGCGCTGCCGGCGCCGCTCGGCGCACGGATGGCGGCGGTCCGCCGTCCCGGCACCACCCTCAAGCTCAACCTGGCGCTCACCGGGCTGCCCCACTTCTCCTGCCTGCCGGCCGGCACGCCGAGCCCGTTCGGCTCGACCATCCACCTGCTGCCCGGCTCGGCGTCACTGGTCGGCGGCGACGACACCTCGCCGATGGCCGCGCTGCGCGCGATGTGGGCGGACGTGCAGGCCGGGCGGCTGCCGGCGGAGCCGACCATCGAGTGGTACCTGCACACCACCGTCGACCCGTCGCTCTCCGACGCGGCGGGGCACCACTCGTCGGCGCTCTTCGTCCAGTCGGTCCCCTACGAGCTGACCGGCACCACCTGGGACGCGGCGCTGCCCGGCTACGTCGACCGGCTGATCGGGATCGTCGAGCGGTACGCCCCCGGCACCGCCGACCTGATCGCCGACGCGGTGCCGCTGCCCCCGCCGGGCATCGAGGCCCACTTCGGCATCACCGGCGGGCACATCCACCACGTCGACAACACCGTCTCGTTCACCGACCGGATGCCCTACGCCACCGGGATCGACGGTGTGTACGCCGGCAGCGCCGGTTGCCACCCGGCCGGCAGCGTGATCGGGGCCGCCGGCCACAACGCCGCCCAGCGGATCCTCAGCGACCTCGGCCGCTGACCCCGTCGCCGACCTCGGAGGCGAAGCGGGGCAGGTCGCCGGGGCGGCGGATGAGGGAGAGGCCGACGAGCAGCAGGTAGAGGACCAGGCTGAGGATCGGGTCGACGAAGACGAAGGCGAAGGCGGTCAGGTAGAGCAGCGGACGCACCAGAAGTCGCCGGGACACCGCCCGGGCCAGCTCGGGGTCCAGGTCAGGGTGAAGCAGTCTGCGCTGGCGGGCCCACCACCAGCTCAGGTTGAAGAAGAGCGACTCGCCGAGCACGGTGCCGAGGTAGAGAGCGGCGGTCAGCCGCTGCTCGGTCGCGCTCCCGCGCAGATTGTCCGACAGCAGGTCGGCGGTGAACGGGATCGCGGCCACGAAGAGCAGCACGAGCAGGTTGAAGACCACCAGCGGCTGGTCGACCCGGACCACGTACCGCCACATGTTGTGATGGCCGAGCCAGATCTGGCCGGCGATCCCGAAGGTGATCACGTAGGCCAGGTAGGTCGGCCAGGCGTGGGCGAGGGCGTCCGGCAGTTCCCTTCCGCCGGCCCGGGCCGGGCCGTTCTGGAGCAGTTCGACGGCCATGACCGTCAGCACGACCGCGAAGACGCCGTCGCTGAAGGTCTCCACCCGCGCGGCGTCCCGGGCCATCTCCCGCCCGCGCCCGTACCGGTACCCGCCCTTCTGCGCGTCCGCCCCCGCCACGCCCGCCCCGCTCTCGATGGTGACCGGTTGCTACCGGACTGCGGCTTTCGCCGCTCTCCACTGCATCGTGGCGCATCGGGGGGCCGCGCGGACGCGGATTGGGCGGGCGGCCGGGCACCACCTCGGGTGCCCGGCCGGCTCGTCAGCTCAGCGCCTCGCCGGCGGGGGCCGGGGTGTCGGCGTCGACGCGGTGGGCGCGGACCTTGTGGCCGACGCTCGTCAGGCAGCGGCCGCTGGGCAGGTCGAACCGCCAGCCGTGCAGCTGGCAGGTGAGCTGGTCGCCCTCCACGATGCCGAACCGGGTCAGGTCGGCCTTCAGGTGCGGGCAGCGCCGCTGCACCACCCAGTCGCCCAGGGTGATGTCCTCGGCGTCGGTGGTCCGCTCGTGCTCGTCGTACCAGCCCTCGGCGTACTGGAGCCGCTCCTCGGAGAGGCACTTGAAGAACGCGTAGACGAACTCGTTGTACTGGCCGATCCGGGCCGCCGAGAACCGGCAGGAGAGGAAGAGCGAGTTGACCCAGTCCACCTCGTCGACGTACAGCAGGTGCTCGATCAGCGCCCGCTCGGTACGGAACCGGTAGCGGACCTTCTCGTCGGCGTACGGCCGGACCTCCTTGCCCGGGAAGTCCACCACGATCGACTCGACGCTCTCACCGTCGTAGCCCACCAGGTCGAACCGGACCGGACCGCCGACGCCCTTGGCCAGGTAGATCGACTCGTCGAGCAGCGGCTCGATCCGGCTCTTCATCTGAGCGAGCACATCCACCTCGGGGTGCCGCCAGGACGCCTTCTCCGCCTCGATGATCGGCCGCTTGCGCTCCCGCATCTCCTCCAGGTGGGCGACCTTGTTCGCGAAGAACTCCTCGACCGGCACCGGGTGGGTGGTGGTCGCGCCCTCGGTGGTGACCTCGGCGACGCTGCCCGGCAGCAGCACGATCCCGTTGGTGCCGCCGACCTTGGCGTACTCCGCCATGAAGACGGACTGGTCGGGGAAGATGTTGCCCTCGTCGCCGTGGATGTCGTTGAACTGCCACAGCGCGTCGTCCAGGAAGCACGGCGGGCCGGCGATCGGGAAGACGTGCGAGGCCTTCAGGTCGTCGATGTAGCGCCACGTCCGGTCGAACTGCCGGTCGCGCTTCTGCTTGCCGAACGCGGTCTTCGCCGCCTGCGGCAGCTCGTAGACCATCGGGTACCAGATCGCGCCGGAGAACTGGAGCAGGTGCGCGTGCACGTGCCCCAGCTCGGCGAAGACGCTCAGGTCGGTCGGGCGGGCGTCGTTCTGGTTGAGCAGCCGCACCCCGTCGTACTCCACCCAGAGCGAGGAGTCGCCGATCGGGCCGTCGGTGGGGCTGGTCAGCGCCTGAATCATGATCTTCAGCCCGCCGTCCAGCTCGACGACCTGCTCGTTCGGCGCCTTCAGGAACTTCGTGAAGCCCAGCGCCCGCAGCTCGTCCTCCATCTCGGAGGTGGGGAACTCGGGCAGCAGCACGGTCGCCTGCTTCGACACGTGGTCCCTCAGGTGCGCCGCGTCGAAGTGGTCCCGGTGCAGGTGGGACACGTACAGGTAGTCGACCTGACCCAGGGTCTCCCAGTCGAGCAGGGAATTGTCCGGAAATGGAAACCACGACGCGAAGTAGGCCGGGTTGACCCACGGGTCGCACAGGATGCTGCCCGCGGCCGTGTCGATCCGCATGCTGGCGTGCCCGGTTCCGGTCACTCGCACCGCACAGTCCCCCTCAAACAGACAATCAGGTGTACGCCAAACGCTACCGGAGGGAGTCTGACCGCCGCCTCGCGACGCCGGTAGTGCCGTCCGACCCGGGTGGGCGGGGCCCGATGACCGGGAAACACCCACCGCGCCGCCCCGGGCAGGAGGCGTGCCAGACTAACCGGAGATCCGATCGCGAGGGAAGGACCGACAGTGGCAGGAAGCGAGCCGGTAACGTCGCCAGACCAGCACAAGCCCGGACACCGGAAGTCCGGGCGGATCGGCGCGGTCCTCACCGCGCTGGCGCTGCTGGCGATGATCTGCGGCAACCACGAGGGCAGGGTCGAGGACATCTGGCTGGTCGGCCTGGCCGCGCTGCTGCTGATCATCGTGATCGGTGACGCCGTGCTGCGGCGCAACGGTCTGCGCTCCTGACCCGACCGACCGCCGGACGACCGGCCGACATACGCCGAGGGCCCGCCCCCACCCGGGGACGGGCCCTCGTCCGTACGCGTCGGGGTCAGCGCCCGAAGAGGATGTCCTGTACGTCCTTGAGCGCGGCGTCGACCTCGGCCTCGAAGTAGCCGCCGGGCACCAGACCGAACCGGAGCGTGTCCAGGTCCTTCGGGTTGACCGGCATCGGGTTGCGGCCCTGCATGCCACCGAGCAGCGTCTCGAAGAACCGGTCGACCTGGTCCGGGTCGTACCCGCTGCCGAACCGGCGCACCTGGAAGCGGCGCCGGATCTGGTCGACCCGGTACAGGTCGCTGCCGGGCGGACCGGCCATCGGCGGGCCACCCATCGGCGGGCCGGGCACGGCGGGCGGACCGGCCATCGGCGGGCCGCCCATGCCCTGCTGCGGCATCGGGGGCGGGCCGGCCGGGCCACGGCGCATGTCGCGCAGGTCCCGTTCGGGCATCCGGATCTCGGCGGTCATGTCGGCGCGACCGTGCCGACCGGCCTCGAAGCCGTCGAAGCGCGGCTCCTCGGGCGGGTAGCCGCCGGCCGAGCGCTGGTCGTCCGGGCCGTAGCCACCGGGCGAGCGCTGGTCGTCGGCGCCGTACCCACCGGGCGAGCGCTGGTCGTCCGGGCCGTAGCCACCGGGCGAGCGCTGGTCGTCCGGGCCGTAGCCACCGGGCATGCGCTGGTCGTCCTGGCCGTAGCCACCGGGACCGGCGGGCAGGCCGCGCGGCGGGAGGCCGTGACCGCCCATCGGGCCACCGGGACCCATCGGGCCGGGGCCGGCCGGGCCGCCGGGGCCACGCGGTGCGTCGTAACCGCCACGGGGGGCGTCGTACCCACCGGCGAAGGCCCCGGTCGGCTCGTCGTACCTGCCGTAGCGATCGGGCGGGCCGGCCTGCGCCGGCATCGGCCGGGGCGGCATCGGCTGCGGGACCATGCCCCGGTCGTCGCGCATCGGCGGGCCCATCCGGTCCGGCGGACCCATCCTGGGGTCGCCGCCGCGCCCGGCGGCGCCGCGCTCCTCAAGCTCGGCCAGCTGCCGCTCGACCCGGTCCAGGTGAAGGTCAACCTGCCACTCGTCGTAGCCGTTGAACCGGACCCGGAAGACGACGTCGTGGACCTCCTGGGAGGCCACCGGCGCGCCGACCTGCCGGCCGTCTAGCGTCGCCTCGACCCGGTCGAGGAAGGCGTCCACCTCGTCGACCTTGTATCCCCGGCGGAGCGCCTTGCGCCGGAAACGCTGACCCTGACTCGCCACTATGTCTCCTGGTCTCGTTCGCCACGCCCGGTCACGCCGGTGCCTCTCCGGCGCGGTCGGTGTTGGTGTCGTTGTCCTCGGCGGCGGCGAGCTGGCCACACGCGCCGTCGATCTCGCGACCTCGGGTGTCCCGAACGGTGGTGGACACCCCGGCGTCGCGCAACCGCCGGACGAACTCCCGCTCAACCGGCTTCGGGCTGGCGTCCCAGCGGCTGCCCGGCGTCGGATTGAGCGGGATGAGGTTCACGTGGGCCAACTTGCCGGCCAACAGCCGCCCGAGCAGGTCAGCTCGCCACGGCTGGTCGTTCACGTCCTTGATCATCGCGTACTCGATCGACACGCGACGGCCCGTCCGGGCGGCGTAGTCCCACGCTGCGTCCAGCACCTCGGCTACCTTCCAGCGCTGGTTTACCGGCACGAGTTCGTCGCGCAGATCATCATCGGGCGCGTGCAACGACAACGCAAGGGTCACTGAGAGGTCTTCGCTGGCCAGTCGGCGGATGGCCGGAACCAGCCCGACCGTGGAAACGGTGATGTGCCGCTGCGACAGGCCGAGCCCCTCCGGAGCCGGGCTGACCAGGCGACGGATCGCCGCGATCACCCGGGAGTAGTTGGCCAGTGGCTCACCCATGCCCATGAACACGACGTGCGACAGCCGCGGCGGGGAACCGGCGACCGCACCAGAGGCCGCGACCCCGGCCAGGTACACCGCCTGGTCGACGATCTCGGCGGTGGACAGGTTGCGGGTCAGCCCGGCCTGGCCGGTCGCGCAGAACGGGCAGGCCATGCCGCAGCCCGCCTGGCTGGAGATGCAGACGGTGACCCGGTCCGGGTAGCCCATCAGCACGCTCTCCACCAACGCGCCGTCGTGCAGCCGCCAGAGCGCCTTGCGCGTCGCGCCGTCGTCGCAGGCCAGCTCGCGCACCGGGGTGAGCAGCGTGGGCAGCAGCTGGTCGGCCAGCCGGTCCCGGGTCGCCGCGGGCAGGTCGGTCATCGCCTGCGGGTCGCGGACCAGCCGCCCGAAGTAGTGGGTGGAGATCTGCTTGGCACGGAACGCTGGCTCACCCAACCCGGCGACCAGCGCCTGGCGGCCGGCCAGGTCCAGGTCGGCGAGGTGCTGCGGTGGCATGGAGGCCCGGCGTGCGGCGGGGGCGTCCGGGGTGGCGGGGATCAGCGGCAGGCTCGTCATGGCTGGTCCAGTGTGTCACGCCGTCGGCGGCAGGTACCCCTCCGGAGGTGTCGAACCGGCCCCGACCGCCGGGGCGGGATGACCGGGACGCCGTGATCCATGCCTCAGTTCACCACCGGCACGAAGATCGCCAGCAGCAGGTACGCCGTCGGCACCGCGAACAGGATCGAGTCCAGCCGGTCCATCAGGCCGCCGTGACCCGGCAGCAGGTTGCTCATGTCCTTGACCCCGAGATCCCGCTTGATCATCGACTCGGCCAGGTCACCGAGGACCGCCGCGCAGGAGACCGCCAGCCCGAACAGCGCGCCCCACCAGGGCGCCAGGTCGAACATCAGCCAGAGCAGCAGGGCGCTGCCCAGAGCCGCCGCGGTGACCGAGCCGGCGAAGCCCTCCCAGGACTTCTTCGGGCTCACCGACGGCGCCATCGGGTGACGACCGAAGGAGACGCCGGCCGCGTACCCGCCGGTGTCGGAGAGGACGACCGCGATCAGCGTGGCCAGGATGCGCAGCGGACCATCGTCGGGGGCCGCCGCCAGCAGCGCCGCGAAACCGCCGAGGAACGGCACGTAGACGGCGATCAGGGTGGCCGCGGTCAGGTCCCGCTGGAAGCCGGCCGGGCCGTCGCCCAACCGCCAGATCATGGTGCCCAGGACGGTGACCAGCAGGCCGAGGCTGAGTGCGTCCGGGCCGGCGAACCAGGCCAGGCCCACGGTCAGCACGCCACCGGCGATCAGCGGCACCAGCGGCGGGTGGGCGCCGCTGCGCCGGACCGCCCGGGCCATCTCCCAGATGCCGACGGCGATGGCGGCGGCGATCACCGGCAGGAACGCCAACGGGTAGAACACCAGCGGCACCACGATCAGCGCCCCGAGACCGAGCCCGACCCCGATGGCCGCCGGCAGGTTCCGGCCCGCCCGCCCGGTGCCCGCCTGCTGGGTGGCCGGCCGGTCGGCACTGGCCCGGCGTCGGCCCTTCGACCGCCGACCGGACGGAGGCTCCGACCCGGTCACCTCGTCGTGGTCCGGCGCGATGTCGGCACGGATGGGCGCGAGCTGCGCGGTCGGATACGCGGACTCGTCGTCGTAGCGGACCGGACCGGCGCGGTCGTCGAAGCGCTCCGGGTCGTCGTATCGCACCGGGGCGTCACCGCCGGCGGGCGGGCGGTCACCGTACCGGCCGCCGCGACCCCGGTCGTCGTACCGGTCGGGCTGGTTCCGGTCGTCCTCGTACCGGTCCCGGTCGTCGAAGCGGTCGCGCCGGTCCCGGTCGTCGAAACGGTCCCGGTCATCCGGGCGGACCATCCGGCCGCGCTCGTCGTACGGGTCACCGGAGTACGGGTCGGCGTACGGGCGGGTGCGGGACTCGGCGTACACCTCCGGGCCCGCGGCCGGACGACTGGTCCACTGGCCCGGTTCGAGCTCCTGGTCGGGCCAGGGCAGGGCCGCCGGCCGCTCCGGCCGGTCCCAGCCGCGAGGCTCGCCACTGTAGGGGTCGGGGTGGGACATCACGCACCGCGACGCGGCACGAGAACCACCACATGACGCAAGACCACAAGCATCCCCTACCGGCGCGACTTCGTTCCTCTGGTTGACCGCCCCGACGGTCGGTCGATTCCCGGTGTTCACCGCTCGGTGGCCGGGAATCCTGCCGAGCCTACTGCACCCGCCGCCGGGGCGAGGCGGACGATGGCGCCCCGCGGGACCACACGGCACGAGGCCCGGCCCCGGATCGGGGCCGGGCCTCGTGGCGCGGCATGACGTCGGACGGGTGCCGGGTCGGGGTCAGACCTCCAGCAGCTCCGTCTCCTTGTGCTTGACCAGGTCATCGATGCTGGCCACGTAACGCTGGGTCAGGTCGTCCAGTTCCTTCTCGGCACGGCGACCGTCGTCCTCGCCGGCCTCGCCGTCCTTGACGATCCGGTCCAGCTCCTCCTTGCCGCGGCGGCGGACGTTGCGGATCGCCACCTTGGCCTCCTCGCCCTTGTGCCGAGCCACCTTGATCATGTCGCGGCGGCGCTCCTCGGTCATCTGGGGGAGCAGGATGCGCAGCTGGTTGCCCTCGTTGTTCGGGTTCACCCCGAGGTCCGAGTCGCGGATCGCCTTCTCCATCGCATTGATCTGCGAGTTGTCGTACGGCTTGATGATCGCCATCCGCGGCTCGGGGATCGCGACGGACGCCATCTGGGTCAGCGGCGTGGGGGTGCCGTAGTAGTCAATGATGATCTTGGAGAACATGGCGGGGTTCGCGCGACCGGTGCGGATGGCCCCGAACTCCTCCTTGGCGTGCTCGACCGCACGCTCCATCTTTTCCTCGGCCTCGAGGAGGGTGTCGTCGATCACCGGTCTCCTCGCCTCCTTCTGTGCTCGTCGTGGGCTCTGCTGAAAGTCGCCGGGACCGCTGCTGCCGTCGCCGCGGGCGGGGCGGGGCTCAGGCGGTGATCAGGGTGCCGATCTTGTCGCCACCCACCGCGCGGATGATGGTGTCGTCACCCTGCGCGCCGAAGACCAGCATCGGCAGGCCGTTCTCCATGCAGAGGCTGAACGCCGCCGCGTCGGCCACCCGCAGGTTGCGGCGCAGCACCTCGGAGAAGGTGATCGAGTCGAACTTGCTGGCGGTGGGGTCGATCCGGGGGTCGGCGGTGTAGACGCCGTCCACGCCGTTCTTGCTCATCAGCACCACGTCAGCGCGGATCTCCAGCGCCCGCTGGGCGGCCACCGTGTCGGTGGAGAAGTACGGCATCCCCGCGCCGGCACCGAAGATGACCACGCGGCCCTTCTCCAGGTGCCGGATCGCCCGCAGCGGGATGTACGGCTCGGCGACCTGGGCCATGGTGATGGCACTCTGCACCCGGGTCTCGATGCCTTCCTTCTCCAGGAAGTCCTGCAGGGCGAGGCAGTTCATCACGGTGCCCAGCATGCCCATGTAGTCGGCGCGGGCCCGGTCCATCCCGCGCTTCTGCAGCTCCGCGCCGCGGAAGAAGTTGCCGCCGCCGACCACCACGGAGACCTGCACGCCGCGGCGGACCACGGTGGCGATCTGCCGGGCGATGGCCTGGACGACGTCCGGGTCGACGCCGATCGCGCCGCCACCGAAGACCTCGCCGGAGAGCTTCAGCACCACCCGGCGGGCGCGTCCGGGCGGCGGCGCCGTCGGATCCTCCACCGCCAGCGTCCGGTCACTCACAACCTGCGTCATCCGCCCCGCCCTTCCCCACGCGCACGCCCCGTGCGGCGCGTACCGCGAACCTGCCGCTGCCGACCTTATGTGACGAGGAGGCCGCGGTGCCTGTCACGTACACCGGCGGCCTCCTCGTCGACGTCTCCTGCCCACGGCGCCAACGGCGCCTGGCGGCGGCTCAGGCCTGGCCGACCTCGAACCGCACGAAGCGGGTGACCTCGATGCCGGCCTCGGCCAGCACCTGCTTCACCGACTTCTTGTTGTCGGTGACCGACGCCTGCTCGATCAGGACGTAGTCCTTGAAGAAGGCGTTCACCCGACCCTCGACGATCTTCGGCAGCGCCGCCTCGGGCTTGTTCTCCTCGCGGGCGGTCTGCTCGGCGATGCGCCGCTCGGACTCGACGACCTCGGCCGGCACCTCGTCCCGGGTGAGGTACTTCGGCCGCATCGCGGCGATCTGCATCGCGACGCCACGAGCGTCGGCGTCACCGGCCTCGTCCGCCGTGCCCGCGTACTGCACCAGCACGCCGACCGCCGGGGGCAGGTCCTGGGCCTTGCGGTGCAGGTAGACGGCGGTGGTGCCCTCGAGCTTGGCGAACCGGTTCAGGACCAGCTTCTCGCCGATCTTGGCGGACTGCTCCTGGATCAGGTCGGCGACGCTCTTGCCGTTCAGCTCGCTCGCGAGCAGCTCCTCGGCGTTGGTCACGCCGGAGCGCTCGCCGTGCTCGACAAGCTGCTGGGCCAGCGCGATGAACGACTCGGTCTTGGCCACGAAGTCGGTCTCGCAGTTGAGCTCGAGCAGCGCCTGGCCGGAGTGGGCGACGAGGCCGTTGGCGGCCGTCCGGCCGGCCCGCTTGCCGACGTCCTTGGCGCCCTTGACGCGCAGGATCTCGGTGGCCTTGTCGAAGTCGCCCTCGGCCTCGGTCAGCGCCTTCTTGCTGTCCATCATGCCGGCGCCGGTGAGGTCGCGGAGCTTCTTGACGTCCGCGGCGGTGAATTGGGACATGGCTCTCTCTTCGGTGTTGAGACGGCGTGTGGATGGTCAGAGGTGCCGGTTACCCGGATCCGGGCCGATCGTGCCCGGCGTACCGTCGCCGCCCGCCGCCCGTACGAGAAAACGGACGGCGGGGCAGCGACGGTGCGGTCACTCCGCGGCGGCGGTCGCCGGCTGCTCGGTCTGGGCCGGCTGCTCAGCGGCGGCCTGCGCCGGCTGCTCGGCCGGGGCAGCCGACTCGTCGGCCTTCTTCGGCTGCTCGAGCAGCTCGCGCTCCCACTCGGCCAGCGGCTCGTCGCTGGCGACACCCGCCTCGGGCTTCTCGTCGGTGCCCCGGCGACGGCCGGAACGCGCGATGAGACCGTCCGCGACGGCGGCGGCGACGACCTTGGTCAGCAGCTCGGCCGACCGGATCGCGTCGTCGTTGCCCGGGATCGGGAAGTCGACCTCATCCGGGTCGCAGTTGGTGTCCAGCACCGCGATCACCGGGATGCCCAGCTTGCGGGCCTCGTCGACGGCGATGTGCTCCTTCTTGGTGTCGACGATCCAGACCGCGGCCGGCAGCTTCTGCATGTCCCGCAGACCACCCAGCGTGCGGGTCAGCTTGATCTTCTCGCGGGAGAGCTGCAGGGTCTCCTTCTTGGTGTACCCGGCGGCGGTGCCGCTCAGGTCACCGAGGGCCTCCAGCTCCTTCATCCGCTGAAGGCGCTTGTACACCGTCTGGAAGTTGGTCAGCATGCCACCGAGCCAGCGGTGGTTGACGTACGGCTGGCCGACGCGGGTCGCCTGCTCGGAGATCGCCTCCTGAGCCTGCTTCTTGGTGCCGACGAAGAGGATGCTGCCACCCTCGGCGACGGTCCCGCGCACGAACTCGTACGCCTTCTCGATGTAGTCGAGCGTCTGGCGCAGGTCGATGATGTAGATGCCGTTGCGCTCGGTCATGATGAAGCGCTTCATCTTCGGGTTCCAGCGCCGGGTCTGGTGCCCGAAGTGGACACCGCTCTCCAGCAGCTGACGCATGGTCACGACGGCCATGGTGGGGTACTCCTCAAGATCCCTGGTTGTCACGCCCGGCCGGTGGCCGGGCGTCCTGGCGCCTGGTCGCCGGCCATGGTGTTCCCGATCAAGATCGGGACCAGGGAGGCCGTCGCCCCACGACGATTCGTGGAGAGGGCGCGCGAGGTCGACCGCACGAGGCGGTCGCCAGTTGGCCAGTGTACGCCCCTGTCCGCCCGCCGGGCTGCCGGGTGCGCGCCGCCGCCCGCCTGGGCGGTTCAGCCGGTGACGGGCGGCAGCTCCGGGCCTCCGCTCAGGCGGCGGCGTGCGGCGGCTCGGCGCCTCAGCTCAGGCGGCGGCGTGCGGCGCCTCGGCTCAGCCGGCGGCGATCGCGGCGGCGACGAAGAGCACCAGGCCGACGGTCAGGTAGGCCGTCGGAGGGCGCAGCCAGCCCCGACCGCCGTCGGAGAGCGCCAGCCCGCCGGTTCGTAGCCCGTACAGCCCGGTTGCGAAGATCGGCAGCCCGACGACCAGGAAGATGCCCACGACCACGTTCCCGGCGGACAGCGGATCACTGGTCACCCCGTCGAGGAGCACCCGCAGCGCCGGGATCTCGAAGATCAGCACCAGCAGGGCGAAGAGCACCGCCAGCGCCGGGCGGCGGGTGCGGTAGACGCCGTCGGCCGCCGGGGGGTACGCCGGCGGCTCCCCCGCCGGCAGGTCACCGCCCCGGGGAGCGATCGGCGGCATCGGGCCGGTCGGCATCTCCAGCGGATGCGGCTGGTCGCCGCCGCGGACCGGCTCGACGATCGGGTACCCGCCGAGCGGGGCGGGACGGGTCTGGTCGGCCAGCACGACGGCTGGTGGATCGCCGGGCGACGTCGCCTCGCGGGCGCCGTTCAGCGGCATCGGGTCCCGGCCGGTGGTCAGCGGCGAGGCCGCCGCACCCGGATCCCGGGCGGCCCGGCGGCCGGGAAGCTCACCGGAGACCTCCGAGGGATCGCGGTCCGCGCGCCGCGAGCGGGCAGCCCGGTAACCGTCGGCCTCCGACTCGACCGCCCCGAACCGTCCCGAGTCGTGCTCGGGCGTACCGAAGTGGCCAGCCTGGGTGCCGACGGCCCCGAAGCCGCCGGAGTCCGGTTCCGGGGCACCGAAGCGACCAGGGTCCACCGCGCCGAAACGGCCGGAGTCGCTCTCGGGTGGCGTCAGGTCGGTCCCGGTCGAGCCGAGCCGGGACGAATCCCGGCGTCGACCGGCGCCGGTGTCCTCGCCGTAGCGGCCCTCGTCGGCGCCACGCTGGTCGGGAACCCGGGCCTCGTCGTCCCGGTACCGCGGTTCGCCCGCGCCTCGCCACTCCGACTCGCCGTAGCCGCGACCCCGCTCGTCGGGATACCAGCGCGACTCCTGATCTTCGGGAAAGCTCCGTCGTCCGTCCACGTCCGGCACCGTATGCGACGGGCTCCCCCGACGCCATCTTGGCCCGGCCGGGACAGCCGACTCAGGCCCGCCAGCCATGATCACTTGATGGTGAGCAGTCGCCAGCCGGCCCGATGAGCTGCTCACCATCAACTGATCACGGGAGTGCCGCGTGCCTCGCGCGTGAGGCGATCGGCATGGGACATCCCTTAGCACAGCGCGCGGTTGATCGTTTGGTCGTCCACAGGACGCCCGTCGTCCACAGCCGGCCGCCGCCGGGGTCGCGGCGCTCGGGCCTGGGCGGGCACCGTGCCGGCCATGACGAAGCGGAACCAGGCCGTCGGCGCGTACGGCGAGCGCTGCGCGACCCGACACCTGATCGGGGCAGGGCTGCGCCCGGTCGCCCGGAACTGGCGCTGCCCGGACGGGGAGATCGACATCATCGCCTGGGACGGGCCGGTGCTCGCCTTCTGCGAGGTGAAGACCCGCCGTGGCGACAGCTTCGGCACCCCGGCCGAGGCTGTCGTACCCGCCAAGGCCCGCCGGTTGCGCGGCCTCGCCGCGCGCTGGTTGGCCGAGACCGGGACGTCCGCCGAGGAGGTGCGGTTCGACGTCCTCTCGGTGCGCCTGCCCGACGCCGGTCCGGCCCAGGTCGACCACCTCAAGGGCGCGTTCTGAGATGCGCGCTCCGCGAGGTCGGACGGTGGGCGCGCCATGAGTTACGCGAAGGTGCTCTCCGTGGGGCTGGTCGGCGTCACCGGTCACCTGGTCGAGGTGGAGGCGGATCTCGCCGCCGGCCTGCCGGCGGTGGTGATCTCCGGGCTGCCGGACACCGCCCTGCACGAGGCCCGGGACCGGGTCCGGGCGGCCGTGGTCAACTCGGGCCAGCGCTGGCCCAACCGGCGGATCACCCTGAACCTGTTGCCGGCGACACTGCCGAAGTTCGGCTCGGCGTTCGACCTGGCCATCGCCGCCGCACTGCTGGGCGGCTCGGGTGAGCTGCCGCTGCTGCCCCTGGAGGGGGTGGTGGTCCTCGGCGAGCTGGGGCTGGACGGGACCGTCCGCCCGGTACGCGGGGTGCTGCCGATGGTCGCCGCCGCCGCCCAGGAGGGGATCGATCGGGTGATCGTCCCGGTCGGCAACGCCGCCGAGGCCGCCGTCATCCCAGGGATCCGGGTACGGGCGGTGGACACGCTGCACCGGCTGGTCACCTTCGTGCGGGACGGCAGCCCGCTGATCGACCCCCCCGCGGACACACCGGCACCGCTCACCGGTGGCCCGGACCTGGCCGAGGTGGCCGGGCAGCAGGTGGGCAAGCGCGCGCTGGAGGTCGCCGCAGCCGGCGGGCACCACGTGGCACTGCTCGGCCCACCGGGTGCCGGCAAGACGATGCTCGCCGAACGGCTGCCGTCGATCCTGCCCGAACTGGACGACGACGCGGCACTGGAGGTGACCGCGCTGCACTCGATCGCCGGGCTGCTGCCACCCGGAGGCCGGTTGCTGCGCCGCCCGCCGCTCCAGGCGCCGCACCACACGGCGACCGTGCCGTCGCTGGTCGGTGGCGGTACGGGGCTGGCCCGGCCCGGCGCGGTGTCGCTGGCCCACCGCGGGGTGCTCTTCCTGGACGAGGCGCCCGAGTTCAGCAAGGGCGCGCTGGAGGCGCTGCGCCAGCCGCTGGAGCACGGCCGCGTCAAGTTGGCCCGCAGCGGAGGCGGCACCGAATATCCGGCCCGGACGCAGCTGGTGCTGGCCGCCAACCCCTGTCCCTGCGCGAAGCCGGCCGGGGATGCGCACTGCGAGTGCACCCCGCTCGTCCGTCGCCGTTACCTGGGCCGGCTCTCCGGGCCGCTGCTCGACCGGATCGACGTTCAGGTGCGACTGATGCCGGTCCGGGCGGCCGAGCTGATGGCGGCGGAGAGCGACGCCGAGTCCTCCGCCACGGTGGCCACGCGGGTGGTGGCGGCCCGGCAGGCCGCGGCCGCCCGCTGGGCCAGCCTCGGCCGGCGGCTCAACGCGGAGGTGGACGGCCCCCACCTGCGCCGACCGCCCTGGCGGCTGCCCGCCCGGGACACCGCCGAGCTGCGCGGGCGGCTCGACTCGGGCTCGCTGTCGGCACGCGGCTTCGACCGGGTGATCCGGATGGCGTGGACGATCGCCGATCTGGACGGCCGGGACCGGCCGGACCGCGAGGACGTCCGGGAGGCGATCCAACTGCGAACGGGGGAGGCGACGTGAACGTCGACGAGGAACGCAGGCTGGCCCGGGTGGCGCTCACCTGGCTGGCCGAGCCGGGCACCCGCGTGGTGCACCGGCTGGTCCAGCGGCTGGGCCCGGTGGCGGCACTGGACCTGCTGCTCGACGGCGGCAGCCCGGACGGCTGGCTGCACACCACGGTCGCCGCTCGTTCGGCCGCCGCCGACGCCCGGGCGGTGGCGGCCGAGGCAATGGACCGCGCGGATCGCCTCGGCGCCCGGCTGGTCACTCCGGACGACGACGAGTGGCCGGCCCGGGTGGCCGGCCTGGCCACGCTGCAGCTGCCGAACGTCACCCGGCGGGTCGACGGCGAGACCGCCCCACCGCTCTGCTTCTGGGTCCGTGGGAGCTGGCCGCTGGGCGAGGCGTTGGAACGGTCGGTGGCCGTGGTCGGGGCACGGGCGGCCACCGGCTACGGCCAGCACGTCGCCACCGAGTTGGGGTACGGACTGGCCGAGCGGGACTGGACGGTGGTCTCCGGCGGGGCGTTCGGCATCGACGCGGCCGCCCACCGGGGCGCCCTCAACGCCGGCGGGCTGACCGTCGCGGTGCTGGCGTGCGGGCTGGACCGGCCGTACCCGATGGGCAACACCGCGCTCTTCGACCGGATCGCCGACACCGGGCTGCTGGTCAGCGAGTGGCCGCCCGGCGCCGAGCCGCTGCGACCCCGGTTCCTGATCCGCAACCGCGTCATCGCCGGCGGCACCCTCGGCACCGTCGTGGTGGAGGCGTCGGCGCGCAGCGGCGCGACGCAGACCGCCCGGCGGGCCATCTACACGGGTCGAGCGGCCATGGTGGTGCCCGGGCCGGTGACCTCGGCGATGTCGGTCGGCGCGCACGAACTGCTCCGCGAGTTCCCCAAGGCTCGCCTCGTCACCGGGGTGGCGCACGTCCTGGAGGAGGTGGGCCGGATCGGCGCGGACCTGGCGCCGCTGGCCCGGGGCCCGCAGCGCCCGGTCGACGCCCTGGACGACGACGCGCGGTCGCTGCTGGAGGCGCTGCCTCGTCGACGCGCCCTGGGCGTGGACGGGCTGGCGGCCCGCGCCGGTGTCGACGTGCGCACCGCGCTGCGCAAACTGTCCCTCCTGGAGGAGCTGTCCCTGGTGGTCCGCCGCGAAGACGGCTACGCCCTCGCACCTTCCGCCGGACCGGCACGGAAGACACCCACCACGTCGGCACCGGCGACGCCGGCGCTGGCAGGGGACGGCACCGCCGACACAGCCGGCGACACCGGCAGCGGCGCGGCCGGCGATGGATGACGCTCGGCCGTAGGCTGGTGGCGTGCCAGCTGTCAGCGGGGGTGCGCGAGCCCATCGGAGGGCCCGCGCCACGGCGCCGCCAGGCTGGTGGCGATGAGCGGGCCTGCCCGGGGCACCCGGGTCATCCACCAGGAGCTGCCGCCAGCGCTGCGCGACGCGGTGGACGACTTCGCCGACCACCTGTCCCGGGTCCGCAACCGGTCGGCGCACACGGTCCGCGCGTACGTCACCGACCTGGTCTCACTGCTCGACCAGGCCGTACGCATGGGCTGCGTCGACCTGGCCGAGCTGGACCTGTCGGTGCTGCGCAGCTGGCTGGCCCGGCAACGGACCACCGGCGCCGCCCGCACGTCACTGGCCCGTAGGGCCGCGTCTGCGCGGGCCTTCAGCGCCTGGGCGTACCGCGCCGGACTGCTCCCCGCCGACGTGGGCGCCGCGCTGGCCAGCCCTCGCGCGCACCGGGAACTGCCCACCGTCCTGCGCGCCGACCAGGCCGCCGCCCTGGTCGAAGCACCGACCCGGCTGCCTCCCGCATCCCCAGCGACGGGGCCAGCAACGGCTGAGCCGACACCGGAGGGGGACCCGCCGGGCGCGACGGATCCCGGCACGGCGGAACGGGCGGCGGCCGAGGCGGTGCTGCTGCGCGACCGGGTGCTGCTGGAACTGCTCTACGCGACCGGCGTGCGGATCAGCGAGGCCTGTGGGTTGGACGTCGGGGACGTCGACCACGGCCGCCGGGTGATCCGGGTGTTCGGCAAGGGTGGGCGGGAGCGTTCGGTGCCGTACGGGGTGCCCGCGCAGCGAGCGCTGGACGACTGGCTGCGGCGGGGTCGCCCGGCCCTGGTCGGTGCCCGCTCGGGCGACGCGCTGCTGCTCGGTGCCCGGGGCGGTCGACTGAACCCGACCACCGCGCGCCAGATCGTCGGCGGGTACGCCGAGGCCGCCGGCCTCCCCCGGACCAGCCCGCACGGGCTGCGCCACTCCGCGGCCACCCACCTGCTGGAGGGCGGTGCGGACCTGCGCGCGGTGCAGGAGCTGCTCGGCCACTCGTCGCTGGCCAGCACGCAGATCTACACGCACGTGTCGGTGGAGCGGTTACGCGCCGCCTACCGCCAGGCCCACCCACGCGCCTGATCCCGGCAAGCTGGCCCACAAAGCCGGAACGTGACCGGCAGACGCGGCCGGCGAGGCCGATCGGCGCCCGGCGTACCCGACCAGCGAACCGCTCAGCGATGATCGACCGGCGGTTACGATCATCGGGTGAGCGTCCCGCAGCCCCCCGAGCCGATCCCGGGCGCCCGCCTGCTGTTCTCTCTCGATCCGGCGGTCAGCCACCTCAACCACGGCTCGTTCGGCGCGGTGCCGATCGCCGTACAGCGGGCACAGCAGCGGCTGCGCGACGAGATGGAGGCCAACCCGCTGCGCTTCTTCACCCAGGGGCTGGTCGACCGGATCGCGCACACCCGCCGGCACCTCGCCGGTTTCCTGGGCGCCGACCCGGACGGCAGCGCCCTGGTCGGCAACACCACCACCGGCGTCGCCGTGGTGCTCCAGTCGCTGGGGTTGCAGCCCGGCGACGAGGTGCTCAGCACCGACCACGGGTACGGGGCGGTGAGCCTGGCCATCCGGCGGGTGTGCCGCCGGACCGGGGCCGTCAGCAGGGTCCTGCCGATCCCGCTGACCGCGACCGACGAGCAGATCGTGCAGACCGTCCGCGCCGGCCTGCGCCCGGGGCGGACCCGGCTGCTCGTCGTCGATCAGCTCACCTCGGCCACCGCCCGGCTCTTCCCTGCCGCCGCCATCGTCGGGGTGGCCCGCGAACACGGCGTTCCGGTCCTGGTGGACGCCGCGCACGCGCCGGGCATGCTGCCGACCCCGGTGGCCAGCATCGGCGCCGACTTCTGGGTGGGCAACCTACACAAGTGGGGGTACGCCCCGCGCGGCACCGCCCTGCTGGCGGTGGCCCCGCCGTGGCGGGACCGGATCGAGCCGCTGGTGGTCTCGTGGGAGCAGGACGCCGGCTTCCCGGCCCGGATCGAGTGGCAGGCCACCCTGGACTACACGTCGTGGCTGGCCGCCCCGGCGGGCCTGTTCACGCTGCGCAGCCTGGGCGTCGACCGGGTCCGGGAGCACAACGCCGCGCTCGCCGCGTACGGCCAGCGGGTGGTGGGGGACGCGCTGGGGGTGCCCCCCGCCCAGCTGCCCGACCCCGGCGGGCCCACGGTCGCGCTACGGATCATCCCGCTGCCGGCCGGCACGGCCACCACCATCGACGCGGCGCGGGCGCTGCAGACGCGGATCGGTGAACGGCTCGGTGCGGAGGTGGCGGTGATGAGCTGGAACGCTCGGGGGTGGCTGCGGCTCACCGGTCAGGTCTACAACGCCGCCGAGGAGTACGAGCGGCTGGCCGTCCGACTGCCGGCACTGCTCGCCCAGCGCTGACCCCACCAGTCGGGAGCAGGCGTACCGGGCCGAGGCCGAGCAGGGCCAGCGGGTCGAGGTACTCCGCTCCCCGGCGCAGGCCCCAGTGCAGGCAGGCGGCGGCCGGGCAGCCCGGATGCCCGGGCAGCAGCTCGCCCAGCGGCGCACCTGCGGCGACCGCCTGGCCGGGGCGTACCGCCGGTCGCACCGGCTCGTGGGTCGTCCGCAGCCCGCCGGCGTGCCCCACGGTGACCACCGGCCGACCGGCCACCAGGCCCGCGAAGAGGACCGTGCCCGGACCGGCGCTGCGGACCACCACCCCGGCCGGGGCGGCCAGGTCCACCCCCCGGTGCCCGGCCAGCCACGGCCGGGGCGGCGGGTCGAACCGACGCACCGGGCGGGGCGGCCCGTCGATCGGCCAGCGGAACCGCCCCGGCCCGGCGTCGGCGGGCGCCACGACCGCGACCGGCACGGACGGAGTCGGCGGGTGGCCGGGCAGCGCCGCGACCAGCAGTGCCAGGCCGCAGAGCTGGACGGTGAGCGCAAGCGGAAACGCGGCGCAGAGCAGCACGGTGCTGCGGATCGAGGCGGTACGCGGGGCGGGTGGCGGACGCATGACGGCAGCCTGCGACCGCGCCGGGGCCGGCAACCACCCCGAGCGGGCGGGCTGTGGACAGGCGGCGGCGCTGTGGACGACCACCCGAAGACCTCGACGATCTGGTATGCGGCCGATCCCGGTACTCACGACCCACCACCCTGTCCGGCGCGCGTGACCGACCGCCGCGCAGGCGGCAGTGCCCGTGCCTCCGGGGAGGGCCTAGGCTGGTCCGGCGCGAGCGCAGCGCCGCCGTCCGGACCGGGGAGGCCCACATGACCGCTGTCGATGACCGGACGCCGGGTTCACGGCAGGACGAGTCGCCGCCGCACGGCAGGGCCGTCGGCGCGCCGACCGTGGCCGAGGTGAGCGGCCCGTCCCGGCTGGCCGAGCCGGACGAGGCGATCAGCGCCGAGGAGTTGCAGCTCGCCGCCCGCAACCACGGCATCCCGTTGGAGGCGCTGCGCTACGACGTCACGCCGGCGGGACTGCACTACCTGCTCATCCACTACGACATCCCCGAGCTGGACCCGGCCACGCACGCGCTGACCGTGGGCGGCGCGGTGGACCGGCCGCTGACCGTCAGCCTGGCGGAGCTTCGTGAGCGGCCCCGGGTCACCCACCGGGTCACCCTGGAGTGCGCCGGCAACGGTCGGGCCCTGCTGCACCCCCGGCCGGTCAGCCAGCCGTGGCTGGTCGAGGCGGTCGGCAACGCCGAGTGGACCGGCACCCCGCTGGCGCCGCTGCTGCGTGAGGCGGGTCTCGGGCCGGACGCGGTCGACGTGGTCTTCACCGGCGCCGATCACGGCGTCGAACGCGGGGTGGAGCAGGACTACCAGCGCGGGCTGCCGGTCGCCGACGCTCTGCGCGAAGAGGTGCTGCTGGCGTACGAGATGAACGGCGCTCCCCTGCTGCCGCAGCACGGTGCGCCGCTGCGGCTGATCGTGCCGGGCTGGTACGGCATGGCGCACGTCAAGTGGCTGCACTCGGTGGAGGTCCGGACCGAGCCGTTCGAGGGGTACCAGAACGCCGTCGCCTACCGGCTGCGCCGCGACGCCGACGATCCGGGCGTCCCGGTCACCCGGATCGAGCCCCGCGCGCTGGTCCGCCCGCCCGGCTTCCCCGACTTCATGTCCCGCCGCCGGGTGCTGCGACCGGGACCCTGCACTCTGGACGGGCGGGCCTGGTCGGGGCACGCGCCGGTGGTCTCCGTGGAGGTGACCACCGACGGTGGGACGACCTGGGAGCCGGCGGAGCTGGCCCCGCCGGAGGGCGGGGATTTCGCCTGGCGTCGGTGGCGGTACGAGTGGACAGCCACCCCGGGCCGGTACGTGCTCAGCGCGCGGGCGACGGATGCCTCCGGGCGGACCCAGCCGGTCGAGCAGCCGTGGAACCGGGGCGGCTTCGCCAACAACCTGGTGCAGCGTGTGGAGGTCGTGGTGCCGGCCGAGTGACCGGCTGCGGGGGGTGCGCCGCGGGTGGGGGGCCCGTGGTGCGGCCGGGCGGTACGGGTGCGGTCAGCCGCCGAAGCCGGAGTCGGCGGGCAGGGAGATGTCGGGCTTCTCCAGCTCCTCGACGTTGACGTCCTTGAAGGTCATTACCCGGACGTTCTTCACGAAGCGGGCAGGACGGTACATGTCCCACACCCAGGCGTCGTGCATCTCGACCTCGAAGTAGACCTCGCCGTCGGAGTTACGCACGTGCAGGTCGACCTGGTTGGCCAGGTAGAACCGGCGTTCCGTCTCCACCACGTAGGAGAACTGGCGGACAATGTCGCGGTACTCCCGGTAGAGCTGCAGCTCCATCTCGGTCTCGTACTTTTCGAGATCTTCCGCGCTCATCGCCCTCCGCCTTCCATGACCACATCTTCCCCCACCGGCGCCGGAGGCCGAAGCTGCTCGCCCAACGCCACGCCGACGGTACTCCCTGACGCCCAGGAGCGCTCCATCGGCTCGTCCGGGCCCGGTTGGACGGGCCGACGGGCGCGCGGCGGCCGGCCGTCACGGCCGGAGACCGCGGCGACGTTGACGTACGAGAACCGGTGCTCCCGGCACGGCCCGTGCTCCCGCAGCGCCGCGGAGTGCTCCGGGGTGATGTAGCCCTTGTGCTCGGCGAAGCCGTACGCCGGGAACACCCCGTCCAGCTCGACCATGATCCGGTCCCGGGTGACCTTGGCGAGCACGCTGGCGGCCGCCACGCAGGCGGCGACCTGGTCACCCTTCCACACCGCCAGCCCCGGCACGCCCAGGCCGTCCACGCCGAAGCCGTCGGTCAGCACGTACTCCGGACGGGTGGTGAGCGACGCGAGCGCCCGGCGCATCGCGGACAGGTTGCACACGTGCAGCCCCCGGGCGTCGACCTCCTCGGCCGGGATGACCACCACGGCGTACGCCAGCGCGCGCTCCACGACCTCCGCGTACACCCGCTCCCGGCTGGCCGGGGTGAGCAGCTTGGAGTCGGCCAACCCGTCGATCTCGCCGCGCCGCCCCTCGGGCAGCACCGCTGCGGCGGCGACCAGCGGGCCGGCGCACGCGCCCCGACCGGCCTCGTCGGCGCCGGCGACCTGCCGGAAGCCACGCCGTTGCAGCGCCCGCTCCAGCGCGTACAGCCCGGCCTCCCGGCGCACGACGGTGCGCGGCGGGGTCAGCACGACGCCTCGTCCCGGCCGGCGCCGGCGGTCGGTTGCAGGAGCCTGGTCAGCAGGGTGGGCAGCTCGGCCGGGTAGTACCGCTCAGCGCTGGCCGCCAACTCGTCCGGCGACCACCAGCGGTGGCCGGCGATGCTGCGCTGCTCGACGTCGTCGAAGCCCGCGGTGTCCACCTGCCACGACGGCACCCGGACCAGGAAGAAGACCTGCTGCTGGCGGTACCACACACCGTCGAACGGGAACTCGGTCGTATCGGACCAGACCGGCTCACCCAGGTCGGACGGGTCGAGCCGCAACCCGGTCTCCTCGGTCAACTCCCGGGCCGCGCCCGCCGCCGGTGACTCCGCCGGATCCAGCCCGCCGCCCGGGGTGAACCAGTAGCGGTGTCCGGGGCGGGCCGGGTCGAAGCCGTGGAAGAGCAGGACCCGGTCGGCCGCGTCGACGAGCAGCACGCGGGCGGCGCGTCGAGGGGTGTAGACGGTCACGGCCCCCAGCCTGCCAGACCGGCGGCCGATCGCCCACGCCCCCGTCGGCCTACGGCTTCGGAATGCCGTCGAACTGGTCGGGCACCGTCAGCCAGGTGGCCCGGTTGACCGGCCAGAACACGGTGAACGCCCGCCCGACCACCTCGTCCTCGGGGATGGTGGCCTCGGTGATGTTGTGCTCGGACTGCTGCCAGTGCTCCAGCGAGTCGCCCGAGGCCGACCGGTGGTCGCCCATCACCCACAGCCGCCCCTTCGGCACCGTGATGTCGAATTCCTGGTCGGCCGGCTTGTCGCGGATCCCGTCCATCGAGAAGATGTACGGCTCGTCGAGCGACTTGCCGTTGATCACCAGCCGCTCCTGCGGGTCGCAGCAGACCACGTGGTCGCCACCGACACCGATCACCCGCTTGATGAAGTCCTCGCCGTCGGGGTTGCCGCTCCACTCGATGGGCGCCTTGAAGACGATCACCTCGCCGCGATGCGGTGACCGGAAGTCGTAGACCAGCTTGTTGACCAACACCCGATCATCGATCTTGAGAGTGTTCTCCATGGACGGGGAGGGGATGAAGAAGGTCTGCAGCACGAAGGCGCGAACCAGCACCGCGACCAGGATCGCCACACCCAGCAGGATCGGCAGCTCCTTCCAGAAGGAGCTGCGGGGCTTGTCGGTCTGCTCGTCAATCACGCAAAGGAGCCTACGTTGCCGGGCCGGACGGCACCGTCCGGAACGCGCGGGAAGCCCCCAGCGCGGCCACCAGCGGAAGAAGCAGCAGCACACCGCCCTGCGGGGTCGGTCGGACCGGAGGCGGCCCCGAGGAGGCCGCGGCCGGCCCGGACACGTCGTCGAACGTCGACGGCACCGACAGCGGGGTCCACCGGGAGGACGGCCAGACCACCATGAAGGCACGGCCGACCACGTTGTCGATCGGCACCGGACCCTGGCAGCGGGCGTCCTGGGAGACCAGCCGGTGGTCGCCCATCACGAAGATCTGACCGGGCGGCACGACGACCTCGTCGAAACGCCGGGAACGGCACTCCCCCGGGTTGGGCGGCAGGTCCAGCGGGGAGTCGCGCAGCACGTACGGCTCGTTGAGCGGGGTGCCGTTGACGGTGACCCGGCCCTGGCTGTCGCAACACTTGACCCGGTCGCCGGGGAGGCCGATCACCCGTTTGATGAAGTCCTTCTCGCCGGGGCGGCTCACCCCGACCAGGTCGCCGACGGTCCGGGCGAGCTTGCCGGTGAAGCCCGGCTCCGGCTGCTCGTCGACCTGGGGCGCCCAGCGGTCGGTGCCCCGGAAGACCACCACCTCGCCGCGTACCGGGTCCCGGACGTCGTAGACGACCTTGTTGACCAGCACGCGGTCGCCGATCAGGAGGGTGTCCTCCATCGAGCCGGACGGGATGAAGAACGCCTGGAGCAGGAAGGTGCGGATCAGCACCGCGAGGCAGAACGCGACGACCAGCAGCAGCGGGAGCTCCTGCCAGAGGGGCATCTGCCGGCGGGTGCGGCGGGCCCGCCGACGCCACGGATCGACGGTGCCGTCCTCGTCAAGCGTCTGCACCACGCCACTCCCCGGTCCGCAGAAACACCACCGCCCGGGAGCCTCGTCGAGGCCCCACGGGCGGTTGTGGACAGCTGCCCGCCGTGTGGGCGGGGCCACCGCCTAGCTGCGCCCGTACGACCAGGGTAGTGCGGTCCGGTCGGTGCGGCATCCGCGCAGCTCAGGCGGCGTGGCGAGCGGGAAGTCAGCTGGGCTGCTTCTCCCGCTTCTCCTTGATCTTGGCCTTCTTGCCGCGCAGCTCGCGCAGGTAGTACAGCTTGGCGCGGCGCACGGCACCGCGGGTCACGATCTCGATCCGGTCGATGCCCGGGCCGTTGAGCGGGTAGGTCCGCTCGACGCCGACACCGAAGCTCACCTTGCGGACCGAGAAGGTCTCGCGCAGTCCGTCACCCTGGCGGCGGATGACGACGCCCTGGAAGATCTGGACACGGGACCGGTTGCCCTCGACGACCCGGGCGTGCACCTTGACGGTGTCACCGGCACGGAAGTCGGGAAGGTCGGTCCGCTTCGACTGGGCGTCAAGGGCGTCCAGGATGTTCATCGCTGCGTCCTCGTGAGGCTCACGGCGCACCGTCACTCGGTGCGCGGGTGGGTGATTCTGATTCCCGGGTGGTGGTCGGCGAGCCGACCCCGATCGGGGATCCTCGCAGCCGCCCACGGGCGCGGGCAGCTGCGGCAACCCCTCTACTTTGCCACATCCCCCGGCGGCAGCTGAAATCCGGCCCGGTCCAGTGCGGCGATGTCCCGTTTGTCGAGCTGTTCGGCGGGCAGGGCGGCCAGCAGATCCGGGCGCCGGGCGGCGGTACGCAGCAGGCCCTCCTCGCGCCGCCAGCGGGCGATCTTCCCGTGGTCGCCGGAGCGGAGCACGTCCGGCACGTCGTGCCCGCGCCAGCTCGGCGGCTTCGTGTAGATCGGCGCTTCGAGCAGCCCGTGCGCGTGCGATTCCTCGTCCAGCGAGCCGGCGTTGCCCAGCACACCGGGCAGCAGCCGGGTGACCGCCTCCATGATGACCAGCACGGCCACCTCGCCGCCGAAGAGCACGTAGTCGCCGAGCGACACCTCGGTGACCGGCATCCGCGTCGCGGCGTGCGCCAGCACCCGCTGGTCGATCCCCTCGTACCGGCCGCAGGCGAAGAGCAGGTGCGGCTCGGCGGCCAGCTCGTACGCCATGGCCTGGGTGAACGGCACGCCGGCCGGCGAGGGCACCAGCAGCCGCGGCGGCGGTGCCTCGGCCGGGGCGAGCGCGTCCAGCGCGCCGCCCCACGGCTCGGGACGCATCACCATGCCCGGCCCGCCGCCGTAGGGGGTGTCGTCGACCGTGCGGTGCACGTCGTGGGTCCAGGTCCGCAGGTCGTGCACGGCCAGCTGGAGTACGCCGTTGGCCCGCGCGCGGCCGATCAGCGACAGGTCGAGGGGTGCGAAGTACTCCGGAAAGATCGACACGATGTCGACGCGCATGGTGGTCCTAAAGATCGAGCAGTCCGGCCGGCGGGTCGACGATCACACGTCCACCGGCCAGGTCGACCTCCGGAACGATCGCCCGGACGAACGGGATCAACGCGACGCGCCCCTCGGGGCGCCGCAGCACCAGCAGGTCGGAGGAGGGCGCGTGGTCGATCCGGGCCACCTCGCCCAGCCGCTCACCCGCCGGGGTGACCACGGCCAGCCCGACGAGCTGGTGGTCGTGGAACTCCTCCGGGTCCTCCGGGGGCTCCACCTCGGCGCTGTCCACCACGAGCAGGGTGCCACGCAGCGCCTCGGCGGCGTCGCGGTCCAGGATCCCGGCGAACGCGACCAGCATCCGCCCCTGGTGCCAGCGCGCTTCCTCGATGGTCAGCTCCGCCGGAACCCGGAAAAGCACGCCAGGCCCGGACTCAGGCGCTGCCCCTGGCTCGGTGCGCGATGAGGACGCGGTCGGGGGCTTCGCCCCCGGCTCGGTGCGCAGCACCGTGCCAGGGGCGAAACGCGCTTCGGGCTCGTCGGTCCGCACCTCGACGGTGACCTCACCACGGACACCGTGCGGCTTGCCGATCCTGCCGACGACGAGCTGCATCAGTACGAGTCGACGATGTCGACGCGTACTCCGCGCCCGCCGATGGAGCCGATCACCTGGCGCAGCGCCTTGGCGGTCCGGCCGGACCGCCCGATCACAGTGCCGAGGTCCTCGGGGTGCACGCGGACTTCCAGCCGCTTGCCCCGACGGGAATCGACCATCCGCACCCGGACGTCATCCGGGTGGTCGACGATGCCCTTGACCAGGTGCTCCAACGCCGGACGCAGAGGCATGTCAGGCCTGCTCACCGGCGTCGGCAGCGGCAGCCGGGGCCTCGGCCGGAGCCTCGGTCTTCGGCGCCTCAGCCGGAGCCTCGGCAGCCTTGGCGGCCTTCTTGGCGGGCTTGGCCGGGGTCTCCGGGGTGAGCCCGGCGGCGGCCTTCGCCTCAGCCTCGTACGCCGCCTTGCGGTCGGCCCGCTCGGGGGCGACGAGCAGCGGCGGCGGGGCCGGCAGGCCCTTGAACTTCTGCCAGTCACCGGTCAGCTCCAGCAGCCGCTGCACCGCCTCGCTCGGCTGAGCGCCGACGGACAGCCAGTACTGGACCCGCTCCGACTTGACCTCGATGACCGAAGGGTCCTCCTTCGGCTGGTACACCCCGACGAACTCGATCGCCCGGCCGTCACGCTTGGTGCGCGAGTCGGCGATGACAATGCGGTACTGCGGGTTGCGGATCTTACCCATCCGCAGGAGCCGGATCTTTACGGCCACAGTTGTTTCGCTCCTGTTGCGATCTCACCAGCCCGGTACGGGCGGTGTGCACGGGTGAGCGCCGACCGGCACAGTGGGGTTGGGCCGGAGACTACTCGGTGGACTGGCGACGCGCCCGGGTTAGAGGGCGCCGGACGCGCGCCGGATACCAGCGACCTATTCTGCCAGATCGGGCGTCGATCTCCCGCACCGGACCCGAACATCACGCTCGGGGTCGCCGGGCCGGTGACCGGGAACACCTCTCAGCGCACCGGCGGGCGGTCCCAGCCCGGCGGAAGCTCGTCCGGTACGTCCCAGTCGGCCGGCGGTGTGAACTCGCACCAGGTGCCGTCGAACGGGAACTCGCCGGCTTCGGCGAGCGCGATCACCCGCTCGCCCTCGGCGCGGACCGCCTTCTCGTCGGTCACCCAGTAGTCGTCGGGGAAGGCGAGGCGCTCGGCGAACTCCTCCTCGTCCTTCCACTCCCAGCTGCGGTCCGGGCGCACCACCACGTCGAGGTCCTGGTCGACCACGTCGACGCCGGCCACCGGGCCGTCGTCCCAGCGCACGCCGGGTTCCTCCAGGTTGACGTACCAGTGGGCGAATCGTCCCCGCGCGTCCCGGAACCACCAGACGGAGTGCGCCGCGCCGGTGGGCAGGAACTTCAGCAGCGGTGGCCCGTTCCAGCGCCCGTGCGCCAGCCGGTACGTCGACGAGATCCACTGGGCGAACGGCATCGCCCGCATCCCGAGCCCCGCCTCGGTCACCTCGTGGACGACCGGCGAGTCCCGGGCGATCCAGACCAGCAGGCCCCGCTCGTCGTCGCTGACCACCCGGCCCGGCCGGACCCATCCGATCCGGCCGTGCCGCACGTTGCGGTGCATGATCAGCCGACCTGGCGCGAAGCGCACCGCCCTTCCCTGACCTCAGTAGGCGCGGGCGAGGATGGCGACCAGGTCGGGCTCGTCCTCGGAGTCCGGCACCGAGCCGTCGGCGCGCAGCAGGCAGCGGACGGTGACGCCCTGGCCGTTCGCCTCGGCCTCGCCGGCCACGCCCACCGCCGACCACGGCACCCGGGCCCAGCCGTTCGCGGCAGCCTCGATCGCCTCGGCGAGGGTGGCCACCTCCACCGTGCGCGACTCGCGGTTGGCCAGCGCCTGGTCGTGCAGCACCTGCTGGTCGGTCTCCAGCGCGGCCAGCACCGCGCCGACCACGTCGGCCACCGGCGTCGGGGCCTTCGACCCGTCCGTGCGGCGCACCACGACCGCGTTGCCCGCGGCCAGGTCGCGGGGGCCGACCTCGACGCGTACCGGATAGCCGCGCAGCTCGGCGTCGACGGCCCGGCGGCCGAACGCGGTGTCGGTGCGGTCGTCGAGCGCGACCCGGACACCGGCGTCGCGCAGGCCGTCACGCAGCTTGGCCGCCGCCTCGGCGACGCCCTCGCCGTCCTTGACGATCATGACGTACGCCTGCACCGGGGCCAGCCTCGGCGGCACCCGCAGGCCGTTGTCGTCGCCGTGCGCCATGATCAGGCCGCCCAGCATCCGGGTCGAGGTGCCCCAGGAGGTCGTCCAGGCGTGCTCCCGGCCGCCCTCGGCCGACGAGTAGCTGATGTCGAACGCCTTGGCGAAGTTCTGGCCCAGCTCGTGGCTGGTGCCCAGCTGGAGCGCCTTGCCGTCGCCCATCATGCCTTCGCAGGTGTACGTGGCCGTCGCGCCGGCGAACCGCTCGCGGGCCGTCTTCAGGCCCACCACCACCGGGATGCCGATCACGTTGACCATCAGGTCCTCGTACGCCTCGTGCAGGATCCGCCGGGCGTAGGCCCGGGCGTCCTCGCGGGTGGCGTGCGCGGTGTGCCCCTCCTGCCACAGGAACTCGCTGGTGCGCAGGAAGATCCGCGGGCGCAGCTCCCACCGGACCACGTTGGCCCACTGGTTGAGCAGCAGCGGCAGGTCCCGGTACGAGTCGATCCACTTGGCCATGAACTCGCCGATCACCGTCTCGCTGGTGGGGCGCACCACCACCGGCTCGGCGAGCTGCTTGCCGCCACCGTGGGTGACCACCGCCAGCTCCGGCGAGAAGCCCTCGACGTGCTGGGCCTCGCGCTTCAGGTAGCTCTCCGGGATGAACAGCGGGAAGTACGCGTTCTCCGCACCCGCCGCCTTGATCCGGGCGTCCATCTCGGCCTGCATCCGCTCCCAGATGGCGTAGCCGGCCGGACGGATGACCATGGTGCCGCGGACCGGGCCGTTGTCGGCCAGCTTCGCCTTGGCGATCAGGTCCTGGTACCAGCGGGGGAAGTCCTCCGCACGGGGAGTGAGCACGCGTGCCATGACCGCACATCCTATGCGCCGCGCGGGCGGACACCGCGCCCGGGAGGCGTCGCGCGGTGTCGTGCCGCGTCCCGCTCCCGCTCCGCGCAGCGTCGGGGCAGCCCTGGAAGGGTTGGGCCGGGCGACCGTAGACTTCGACCACCATGACTGCACCGACGGGCTCGCCGCGACAGCGGCTGCGAGACACGATCGTGGATGCCGCACGCGCGCGGGCCATCGCCGCAGGCTGGGACGCGGTACGGATGGGCGGGGTGGCCTCCACGGCCGGGGTGAGCCGGCAGACCGTCTACAACGAGTTCGGCAGCAAGGCCGGCCTGGCCGAGGCGCTCGCCCGCGCCGAGGTGGACCGGTTCGTCGGCGACGTTCGCGACGCGCTGCTCGCACACGGATCGGACGTGCGGGCCGGCGCGTACGCGGCCATCGCGCACACCCTCGCCACGGCGGCGGACAACCCTCTGGTCAAGGCGATCCTGACCAGCGCGCGGGGTGGCTCGGACGAGCTACTGCCGTACCTCACTACCCGGGCCGAGGTGGTGCTCACCGAGGCCTCCGGCGCGCTGATCGACTGGGTCGGCGACTACCTGCCGGGAGCGGACCGGGCCGCGCTGGCCTTCGCCGCCGACACGATCGTCCGCCTGGTGGTCAGCCACATCGTGCTCCCCCGGGAACCGATCGAGCAGACCGCGACGACCCTGGCCAACCTTGCCGTACACCTCTTCAGCGCCGCCGCCCGCCCAGCCCTCTAACCCCCACACCCCACCCACCCGCACCCGCGCCCGCTGACCGACACCGACGCACCCTGAGCCCCGCGCCCCGCGCCCGGGCGCCCCGCGCCCCCGCGGCCTGCACCCCGCACCCCCGCACCCCCGCGCCCCGCGCCCCGCGCCCCGCGTCATGATCCGAGCAACTTCCCGGATGTTGCTGCCTAGACCGCGCGGGAGGCAGCAACATCCCTGATGTTGCGCGGATCTTCCTCATTGCTCCCGCGGGGTGCCAAGATCGCGCTCGATCCTTGATGTAGTGGCATCCCCCGCCGCCGAGGCCACTACTTCCTGGATCGAGCACGACCTTGCGAAACACCCGACGCGACGCGACGCAGCCCAACGCGGTACGACACGACACGGCGCGGCGGGGCGGGGCGCGGCCTTGCGGGGGTCAGCGGATCACTCGGCCCCGGAGGATCGTGCGGGACGGGGCACGGACGACGCGCAGGTCGCTCCGGGGGTCCTCGGGGTAGACGGTCAGGTCGGCGAGGCCACCCTCGATCAGGCCGGGGAAGCCGAGCCACTCCCGGGCGCCCCAGGAGGCGGAGGCCAGCACGTCGAGCGGCGCCATCCCGGCCCGTTCGTGCAGCAGCAGCATCTCCTCGGCGGCCAGCCCGTGGTCGATGCCTCCGCCCGCGTCGGTGCCCACGTAGATCGGCACGCCCGCCTCGTGCGCGGCGCGCACCACCTCGGGGAAGCCGTCCCGCAGCGCCAGCATGTGCTCGGCGTACCCGGGGAACCTGGCCCGCGCCTGCTCGGCGATGCCCCCGAAGGTGGCAATGTTGATCATCGTGGGGACGAGCGCGGTGCCCTGGCGGGCCATCTCGTCGATCAGGTCGAGGCTCAGCCCGGTGCCGTGCTCCACCGAGTCCACCCCGGCCCGCACCATGATCTCCACGGCCGACTCGGAGAAGGTGTGCACCGCGGCCCGTACCCCGGCGTCGTGCGCGGCCCGCACGGCCGCGGTGAGGGTGTCCGCGTCCCAGGCCGGCGCCAGGTCGCCCACGCCGCGGTCGATCCAGTCGCCGACCAGCTTGACCCAACCGTTGCCGGCCCGCGCCTGCGCCGCCACCGTGGCGGCCACCTCGGCGGCGCCGACCTCCACCCCGATGTCACGCAGGTAGCGCTTCGGCGGCGCCACGTGCCGGCCGGCGCGGGCCAGTCGCGGCAGGTCCGGCTCGTCGTCCAACTCCGGGTACGGGTACGGCGATCCGGCGTCGCGGATCGCCAGCACCCCGGCGTCCCGGTCGATGTGGGCCAGCTCGCGGGCCTGGTCGAGAGAGGTGATCGGGGCGCCGCCGCGGGCGATGCCGATGTGGCAGTGCGCGTCGACCAGCCCGGGCAGGACGAAGCCACCGTCGACGACCGTCTCCGCCCCGGGCACCGGGGTGAGGGTCACCCGGTCGCCGACCAGCCAGAGATCCCGGACCTCGTCGTCGGGGAGCAGGACACCGCGCACATGAAGAGCCATGTGCACAGTCCTACCGGATCACCCCGGCGGCCGCGACGTCGCCCGCCGTCAGCGGGGACGGTTGTCGCCGCCCTTGCCGAACTTGTTGAAGTCGATCTTCGGGAGCTTGAAGCCGGGCGGCAGGCCCTGGCCGCCGGCCAGATCGTTCGGGTCCATGCCCGGCGGGAGCTGCGGCATGCCACCCGGGAAGCCGCCGGGCATGCCGGCGCCGGCCCCGGTACGCGGCCGGTTGCCACCCTTGGTGCCCTTGCGCTTGTTCTTCGGCGACTTGGTCGCCTTGCGCCGGCCGCCACCGGGGAGGCCCATCATGCCGCCCATCTGCTTCATCATCTTCTGCGCGTCGGCGAAGCGGTTGAGCAGCTGGTTGACGTCCATCACGGTGACCCCGGAGCCGTTGGCGATGCGCGCCCGGCGGGAACCGTTGATGATCTTCGGGTTGGTCCGCTCACCCGGGGTCATCGACCGGATGATCGCGGTGACCCGGTCGAAGTGGGTGTCGTCCAGGTCGGCCAGCTGGTCCTTCATCTGCCCCATGCCGGGCATCATGGCCAGCACGTTGGCGATCGGGCCCATCCGCCGCACCGCGATGAGCTGGTCGAGGAAGTCCTCCAGGGTGAACTGCTCGCCGCCCATCAGCTTGGCGGTCATCTTCTCCTTCTGATCGGAGTCGAAGGCCTGCTCGGCCTGCTCGATCAGAGTGAGGACGTCGCCCATGCCGAGGATCCGGCTGGCCATCCGGTCGGGGTGGAAGACGTCGAAGTCCTCCAGCTTCTCGCCGGTGGAGGCGAACAGGATCGGCTGCCCGGTGACCTCACGCACCGACAGCGCCGCGCCACCGCGGGCGTCGCCGTCGAGCTTGGAGAGCACCACGCCGGTGATGCCGACCCCGTCGCGGAACGCCTCGGCGGTGCGGACGGCGTCCTGACCGACCATCGCGTCGATGACGAAGATGACCTCGTCCGGCTGGACCGCGTCGCGGATGTCGGCGGCCTGCTGCATCATCTCGGCGTCGATGCCGAGCCGGCCGGCGGTGTCGACGATGACGATGTCCCGAGCCGCCCGCTTCGCGTGCTCGATCGACGCGCGGGCCACCTGGACCGGGTCGCCGACGCCGTTGCCGGGCTCCGGGGCGTACACCTCGACGCCGGCCCGCCCACCGAGCACCTGGAGCTGCCCGACGGCGTTGGGACGCTGGAGGTCGGCGGCGACCAGCAGCGGCTGGTGACCCTGGCCCTTGAGCCAGCGGGCCAGCTTGCCGGCCAGCGTGGTCTTACCGGAGCCCTGGAGGCCGGCCAGCATGATCACCGTGGGCGGCTGCTTGGCGAACTGGAGCCGCCGGCCCTCGCCGCCGAGCACGTTGATCAGCTCTTCGTTGACGATCTTGATGATCTGCTGGGCCGGGTTCAGCGCCTCGGAGACCTCCGCGCTGCGGGCCCGCTCCTTGACGTTCGCGATGAAGCCCTTGACGACCGGCAGCGCGACATCCGCCTCCAGCAGCGCAAGACGGATCTCGCGCGCGGTGGCGTCGATGTCGGCGTCGGTGAGCCGTCCCTTGCCGCGGAGCTTGGTGAAGATCCCGGACAGGCGGTCACTCAAGGTGTCAAACACACGAACATCCCGTTTGTCAGTGTTCCGGCGGGCACAACGCGGCCGGCAGTACGGAGTCCGGCCACCGCAAGGGTAGCGGGCCGGCCGCACGGCCGCTGTCGGCCGGCCCGGGCCCGCGTCCCGGCCGCCCCTGCCACCGCCCGCGCGGCGCTGCCGGCTCCGTCAACCGGACACCAGCCCCGACTGGTACGCGAAGACGACGAGCTGGGCCCGGTCCCGGGCTCCCAGCTTGCCCATCGCCCGGCTGACGTGGGTGCGCGCGGTCGCCGGGCTGACCACCAGCCGGGCGGCGATCTCCTCGTTGTTCAGGCCCTCACCGACCAGGCCGACCACCTGGCGCTCCCGGTCGGTGAGCGCGTCGAGCCGCGGGTGCGGACGGGGCGCCCGGGACGGCCGGGTGGCGAACTCCCGCACCACCCGCCGGGTCACCGACGGTGACAGCAGCGCCTCCCCCTCGGCGACCAGCCGGATCGCCCGCAGCAGCTCGGCCGGCCGGGTGTCCTTGGTGAGGAACCCGCTCGCACCGTGCCGCAGCGCGTCGAAGACGTACTCGTCAAGCTCGAAGGTGGTGAGCACCACCACCCGAGTGCCGGCCAGGTCGGGGTCGGCGACGATCCGCCGGGTGGCCTCGATCCCGTCGATGCCCGGCATCCGGATGTCCATCAGCACGACGTCCGGCCGTTCCCGACGGGCCAGCTCCACCGCGCGCAGCCCGTCGGCGGCCTCGCCGGCCAGCGCCAGGTCGTCCTCGCTCTCCACCAGCGCGCGCAGCCCGAGCCGGACCAGGTCCTGGTCGTCGGCGATCAGGACCCGGATCACGCGGACGGCTCCACCGGCAGCCAGGCGTGCACCCGGAAACCGCCGCCGGGACGCGGCCCGAGGACCAGCCGCCCACCCAGCGCGTCGACCCGCTCCCGCATCCCGGCCAGGCCATGCCCGGCGGTCCCGTCGTCGGCGTCGTCCAGCCAGTCGCCGCTGGCACCCGCGCCCCGATCGGCGACCTCGACGGTCAACGCGTCGGCGCGGTGGTCGACCGTCACCTCCGCGCTGCCCACCCCGGCGTGGCGCAGCACGTTGGTCAGCGCCTCCTGCACCACCCGGTACGCGGCCAGGTCCACCGCCGCCGGCAACTCCCGGGGTTCGCCGATCACCCGCAGTTCCACGGCGAGACCGGCCCCGGCGAGCCGGTCGCGTAACGCCGGAAGCCGGGCCAGGCCAGGCACCGGCCCACGCTCCGCGCCCCGCCGCACCGCGCCCAGGGTGACCCGCAGCTCGTCCAGCGCCTCCCGGCTGGTCCGGCTGATCGCCGTCAGCGCCGTCTCCGCCTGCTCCGGCCGTTTCGGCAACAGGTGCAGGGCGATCTCCGCCTGCATGCTGATCGCGGCCAGCCCGTGCCCCACCACGTCGTGCACCTCCTGCGCGATGCGCAGCCGCTCCTCGTCGGCCTGCCGCCGGGCCTGCTCGGCGCGGTCGCGAACCTGCTCTGCGCGGCTGCGGGCGGCCGCCTCGCGGTTGACCCGCACCACCACCCCCATTGCGAACGGTACGACCGCCCAGGCCGACGCGGGCAGCACTCCCGCCCAGCCCGGCGCCGGGCCCCGGGACCAGAAGACGTGGGTCAGCATCAGCACGAACGCGGCACCGGTGGCGAGCGCCGCCGGGCGCACCGGCAACCGCGCCGCCACGGTGTACACGGCGATCAGGAAGGTGAGCAGGATCGGCCCGTACGGGTAGCCGAGCACGAGGTACGTCGAGGTGGCCACGGTGACCACGGCGAGGGTGGCCACCGGGGCACGCCGCCGGGCCAGAAGGGCCAGCGCGGCGACCGCGATCAGCACCCGGCAGGCGGCGTCCACCGGCCTCGACCCCGGCTGGTTGTCCCCGGCCAGGCCGGTGGCGAGGAGCCCGAACGCGAGCAGCACCAGGGCGAGCACGGCGTCCGCCGCCGCCTGCTGCCGCCCGGTCCATCGCATGGCCGTCATTCTGCCCGCGTCGATGCCGCCGGGCGTGCGTCCACGAGCGGCACCGCGGCTACGCCCCCGGACGTACGCGCCGCCCCCAGCGCCGGCTCCCCGCGGCGCGCTTCCCGCCGGCGCGTTCCCGCGACGGCCCGCTACCCGGATACGCCGGGTCGGTGCCGGACACCTCCACGTGCGCTATGACTCTGAGGCATGAATATGACTCTGAGGTATCGCGCTCGTGCGCAAGATGGCCCGGTGCACGGCGGTCCGGCGGCCCGGCGGAGCGGCGGCCCGGCGGAGCGGCGGCTGTCGCGGCACTGACCGGCCCGACGTTCGGCGTCGGTCGGAACCGATCGCGGGTCAGACGGCGGCGAGGACCGCGGCCTCCAGACGGGCCCGGGTGGCGTCGTCCGGCCAGCCGCCGACCAGGTAGAAGGCGTCGACCACGTCGGCGCCGAGGGTGGAGATGCGGGCCGCGCGGACCAGGGCGCCGGCCTCGTCCAGCGCGCAGGTGACCCGGTAGAGCAGCCCGGCCGCGTCGGCGGCGCGCAGCTCCAGCAGCACCGCGTCGGTGGCCGCCTCGCGGTGCCAGACCACCCGGGGGGCCGCGCCGCCGCCCCGGGCGGCGAGCGCACGGCCGCGCAGCCGCTGGGTGACCGACACGTCGCCGGCGACCGCTCGGCGCAGGTCGGCGCTGAGCGGGACCGGGTCCGGCGGCAGGCCGTAGCGCGGCTGCACCCGGCACTCGACCAGGGCCCGGCCATCGACCGCGGAGGCGTCCGCGGAGATGACCTCCAACCGGTGCAGGGCCAGGCAGCCGGCCACCGTGGCGAGCAGGCCGCGCCGGTCCGCCGCGGCCACCGCCACCCGGTCCCCGGTCAGGTGGACGACCGGCAGCGGCCCGGCCAGCAGCGCCGGGTCGGGGGCCGGCGGCTCGGGGAGTACGCCGGTGTCCAGCGCGGTGCGGACCCGGGCGACCAGCTCGGCGACCAGTCGGCCCTTCCAGTCCGACCAGGCGGCCGGCCCGGTGGCCGCCGCGTCCGCGCGGACCAGCGCGTGCAGCAGGTCGAGGGTGCCGGTGTCGCCGACCGCCCCGGCCACCGAGGCGATGGTGACCGGGTCGGTCAGGTCCCGCCGGGTGGCCACGTCGGGCAGCAGCAGGTGCAGCCGGACCAGCGTGCCGATCAGCGCGGTCTCCCCGGCGGGCAGGCCGATCCGGGTCGCCACCGCCTCGGCCGGCGGCACACCGACGGTGCTGTGGTCGCCCGGCAGCCCCTTGCCGATGTCGTGCAGCAGGGCGCCGAGGAGCAGCAGGTCCGGCCGGTCCACCTCGCGGGCGTGCCGGCTGGCCTCGTGGGCGGTCTGCACCAGGTGCCGGTCGAGGGTATACCGGTGCACCGGGTTGTGCTGGGGCAGGCTGCGCAGCCGGGTCCACTCGGGCAGCCAGCCGTCGATCAGCCCGTACCGGTCGCAGGTCTCCCAGGCCGGCACCAGACCGGGACCGGCGCCGAGCAGGGTGGTCAGCGCGGCCCGGGCGTCGGCCGGCCAGGGTGCGGGCAGTGGCGGGCAGTACGCCGCCAGCCACTCGCACGTCGCACGGGCGATCGGCAGTCGGGTGGCGGCCGCGGCGGCGGCCACCCGCAGCGACAGGCTCGGGTCGGGGCGCGCACCGATCGCGGTACGGGCGAGCACCAGCTCGCCGTCGTGCTCGACCACGTCCCGGGCCACCGGGCGGCGCACCGGGCGGCCGTTCCCACCCCGGGAGCGGCCGGAGCGCAGCCGGTCGGCGGCCCGGAAGGCGTCGTCCAGGGCGTGGCCGACCGTGCGGGCGTCCCCGGCGACCCGGCGCAGGAGGGCGTCGCCGTCCTCGAGGGCGAGGAGCCCCGCCACTCCGTCGCGCTCCTGGGCGACCAGCCGGTCGACCCGCCGGCCGACCTGCTGGTGCAGGGCGTCCCGCGTGTCCAGCAGTCGCAGGTGGGCGGCGCGCACGGCGGGGCGCAGCGCGTCGGTGATCCCGGCGGCGGAGATCGCCCGCAACAGCCCCACGTCGCGCAGTCCGCCGGCGGCCTCCTTGAGGTCGCCCTCCAGTAGGAAGGCCAGCTCGCCGTGGGCCTGCCAGCGGGCGGCGGTGACCTCCCGCAGACCGGGCAGCTGGCGGACGGCGGTCCGCCGCCAGTGATCGGCGGCGGTACGGATCAGCGCGTCGGCCAGCGCGGGGTCGCCGGCCACCAGCCGGGCATCGAGCAACCCGAGGGCGACCTTGACGTCGTCCTGGGCCACCGAGAGCGCCTCGGCGACGGTCCGCACCGAGTGGTCCAGCCGCAGGCCGGCGTCCCAGATCGGATACCAGACGCTGGCGGCCAACTCGTCCGTCCCGGGTACCCCGGCGTGCAGCAGCACCAGGTCGAGGTCGCCGTACGGGGCGCACTGCCGCCGGCCCAGCCCACCGACGGCGAGCAGCGCCACGCCCTCGCGCGCCGGCAACAGCCCCCGCAGGAAGTCGTCGTACGCCGCCGCCCGGGCCAGCCGGGCCGGCTCGCCGATCCCCCCGGGTACGCCGACGACCTCGTTGATCAAGCGGCTCGCGTCGCCGTCGCCGGCATGCCCTGACGCGTTCCCGTTGATCAACGAGGTCATGTCGGTGATCCGGGTCAGAGTGCGTCGAGGCCGCGCTCGCCGGTACGCACCCGGACGACCTCCTCCACACCGGTGACCCAGACCTTGCCGTCGCCGATCTTGCCCGTGCGGGCCGCACCGACGATGGCGTCCACGATCTTCTCCACGTCGATCTCGTCGGTCAGCACCTCCACCCGGATCTTGGGCAGGAACTCGACCGTGTACTCGGCACCCCGGTAGACCTCGGTGTGCCCCTTCTGCCGCCCGTACCCCTGGACCTCGCTGACGGTCAGCCCGGCCACGCCGAGGGCGTGCAGAGCCTCCTTCACCGCGTCCAGCTGGTACGGCTTGATGACCGCGGTCACCAGCTTCATGTCCAACCCCTCCATCCCAGGAACGTTAACCGGCGACCTTCGCGCTGACCGGCTCGGCGGAGTCCGCCTCCGGCTTGGCACCGCTCGTCGCGCCGCCACCGGGGGTGCCGATGCCGGCCATCGCGAACGCGCTGCCCGTGCCGCCGCCCGCCGGGGACAGGTCGTAGCTGCTCTCGGCGTGCTCGGCGATGTCGATGCCCTCGACCTCGGCCTCGCCCTTCACACGGAAGCCGATCGTCTTCTCGATGACGAAGGCGAGCACCCAGGCGACGCCGAACGACCAGACCGAGACGATCACGCCGGCGAGCGCCTGCCGCCCGAGCTGGGTGAGGCCGCCACCGTAGAAGAGCCCGTCGGAGGCGCCCACCACGTCGCTGATCGCGGCGTTGACCGAGTTGGTGGCGAAGAGGCCGAGCCAGAGCGAGCCGATCCAGCCGCCGACGAAGTGCACGCCGACCACGTCGAGCGAGTCGTCGTAGCCCAGCCGGTACTTGAGGCTGACGGCGAGCGCGCACACGACCCCGGCGACGATGCCGAGCAGGACGGCCGCCCAGGGGGCGATGAAACCACAGGCCGGGGTGATGGCAACCAGACCGGCGATCGCACCGGACGAGGCGCCCACCATGGTCGGCTTCCGGTCCTTGATCCACTCGACCGCGATCCAGCCGAGCACCGCGGCCGCCGTGGCGAGCTGGGTGTTGATGAACGCGAGCCCGGCCACCGAGTCGACGGTCAGCTCCGAGCCGGCGTTGAAACCGAACCACCCGAACCACAGCAGACCGGCGCCGAGCGCGACCAGCGGGATGTTGTGCGGCTTCATGCCCTCACGCGGCCAGCCGAGCCGCTTGCCGAGCACCAGCGCCACGGCCAGGGCCGCCGCACCGGCGTTGATGTGCACCGCGGTGCCACCGGCGAAGTCCAGCGCGTGGATGTCACCGCCGATGATGCCGCCGCCCCAGACCCAGTGGGCGACCGGGAAGTAGACCAGGGTCGCCCAGCCGAAGGCGAACAGCAGCCAGCCGGCGAACTTGGCCCGGTCGGCGATGGCACCGCTGATCAGCGCCACGGTGATCACCGCGAAGACCATCTGGAACGCCATGAACACGTAGAGCGGTACCCCGATGCCGCTGGGGTTCTCCGCCGTGGCCCCCCACAGGTCGGTTTCGGCGAGGAAGGTCTTGGTGCCGAGGTACGCGCCCGGGTCGCCCCAGAAACCGTTCACGTCGGCCCCGAAGGCGACGCTGAAGCCGTAGAACCACCACAGAACGGAGATGAGCCCGATGGCGGAGAAGCTCATCATCATCATGTTGAGTACGCCCTTGGCCCGGTTGAGGCCGCCGTAGAACAGCGCCAGTCCCGGGGTCATGAGCAGCACGAGCGCGGTCGAAACCAGCAGCCAAACGGTATTGGCGCCGTCGATCGTCGGTGCTTCAGGCACGCTGGCCTCCTAAAGGTGAAGTCCTCCTTCGCGGCTTTCCGGGGCAGCGTCGCCCGTAGGCCGGTTGCGCGGAAGCTTCGCGGCCGGCTGTTTCACCCAGGGTCTCGGCCCGGTTTCCGTTTCGTGACGGGTTGTTTCGTACGTGTCACGAAGTCCGCACAGTCGGCGGCATGGACGGTGGTGGATCACCCGTACGGCGCGCGTCGATGCCCGACCGGCCGGACGCATCGACCGACGCGCCCACGGAACCGGCCGGAATCGTCCGGCCCGCGGTCAGCGGAGGGCGTTCTCCAGGGCGTGCCGCTCGTAGTCGAGCAGCCGCAGGTCGCGCATCGGCCGGCGCAAGTGCCCCTTGTGCACGATCCGGACGAACGCCGGCTCCCCGGCGGCGGCCATCCGGCGGATCCCCTCCACGTGGTCCACGATCCGCTTGCGGATGGTCCGGATGAGCCGGTGCCTGTCCCGGGGGATCAGCCCGTACGCGTCGGCGAAGAGCCGCAGCCGGCGCGGCCGGTCCGGGCGGTTCCAGCCCAGCGTGATCGAGTCCCGGTCGGCGAAGATCGGCACCCAGGTCCAGGCCGCGTACGCCACGTCGTAGATCCGGGAGCCCGGCGACGCCAGGTCGAAGTCGATCAGCCCGAGCGTGCCGTCCGGCCGCCAGATCACGTTGTGCGGCGCGGCGTCGTGGTGGCAGATCACCTCGGTGTCCGGCGGCGGCGGCCCGAACGAGCGCCAGACCGCACCGGGCGGCGGGGTGAAGCCGTACTGCGCGTCGTGGAACATCCGCAGCATGGTGGCCACGGTGACCAGCGCCTCGTCGGTCACCCAGTGCGGGGCGAGCGGGTACTCCCCGCACTCCCCCTCCAGGTACGACAGCACCTCGCGGTTGCGCTCGTCCATGCCCAGCGCCCGGGGGGCGCCGGTGAACCCGACGTACTCCAGGTGCCGCAGCAGGGCGTGCACGGACGGGGTCCACGGCCCGGCGTTGCGGCGGACCGTGTCTCCGACCCGCACCACGGTGCTCACGTTGCCGCCGTGCAGCGGGATCTCCTGCGAAGTCACGTACGGTCTCCCGAGGCGCTGCGAGGGGTGGCCGGGGTCGCGCCAGCCCGCGTACGCGCGATCGTCAGTGGTCACCCGAGACTACGCGTCCCGTCCGGCGGCCTCGGTGCCCAGCAACGCGTCGACGAACTGCGCCGGGTCGAACGGGGCCAGATCGTCCTTGCCCTCACCGAGGCCGACGAGCTTCACCGGGATGCCGAGCTTTCGCTGCACGGCGATCACGATGCCGCCCTTCGCGGTGCCGTCGAGCTTGGTCAGCACCACGCCTGTCACGTTGACCACCTCGGTGAAGACCCGGGCCTGTTCCAGGCCGTTCTGCCCTGTTGTGGCGTCCAGGATGAGCAGTGTCTCGTCGATGGGGCCCTGTTTCTCCACCACCCGCTTGACCTTGCCCAGCTCGTCCATGAGGCCGACCTTGTTCTGAAGCCGGCCGGCGGTGTCGATGAGCACGGTGTCCACGCCGATGTCGATGCCGCGCTTGACCGCGTCGAAGGCGACGCTGGCCGGGTCGGCGGCCTCCGGGCCGCGGACGGTCTCCGCGCCGACGCGTGACCCCCAGGTCTCCAGCTGGTCGGCGGCGGCGGCCCGGAAGGTGTCGGCCGCGCCGAGCAGCACGCTGCGGCCGTCGGCCACCAGCACCCGGGCGATCTTGCCGCAGGTGGTGGTCTTGCCGGCGCCGTTGACGCCGACCACCAGCAGCACCGCCGGAACGCCGTCCTTCGGGGCGGTGCGCAGCGACCGGTCCAGGCTCGGGTCGAGCGCGTTGACCAGCTCGGCGGCGAGCAGCGCGCGCAGCTCGGCGGCCGAGCGGGTGCCCAGCACCCGGGTCCGCTCGCGCAGCCGGTCGACGATCTCCCGGGTGGCGTCGATGCCGACGTCGGCGGTGATGAGGCTGTCCTCGATCTCCTCCCAGACGTCCTCGTCGAGGTGGTCGCGGGCGAGCAGGCCGAGCAGGCCCTTGCCGAAGACGTTCTGCGAGCGGGACAGCCGCGAGCGGAGCCGGACCAGCCGACCGGCGGTCGGCTCGGGCACCTCGACGGGCGGCGCGGGCGCCTCGATGACCGGCGGCGGCTCGACAAGGACACCGGTGGACAGATCGGACTCCGGTGCCTCGACCGGCGGGCCGGCGAGATCCTCTTCGGCCCGGGTGTCGACCTCGGTGCGGGGCAGCGGGGGCTCGGGCCGCCGCCGCAGGCGCGGCACGACCAGCCCGACTGTGCCGGCGATCAGCACACCGAGCAGGACCAGAGCGAGGACGAGATATTCGGCCATGCCGGAATCCTGTCAGATGCCGGGCGCGGCGTCCCAGCCGCCGCCACCCGGCCGCTGTCCGGTAACCGGCGGTAGGCTCGGCCGCATGCCCGCCGCACACCTGCTCATCGGCCCCCTCCTGCGGCGCGTGGTGGACACCCGGGCGACGATCTGGGTGGAGACGGCGGCGCCCGCCGTGGTCACCGTCCGCACCGCGGACGGCGCTACCGGTAGCGCACCCACCTTCTCGGCGTACGACCACCACTACGCGCTCGTGGTGGTGCAGGGGCTCACCCCGGACAGCGCGACCACCTACGAGGTGCTGGTCGACGACGAGGTGGTCTGGCCGGTGCCGAGCAGCGGCTTCCCGCCGAGTGTGATCCGCACCCGGGCGGCCGACGACCGGGACCAGCCGGTCAATCTGATCTTCGGCTCCTGCCGGGAGACCACCCAGCACGCCACCACCCGCAAGCTCCCGCCGGACGCGCTGGACGCGTACGCCCGGCGCCTGATGGCCGACCCCGAGCCGGGCGCGTTGCCCGACCTGCTGGTGCTGCTCGGCGACCAGGTCTACGCCGACGTCACCTCGCCGACGGTGCGCCGGCTGCTGCGCCGGCGCCGGCGGCGACCGAAGGGCGCCCCGGCCGACCAGGTGGTGAGCTTCGACGAGTACACGAAGCTCTACCTGGAGTCCTGGCGTGATCCGGAGATCCGCTGGCTGCTGTCCACCGTGCCGAGCGTGATGATCTTCGACGACCACGAGATCATCGACGACTGGAACACGTCGGCGTCCTGGCGCGCCGAGGTCCGCGAGCAGCCGTGGTGGTCCGAACGGATCGGCAGCGGCCTCGCCTCCTACTGGGTCTACCAGCACCTGGGCAACCTCTCCCCGGACGACATCGCCGCCGACCCGGTCTTCGCGAAGGTCGTCGCCGCCGAGGACGCCACCGGTGTGCTGCGCGAGTTCGGGCACCGGGTCGACCAGGAGTCCGACCTGGCGCACGACACCGAGCGCTGGCGCGCGGTGCAGTACCAGTGGAGCTACGCGCTGGACCTGGGCCGGACCCGGCTGGTGATGCTGGACAACCGGTGCAGCCGGGTGCTCGACCGGGGCAACCGGGCGATGCTGCCGCCGGGCGAGTGGTCCTGGTTCCTCGACCAGGCGCACGGTGTCTACGACCACCTCGTGGTCGGTGCCTCGCTGCCCTGGCTGCTGCCGCAGGGCATCCACCACATCGAGGCGTGGAACGAGAAGCTGGCCGACTCGCGCCGGCCCTGGGTGGCGCGCACGGCGGAGAAGCTGCGCAGGGCTCTGGACCTGGAGCACTGGGCGGCCTTCCGGCGCTCGTTCGAGGCGCTCGCGGAGACCTTCTCCCGGATCGGCACCGGCACCCCGAGCAGGTCCGGTGCGCGGGTCGGCGCCGGACCGGCGTACGCCCCGCCGGCGTCGATCAGCGTGCTCTCCGGGGACGTGCACCACTCGTACGTGGCCCGGGCCCGGTTCGCCGATCCGGCGGTGGTCACTCCGGTGCACCAGCTCACCTGTTCGCCGATCCACAACCAGGTGCCGGCCGGGATCCGTCCGCTGATGCGGCTGGGCTGGTCGGCGGGCCCGGCGGGGGCGACCCGGGCACTGGCCCGCTCGGCCGGTGTCCGCCGCCCGGGGGTGCGCTGGCGCAAGCTGGCCGGCCCGTACTTCGGCAACGCGGTGGCCACGCTGACCCACCGGGGCCGCGGGGCCGAGGTGACCATCGAGGGCACGACGAAGGATGGGCGACTACGCCCGGTGATGCACCACCGGCTCTCCGGCAACGGCTGAGCTGACCCCCCGTAGTCTCTACGTCGTGGACGACGAGCACCTGCCGGAGCCGATCCGGGCGGTCGAGCACGAACTGACGGCCCTGCTGCGTCGTGGCCGGGCGGTCTCCTGGGAGATCGCCCGGGAGGTGCACCCGAACCTCGAACCGAACACCTACGGGCTGCTGCTCTGGCTGCGCCGGAGTGGGTCGATCCGGTTGACCGAGCTGGCGGGACGCCTCGGGGTGGGCAAGGGGACGCTGAGCCGGCAGATCAACGGGCTGGAGGCGCTCGGCCTGGTCCACCGCGATCCCGATCCCAGCGATCGGCGGGCGGCGCAGATCAGCCTGACCGAGGAGGGCCAGCGCCGGTTCGACGTCGCCCGGTCGGCCCGCCTGGGGGAGTTTCTGCGCGCCCTGGACGGCTGGCCGGCCCGGGACGTCGAGGAGTTCGCCCGGCTGCTCGGCCGGTTCAACGACTCCTGGGTCTGAACCCCCGGGACGGGGAATGTCGCCGCAGTCCGACAGGTTGTTGCTTTAGGCAACTAAGGCATAGGTTGGTGCCGGCAACGCTCCGCTGGTCGCCGCACAGCCCTGCCGTTCGACCTCGACTCCACTCGGAGGCAGCAACGATGAGCCAGGCGACAGCGCCCACCCGGGCGACCGGCGTCGACATGACCCACCGGCAGATCCTGGAGGCCCTCTCCGGCCTGCTGCTGGGCATGTTCGTCGCGATCCTCTCCTCCACGGTCGTCTCGAACGCGCTGCCGCGGATCATCACCGAGCTGCACGGCGGTCAGTCCGCGTACACCTGGGTGGTCACCTCGGCCCTGCTCGCGACCACCGCGACCACCCCGATCTGGGGCAAGCTCGCCGACCTGACCAGCAAGAAGGCCCTGGTCCAGCTCTCCCTGGGGATCTACGTGCTGGGCTCGGTGCTGGCCGGCGCCGCCCAGGGCACCGGCGAGCTGATCGCCTGCCGGGTGCTCCAGGGCATCGGCGCCGGCGGCCTCACCGCGCTGGCCCAGGTGATCATGGCGACCATGATCGCGCCGCGTGAGCGGGGCCGCTACAGCGGCTACCTCGGCGCCGTGATGGCCGTCGGCACCATCGGCGGCCCGCTGATCGGTGGCGTGATCGTGGACACCTCCTGGCTCGGCTGGCGCTGGTGCTTCTACGTCGGCGTGCCGTTCGCCATCGCCGCGCTGGTCGTGCTCCAGAAGACCCTGCACCTGCCGGTCGTGAAGCGGAAGGCGCAGATCGACTGGTGGGGCGCCACCCTGATCACCGCGGCCGTGTCGGTGCTGCTGATCTGGGTCTCCCTGGCCGGCGACCAGTTCGCCTGGACGTCCTGGCAGAGCGCCGTCATGGTGGTCGGCGCCCTGGTGCTCGGCGCGCTGGCGATCCGGGTGGAGACCCGCGCCGCCGAGCCGATGATCCCGCCACGGCTGTTCCGCAACCGCACCATCACCCTGGCCGTCGTCGCCAGCATCGCGGTCGGCGTGGGCATGTTCGGCGCCTCGGTCTTCCTCGGCCAGTACTTCCAGATCAGCCGCGGTCAGAGCCCGACCATGTCCGGCCTGATGACCCTTCCGATGATCCTCGGCCTGCTGGTCTCCTCCACGCTGAGCGGCCGGATCATCACCCGTACCGGCCGGTGGAAGCGGTTCCTGGTGCTGGGTTCGGCGCTGCTCACCGTCGGCTTCGCGCTGATGGGCACCCTCCGGGCGGACACCAGCTTCACCCTGCTCAGCGTCTACATGGCGGTGATCGGCGTCGGCCTCGGCATGACCATGCAGAACCTGGTCCTCGCCGTGCAGAACACCGTCGACCCGCACGAGCTCGGCGCGGCCAGCTCAGTGGTGGCGTTCTTCCGCAGCCTGGGCGGCGCGATCGGGGTCTCGGCCCTCGGCGCGGTGCTCGCTCACAAGGTCAAGGACTACCTGGCCGAGGGGTTGGCCCAGCTCGGCATCCCGGCGTCCAGCTCGGGCAGCGACGGTGTCCTGCCCGACGTGCACACGCTGCCCGGCCCGCTGCGGGCCGTGGTGGAGAGCGCGTACGGCCACGGCGCCGGAGACATCTTCCTGGCCGCCGCCCCCTTCGCGCTGATCGCGCTGATCGCGGTGAGCTTCATCAAGGAGGTGCCGCTGCGGCAGCGCGCCGCCTCCCCGGTGACCGACGAGGTCGAGCGGGAGTCGACCGTGGCGGCCGGTGCCAGCGCAGCCGTCATCCGTACCGGCGAGCAGAGGTGAGGTAGCCAGCCATGAGCGTGGGAGCACCGGACCGCGAGGAGTACGGTCCCCGGACCCGTCCACTGCCCTTCGAACGCGGCACGGACGGTCCTCGGGTGGTGCTGGTCGGCGTGGACGGCACCCGCACGTCCGAGCGGGCCGGCTGGTACGCCGCCGGCCTGGCCCGCCGGCAGGGTGCCGCGCTGGTGGTGGTCTTCGTCAGCTCGGCGAGCGGGCTGACCGCCCTGGTTCCCGGGATGGACGCTGGCGCGGTGCAGCGGACCCACGACGAGCTGGCCGCCGAGCTGCGCCGGGAGTGCCGGCGCGGGGCCGAGGAGTTCGGCTTGCCGGTGACCTTCCTGTGCCGGCGCGGCGACGCGTACGGCGAGCTGTGCGCGGCGGCCGACGAGTTCCAGGCCGACATGGTGGTGGTGGGTGCCTCCGAGCAGGCCGGTCACCGGCTGGTCGGCTCGGTCGCCACCCGCCTCGTCCGCACCGGCCGCTGGCCGGTCGTCGTCGTGCCCTGATAACCCGTCGCGAACTGTCAGGTGTGCCGGGCAGGATGCGCGGCATGACCTGGATCGCACCGGAGATCACCCGGACCCCCGAACCGTACGTCGGCGACGAGCGCACCATGCTCGATGGCTGGCTCGACTACCACCGGCAGACGCTGCTGCTCAAGTGCGCCGGGCTGACCGAGGCCCAGCTGCGCACGCCCAGCGTGGAGCCGTCCGGGCTGACCCTGCTCGGCCTCGTGCGACACCTGGCCGAGGTGGAGGCCTGGTGGTTCCGCGAGAACTTCGCCGGGGAGCGCGTCGACTACCCGTACTTCACGCCGGAGACGCCGGACGCCGACCACGACGTCAGCGCCGCCGACGCCGAGGCCGACTTCGCCACGTTCCACCGCGAGGTCGCGCTGGCCCGCGAGGCCGCCGCCGGCCACTCGCTCGACGAGACGTTCACGGAGGTCGGCGCGAAGAAGCGCACCTTCAACCTGCGCTGGGTCTACGTGCACATGATCGAGGAGTACGCCCGGCACAACGGCCACGCCGACCTGGTCCGGGAACGCATCGACGGGGTCACCGGCGAGTGACCGACGCTCAGTAGTTCAGTGCCGCCCGCAGGTAGCGCAGGTCGGCGTGGCCGCCCCAGCGGTGCGCCGACAGCCCGGCGGCCCGGGCGCCCCGCACGGCCCAGTCCTCGTCGTCGACGAAGAGCACCCGGGACGGCGGGGTGGCCAACGCCGCGCAGGCGGCCTGGAAGTACTCCGGGGCCGGCTTGTGCACGCCGAGCGCGGAGGAGTTCACCACCACGTCCAGCTCACCGGTCAGGCCCAGCGTGGCCAGGTCCGCGTCGAGCAGGTCGGTGGCGTTGGTGGCCAGGCCGACCTTGATCCCGCCGGCCCGCGCCTCCCGGACGAAGTCGAGCACCTCGGTGTCCACCTCGCCCCGGTAGCGCTGCCACCGCTCCACCGCGGCCCGGGCCCGGTCCGGCCCGCCGGCCGGCTCGGCCAGCGCGTCGGCCACGCTGTTCACCCAGTCGGCGTGGTTGATCTGGCCGGTCAGCACCGGCTGGAGGCGACCCCACTGCATGGCGATCTCGGTGAGCACCCCGTCGGCCAGGCCGTACTCCCGCTCCACCCCGGCGGCCACCGCCGGGTCGAACCGGCGCAGCACGCCGTCCAGATCCAGCAGGAGCGCCGTCGCGCGTTCCCGAGCCACTACCCGTTCTCCTCGCCGCGGCTGCGCCGCTGGTCGTCCTCGTCGGCCCGGTTGAGCCGCTGACTGATCACCTGAGTGACTCCGCTGCGCATGGTCACGCCGTAGAGCGCGTCCGCGATCTCCATCGTCCGCTTCTGGTGCGTGATGACGATCAGCTGGCTCTTCTCCCGCAACTGTGCCAGCAGCGTGATCAGCCGGCCCAGGTTCACGTCGTCCAGGGCCGCCTCCACCTCGTCCATGATGTAGAACGGGCTGGGCCGGGCGCGGAAGATCGCCACCAGCATGGCCACCGCAGTCAGTGACCGCTCGCCACCGGAGAGCAGGGACAACCGCTTGATCTTCTTGCCCGGCGGGCGGGCCTCCACCTCGACGCCGGTGGTGAGCAGGTCCTCGGGGTCGGTGAGGATCAGCCGGCCCTCGCCGCCGGGGAAGAGCACGGTGAACACCTGCTCGAACTCCCGCGCCGTGTCCTCGAACGCGCTGGCGAAGACCTCCAGGATCCGCTCGTCGACGTCCTTGACCACGGTGAGCAGGTCCCGCCGGGTGGCCTTGAGGTCCTCCAGCTGCTCGGAGAGGAACTTGTAGCGCTCCTCCAGCGCGGCGAACTCCTCCAGCGCGAGCGGGTTGACCTTGCCGAGCAGGGCCAGTTCCCGTTCCGCCTTGGCGGCCCGCTTCTCCTGCACCGGCCGCTCGTAGCGGACCGGCTCGGGCACACCGAGCCCGTCGCGTTCGGCCGCCGCGACGTCGGCCTGGGTGGGCGGGACGGGCTGGGTGGGGCCGTACTCGGCGACCAGGGTCTCCACGTCCAGCCCGAAGTCCTCGGCGGCCTTCGCCTCCAACTGCTCGATGCGCAGCCGCTGCTCGGCGCGGGCCACCTCGTCCCGGTGGACCTGGCTGGTCAGCCGCTCCAGCTCCGCCCCGAACCGCTTGGCGGCCCCGCGTACCTCCTGGAGCTCCGCCTCGCGGGCGGCGCGTTCCCGGGCCACCGCGTCGCGGTGCTCCTCGGCCGCCGCGATCGAGGTGGTGAGCCGGGTGAGCGCCTCCCGGGCACCGGCGGCGACTGCCCGGGCGATGCCCGCGCCCCGGGTGCGCGCGGCCCGCCGGGCCGCGGCGCGTTCCCGGGCGGCCCGCTCCGCGGTGGCCTGCCGGGCCAGCGAGTCGGCCCGGCCGGCGATCGAGGAGACCCGCTCCTCGGCGGTACGCACCGCGAGCCGGACCTCCATCTCGTTCTGCCGCGCCTGCGGCACCATGGCGGCGAGCTGGTCCCGTTCCTCGGCGGAGGGCTCGGCGTCGACCGGGGTCTCCTCGGCCAGCCGCAGCCGCTCCTCCAGCTCGGCGAGCGCGGTGAGGTCCCGCTGCCGGGCCGCCTCGGCGCGGGCCCGGGACTCGCCGAGGCGGTCGGTCTCCGCCTTCGCCGAGCGGGCCGCCGCGCCCAGCTCGGCCAGCCGGCGGGCGGCGGCGTTGCGGTGGCTCTCCGCCTCGCGCTTCTCGGCGGCGGCGTGCTGCACGGCCTCCTTGGCGGCGGCCACCTCGGCGCGCGCCTCGACGAGCTGGTCGCGCAGCTCGGCGCCGGTGCGCTCGGCGGCGAGCCGGTTGGCGCGGGCCTCCTCGACGGCCGCCTGCACCTCGATGTAGCTGGGCGCCTTGGCCGACCCACCCGCCGCCGCGTACGCCCCGACCACGTCGCCGTCGGGGGTGACCGCGCGCAGCTCGGGGTTGCCGGCGACCAGGTCGGCCGCCGCGGCCAGATCGTCGACGAGCACCACGTCGCGCAGCGCCCGGTGCACCGCGGGCCGCAGCTCGGCGGCGCACTCCACCAGGTCGGGTGCCCAGTGGGCGCCGTCGGGCACCTTCGGGCGCAGCGCGTCGGCGGAGCCGGTCATGCCGGGCCCGGCCGGGCTGCCCACCAGCAGGCCGGCCCGGCCCGCGTCGGAGATCTTCAGCAGCCGCATCGCCTCGACGGCCTCGTCCACCCCGCTGACCGCGACCGCGTCGGCGAGGCCACCGAGCGCGGCGGCCAGCGCGGCCTCGTGACCCGGGGCGACGGTGAGCAGACCGGCCAGGCTGCCGAGCAGGCCGGGTACGTCGCCGGCTCGGGCGAGCAGCGCGCCCGCGCCGTCCTTGCGCCGCAGGCCCAGCGAGAGCGCCTCCTCCCGGGCCTTCCAGGTGGCCGCGTCCTTCTCCGCCGCCCGCTCCGCGTCGGCCAGTGACCGGACGGTGGCCTGCGCCCGCTCCTGCCCGGCGACCGCCTCGGCGTGCCGGGCATCCAGGTCGGCGTTGTCCCGGTCCGCCTCGGTGGACTGCGCGGAGACCGCGTCCAGGTCGGCCTGCGCCTGCTCGGCTCGGCCCATGGCATCGGCGTGCGCGACGGCGAGCCGTTCGATCTCCTCGCCGGCGCTGGTGGTCCGGGCACGGGCCGAGTTGACCTGGCCGGTGAGCCGCGCCAGCCCCTCCCGCCGATCGGCGATGGCCTTGGCGGCGGCGACCAGCTCCCGCTCGGCGGCGGCGAGCTGCCGTTCCAGCTCCTGGCGGTGCTCCACGGCCTCCGCCAGCCGGATCTGGTCGTCGGTGAGTGCCGCCCGCAGGTCCTCCTCCTGCTCGCGGACCCGCTCGGCCTCGGCCTCCAGCTGGTCCGGGTCGCGGCCGGTCCGTTCGTCGTCGCCGGTGGCGCTCAGGTGCCGCAGCCGTTCCCGGGCGAGCTGTTCGATCGACCGGAAGCGTTCCTGCAGTGCGGACAGCTTGTACCAGGTGTCCTGGGCGGCGGCGAGCAGCGGAGCGTCCTCGGCCAGCGCGGCCTCCAGCTCACCGAGCCGGCCCTGCACCTCGGCGTGCTCGGCCTCGACCTGCTCGCGCCGCTCCCGCAGCGCGGTCTCGTCGGCGATCTCCCGGTCCAGGGTGGTCCGCAGGGTGGCCAGGTCGTCGGCGAGCAGCCGCAGCCGGGCGTCGCGCAGGTTGGCCTGGATGGCGGCGGCACGCCGGGCCACCTCGGCCTGCCGGCCCAGCGGCTTGAGCTGGCGACGCAGCTCGGCCGTGAGGTCGGTCACGCGGTTGAGATTCACTTGCATCGCGTCGAGCTTGCGCAGCGCCTTTTCCTTGCGCTTGCGGTGCTTGAGGACGCCGGCGGCCTCCTCGATGAACGCCCGGCGGTCCTCCGGCTTGGCGTGCAGCATGCCGTCGAGCCGGCCCTGGCCGACGATGATGTGCATCTCCCGGCCGATACCGGAGTCGGAGAGCAGCTCCTGGATGTCCAGCAGGCGGCACGAGTTGCCGTTGATCTCGTACTCGCTCTCGCCGGAGCGGAACATCCGGCGGGTGATGGAGACCTCGGTGTACTCGATCGGCAGCGCGCCGTCGGTGTTGTCGATGGTGAGGGTGACCTCGGCGCGACCCAACGGCGCCCGGCCGGCGGTGCCGGCGAAGATGACGTCCTCCATCTTGCCGCCGCGCAGCGCCTTCGCGCCCTGCTCGCCGAGCACCCAGGCGATGGCGTCGACGACGTTGGACTTGCCGGAACCGTTCGGGCCCACCACGCAGGTGATCCCGGGCTCCAGCTTCAACGTCGTGGCGGAGGCGAAGGACTTGAAGCCCCGCACGGTCAGGCTCTTGAGATACACCTTCTCGATCCTCGTCCGGTGGCCGCCGTACCGTCGCCGGCTGCGCGGACCTGGGTGAACCCGCAGACTAACCCGGTGGCGGGACCCGTCGGGCACGCGACCCGCCTCGAAGTGCCGCCGGTGGGCGTGCGGGCCACGACCGCGAGCCGGCCGCGCTGTTGTTCGGGAGACGGCGAGAAAGACAAACAGCGTTCATGATCAGTACGCCGACCGATGCGTTTCCGGAAACGACTGGCGCGGTTCCACTGCCGCCCAACGCAAGATCACAAATCGTCGACCGGGAAAGGGGCCGGACAGCGTTGCGCGCCGGCACAGAGGTGTCGGCGCGCATTTTTGCGATGGTGCGATTCAGTTTTCCGACCCCGAAGATCAGGTCAGCGCCGGCTCGGCCAGACGAAGCAGGTCGTCCGCCTCCGCCGCAGCCGCCGCGAGCCGATCGTTGTCGGCACGCAGACGCGTGATCTCGAACTCCAGTGCCTGAACCCTGGCACGCAGTCGGGTGACCTCGTCGAGCAGACGCCGGTCGGGCGCTGCACCTACGTGGCCGTAGAGGGCCTTCGCCATGCTGACTCCTTGATATGCGCTGCCGGAAAGGCCGGCCAACGCGCGCCCATTTATACGCGACTGTCATTCCAGCTGTATCTGGGCATGACCGGGCGCGACTGGCGACACCTATATATTGAGCCGCAAACCCCTCCTTCGTCAAGTTCTCGCAGGCCGTAGATCATCTCTACGTCGACCTGTCCACTTGTCGGGGGGCTGCCTCAAGGCACGGACACTCTCTGTCCGGACACCTTTACTGTACGCCGAAATCCCCGGAAGTCCGCACCCTGGCGTCCGACTTCCCCTTAACTCTTCCTTAGCCACGTTGCCGCAGGTCGCGGCCTGGTCGTAGCGTCAGCCCGGCCCGCAACCGACCCCGTGGAGGCAGTGCCGTGTACGGCTCGACCGACCCGATGGACCCGAACGGCGCCCCCCGGCGTGCCGAGCGGCCGACCGACGAGCCGGACTGGCTGAGGGATCACCCGGAACCCCGCTCGGCCTACCTGTTCGGTGACGACCCCGACCAACCCGCCGACGAGTGGCACCGCGCGCAGCCGACCACCCGTTGGCAGCCGGAGCCGACGGCGCCGGACGGGCCGGCCGACGGCCACACCGCCGCCTGGCCGGCGTACGAGCCCGCCTACCGGCAGCACGACGAGCCGACCGTCGGCTGGCGCGGCGACGCTCCCGTCGAGGAGACCACCGGCGGCTGGCAGGCCGGTCCGACCGGTGGCGGCCGGCCGGGCGAGGGGCGGCACCGCTCCCCGCGGCGCTGGCGCCGACCGCTGATGATCGGCGGCGCTGCCGCGACGGCCACCCTCGTCGTGAGCCTCGGTGTCGGCGCGCTCGCGCTGCCCGGCGGCAACGACGCGGCCACCGAGCCGACCGCCGTCGACGACACCCTCGCCGCCGCGCCGGTGGACCCGACCGGAGAGCCGGCGGGCGACACCCTGGTCGCACCCTCCCCGACCGCCGCGGCCACCTCCGCCCGGCCGAGCCCGACGCCGAGCAAGGTCGTCAAGCCCACCCCGGCGTCGTCGCGCACCACGGCCGCCTCGCGGCGCAGCGCCCAGCGCAGCAGCGCGCCGAGCACCACCAAAGGCACGGGCTCCAGCAGCAGCGGCACCGGCACCGTCAGCGCCCAGGCCCGCGAGGTGGTAGACCTGGTCAACGCCGAACGGGCCAAGGCCGGCTGCAAGGCGCTGAGCATCGACGACAAGCTGATGACCGCCGCCCAGCGGCACAGCCAGGACCAGGCCGACCACCAGAACATGTCGCACACCGGCAGCGACGGCAGCAACGCCGGCGTCCGGCTGGACCGGGTCGGCTACACCTGGCGCACCTACGGCGAGAACGTGGCGTGGAACCAGAAGACCCCGGCCGCCGTGATGGACGCCTGGATGAACAGCTCCGGCCACCGGGCGAACATCCTGAACTGCGCGTTCACCGAGATCGGCGTCGGCATCGCCAACAGCAACGGCCCGTACTGGACGCAGGTCTTCGCGGCACCGCGCTGACCGCGCGTCGTCCCCGCCCCCGCGCTCGTTTGACCCGGTGAGGTACGCCGGGCCGGAGCGTGGGGGCGGCGTACCGGTGAGGGCGGCGACGGGCCGCCCGGGACCCGGGAGCTGCCGATGCGGATCCGGCCGCGGCGACGCGCCGTCGTATGCCCGCTGCGCCGCATCGTGTCGGCCTGCGTCGCGCTCGTCCTGGTGGTGCCGGCGTACGGCTGCCGGACCGAGTTCACCCCGCCCGGCGCGCCCACCCGGTGGCCGGCAGACCAGGCCCGGCACTGGCAGTGGCAGTGGCAGCTGCACGGCCCGCTCGACACGGCGGTGGACGCCGACGTCTTCCTGCTCGACCCGGTGGCCACCACCGCCGCCCAGACCGCCGAGCTGCGCGCTCGCGACCGCCGCCTGATCTGCCAGGTGTACGTCGGCTCGGTCCGCTCGGCCGACCCGGACGCCAGCCGGCTCCCGGCCGTCGCGCAGGGCTCGACCGGCCGCCAGCCCGGCAGCCGGTGGCTGGACGTCCGGCGGTGGGACGACCTCGAACCGGTGCTGGCCGACCGGTTCCGGCTCTGCCGGGGCAAGGGCTTCGGCGCGGTGGCGCTGGCCGACGCCGACGGGTACGCGCAGCACAGCGGCTTCCCGCTCGACTTCGACCACCAACTGCTGTTCAACCGCCGGCTGGCCCGCCTGGCCCGGTCGCTGGACCTCTCCCCCGGGCTGGTCAACGACGTGCCGCAGCTCGCCGCGCTGGCCCCGGACTTCGACTTCGCGGTGAACGAGGAGTGCGTCCGGCTGGATCAGTGCGCGAAGCTGCTGCCCTTCGCCGACGCCGACAAGCCGGTCTTCCACGTCGAGTACACCGGCTCGACCGACGACTTCTGCGTCACCACCGTCGGCTACGGCTTCGCGTCCATCCGCAAGGAGCGGACGCTGGACGACTGGCGGGAAGCCTGCCCCCTGCCCTGACCATCCCGCGCTGGTGGTCGACCGGGGCGCACGGCCGGGCCGAACCGCGGTCGCGGCCCGGCCCGGCGCGGAAGGCGGTCAGGACACCGACACCAGCTCCGGGGCGGAGGCCGGTGGGTCGGTCGGTGCGGGCGTCGGGCGCTGGCGCAGGAAGCGGGGGGCCCACCAGTTGGCGTCGCCGAGCATGGTCATCAGCGCCGGCAGCACCACGCCCCGGATGATCGTGGCGTCCAGCAGGATCGCCGCCGCCAGGCCGATGCCGAGCTGCTTCATGTCGATCGTGCTCAGCGTGGCGAAGATCGAGAACACCCCGACCATCACGATCGCCGCACTGGTCACCACGCCGGCCGAGGACGTGATCCCGTACGCCACCGCGTCCCGGTTGGACATGCCGGCCCGTACGCCCTCTCGGATCCGGCTGACCACGAAGACGTGATAGTCCATCGAGAGGCCGAAGAGCACCACGAAGAGGAACAGCGGCAGCCAGGACACGATCGCGCCCATCGAGGTGAAGCCGAGTGGCCCCGCCGCCCAGTCGCCCTGGAAGACCAGCACCAGCAGCCCGTACGCGGCGCCGGCGGAGAGCAGGTTCAGCGCGATCGCGCTGGCCGCCACCACCACCGACCGGAAGGTGAGCACCATGACCAGGAAGGTGAGCACCAGCACGAAGGCCATCACCAGCGGCAGCTTGTCCCGGACGTGCTGCGCGTAGTCCTCGCTGTCGGCCACGCTGCCGCCCACCGCGTACTCGACGCCGGGAATGCCCCGCAGCTCGGCCGGGACCAGGTCGCCGCGCAGCTTCTCCAGCGACTGCACCGACCGGTCGTCCCTGCTGGCGTACGGGGTGGCGACCTCCAGCACCGACACCCGCCGGTCGGTCGACACCTCGATCTTCGGGCCGTCCGCCTCGGTGGGCGCGAACAGCGGGTCGCCGGCCGCCCGGGTGGCCAGGTCGGTGAGCGCGCCGCGGACCCGGTCGGCCTGCTCGGCCGGCGCCCGGACGGCCACCACGTGGTTGGTGCCGGTGCTCGGGAAGGCGGCGGTGAGCCGGTCGTACGCCTGCATCGCCGGGGTGGTGCGCGGCAGGTCCTCCATGCCGGGGAACTTCAGCTTCATGCCGAGCGCCGGAGCGGCCAGCGCCAGCAGCAGCCCGACCGAGATGACCAGGGTCGGCACCGGGGCGCGCAGGGCGGGCCGGAGCACCGCCGGCCAGAGCCGGGGCGCGCGGGGCTGGCCGTGCCGGCCGGCGCGCGGCGCGGTCAGTCGCCAGAGCAGCGGCACCCGGGGCCGGTCGACCCAGCGACCCAGTTTGGCCAGCAGGGCGGGCAGCACGGTCAGCGAGCCGACCACCGCGACCGCGACCACCAGGATCGAGCCGACGGCCAGTGACGAGAAGACCACGTCGCCCGCGAGGAGCAGCCCGGCCATCGAGATGATCACCGCGAAGCCGGAGACCACCACGGCGTGCCCGGAGGTCTCCGCCGCGATCTCCACCGCGTCCAGGCCGGATCGGCCCTTGGCGCGTTCCTCCCGTTCCCGTCGGACGTAGAACAGTGAGTAGTCGACCCCGACCGCCATGCCGATCAGCAGGATCACCGGCGCCGTGGTGTCGGTGGCCGGCACGAGGTGCGAGGCGAGGGTGGAGAGACCCATCGCGGCGGCGACCGAGGAGAGCGCCAGCAGCACCGGCACGCTGGCCGCGATCAGCGCGCCGAACGCGATGATCAGGATGGCCAGGGTGACCGGCAGGCTGAGCAGCTCGGCGCGCTTGAAGTCCTTGCCGAGGGTGTCGTCGAGGGCCTGGCCGATCGACGGCCCGCCAACCTGCTCCACGCGCAGCTGCGGGTGCGCCTCCTGGACGGTGGCGGTGGCGTCGCGCAGCGGCTGCACCCGGTCGGACGCGGTGTCCGGATCGCCGGACATGGTGATCGGCAGCAGCAGCGCCGAGCCGTCCCGGGCGGTGACCGGCGGGCCGATCTCGGCGACGCCGGTGACCGAACGCAGGCGGGCCGCCGCGTCGTCCGCCGCCGCCTTCGCCGCCGCCGGGTCCAGCGCGCCGCCCCGCGAGGTGATCAGGACGTTCTCCACGGCCGGGTCGTCGAAGTCGCCGGCATCCACGATCAGGCTGGCCCGCCCGGCCTCACCGATCGCCTGGTCGCTGCTGGTCGCCTCGTTGAGGCCGGCGGCGTTGCCACCGAGGAAGCACACCGCCACGAACACGGCCCACAGCGCGATCGCCCGCCACGGGTGCTCGGCGCTCCACCGCGCCATCCGCACCGTCACCGGTCTTGTGCCCATCTCGGGTCCCCCTGTCACGTCAACCCCCTGTCAACGGTGCTGACGCTAGGGGCGTGACGAGACGGTCACATCGGGGATCCGCCCCGGCCGTCCCCGGATCCGGTCCACCCGGACGGCGGGGCCGCTCGGGCGACACCAGCGGGCATCACCCCGCGATCCGGACAACCGCCGGGGTCCACCCCGGACCGGTCGGACCCGACCCGCCGACGCCGACCCGGAGCCGGCTCCGGGTCATCCCCGAAGGGAACCCCGGGGGCGGGGCTGACAGCGCGGGCAGCTGTACGAGGAGCGGTTCATGAACGCCTCCCGGCGGACCGGCGTGCCGCACCGCCGGCACGGCTCACCCTCCCGGCCGTAGACGTTCAGCGCCCGGTCGAAGTAGCCGCTCTCGCCGTTGACGTTCACGTAGAGGGCGTCGAAGCTGGTGCCGCCCTCCTTGATCGCCTCGGCGAGCACGTCGCGGACGTGGCCGAGCAGGCGCTGTGCGGCCGGGCCGGTCAGCGCGTCGGTGGGGCGGGCGCCGTGCAGCCCCGCGCGCCAGAGCGCCTCGTCGGCGTAGATGTTGCCCACCCCGGAGATCAGGGTCTGGTCGAGCAGGGCCCGCTTCACCTCGGTACGGCGGCGGCGCAGCGCGGCGACGAACTCCGCGTCGGAGAACTCCGGGTCCATCGGGTCGCGGGCGATGTGTGCGATCTCCGCGGGCAGGTCGGCGCCGCCCTCGCTGACCGAGAGCCCGCCGAACGTGCGCTGGTCGACGAAGCGCAGCTCCGGCCCGTCGTCGGCGAAGCGGAACCGCACCCGCAGGTGGGTCTCGTCGGGCGTGCCGGGCGGCTGGAGCAGCAGCTGACCGGACATCCCGAGGTGCCCGATCACCGCGTGGCCGCTGTCCAGAGGCAGCCACAGGTACTTTCCGCGGCGGCGGACGTCCAGCACCGTCCGGCCGGCGAGCACGTCGGCGAAGTGCGCGCCGCCGGGGACGTGCCGGCGGACCGCGCGGGGGTGGCGGACCTCGACGGAGGCGATCCGGCGGCCGATGACCCACTGGGCCAGCCCCTGCCGGACGGTCTCCACCTCGGGCAGCTCAGGCACGTCGCAGCCCCGCCTCACGATCGGCGCCGGTCGCCTCGGCTGTCGTACGCGTGCCGTTGGCCCGGGCCTGCTCGGCACCGACGCCGGCCTGCTCGTCCGCGACGTCGGCCGACATGGCCTGCGCCCGGTGGTCGGCCTGCTCGCTCTGCGCCGCCCGCTCGGCCCGTTCCATCGGCCCGAACGGCTCATCCCGGTCGGTCCGCCCGCTCGCCCCGGCCTGACCGTCCTGACCAGCTTCGCCGTCCTCGCCGTCCGGATCGGCGAGCGTGCGCCAGGCCGCCTCGGCGGCACGCTGCTCGGCCTCCTTCTTGCTGCGCCCCTCGGCGCCGCCGTACCGGTTGCCGGCCACCACCACCCAGGCGGTGAACGTCTTGAGGTGGTCCGGGCCGGTGCCCTCGATCCGGTACTCCGGCACGCCGAGCCCGAGCGCCGCCGTCAACTCCTGGAGGCTCGTCTTCCAGTCCAGGGCGGCGCCCCGACCGGCCGACTCGGCCATCAACGGGTCGAAGAGCCGGTGGATGACGAGCCCGGCGGTGTCCAGCCCATACTGGAGGTAGATCGCGCCGAGCAGCGCCTCCAGGGTGTCGGCCAGGATGCTCGCCTTGTCCCGGCCGCCGGTGGTCTCCTCGCCCTTGCCGAGCAGCAGGTACGCGCCGAGGCCGTCCGGGCCCAGACCGCGGGCCACGTCGGCGAGCGCGCGCATGTTGACCACGCTGGCCCGCAGCTTCGCCAACTGCCCCTCGGGCAGGTCCGGGTGGTTGTGGAAGAGCGCCGTGGTGATCACCACACCGAGCACCGAGTCGCCGAGGAACTCCAGCCGCTCGTTGGTGGGCAGGCCGCCGTTCTCGTACGCGTACGAGCGGTGGGTCAGCGCGCGTTGCAGCAGGTCGGGATCCAGGCTCACGCCGAACGCGGCTTCCAGGTGACCGACGGACGCCCGCCGCCGCTTGTCGTTGCTCATGATGTGCGTACCTCGGTGTCGGTTGAGCGGTCGGTGCGGTGCGTCGCGGCGTCGCCGTCGAGCAACGCGGAGACCAGGTCGGTGGCGCGCCGCCGCCACAGGTGGGCGGCGAGGCCGATGCCGGAGGCGACGTCGGCGGCGCGAGCGGAGCCGTGGCAGACGACCACCGTCCCGGCTACGCCGAGCAGGGCGGCGGCGCGGGGGGCGCCACCACCGACGGGCGGGCCGCCCGCCATCGCGTACGCGCCCTCGATCGCCTTGAGCAGCACGTTACCGGTGAAGCCGTCGGTGACCACCACATCGGCGCGCGCGCCGAGGGCGACGTCGTACCCCTCGACCAGCCCGACGTAGCGCGCCCCGGCGGGCAGCGGTTCGACGGCGAGCAGCGGATCGGTGGCCCGGCGGACCCGGTCGCCCTTGCCGGCCTCGGTGCCGACGGAGAGCAGGCCGACGCGCGGCTCCGCGACCGAGTGCGCCACCGCGGCGTACGCGGCGCCGAGCACGGCGTGCCGGGCGAGGGTGGCCGGGCGGGGCTCCAGCGAGCCGCCGACGTCGAGCAGCACGACCGGCCCGGCGACGGCGGGCAGGGTGGCGACGAGGGCCGGTTGACGGATCTCGGGCCAGCGGCCGAGGCCGAGCACGGCGGCGGTGACGGTGGCACCGGTGGCGCCGGCGGAGACCAGGGCGTCGGCGGTGCCGTCGCGGACGGCGGTGACGGCGGCCCGCACGGTGCTCTCCGCGCGGGCGGCGCTGGGATGGTCGGCCATGCCGACCGCGTCGCGGACCGGCCGCACCGTGATCCGGGCGCGTTGGGCCGGATCGAGCGCAGCGATCAGCTCGTCGGCGACCTCGGCCGGGCCGACGAGAAGGAGATGCAGGTCAGGGTCGGCACGCACGGCCCGCAGAGCGCCGTCAACCACGACGGCGGGAGCGTCGTCCCCGCCGAGGAGGTCAACGGCGATCCGCGCGGCGCCCGGCTCCACTGGAACGCCGGCCGGAGTGGGCCGGCCGTCGTCGGAGGGAGCCGGGGCGCCGGGCGAATGCCAGGGTGCGCGCGCCGCCCGACCCGGGGTCGGGGGCGTCACTCGGCGTCCAGGTCAGACCTCGATGACCTGGCGGCCGTTGTAGGTGCCGCACACGGAGCAGGCGGCGTGCGGCAGCTTCGGGGACTTGCACTGCGGGCACGCGACGGTCGCGACCACGGTCGCCTTCCAGTTCGCCCGGCGGGACCGGGTGTTGCTGCGCGACATCTTGCGCTTCGGGACGGCCACGGTTCTTACTCCTCTGTACGGGTCAGTTGCGACAGGCCCGCCCAACGCGGGTCGATCTGCTGGTGACTGTGGTCGGCCGGCAGATCGTCCCAGTGCGTCCCGCATTCGGGACACAGTCCTGGGCAGTCCTCCCGGCAGAGCGGGTTGGTCGGCAGTGTGAGCACCAACGCGTCCCGCAGCGCCGGCTCCAGGTCGATCAGATCGCCCTGCATCCGGCCCACCTCGTCCTCGTCGGTCGTGGCGTCCGTGGTGCTGTTCTCGTACGCGTACAGCTCCTGGATCGTCACGGCCATCGAGTCGTTGATCTCGCGCAGGCAGCGCCCGCACTCGCCCCGGACGGGACCGGTGATGGTCCCGGAGACGAGCACGCCCTCGGACACCGACTCCAACCTCAGATCGAGGTCGAGGTCCGCGCCCTCCGGAACGCTGATCAACTCCACACCGAGGTCCGCCGGTGCCGGCACGACCCGCTGGACCGGACGCATCGCGCCAGGCCGGCGCGGCAGGTCCCTCGTGTCGAGGACCAGCGGCGACCTGGGGTCGAGTGTCGATGGCGAGTGTTTGGGCATAGTCAGACTCCGGCCGGTGTGAGGCCGACAAAAAAGGTTACCTGGGCGACCGCCGGACCGTCGAACCGGGGGCGACGCCCGCCTCAGAATGTCGGCTGGTGAGGTGCCGCTCAGAAGGGTAGCGGGCGTTCCGCCTCATCCCCACCGAAGGTGCCAATCTCACGCAGCGCGTGCATCTTGTCCCGGCCGCGCTCTATCGAGGCGAGCGCCCGGGTGAGGAACTGCTCGAAGTTGGCCAGCGCGGTGTCGACGTAGTCGTCGACCTCCTCGCGCAGGCGCTGCGCCTCGGCCCGGGCCTCGGCGATGATCCGGGCACCCTCGTGCTCGGCGGAGACGGTGATCTCGTTCACCGAGACGAGGCGGGCGTGTTCCGCCTCACCCTCGCTGATGATCCGGTCCGCCTCGCGCTTGCCGGCTTCCATGATCTTGTCCCGCTCGTCGAGCAGCGCGGAGGCGCGACGCAGGTCGGCGGGGAGGTCGGCGCGCATCTCGTCGAGAGCCGCGATCATCTCACCCCGGTCGACCATGCAGTTGTTCCGCGACATCGGGACGGAGCGGGCCTGCTCCACCATGGCGATCAGTTCGTCGATGCGATCGAGCGGGTCCACCGGTACCTCACTCCTGTCGTTCGTCGGCCGACCTCCATGATGCGGGCTACGGCCGGTTCCCCGCTCCACCAATCATGTCGTGCCCGCCCCACACCTGCCCGATCCACCCCGACCCGGCGCGTCGCGGCATCGTCACCGCACGCGACCGCGTCGGTGGGGACCCTGGCGATCGTGCACCTGCCACCCCGACAACCACCGCAAAGGCCGCCATTTCGGAGCTAGTGGTCGGCGCCGGAGGGTCAGGGGCGGGGCCCGAGGCGGGCCTGGAGGGCCTCACGGACCCGGTCGGGGACGTGGGCGGAGATGTCGCCGCCCCACTTGGCCACGTCCTTGACCAGACTGGAGGAGAGGAACGAGTAGAGCGGGTTGGTCGGCATGAACAGCGTCTCGACGCCGGCCAGCCCGATGTTCATCTGGGCCATCTGCAACTCGTAGTCGAAGTCGCTGACCGCCCGCAGGCCCTTGATCAGCACGCTCGCCTGCTGGGCCCGGCAGAAGTCCACCAGGAGCCCCCGGAACGACTCGACCCGCACGTTGCCGTACGAGGCGGTCACCTCGCGGAGCATGTCGATCCGCTCCTCGACCGTGAACAGGCCGCTCTTCGACTGGTTCACCAGCACGCCGACGATCACCTCGTCGAAGAGCCGGCTGGCCCGGCCGATGATGTCGAGGTGTCCGTTGGTGACCGGGTCGAACGAGCCGGGACACACCGCACGTCTCATGATCGGCGACCGTACCAAAGGGTGGTCTCGCCGTAACGGCGACTGCGCTCGGGCGTGATCCCGTCCACCCACTCGACCGGCCCGGTGCGGCTGGACCGCTCCAGCACCACCAGGGCGCCGCTCGCCAGCCAGCCGCCGTCGACCAGGGTGGTCAGCAGCGCGGTGATCTCCGCGTCCGGCACCGCGTACGGCGGGTCGGCGAAGACCACGTCGTACGGCCCGCCGTCCGGGCCGGCGGCCAGCACGGTCGCGACCTTGCCGGTCACCAGGCGGACCGCGGCGCCGGCCCGCAGGGCGGCCACGTTCTCCCGGATGACCCGGGCGGCCCGCGCATCGGACTCGACCAGCAGCACATGCCGGGCGCCCCGGGAGAGCGCCTCCAGCCCGACCGCGCCGGAGCCGGCGTACAGGTCCGCGAAGCGGGCGCCGTCGAGGTCGACCTCGGCCTGGACGGCGCTGAACAGCGCCTCCCGGACCCGGTCGGACGTTGGTCGGGTGCCGGCACCGGGGGGCGCGGCGATCCGCCGGCCGCCGAGGGTCCCGGCCACGATCCGGGTCACCGTCTCCTCCTGCTCATGACCCCGACGCTACGCGAGCCGACGGAGACCGCGTCCGACACCGCCCGTATCGTCCGAGCGACCACCTCATCACATTTCGTATATTGATGATCTCGTATTTATAACATCGGTCTTAACGAATCCTGAGCGCTGTATCACTTGCGGCGATCTCGCTAGGGTCGGCCGGTGCCGGCGTAAACCTGCCGGCCCATGGCTCGGGAGCGACCCCCGCATCCGGACGTGCAGTGACCGTCCACTGTCGCTCCCGTGCCACGCCCCTGACGCTTCAGCACTCCAGGAGTACCCGTGATCCGTCCCAAGCTGTCGCTACGGCGACCGCTGGCCGTCCTGGGAGCCGCCCTCATCGGCCTCACCGGGGTCGTCGCCGTGGCCACCCCAGCCAGCGCGCACCACACCACGATCACCGCGACCGCCGACTGTGACCAGCTCACCGGCGAGCGAGTGATCACGTGGAAGGTCGAGAACAGCGAGACCAACAAGGACGCAACGCTCCAGACGGTGACCGCCGATCCGGCCACCCCGGTGAACGTGCCCAGCACGAGCGCGAAGGAGGTGCAGCTGCAGGGCTACGTCATCGACCAGGCGTCCTCCACGCTGGCCGTCCAGCGGGTGCCGGGCAACACCACCACCGCCAGCCTCCAGGTGTACGCCGAGTGGCTGGTGGATGGACGCAAGACCGCGGAACACACCGACAAGGGCAGCATCAACCTCGCCGCCGACAAGTCCTGCGCTCCGGCCCCGAAGTGCGTCGAGGCCAGCGAGGCCAGGTACAACCACACCTTCGACGGCCCGAAGGGCACCGCCACCGTCAAGCTCGACGGCGACCTGCCGCTCTGCGGCGAGGGCAAGCAGTGGTTCACGCTGGTGTCGTACTTCGCGCCGCGGCCGCAGTTCGCCACCCCGCAGTACGTCTACGGCACGCCGGACAGCGACTGGATCGGTGGCACGCAGACCGAGATCGAGCTGAAGGTCGAGATCCCGGACTGCCACACCCAGGTCGATCTCATCTGGGGTGACGGCGAGCAGGTCATCGACCCGCTGGTCGAGGGCGGCAAGCGGTACGGCGACAAGAAGCTGGGTTCGGCGGGCGCGCCGGGCAACCGCTCGACCGGCCCGCAGGGTTGGTACAACGGCGGCGACAAGAGCTGCACCACCCCGGCCGCGACCTTCGCGTCCAACTGCGACGGCACGGTGGCCGTCTCGCTGAGCAACGACGGCAAGACCAGCAAGTACCCGGTCGAGTTCGAGGTCAAGGGCGAGAACGGCTGGTCCAAGAAGGTCTCCGTCGAGGCCGGCAAGGCCGACACCAGCATCGTGGTGCCCGCCGCGGACGCCGGCAAGATCGAGGTGCTGGTCGACGGCAAGGTGGTCGAGAACGGCACCTACTCGTGGCAGCGCCCCGAGGACTGCCCCCTGCCGGCCGTCACCACTGACGCCGACTGCAAGAACTTCGCCCTCACCGTCACCAACCCCGAGGGTGGGCTTCCGGTCAAGGCCACGTTCACCTACGGCGACAAGACCGAGACCCGGACCGTCGCGGCCGGCGGGTCGGAGACGGTGACCTTCAAGGCCGGCAAGACCAAGGCCGCACTCGTCGCCCTGCCGGACCTGGATCTGGAGCTGGAGGCGATCTACACGCCGGAGAAGGACTGCGGCGGCGGGGGCGCCGGCGGCGAGGAGCCGGGCCTTCCGGTCACCGGTGCGGCGGCGGGCGGCATCGCCGCCGGTGCGGTCGCCCTGCTGATCGCGGGCGCGGTGCTCTTCGTCATCGCACGGCGGCGTCGGGTGACCTTCACCGCCTGACCTGACCTGCTCACGGGCGCGTCGGCCATCCGGTCGGCGCGCCCGTGCCGTCTGTCGTGTCCATTGCGGAGCGGCACCGGACGCGGGGCCGCCGGTGAGCGACCCGCTACTGTCCGACCATCAATGATCACGAATCGATGACATTGCCTGATGGCAATGATCTGCACTCCCCACATTCATGACTCGTCAGTACAGTCACCCTCTGTCCCCGCTTCGCCGCGGGCACACCCCCACGTCGCGCGACGCCCGGTGAGTAGGTGACCCCTCGGTCGCGCCGCCTCCCGGCCTCCCGCCACGTGATCCGTAACCCCCTCACCAGGAGCAGGCGTGAACCCTCCCAAGTCTCCGTTCCGGCGCGTGGCGGCCATCGCCGCCGGCGCGCTGATCGGCATCGCTGGCGTCGCGACGGTCGCCACCCCGGCCTTCGCCCACCACTCGACCATCTCCGGCACCGCCTGTGAGACGGCCGAGGACGGCGTGTACCGCGTCCAGTGGACCGTGGTGAACAGCGAGGACGACCTCGCCGGCACGATCACCGAGGTGTGGACCCCGTCCAACACCACCGTCGTCGGCATCCCGGCCGGCCGGAACCTGCCGAAGTCGACCGACGGCAACGTGGTCGGCGTGCAGTACACCGCCAAGGGTGCGGCGCTCGACCTGAAGATCACCGCGGAGTGGACGCGCGACGGTCGGCTGCACACCAACACCGCCACCGGCACCGCCGTGCTGGACAAGACCTGCACCGCCGAGCCGCCGGCGACCGCCACCCCGACGCCGGAGGCACCCACGCCGACGCCGACCGTGACGCCGAGCGTCGAGCCCTCCAGCCCGGCCCCGACGACGCCGGCTCCCACTACCCCGGCCCCCACCACCGCGGTGCCGACCCCGCAGCCGAGCGAGCCCACCGGCCCGCTGGTGCCGGAGGAGCCCAACGCCCCGGTCTTCGAGATCATCTTCGACTGCGACGCCCTGGTCATCTCCGCCGACAACCCGGCGGACGGCGTCACCGCGACCATCGTGCTCACCACCGAGAAGGGCGTGAGCAAGAAGCTGGAGCTGACCCCGGGCAAGAAGACCGAGGTCTCCTTCGACGCGTACGAGGGGCTCACCGTCACTCCGAGCATCGAGGGCGAGGAGGGCGACCCGGCCGACGCCGTGAAGTGGGTCAAGCCGGCCGACTGTGGCGAGGGTGAGGGCGGCGGCCTGCCGCTCACCGGCGCGAACACCACCATGATCGCGGGTGGCGCGCTCGTCCTGCTGGCCGCGGGCGCGGGCCTCTTCGTGATGGCTCGTCGTCGCCGGCTCCGGTTCACCGTCTGAACCGAACCGCGCTGAACCCGAGGGCGTGTCGACCAACCGGTCGGCGCGCCCTCGGGCGTTTCCGCCCCACGCCCCCGCACCGAGATCCAGACCCGGCACGTGACCGTCGCGGGCGCGACCGACCCGATCGCCACCTACCTGTGGCAGGATCCGGGCAACTGCGCCTACGGCAGGGTCACCACCCGCTCCACCTGCGACACGTTCACGGTGGTCTTCACCGACCCGCCCAACGGCGACCGGTGGACGGTCACCTTCTCCCCCAACTACGGGAAGGTCCACACGCGGACCGTCCGGCCGGGTGAGACCGTCGAGGTCACCTTCCCGGGCCGGGAGGGGCAGTTCGTCGTCACCGGGTACGACTACTGGGATCCGGAGAGCGACGTCTTCGGCCCGTGGGAGTGGGAACAGCCCGAGGACTGCGGGGGCGTCAACGGCTCCCAGTGATCACCTGATGCTCAGCGTCAGGTGAGCCCGGCCCGGCCGACCCGTCAGCCCTTCTCCAGGTATTCGGCGCGGTCCTCGTCGACCAGGGCGGTGACCGACTTGGCCAGCGCCGGGTGCCGGGTCAGCTCCGGGTCCTCCTCGACCAGGGCGACCGCCTCGGCGCGGGCGTCGCGGATCAGGTCGGCGTCGCGCAGCAGGGACAGCAGCCGCAGGGTGGAGCGCCGCCCGGACTGGGTGGCGCCCAGCACGTCACCCTCGCGGCGCTGCTCCAGATCCAGCTCGGCGAGCTTGAAGCCGTCGCCGGTGGAGGCGACGGCGTCAAGCCGTTCCCGGGCCGGCGACCCCTCGGCCGCCTCGCTGACCAGCAGGCAGAGGCCGGCGGCGGCACCCCGGCCGACCCGGCCGCGCAGCTGGTGCAGTTGGGAGACACCGAACCGGTCGGCGTCCAGCACGATCATCACGGTCGCGTTCGGCACGTCCACGCCGACCTCGATCACGGTGGTGGCCACCAGCACGTCCAGGTCACCGGCGGCGAAGGAACGCATCACCGCGTCCTTCTCGTCGGCCGGCAGCCGGCCGTGCAGCACCCCGATCCGCAGCCCGTGCAGCGGCCCTTCGGCCAGCAGCGGCGCCACCTCGGTCACCGCCACCGGCGGCCGGCGGCCGTTGTCGTCCACCGGCGGCGGCTCCTCGTCGCTGACCGGCCCCTCACCGATGCGCGGGCAGACCACGTACGCCTGGTGCCCGGCGGCGACCTCCTCGCGCAGCCGGCGCCAGGCCCGATCCAGAAAGGCCGGCTTCTCGGCGGCCGGCACCACGTGCGAGGCGATCGGCGAGCGCCCCCGGGGCAGCTGGGAGAGCGTGGAGACCTCCAGGTCGCCGTAGACGGTCATCGCCACCGTGCGCGGGATCGGGGTGGCCGTCATCACCAGCACGTGCGGCGGCTGGTCGGCCTTGGCCCGCAACGCGTCGCGCTGCTCCACCCCGAAGCGGTGCTGCTCGTCGACCACCACCAGACCCAGGTCGGCGAAGTCCACTCCCTCGTAGAGCAGCGCGTGGGTGCCCAGCACGATGCCGGCGGCGCCGCTGGCCACCTCGCCGAGCGCGCGGCGGCGCGCGGCCACGCCCAGTGAGCCGGTCACCAGCTCCACCCGGGTGGCGTGCTCGGCGGAATCCAGCTCGCCGGCCCGCCCGAGCGGCCCGAGCAGGTCGAGCATGCCGCGGTAGTGCTGTGCGGCCAGCACCTCGGTTGGCGCCAGCAGCGCCGCCTGACCGCCCGCGTCCACCACCTGGAGCATCGCCCGCAGCGCCACCACCGTCTTGCCCGAGCCCACCTCGCCCTGCAACAACCGGTGCATCGGGTGCGGGGCGGCCAGGTCGGCGGCGATCTCCACGCCAACGTCGCGCTGACCGGCGGTCAGCTCGTACGGCAGCCGGGCGTCGAAGGCGTCCAGCAGCCCACCGGGGCGCGCCGGACGGGGGCGGGCCGGCCAGTCGGCGGCCCGGTGCTTGCGCTGCACCAGGGTCAGCTGGACGGCGAACGCCTCGTCCCACTTGAGCCGATGCCGCGCCCGGTAGAGGTCCTCCTTGCTGCTCGGCCGGTGGATCTCCCGCAGCGCGGCACCCAGCCCGACGAGGTTGCGGCTCGCCCGCACCGTCGCCGGCACCGGATCCTCCGGCGGGGTGAAGGTGTCCAGCACGACCCGCACGCAGCGGGCGATCACCCAGGTCGGCACCGCCGCCGCGGCCGGGTAGACGGGGATCAGCGCGCCGGCGAACTCCTCGATCTCGTCGCTGACCGCCGCCTCGCCGTCGCCGCCCTCACCGAGCAGGACGTACTCGGGGCCGTTGAGCTGGCGCTTGCCCCGGAACTCGGTGACCTTGCCGGCGAACAACCCCCACCGGCCCGGACGCAGTTCCCGCTCGCGCCACGCCTGGTTGCCGAAGAAGGTCAGCGTCAACAGGCCGCCGGAGCCGTCGCCGACGGTCACCTCCAGCAGGTTGCCCCGGCGCTGACGCATCGGGCGCACCGCCGTGCGCTGCACCTGGGCCAGCACGGTGACCTGCTCACCGACATCCAGCGAGCGGATGTCGGTGTGCTCGCCACGCTCGTCGTAGCGGCGCGGGAAGTGGTAGACGAGGTCACCCGCGGTGTGCAGGTCGAGGTGGGCGGCCAGCGCCTTGGCCGTCTTGTCCCCGACCAGCTTCTTGAGTGGGGTGTCCACGGTGGCCGGTTCGCTCATTCGATCCCTACCAGGAGCGGATAGTGCGGCTGGCCACCCGGGTACGCCTGCACCTCGACGAACGGCCAGCGCCGCGCGACGTGTGCGCGGACGGCTTCGGTGAGCCCGGCCGGCGCGTCCGCGCCGGCCAGCAGGGTGACCAGCTCCCCACCGCCGCCGAGCATCCGGTCGACCACCGCCGCGCAGGTGTCGATCAGGTCGGCGCCGATCAGGTGCACCTCCCCCTCGACCAACGCCAGCACGTCACCGGGGCGGCACGGGCCGGCGACGGTCAGCGCCTCCCTGCTGGCGTGGCAGACCTCGGCGTAGCGGCAGGCACCGGCCGCCTCGGCCATCGCGATCACGTCGTCCTCGAAGCGGCGGGTGCCGTCGCGGACCGCGAGGGCGGCCAGTGCCTGCACCGGCGAGCGGGTCGGCACCACGCTCACCTTGATGCCGAAGCGGTGCGCCTCGCGGGCCGCCGCGCTCGCCACCGCCCCCGTGTTGGGGTCGTTGGGCAGCACCACGACCCGGGCCGCGCCGGTGCTGCGTACCGCGTCCAGCAACTCCCCGGTGGACGGGTTGCCCGGCACCACGGTCGCGCCCTCCGCGGCGAACAGGTCGGCGATCCCGACGCCGGTGGCCACCACCACGGCGGCCCGGCCGTCCGCCGCCGGGCCGGGGGACGGCTCCGGCTGGTCGGCGAAGCGGGTCACCGAGATGCGGTACGGGCGGCCGGCGGCCACCCCCGCCTCGACCGCCGCGCCCACGTCGTTGACGTGCACGTGCACGTTCCAGGTGCCCTCCGGCTCGCGCCCGTCGCCGACGACGACCAGCGAATCCCCCAGCGCCGACAGCGCGCGGCGCATCCCGGTCACCGCCTCGGCCGGGGCGTCGAGCAGGAACTGCACCTCGTACGCGTACTCCTCGGAGCCGGTCTCCCGGGCGACGGTGGCCGCCGGCCGGGCGGCGCGCGGGGCCGGCGCGGCTCGCACGGCGCTCTCCCCGGTGAGCACCTCGACCAGGGCGTCGAGCAGCACGCAGAGCCCTCGGCCGCCGGCGTCGACGACGCCGGCGCGGGCCAGGGCCGGCAGCTGCTCCGGGGTGTGTGCCAGCGCCTCGGCCGCCGCCCGCGCCGCGACCCCGGCCACCGCCGGCAGGTCGTCGCTGTCCGCCCGCTCGGCCGCGTCGGCCGCCGCGCCGACCACGGTGAGCAGGGTGCCCTCCACCGGCCGGGTGACCGCGGTGTACGCGGCGACGGTGGCGCTCCGCAGCGCGGCGGCGAACTCCCGGCCGCGCACCGCCGGCGCGGCGGCGGCCGCGTCGGCGAAACCGCGCAGGATCTGCGAGAGGATCACCCCGGAGTTGCCACGCGCGCCGAGCAGCGCGCCCTGGGCCATCAGCCGCAACGTGTGCCCGTGCGCGGTCGGCCCGCTGTCGGGGAGCGTGTCCAGATCCATCGCCAGGGCCTGCTGGGCCGAGGTGAGGGTGAGCACCAGGTTGGTGCCGGTGTCGCCGTCGGGCACCGGGTAGACGTTGAGCTCGTCGATCTCGCCCTGGTGGCGCTTCAGCGCGGCCAGCCCGGTCGCACACCACCGACGGACCACGGCGGCGTCGAGGGTGTCCAGCACGGCCAGAAGCCTACTGGCGCGCACCGACAGGCGTCGGACTCGACCGGCGTGTCCGTTCGTCCCGGATCCGGCCCCGATGCCCGCTGCGGCGGTCGGGACGGCGGCCGCGGGTATCGTTGCCGCCGGACCGGCCCACCACCCGGCGGCCGGGCCCACCAGCACCTGCGGGTCGGGCCACGGACAGTCGCCCGACCGGGCCGGTTGGCCGGGTCGGCGGGTCATCGGGTAACCTGACCAGGTTGCCCGGGCAGCACCTGCCGGCGACCTCATGAACGTTTCAATCCCAGGAGTATCCCGTGGCTAGCGTGTGCGACGTCTGTGGCAAGGGACCGGGCTTCGGCCACAACGTGTCCCACTCGCACCGGCGGACCAACCGCCGCTGGAACCCGAACATCCAGTCGGTGCGTACCCCGGCCGGTGGCGGCAACACCAAGAAGTTGCAGGTCTGCACCTCGTGCATCAAGGCCGGCAAGGTCACCCGCGCCTGACGCGGTAGCACCCACCTTCTCGTACGGCTCAGCCGGCGGACCTCTGCGGTTCGCCGGCTCTGTCGTGTCCGCGCCACGTCGCTGACGACTTCGCGACGCGGCCGCCTTTCCCGGCAGCCCGCCCGGTTAGTGTCGCGCTGCGCGCCGGCGTCCGGTCCGGCCGGGCGGAGGGGTGACGGGTGCAGCTGGACCTGAGCCGGGACGAGATGGTCATGATGGGCTGCGCACTGGACCTGCTGCGCGGGCTCGGCGACGTGCTGCCCGCCGGCAGCGTGGTCGTGGTCGAGGAACCCGACCTCATCCGCCGCCGCGACCTCGAGCGGCACTGCGCCGCGCTGCCGTTCGTCTCCCGGCTGGTGGAGGCGGAGTACCAGACCGGCCTGGACCCGGCGGCGCTGCTGGCCCGGGAACCGGGGCTGGCCGCCGCGCGGCTGGTGGTGCCCGGCCAGGAGTACGCGGTGCTCGCCGCGGCCCGGCTGGCCGATGTGCTCGGCCTGCCCGGCGCCGGCGTAAAGGCCGCCGAGATCTTCACCGACAAGCACCGGATGCGGGTGCTCGCCGCGGCCGCCGGCCTGACCAACCCGGCGTTCGAGCTGGTCGGTACGGCCGCCGAGGCGACCGAGTTCGCCCACCGGCAGGGTGGGCGCTGCGTGCTGAAGCCGACCCGCCGCGCCGGCAGCCTCGGCGTGCAGATCGTCACCGACCCGGCGCTGGTCGCCGCCGCCTGGGCTGCCAGCGCCGATCCGGAGACGCCTCCCGACGCCACCGCCCGCGGTCTGCCCACCGAGGTCCTCGCCGAGCAGGTGCTGATCGGCAGCGAGCACAGCGTGGAGCTGCTGGTGGACGAGGGCGAGGTGCGCTTCGGCAACGTCACCGACAAGCGGGTGCTGGCCGGCGGGCGGCCGGTGGAGACCGGTCACACCGTGCCGTCCGCGCTGCCCGGCGACGCCCGGCGGGAGCTGCTCGACGTGGCCACCCGGCTGGCCGGCGCCGCGGGCTTCCGCACCGGCGTGCTGCACAGCGAGTGGATCCGCACCGCCGACGGCCCGGCGCTGGTGGAGTGCGCCGCCCGGCTGCCCGGCGACCTGATCACCGCACTGATCTCGATCGCCTACGAGTGCGGGTTCGTCGGTGCGTACCTGCGCACGCTGCGGGGAGAAAGCCCGACGCTGCCGGCCGGGCCGACCGGCGCGGCGGCGGTGGAGTTCCTGCTCGCCCCGCCCGGCACCGTCACCGTCGTGGACGGGGTGCGCGCGGCCGGTCGGGTGCCCGGCGTGCTGGACGCCAGGGTGGGCGTGACGGTGGGCGACCGGGTGGCCGAGGTCACCTCGTCGGTGCGGCGCAGCGGCCAGGTGCTGGCGTGGGGCGCCGACCCGGCGGAGGCCACCGCGGCGGTCGCCCGGGCCGCCGGGCAGATCCGGATCACCACCGGCTGAGCGCCGCCCGGTCGGCGACTGCCAGGGTCAGAGGGTGCGGCCGAAGGAGACGCAGCCCTCCGCGTCCTTGTAGAAGCCGAAGTTCGGGATCTGCTCGTAGCCGGCGGAGGTGTACATGCCGATCGCCTCGGGCTGCTTGTCCCCGCACTCCAGGACCATCCGCTTGCGGCCCTGCTCACGGGCCGAGCGCTCGACGGCGGCCAGCACCGTCCGGGCCACGCCCCGCCCCCGGGCCGCCGGGGCGGTGTACATCCGCTTCAGCTCGGCGGTGTCCGCACCGTGGCTGCGCCAGCCGCCGCAGCCGACCGGCTCGCCGGCCAGGTAGGCGACGAGGAACGCGCCGTCCGGCGGCTCGAACTCGGCCGCGTCCACCGGGGTGTCGTCGCCCGTGCCGCCGTAGCGGGCGCCGAGGTCGGCCAGCGCGTCGCGGATCAACCGCTGCGCCACCGGCGCGTCGAACCGCACCACCCGGATCTCGATCTCACTCACGGTGTCCAGGGTACGGCGGGCCCGAGGGTTCACCGGAAGTGGTCCCAGCCCCGCGGGCCGTCGTAGGGCGCGCCATCGACGGTGACTCCGGCACCGGCCGTGACCAGGCCGATCGGCCGCCAGTCGGCCGGCAACGTCACCGCCGGGGGGAAGGTCGCGGCCAACGCATGGTCCTCGCCACCGGCCAGGATCCAGGTGTACGGGTCGACGCCGAGAGCCTGCGCGGCGTCGGCCATCTGCCGGGGCACCTCGAACGCGTCCCGGCGCACGTTGATCGTCACCCCGCTGGCCGCGGCCACATGCCCGAGGTCGGCGAGCAGCCCGTCCGACACGTCGATCATGGAGGTGGCGCCGAGCCGGGCGGCCTGGGGGCCGGCCGCGTACGGCACCTGCGGCCGCCGGTACGCCTCGACCAGCAGTCGGGGGGTGCGGAAGCCACGGGTGAGCACGGTCAGGCCGGCCGCCGCGTACCCGGTGCGGCCGGCCAGGGCCAGCACGTCACCGGGGCGGGCGCCGGACCGCACCACGGGCGGCCGGCCGCCGAGGTCGCCCAGTGCGGTGACCGCGATGGTCAGGGTGGGGCTGGACGACATGTCCCCGCCGACCACGCTCGCGCCGACCGTGGCGGCCTCGGCGGCCAGCCCGTCGGCCAACTCCTCGGCCCAACTGGTTTCCAGGTCGGCCGGCATGCAGAGGGCGACCAGCAGGGCCGTCGGAGTGGCGCCCATCGCCGCGATGTCCGCCAGGTTGGCCCCCGCCGCCCGGTGCCCGACGTCCCGCGCCGAGCACCAGTCCCGCCGGAAGTGCCGGCCGTCGACCAGCACGTCGGTGGAGGCGGCCACCCGGGCGTCCGGGGCGGCCACCACCGCCGCGTCGTCCCCTGGGCCGAGCAGGGTCATCGGTCCGACCGGCAGTCGGGCGGTGACCCGGCCGATCAATCCGAACTCGCCGATCGCGGCCACGCTGGCGCCACTGCCGGCGTTCCGTCCGTTCTGCCCGGCACCGCCGCGCTCGCTCACTGCTGCTCCTTGACCACCGATAGGGATCAGACCTGGTCCGTAAGGTAGTTTCACCCTTCGGGCCGCCCCTGGGCGGCGACGGACGGAGGTCGAGTCGTGGTACAGGCGTACATCCTCATCCAGACCGAGGTCGGCCGCGCACGTGACGTGGCGGGTCTCATCGCGGACCTTGCCGGCGTGGTACGCGTCGACGCCGTCACCGGCCCGTACGACGTGGTCGTCCTCACCGAGGCGAACACCGTCGACGAGCTCGGCAAACTCATCGTCAGCAAGGTGCAGATGGTGCCCGGCATCACTCGCACCCTCACGTGTTCGGTGGTGCGGCTGTAAGTGGACGAGATCTCTACCTCCTCCGCCGCTCCCAACGACGACCGGGTCGCCGAGACGCGCGACGTGGCCGACGGTACGGCCGAGCGGGCTGACGGTATCCGCGAGCCGGCCGACCGGGCCGCCGACGCGCCGGCCGGCCGGGACCGGACCATCCGCGGCGCGGCCCTGCTGGCCACGTTGATCGCGTTGCCGGTCACGCTGCTGGTGGCCGTGCTGGCCTTCGCCAGGCTCTCCCCCGCCGAGCCGGGCGCCGCGCCGAGCCCCAGCCCGACCGCGGCCCGGGTGCAGTCCACCGCCCCGGTCGAGATGGCCGCTCCGGCGTTGGCCGCCCGCCCGGCCACGGTCTGCCGCGCCCTGCTCTCCCAACTGCCGCGGACCATCCGCGACCTGGCCCAGCGCCCGGTCACCGCCGGCCCGGAGCAGAACGCCGCGTACGGCGACCCCGCCCTCACCGTGGCCTGCGGCGGCCCCGAGCCGACCGTCCCGGCCACCGACGAGGTCTGGACGGTCAATTCGGTCTGCTGGCATTCCGTCGAGCAGGGCGACGCGACCGTGCTCACCACGGTCGACCGGGAGACGCCGGTGACGGTACGCATCCCACGCTCCTACGAGCAGCCGTTGCAGTGGGTGGCGCCGGTCTCCAGTGCGGTCGTCGCCTCGGTGCCCTCCGGCGGCGCCGTGCCCGCAGGCTGCCGGGCCTGACCCGACCCGCGTTCCGGCCGGCGTGACAGCGCGGGCCGGCGGGCGCCGGCTGGCTCAGGTGCGGGCCGGCGCCGGGTGGCTCAGTGCAGGCCGACGCCGCGACGCTGGGCGGTGCGGATCAGGCGGTTCACCAGCTTCGGGTACTCCAGGCCGGAGGCCGCCCACATGCGCGGGAACATCGACGTCGGGGTGAACCCGGGCATCGTGTTGATCTCGTTGAGGTAGACGTCCAGCTCCGGGGTGACGAAGAAGTCGGCCCGGGCCAGACCGGCGCAGTCCAGCGCCGTGAAGGCGCGGACGGCGTACTCCTGCACCTGACGCGTCACCTTCTCCGGCAGGCCGGCCGGAATGTCGTACTCGCAGGAGTCGTCGAGGTACTTCGCCTCGAAGTCGTAGAAGTCGTGGTCGGCGACGACGCGTACCTCGGCCAGCACGGACGCCTCCGGCGCACCACCGGCCTCCCCCTCCAGCACCCCGCACTCGATCTCGCGGCCGACGACCGCGGCCTCGATGATGACCTTCGGATCGAACTGCCGGGCGGTGGCGACGGCGGCGTCCAGCTGCGCCCAGTCGGTGACCCGAGTGATGCCGAACGACGAACCGGCCCGGGACGGCTTGACGAAGACGGGCAGGCCGAGCCGCTCCTTGTCCGGTTCGCTGAGCGTCATCCCGTTGCGCAGCACCGCGTACGGGCCGACCGGGATGCCCTCGACGGCGCAGAGCTTCTTGGTGAACTCCTTGTCCATCGCGGCGGCGGAGGCGAACACGTTCGCCCCGACGTAGGGGATGCCGGCCATCTCCAGCATTCCCTGGATGGTGCCGTCCTCGCCGTACGTGCCGTGCAGCACCGGGAAGACCACGTCCACGTCGGCCAGCGCGCGGGGGCCCTCGGTCGGGTCGAGCACCATCAGCCCGTTTCCGGTCGGGTCGGCGCGCAGCACGATGTCCTCGCCGGACTCGGCGGTGATCTCCGGCAGTTGGCGGGCGTTGATGGCGAGCTGTGCGGGGTCGCCGCTGGTCAGCACCCACTGGCCGGCCCGGGTGATGCCCACCGGCACCACCTCGTACTCGTCGGGATCGAGTGCGCCGAACACGCTGCCGGCGCTGACGCAGGAGATGCCGTGCTCCGGGCTGCGGCCGCCGAAGACGATCGCCACGCGGGTCTTGCCTGGGGTGGTCACTCCGGTCACCTCTTCGTACGCGACTGCGGCTGGTCGTGCTCGCCGGTGGCGCTCACCCGGTTGACCTTACTGTGCGTGGCGACAGGGCGAGGCGATACCCGGTGAGCCACGAATCAACACGGCAATCGGTCAACAGAGGATATACGGTGCGTGACGGGAGTTTGGGTGCTGGTGTATCAGTCCCGGGCGTGCCGGCGACCGACGGCGATCACCTTGACCCGCTGCCGCCCGGCCCGCACCATGCCCAACGCCATGAACGCCCCGGCGATCCGGTCGGCGGCCTCCCGACTGCTGGCGCCGACCACCTGCCGGCGCCGCTCGGGCGCGGTCCGCTCGTTGCGCTCGACGCCCTCGACGGGACGCACGTCGGTGAGCACCACCAGGAAGCGGGTCATGGCCGGCCGTCCGGTTGTACGGCGGGAGGCTGCGGACCGCTACGCACGTCGTCTCCTTCCGGCGGGTCGGGATGGCGGCGGCACGCGGCGATCGGGTACGGGGGAGAAACCCGATCGCCGCGCGCCCCATCCCCTCCGGTCGCTCACCACCACCGTCGCCACGACAACCGGCGGTGAGGACGCGGTAACAGATTGACACGTGTACAGCCGTGAATGCAACTCTCATCGACGTTCTCTCATGCAGACGTTCCCGTAAATGTGTGCGACCATCGATGCATGGCTCCGAAGACCGCCCGTGCCCGCCGGCTCGGCATCGCCCTGCGCCACCACCGGGAAGCCGCCGGGCTGACACTCGAGACCGCCGCGGACGAGATCAACAGCACCCGCAGCACCCTCTCGCGGTACGAGAACGCACAGACACTGATCAGCCCGGCCACCGTGCGCGCACTGCTCACCTCGTACGGGGTGGGCGCCGACGAGATGGCCGCGGCGGTGCAGCTCGCCAAGGACGCCCGCAAGCCGGGCTGGTGGGTGTCGTACTCCTACCTGCTGGACCCGCGCACCATCGACTTCATCGCCCTGGAGGCCGAGGCGACCGCCATCGCCAACTTCGAGCCCTCGGTGGTGCCCGGTCTGCTGCAGACCGCCGACTACATCCGTGGGGTCATGCGCGGCGGGCCGCACACCCTCGGCGACGACCTGGTGGAGCAGCGGGTCAAGGTCCGCCTCGACCGGCAACAGCGGCTCACCGCCGACGACCCGCCCATCTTCGACGCGATCATCGACGAGGGCGCGCTGCTCCGCCCGGTCGGCGACCGGTCCGTGATGGACGGGCAGTTACGGCACCTGGTCAAGATGGCCGAGCTGCCGAACATCTCCGTCCAGGTGATCCCACTCTCCGCCGGCTACCACCGGGGCACCCGGGGCTCGCTGCACATCCTGGAGTTCGCCGACCCGGAGGACCCGATCATCGCGTCGGTGGAGACCGTCGCCGGCCAGATGATCCTCGATCGGGCCGGCGAGACGCGCACCTGCACCAAGATCATGGAGCACCTGCGGAGCGTGGCACTCAGCCCGGCGGACAGCCGCGACCAGCTCCTGACACTCCTGAAGGGACGGTAGGACCATGACACCGACGATCACAGCGGCGCTGGCCGCGGCGGCGTGGCGCAAGAGCAGCCGCAGCGGCGATGAGGGCGCCTGCGTGGAGGTGGCCGCGATCCCGCGGCTGGTGGCCGTCCGCGACTCCAAGGACCCGACCGGCCCGGCCCTGCTGTTCGCGCCGGCCGCCTGGGCCGCCTTCGCCCAGGCCCCGCCCCGCCGCTGACGTCAGGACGTGCCGGCGCGTGGGCTGAGGCCGACGGGTCGAGGCTCAGGCGACCAGGGGACCCGGCTCCGGCACGGTGCGCAGCGCCTCCAGGGCGGCGATCGCCACCCCCCGGGCACCGGCCATGTCCCGCTCCGGCACCAGGGCGAAGGTGGCCACCGCCGCCTGCTCCTCCCGGAGCACGGTGTGCTCGCGCACCGTCGCCAGGAACCAGTCGCGGAATTCCGGCGCCGCCTCCACCACCCCGCCGCCGACGAAGTACGCGTGCGGGTCGGTGAAGTTGGCCGCCACGGTGAACAGCCGGCCCAGCGCCATCGCCTGCTGCGTGAAGAGGTCCCGGGCCAGCGCGTCCCCCCGCTCGCCGTAGCCCCGGACCAGCTTCGCCGCCCGGGCCACCGGCTCGGCGGCCAGCGGGTGCTCCGGGTGGCGGGTCAGCCAGTACGGCAGGAGATTGCGCTCGATGCCGGTCAGCGACGCGACGCTCTCGACGTCCCCGGTGAAGCCGCACGCGCAGGTGGGCTCCGGCTGCCCCGGGCCGAGCAGCCCGGTCAGCGGGATGTGCACGTGACCCAGCTCCCCGGCCATCCCGGCCGCGCCGGCGATCACGCGCCCACCCTCGACCACCCCGCCGCCCAGCCCGGTGCCGACGATCGCGGAGACCGACGACCGGTTCATGGCCTCCACGCCGAAGTACGCGTGGTGGGCGTAGAGCGCGGCCGCGTTGCCGTCGTTGTGGTAGATCACCGGCAGGCCGAGCCGCCGCTCCAGGGCGCCCCGCACGTCGAAGCCGCGCCAGGCCGGCTGGGAGAAGTTGGTCGAGCCGCGGGACGAGATGACGCCCGTGGCGCTCGCCGGCCCGGGGGTGTCCAGGCCGACCGCCCGGACCAGCTCGCGGGGCACGCCGGTCTGCGCGAGGGCGCCGTCCAGCGCCCGGGCCAGCGCCTCGATCGCCGCCTCCGGGCCCTCCCGTACCTCGCTGGGGATCTCCAGCAGCCCGTCCACCAGGAACCGGCCGTCCACCGTCAGAACGGTGGCGTTGTTGCTGGTGCCGCCGTTGTCCAGCCCGACGACCACCGGCACCCCTGCGCTGCCCACCGAAACCGCCTCCCGCCGTCATGATTGTGAGCCGAGGCTAGTGCCAAGACCCCTCCCCCGCCACGCCCGGCCTCCCCGGGCGGGCGGGCGTACCCCTGGGTCGACGTGCCGACGCTCGGGCCCTGCCACCGACGGTCGGGGGTCGGACAACCGGGTTGCTGTGCCGGCTCCCAAACGCTGTCGAACACGGGGGTCCGGCCGCCCGCAGCCCCCGTCCGGCTTCAGCCGGGGGCCGGCCTCAGCCGGGGCGGCGGGCGATCACCGCGGTGGCGTCCAGGTCCTCGTCCTGCCGCACGCTCGGCATCAGCCCGAGGGCGTCGAACGCCGCGCAGAGCGCGTCCGCCTGCACGGCGCTCACCTCCACCGCGAGATGTCCACCGGGCGCCAACCACCGGGCCGCGCCGTCGGCCACCCGGCGCAGCACGGCGAGCCCGTCCGGGCCGCCGTCGAGCGCCACCGGGGCCTCGTGCAGGCGCGCCTCCGGGGGCATCAGCGCCACCGCGTCGGTCGGCACGTACGGGGCGTTCGCGACCACCAGGTCCAGCCGACCCCGCCAGTGCTCGGGCAGCGGCGCGAACAGGTCACCCTCGAACACCTCGGCGGCCAGCCCGGCGAGGTTGCGGCGGGCGCACGCCACGGCCGCCGGATCGATGTCCGCGGCGGCCAGCCAGCGCGGCGCGAGCCGGTGCGCCAGCGCGACCGTGGTGGCCCCGGAGCCGCAGCAGAGATCGACCACGGCCGGCGCCGGGCCGGTGACCGCGGCTGCCGCGTCGACCAGCAGGGCGGTCCGGCCGCGCGGCACGAAGACGCCCGGGGCGACGGCGACCCGCAAACCGCAGAACTCCGCCCAGCCGAGCAGATGCTCCAGCGGTTCGCCGGCGACCCGGCGTTCGGTCAGGTCGGCCAGCGCCGCCGGGGTGTCGGCCGCGGCGAGCAGCAGGTCGGCCTCGTCCTCGGCGTAGACGCAGCCTGCGGTTCGCAGCCGGTGCACGAGGGCAGGCCGGTCGGTGCGGAACGGTGGTGCCATGGGATACCTCCGGGAAACGCTCAGCGGCGCTCCCGTGGCCGCTATCGCGGCGGGGACACGGGAGGAAGCGCCGGTCCTGTCGGCTGACGGATCGGACTCACCTCCTCCGGTCGGGGCCCGCCGCTGCGAGCCGCCGACACGATAACTCAGACCGGCCCGGCGGCATCCAGCGCAGTGGCGATGTCGGCCACCAGGTCGGCCGTGTCCTCCACCCCGCAGGAGAGCCGGACGAAGCCGGGAGCGGTGTCGTCGCCCCACTGCGCCCGCCGGTCGGCGGTGGTGTGCAGGCCACCGAACGAGGTGGCCGCGGCCACCAGCCGGGCGGCCTCGACGAAGCGGCTCACCCGGTCGGCGTCGCCCAGGTCGAACGAGAGCACCCCGGGCATCCGGCGCATCTGCGCCGACGCCACCGGGTACGCGGGGTCGTCGGGGCGCCCCGGCCAGCGCAGGCCGGTCACGTCCGGGCGGCCGGCGAGCAGGTCGGCGACCGCGGCGGCGTTCGCGCTCTGCCGCGCCAGCCGCAGGTCGAGCGTGCCCAGCGAGCGGTGGGCCAACCAGGCGTCGAACGCGCCCGGCACCGATCCGGTGGTGGTACGCCAGCCCGTCACCGCCTCGATCAGCTCGGCGGACCGGCTGGCCAGGTAGCCCAGCAGCAGGTCGGAGTGCCCGGTGAGCGCCTTGGTGCCCGAGGCGACCACCAGGTCGGCGCCGAGGTCCAGCGGACGCTGGCCGAGCGGGGTGGCCGTGGTGTTGTCCACGGCGAGCAGCGCGCCTGCGGCGTGCGCCCGTTGCGCCAGGGCGGCCACGTCGACCACGTCCAGGCCCGGGTTGGCCGGGGTCTCCACCAGCACCAGCCGGACGCCCTCCAGCGACGGGTACGGCCCGACGGTCGGGACGAAGAGCACCCGGACGCCGATCGCCTCCAGCACGTCGGTGGCGAACGCGCGGACCGGGAAGTAACCGTCGGTGGGCAGCACCACGGTGTCCCCCGGGCGCAGCAGGGTGAGCAGCAGGCCGGTGATCGCCGCCTGACCGGTGGCGAAGACCCGGCAGTCACCGCCCTCCAGCTCGCCCACGGCGGCCTCCAGCAGCCGCCGCGTCGGGTTGTCCGGGCGGCCGTAGCCGTTCGGCGAGCCGGCCGGCCCCTGCCACGGGTCGAGGTGGTACGGCGCGGCGAAGACCGGCCCGGGCAGGAAGGGGTCACCTGGCGCCGGCTCCGGCAGCCCGGCGTGCACGCAGCGGGTGCCGTCTCCCAGATCGCTCATCGGGTCCTCACTCGTACGACTCGGGTTTGGCTGTCCGGCTCATCAGGGTGTCCACGGCGAGGCGGGGGTCCATCCCCTCGTGGCAGATCCGCTCGACCTGCTCGGTGATCGGCATCTCGACGCCGTGCGCCCGCGCCAGGTCGCGGATCGCCAGGCAGCTCTTCACGCCCTCGGCGGTCTGCCGGGTGGCGGCCTGGGCCTGCTCCAGCGTCTCGCCCCGGCCCAGGTGCTCCCCGAAGGTGCGGTTGCGGGCCAGCGGCGACGAGCAGGAGGCGACCAGGTCACCCATGCCCGCCAGGCCGGCGAAGGTGATCGGGTCCGCGCCGAGCGCCACACCCAGGCGGGCCGTCTCGGCCAGCCCACGCGTCATCAACATGGCCCGGGTGTTGTCGCCGAAGCCCATCGCGGTGGCGATGCCGTACGACAGGGCGATCACGTTCTTGACCGCCCCGCCCAGCTCACAGCCGATCACGTCGTCGTTGGTGTATGGGCGCAGGTAGGGCGTACGGATGGACGCCTGCACCAGTGCCGTGCGGTGGCCGTTCGTTCCGGCGACCACGGTGGCGGCCGGCTGCTCGGCGGCGATCTCCGGGGCCAGGTTCGGGCCGGAGACCACGACCACCCGGTCCGCGGCCACACCGGCGGTCTCCACGATGACCTCGCTCATCCGCCTGGTGGTGCCGAGCTCGATGCCCTTCATCAGCGACACCAGCGTGGCGTCCGGGTGCAGGTGCCCGGCCCACTCGGCGAGGTTGCCGCGCAGGGTCTGCGACGGCACGGCCAGCACCACCAGCTCGGCGCCGGTGATCGCCTCGACCGCGTCATGGGTGGCGGTGACCCGGGCCGGCAACACCAGGTCCGGCAGGTACTCCGGGTTGCGGCGCTCGGTGCGGATGCTCTCCGCCACCAAGGCACGGCGCGCCCACACCGTCACGTCCCGTCCCGCGTCGGCGAGGATCTTGGCGAACGCCGTGCCCCAGGAGCCGGCGCCGAGCACCGCGACGTGCCCGCTCACGCGGCACCGCCCTGGCGCTCAGCGGACGGTCGGACCGGCCGTTCCCACAGCGGCGGCGGGGTGCCACCACGGATCTCGGCGAGCATGTCCCGCAGCCGCAGCATGATGGCGTCCGTCATCTCCTCGAGGATCGCCCTCGTCGGAGGGGCGCCCGCCCACCGGCTCAGGTCGATCGGTTCGCCGGCGACCACGGTCACCGGAATCCGCGGGCGCAGGTTGAGCCGGGTGGTCCGCGGATCGAAGATCCGCTCCGGCCCCCACATCACCAGCGGCACGACGGGCGCGCCGGTGGCCAGCGCCAGCCGGGCGGCGCCGGTCTTGGCCTTCATCGGCCACAGCTCCGGCTGGCGGGTGGTGGTGCCCTCCGGGTAGATCACCACCGCGCCGCCCTCGGCGAGCGCGGCGACCGAGGCGTCCAACGAACGGACGGCGTCCACGCTGCCCCGCTCGACCGGGATCTGCCGGCACCGGTGCAGGATCCAGCCGATCACCGGCACCCGGAACACGCTGGCCTTGCCCAGGTACTGCGGCCACCGGCCGGAGTCGTAGACGAAGTGGGCGGAGACCAGCGGGTCGGCGTGCGAGATGTGGTTCGCGACGATGATCACGCCGCCGTCCCCGGCGAGGTGCTCCATGCCGCTCCACGTGCGCCGGGTCCAGACGGTCATCACCGGCTTCACCAGCCCCACGGCGAACCGTTGCCAGAACCCCAGCCTCCGCCGTGCCACTGTGCCTCCTCGTCGCGCCCGACCCCGTCGCGGACCCCGTCGCCGACACCCGCAGCGGAAATCATGCCTGCTCGCCCCCGGTACGGCCAGCGAGGGTCCCGTCGTCCGGCTGGCAGGATTGCCGACGTGAGTCAGCCGAGGTGGGCCGTCGTGGTGCCGGTGAAGCGTCTGACCGCTGCCAAGAGCCGGCTGCGGGGCGCGCTGCCCGGCGTACCGCACGAGGAGCTGGCGCTGGCGCTGGCGGCCGACACGCTGCGCGCGGTGCTGGCCTGCCCGGCGGTCGCCGAGGTTCTGGTGGTGACCGACGACGCCCGGGTGGCGGCGACCGCGCGGACCGCCGGCGCACGCGTGCTGGCCGACGAGCCGGACGCCGGTCTGAACGCCGCGTTCCGGCACGGCGCGGCCGGAGTGCCCGCCGGGTGGGTGGCCGGCCTCACCGCCGACCTGCCGGCGCTGCGCCCGGCCGAGCTGGCCGCCGCGCTGCTCGCGGCGGGCCGAGCAGGGGTACGCCGGTTCGTGCCGGACGCACCGGGCGACGGCACGGTGCTGCTCGCGGCGGCGCCGGGCATCCCCCTGGACCCGCGGTTCGGAGTGGGCTCGGCGGCGGCGCACACGGCCAGCGGGGCGCTGCCCCTGACCGGGGACTGGCCCAGCCTGCGCCGGGACGTGGACACCGCCGGGGACCTGGCCGCCGCCGCCCGGCTCGGGCTGGGGCCGCGCACCGCCGCGCTGCTCGCCGCCGACCGCCCGGCCCGCTCCGCGGGCTGACCCGCCGGTGTACGGTGCCAGCATGCAAGGCACGGTGGCCAGCTACGACGCGGCGACACGCAGCGGCGTTCTGCTGCTCGACGACGGCACCGAGCTGCGCTTCCCCGCCCGGGCCTTCGACGCCTCCGGGCTGCGGCTGCTCCGGCTCGGCCAGCGGGTCCGCATCGACACCGATTCCGACGGCGAGGTCGTCCGGGTGACATTGCCGACGATGAACTGAGCCGGCGAGGCCAAGTTCATTTTGCGTTAACCGGAATCGGGTGATTATGAGCGGGTGAGCACCCCTCGCGAGCACCCGGCCAGCCCACCCGCCACCGACCCGGTCGTCCCCCGCAACGGCACCCGCACCCGCGGTGCCGGCGGCCGATCCCGCCCCGTCCGCGCCGAGCGGGCCGGCGCGGCCCGCGCCGACGCGCCCGACACCAACCCGGCCGCGGCCTCCTCCGGGCTGGACGAGGTCCTCGACCCCGCCGCCCGGCCCACCGAGACGGAGATCCCGGCAGCCGGTCAGGCGCGGCCGACCCTTCCGGAGGAACGGCCGGCAGGCGGCGAGCTGGACGAACCGCCGGCCGCCGCGCCGCTGCCGGAGGACCGGTTCCTCAACCGGGAGCTGTCCTGGCTCGACTTCAACGCCCGGGTCCTCACGCTCGCCGAGGACCAGCGCACTCCGCTGTTGGAACGGGCCAAGTTCCTGGCCATCTTCGCCAGCAACCTGGACGAGTTCTACATGGTGCGGATCGCGGGCCTGAAGCGCCGCCTCTCCGCCGGCCTCCCGGTACGCGGTGGCGACCGGCTGCCCCTGCGTACGCAACTGGAGCTGATCGCCGAGCGGACCGCCGAGCTGGTCGCCCGGCACGCCGCGTGCTTCGTCGACGACGTGCTGCCCAAGCTCGCCGACGAGGGCATCCGCATCCTGCGCTGGGGCGACCTGGGCGACGCCGAGCGGGAGCGGCTGCGCACCTACTTCCGGGAAGCCATCTTCCCGGTGCTGACCCCGCTCGCGGTGGACCCGGCGCACCCGTTCCCGTACATCTCCGGGCGGTCGCTCAACCTGGCGGTGGCGGTCCGTGACCCGGACGGCGGCACGGAGCTGTTCGCCCGCGTGAAGGTGCCCAACAACGTTCCCCGCTTCGTCCGGGTGGACCGGGACCAGCCGGGCGTACGGATGGTGCCGGTGGAGGACCTGATCTCGGTGCACCTGGGGCAGCTGTTCAGCGGCATGAAGGTGGTCGAGTGCCACCTCTTCCGGGTCACCCGTAACGCCGAGGTGGAGGTCGACGAGGACCGCGACGAGGACCTGCTCCAGGCCCTGGAACGGGAGCTGGCCCGGCGCCGGTTCGGTCCACCGGTCCGGCTGGAGGTGGCCGCGTCGATCTCCGATCACATGCTGGACCTGCTCGTCCGGGAACTGGACATGGACGACCAGGACGTGCTGCGGGTGCCCGGGCTGCTGGACCTCTCCGCGCTGTGGCAGGTCTACGGCGAGGCGGACCGGCCGGACCTCAAGGACCCGCCGTTCGTGCCGGCCACCCACCCCCGGCTCGCCGAGGGTGAGGTGCCGCGCAGCGTCTTCGCCACCCTGCGCGACGGGGACATCATGGTGCACCACCCGTACCACTCGTTCGCCACCAGCGTGCAGCGCTTCATCGAGCAGGCCGCCGCCGACCCGAACGTGCTGGCCATCAAGCAGACCCTCTACCGCACCAGCGGCGACTCTCCGATCGTCGACGCGTTGGTCGACGCGGCCGCCGCCGGCAAGCAGGTGGTGGTGCTGGTGGAGGTGAAGGCCCGCTTCGACGAGGTGGCCAACATCGGTTGGGCCCGCACCCTGGAACGGGCCGGGTGCCACGTCGTGTACGGCCTGGTCGGGCTGAAGACGCACTGCAAGACCGCGCTGGTGGTCCGGCAGGAGGGCAACCAGATCCGCCGCTACTGCCACATCGGCACCGGCAACTACCACCCGAAGACCGCCCGGCTGTACGAGGACTTCGGCATGCTCACCGCCGACCCGGAGATCGGCGCCGACCTCACCGACCTGTTCAACGTGCTCACCGGCTACAGCCGGCAGACCGCGTACCGGCGACTGCTGGTCGCCCCGCAGGGCATCCGCAGCGGTCTCATCGAGCGGATCGAGCGGGAGATCTCGCACGTCCGGCTGGGCATGCCCGGCCTGGTGCAGTTCAAGGTGAATTCCCTGGTGGACGAGGGCGTGACCGACGCGCTGTACCGGGCCTCCCAGGCCGGCGTGCACGTCGACCTGCTCATCCGCGGCATGTGCACGCTGCGCCCGGGGGTGCCGGGGCTGTCGGAGAACATCCGGGTCCGCTCGATCCTCGGCCGGTTCCTGGAGCACTCCCGGATCTTCCGGTTCGGCAACAACGGCAACGCCGAGTTCTGGATGGGCTCGGCGGACCTGATGCACCGCAACCTGGACCGGCGGGTGGAGGCGCTGGTGCAGGTGAGCGACCCGGTGGCCCGAGCCGAGCTGGACCACGTGCTGAACCTGGCGATGAGCCCGGACGTTGACGCGTTCGAGCTGGCCGGTGACGGCTGCTGGAGCCGGCGTACCGGCGGCGACGAGGCGGCCCGGCAGCATCTCCAGGAACTGCTGCTGCACCGCGTCGGTGGCACCGCCGGCTGACCGGTGGCGGCATAGGCTGACCTGATGGTGGAGGAGGAGCGGAAGCACGAGGTGGACGACACCTTCGTGCTTCCGGACCTGTCCGCCACCTCCCCGGCCGGCGGCCGGGTCCGCGCGCTGCCGCCGGTGACGTTGGTCGCCCGCTACATCGACACGGTCGACCTGCGGCTCGCCCGGGCCGGTGCCTCGCTGCGCCACCGCCGGGGCGACGAGCTGCCCTGGACGGTGAAGCTGCCGACGTCGACACCCGGCGTCCGGCACGAGATCTCCCGCCCGGGGCCGGTCGGGCAGCCGCCACCGGAGCTGGTGGAGCTGGTCACCGTCCTGCACCGGGGTGCACCGCTGGCGCCGGTGACGGTGGTGCGCACCGTCCGGCACGCCCACGAGGTGTGCGACGCGGCGGGCCGGGTGCTCGCCGAGGTGGTGGACGACCGGGTGACGGTGCTCGACGACGCCGGCGCCACCACCGGCACCTTCCGTGAGCTGGAGGTGGAGCTCAAGGCCGGCGACCGGAAGCTGCTGGACCGGATCGGCGCGGTGCTGCGGGAGGCCGGCGCGCGGGACGGGGCGTTCACCCCGAAGCACGTGCGGGCGCTGGGCGCGGCGGCGCAGGCCGAGCCGGACCTGGTCGCGCCGGCCGGGCTGCCGGCCGATCCGAGCGCCGGTGACGTGGTCACTGAGGCGATCCGCAAGGAGGTACGCCGGCTGCTGGCGTATGACCCGCTGGTCCGGCTGAACACCCCCAGCGACGGTGGCCGCAGCGCCGTCCACCAGATGCGCGTGGCCTGCCGGCGCCTCCGCAGCGACCTGCGCACCTTCGCGCCGCTGGTCCGCAGGAGCTGGTCGCGCCCGCTGCGCGCGGAACTGCGCTGGCTGGCCGGAGTGCTCGGCGCGGCCCGCGACGCCGAGGTGCTGCGCGACCGGCTGCGGCGCACCGCGTCCGCCGATCCGCTCAGCCCACTCGACCCGGCGGCGGTGGAGCGGCTGGACGAGGCGCTCGCCGGGCGGCAGCGGCAGGCGCTCGCCGCGATCCACGAGGCGCTGCGCTCCGCCCGTTACCTGGCCATGGTGGACGCCCTGGTGCTGACCTCCCGTGGCCCCCGGCTCACCCGCCGGGCGGCCGCCCCGGCGAAGCGTGCGCTGCCCCGGCTGGTGGTGCGCCCCTGGCGACAGCTGACCGGGCCGGACGGCGTCCACGCCCTCGACCCGCTGGCGCCGGACGACCTCTGGCACGCCGTGCGCAAGGAGGGCAAGCAGGCCCGGTACGCGGTCAACGCGGTGACCCCCGCGCTCGGCAAGGGTGCGCGCCGACTCTCCCGGGCGTTGGCGCGGGTGCAGGATGTGCTCGGCGAGCACCAGGACGCCGCCGTCGCCGCGGACACCTGGCTGGCGCTGGCCGCCGAACGACCGGACGACCACGAGCTGGCGGTCACCGCCGGTCGGCTGGCCGAGCGGGAGCGCGAGACGGTACGCCGGATGCGGGCCCGCTTCCCCGCCGCCTGGCACCGGGCCACCCGGCGACGGCGGACGCGATGGCTGCCGTGACCGGCATCCGGGCGGCCGGCGGGGTGGCCTGGCGCCAGTCCGACGACGGCGTGCAGGTCTGCCTGGTGCACCGTCCGCGCTACGGGGACTGGACGCTGCCGAAGGGCAAGTTGGAGCCCGGCGAGCACCCGCTGCTCGCGGCGGTACGCGAGGTGGCCGAGGAGTCCGACGTGCAGGGCGTGCCGCAGGTGCGGCTGCCGTCGGTGCGCTACCGCAGCGAGGGCCAGCCGAAGCTGGTCGACTACTGGTCGATGCTCGCGGTGGGCGCTGGCGGTTTCCAGCCCGGCACCGAGGTGGACGACGTGCGCTGGCTCGGCGTGGACGACGCGATCCGGCTGGTCAGCTACCCGCACGACGCCGAGGTGCTGGCCGCGTTCGCGGCGCTGCCACCGGTGACCGGGACGGTCGCGCTGGTGCGGCACGCTCACGCGGGCAAGCGGGCCACCTGGACCGGCCCGGACACCGGCCGGCCGCTGGACGCCGAGGGATGGGCGCAGGCCCACGCGCTGGCCGGGTTGGTGGCCGTGGTCCGGCCGGCCCGTCTGGTGTCGGCCTCGCCGCGCCGCTGTGTGCAGACGCTGGACCCGGCTGCCGCGCTGCTCGACCTGCCGATCGAGATCTGCGGCGACCTGGACGAGCCGCAGCCCGGCCAGCAGATCGACGAGCGGGTCCTCGCCACCGCCGCCCGGCTGCTGGAGCTGGCCAGCGCCGGTGGGCAGGTGGCGGTGTGCAGCCAGGGCAAGGTGCTGCCGGGCGCGTTGGAACAGCTGACCGGCCGCGCCGACGAGGACTTCACGACGCCGAAGGGCGGCGGCTGGCTGCTCGCCTTCACCGCCGACCGGCTGCTCGCCGCCGACCGGCTGCAGCCGTCGCCCGCCTGCGTGCGACCGTCGCCCTCGTGATCCACACGTTATCGGCGCTGTCGGAGTGTCCCGTTGGCCTGGAGACCCCGATATCGCTGATCCGGAGTGGATCAGGCGCGGGGTCGGCGGGGCGGAAGGGTGAGGGTGACCGCCACCGGCAAATGATCGCTGGCCGTGCCGCGTGGGGCGACCGCGCCGCCGGGTGTCAGGCCGGGCGAGACGAGGACGTGGTCGATCTGTTCGCGCGGATCGTCGGCGGGGCTGGTCACCAGCGGTCGGGCGGCCGCCAGCGCGTCGACCAGACCGGCCGCCACGAACTGCCCGAACGCCTCGTCACCGGGCTCCGTGTTCAGGTCGCCCGCCACCACCAGCGGCCGGCCGGCCGCGTACCCGGTGGCGAAGTCGGCGACCGCGCGGGCCTGGACCACCGGGCCCCGACCGGGCGGCGGTTGCAGGTGGGTGCTGACCACGGCGGTGCGGACACCGTCGCCGAGGTCCAGGGTGACGGCGAGGGCCTGCGCACCGGTGGGCGCCCCGACGACGGGCAACGGCAGCGTCCGTGGATCGCTCACCGGCCACCGGCTGAGCACCGCGTCGCCCCAAACGGGGTCGGCGGCCGGCGCGAAGACGTACGGCATGCCGAGCCGGTCGGACAGCAGGTCCAGCGTGTCGTGGCCGCCGTTGAGCAGCCAGCCCCGGTCCACCTCGCTGAGCAGCACCACGTCCGGCCGCTGCCGGTCGATGATGGCGGCCAGCCCGGCCAGGTCGAACCGGCCGTCCAGCCCGAAGCCCATCCGGATGTTGTACGCCACCACGGTCAGCCGCTCCGGCGGACCGTCCCGGTTGCCGGCCACCGGCACCCCGTCGGCGAGCAGCGGCGCCAGCAGGGCAAGAGCGGTGATCGCGGCGGTGGTCCGCAGCGGCGGCAACGGCGCCGGGGCTGGGCGGCCGACCGGACGGGCGGCGAGGGCCACGGCGGCGACCAGCGCGGCGACCACCACCGGCACCGCGGCGTTGGGGTAGCCGAGGTCGTAGGCGGAGTAGTAACCCACCGCGCCCAGCGCGAAGACGAGCATGCCGGCGGCGACCGCGTACCCCCGCCGGCCCGCCGCACGCGCGGCAGTGTCGGCGCTGTCGGCGCTGTCGGCGCCGCCGGCGTTGTCGGTGTTGTCGGCGAGGGCGAGGCAGGCGCCGAGACCCACGGCGGTGAGCAGGACGGCGGGGAGCAGCAGGTCGCCCCGGTCGAGGGCGAAGAGCAGCGCACCGGCCAGCAACGTGACCGGCCCGAGCGGCCGGCCCCACCGCCGGAGTGGGCCGGTCAGCGCGGCCAGCAGGAATCCGGCGACCGCCACCGGCACCGGGGCGAGCCCGAACAGCGGCGAGCTGGCCACGCCGCCCCCGGCGACGAGGTACGAGGTGCCGGTCCCGGCCACGGCCGGTGCGAGCGCCACCATTCCGGCCAGCAGCAGCGCCGGCCCGGCCAGCAGCCAGGCGCGGGCGCCACCGGGCCCGACAGGTAGCGCCGGTAGCGCCCACGGCGCCGGCCGGGCCCACAGGGCCACGCCGAGCAGGAACAGCGCCACCGCGACGGCGCTGAGCAGCCAGGCCACCCGGTCACCCCGCCAGACCAGGTCGTACGTGTCCAGCACCGCGTGGACGGCCGCGTTGGCCGCCAGCCCCAGCGCCAGCCCGGGCACCGGCCGGTCGGTGTCGGTGGCGACGCCGACCAGCCAGACCAGCCCGGCCAGCAGCCCGGCGGTGGCCAGCCAGAGCTGCGTACGCCCGCCCGGAGCGGCGGTGAGCGCGAGCCGGGCGGCAGCCAGCACAACGGCGGCGGCGACGGTGACCGGGCGGGCACCCACCCGGCGGACCAGCGCCGGTGCGGCCAGCGCGAGCACGAACCAGCCGAGCGCGAACGCGCCCATCAGCTCGGCCGGAGTGGACGCGGCCTGACCGAAGATGGTGATGATGCCGGGCAGCCAGACCCGCAGCACGTCGATGAGCAGGATGACGCCCAGCGCGAGCGATCCGGTGGTGAGCTGGCGGTAGCGCACCGGCGCCTCTTCCCGTCGGCGGGCCGGCGGAGGGGGCCGGCACGGGGATTCTGCGCGTGCCGGGCGGCCCGGTCAACGGGGCGGACTACGCCGAAAGGGCGCCCACCCCACGGGTGGACGCCCTTTCGTGCGGGTCGGTCAGCGCTTGCTGGCCGCCTTCTTGGCCGGGGCCTTCTTCGCCGGGGCCTTCTTGGCCGCCGTCTTCTTGGCCGCCGTGCTCCTGCTCGCCGCCGCGGTGGTCTTCTTCGCCGCGGTGGACCTGGTCGCCGCGGCGCTCTTCTTCGCCGGGGCGGTCTTCTTGCTGGCGGCCGTCTTGGTGGCCGTGGTGCTCTTGCCCGCCTTGGCCGGGGCGGTCTTCTTGGTGGCCGCCTTGGTCGCCGTCGCGGTCTTGCTCGCCTTGGCCGGGGCGGTCTTCTTACTGGCCGCCTTGGCCGTGGTGGCCTTGGTGCCGGTGGCCTTGGCCGTGGTGGTGGCGGTCTTCTTCGCCGCCACCGTGGCCTTCGGCACCTTGCCGCTGGCCACCATCTCCTTGAACCCGGCGCCGGGGCGGAAGGTGGGGACAGATGTCTTCTTGACCTTCACCGCCTCGCCGGTACGCGGGTTGCGCGCTGTTCGCGCGCCACGCACACGCTTTTCGAAGGCTCCGAATCCGGTGATCGCCACCTTCTCGCCCTTGGTAACCGCTGCCTGGACCTCAGTGAGGACCGCGTCGAGCGCGGCCGTCGCCGTTTTCCGGTCCCCCAGGCGAACGGCGAGCGCCTCGATGAGCTCGGCCTTGTTCACGACTTCCTCCCGATTGTGCAACTGACTCGACGCGAGCCATTCTGCGCGCACGGTATGCCCTGTGCTGCCGGGACACAAACATTCGGTAGAAAAAAGCCCTTGTGTCGTAACGGATTCGCCCCCACCGGTTGGACCGGTGGGGGCGGAATCCGCTGTGCGGTCGGGCGTACGGCTATGCCACGGAGGGCAGGAACGACAGCCGACCCGCCTCGTACGCGTCGATCTCGGCGGCGTGCCGGAGGGTGAGTCCAATGTCGTCCAGGCCCTCCAGCAACCGCCACCTGCTGAAGTCGTCCAGCGGAAACGACCAGCTGGCGTCCCCCGCCCGGAGCTGGCGGGCGGTCAGGTCGACGGTCACCGGGGTGGTCGGGTCGGCCTCCACGAGGTCCCACAATTCTTCGACGGCTTTCAATTCCAACTCGACCGGCAGCAGGCCCTCCTTGAGTGCGTTGCCGCGGAAGATGTCGCCGAAGCGCGGGGCCACGACTGCGCGAAAGCCCCAGTCCCGCAGCGCCCAGACGGCGTGCTCACGGGAGGAACCCGTGCCGAACTCCGGACCGGCGATGACGATCGACGCCCCGGAATACGATTGATCGTTGAGCACGAATGCCGGATCTTCCCGCCAGGCGCTGAACAGCCCGTCGGCGAAGCCGGTCCGAGTCACCCGCTTGAGGTACACGGCCGGGATGATCTGATCGGTGTCCACGTTGGAGCGCCGCAGCGGCACGGCGGTGCCGGTGTGGGTGGTGAACTTGTCCATCTCCTCGGTCCCTTCTACAGGTCGGCGGGGGCGGCCAGCCGCCCGAGGACGGCGGTGGCGGCGGCGACCGGCGGGGAGACCAGGTGAGTGCGACCGCCCCGGCCCTGACGGCCCTCGAAGTTGCGGTTGGAGGTGGAGGCCGAGCGCTCGCCCGGCTTCAGCGTGTCGGGGTTCATGCCCAGGCACATCGAGCAGCCGGCGAACCGCCACTCGGCGCCGGCGTCGGCGAAGACCTTGTCCAGCCCCTCGGCCTCGGCGGCCTCCCGCACGGCGGCGGAGCCGGGCACCACGAGCATCCGGACCCCGTCGGCGACCGTGTGGCCGCGCAGCACGTCGGCGGCGGCCCGCAGGTCCTCCAGCCGGCCGTTGGTACAGGAACCCACGAAGACCACGTCGATGGGCAGCTGCCGCAGCGGGGTGCCGGGGCGCAGGTCCATGTACTCCAGCGCGCGGCGGGCCGCGGCACGCTCGGAGTCGGTGGCGAACTCCTCCGGGTCCGGCACGGGCGCGCTCAGCGGCGCGCCCTGCCCGGGGTTGGTGCCCCAGGTGACGAACGGCGTGATCTGGCTGGCGTCCAGGGTCACCTCGGCGTCGAAGCGCGCGCCGTCGTCGGTGGGCAGCGTCCGCCACCACGCCACGGCCGCGTCCCAGTCGGTGCCCTGCGGCGCGTTCGGCCGACCCTTCAGGTAGGCGAAGGTGGTCTCGTCCGGCGCGATCATGCCGGCCTTGGCGCCCCACTCGATCGACATGTTGGCGATGGTCATCCGCCCCTCCATCGAGAGGGCACGGATGGCCTCGCCGCGGTACTCGACGATGTGCCCGCGACCACCGCCGGTGCCGACCTGGGCGATCAGCGCGAGCACCAGGTCCTTGGCGGTGACCCCGGGGGCGAGCCGGCCGGTGACGTTCACGGCCATGGTCTTCGGCCGGCTCTGCGGCAGCGTCTGGGTGGCCAGCACGTGCTCCACCTCGCTGGTGCCGATGCCGAAGGCGAGCGCGCCGAACGCGCCGTGGGTGGCCGTGTGCGAGTCGCCGCAGACGATCGTCATGCCGGGCTGGGTGAGCCCGAGCTGCGGACCGATCACGTGCACGATGCCCTGGTTGTCGTCGCCGAGCGGGTGCAGCCGCACGCCGAACTCGGCGCAGTTGCGGCGCAGCGTCTCGATCTGGGTGCGCGACGTGGGGTCCGCGATGGTGAGCAGGTCACCACGGCGGGACCGGAACGCCGGGTCGGCGTACCCGGTCGGGGTGTTGTGGTCCTCGGTCGCGAGCGTCAGGTCGGTACGGCGCACCCGGCGCCCGGCGAGCCGCAGCCCGTCGAACGCCTGCGGGCTGGTCACCTCGTGCAGCAGGTGCAGGTCGATGAAGAGCAGGTCCGGCTCACCAGCGGCGGACCGTACGACGTGCGCGTCCCAGACCTTCTCGGCCAGGGTCCTCGGCTCAGGAGTGACTCCCACCATCTGGACATCCTAAATTCTGGGAGGTAAGTTTCGGCTTGTGGGACACAGTATGAGCGGTGTCGGCGTTCTCGACAAGGCGGTGGTCATCCTGGCCGCCTGCGTCGACGGCGCCAGCCTGGCCGAACTCGTTGAGCGCACGAAGCTGCCCCGGGCCACCGCGCACCGGCTGGCACAGGCACTGGAGATCCATCGGATGCTGGTCCGGGACACACAGGGCCGCTGGCGCCCCGGCCCCCGGCTGGGCGAGCTGGCCAACGCCGCCCCGGACGTCCTGCTGACCGCCGCCGAGCCGCTGCTGGCCGCCCTGCGCGACGCCACCGGCGAAAGCGCACAGCTGTACCTGCGCCGCGCGGACGAGCGGATCTGCGTGGCGGCGGCGGAGCGCGCCAGCGGCCTGCGCGACACCGTTCCGGTGGGCTCGGTGCTGCCGATGACGGCCGGTTCCGCGGCCCAGATCCTGCTCGCCTGGGAGCCGCCGGAGGCGGTGATGCCGCTGCTGCCGCGCAGCAAGTTCACCGGCCGCACCCTGGCCGAGGTACGCCGCCGCGGCTGGGCGCAGAGCGTCGCCGAGCGGGAGGCGGGTGTGGCGAGCGTCTCCGCCCCGATCCGGGACCGCACGGGTCGGGTCATCGCCGCCGTCAGCATCTCCGGCCCCATCGAGCGCCTCGGCCGCCGCCCCGGCGAACGCCACGCCATGGCCGTGGTGCGAGCCGGCCAACGCCTCTCCGGCCTCTAACCCACCCCACCCCACCCCGCCCCGCCTCACCCCACTGCGGTGATCATGAAGTTAGCGGCGCGAAACGCCGGTGCCGGCGACGCTAACTTCATGATCACCGAGGCAGTCCGACGGAACGGGAAAGGCCCGTCTCGCGGGGCGAGACGGGCCTTTGGTTTGTAGCCCCGACCGGATTCGAACCGGCGCTACCGCCTTGAGAGGGCGGCGTCCTGGGCCACTAGACGACGGGGCCAGAACTTTCCTGCTTCACCGCTCTCGCGAGCGGTGCGGCTGTAGTCTAGCGGCACCGCACGCGGGGGCGAGCACGGGGTGCAGGGCCTCACGACCGCGTCGGCGGGACAGTGGGCGGACACGAAACAGCCCGCCTCACCAGGTGAGACGGGCTGTGTGCCGATGTAGCCCCGACCGGATTCGAACCGGCGCTACCGCCTTGAGAGGGCGGCGTCCTGGGCCGCTAGACGACGGGGCCAGAACCACTTCTGCTCCCCCACCCTCGCGGGCGGAGGAGCTGCACTCTACCGGAGACCACTCTCCGCCCCCGAGGGGCGGAGTCGAACTCCGTCAGAATCCAGCGTCCGGGATTCTCGCGAATCCCAGCTGCGCTGGGGTACCAGGACTCGAACCTAGACTAACTGAACCAGAATCAGTCGGGCTGCCAATTACCCCATACCCCATTGGCCCCTTGCGGCGCCGGGAGTGAACATTACCCTCCCGGTGCCGGCAGGCCAAATCCGATCCCCCCGAACCGCCCGTGAGCTGCGGAAACAGGGGCATCGGACGGATCAGGCGACGGGAACCACCGGGTTGCTCAGCTCGCCGATGCCCTCGATCCGCACGGTGACCGTATCCCCCTCGACGAGGGGGCTAACCCCTGCCGGCGTGCCGGTGAGCACCACGTCGCCGGGCAGCAGCGTCATCACGTGCGAGATGTACGACACCAGGCCGGGCACGTCGAAGACCATGTCCTTCGTCCGGCCGAGCTGGCGTACCTCCATCTCGTCGGGGTTACGGCCGACCTCACACCGGATCTCCAGGTCGGAGACGTCCAGCCCGGTGGTGATCCACGGACCGATCGGGCAGAACGAGTCGAAGCCCTTGGCCCGGGTCCACTGCCCGTCGGAACGCTGGAGATCCCGGGCGGTGACGTCGTTGGCGCAGGTGTAGCCGAAGATGGCGCGTTCGGCGGCGGCGCGGTCGGCGCGGCGTGCCCCCGGCGCGCCGATCACGACGGCCAGCTCGGCCTCGTGCTCCACCTGCTTGGAGAAGATCGGCAGCCGGATCGCGTCCCGAGGACCGATCACGGAGGTCGACGGCTTGAGGAAGAGCAACGGTTCCTTGGGCACCTCGGTGCCGTGCTCGGCGGCGTGGTCGGCGTAGTTGCGACCCACGCAGACCACCTTGCTGGGCAGGATCGGCGAGAGCAGCCGGACGTCGGAGAGGGCCCAGCGAGCCCCACTGAAGGAGAGCTGGCCGAACGGGTGGCCTTCGATCTCGGCGATGGTCAGGCCCTGCGGCCCGGCCTCCGGCTCGCCCTCGACGACCCCGAACGACATTCCCTTGGCATGAGCGAAACGAGCGATACGCACCTGGCCAATCTAGCCCCGCCGACCGGTTTACCGGCCAGGACTGGCTGCCGGTGTGCTCAAGCCGTCACGGCGGGGCACCCTACCCGAGGCGGCGACGGGCGGGGCCGGCTTCCCGACTTCGTACCCGCACGGAGGCGGCGCGCCCCTAGCGTCGGCTCCGGAGGTTCGTTCGTATGCCTGCATCGACACGACACCACAGAGCCCTCGCAGTGCTCGTGCACTGCCTCGGCATCCTCGCCGCCGTGCCGGCCCTGCCGCCGGCGGCTCCGGAGGCGGCGGCCGCGCCACGACCACCGGCCGTCACGCCACAACCAACGGCGGCCACGCCACGACCAGCGGCGGCCACGCCCGGCCCGGCGGCGACGACGCCACCGGTGACCGGCACGCCGCCACCGGTGGCGGTGGCCGCCCGGGCGCCCGTCGCGGCGCCCACCCCACCGTCGGCGCCGCCGGCGATGGCACCACCCTCGCGGAAACCGGCGACGACACTCCCGCCGCCCGTCACGGTGGCGGTCGCGCCGGAGAGCAGCCCCGCGCCGCGATACCGGATCCACGTCCGTAACAGGGGCAACTCGCCGGTCGACACCACCGTGCGCCAGGAGCTGCCACCGGGCGCCTCGGCCACGGCGATCAGCGCCGGTGGCCGGGCCACTCCCGTCGGCGGGTCCGCCGCCGAGGTGACCTGGCGGCTGAAGCTGCCCGCGCACAGCGCCACCACGCTGGGCACGGCGCTCACGGCGACCGCGCCGGGCCAACCGATGACCGCGCCGGCCTGCGCGTTCACCAGCGACGGCAGCCGGCCGTACGACTGCGCCACCGCCACCTGGCAGGCGGCGGCGACACCCGCGCCCAAGGTCACCGAGGCGCCGCCCTGGCAGCGGATCCCGGTGCTGCTGGCCGGGCTGGCCGTCCTGCTGCTGCTCTGCGCCGGCGTGTTCTGGGTGTGGCGCCGGTGGCGTGGGCGGCGGGTGAGGGCCGCGGCCCTGGCCTCCAGCGGGACGCCCGACGACGGACGCGGAACCGTCTACCCGCGCCCGTCGGCCCCGAGCCCCGCACGGCGTCGGCGTACCCCGCCGGTCTGGTTGCTGGTCGGTGCTGCGGTGGTCGTGCTGGCCGCCGTCATCGGCACGGCGGGCTGGACGGCGACACGCCGGGTCGCGGCGATCGACACCCAGAAGCAGCCGACCAGCGGCGCGTGGATGGGCACCTCGGTCACCGGCCCGCTGGGCGTGCCGCTGCGCGAGTCGGCGTTCGAGTTCACCGTGTACCGGATTTCCTGCGGTGCCGCCGCTGCCGCCCAGCCGGCCGACGGTGGTGGTACGGCTCCGGCCGCCGGTCGGCGCTGCCAGGCCACCGTCGGTGTGCGCAACGTCACCGGCGATCAGCAGCCCTGGCACGGCCAGATGCAACGGGCCTACCTGCCCGGCGGGCGCTGGGTGAGCACGGACGAGCCGGCCACGCAGGCGGCCAACCTGGGTCGGGACGTCTTCGCCGATCCGGTTGCCGCGGGCAGCCGGGTGGTGCTCCCGCTGGTCTTCACAGTCGACGGGCGGGACCCGCCCCGGCAGCTGGAGCTGCGCAGCGGGATCTTCTCCGCCGGCGTACGGGTGGACGTGCCCTGACCGGTGGGCGGGCGGCGGTCGTACCCTGGGGTCCGTGACCGCCGCCCTCGCCCCCGCCGTGCTCGACGTGGCGGCGTGGCAGGCCCGCCGCCGGGCCCACGAGGAGCGGGTGGACGCCTGGCTGACCCCGCACCTGGCCCGCCGGCGCCACGGCGAGCGGCACCCGGTGGCCGACTTCCTGTTCACCTACTACTCGCACCGCCCGGCCCAGCTGCGTCGCTGGCACCCCGGCGCCGGAGTCGAGCTGCTCGGCGCGGAGCCGGCCGATTTCGGCCGGGACTACCGCGCCAGCAGCGCCGGGGTCACCCTCGACACCGCTGCCGTACGCGCGCGGCGCGGCGACTCGATCGACTGGATCCGCTCGTTGCTGGCGGCCACCGCCGGGCGGACGCCGCACTTCGGCTGCTTCGGGATGCACGAGTGGGCGATGGTCTACCGGCAGACCCGCGAGGAGCTGCGGCACAACGCCTGGCCGTTGCGGCTGGACCCGGAGCGGACCGCCGCGGTCGTCGAGGAGCGGGGCGTGCGGTGCAGCCACTTCGACGCGTTCCGGTTCTTCACGCCGCCGGCCCGCCCGTTGAACGTGCTCACCCCGACACGGGAGACCCAGCACGCGCACGAGCAGCCGGGCTGCCTGCACGCCAACATGGACCTTTACAAGTGGGCGTACAAGCTGTCGCCGCTGGTGCCCTCGGAACTCGTCGCGGACTGCTTCGAGCTGGCCCGGGAGATCCGCACCCTCGACATGCGGGCCTCCCCGTACGACCTGGCGGCGCTCGGTCATCCACCGGTCCGGGTGGAGACCCCGGAGGGCCGGGCGGAGTACGCCGCCGCGCAGCGCGGCTTCGCCGACCGGGCCGCCGTGCTGCGCGACCGGCTGCTCGCCGCCGTTCCGGCCTGATCCGGCAGCGTCCGGCTCAGCTCGCCGGGCGGGTACGCAGGCCGTCGATGAGCAGCGCGACCACCGCTGCCATGTCGTCGTCGATGCCCGGCTCACTCCACTCGCTGCGGTGCGCCGGGTGGTGGAACCGGGCGGTGGCCTGCAACAGCGCCCGGCCGGCCACCGCCGGGTCGGGCACGCTGAACTCGCCGGCCGCCACGCCGTCCGCGACGATCAGGCTGAGCTGACCGGCGAGGATCTCCAGGTGGTTGGCGACCGCACCCTCGGAGAGCGTGGCGAGCCTCCTTTGACTGACAGATTCCAGATTCTGTCATCCGATAGCCGCAGAGACCCCGACCCTTCCGCAGGTGAAGTACTACTCGCCGTCGACGCGGCGGTCGCGTTTGCGCTGGGACTGGCGCTTCTTCTCGGCCAGCCGGCGCTCCTTGGCCCCCCGGGACGGGCGGGTCGCCCGGCGGGGCGGTGGCGGCGGCGCCGCGGCCTCCCGCAGCAGCGCGACCATTCGCTCGCGGGCCGCCTCCCGGTTGGCCAACTGCGCGCGGTGCTCGCTGGCGGCGACCGTCAGCACCCCGTCCACCAGGCGGTTGGCGAGCCGCGCCAGCGCCCGGGACCGGACCGACTCGGGCACGGCCGGCGAGTTGGCCAGGTCGTAGCTCAGCTCGACCCGGGAGTCGGCGGTGTTCACGCCCTGCCCACCCGGCCCGGACGAGCGGGAGAAGCGCTCCCGCAGCTCCCCGGCGGGGACGACCCACCGGTCGGTCACCCGCAGTCCGTCGTCCACGCCCCGAGGCTAACCCGCACCGGCGCTCCCAGGGTCACCGGTGCGGTCGTTCACTCTGCGTCGTGGACGGACTGGGAGCCGGGCCGGCAGTCTCGTCGTCCGAGCCGACCGCCGCGTACGCCGCGGCGCCGAACAGCAGCAGCGCGATCACCCCGGCCTTGGTGGCGACGGCCCGGATCAGCAGCCACGCACTGCGCCGGGCACCCGGCACCGATTTCTTGATGGTCTGGTAGTCGCTCCACCCGCGCCGCGCGCGGGCGTACGCCGACCCCACTGCACATCCGATGACCAGGCCCACCAGCAGGAGGACCGCGATAAGAGGACGCTCCACCTCCGCCAGTATCCATACCGAGCGTAATATTTCCATGGCCCGATGCTCACGGGCCGGATATCCGACAGTGGCGGCGATCCCACGGGCCGTCGCCAGGCTGTACGAGCAGCTCAGCCGCCCTTGCCGATGATCGTGTCGGCGGTCTGCTGCACCTGCTCGATCGGGATGGCGAAGCCGATGCCGATCGATCCGTTTCCGTCGATGGTGGCGATCGCGGTGTTCACCCCGACCACCTCGCCACGGGCGTTGACCAACGGCCCGCCCGAGTTGCCGGGATTGATCGACGCGTCGGTCTGCACCGCGCTGTGCCGGTTGTTGCCCAACCGCACCTGCCGGTCCAAGGCGCTGACGATCCCCGCGGTGACCGTCCCGGCCAGGCCGAGCGGCGAGCCCACCGCGAGGACCGGCTCACCGACCCGGGTGGCACCCGGCTTGGCCAGCGGCAACGGGGCGAGCCCGGCCGACGCGGGCACCTTCAGCACGGCCAGGTCGCTGCGCGGCTCCCGGCCGACCACCTCGGCGGCGAACCGGCGGCCATCGGGCAGCTCCACAGTCACCGGCCCGCCGCCACCCTTCGCCAGGATGTGGTCGTTGGTGATCAGGTGCTGCTGGTCGTCGATGGCGAAGCCCGAGCCGGTCGCGGACGAGCCGGTCGTGCCGCCGGCGAGCACCGACACCACTCCGGGCACGGTCCGCTCGGCGGCGGTGACCAGCTCCGCCGGCACCGGGGCGGCGGACGCCGCGGCCTCGCCGGGAGCGCCGTCCCGGCTCGCCACCACGCCACCGGCCACCGCACCCGAGACGGCCGAGAGCGCCACCACCGCCAGCGCGGCGAGCAGCCGGCCCGGTCGCCGTCCTCCGGGCTCCCGCCCGCCGCCGGGTGCGTCCCACCACCCGCGCCCGTCCGGGTCGAGTTCCGGCGAGATGAACCAGGGACCGCGCGGTTCGCCCAGTCCGGTCTGCACTGCCATGCGTACTCCTCACGGTCGTACTCGGTTGCGCGCGGCGGGTCAGGGCAGCCGGGAGAACCAGCGCATCGAGCCGGCGGCGGCGCCCATCGCGAAGACCAGTCCGAGGCCGATGAACCGGGCCGAGACGTCCTGCCGCTCGGTGCGGTAGCCGACCGAGCTGCCGATGTCGTCGTAGACCGCGCGCAACTCCTCGGTGGTGCTGGCCTCGTGGAACATCCCGCCGGTCTCCTCGGCGACCGCCTTGAGGGTCTGCCCGTCGACCGGCACCTGGATCGGCCGCCCGCCCCGGTCCACGAACCCGGACGGGGTGCCGAAGGAGATGGCGTGCACCGGCACCTCCGCCGCGACCGCGTCCGCGGCCGCCTCCATCGGGTCCATCCCGGACGTGTTCGCCCCGTCGGAGAGCAGGATGATCCGGGCCGGCGGGGTCTCGGTGGCGGCCTGGTTGTCCAGGCCCTTGACCGCGCCGAGCGAGGTGTTGATGGCCTCGCCGATCGCGGTGCCCTGCACGCCGGTCACCCCCTCAGCGAGCCGACCGATGCCCTCTTCCAGGGCCTCCCGGTCGGTGCCGGGAGGCACCAGCACGGCCGCGCTGCCGGCGAACGCGACCAGACCGACGTTGAACTCGTCGGGCAGACCCTCGACGAAGCGCCGCGCCGCCTGCTTGGCCGCGGTCAGCCGGTCCGGGTCCACGTCGGTGGCGAGCATCGAGGTGGACACGTCCACCGCCACCATCACGGTGGCGCGTTCCCGGGGCACCCGCACCTCGGCGGTGGGCCGGGCGAAGCCGACCACGAGCAGCGCCAGCATGGCCAGGAACAGCCCGGCCGGGACGTGCCGACGCCACGCCGGGCGCTCCGGCGCCACCCGGTCCAGCAGTCGCAGGTTGGTGAAGCGGACCGCGTACCGGCTGCGCCGACGCTGCATCACCAGGTACGCCACGACCAGCGCGAGCACGCCCAGCAGCAGCCAGAGTCGCAGCGGCGACTGCCAGATCACGCGGCACCTCCCCGGGCGACTCCGGCCGGCGCGGCGGCCATCCGGCGTTGAGCGTGCACGTGCCGGACGATGTCCGCGCTCCAGTCCCGGTCGGTGCGCAGCGCCAGGTGGGTGGCCGCACTGCGCCGCAGCGCCTGGTGGACCTGGTCCCGCTGGGCGGCGGCGGCCTCGGCGTACCGCTCCCGCAGCCGGCGGTCCGATGTGCACACCTCGCGCCGGCGACCGGTCTCCGGGTCGACCAGCGTGATCAGGCCGACGTCCGGCAGCTCCAGCTCCCGCGGGTCGGTCACCTCGATGGCCAGCACCTGGTGCCGGGCGGCCAGCCGGCGCAGGGTCCGCTCCCAGGGGGGCGGCTCGTCGGGGTCGTCGGGTAGGCCGTCGAGGAAGTCGGAGACCACCACGACGAGCCCGCGCCGGTTGGCGACCCGGTGCAGGGCGTCGAGCCCTTCCGCCAGCTCCGGCGGCCCGGCCGGCACCGACACCCCGGTCGACGGCCCGGACCGGTCGCCGGGCGCGGTGGCACGCGGAGCCGCCAGCAGAGCGCGGAGCAGCCCGAGCAGATGGGTACGCCCACTGCGGGCCGGGAAGCGGCGGACCCCGTCGGCGCGCAGCACCTGGGCCCCGAGCCGGTTGCCGACCCCGGCGGTCAGGAAGCCGATCGCGGCGACCGCGGCCACCGCCAGCTCCCGCTTGTCCAGCTCGGCGGTGCCGAACTCCATGCTGGCGCTGGCGTCGACCAGCAGCCAGGTGGTCAGTTCCCGGTCGGCGTCGACCTGCCGGACGTGCGGCACGGCGGTCCGGGCGGTCACCGCCCAGTCCATCCGGCGGACCTCGTCCTCGCCCGGCCGGTACTCGCGACTGCCGGCGGGCTCGCTGCCCGGCCCGGGCAGCAGGCCACGGTACTGACCGTGCAACAGGCCGTTCAGGCGGCGGGTGACGGTCAGCTCCAGGCGGCGCAGCCGCTGGTCCGGAGCCAGCTCGGCGAGGCCGGGGTCGGCCGGCGCGGCGACCACGCGCCTCATGCCGCCGCCAGGTCGGGGGCCTGCTGCGGGTGCCCGTCGGCCAGCCGGGGCGGTGGCACCGCCTCCACCAGCCGGCGCACCACACCCTCGGCCGAGACCCCGTCGGCCACCGCGTCGAAGGAGAGCACCAGCCGGTGGGCGAGGACGTCCACCGCCAGCTCCCGGACGTCCTCGGGCAGCACGTACTCCCGCCCGCGCAGCAGCGCCCGGGCCCGGGCCGCCGCGACCAGGCCGAGGGTGGCCCGCGGGCTGGCACCGTACGCCAGCAGCGGGGCCATCTCGGCCAGCCCGAACCGGCCCGGGTCGCGGGTGGCGAGGATGAGCCGGACCACGTACTCCGCCAACGCGTGGTGGACGAAGACCCGCTCGGCGTGGATCTGGAGGTCCCGCAGCCGTTGCGCGTCGAGCACCTGGCGCGGGCTCGGCCGGTCGGTGCTCATCCGGTAGAGGATCGCCAGCTCCTCGGCGTCGCTCGGGTAGTCCACCACCACCTTCATCAGGAACCGGTCGCGCTGCGCCTCCGGGAGTTGGTAGACCCCCTCGGACTCGATCGGGTTCTGGGTGGCCAGCACCAGGAACGGCGTCGGGACCGGCCAGCTGCGTCCGCCGATGGAGACCTGCCGCTCCGCCATCGCCTCCAGCAGCGCCGACTGGACCTTCGCCGGCGCCCGGTTGATCTCGTCGGCCAGCACCAGGTTGGCCATGATCGGGCCCAGCTCGATGTCGAAGGTCTCCTTGGAGGCCCGGTAGATCCGGGTGCCGACGATGTCGGAGGGGACCAGGTCCGGGGTGAACTGGATCCGGGAGAAGGTGCCGCCGACCACGGTGGCGAGGGTCTGCGCCGCCAGCGTCTTGGCCACGCCGGGGACGCCCTCGAGGAGGCAGTGCCCGTTGGCGACCAGGGCGATGAGCAGGCGTTCGACGAGCCGATCCTGCCCGACGATCACGCGTTTGACCTCGAAGAGGGTCTGTTCCAGCTCGACGCCGGTCGGTTCTGGATCGACCGGGCTGGGCACGCTGGCCAGGGTGTCCGAGATGTCCGTCACGGTGCTTGCTTCCCGGGGCGGGAGCCCGGCAAACGTCGGATTATCAGCGCCGAAGTGCCCGATGGTGCCCCGGCCCGGGATGAACTGTCCGGTCGGGTGACAACGGCCCCGGGACGGCACGAAGCCACGCGGACGGCGGCAGACCGGATGCAGGGCGAAGCCGCCGGGCGGGCCGGCGGCTTCATTCGGGGACAACCCGGGGTGCCGGCCCCTGTCCAGGACCGGCACCGGGACCGTCAGGCGAGGTGGACGACCAGGTGGAAGCCCAGGTCGGCGGCAACCCCCGCCGAGTTGCGGGTCTGCACGAAGACCCCGTTCGGCGTGCTGAGCCGGGGCGCGACCGAGATCTCGCCGGACGACGGGATGCAGCAGGAGTCACCCCTCCCGATGGTGGCCACGATGACGCCGGACGTGATGATGTGACCGAACTGGATCTCGTACTGGCCGACGCCGTACTTGATCACGGTGCCGACGCCGCGCGCCTTGGTGCCGTTGGCGTTGACGACCACGATGCTGGTGCTGGCGACGAGTGTGCTTGCCGCACCGGACTTCAGTGCCGCCTTCGCTTTGCGGGCGGACTCCGCCGTCACCGGCGGCTGGGCGTTCGTGCTGCGCGCCGCCGGCTGGACGGCGTCCACCGGTGCCTTCGCGTTCGGCTGGGCGACGGCGATCCCGCCCCCGGCCAGGCTCAGGCCCAGGACAGCGAACGTGACCGCCGCCGCCTTACGTCGGAAAGTTGTGCTCATGACAGGTCCCCCTTGTGTGACCGTGCGAATTCGGCCGACCCGCGGGGCGGGACGGATGACTGCCTGTAATAGGTGGACGACGACAATGAGACCGGCGGAAGAATTTATCTCACGCGCACCTAGTGAGGTTGATTTCTCAACGATCTACATCCGGCCTGAGCAGGCATTACTACTCAGCGTTGCGTCGTATAGGCCAGATGGAACGTAGCATCGGAAAAAGCCGAACGTCAATAGTCGATCTCGCTTTAACAAGCTGTTAGTCAGCCGTCAGATAATTGTGAAAGGTGAGCGCATCACTATTCACGAAATGGGTGCGGAAAGTTGCCGCTAGGCTGATCGCCATGATCGTCGACGCTCCGCCCGCGCCGGCCCGACGCCGCGCCGACCGGATCGGCACCGTTCTCTGCTGGTTGGCGGTCGTACCGACGGCCGCCTGGGCCGCCGCCCGGTTGGCCGGTCTGGACCGGGGGCCGCTGGTGCAGGCGCTCGCCTTCACCCCGTACGTCGCGGGCTGGAGCGTGCTGGCCCTCGTGCTCGCCCTCGCGTTGCGGCGCCGGTGGCCGGCGGTGGTCGCGGCGGTGGCCGCGGCGGCGCTGCTCGGCGTGGTCGCACCCCGGGCACTCCCGGCCGGGCAACCGTCGGCCGGCGGGCCCACCGTACGGCTGCTCACCGCCAACCTGCTCGCCGGCTCCGCTGACGCGCCGACGCTGGTCGACCTGGTCCGGCGGCACCGGGTGGACGTGCTCGCCGTGCAGGAGTTCACCCCGGACGCGCAGGCCGCCCTGGACCGGCTCGGGCTCGACCGGTTGCTGCCCCACCGGCAGCTCAACGCGCAGGTCGGCACCCCCGGCTCCGGGCTCTACTCGCGCTGGCCGATCACCGACGCCGGCATCCGGCACAACCGCGGCGGGTGGGGCTTCAGCCAGGCGTACGGCACGCTGGCCGTCCCCGGCGCGCCCCCGGTCCGCGTCGAGTCGGCCCACCCCTCGGCGCCGTACGCGCTGGACCAGGTCGACGCCTGGCGTGGCGACCTGACCACCCAACCACCGGCCACTCCGGACGGTGGCCTGCGGATCCTCGCCGGGGACTTCAACGCCACCCTCGACCACGGCCCGCTGCGGGCCCTGCTGCGCACCGGCTACGTCGACGCCGCCGACGCCACCGGGGCGGGGCTGACCGGCACCTGGGGCCCGTACGACGGCGACCTGATCCCTCCGGTCACCATCGACCACGTGCTGGTCGACCGCCGCGTCGCGGTCCGCTCGGTGACGGTGCACGACCTGCCCGGCACCGACCACCGTCCCGTCCTGGCCACCCTCCGCCTCCCCGCCCCGTAATCCGAAACCCCGGCCCCGCCCCACGCCCGGCCAGACGAGTCGATCATGGAGTTGTGGTGGGCGGGGCGAGGGCGCGGGGACGGGCCGCGCGCGGGGTCAGACGGGGGTGGGGGCCAGGCCGTAGGTGAGGGCGTCGACGAGGGCGTGCCAACTGGCCTCGACCACGTTGGGGTGCACGCCCACGGTGGTCCAGTCCCGGCCGCCGCCGTCGGCCGTCTCCAGCAGCACGCGGGTGACGGCGCCGGTGCCGTGGCTGCCCTCCAGGATGCGCACCTTGTAGTCGGCCAGCTCGAAGTCGCGCAGCTGGGGATAGTGCCTGGCCAGTCCCACCCGCAGCGCCTCGTCCAGGGCGTTGACCGGGCCGTTGCCCTCGGCGGTGGCGATCACCCGCTCACCGCGTACCCGGATCTTGACGGTCGCCTCGGAGACCACCGCGCCGTCCTCGCGGTGCTCGACCAGCACCCGGTACGACTCCAGGGTGAACGGCCGCGCCGGGCCGCCCTCCGGCAACTCCGAGCGGACCAGCAGCTCGAAGGAGGCGTCCGCCGCCTCGAAGGACCAGCCGCCGGCCTCCAGCTCCTTGACCCGCTTTGTGACCCGGGTCAGCGCCTCCGGACGGCCGGCCAGGTCCAGGCCCAGCTCACGACTCTTGAGCTCGACGCTGGCCCGGCCGGCCATCTCGGTCACCAGGATCCGCATGTCGTTGCCCACCACCGACGGGTCCACGTGGTTGTAGAGCAACGGGTCGACCTTGATCGCACTCGCGTGCAGCCCCGCCTTGTGGGCGAAGGCCGCGGCCCCGACGTAGGCCTGGTGGGTGTCGGGTGCGATGTTGGCGATCTCGGCGATGGCGTGCGAGACGCGCACCATCTGCGCCAGGCAGCCCTCCGGTAGGACGGGCATGCCGAGCTTGAGTTGAAGGTTCGCGACGACCGCGAAGAGGTCGGCGTTGCCGGGGCGCTCGCCGTACCCGTTGGCGGTGCCCTGGACGTGGCGGACGCCCGCCTCCACCGCGGCGATCGTGTTGGCCACCGCGCACGACGTGTCGTTCTGCGCGTGCATGCCGAGCAGCCCCGCGTCGATCCCGAGCCGGTCGGTCAGGTCGGCGATCACGGCGGTCACCTGGGACGGCAGCATCCCGCCGTTGGTGTCGCAGAGCACCATCCGCTCGGCGCCGGCGGCCAGTGCGGTCTGCACCACCGCCGCGCCGTACGCCGGGTCGTGCCGGTAGCCGTCGAAGAAGTGTTCGCCGTCGACGAAGACCCGGCGGCCCTCGCCGACGAGGTGGCTGACGGTGTCGTGGATCATCGCCAGGTTCTCCGCGCCGGTGGTGCGCAGCGCGCGTTCGACGTGCCGGGTGTCGGCCTTCGCGACCAGCGCCACCGCCGGCGTCTGCGCGTCCAGCAGGCCGCGCACCTGGGGGTCGTCGGCCACCGCCACGCCGGCCTTGCGGGTGGCGCCGAACGCGACCAGCACGCCGTGCCGCAGGTCCAGCTCGGTGCGTGCCCGGCGGAAGAACTCGGTGTCCTTGGGCACCGCGCCCGGCCAGCCGCCCTCGATGAAGCCGACGCCGAACTCGTCGAGCAGTCGGGCCACCGCCAGCTTGTCGACAACCGAGTAGGTGAGCCCCTCGCGCTGGGCACCGTCGCGCAACGTCGTGTCGTAGACCTGGAACGTCATCAGGATCCTTTCTCGGAGCAACAAAAAGACCCCCCGCGGATGCGGGAGGTCTGCGCGCTCGGCGGAGGGGAGGGCCGGCGCGCTAGGTCGCAATAATCAGGGCGGTGCTGTTCACGATCGTTACTCTGCCACCGCCTCCCTGGTTTTGGGAGGAACAATCCACATGGCGGGACGGTAACGCTCGGTTGCGACACCGCGGTCGCCGCCGAGCGGCTGCCGCGACCCGCCGCTCGTGATCGGCTTCACAAGTCACCTGCCCGCCCAGCGGCGAAAACGCGCCTACGGAAGCATCTGGAACCGATCCAGTTACCGGCCCTCGTGCCGCTCCCAAGGAGGACCCTTGCTCACTGTGGGTGACCGCTTCCCCGAGTACGAACTCACCGCCTGCGTGTCCCTGGACGCCGACAAGGCGTTCGAGACGCTCACCCACAAGTCCCACGAGGGCAAGTGGCGGGTGGTCTTCTTCTGGCCGAAGGACTTCACCTTCATCTGCCCGACGGAGATCGCCGAGTTCGGCCGGCTCAACGGCGAGTTCGCCGACCGGGACGCGCAGGTGCTCGGGGCGTCGGTCGACAACGAGTACGTCCACTACGCGTGGCGCAAGGACCACCCGGACCTGCGGGAGCTGCCGTTCCCGATGCTCAGCGACATCAAGCGCGAGCTGGCCGCCGCCTGTGGCGTGCTCGGCGAGGACGGCGTGGCCCAGCGCGCGACGTTCATCGTCGACCCGAACAACGAGATCCAGTTCGCCATGGTCACCGCCGGCTCGGTCGGCCGCAACGTCTCCGAGGTCCTGCGGGTGCTCGACGCGCTGCAGACCGACGAGCTGTGCCCCTGCAACTGGAACAAGGGCGGCGAGACCCTCGACGCCAACGCCCTCCTCGCCGGCGCCGGGGCCTGACCGTGGGTCTGGACGCGATCAAGGCGGCCCTGCCCGAGTACGCCAAGGACATCAAGCTCAACCTCGGCTCCACCGTCGGCACCTCGACGCTGACCCCGGTGCAGGCCTGGGGCACCGCGCTGGCCTGCGCGGTGGCCGCCCGCAACCCGGTGGTGCTGCGTGAGATCGCCGCCGAGGCGCTCGGACACCTCGGGCCGGAGGGAGTCGAGGCGGCCAAGGGCGCCGCGGCCATCATGGCGATGAACAACGTCTACTACCGGGCCAAGCACCTCATCGGCGACGAGCAGTACGCCTCGATGCCGGCCCGGCTGCGGATGCAGATCATCGCCCGGCCCGGGGTGGACAAGGGCGACTTCGAGCTGTGGTGCCTCGCCGTCTCGGCGATCACCGGCTGCGGGGTCTGCCTGGAGTCGCACGAGAAGGCGCTGCGCGGCAGCGGCTTCACCCGCGAGCAGGTGCACGAGGCGCTGCGGATCTCCGCCGTGGTGCACGCCGCGGCGGTCACCCTGGACGCCGAAGCCGCCCTCGCCTGAGCAGGTACGCCCCGACGGGCCGACGCCGCACCCGCGGCGTCGGCCCGTCGCCGTTTCCGGCCCCCGGCGGCCGGGTAGCTCCTGCGGGGACGCACTCGCCTACGCCGCGATCATCGGCGACAGTCAGGAGTGAACGGCATGGACAGGATCGACCCGCACGCGACGCACGCCGCGCCGGAGCCGCTGCGCGGAGGCGACCAGGGCACCGTGCCCGGCGGCGCGCCGGCCGGCGCCTTCGACCCGTGGCGCTACCGCGACCAGGCCGGGGTGGCCGACTCCGACCTGGTCGGCTACAAGGTCGAGGCCACCGACGGTGGAATCGGCAGGATCGACAGCGCCAGCCACGAGGTGGACGGCAGCTACCTGGTGGTGGACACCGGCCCGTGGATCTTCGGCAAGAAGGTCATGCTGCCGGCCGGCACGGTCAACCAGGTCGACCACGACCAGCGCACCGTCTCCGTGGACCGGACCCGCGACCAGATCAAGGCCGCCCCGGAGTACGACGAGACCAGCCACAGCGACCCGGCGTACCGGGACCAGCTGGGCGGCTACTACGACGAGACGTACGGCGCGCTCCCACCCGGCACCGCGCGGTAGACGATCGGACCGACGGCCGGTGGGATGCTGTCCCACCGGCCGTTACCGTGTGAGCGTGGACGCCATCGAAGACGATCGACACATCTCACTACCCGCGACCTTCAACTTCCGTGACGTCGGTGGCTACCCCGGCCACGACGGTCGCACCGTGCGCCGGGGGCGGCTCTACCGCTCCGACTCCCTGCACCGCCTCGACGAGCAGGATCGGGACGCGTTCGCCGCGCTCGGCATCCGTACCGTCATCGACCTGCGCCGCCCGGCCGAGGTGGCCCGGGACGGCCGGGTCCCGGCGTACCAGGGGCTCACCTACCGGCACATCCACCCCGAGCACGCGGACTGGGCCGCGCAGCGGTACGAGGAGGGCGTCAGTCTGGCCCGCTATCTCGCGGACCTGTACGCCGGCCTGGCGCAGACCGGCACGGCCGGGTTGGCCGAGGCGATCGGGCTGATCGCGGACTCCGCGAACGCCCCGGTGGTGGTGCACTGCGTCGCCGGCAAGGACCGCACCGGCATCGTCTGCGCGTTGGTCCTCGCCGTGCTCGGCGTCGACGACGCGGACATCGTCGCGGACTACGCGCTCAGCACCGAGGCGTCGGCCCGGTTCAGCGCCTGGCTGGCGGCCACGAACCCGGCTGGGGTGGACGTGCCGGCGCCGTTCCTGGCCTCGCCCGCCGAGGCGATGGAGATCTTCCTCGCCGAGCTGCGCGAGGGTCACGGCTCGGTCGAGGGGTACCTGCGCCACGCCGGGGTGACCGACGAACAGCTCGCCGCCCTCCGCCACCACCTGCTGGACTGACCCGTCGGGGCGATGCCTCAGGGTCACCGCGGTGACCCTGAGGCATCGCGCCCGGACGGAAGCGCACCACCCGTGCCGGCGCGTCAGATGACCCGGTGCACCCAGCCCTGCGGGTCGGCGGCCTTGCCGCGCTGGATGTCGACCAGCTGCTGGCGCAGTGCCATGGTGACCCGGCCCGGCTCACCGCCGCCGATCAGGAACTCGCCGTCGGGGAAGCGGACCCCGCCGATCGGGGTGATCACCGCGGCGGTGCCGCAGGCGAAGACCTCGCGCAGTCGCCCGCTGGCCGCGTCGGCCTGCCAGTCGGCGAAGGTGACCGGCCGCTCCTCGACCCGGTGCCCGGCCGCGCCGGCCAGCGTGAGGACCGCGTCCCGGGTGATGCCCGGCAGGATCGTGCCGGTCAGCGGCGGCGTGACGACCGTGTCGTCGTCGTAGACGAAGAAGACGTTCATGCCGCCCAGCTCGTCGACGAAGCGGCGCTCCACCGCGTCCAGGAAGACCACCTGGTCGCAGCCGGCCTCGATGGCCTCGGCCTGCGCCGCCAGCGACGCGGCGTAGTTGCCGCCGCACTTGGCGGCGCCGGTGCCACCGGGCGCGGCCCGGGTGTAGTCCGGCGAGACCCAGACGGTGACCGGCTTGACCCCGCCGGTGAAGTACGCCCCGACCGGCGACGCGATCACCATGTAGAGGTACTCGTTGGCCGGGCGGACGCCGAGGAAGACCTCGCTGGCGAACATGAACGGTCGCAGGTAGAGGCTGCCGTCCTCGCCGGTCGGGATCCACTCCCGGTCGACCTCGATCAGCTTGTGCAGCGAGTCGATGAAGACCTCGGGCGGCAGCGCCGGCATCGCCATCCGCTGCGCCGAGGCGGCGAACCGGGCGGCGTTGGCGTCCGGCCGGAACATCGTCACTCCGTCGTCGGCGGTCCGGTACGCCTTCAGCCCCTCGAAGATCTCCTGCGCGTAGTGCAGCACCGCGCTGGCCGGGTCCATCGGGATCGGCCCGCGCGCCTCCACCCGGGCGTCGTACCAGCCCTTGCCGTCGGCGTACCGGACGGTGACCATGTGGTCGGTGAAGACCCGGCCGAACCCGGGGTTGGCCAGCAGGGCGACCCGGTCGGCGGCGGATACCGGCGCGGGATTCGGACGGATCTCGAATTCGAGCTTGTCACCACCGCTCATCGCGCTGACCTCCCTGCGGGACAACGGCATGCGGGATCGCACACCGACATGGCTGTGCCAGAAACTTACCCCGAACGGTCGTTCAGCGGGTAGCGCCGCTCGGGGCATGGACAACCCCCGATGGCCCTCGCCGGACCGACCGCCCCGGCCGTCGGCCGGGGCGGGTCAGGCTACGGCGTGGGTGGCGAGCCGGTCGCCGACCTCGGCGGTACGCAGCGCCACGCCCGGAGTCCGGCCGGCAAGCTCGGCGGCGACCGCCGCGTTGACCCGCGCCGCGGCCTCGGCGTGCCCGAGCTGCTCCAGCAGCAGCGCGGCCGAGAGCACCGCGGCGACCGGGTCGGCGATGCCCTGCCCGGCGATGTCCGGCGCCGAGCCGTGCACCGGCTCGAACATCGAGGGGTACGCGCCCTCGGGGTTGATGCAGCCGCTGGCGGCCAAGCCGATCCCGCCGGTGACCGCGGCGGCGATGTCGGTGAGGATGTCGCCGAACAGGTTGTCGGTGACCACCACGTCGTACCGCTGCGGCTGGGTGACCAGGAACATCGCGGCCGCGTCGACGTGCTGGTACTCGGTGTCGACGTCCGGGTGCTCGGCGGCGACGGCGTCGAAGGTGCGCGCCCAGAGCGACCCGGCGTGGGTCAGCACGTTGGTCTTGTGCACCAGGGTGACCTTGCGCCGCTCCCGGCGGCCGGCCCGGGCGAACGCGTCGCGGATCACGCGCTCCACGCCGTGGCGGGTGTTCAGGCTCTCCTCGGTGGCGACCTCGGCGGGGGTGTCCCGGTGCAGCGAACCGCCGGCGCCGGCGTAGAGCCCCTCGGTGCCCTCACGCACCACCACGAGGTCGACCTCGCCCGGCTTCACGTTGCCCAACGGGCCGGCGACACCGGGCCAGAGCCGGGACGGGCGCAGGTTGACGTACTGGTCGAAGGCGAAGCGGAGCTTGAGCAGCAGGCCCCGCTCCAGCACTCCCGGCGGAACCGTCGGGTCACCGACCGCGCCGAGCAGGATCGCGTCGTGGCCGGCCAGCTCGGCCAGCACCGAGTCGGGCAGGACCTCTCCGGTACGGTGCCAACGGGCCGCACCGAGGTCGTACTCGGTGGCCTGGATGCCGGGCAGCACGGCGTCGAGGACCTTGCGGGCCTGCGCGACCACCTCGGGCCCGATGCCGTCCCCGGCCACCACCGCGATCCGCGCCACGCCCGCACTCCTCTGTTCGCCTGCACCGTCGCCGCAACGGTACGTCTCCGTCCCGCCTCCCGGTACGCAGCTTCCACGATCTGGGAAATGCCGATACACAGGACCCTCTCAGGCGGGACTCATGTGGCGGTCATCTCCGCTGCCTACGGTGGGGGCAGCGAGTCACGGGGGCCCGTGACCCGGGGTCGCCGACGACGCGACTGAAGACTGCGAGGGGGCAGGCGTCATGCGCATCGACGAGCAGCCGCGGACCCGCTGGCCCGATCCGGCGGCCTTCCGGAACCGCCGGCCGGACCTCCGGCTCGGAAGCCGCCGGCACCGGATCGACCCGGCGGCCGCCAGCCAGGGACGGATCGCGGTGCAGCACACCGTGCGCACCCCGACCGCCGAGTACACCCTGCTGCTCAACGCACCGGAGTGGCTCGGCCGCCGGGGCGTCGGCGAGGCCCTGCGGGACAGCGTCGCGGAGCTGCGCGCCATCGACCTCACCTACGGGCCGAACCGGCCGGAGAGCCTCGTCTCCATGCTGCGCCGGGGCGAGATCAGTCCCGACTCGTACCCCCCGCTGGCCGACCTGGTGGACCGCTGCACCGCGATGCGCGCCGCCACCGACGGATGGTTCGACGCCTGGGCCGTGCCCGGCGGCTTCGACCCGGGTGGCCTGCTCGGCGGCTGGGCGGTGGAGCGCGCCGCCGCCCGCCTGCGCGCCGCGGGCATCCACGACTACGCCGTGCTCACCGGCGCCGACCTGGTGGTCCGCGGCCGTGCGCCGCACGGCGGGCCGTGGCGGGTGGCGGTGCACCACCCGACCACACCCGAACGCGCGCCGCTGGTGCTGGAGATGACCGCCGGCGCGGTCGGCACGTCCGGGGTCACCGGACGACAGGGGCACGTGGTGGACCCGCACACCGGCGAGCCGGCGAACCAACTTGTCGCCGCCACGGTCGTCGGCCCCGACCTGACGGTCGCCGACGCCTACGCCACCGCGCTCTACGCCGCCGGCACCACCGGTCTCGCCTGGTTCCGTGCCGGCTCCGAGTACCGCGCGCTCTTCGCCCACCGGCGCTGACCGGGACGTCGCCGCACCGAGCCCGTCTCCCCATGGTGCTCCGGCCCGATTTCGCACCTCGGCCGCCCCTCGGGCAGCCGGTCGGGCTGCGATCGGCCCCCACGGTCTCGGCAACGGCCGTGGGGGCCGGTCAGCGACGAGTGCGCGTGGCTCGCACAATCGAGGGGTGCGGACCGGTCGGGCCGGACGTCGACCGCGCCACCCGAAGACGGGCCGACGCCGCGAACTCGGCCAGTGACCGCAGTCGGTACGCTAGCGAATCGACGCAACTCAACGCAAGAGTCTCCACAGCGGACCGTCGCGGCCGGAGCGTGGCAGATCAGTGATTGGCCTGCGGCGAGGCAGTTTCGACATGGTGAACGACGGATGGCACGCTGTCCGCCGTGAGTTTCGATCTGAGTGTGTGGGCCCTGGAGGACGGGGCGACGCCCGAGGACGTACGGGCCGCGGTCGAGGGTTGCCGGCAGGGGCGGCACGTGGACCGTTACCCGGACCCGCGGGTGGTCGCCTTCTATCGGGCGATCACCGCCTCCTACCCGGACCGGCACCCCGGCCCGGACAGCCCGTGGGCCGCGGCGCCACTGCATGCCGCCCACGACCATGTCGAGCTGAACCTGCACCCGACCTGCGCGGACCAGGTGCTGCTGGACATCGAGCGGCTGGCCGGCGAGCACGGGCTGATGCTCTTCGACCCGCAGGACGGCTCGGTCTACCCTCCCCCGGCCCGACTGCCCGGCTGACCAGGCCGGGCGGCAGGACACCCGAGCCCGGGGTACGACAGAGGGGCCCAGCGGAACGCCGGGCCCCCCGTTGCGCTGCCGTGACTACTCGTCGCGCAGATCCGCCGCGCTGGCCGCCGTCGCGCCGATCGAGTCGGCCGCCGAGGTGAGCAGGTCGGCGCCGAGCGCCTGGTCGACGGTGAGGGTCATCAGCGTCTCGCCACCCGCCTCGCGCCGGGCCACCTGCATCGCGGCGATGTTGATGCCCGACTCGCCGAGCAGGGTGCCGACGGTGCCGACGACGCCGGGCCGGTCGGCGTAGCGCAGGAAGAGCAGGATGCCCTCCGCGCCGATCTCCACGTCGAAGCCGTCCACCTCGGTCAGCTTCAGCACGTCCCGGGCGCCGGAGTGGGTGACCGTGCCGGAGACGCTGACCGTCCGGCCGTCCGGCAGGGCGCCGCGCACCGTGACCAGGGTGGGCTGCTCCGCCGTCTCGGCCAGGCTGGCCAGGGTGACCTCGACACCACGCTCGGCGGCCAGGTGCGGGGCGTTGACGTAGGTGACCTGCTCCTCGACGACCGAGCTGAACAGGCCCTTGGTGGCGGCGAGCTTGAGCACCGACACGTCGTGGCTGACGATCTCGCCACGGACCTCGACCGTGACGCTGGCGGCGACCCCGCCGGCGACCGCGGTGAACGCGCGACCGAGCTTCTCGGCCAGCGGGAGCAGCGGCCGGACGTCCTCGGCGACGACGCCACCGGCCTGCACGTTGACCGCGTCCGGGACGAACTCGCCCTGCAACGCCAGCTTCACGCTCCTGGCCACCGCCAGGCCGGCCTTGTCCTGCGCCTCGTGCGTGGAGGCGCCCAGGTGCGGGGTGGCCACCACGTTGTCGAAGGCGAACAGCGGCGAGGAGGTGCAGGGCTCCTTGGAGTACACGTCGACGCCCGCGCCGGCCACCCGGCCCTCGGCGATCGCGTCCGCGAGCGCCTGCTCGTCGACCAGACCACCGCGGGCGGCGTTGACGATGCGCACGCCCGGCTTGACGATCGCCAGCTCCTTCTCACCGATCAGGCCCACCGTCTCGGGGGTCTTCGGGAGGTGGATGGAGATGAAGTCGCTCTCCCGCAGCAGCTCCTCCAGCCCGACCAGGCGTACGCCGAGCTGCGCCGCCCGGGCCGGCTGGATGTACGGGTCGTACGCGATCAGCCGAGTGCCGAACGCGGCGATCCGCTGCGCGAACAGCACCCCGATGCGGCCGAGCCCGACCACGCCGACGGTCTTGCCCTGCACCTCGACACCCGTGTACTTCGACCGCTTCCACTCCCCCGCCTTGAGCGCGGCGCTGGCGCTCGCGGTGTTGCGGGCCACGGCGAGCAGCAGCGCGACGGCCTGCTCCGCGGCGGAGACGATGTTCGAGGTGGGCGCGTTGACGACCATGACGCCCCGCGCGGTGGCGGCCGGCACCTCGACGTTGTCCAGCCCGACGCCCGCCCGGGCGACCACCTTGAGCCGCGGCGCGGCGGCGATCGCCTCAGCGTCGATCTGGGTCGCGCTGCGCACGATGACGGCGTCGGCCTCGGAGAGCGCCGAGAGCAGGGCCGGACGGTCGGTGCCGTCGACATGACGGACGTCGAAGTCGTGGGCGAGCACCTCGATGGCGGCGGGGGCGAGTTCTTCGGCGATCAGTACGACAGGATTCATCGGTCCTCGTAGAGGTCGTGTTTGCGATCGGCGCGGGCGGCAGGGCGCCGCACTGCGCCCTGCGCTGATCCGTGCCGTGGCCGTCAGGTGCGGGCTGCGCACCTACCCGCGATCGTAGGGGCCGCGCTGGTCGGCATGTTCCGGTCTCCGGGGTGAGGGCCCTCACAGGACGGGTCGGACGCCGGACATCACCTGTTCACCCGACTGTCATCGTCGCCCACGCCCCACGGCGCCGCCGGCCGCGCACCCGCTACCGGGCCCGCCCCCACCTGCTGCCGGCCGGCGGGTTGCACACTTCTGACCGCGATACCTGTGAGTCATAGATATGACTCACAGGTATCAGGCTCAACAGACATGTCGCCGGCGGCCGACGCCGCCGGCTCGGCCGATCCAAGTCGATCTCTGCCCCGTCGGCGGAGACTGGCCGAGGCGTTGGTCACCCGGTCCCAGCAGGTGAGCATCGACGAGATGGACGCGGGGACCGTCCGGCCGCGTCTGGACGGTCGGACGATCCCCGCGGCGACGTCAGGCGGTCTCGGTGATCGGGCGGTCGACCCAGCTCATCATGCCGCGCAGCTTCCGGCCGGTCTCCTCGATCGGGTGCGCCGCACCCTCGGCCTGCCACTTGGTGAAGTTGGGCCGGCCCGCCTCGTCCTCGGCGACCCACTCACGGGCGAACTCGCCGGACTGGATCTCCCCGAGGATCTTGCGCATCTCGTCCTTGACCCGGGAGTCGATCACCCGCGGGCCGCGGGAGAGGTCGCCGTACTCGGCGGTGTCGGAGATGCTGTACCGCATCTTCGCGATGCCGCCCTCGTACATGAGGTCGACGATCAGCTTCAGCTCGTGCAGGCACTCGAAGTAGGCCACCTCGGGGGCGTAGCCCGCCTCGGTGAGCACCTCGAAACCGGTCTGCACCAGCGCCGCCGCGCCGCCGCAGAGCACCGCCTGCTCGCCGAAGAGGTCGGTCTCGGTCTCCTCGGTGAAGGTGGTCCTGATCGCGCCGGCGCGGGTGCCGCCGATCCCCTTCGCGTACGCGAGGGCGAGCGCGAGCGCGTTGCCGCTGGCGTCCTGCTCGACGGCGACCAGGCAGGGCACGCCCTTGCCGTCGGCGTACTGGCGGCGGACCAGGTGGCCGGGGCCCTTCGGGGCGACCATCGCCACGTCCACCTCGGCCGGCGGCTTGATGAGGCCGTACCGGATGTTGAAGCCGTGGCCGAAGAAGATCGCCTTGCCCGGGGCGAGGTGCGGGGCGATCGACTCGGTGTAGAGGGCGCGCTGGGCGGTGTCCGGCGCGAGCACCATGATGACATCGGCCTCGGCGGCGGCCTGCGCCGGCGTGACGACCCGCAGGCCCTGCTCCTCGGCCTTGGGACGGCTCTTCGAGCCCTCCGGCAGACCGATCACCACGTCGACGCCGGAGTCGCGCAGCGACAGCGCGTGGGCGTGGCCCTGGCTGCCGTAGCCGATCACCGCGACCTTCTTGGCCTGGATCAGGCCGAGGTCGGCATCGTCGTCGTAGTACACCTCAACGCTCATGAGACTTTCCCTTTCGTACGACGGCCCGAGCGGCCCGTCGTGGTCTGTGCGGATGGGTCAGGCGGCCCGCAGCGCGGGACCGGCGGTGATCGAACGCGAGCCGCGCCCGATCGCCACCAGCCCGGACTGGACCATTTCCTTGATGCCGAAGGGCTCGAGGTCGCGCAGCAGCGCGTCGAGCTTGTCCGGGGTGCCGGTGGCCTCGATGGTCAGCGTGTCCGGTGCCACGTCGACCACCCGGGCGCGGAACAGGTTGACCGTCTCCAGCACCTGGGTCCGTGCGGACCGGTCGGCGCGGACCTTCACCAGCAGCAACTCCCGGGCGACCGAGACCTGCGGATCCAGCTCGACGATCTTGAGTACGTTCACCAGCTTGTTGAGCTGCTTGGTGACCTGTTCCAGCGGGGACGACTCCGCGTTGACCACGATGGTGATCCGGGAGACGTCCGGGTTCTCGGTCTCACCCACCGCGAGGCTGTCGATGTTGAAGCCGCGCCGGGAGAACAGGCCGGAGACCCGGGCGAGCACACCGGGCTTGTTCTCCACGAGCACGGACAGCGTGTGCATGGTCATGCCACGACCTCGCTCCGCTCGGTCGTGCCCTGACCAAGCGCAAGACTGAGCTTGCTGATTCGTTCGCTGTGCTCACTCATGTCAGATGTCATCCTCGTCGAAGACCGGGCGGACGCCGCGGGCGAACATGATCTCGTCGTTGCTGGTGCCGGCGGCGACCATCGGCCAGACCATCGCGTCCTTGCCGACCACGAAGTCGATCACCACCGGGGCGTCGTTGATCTCCATGGCGGCGGCGATGGTCTTGTCGACGTCGTCGGCGTTCTCGCAACGCAGCCCGACGCAGCCCAGCGCCTCGGCGAGCTTCACGAAGTCGGGAATGCGGTGCTTGTGGGTGCCGAGGTCGGTGTTGGAGTAGCGCTCGTTGTAGAACAGGGTCTGCCACTGCCGGACCATGCCGAGATTGCCGTTGTTGATCAGGGCGATCTTGACCGGGATGCCCTCCAGCGCGCAGGTGGCCAGCTCCTGGTTGGTCATCTGGAAGCAGCCGTCACCGTCCACCGCCCAGACCACCGTGTCCGGCCTGCCGACCTTGGCGCCCATCGCCGCCGGCACCGCGTAGCCCATCGTGCCGAGCCCGCCGGAGTTCAACCAGGTGTGCGGCTTCTCGTACGAGATGAACTGCGACGCCCACATCTGGTGCTGGCCCACGCCGGCCACGTAGATCGCGTCCGAGCCGACGATCTCGCCCAGCCGCTTGATCACGTACTGCGGGGAGAGCGTGCCGTCGGCCGGCTCGTCGTAGCCCAGCGGGTAACGGTTGCGCAGGTCGTCCAGCTGCGTCCACCAGTCGCCCAGGTCGCTGTCGTGCCCGGCCGACCGCTCGACGGTCACCGCCGCGATCAGCTCGTCGATGACGTGCCCGGCGTCGCCGACGATCGGCACGTCCGCGTGCCGGTTCTTGCCGATCTCCGCGGGGTCGATGTCGGCGTGCACCACCGTCGCGTCCGGGGCGAACGAGTCCAGCTTGCCGGTGACCCGGTCGTCGAACCGGGCACCCAGCGCGACGATCAGATCCGCCTTCTGCAGGCCGTAGACCGCGGCGACGGTGCCGTGCATGCCGGGCATCCCCAGGTGCTGCGGGTGCGAGTCGGGGAACGCGCCGAGCGCCATCAGCGTGGTGACCACCGGGATCCCGGTCAGCTCGGCCAGCCGGCGCAGCCCGTCGGTGGCACCGGCCTTGAGCACCCCACCACCCACGTAGAGCACCGGCCGGCGGGCGCTCGCCATCAGCCGGGCCGCCTCCCGGATCTGCTTGCCGTGCGGATGCAGCGTGGGCCGGTAACCGGGCAGGTCCAGGGTGGGCGGCCAGGCGAAGGTGGTCGGCGCCTGGAGGACGTCCTTGGGGATGTCGACCAGCACCGGGCCGGGCCGGCCGGTGCTGGCCAGGTGGAACGCCTCGGCCAGCACCCGCGGGATCTCCTCGGGGGTCTGCACCAGGAAGTTGTGCTTGGTGATCGGCAGGGTGATGCCCTGGATGTCCGCCTCCTGGAAGGCGTCGGTGCCGATCGACGGGCGGGCCACCTGACCGGTGATCGCCACCATCGCCACCGAGTCCATGTACGCGTCGGCGATCGGGGTGACCAGGTTGGTCGCGCCCGGGCCGGAGGTGGCCATGCAGACGCCCACCTTGCCGGTGGCCTGCGCGTACCCGGTGGCCGCGTGGCCGGCGCCCTGCTCGTGGCGGACCAGGATGTGCCGGACGGTGGAGTCGTAGAGCGGGTCGTACGCCGGCAGGATCGCGCCGCCCGGAATGCCGAAGACGACGTCGACGCCGAGCGCCTCCAGGGACCGCACGAGCGAACCGGCGCCGGAGACCTGCCCGGGATCGGGTGTCCGTACCGCCGGAACGGCTGGGGTGGCCGCGGCGCGCGCGGCGGGGTCGACGTCGCCGGCCGGCTCGGCGGCCGCGCGGGCGCGCCGGGCGGTGTGGGCGAGGGTCTCGGGCGTGGGTCTCGTCATGGCGGTTCTGGCCTTCGGCTGGAATGGCTGGGGCTTGTCAAGCGAAGCGACGCGGGCGGGGCCCGCCCCGACAGGTTCCGATGGCAATAAAAACGGCCCTCGTGCAGATGCACGGGGCCAGCGCACTCTCGATGAGGGAGAGTGCGCTCAGGTAAGTACTCGCAGCGACCGGTACGACGACATGTGGCTAAGCCTGACGCATCTCACGCGATGAGTCAACTGATCCCACATGTTGGTTAACGGAGCGCGGCGCGTCGGGCGGGGACGCGCCCTCGGCAACCGGGATGACCTGCCCTGACCCGCCCGAGACCCGGCGTGGCGTGGGCAGCTGGGTGGGCCGCGCACCCGGCGAGGTGGCTGCCTCCAGCATCGCCTCCAGGTGCTCGGCCGGCACGCCCCAGCCGAAGAGCGCGCCCTGACCGAACCGGCAACCGGCGGCCACCACCGCGGCCAGCTCGGTGGGCGTGGTGACCCCCTCGGCGATCACCTCCAGCCCGAGCTGGTGGCCCAGTCGCATCACGATGTCGACCATCGGCGCGAACGCCGGACCGTCCGCGCCGACCGGGCGGACCGGCTCGTGCTCGGCGACCAGGCTGTGGTCGATCTTCAGGATGTCGATCGGCAGCCGGCGCAGCTGCCCGAGCGAGGAGTAGCCGGCGCCGAAGTCGTCCAGCGCGATCCGGACGCCGGTCAGCCGCAGCGCGGTCAGCCGGCGGATCAGCTCGTCCAGGTCGGTGGCGACCGCGTGCTCGGTGACCTCCAGCACCAGCCGCTGCGGCGGCACGTGGTGGGCGCGCAGCGCCTCGGCGACCTGCACCACGTACTCCGGGGCGTGCAGCTCGCGCGGGGAGACGTTCACCGAGACCCAGACGTCGTGCCCGTCGGCCAGCCAGCGGGAGAGCTGGTAGCAGGCCTGGTGCAGCACCCAGGCGCCGAGAGTGGCGATCATCCCGCACTCCTCGGCCAGCGGGATGAACTCGTCCGGGCGGACGTTGCCCAGCTCGGGGTGGTGCCACCGGAGCAGCGCCTCGGCGCCGACCGGCCGCACCGACGGCAGCGAGGCCACCGGCTGGAAGGCCAGCCGCAGCTCGTCGCGGTCGATGGCGCCGCGCAGCTCGTGCTCCAGCGTGGTGCGCCGGCGCAGCAGCTGGTCGTACGTGGCGTCGTAGCGCTCGATCCGGTTCTTGCCGCGCTGCTTGGCGTAGCGCAGCGCCAGGTCGGCGTGGCGCAGCAGCAGCTCCACGTCCGGCTCGCCGGCCCACCCGGCCACCCCGATGCTCACCGACAGGAAGACGGGCCCCTCCGGCTGGTCGTACGGCCGGTTGAGCACCCCGAGCAGCCGCTCGGCGACCCGGTCCGCGTCGGCGGGCCGGCCCGCCATGAGCACGGCGAACTCGTCGCCGCCGAGTCGGGCCGCCACGTCGCCGGGGCGCAGGTTGCCGCGCAGCCGCCGGCCCACCTCGGCCAGCACGGCGTCGCCCACGTCGTGGCCGCGCATGTCGTTGACGTTCTTGAAGCCGTCCAGGTCCAGCCCGAGCAGCACGCACGGGGTGCCGGCCGCCGCGCTGTCGTGCAGCGCGCGCAGCAGCCCGCGCCGGTTGGCCAGCGTGGTCAGCGGGTCGGTGTGCGCCAGCTCGCGGAAGTGCGCCTCCCGCTCGGCCAGCCGGCCGGCGTAGTTGCGGACGTCGGAGAGCGTGAGGTACTGCCGGGCCACCAGCGCGAAGCCCTCGACGCTGCCGGCGACGATGCCCGCCGCGGTGAACCGGCCGTCCTGGAGGAGGTGGTACATCGCCGAGGCGGCCATGGCCAGCATCGGGGCGATGGCGTACTCGCCGTCGCGGCCGATCAGATCCAGGTCGACCTGACCCGGCCGGTCGGCGCGGTGCACCGCGAGCGCCACGGTCAGCAGACCGGCGGCGAGCACTGCCGCGCCGGTCAGCGCCATGGACGGCCCGGCCTGGCAGAGCCCGGCGGCGAGACCCAGACCGCCGCAGGTCACCGCGCTGATGCCGGCGCCGAGTGCGGCCAGCCGCCGGCGCGGGGCGGCGGCCCGGAAGACGACGATCACGACGAGCCCGGCGCCGAGGGCGGCGCTCACCGTCGCCACGAGGATCGCCGGACAGGCCACCGGGGTGGCGGCGCCGAGCAGTCGGGTGGGCTCGGAGAAGAGCACCCAGCCGACGAACCACAGCGCGGCGGCCATGATCAACCCGTCCAGGGCGAGCCGGGCGGTCCCCGCCGCGGTGGCGGCCACCCCGGGCAGCCGGAGCAGACCGGCGGCGAAGGCCAGCCCGCTCACCGCCGTGCCGATCGCCACCGCGGTGGCCCACCCGGTGCGCTGCCCCTGCTGGTGCGCCCAGTGCTCGCCCGTGGCGAGCACGGCCGTCACCCCCAGCAGGAGGCTGAGCAGGGCGGCGCCGGCGGCCGCCGCGAGCAGCACGTGCGCCGGACGGCGGGGGCCGGTGCGCCGCCGGGCGACCACGGTCAGCAGTGCGGCGGCGGCAGCTGCGACGAGCCCGCTCAGCGCCGCCACAGCGACCATGCCCGGGGGGAAGTGCACGCATCCAAGAGTGCCGGATGAGCGCTAGTCGTGGGGGACCGGGTGTGCATCTGTTGGGACACGGCCCCCGCTCCGGCCGGCCGGCGCGCCGGCGGTGTCATGCTGGTACGCATGCCTGAGCTGCGGTCGAGGACCTCCACACACGGTCGGACGATGGCCGGCGCCCGGGCCCTCTGGCGGGCCACCGGGATGACCGACGACGATTTCGGCAAGCCGATCGTCGCCATCGCCAACAGTTTCACCCAGTTCGTGCCGGGTCACGTACACCTGAAGGACATGGGCGGCCTGGTCGCCGACGCGGTGGCCGAGGCCGGCGGGGTGGGGCGGGAGTTCAACACCATCGCCGTCGACGACGGCATCGCGATGGGCCACGGCGGCATGCTCTACTCGCTGCCCAGCCGTGAGCTGATCGCCGACGCGGTGGAGTACATGGTCAACGCGCACTGCGCGGACGCCCTGGTCTGCATCTCGAACTGCGACAAGATCACGCCCGGCATGCTGCTGGCCGCGCTGCGGCTCAACATCCCGACCGTCTTCGTCTCCGGCGGCCCGATGGAGGCTGGCAAGACGATGGCGATCGAGGGCGTCGTGCACAGCAAGATCGACCTGATCGACGCGATGATCGCCTCCTCGAACGAGGCGGTGACCGACGAGCAGCTCGGCGAGATCGAGCGCTCCGCCTGCCCCACCTGCGGCTCCTGCTCCGGGATGTTCACCGCCAACTCGATGAACTGCCTCACCGAGGCGATCGGGCTGGCGCTGCCCGGCAACGGCTCGACACTGGCCACCCACGCCGCGCGCCGGTCGCTCTTCGTCGAGGCCGGGCGCACCGTCGTGGAGATCGCCAAGCGCTGGTACGACGGTGACGACGACTCGGTGCTGCCCCGTACGGTCGCTTCCAAGGCCGCGTTCGAGAACGCGGTGGCCCTGGACGTGGCGATGGGCGGCTCCACCAACACGGTGCTGCACCTGCTCGCCGCCGCCCGCGAGGCGGAGCTGGACTTCGGCGTCGCCGACATCGACGCGATCTCCCGGCGGGTGCCGTGCCTGGCCAAGGTCGCACCGAACTCGCCGAATTACCACATGGAGGACGTGCACCGGGCCGGTGGCATCCCGGCGATCCTCGGCGAGCTGGACCGGGCCGGGCAGCTCAACCGGGACGTGCACGCCGTGCACTCCCCCTCGCTGGCACAGTGGCTGACCGACTGGGACGTGCGGGGCGGCTCGCCGACGCCGACGGCGGTCGAGCTGTTCCACGCCGCACCGGGCGGGGTGCGCACCACCGAGCCGTTCTCCACCACCAACCGCTGGTCGTCACTCGACACCGACGCGGCCGGCGGCTGCATCCGCGACCGCGAGCACGCCTACTCCGCCGACGGCGGCCTGGCCATCCTGCACGGCAACCTGGCTCCGGACGGCTGCGTCGTGAAGACCGCCGGTGTCCCGGACGAGTGCCTGACCTTCCACGGCCCGGCGAAGGTCTACGAGTCCCAGGACGACGCCGTGACCGCGATCCTCGCCAAGGAGATCGTCGCGGGCGACGTGGTCGTGATCCGGTACGAGGGCCCCAAGGGCGGCCCCGGCATGCAGGAGATGCTCTACCCCACCTCGTTCCTCAAGGGTCGGGGGCTGGGGCGGTCCTGCGCGCTGCTCACCGACGGCCGCTTCTCCGGCGGCACCTCCGGGCTCTCCATCGGGCACGTCTCCCCGGAGGCGGCCTCCGGCGGGCTGATCGCTCTGGTGCGCGAGGGCGACGAGATCGTCATCGACATCCCGGGCCGGTCCATCGAGCTGAACGTGCCGGCCGACGAGCTGGAGGCGCGACGGGTGGCCGAGGAGAAGCGCGACAGGCCGTACACCCCGACCGACCGCCAGCGGCCGGTGTCGGCGGCACTGCGCGCGTACGCCTCGATGGCCACCTCGGCCAGCGACGGCGCCTACCGCCGCGTCCCGGAGTAGCCCCGGGCGCACGCCGTCTGACCAACGCGGTCAGCTGGCCGCCACGACGTGGTCGATCACCAGGTGGGCGGCGCCCATGATGCCGACGTCCTGGCCGGTGGTGACCCGCTCGATGAGCAGGGTCTGGGTGGCCAGCGGCAGGCACCGCTCGTAGAGGGTGGCCCGCACGCTGGCGAGCAGGGGTTCGCAGTCGGCGAGCCGGCCGCCGATGGCCACCACCTGCGGGTTGAAGAAGTTGACCACCACGGCCAGGATCTCGCCGATGGCCCGCCCGGCCTGCCGGGCGAGCGCGGTGGCCTGCCGGTCGCCGTCGTCGATCAGGCGGATCACGCCGGTCAGGTCGGAGACCGGCACGCCCTGGTCGCGTAGCGCGGTGACCAGGGCGGCGCCGCTGGCCACCGCCTCCAGGCAACCGGCGTTGCCGCAGGTGCACGGTGGCGCCGGGTCGGCGACGACCCGGCAGTGGCTGATGTCCCCGGCCGACCCCTGCGCGCCCCGGTGCAGCCGTCCACCGGAGATCACTCCGGAGCCGATCCCGGTGCCGGCCTTGATGTAGACGGCGTGGTCCAGCTCGGGGTGGGCCGTGCGGTGCGCGCCGAGCGCCATCAGGTTGGCGTCGTTGTCGACGATGACGGGCACCTCGACCCGGTCGGCGCAGAAGGCGGCGACGTCGAACCCGTTCCAGCCGGGCATCCGGGATGGGCTGACGATCCGCCCGGTCGTGTGCTGCACCGGCCCGGGGATGCCGATGCCGATGCCGCGCAGCGCGCCCGCCGCCGACGCGGCGCCGATCACCTCCGGCGCGGCGGCCAGCGCGGCGACCTCGGACAACAGCGCACCGAGCACGACCTCCGGACCGTCCTCGATGGACACCGGCAGGGTGCGGGCCTGGACGACCCGGCCGGAGAGATCCAGCGTGCCGATGCGCGCGTGGTGTGCGCCCAGGTCGATGGCGCCGACCACCGCGCCACCGGTCGGCACGGCGAGCTGGCGCGGCCGTCGGCCTCCGCGCGACCGGCCGGCGCCGGTCTCCTCCAGCAACCCCTGGTTGATCAACGCCTCGACCCGCTGGGAGACCGTCGACGGCGAGAGCCCGGAGAGCCGGGACAGGTCGGCCCGACTGACGGCCGCCCCACTGGCCACCCACCGCAGCAGCTCCCGGGGGCCGCCCCGGAGCAGGGCGTCGCGCGGCGCGTCGTCAATCGTCACGTCAGGTTCTTAGCATCCGCAGTTTGTTCAAGCAACCGGTTGACTTCGTTTGCTGTCTACCTTTAGATGACGCTGTTGCTTCGATCTGAAGCGAACTTGCTTTTGCTCTCGAAGAAAGTAGGCGTGTAGTGGCACCGACGACGGCGTCCGACCTCGCCGGCCGGCCCGGGACGACAGGGCCGGACCGGCCGATGGTGTCGGTCCGTGGCCTGCACAAGTGGTTCGGTCCGCTGCACGTGCTCAAGGACATCGACCTCACGGTGGCCGCCGGCGAGGTGGTCGTCGTGGTGGGGCCGTCCGGCTCCGGCAAGTCGACCCTGTGCCGCTGCCTCAACCGGCTGGAGACGGCCGGGCAGGGCAGCATCGAGGTCGACGGTGAGCCGCTGCCGGCCGAGGGGCGGGCACTGGCCCGGCTGCGCGCCGACGTCGGCATGGTCTTCCAGTCCTTCAACCTCTTCGGGCACAAGACGGTGCTGGACAACATCACCCTCGGCCCGACCCGGGTCCGCCGCGTCTCCCGGGCGGAGGCGCGCCAGCAGGCGATGGCGCTGCTGGAGCGGGTCGGTATCGCCGACAAGGCGGACCACTACCCGGCGCAGCTCTCCGGCGGGCAGCAGCAGCGGGCCGCCATCGCCCGGGCACTTGCCATGCGGCCGAAGGTGCTGCTCTTCGACGAGCCGACGTCGGCCCTCGACCCCGAGATGGTCAACGAGGTGCTCGACGTGATGATCTCCCTCGCCGCCGAGGGAATGACGATGATCGTGGTCACCCACGAGATGGGCTTCGCCCGCCGCGCCGCCGACCGGGTCGTCTTCATGGACGACGGCCGGATCGTCGAGTCCGGCACCCCCGACGACTTCTTCGCAGCCCCTCGCAGCGAGCGGGCCCGCGACTTCCTGTCCAAGATCCTCCAGCACTAGTGCCTCGTCTTTGAACGTTGATCGTGTAATCCGTCGGTTCTGAGGACTCGTCCGGCAGGCTGTCTCTCATCGTTCACGGTGGGAGGTGGTG
>NZ_JBFAQO010000010.1:0-165485 GCF_040678715.1 Micromonospora sp. NPDC049301 | reverse complement strand
CGGCGAACACACCACCGGCGAACGCCAGACCAGCAACAGACAACACGCTCTTACGAAGGATCGTGTTCATCGGGGGCTCCTTCAGGGGGTAGACAGCCACCAGCCGCTCAGGGGAACGGCACGCAGGGTGCAAGCACCTCGTCCGGCGCTCTCATACACGGGGGGAAAGTCTTCGGGGGTTGGCGGCCTACGGGCGGGGGCCTCGTGGCGCCGGGTCCCTGTGTAACGACCGCCGGGCCGGGGGCATTCCGGGTTCGGCCCGTCCATCGGCACTCTCGTGGAGGGTGCTGGTGCGGTCGTTCGGGGGGTGTGCAACGACCGCGGCCTGGCCGGCATTCCATCCCGGGCGGGCCCCGGGGGTGGTGGGCCGTGGTCCTGCGATCGTCAGGGTATGTAACGACCCCCGGCCCGCCCCGATTCCACCCCAGCGAGTGCAGCCGGCCACACGCCAGAACCCCCGATACCGGACATCCGGTGCCAGAACACCGGACGTCCCGGGCGTCAGACCGGCCGATCAGCGGTTGATCGACTCCGCATCGCCGACATCGGGACACCGCGACACCGAGTCGATCACCCTGACCAAGCCGTCCGAGGGCGAGGTAGACGGTGAGCGCCATACCTCACAGGCATATTCATGACTCACAGGTATATCGCCAACGACAACAACCTCGCCCGCAGCGAGTTTGGCGCAGCCGATCGCGCAGACCCAGCCCACCGCATCCCCGCAGACCAAACGGACGGCCGGCCACCGGCGGGAGGGTGGGCTGCCTGACCGCCCGCAGCCGGACACGGCAGGCCCCACCCCACCGACAACGCACAACGAACAAGGGACCGCACACAAGAGGCACGGACAGGCTGGCGCCCGTCGGACATTCCGACGGGCGCCAGCCTGAGGTGCTGTCCGGGCCCTGCCCGGTCGGGGGTGCGGATCAGTGCGCGGCCCCACCGAGGCGCTGGCGACGACGCCACGCGAGAGTCAGCAGCAGCATGACCGCGCCGGCGCCGACCAGGCCGCCGCCGAGCTTCATGGGCGTGCCGAGGCTGCTACCGGTGACGGGCAGCGGCTGCTTCTTGTGCAGCACCCGAAGCTCGGTGCTGGCGCTCCGGTCGGAGGAGCGGCCGGTGGCGGTGAAGGTCAGCAGACCCGTCACCGACGGCTTGTAGCTCCGGGTGAACTTGCCGTCCCTGTCGGTATGCGCCGTGAAGTGCAGCGGTGCGCTCGCCTGGTACGCCACCGGAGCCATCGCCACGGTACTGCCGTCGCTGCGGCGGGCCGGCGCCTGACCGGCAGCCGGAGCGGCCAGCGGCGTGACCGTCACGGCGATGTCGACGATCTCGAACCGACCGAAGCCGGTACCGGTCAGTACGACCGTCTCGCCGAGCAGGATCGTCGGCCGGTTGACGGTCAGCAGCGGCGGCGCGGGCACGTACACCGGTGGCTGTGGCGTGTCCGTGATGGACGGCGACGGCTGTGGCTGCGGCTGTGCCGCCCCCGCCGCGGTCGGCACGGCCGCTACGGCCAGGCCGACCGTGAGCGCCATGATGATGCGGGAAAGCCGCATGATTGGTTCCCTCCTACTGGTCACAGCTTGGTGCGGAATGAACTTGGGTGGTCCAAGGGCTGGCGGTGGGGGTCAGCCACAGCTCGGCCTGCCCGACGCCGGTCTTCGCGGTCAACACGGTGACCTCCAAGACCCGTTCGGCACCGGGGCTCGCCTCGACGTTGGCCGTGGCGACCTGCCGGCGTCGCTCGGTGCCGCTGCCGAGTGCGATCTCCGTGCCGTCGAGGCGCGCCTCGAGCACGCTTCCGCCCGCCGGACTGAAGATCGACACCAGCGTGCGGATGGTGTACGGGTCCCCTGCCAGGCCGAGGCCGAGGACGGACTCGCTGAGTCCGGACTTCGGCGCCGTCGAGCGCAGGGTCACCCGCAGCCGGAGCTCGCGGCGGCCGTCGGGCCGGCATTCGCTGACCGTCAGGTTCGCCGTCGGCCGCAGGTAGTAGCCGAGCTTCGCGCCGCTGCCGTCGTTGAGGAACACGCCGACCGTCGGCACGGTGTCCTGTTCCGGAAGCGTCCCGGCCATCCGGCTGTCGCCGAATGTCCGCTGTTCCTCCGGTCGGGCACTCCAGAACAATATCCGGCGTTCGGTGATAGCACGGTCGAATACGGACAACAACACCCTAGGGTTGACATTCTTCTTAAAGAAGGCGTCGAACACCGCGGCGGCGGACGCCGTGAAGAACTCGTCCTGCTCCCGGATGTCCAGCCGCTGGTACGTCTCATTGAGCAGCGTCTGCACGACCTTCTCGCTGGCCAGCGGGACACCGCCGGGCACCATCACCGGGCCGGTCGCCTTGAGCAGGTAGGACAGCACCACCGGGTCGACGGCGAGCACCCCGTCGACCGTGGTGCCGGTCTTGCGGCGGAACATCTCCCGGTACAGCGCCGCGGCGGTCGGGAAGTGCGGAGTCAGGTTGACGTCGGCGGGATAGATGCCGGGCAGATCGGTCCAGAGTGCCCTGATCTCGGTGGGCAGCTTCACCGCGGGGGTGAACCGGCCCAGGGAGGCGCTGCTGCCCTGCTGGCCCATCCGCACCTGGCCCTTCTCGGCCTCGATCATCGCGTACGCGCCGAACATGCCGCCGGTGGCGCGCAACTCGGCCAGGTTCTGCGAGACCAGCAGGTACCGGCGCTGGCCGCTCGCGCCGAGGAGCGGCGGCAGTAGCCGGGCGCCCTGGTCGGCGGCCGTGGTGAGGCCGGCCAGCCGGTCGATCTCGCCACGCAGGTCGGTCAGCGCCTGCCGGATCTGGCTGACCAGCTGGTCGCCGGGCACCGCCGCCAGGTCGCGGCGGGTGCGCTGCACCGCGCCGTCCACCCGGGACAGCTCGGCGGAGGCCGCGGTGAGCCGGACCAGGTCCAGCCGGCCCTCGGTCGGCACCAGGCTGGTCAGGTCCATCCGGAGCAGGGTCGGGAACGCCTGCCGGGCCAGGTCGTCGATGGCGACGGCGATCTGCTGGACCGCGTCGAGGTCGTCACCGGCGATGGGAGTACGCCGACCGAGCTGCCAGCCCGGGTCCGTGGTCGCGGCCCGGGCCGCGCCGGCCTGCTCCTGGAGGGCGGCGAGGGTCCGCAGGGCGCGGTCGGTGTCCCCGCCGACCACCTGCGCGCTCAACTCGCGGGCCAGGCCGGCGGCGTTGAGCAGATGGGCGCGCGCCTGCCAGCCGCGGAAACCGATCCACCCGCCGCTGGCCAGCAGCAGCGAGCCGACCACCAGGGCGCCGAGGAGTGCCCGTCGCAGTCGCGCCCGCCGGCGGCGCCGGGACCGGCTTCGCCGCCGGCGCGGTCGTTCGCTCTCCGTCACACCACACTCCCGTTCGTGGAACCGGACAGAAGGTCAGATATCCCTGACGTTCTTAGCATGCGGTGAGGAACTTCGTACCGTTATTGCATTCCTCGTCCGTTACGCGAGGTTCCCTCGCGGATCGACGCGCTCGGGAACCCGGCCGGCCGCCTCGTGCAGCAGCCGCTCGATCCGGTCCACCCCGGCCGGCAACGACATCTCCCGCAGGTACGCCTCCCGGCCCCGGCGACCCATCTCCGCGCGTGCCGCCGGGGGGATGGTGGCGGCCAGCCAGAACCGGTCGGCCAGCGCGGCCCAGTCCTCGGGCGGGCAGGACAACCCCGCCCGGGCGCGTTCGACCAGTTCGGCGGTGTCGCCGCCGGCCGAGGCCACCACGGGCGTGGCGCAGGAGAGCGCGGCCTGGAGCTTGGCGGGCACCATGCCCCGCAGCTCCGGTAGGTCACGCAGCATGACGAGCTGGTAGTCGGCAGCGGCGTACAGCTCGGGCATGTCGAGCGGGGACCGTCGCTCCAGAAAGCGCACGTTCTCCGCGCCCAGCTCAGCGGCGAGCCCCCGCACCCGCCGCTCGTCGGCGCCCGAGCCGACCAGGACCAGTTCCATCGTCCGGTCCAGCGCCGCGGCGGCACGTACCGCGGTCTCCAACCCCTGCCGGGCACCGATGGTGCCGGCGTGCATCACCACGCACCGCCCGTCGCGGCCGACCAGCTGGCGGGCCGCCGGACCCGGCGTCGCCGGGTGGAAGATCCTCTCGTCGGTCCAGTTCAGCACCAGTCGGACCCGGGCCGGGTCGGCGCCGGCGGCGACCACCAGGTCCCGCATCGACGGCGCGGCCACGGCGACCCGCGCGGCGCTCCGGTAGATCCGGGCCATCGCGGCGCCCAACCGCGCGGACCAGCGGCCGTCGCCCGGCTCGTCGGCGCCGTCGCGCGCCCAGACGTCCTGCACGTGCAGCACCGCCGGCACCCGCCCGAGCAGCCGGAGCACTCCGGCAGCGGCGAACGTGGTGGCCGGCAACTGGAAGACGTAGAGCGCGTCCACGCCGCCGAGGAACCGGCGCGCGGCCAGGGTCGCGCTGCCGGCGAAGGAGAGGTAACTGGCCATCCTGGCGCGGGTCGACGCGGCGTTGTTGGCGTACCGCGGCACCCGCTTCACGGCCAGGCGTTCGCTGTGCGTCTCGTGGTGCCAGCGCTGGCGCCAGCCGGGATAGACGTGCCCACCGGGGTAGTCCGGGAACCCGGTGAGCACCCGGACCTCATGCCCACGTGCGGCCAACTCCTCGGCGAGACTGCCGGGGATGAACGCGGGCTCCGGCGGAAAGTGGTACGACAGGATGCCGATTTTCACCGGACCACCGCCGTCCGCCACGGATCCGCCCCGGTCGGCGCGGCACCGCGACCGGTGGGTGCCCCGCCCGCGTACGATGCCGACAACCCCTCCCCGCGCGGCCACCGGCGGCGACGCACCGCGCCAGTGGTGTGGTCGCCCGCGTCCGCACCGATGAGAGGGGCACCAATGGTCGACCGAGTGCTGTTCGTCTGCCACGCCAACCTGTGCCGGTCGCCGATGGCGGAGTACCTGGCCCGCCGGCTGCTGGCCGACCGCCCGGTCACCGTGGCCAGCGCCGGCACCGACGCGATGGACGGCCTGACCATGCACCCGTACGCCATGGAGATCGCGGCCGAGGGCGGAGCGGACCCGGCGGCCTTCCGCAGCCGCGGGCTGCGCCCGGAGTTTCTGGCCGACGCGACGCTGGTGCTGACCGCCACCCGGCGCCAGCGCTCGGTCTGCACCGCGCTGGCGCCGGCCGCGCTGCACCGGACGTTCACTCTGCGCCAGTTCGGCCGGTTGGCCGCGGCGGCGGAGCCGCAGACCGAGCCGGGCGACGACTCGCTGCGGGCCGCGATCGCCGCCGCCGCCCACGCCCGGGGGCGGCTGCAACCCGCCGCCCCGGACGCGGACGACCTACGGGACCCGATCGGCGGCACCGCCGCCGACTTCCGACGCTGCGCCGAGGAGATCGAACGATCGCTACGACCCCTCGCCGCGCTCATCGGGGCAACCGGGTGAGTTCCTGGGTGCGGTCGCTGACGCCGTTGACCCCGGTGCCCTCGCTGTGCCGGGCGGACGTCGCCCGGTCGGCCGGCACCGACGGCGTCGCCGTTTTGGCGACGACCCGGTAGGCCTCGTACTGGTACGCCTCGGCCTTGGCGACCTTGGCCATGTTCAGCACGCAGCCGAGCAGCCGGACCGAGACCGAGTGCAGCGAACGGGCCGCCGCGGCCACCTGGGTCCGGGAGGTCCGGCCCTGCTGGGTCACCAGCAGTGCGCCGTCGGCCTGCACGGCCACCACCACACCGTCGGTCACCGCGAGCAGCGGCGCGGTGTCGATGATGACGATGTCCGCCGACTCACGCAGGGCCAGCAGCAGGTCCGCCATCGCCTTGGAGCCGAGCAGCTCGCTCGGGTTCGGCGGGGCGGAACCGCTGGGAAGCACGAGCAGGGACTTGTCGCCCCAGCGCTGCACCACGTCGCCGACCTGGACGTCACCGACCAGCACGTCGGTGAGGCCGACACCGGCGTCCAGGCCCAGGTATTCGTCGACCTTGGGACGGCGCAGGTCCGCGTCGACCAGCAGCACCCGCCAGCCCGCCTCGGCCAACGCGATGGCCAGGTTGCAGGAGAGCGTGGTCTTGCCCTCGCCCTGCAGAGCGCTCGTCACGGCGATGACGCGGGCCGGCTCGTGCACGTCCACGAAACGCAGGTTGGTACGCAGCTTGCGGACCGCCTCGGCCCGCGCCGAGGTCGCGGCGTCGCCGACGATCAGCGGCGCGGAGCGGGCGCTGCCCTCGAACGGGATCTCGCCGAGCAGCGGGCTGCCGGTGGCACGTTGCAGACCGGCGGCGTCGCGCAACCGGACGTCGGCCACGCCGCGCAGAATCGCCAGGCCGACGCCGAGCATCAGACCCACCAGGCCGCCGAGGGTCAGGTTGCGTGCCGGTTGAGGTGAGACGGGGCTGGCGCTCACCCGTGGGCCGCTGACCACCTCGATCTTCACGGGCGCCTTGCCCTCGGGTGGCGTCTCGACCCTCTGCACGAGCTCGACGAACTTCGCCGCGAGGGTCTCGGTCACCCGCAGTGCGCGGCTCTGGTCGGTGTCGGTGATCGACGCGCGCAGCAGGACGGTGCCGGCCTCGGTGGAGGTGCTCACCCGGCGCTGCACCTCGTCCGCGGTGAGCCCGACCGGGGTCTCGGCCACCACGCTCTGCGCCAGCCGGTCGCTGCTGAGCAGGTCGGCGTACGACTTGACGCGCTGCTGAAGGAAGAGCCCACCCTGGTAGGCGTCGGTGACGCCCTGGTTGGGGGTGGTGACGAAGAACGTCACCGAGGCGACGTACCGGGGTTGGGCCCGGACGGTCAGAAACGCCGAGACGCCCAGGGCCACCATGACGGTGACCAGCACGACCCACCAGTGCCGACGCACGTGGCGCAGTTGGCGGAGCAGGTCCATCAGGCGCGCCTCCGTGCCGGTCCGGTTACGCCAAAGAACTTCACGAAAACCCCCAAGGTCGTCTGTAAACTCGTGAAACCATTAAAGCCGCTCATACGGCTTATGTCCGGAGTTATCGGTTTTCGATGGCGACAACACGTGCGCCCGCATGACCAACCCGACAAACGTCCATTCGGCAGCGGTGACATCGGGGAAAAGTCGACAGCCGATCGGCCGGCGTCCGGATCGCCCCTGCGGTCGCCGCGACGGGCGAGCCCGGATAGGGTCAGCAGCGGTGTGCCGGGAAGCCTGGTCGGCGATTGGATTCGTGCCGTCCCGACCACCCGAGGTGAGCGCCACAGATGACCGCCCGCACCCCACCGTCCGGCCCGTCCCGGCCGGCACGGCTGTTCTCGCGATCATCCTGGCCCGAGGCCCGGCACCTGGCCGACGTGCTGCGTACCGAGACCGTCGGCGGCGCCCTGCTACTGCTCGGCGCCGTCATCGCGCTGATCTGGGCGAACTCTCCCTGGTCCGACGCGTACGCGCGGCTGGGTGGCTGGGTGCCCTGGGCCGGTGGCACGCGCTGGCATCTCGACCTGGACCTGGCCTCCTGGGCCGCGGACGGCCTGCTGGCCATCTTCTTCTTCGTGGTCGGCCTCGAACTCAAGCGCGAGTTCGTCACCGGTGAACTGCGTGACCCCCGGCGCGCCGCCCTACCGGTGGTGGCCGCCCTCGGCGGGATGCTGCTGCCCGCGCTGATCTACGTGACGGTCATCCTGACCGCGGGCGGGGAGGGGCTGCGCGGCTGGGCGATCCCCACCGCCACCGACATCGCCTTCGCACTGGCCGTACTCGCCGTGGTCAGCTCACACCTGCCCCAGGGCCTGCGCGCCTTCCTGCTCACCCTCGCGGTGGTCGACGACCTCTTCGCGATCACCATCATCGCGATCTTCTACACCGCCGATTTCCATCCCGTGCCGCTGCTCGCGGCCCTGGCTCCGATCGGGCTCTTCGCCCTGCTGGTGCAGCGCGGACGCATCTGGTGGTGGGCGCTGATCCCGCTCGCGGTCGCCGCCTGGGCGCTGGTGCACGCCTCCGGCGTACACGCCACGGTGGCCGGCGTCCTGCTCGGCTTCACCGTGCCGGTGCTGGCCGCCCGACGGCGGGCGGGTGGCGCGCCGGCTGCCGGCGGTGCGAGCGGGGACGACGGAGGGCTCGCCGCCCACCTGGAACACCGCTGGCGGCCCGTCTCGGCCGGCGTCGCGGTGCCGGTCTTCGCCCTGTTCGCCGCGGGCGTCACTCTGCGCGGCACCGACCTGGCCGCCCTGCTGTCCGACCCGGTGGTGATCGCCATCGTCGCCGGCCTGGTGCTCGGCAAGAGCATCGGCATCTTCGGGTCGACCTTCCTGCTGGCCCGGTTCACCCGCGCCGAGCTGGACGAGGACATCACCTGGGCCGACCTGCTCGGGATCGCGCTCCTGGCCGGCGTCGGGTTCACGGTGTCCCTGCTCATCGGCGACCTGGCCTTCGGCGTGGGCAGCACGGCCGACGATCGGGTCAAGACCGCCGTGCTGGCCGGGTCGGTGATCTCCGCTGGGCTGGCCGCCACCGTGCTGGCCCGCCGCAACGCGGTGTACCGCCGGGTGGCGGAACGGGAGCGACTGGACGCCGACGGCGACGGCGTGCCCGACGTCTACCAGAGGTCCTCCGACAGCTGAGGGGGACGCCGGGGAGTCCGGCCCCGACGGCGCCGGTGAGCCCGGACGAGAGCCCGACGGATCAGCGGCCGCGTTCGGCGGGCCGGCGCTCCTCGGTCTCCTCGGAGAGCGCCTCAGCCGCCGGTTCGGTGAGGTCGTCACCGGGCACCGCCACCTCCTCGGCCAGGTCCTGCTCGTCGGGCTTCCCACCGGGCGGCGGCTCGGGAGCGGTGGCATCGCCGGCGAAGCCGTACTCGTTCGGTTCGTCGTGCCTGCTCATGTGGTCGTCCTCCCGCTCGCGCCGGTTTCGTCTCGTACCGCCTACGCTAGGTGGTGATCGTCCGCGGCGCAGGGCGGCCGGGATTGTCGGCGCGACCACGGCGGCACGGTGGCCAGCGCCGCCGCGAGCAGCTGGCGCAGCGCGACGATCGCGGCCGAGCTGGCCAGGCCGCTCCAGCCCGGATCGCCGACGAGCCGGAGCAGTCCGGCCGCGATCAGCAGGTCCAGCACCACCCGGACGGCGGTCCGGCCGGCCCCGGTGCTGAGCACCGTGACCACACCGGCGACCAGGGCCAGCGCGGTCACCACCATGACCAGCGCGCCGATCACGTCGGGCGCTCACCCTCGGCCACCTGCCGCTGCTCCTGACGGATCTCCCGGCCGAGGAAGTAGTTCAGCGCCGTCCGGATCGTGGCGATCGCCGCCAGCTGGCCGATCTGGGTGAACGACGGGGACACCGCGGTGCGCAGCACGTCGGCCGCCAGCTGAAACTCCAGGCCGAGGGTCAGAAACCGGCCCAGGGAGAGCCGGATGGGAGTGAAGACAGCGGCGGTGCGGTGTCGCAGCCCCTCGACCACGAACCGCACCGCCGCCCAGACAGCGCCGACGAAAATCACCAGAGCGCCCGCGACCTCCACCACGGCCACCAGCACCTCGTCGCCCTGGCGCAGTAGCTCCGCCGCGTCCACCCGGGGCCGTTACCCGTCACCGGGGCGGGTAGTCGGCGCTCAGGTCAGCTGGTTCACCGCCTCCAGGATCAGCCAGAGGCCGCAGATGGCGAAGAGCACCGCGGCGCCGTACTTGATCGCCTTCTCCGGCAGTCGACGGCCGAGCATCCGGCCGACCAGGATGGCCAACGCGTCCGCCGCCACCATGCCGATGGTGGAGCCGAGCCAGGTGCCGAACCAGCCGTACTTGGTGGCCAGCGTGATCGTGGCGAGCATCGTCTTGTCGCCCAGTTCGGCCAGGAAGAACGCCACCGACACGGCGACGATCGCGGACTTGCTGGTCTTCTCGGCCTTGCGCTTCTCCTCGTCGGTCAGGCTGTCTCCGCGCAGGGTCCACGCGCCGAAGGCGAGGAACGCCACGCCGGCCACCAGAGTGATCCACTCGGTGGGCAGGACCGCGCCGAGACCCGAACCGATGGCGACCGACGCCAGGTGCACCACCGCCGTGGCGACGGTGATGCCGATCAGCACCGGCACCGGCCGGAACCGTGTGGCGAACGTCAGCGCCATCAGCTGGGACTTGTCTCCCAGCTCGGCGACGAAGATGACGCCGAAGCTGATGACCAGCGCGGCGAAGAATCCTTCCATGACACCCTTCCCGATCATGCCGGGAGGAGGTACGGGGCGCCCTCGACCCGGCTGCAACAGCCTGAGTCGAAGGTCTCGCCCGCCCCGGAGACCGGGGCCGCGTGGCCGGATGCGGAACGCACCAGTATGTCGACCACGACATTGGGGGCTACTCCCCTTCGCGCGACCAGCCTAGCCGATCAGCGTCCGGCCCTGCCGCGGCGGGTGGCCAGGCTCACCGCGCCTGCGCCAGGGTGACCCCGAAGAGCCCCTCCGGATCGGTCCAGAACTCCGCCGCGACAAACCCGGCCGCGGCCAGCTCAGCGGCCACCCCCGTCGGGCGGAACTTCGCCGACACCTCCGTGCGCAGCTCCTCCCCCGCGCCGAACTCCACGGTGAGGTCCAGCACCCGGACCCGCATCGGTCGGGTCGCCCGCAGCCGCATCTCGATCCACTCGTGCGTCGGATCCCAGCGGGCGACGTGCTCGAACGCCGCCGGGTCGAAGTCGGCACCCAGTTCCCGGTTGATCACATGCAGCACGTTCCGGTTGAACTCGGCCGTCACCCCGGCCGCGTCGTCGTACGCGGGCACGATCACCGAGGGATCCTTCACCAGGTCGGTGCCGAGCAGCAGCCAGTCGCCGACCTCCAGCGCGGCGCGCATCGCGGCCAGGAACTCGGCCCGCTCCGCCGGCAGGAGGTTGCCGATGGTGCCGCCGAGGAACACCACCAACCGCCGGCCGCCGGTGGGCAGCCGGTCCAACTGCCGGGTGAAGTCCCCCACGATGCCGCGGACCCGCAGCCCCGGATAGTCGGCGGCGACCTCTGCGGTGGACGCGCGCAGCGCGCTGACCGACACGTCGAGCGGGACGAAGGTGCCCAGCCCGCCCTGGCGGGTGAAGGCGTCCAGCAGCAGCCGGGTCTTCACCGACGAGCCCGAGCCCAGCTCGATCAGGGTCTTGGCCCCGGTCAGCGCGGCGATCTCGGGGGCCCGCTCGGCCAGCACCGCCCGCTCGGCGCGGGTCGGATAGTACTCGGGCAACCGCGTGATCTCCTCGAACAGCTCGCTGCCCCGAGCGTCGTAGAACCACTTCGGCGGCAGCCACTTCGGGTCGGCGCTCAGCCCGGCCCGGACGTCCTCGCGCAGCCCACGCTCCAGGTCCTGCTCCTCGAGGTAGATCTCCAGCGGTTCCGCCGTCATCACATCGCCTCTCTGCTCGGTCAACCGTTGCCTGCCCCCACCGGTGCGGCTCACCGGGTCGGCAGTGCGCTTACCCGCACCTCGCCCGCCGTAGCGGTGACCAGATGCCCCTCCGGCACCGGGCGCCAGCCGGGATCATCGTCGTGCGGCTCGGAGGCGAGCAGCACCGAGCCGGCCCTCGCGCGCACCGACAGCGCGTGCCCGGCCACGCTGGCCACCGCCCGGTGCCCGTCGGTGAGCAGCACGTTGAGCCGCGACCCGGGGGCCGCCGCGGCGACGTCCGCCACCGTCTGCCCGACCGCCTCGACCGGGTCGGCGCCGGCGCGCAGCCGATGCCGGACCAGCGCCCAGAGCAGCGCCGAGTCGGTCGTGGCGTCCAGCGTGAGCAGGTCGCGCACCGGCAGGCCGGCGGCGAGCGGCACCACGGCGTCCGGCCAGCCACGCACCACGCCGTTGTGGCTGAACAGCCACCGCCCCTCGGCGAACGGCGCGGCGGCCCCGTCGACCACCGCCATCCCGACGGTGGCGGAGCGGACCGCGGCGAGCACCGCACCGACGCGGGTCACCGCGGCGAGCTGGGCGATCGTCGGATCGCTCCAGATCGGCTGGGCCCGCCGGTAGCGCACCGGGTCGCCGTCACCCGGGTACCAGCCGACGCCGAACCCGTCGGCGTTGATCGTGCCGCCGCCGCGCATGTCGCGGGGCGCCCAGGACTGCCGGACCAGCGAGTACGGGGGATCGAACAGCAACTCGGCCAGGGTGACCGGCGGCCCGAGGTAGGCCAGGTGGCGACACATCAGCCCACCCCGCCGGTCGCGTGGCGGTTCACCGGTGCGACTCGTCCGGCCGCGCGTCGCGGGCGCAGCGGAAGCCGCTGAAGATCTGCCGCCGGATCGGGTAGTCCCAGTTGCGGAAGGTGCCCCGGCAGGCGGACCGGTCGGTGCCGAACGAGCCGCCGCGCAGCACCCGGTAGTCGTCGCCGAAGAAGACCTCGGAGTATTCGCGGTACGGGAACGCGGTGAAGCCGGGATGCCCGCGGAAGGTGGTCGACGTCCACTCCCAGACGTCACCGATGAGCTGGTGCACGCCCAGTGGTGAGGCGCCGGCCGGATACGCGCCCACCGGGGCCGGCCGCAGGTGGCGTTGGCCGAGGTTCGCTTGCGCGTCGGTCGGGTCGTCGTCGCCCCACGGGTAGCGGCGGGACCGGCCGGTCGCCGGGTCCCACCGGGCCGCCTTCTCCCACTCCGCCTCGGTCGGCAGCCGCTTGCCGGCCCACGCCGCGTACGCCTGCGCCTCGTACCAGCACACGTGCACCACCGGCTCGTCGGCGCGGACCCGGTCCCACCGGCCGAAGCGCCGGTACGACCAGCCGTCGCCGTCCCGGCGCCAGTGCATCGGCGCGCCGAGCTCCTCCCGCAGCCGGTGCGCCCAGCCGGCCGGGCTCCACCAGCGCGGGTCGGTGTAGCCGCCGTCGGCGATGAACGCCTCGTACTGGCCGTTGGTGACCGGGACGGCGTCGATGACGTACGCGGGCAGGTCGACGCGGTGCGCGGGACGCTCGTTGTCCAGCGCCCACGGGTCGGTGTCGGTGCCCATGGTGAACGGGCCGGCCGGCACCAGCACCTCCCCACCGACAGCGGTGGGCGGCTCCGGCGGCGGTGGGGCGTGCAGCACCGCCGGCCCCGAGCGCAGCTGGTGCGTGGCGAGCATCGTCTCGTCGTGCTGCTGCTCGTGCTGGACGATCATGCCGAAGGCGAACCCGTCGGCGACCAGCGGCCGCTCGGTGAAGGTCACCGCGTCGAGCAGGTCGTGCACCTTGTCCCGGACCGTGCCCAGGTAGGCGCGCGCCTCGGCGGGTGGGAGCAGGGGCAGCGTGGGGCGGTCCCGGCGGGGTTGCTTGAACGCGTCGTACAGCTCGTCGATGTCGCACCGGACCGGCTCGCGGCCCCCGACGTCGCGGACCAGCCAGAGCTCCTCCTGGTTGCCGACGTGTGCCAGGTCCCAGACCAGCGGTGACATCAGCGGTGAGTGCTGGCGCATCAGGTCGGCGTCGTCGACCACCTCGGTCAGCAGCGCGGTGCGGGACCGGGCCCGCGCCAGCTCCGCCGCGATCCGGCCGCGCAGTTGCTCCCCGTCGGCGTGTCCCGTCGTGCTCGCGCTCACCGAGCCGCCTCCCGTTCCCGACTGCGGGGCTCGCAACCCCGGCTCACTCCTCGCGCTCACCGAGCCGCCCGTCGTTCCCGACTGCGGGGCTCGCAACCCCGGCTCACTCCTCGCGCTCACCGGTCTCCCCTCTCCGCGGCGGCCAGCCGCCGCCGTACGTCGCGCTGGATCTCGTCATGGGTGCCGGCCGGCAGGTCGAGCCGGGGCAGCGTGGTCAGGGCCAGGTCGAGCAGTGCCGCCGCGGCGGCGGCCAGGGCCGGGTCGGCGATGCCACGCCGGGCGGCGGCCGACCAGCGGTGCGCCACCGGCGCGCCGATCGCGTACGCCGCGCGCACGGTGCCCGGGTCGGCGAACAGGGCGGCCAGCACCGCCGTCGGGAGCCGCCAGTCCCGGCCGGGCTGGGCGTCCAGATACCGCAGCTCCAGGTAGCCGCGTGGACGCACCGGCGGAAAGAGGGTGCTGACGTGGTAGTCGAGGTCGTCGGTGGTGGGCGGCCGGGGCAGCGCGCCGTCGAGCCAGTCGGCGAAGGTCACGCCGGGTGGTGCGGTCCAGTCCGGGCCGTGCCGGCGCAGGCAGAGCAGCGGCGCGGCGAGCACGTACCGGATCCAGGTGGCGGTCGGGTCCTCGTCGGCGCGGTCCGGCGCCCAGACCGGGCGGGTGCGGGCCGGGTCGATCGCCAGCCAGGCGGCCATCCGGGCAGAGGCCCAGCCGGTGCGCCGCCCGGCGTGCCGACTCGCGGAGGCGAACGCCGCGAGCAGCGGCGGGCCGACGGCGTGCGCCGCCGACCACCGCGCGGCGACCTGGTCCGGCTCACCGGCGTCGAGGCAGACCTGCAGGCCGGCGGTGCTGTACATCATGGTCCGGCCGGCGGGGCCATGCCGGTCGAAGGCGCCACGCATGGCGCGGTAGCGGGGAGTTTCCAGCACCGGGCGGGGCCGGCGGTGCGGGTCGATGCCGCTGCGGCCGAGGATCAGCCCGGCGGCGGCCAGCAGGTCGGTGACCTGGGCGATGTCGGCCTCAGTGGCCTGGATCAACGCGGCGACTGAGGAGCGCGGCGGGGTGGATATCTCCAGCTGGCCGCCCGGCTCCAGAGTCACCGTGCCGCCGTGTCGCAGCGGCTCGGCCGGGCTGGTGACGTCCAGCGTGACGGGACTGTGCCGCCCCAGGGCCGCCCGCAGCCGCGCCGGATCGACGGGTCGGGCGGGGTGGGCGGCGTCGTGCACAGTCCATTCCAGTTCGACGCCGGTGTGCGTGGGAGGGCCGGTCTTGAAGCAGATCCGGGCGAGGTGCCCGCCTGCGGCGGCGGACTCACGCAGGATCGCGCCGCGGTCCAGCTCGGGCGACGTCACCACCGGTCGGGCCCCCTCTCCGTGCGCCGGCTCCGGGACACTGTGCCACCGTAGCCCCGCCCACCGACACCGTCGGGGGCCGTCGACGGCGCCACCAAACTCTGTCTATCAGACGAATTTCGCGGTGCGGGGCGGAACGAAGGGCCACTGCCGCCGGACGCTCACTCCGGGGCGGGCCGGCGGGTCGCCGGAGTGCGGGACGGTTTGACCTTCGCCGACGGGGACGACTCCGTCTCTTCGGGCACCAACCGCTGGCAGTACGCCTCGACCTCTCCGGCGCTTCCGGCCGCGGTCACCAGCCTCTCGAAGGCGGGCGTCCGCAGCGCCTTCTCCCGCTGCTCGGGCTTCTTGGCCTGCCAGGCGCGGCACAGGCCCCTCAACTGCCCCGGGGGTGCCGCGCCCGCGGACGGGGTGCCGATGGCGGACGGCGTGCTCGTGGCGGACGGCGTGCCCGCTGTCGACCGGCTGGGCGTGGCGGTGTGACCGGCGGAGGGGGTCGCCTCGACGTCGCTGGGGGCCGGCGACGGGCTGCTGGGTGTCACCGGGGCCGGATCCGGCGCCCGGTCCAGTCTCACCGCGGCGAACGCCGCGCCCGCGGTGGCGGTGGCGGCCAGCGCGCCCATCCACGCCACCGCGCCGGTGGTCAACCGGCGGCGGTGCGGCCGGCGGGCCACGGTGGGCGCCGGGTTGGCCCGAGCGACCCGGAACCCGGCCAGCGCGGCCTCCTCCCCGGCCAGCTCACCCGGCCGGACCGGGCCGGCGGCCGCGGCGAGCAGCCGGGCCAGCGGGTCGGCCCCGGTCACGTCCGGGTCGGCGGGGGTGCCCGCGCGGTCCCGGGTCGCTGCGGCCTGCGGGTCCGGGACAGCCGGGCGGACCCCGTCCGGCGTGGAGCCGGGCGTGGCGGGAGCGCCGGCGCGGGCCGCGTCGAGCAGTCGTTCGGTCTCGGCTCGCTCGGCCCGCCGGTCCGGCCGGTTCGGGTTCATCCGGAATCCCCTCACGTCAGCCGTCCGCCGGCTCAGCGTGCGACGTCCGCCCGGATCGGCCGGTGCGCGGAAGAGGCGGCGGCACGCTCTCGGCGCCCACCGGCGGCACGACGCCCTCGGCGGTGACCGGCGGCCGGACCGGTTCCTGCCGTTCCATCAGGGCGGCGAGTCGCCGCAGGCCACGGTGTGCGGCGGTACGGACGGCGCCGGCCCGGCGGCCCAGCACGCGGCCGGCGGACTCCGCGTCCAAGCCGATCACGGCCCGCAACAGGACCGCCTCGGCCTCGCGGGGTGGCAGGGTGGCGATCAGGGCGAGGGCGGCCTCGGTGCCGATCGTCTCGCCGGCCCGCTCGGCGGTGTCCGCGTCGCCGGCCAGGTCGGCGAGTGCCTGCACCGGGACCGGCAGCGACGGTCGGCGCCGAAGGCGGCGCAGGTGGTCCATCGCCCGGTTGCGCGCGATGGTGACGGTCCAGGCGCGGAACTCACCACCGGTGAAGCTCGGCAGGTCGCGGGATATCTGCAACCAGGTCTCCGACGCGACGTCCTCGGCGTCCGCGCCGACCAGGGCCGTCAGATAGCGCAGCAGGCCCGGTTGGAGGCTGCGGTACAGGAAGCGGAAGGCGTCCTCGTCCCCGTCCTGCGCCGCGGTGACCGCCTCCGACAGCTCGCCGGTCATCCGCAGGCCACGGATCGTCCGGGACGCCCCGGCCTGATCCACCGCACCGGAGCACTCCGCGCGGCGCGAACCGTCGGCCCGACCAGTCCCCGCACCGCACCGCCCCTCCGCCGAACGTGATCGCTCCCGCGCCCCTGGTTGTCGGGGCGGGATGTCTGGACCAGCGCCATGGCGGTCGGTTGTCGACGCGCTGCCCGCCCGGTGGGCCCGAGCCGGGCTAACGCTAGGAGGGGACCGAAGGGGGCGACAAGTCGGCACCACGTCACGGAAGAGTGACAATTATCAAGTCCGCAAGTCGGCGCGTCGCCGTAACGTGCGGTGACCATCGGACGCTTTGCGCGCCCGGAGGTGGTTCTCCGCCGTAGTCGGCCGAGTGTACGCCGCCATGTGTCGGGTTTCGTCACCGCGCGTCGCTGCCGCGTCACAGAAAGAGCACGTCCACAGAGGTCGGACCGGATGGACCGGTGGGTACGAACCACCCGGCCGACCAGCCGCAGCGCGCCGTTGCGCGCCTCTCTGGGTACGGTAATGCCGTGTTGTCATCGGAGGTCGTGCTCAGCGGTCGGTACCGCCTGGACGAACGTGTCGCCACTGGCGGCATGGGCGACGTCTGGCGTGCCTCCGACCTGGTCCTCGGCCGGCAGGTCGCGGTCAAGGTCCTGCTGCCGGCGCTGGTCTCCGACCCCGACTTCATCGCCCGGTTCCGGGCCGAGGCGCGGATCATGGCGGCCCTGCGCCACCCGGGCATCGTGCAGGTCTACGACTGCGGCGAGGACGACCTGCCCGACGGCAGCCGGGCTGACTACCTGGTCATGGAGTTCGTCGACGGCGAGCCGCTGTCCAAGCGGATCGAGGCGGCCGGCCGGCTCGACGTGGCCGAGACGATGTCGATCGTGGCCCAGGCGGCCCAGGCGCTGAACGCGGCGCACCGCGGCGGCATCGTGCACCGCGACGTCAAGCCCAGCAACCTGCTGGTGCAGGAGGACGGCACGGTCGTCCTGGTGGACTTCGGCGTGGCCCGTTCGACCAACGTCACCAGCATCACCAGCACCAACGCGGTGCCGGGCACCGCCCTCTACATGGCGCCTGAGCAGGCCGCCGGCCGGCCGGTCAGCGGCGCCACCGACATCTACGCCCTGGGCGCGGTCGCTTACTGCTGCCTCACCGGCGGGCCGCCGTTCACCGGCGACAACCCACTCCAGGTCGCCGTCCGGCACCTGGACGACGAGCCGCCCGAGCTGCCGCACGACATCCCGGAGGCGGTCCGGGCCCTGGTCTCCCAGGCCCTGGCCAAGGATCCGCTCGAACGGTTCAGCAGCGGCGCGGCGATGGCCGAGGCGGCCCGGACGGCGGTGACCGGCGGCGAGCCACCCACGGCGATGGTGACGGCGGCGACCCCGCTGCGCGACGCCGGGCCGGGCACCCGCACCGACGTGCCGCTCGGCGCGGCGGTGGCGACGGGCACCGGGCGGCGCAGCCGACGGGGTGCGCTGGTGGGCGCGGCGGCGGCCGTGCTCGTGGCCCTGACCGGCCTGGCGGCGGCCCTGGGCGCGGCCGGGAGCGCGGACGCCCCGGCGGTCACCGTGCCGACGACCGTGCCGGCGGTGGCACCGACCGATGAGCTCGACCTGCCGGTGACGAACGAGCAGCCCACCGAGGATCCGGTCCGGCCCAACCGACCCAACGCCCCGGCCAACACCCCGTCGGCGACGGTCAGCGCGACGCCGAGCGCCCGGCCCAGCGAGACGGCCAGCCCGTCGACGCCGTCGCCGACCGCCACCACCGCGCCGCCACCCAGCGACCCGCCGGCCAGCGATCCGCCACCAAGCGACCCCCCGCCGAGTGACCCGCCGCCGACCACCACGAGCCCGCCCACCGAGCCGGAGGTGCCGGCGGGCAACTGAGCCGACCGGCGCTCGGCGAACCCCACCAGCACCGATATCCCCAAAACGGACTTACGGCACCGAAGACCTCTCTAGGCTCTCAGCAGGTCATTTCCATCATCTGCCGCGGGAGCCCGGGTGAGCGCTGAGAAGCTGGTCGTGATCGGCCAGGGGTACGTCGGACTGCCGTTGGCCATGCGCGCCGTCGAGGCGGGGCTGGACGTGGTCGGCCTCGACGTCGACGCCGACAGGGTGAAGCGGCTCGCCTCCGGCGAGTCGTTCGTCGAGGACATCCCGACCGACCGGCTGGGCCGGGCGCTGGGCAGCGGCCGGTACCACCCGAGCACCGAGTACACCGACGCCGAGGGCTTCGACATCTGCGTCATCACCGTGCCCACCCCGCTGCGCGACGGCACGCCCGACCTGAGCTTCGTCGAGCAGGCCGGCATCGGCATCGGCCCGTACGTGCGGCCGGGCTGCACCGTGATCCTGGAGTCGACCACCTACCCCGGCACCACCGAGGAGCTGCTGCGCCCGCTGCTGGAGTCGGCCAGCGGGCTGCACAGCCCCGGCGACTTCCACCTCGGCTACAGCCCGGAGCGGATCGACCCGGGCAACCCGACCTGGCGGCTGGAGAACACCCCCAAGGTGGTCTCCGGTGTGGACCCGGCGTCACTGGCCCGGGTGGACGGGTTCTACCAGCGACTCGTGGAGCGCACCGTACCGGTGGACTCCACCCGGGTCGCCGAGCTGACCAAGCTGATCGAGAACACGTTCCGCCAGGTCAACATCGCGTTGATCAACGAGCTGACGATGCTCTCGCACCACCTGGACATCGACGTGTGGCAGGCGATCGACGCGGCGGAGACCAAGCCGTTCGGCTTCCTGCCGTTCCGCCCCGGCCCCGGCGTCGGGGGGCACTGCCTGCCGATCGACCCGTGCTACCTGTCCTGGCAGGTCAAGCGCCGTCTCGGTCGGCAGTTCCGGTTCATCGAGCTGGCCAACGACGTCAACCACGAGATGCCGGAGCACGTCGCGCAGCGGATCATGGCGGGGCTGAACCGCACCGGCCGGGCGGTCACCGGCGCCCGGCTGCTGCTGCTCGGGTTGGCGTACAAGAAGAACACCGGCGACATGCGGGACTCCCCCGCGGTCGACGTGGCCCGCCGGTTGCAGGCGCTCGGCGCCGAGGTCCACGCGGTCGAGCCGTACGCCGAGGCGCACCAGATCCCCGCCGGGGTGACCGTGGTCGGTCTGACCGAGCGCGAGGTGCGGGCGGCGGACGCGGTGGTGGTGGTCACCGACCACGACAGCTTCGACTACGACCTGGTGGCGCGGCACGCCCGCTACGTCTTCGACACCCGTAACCGGTGCGTCGGCCCGATGGTCGAGCGCCTGTAGACCCGGCACCGCTGGCCGGTCCCGCCGCGGAGGAAGATGGCGGGGCCGGCCGGCGGATGTCCGTCCGGGTCACTGATCGCCGAGCGCCTCGACGACCGGCCGGGACAGCGCCCGGCGGGCCGGCAGCACCGAGGCGACCAGGGCCGCCAGCACCGCGACGCCGAGGATCAGCCCGAGCTGACCGAGCGGAAGCACCAGGTGGAACTCGTCGTCGAGGCGGGCCAGCAGGGCCATCGCGGCGGCGCTGACCCCGGTGCCCAACCCGACCCCGAGCACCGCGCCGACCAGCGCCATCAGCACGGCCTCCACGGCGAGCATGGCCCGCATCCGGCCCCGGGTGAGTCCGACCGCCCGCAGCACCGCGTTCTCCCGGGTGCGCTCCACCACGGAGAGACTGAGCGTGTTCGCCACCCCGACCAGGGCGATCACCACGGCCAGGCCGAGCAGCGCGGTGACGAGGGCCAGCAGCATGTCCACCGTGCCGGTGAGCATCTTCTTGTACGCGCCCTGATCCATCAGGTTCACCGTCGGGTAGCGGCCGAGCACCGTCTCGATCGCGTCCCGGGCCCGCTCGGCGCCCACCCCGGCGGCGGGGTCGATCTCGGCCAGGTAGCCCCGCTGATCGGGGAAGAGGGCGCTGAAGTCCGCGTCGGCCATGTCGATGACGTGACCCGCGGGCGCGTCGCTGGTGGGCGTGTCGTCGGCGACGACCGCGGCCACCCGGAAGGGCCGCCCCCGGACGGTGACCGGGGAGCCGACCTGCCAGCCGCGCTCCTGCGCCAACTCCCGGTGCGCCAGCACCTGCCCCGGCCCGAGTCGGCCGACGTCACCCGCGAGCACGTCGGTCAGCGTCCGGCCGACCAGCGCCGGGTGGGCGGCGCGGACCTCGACGCCGGCGGTGACCGCGCTGCGCTGCTCGTGCACGACGGCCAGCTCGGGGCGGGCCGCCAACTCCCCGGCGAGCGGGGCGGGCAGGTCCTGGCCGATGCCGGTGACCACGAAGTCGGTCCCGATCTGCGCGTCCACGCTGCGCTCGATGCCGTCCTTGGTGCTGTGCGCGCCGACCACGAACGCCGACACCAGTCCGATCCCGATCACCAGGGCGGTGGCGGTCGCGGCGACCCTGCGCGGGTTGCGGACCGCGTTGGCCACCGCCAGCCCGGCGGTCGCCCCGGCCAGACGGCGGGTCGGCCAGCCGAGGACCCGGACCAGCGCGGGCACGAGCACCGGCCCGAACAGCACGATCCCGAAGAACGCCAGCACCCCGCCGACAGCCACCAGCAGCACCTGACCGGCGCTGGCGGCGCCGGCCAACGCGGCGACGCCGCCGGCCAGCACCACCGCGCCGAACGCCAGCCGGAGTCGTCCGGCGCCCCGGCTGGGCTGTACCGCGGCGTCGGTGAGCGCGGCGACCGGGGCGACCCGGGTGCCCCGCCAGGCCGGCAGCAGCGCGGCGCCGACGGTGAGCACGGTGCCCAGCAGCAGGCTGGTCAGCACGGTCGAAGCGGCCACGGTCAACCCGCCGGTGACGGGCGCGTCCAGCCGGGACAACAGCAGGCGCATCCCGGCGGCCAGGGCCACCCCGAACAGCACACCGAGGGCGGAGGCCACCACCCCGACCACCGCCGACTCCAGCAGGGCGGATCGGAAGACCTGACCCCGGGTGGCGCCGACCAGCCGGAGCAGCGCGGTCCGCCGGGTGCGCTGGGCCAGCACGATCGCGAAGGTGTTGGCGATGACGAAGCCGGCCACCACCACGGCGACGCCCACGAAGATCAGCAGCAGCATGGTGAACTGGTCCAGGTCGCGGACCGCGTCGTCGACGGCCTCGTCGAGGATCTGCTGTCGGCCCTTGACACTGCTGTCGGCGCCCGCGACGGCGCGCACCCGGCCGGCCACCGCCGTGGCGGAGACTCCCGGCTCCGTGGCCACCATGATCCGGCCGTACCCGCGCTCGCCGGTGACCGCGAGCGCGTCCGGCCCGACCAGGCCGATGAACGGACCACCGATGTCGCGTGCGGTGCCGGCCACGTCGACGGTGCCGACCAGGGTGTACGGGCGGGCAGCGCCGCCGGTGCCGCCGATCCGGACCGGGCTGCCGAGGGTGAAGCCCTCCTCGGCGACCGTCGGCGCGTCGAGCACCACCTCCCCGGCACGGTCGGGCAACCGGCCGGCGACCACGTCGTACGAGCGCAGGGCGTCCTCGGTGGGGATGGCGGCGAGCACGGTGAAGCCGAGTACCGGCCGGCCGTCGGTGCCGACGATCCCGCCGGTGTTCGTCAACTCACCGGCGGCGGCTGCCACCCCGTCGACCGCCCGGACCCGGTCGATCAGGCTGGCGGGCAGCGGCTCGTCCCCGGTGGCGTAGACGCCCAGGTCGGTGTGCCGGTCGAAGGTGCCGGCCCGGTCGTACGCGCCGGCACGCATCCCGTCGACGAGGATCAGGGTTCCGGCGATGAACGCGACACCGAGCACGACGGCCAGCGCGGAGAGCAGCATGCGCAGCGCTTCGGCGCGCAGTGAGCGCAGGGTCAGACGGATCATCCCGGTCACCGCCCCCGGACCAGCACGGGTCGGGCCGGGTCGAGGTTGGCCAGGGTGTCGAGCACCTGTTCGGCGGTGGGTGCGGCGAGGTCGCCGACCAGCCGGCCGTCGGCCAGGAAGACCGCCCGGTCGGCGTGCCCGGCGGCCACCGGGTCGTGGGTCACCATGATCACGGTCTGGCACAGGGTGTCGACGGCCTCCCGCAGCAGCCGCAGCACCTCCGCGCCGGAGCGGGAGTCCAGGTTCCCGGTCGGTTCGTCCGCGAAGATCACCCACGGCTTGGTGATCAGGGCGCGGGCCACCGCGACCCGCTGCTGCTGGCCACCGGAGAGCTCCGCGGGTCGGTGCCGCAGCCGGTCGGCCAGCCCCACCGCCGCCACGACCTGACGCAGCCAGGCCGGATCGGGTCGCCGGCCGGCGATGGCCAGCGGCAGCACGATGTTCTCCTCGGCGGTCAGGGCCGGCAGCAGGTTGAACTTCTGGAAGACGAAACCGACCCGGTCGCGGCGCAGCAGGGTGAGCCGCCGGTCGTCGAGCCGGCCGAGGTCGGCCGCACCGATCGCGACCGAGCCGGCGCTCGGCCGGTCCAAGCCGGCCAGGCAGTGCATCAGCGTCGACTTGCCGGAGCCGGACGGACCCATGATGGCCGTGAACCGCCCGGCGGCGACGTCCAGGTCGACCCCGTCGAGCGCGACGACCGCGGCGGGACCACGTCCGTACCGTTTTTCCAGGCCACGGGCGGTGACCGCAACGCCGTTGCCGGCGTGGGCGGGAGGTGCGAGGGACATGTGGGCTCCCCGGTCAGGGTGCGGATCGGACCCCTCCGACGCTATGGCCGGCGCGGGTCGGTCGATCTCCACCTGCGCGCTCGACCTGGGTGCGTCCCGGGTCGCGGTGCGCCCGCCGCGCGGTACGACCCAGGTCGTACGCCGGGTCATCCGCCGGGTGTGACCAGCCCGCTCTCGTACGCCAGCACCACCGCCTGGACCCGGTCGCGCAGCTGGAGCTTGGCGAGGATCCGCCCGACGTGGGTCTTCACGGTCGCCTCGGCCACGTGCACCCGGGCGGCGATCTCCGCGTTGGACAGCCCCTGCGCGACCAGTAGCAGCACCTCCCGCTCCCGCTCGGTGAGCTGCGCCAGCCGGGGGTCCGCGGTCGGGCCGACGCCGAGCTGGCCGGCGAACCGGTCCAGCAGCCGCCGGGTGATCGACGGCGCGACCACCGAATCACCTGCGGCGACCACCCGGATCGCGGCCAGCAGCTCCTCCGGCGGGACGTTCTTGAGCAGGAAGCCGCTCGCCCCGGCCTGCAACGCGGCGAACGCGTCCGCCTCGGTGTCGAACGTGGTCAGCACCAGCACGCGCGGAGGGCCGGCGGGCCGGTCCGCGCAGAGCCGCCGGGTCGCCTCCACCCCGTCCATGGTCGGCATCCGGATGTCCATCACCACCACGTCGGCCTCGGTGCGGGCGAGCACCCGCAGCGCGTCCGCGCCGTCGATGGCCTCCCCGACCACCTCCAGGTCCGGCTGGGAGTCCAGCACCATCCGGAACCCGGCGCGCACCAGCGCCTGGTCGTCCACGATCACCACCCGGACCGTCATGCCGCGATCACCTCCGTTGCGGGCTCCGACGGTAGCGGTAGCCGGGCCTCGAGCTGCCAGCCCCCGGCCAGCCGGGCGCCGGCGGTGAGGCTGCCGTCGTACACCGTCACGCGCTCGCGCATGCCGAGCAGACCGTGACCGCCGGACGGCGCCGGGCTGACCACCGGCCGGCCGCGACCGTCGTCGACCACCCGGACCACGACGGCGTCCGCGGTGTACGTCAGGGTCAGCTCGACCTCGGCGCCGACGCCGGCGTGCTTGAGCGCGTTGGTCAGCGCCTCCTGCACCACGCGGTAGATGGTCAGCTCCAGCCCGGGCGGGAGTGCCGGTGGCTCGCCGTCGACGGTGTGCCGAATGCGCAGCCCGGCGTCGCCGAACCGGGCCAGCAGGTCGGGCAGCTCGGCCAGCGCGAGCCGGCGGTGTTCCGGGTCGGCGGCCACCACGGGACCGTCCGGCCCGAGCGGGCCGGTCGGGCCGGCGTCGCGCAGGACGCCGACGAGCCGGCGCATCTCCTCCAGCGCCTGCCGGCCGGTGTCGGCGACGACCTTGACGGCCGTGCGGGCCTGCTCGGGGTCGCGGTCCAGCATGAACCGCGCGCCGTCCGCCTGGACGATCATCACCGCCATGCTGTGCGCCACCACGTCGTGCAGCTCGCGGGCGATCCGGGTGCGCTCCTCGGCGACCGCCGCCCGGGACTCGGCCTCCCGCTCGCGTTCCAGCGTGGTGGCCCGCTCCTCCAGGGTGAGCACGTAGAGGCGGCGGGTCCGCACGTTCAGCGCGACCAGCCAGACCGCGCCGGTGACCAGCGCGTACCACAGCGCGCTCACCCACCAGCTGATGACGCCCCGGGTCTGCACGGCGGCGAGCACCACGCCCACGGCGGCGACGCCACCGGCGAGTACGCCATCGCGCAGCCGCTCGCCGTACTTCACCACGCTGTAGAGCGCGATCAGGACGGCGACGTCGTACGGAAGCGGCCCCCACTGGGCGGCCACCTGGACCAGGGCGAGCACCGCGACCACCACGGTCACCGCGGCCGGATGCGAGCGGCGGAACAGCAGGGCCACGGCCATCCCGGCGCCGACCAGGGTGGCGGCCCAGCCGCCCGGCTGGTTCGCCGCGCCGGCCAGGCCGAAGAGGACCACCAGGCCGGAGACGGCCACGTCGAAGGCGACGCCGCGAAGCGGGCGACCGAACATCGTGCGTCTCACGGTCACCCAGCGTACGTGCCGGGTGTCGGATGCCGTCCGCCGTCCCGGTCGAGCCGCCCCGTCCCCCGGGGCCCGGCGGGCCGGGGCGGACCGGCTCAGTTGGCGAGGACCTCGCGCATGCGGTCGATCTCGACGGCCTGCTCGGTGGCGACCGAGTTGGCGAACTCACTGAGCGTCAGGTCGGAGCCGACCGTGAGCAGGTCGGTGGCCAACGCGATGGCGCCCTGGTGGTGCTCGGTCATCATCCGGACGAAGAGCCGGTCGAAGTCGGCGCCGCGGGCGGCGGCCAGCTGCCGCATCGCCTCCGGCGACTGCATGCCCCGCATGGTGCCGTGGTCGTGCCCCTGGACCTCGGCCGCGAGGCCACGGGTCTGCAGCCAGCCGCGCATCATCCCCATCTCCGGCCCCTGACTGGCCCGGATCCGGTCGGCGAAAGCGCGGATGTCCGGGTCGGCGGCCCGGTCGGGGGCGAGCTGCGCCATCTCCAGGGCCTGCGCGTGGTGCGGGATCATCATCCGAACGAACATGACGTCCAACGAGTTGTGCGGGGCCGGGCCCGCGTCGCGGACCTCGTGGGCCGGACGGGTGGCGGCGGACTCGCCCGGGCGGCCGGGCACGATGACGGTCAGGTCGGTGGGAACAGGGCTGGCCGCCGGTGTCGAGGTGGCGGGCGCGGAGACCGGCTGGGCGGTGCCCGTCGCGGTGTCTCCGCCCGCGCGGATCAGAACGAACGCCACCAGCGTCGACACGAGCGCCAGTGTGACGACGGCCAGGGTCCGTGCGCGCCGGCTGGTCATGGGCCACTCCCTGGGGTCGAGGTCATCGCGATGTTATCCATTGAGGAGAACGATTCGATGTGACCCAGCTCACATCGATGCTCTTCTTCCGGCGGTAAGGTGTCGACCATCGTCTCCCCCTTGCGAAGGGCCTCGCCGATGATCAGACTCCACATGCCACGGTTACGACAACTGCGGATCGTTGGCCTCGCCGCGACCGGGCTGCTCGTCGCCAGCGTCCTCGTCGCTCCGGCAAGCAGCGCTCAGGTCGCGACGCAGTCGGCTCCGGCCGCCGCCGCCGCGAACACCATTCCCGGTGTCGACGAGATCGTGAGCAGCCCCAACCTGCGCCAGATCGCCAACGTGCCCAAGGTCGCGCCCGTGGACGCGACCAACAGCGACATCGCGTTCCAGGGCAGGTACGCGTTCGCCGGCAACTACAACGGCTTCGTCATCTACGACATCTCGCGGCCCAGCGCGCCGACGGTCGTGTCCCGGGTGCTCTGCCCGGGGTCGCAGAATGACGTCTCCGTCCATGGTGACCTGTTGTTCCTCTCCACGGACTCGCCGCGTAGCGACGACTCCTGCGCCAGCACGGGGGTGCTGCCGGCGGACACGAAGTGGGAGGGCATCAAGGTCTTCGACATCAAGGACAAGGCCAACCCGCGCTACCTCAAGTCGGTGCAGACGGCCTGCGGCTCGCACACCCACACCCTGGTGCCCGCCAAGGATAAGAAGTCTGTCTACCTGTACGTCTCCTCGTACGGGCCCTCGGAGACCTACGTCGGGTGCCCGCCGCCGCACGACTCCATCTCCATCGTCAGGGTGCCGCTGAAGAAGCCGACCGAGGCGGCCGTGGTCGCCATGCCGAACCTCTTCCCGGACGGCGGCTACCCGGGCATCCCGCGGGAGAAGACGGCGACCAGCGGTTGCCACGACATCACCGTCTACCCGGCCAAGGACCTGGCCGCCGGCGCGTGCATGGGTGACGGCCTCCTGCTCGACATCCGCGACCGGGAGGCGCCCCGGGTGATCAACCGCGTGCGGGACACGGTCAACTTCGCGTTCTGGCACTCGGCCACATTCAACAACGCCGGCACCAAGGTGATCTTCACCGACGAGCTGGGTGGCGGCGGCGCGGCGACCTGCAACGAGGCCATCGGGCCGAACCGGGGCGCGGACGCCATCTACGACATCACCGGTCGCGGCGACGCCCGGACGATGAACTTCCGCAGCTACTACAAGATCCCGCGCACCAACGCGGACACCGAGAACTGCGTGGCGCACAACGGCTCGCTGATCCCGGTGCTCGGGCGGGACATCATGGTCCAGGCGTGGTACCAGGGCGGCATCTCGGTCTGGGACTTCACCGACTCGGCCAACCCGAAGGAGATCGCCTTCTGGGAGCGCGGGCCGCTGTCGGCCGACCAGTTCGTCGGCGGTGGCACCTGGTCCGCGTACTACTACAACGGACACATCTACTCCAACGACATGGTGAAGGGCCTGGACGTCCTGGAGCTGAACGACTGGCGCACCTGGACGGCCAAGTTCGTCAAGTACAAGGAGCTCAACGTGCAGAGCCAGCCCAGCTACCTGGGCTGGTAGGCACCGAGCACCACGCCGGGCCCGGTCCCCCGATCTCGGAGGGCCGGGCCCGGCCATGTCAGGGGCAGGCGGGGAATCAGCTCATCGGCACCTGATAGCGCCGCTCGCCGCCGCCGGCCGCGGTGACCAGACGGACCTCGCCGCTGCGCAGTCCGTACGTCACCGACCAGCGGGTGTGCCCCTGACGGACGGCGGCGAGCACCCGGTGCGCGGCCGTGGCGTCCAGCACGCCGCCGGCCTCGGTCAGCGCGGCGGCGATCTGCCCGTACCGGCGGTCCTCGCGGCGACGCTCTTCGGGAACCCCGGCCACCGGCACGTTGGTCAGCGCCTGCCAGCCGCCGGTGCCCCGCTCCACCCGCAGCGCACCGTCGACGAACTCGATCACCGCCGACGCGCCGGTCGCGTCGGCCAGCAGGTAGTGCAGCGCCGGCCCGCCGTCGAAGTCGAGGTTGTGCCGGGTGAAGACGGCGATCGCCTCGTCGACCGTGGCGGCCCGGTCCAGCACCAGCCGCAGGATCCGTACCGAGCCGACGGTGGGCTTGCCCGGGTCGGGGCGGACGGTCGCCGCGTCGTCCGCGGCCAGCCCCACGGCGAGGCCCCGCTCGTTCATCCCGTCGAAGGGCAGCAGCGGCGCGTTGAGCAGCCGCCGGTCCCCGGCCGGATCCGCGCCGACACCGAGGTAGGAGATGTCGACCAGCGAGACGGCCGCGTAACCGTCCGGTGGATCGGTCCGCAGCACCAGCGCCGGGTTGGCGTCCCAGTCGAAGTTGCGGGCGAACAACGGCCGGGTCGGGTCGCCGGCGGCGACGAACAGCGAGCAGCCGAACGGGCTCGGCGGGGCCGCGTCGGTGCCGACCGTCGCGTCGTACGCCCCGACGTAGGTCATCTCGTACAGCGGCAGGTCGTCCAACCGACGCAGGCTGGCCATGGTCTGCTCGGCCTGTGCGGCGTCCTGCCGGGAGGCGGTCGGCGTACCCGCGGCCGCTGGCGGTGGCCCGGTGAGCAGGGGCCCTCCTGACTTCGGCGTGGAGCAGGCGGTGAGGGCGAGCAGCAGGGCCGTCGAGACGGCCGGCAGGGTCCTGCGCATATCCGTTGGACGCTATGGGACCGATCGACGGTTGTCCACCACGCCCGGATGGCGCTGCCGCAGGTCGCCGCGCTGGTGGTCACCATGGCGCTGCTCTGGTACGCCTGGTGGCGGCGGGAGCGACCAGCCGGCGGACGCTTCGCAGCACCGCCCCGCCACGTACCGGCCGACCCGGTGCTGCACCGTACCGCGCTCGCCGGCTGCCTGCTCTTCGTCGCCGGCATCCTCGCCGGCGTGGAGATCGGCCTCGCCTCCACCGTGGCGACCGCGCTGGTGCTGCTCGGGTTCGTCGTCCGCTCCCCCGCCACGCTGCGCCCGGGGCTGGTGCCTCTGCGGCTCCTGCTCTTCGTCACCGGGTTGTTCCTGGTGGTGCAGACGCTCGGGCGGTACGGGCTGGACGACCTGGTCGCCGGCCTGCTCGGCACCGACGGCGGAGCGCTCGGCGCGGTCCGCGCCGGCGGCACCGGCGCGCTGCTGGCCAACGCCGTGAACAACCTGCCGGCCTACCTGGCCGGCGAGTCGGCGCTACCCGACGGCGACGGGACGCGCCTGCTGGCGCTGCTGATCGGCACCAACATCGGGCCGTTGGCAGCCCCCTGGGCGTCGCTGGCCACGCTGCTGTGGTTCGAGCGGTGCCGGGCGGCCGGGGTGGCGGTGCGGGTGACCCGGTTCGTGGTGACCAGCACCGTGCTCGCGGTCACCGGCACGCTCGCCACCGTCGGCGCGCTGCTGCTGGTGAGCTGAGCGCCGGTCACGCGTTGCCGCTCGGCCGACGGCGCCACCGCGACCGGCGCGGCGGCAACCGGTCAGCCGACCGTCGACCGGCGCGACGGCCGGGGGCCGACCAGCCGGCGGACCATCGGCGCGGCGTTCCACTTCGCCGCACCGACGAGGTCGCGTGCGTGCTCCAGCACCGTGTAGTCGGGCCGGGTCAGCCCGTCGGCGATGGCCCGGTCCAGGTCGTTGCCGCACCGGCTCAGCACGGTGTCGAAGTCCCGCCGGACCGGCTCCAGCAGGTCGTAGCCGAACGAGCGGTGCATCCGGGCGAAGAGCGGCTTGTACAACCGGACCCGCTCGTGCAGCCCGGTGGAGTAGGACATCGGGTTCTTCGGCCGGCGCTGGATGTAGTCGGGCAGCACGTCGTCGAACGCACGCCGGACGATCCACTTCTCCTGCCCATCGCGCAGCTTCAGCCCCAGCGGCAGGCGCATCGCCAGCTCCACCACGCTCAGGTCGAGGAACGGCACCCGCGCCTCGACGCCGTGCCCCATGGCGGCCCGGTCGACCCGCTGCAACTCGGTCCGGCAGAGGTTGCGGATCTTGTGCAGGAACAGCCGACGGGACGTGACGGGGTCGACCCGGTGGTACATCGGGTACCCACCGAACAGCTCGTCGGACCCGTCGCCGGTGAGCACCACCTTGACGCCCAGGGCACGCAGCCGCCGGAAGATCGGCACCGAGACCACCGCGTTGATGATGTCGCCGTACTCGGTGAGCTCGGAAATCCGGATCGCCTCGCGCACGTCGGCCAGCCGGATGTCACGCGGGCGCAGCTCGATCACCTCGTGCGGCACGCCGAGGTCGGCGGCGAGCCGCCGCGCGCACGCCACGTCCGGGCTGTCCGGCACGCCGATCGTCACCGCCACACAGTCCGGGTGGATGTCCCGCACCTGCCGCAGCGTCAACGAGCTGTCCAGCCCGCCGGAGAGCACCACCCCGACGGTGAGGTCGGTGTCCACCCGCATCCGGATCGCGTCGGTCAGCGCGGCGCGGACGAGCAGGGCGGCCTCGTCCGGGTCGTTGATGACCGGCAGTCCGTCGCCGAGGGTGAGCAGGTCGACGTACGGTCGCAGCCGCACGTGGCCGTCCGGTGCCACCCAGCCGTGGTGCCCGGGCGGCACCTCGGCGATCGGGGCGCCGTGCCCGACCAGCGCCTTGACCTCCGAGGCGAGGTGCAGGCAGCCGGGCTGCCGGGACCAGTACAGCGGCTTCACCCCGAGCGGGTCACGGGCCAGGTACGCCCGCCCGGTGCCGCGTTCGACGACCGCGAAGGCGTACTCGCCGCGCAGCCGGGTCACCGCCGCCTCGCCCCACTGCTCGAACGCGGCGAGCAGCACCTCGGTGTCGCTCTCGGTGCGGAACAGGTGCCCGAGCCGGGTCAGCTGCGCGCGCAGCTCCCGGTGGTTGAAGATCTCACCGTTGAAGCAGAGCAGCCAGTGCTCGTCGACCGAGGTCCACGGCTGCACGGCCCGGTCCCGGTCCACCACCCGCAGTCGGCGGGTGCCGGCCAGCAACCCGCTCTCCAAGCGGGTCTCGGTGACCTCGCCACGGGGGGCGAGGACGCTGAGCATCCGCCGGAAGGTCGCCGGGTCGGCCTCGGGGCCGATGCTCAACGCGATGCCGCACACCGGCTCAGACCCCCATCTCGGCTTCGTACGCGCGGCGCAGCCGGCGACGCGCGCTGGGCGCGAGACAGAGATGCCAGGCCTGTCCCTCGTCGATGACGTTGAGCTCGCCGGCCTCCTGTCGGGCCAGCAGCAGCTGCGCCAGCGTGTCCCGCGCGCCGAAGCGCTCGTACCAGGCCAGCTCGACGTCCATCGAGTAGCCGAGGCAGTGCCCGCTGGGCAGCATGGCCGCGTAGCCCAGGCGTCGCAGCCGGTACTGGTGCTCCGTACTGCGGACCAGACTGGTCACCCAGAGTGGCGGGGTGACCGGCGGCGCGGCCGCGGCGAACTCGCGTCCGACGTCGTTCAGCAGAGCCACCACCTCCCGCCGGGCGCGCCGGAACAGCAGCCCGGCGGTGCGCGGGGTGGCGTCCGGCCGCAGCCGGCGACGCAGCCCCCGCGCGGCCCGGCCGAGCATGGTGGCGGGTTGCTCCTGGTAGCGGAAACGCAGCAGGTCGCGGCGACGCAGCCACTCCAGGTCGACCAGCTCGGCACTGCCGTTGACCTGGTCGTCGGTGACGAAGGTGGGGGCGTCCTGCCACCAGAGCACGTCGATCCGGGAGAGCAGGTAGATCCGCACCAGCGCGGTGAGGTCACGCGCCGAGGTGCGCTCGTTGGGCTGGTAGCGCGCCATCTCCAGCAACAACGTCTCGCGCGCGCCGATCAGCCCCTGCGGGGTGGCGTCGAGCACCGCGGCGAGCGCCGGTTCGCGCAGCCGCTCGTCGATGAGCACCTGACGGGCCCGGGTGCTGGTCGCGTCGGCGAGGGCGCCCACCTCGACCAGCAGGTCGGCGACGGCCGCCCGGTAGGCGGCGAGGTCCGGCGCGGTGGAGGGAAGACGGCGAGGGGTGGTGCCGGAGGGCCGGCGGCGAGCCGGGGCGGTGGGCGACGCGGGCGGACCGGGTTGCTGCCCCGGACTACGGCTGGGCACTCGCATGACGGGTCCCTTTCTCCGGTCACGACCGTGGGTGGTTCGCCCTAAACACACCGTAATCATCGGGACCGGAGCGGACCGAACAATCCTCCTATCTGCCCCCGAAGGGAGCGCGACGACCCATCCACCGTCGAGCGCCGGCCGGCACCGTCAGTCGCGGCCCGCCGGCACCAGGTGCTGCACCTCGGCGTACGACGGCAGTCCCGCCGGCACGGTGAGCCCGCCGGCGCGCACGGCGTCGGCGGCGGCGACCGCGGCGCCCAGCGCGGCCCGGAACAGCAGGGAGCCGGTGCTGACCCGGGCGACCCCGGCCCGCCCGAGCTCGTCCAGCCCCGGCCCGCCCGGCTGGTACAGCACGTTCAGCGGCGCGTCGAGACGCTCGGTGAGCACCCGCAGCGTCGCCGGGTCGACGGTGCCGGGCACGAAGATCCCGTCGGCGCCGGCGGCCCGGTAGGCACGGGCACGGGCGAGGGCCTGCGGCAGCGGGTCGGCCACCCCGAGCCACCACGCGTCGGTGCGGGCGTTGACGAACAGGTCCGGCACCGCCGCCTTCACCGCCGCGATCTTGTCGGCGGTGCACCCGGGATCGGCCAGGGTGCCGTCTGAGCGCCCGTCCTCCAGGTTGATCCCGACCGCGCCGAGCCCGGCCAGCTCGGCCACGTACCCGGCGACCGCCCCCGGATCGTCGGAGAACCCGGCCTCCACGTCGACCGTGAGCAGCACCGGCAGCCGGGCCAGCCGGCGGGTCAGGGCCAGGGTCTCCGCGCCGGTGGCCGCCAGGCCGTCGGGGCGGCCGGCGGCCGCGGCGACCCCGAGACTGGTGGTGCCGATCGCCGGATGGCCGCGCCGGGCGAGCGCCGCCGCCGAGGCGTGGTCCCAGGCGTTCGGCAGCAGCAGGGGGCGGCCGGCGTGGTGCAGGGCGCGGAACGCCGCACGGCGGTCGGTCATCGGACGGTCACCTCCAGGATCGTCGGACCGCGCAGCCGGTCTCGACCGTCGTCGGTCACCGCCTGACCGTAGGGCCCGGACCGTTCGCCCCGCACCGAACCGTTCCACCGCACCACGCCGCCCGGCCGTCTGACGCGCGAGCGCCGAGGGTCAGGCGCGACCGCTGGCGGGGCGCGGAGGGGGCGTGGGGCTGAGGGTGTCCTCGGGGATGGCCAGGGTCGCGGCCAGGGCGGCTCGGCCGCCCGGGGTGAGGCGGACCGCGCGACCGGCGCCCTGGGTCGTCCAGCCCAACTCGAGGAAGCGCCGGCGGAGCGCCGCGCCGAGTGCCCCGGCCAGGTGCGGTCGGCGCTCGGTCCAGTCCAGGCAGTCGCGCACCACCGGGCGCCGCGCGGCGCGCAGCGCGTCAACGGGTACGCCGAGCCCGGCCGCCCACGCCCACCCGTCGGGCGTCAGGGTCAGCCCGCTGGCCCGGTCCAGCCGCCCGTCGGCCAGCAGCGCGTCGTACACCAGCACACCCAGCCGCCCGGCGAGGTGGTCGTAGCAGGTCCGGGCGTACGCCATCGCGGCTCCCGCGGTGGACGCCCGCAGCGAACCGGTCGGCGCGGGTGGGGCCGGGGCGTACCCGGCCAGGCTCTCGATCAGCTGGGCCACCGACGGCCCGGCCAGGCGCACGTAGCGGTGCCGGCCCTGCCGCTCCTCGACCAGCAGCCCACCCCGGACCAGCCGGCTGAGGTGGTCGCTCGCGGTCGACGGCGCCACTCCGGCCCGCCGGGCCAGCTCCCCTGCCGTCCAGGCGCGGCCGTCGAGCAGCGCGAGGCAGATGCCGGCCCGGGTGCCGTCGGCCAGCAGGGCGGCAAGCTCGGCCATCCCCCGGCCTTCGGTGCCAACGCTCATGGCCCCATCATCGCCCCAGCCAGCGCAGCACCAATCGGCGGAGTATCCGCCAACCGGGCCCGTTGCCGATGGCCCGACTCTTTACAACGTTGTATCCATCGTTGTAGAAACGGATGCACACACCGCCCCTGTCGATGCACCGCCAACTCCCCGAGGCAGGTCCACATGCGACATCTCCGCCGCGGCGGCGCGCTCGCCGCCGCGCTCGGTCTGATCCTGACCGCGACCGCGCCCGCTCCCGCCGCCGGCTCCGACGGCCCGTCCCGATACCGCAATCCAATCTCCACCGCCGTCGGCGACACCTTCGCCGACCCGGTCATCGTCCGCGGCGACGACGGATTCTGGTACGCCTACGGCACCACCGACCCGCTGCAGGAGGGCGAGCACGAGTTCCACCGGGTGCCCACCGCCCGCTCGACCGACCTGGTCGACTGGACGTACGTGGGCGACGCGTTCGGCCCCGACCAGCGCCCGCCGTACGCGGCGGCCGGGGCGGGGTTCTGGGCGCCGGACGTGCGCCGCGTCGGCGACCGGTGGGTCATGTACGTGACGGTCACCGACACCACGGTCTCCGCCGAGGGCAGCGACTACGCCATCGGCGCGGCCACCGCCCCCACCCCGGCCGGGCCGTGGACCTTCGCCGCACAGCCGGTTGTCGCCCCGCGTCCCGGCGGTGGCGGCGGCTACCTGTGGACCATCGACCCCAGCCAGTTCACCGACGTCGACGGCCGCAGCTACCTCTACTACGGCAGCTACTACGGCGGCATCTCGGTCACCGAGCTCAGCCCGGACGGGCTGACCGCGGTCGGCACGCCGACCCTGGTGGCCGTCGACAACAAGTTCGAGGGCAGCTACGTGCTGCGCCACGACGGCTGGTACTACCTGTTCGCCTCCACCGCGAACTGCTGCGCCGGCCCGGCCACCGGCTACTCCGTCCAGGTCGGACGCGCACGCAGCCCGCGCGGCCCGTTCACCGACCGCGACGGCATCGCGCTGACCGCGTCCCGGGCCGGCGGCACGCCGGTGCTCACCCAGAACGGCAACCGGTGGATCGGCACCGGGCACAACGGTTTCCTCACCGACCTGTCCGGGCAGGACTGGATCGTCTACCACGCCATCGACCGCGCCGACCCGTACCTGGACGAGCCGTTCGGCATCAACGAGCGCCCGATGCTGCTGGACCGGCTCGACTGGATCGACGGCTGGCCGACCGTTAACGCCGGCGCCGGCCCGTCCGACGGCACCCGGCCCGCTCCGGTGACCACCGGACGGGTCGACGACCGGTTCGACACCGCCGGCCTGGCCGGCTGGCGACGTACCGCCGGCGAGTGGCGGGTCGCCGACGGCCAGCTCACCGGCAGCGGCGCGCTGACCAGCCGTACCACCGTCGGCGGGGACGTGCGGGCGGAGGCCGACCTGCGGCTGGCCGGCGCGACCACCGCCGGGATCACCCTCGCCGACCGGGTCGAGGTCCGGGTGGACGCGGCCGGCGGCCGGCTGGTGGCCCGCGACGGCGACCGCCGCGCCACCGCCCCGCTGCCCGCCGGGCTCAACCTGGCCGACCGGCACAACCTGGCCATCGAGGTACGCGGCCGGCAGCTCGTCGCCGAGCTGAGCCCCGCCCGCCTCGGTGACCAGCTCGCCGTGGTGTCGCTGCGGCTGGAACGCCCGGTCGCCGGCCGGCCGGGCCTGGTCGCCACCGGCGGTCCGGCCGTGTTCGACAACGTGAGCGTGGCCCCGCTGTACCAGCCGGCGAAGCGGGCGGCGCCCGAGCCCCGGGTCGGTGCCCCGCTGCGGGCGTACTCCGACGAGTTCGGCGACGGGCTGGACGGCGACTGGCGGTGGGTCCGCGAGGACCTGGCGGCGACGGTCGCCGGCGGCGCGCTGCGCTGGCCGGTGCAGGCCGCCGACCTGACCGGCACGGGCAACACGGCGGGCGTGCTGCTGCGCGACGCACCGGGCGGCGACTACGTGGTGGAGACGAAGGTGACGCTGGACCTGGGCGAGGAGACGGTCCGCAACTACCAGCAGGCCGGACTGGTCGCCTACGTGGACGACGACCGGTTCGCCCGGCTGGCTCAGGTGGCGATCTGGAACACCCGGCAGGTGGAGTACGGCTACGAGCTGCCCTTCGCCGGCCAGCCGGTGTACGGCGGCAGCATCGTCGGCACCCCGGCCACCACAACCTGGCTGCGGCTGGCGCACCACGTCGACCCGGCCACCGGGGAGCACGAGTTCCGGGCCGGCTCCAGCCGGGACGGGCGGAGCTGGACGTGGGGTGCGGTGTGGACCTTCCCGGCCGACACCACCCCGCGGATCGGGTTGGTCGCACACGGCGGCGCCGAGCCGCCGGTCACCGCCGCGTTCGACTACCTGCGCTTCTATCGCTGAGCTGACGGAGTGCCCCCAGGATTGTCCAGGGGGCACTCCGTTCCGGCGAAGCTTCTCACATCAGGGCCGATGCACCTCTTCGGTTGAGTGCCGTGCTTGCCTGCGGACGTACTCTGAAGGGGCCGCGACGCCATTGTGGCGAGTCGGGGCCCTAGCGCTCGCACTGCGGGCGGATAGAAGTAGCCGCATGATCTGGACGAGGCTCAGAAACGACCGCACCCCTCCCCGGCTTCGCGCCGTTGACGACCTGCAGTTTCCTGCCAGCGGGCGTCAGCGTCTACGCGATCAGTATCCCCATCTCAGCGACGACGACATCCGCCTGGTCGAAACCGCGACCCGACAGTGGTTCCGGCTCGTCGTCCGCCATTCCAGTGCGAAGCTCACGATGCCGTCGGTGATCGTGGACAATCTGTGGCAGGAAATGACCTTGCAGGCGCGGGATTACGCCGCCTTCTGCGACGCCGCGTTCGGGAGTCTTCTGCACCACCAGGCGAGGTCCGCGACGAGCGCTGACTCGGTCACCACCAGTCGCACCCCTCTGCTGCTGGCCACCTTGAGCTACGGCCGCCGGGACGAGGGTTGTGGCCCAACCGGTCTTCCCCTGCTGTTCCGGGTGGACCAGGAGCTCCGCGTCCAGGACGGCAACCGCTACCTGGCCGACTGCGGAGGGCGTGGCGAATGCTTCCCGGTTTCCAACCGGGTCTGCCTGCAACACCTCGGAGGGCCGGGCAAGCGGCCCAAGCCACCCGGCATTCGCGGCGATCTGCCCTTCAACGACGGCCGCCACGGCTACGCCGGCGGTGCGGGCGGCGGCGGTGCGGGCGGCGGCGAGTTGTACGGCGGCGGCGATGGCGGGGGCGGCGATGGTGGTGGGGGCAGCAACTGAGGCCCCTGACCCACCAGACGGACCCGACCGCCGGCCGGCACCACCCCGCGGATCGGACTGGTCGCACACGGCGGCGCCGAGCCGCCGGTCACCGCCGAGTTCGACTACCTGCGCTTCTACCGCTGATGTAGTCGGGAAACAGAGACCGGGGGCCTCCGTCGTGTGGACGGAGGCCCCCGGGCCGGTGGGGCCGAGGATCAGGCCGGCGGGGCCGGCAGGATGTGGGCTTTGAAACTGACCGCTGACGGGGCAACCTTCGCCGCTGCCGCTCCTGCGGGAGTGGCGAACTGTCGGTCGAGGGCGATGGTGGAGTTGTTCCGGTTGCGGTAGACCACCACGAAGCCGGGCCCGCCGGTGTTCTGGATCGGCGCGATCGTCGGGTCGGTGGCGGCTGTGGCGGCGGTCGGGTCGCTCGGGTTGACGTACAGGCGCAGCCACTCACCCCAGGTGCCCGAGCCCTGCTCGGTCTCGTACACCCGGTACATCTCGTTGTCGGCGGCACGGGCGACAACGACGATCCGGCCCAGCGCCGGGTCGAGGATCGCGGCCGGCGAACCGACAGCGGTGAACGTGCCCACCGTCGCCCACACCGACGGCCAGGACGAGTCCAGGTTCTGCCGCTTCATGACCAGGGAGCCGTCGGCCGCGCGGGCCACCACCCCGGTACGCCAGCCTTGGCCGACGAAGGTCGCCGGCGCCCCGGTCACGTTCCCGCCCAGGTCGGTCCACGCGGTCAGGGCGCCGTCGGTGGAGTAGACGGCGGTCTTGACCGTGCCGGTGGTGCTGGTGGCCACAAGCCGGACGCCGGTGAGGTCGTCGAGCTTGACCGCCGTCAGTCCACCGGCGATGCCGGCGAGGCCCAGGCTCTTCCACGACGCGCCAGCTCCGGACTGGCGGTAGTGCCAGAGACGGCCGTCGGCATCCACCGCGAAGATCACGCTGATGCCGCTGGCGAGGGTGACCGCGACCGGCGAGCCGGTCATGGAGCCACCAAGGTTGCCGGTGGTGCTCCAGGTGGGCAGGTTGGCCGCCGTCTGGGCGGCAGTCGACACGCCGCCGGTGGTGTGCAGCGCACTGATCTGCATCTGCTTGCTGCCGCTCAGCACGTTGAGGGTGGGTTCCCCGGCGAACGCCTCCAGGCCGAACAACGGCACGTGCTGGAAGCTGTTGAAGTCGTCGGGGCTCTGCTGGTGGACGACCCGCACCTGGCCGGTGTTGTCGGTGTGGGCGTAGACGATGACTCCGAGCGAGCTACCGTCGGCCGGCTCGCCCTGCAACGCCGTCGACCGCGAGAAGGACTGGATGGGCAGGAACGACTGCGGGTCGGCGAACCAGCCCTGCAGGTCGACCAGCAGGTGCACCGTACCGCTGCTGTTGTTCTTGATCCGCACCTTTCCCTCGGTACCCACCTTGGTCACCACGAGGCTGGACCGGGCGATGTGCGCGGCGGGGAAGTTGGTCACCGAGGCGGTGACCGGGGTGCCGTCCAGCGGCGTGACGGTGAAAAATCCGGCGACCGTGGGGCTGACGGCGGTGACGTTGAGGACGGCGGCAGCGATGCCGCGGGTCGGCAGGCCGTTGGTGCCACCGACGGCGACGTCGATGCTGCCGTTCGCCGGGATCGGCGGGGCACCGGTGGGGACCCGACTGTCGTACAGCGTGGTCGCCGGAACCGGCCGGAGGCCGGCGCCGGTGGTCGGGCTGCCGGTCCAGTAACCCTGGACCGTGATGGCGACGTGCACGGCCGGGCCGCGATTCTCCAGCGTCACGTTGCGGCTGCCGTCGGCGTTCAGCTTGACGGTCATCCCCATCGAGGTGACGCCCTTGACGTAGTCGACGGCGGTCTTCGCGAGCGTGCTCGACCCGACGGTCACCCAGCCGTTGCTGGTCGCGTCGATCACCAACACGTCGAGCATGACCGCCGTCGCGGTGCTGGGCACCAGGCCGCCACCCCCGATGTTGGCGGTGCGCAGCACCCCACCCGGCAGGGTGCCCGAGGTGATCCCCAACCCGGAGCGGCTGTCGACCACCCGGGTGTGGTTCACCGGCACGAAACCGGAGCCGGTGCTGCCGGTGGCGGTCGTGAAGTAGCCCGCCACGTCCACCTTGATGTGCACGTTGCCGGCCGCGTTGTACACGGCGATCTTGCCGTTCGCGCCGGGCTTGATCGTCGCCGAGTTGGTGATGACCTCACCGATCGACGCGTTCATGGCCGAGGCGCCCCGCGTCGTCTGGTCCGGGTAGACGGACAGGAACGTGTTGGCGGTCGGGCTGATCGCCGTCACGTCCACCATCACCGCGCTGACACCGGTGGCCGGGATGGCGCCGATGCCGACGGCGGTGAACGTCGTGACCGACTTGGCACCGCGGAGCCCGGTGGTTCCGCCCGTACCCGAGCGGGTGTCGAGCAGGGTCACGCTGTCGATCGGTACGTAGTCACCGCCCTTGCCGGCGGCGTCGGCGCTGGCACCCGGCGCCGACGGGAACGGTATCGCGACGACAAGCGCCAGTGATGCCAGGAGGGCAACGCCACGCCTTCCCAGAAAAGCTCGAAGCAAAGGATTCAACAACGCCACTCCTAGACATAAGTCATCCGTCAGGTCTCGTTCGCCCGGAAATCCGGAACGGGCCGTGCATCACTACCCTTAGATGTCCTCGGAAATTTCCTCAAGCCGCTCCAGGGTCAAATTTGGCGGTCGCCAACCGCGGGCCGCCGCATGCTGAAGGAACTCCTCCGGCAGCCCCACTCTGTACTTCTCGACATAATATGAAAGATCGCTCGGCCAAGACCATTCGCCGTCGGTCTGAATCGAGAGCGGCGCGATTGCAGGTCGGTTCGGATCCAGCTCGTCGAACGCATATCCCGCCGCCGCCGCGACCACCGGTCCATCCTTCAAGTAACGAGCCGTCGAACTCACGAGATTCTCCGCCAGTTCGCCCCGAACTCGATGCAGGCTCGGCCCGTCCTCGTACCCGTGGGGCAGTTCTTTGAAGTAGCCGACATCTCTCATAACAGTCACCCTCGCCCCGGCGAAAACACGCTGAACAAATTCGAGATCCTACCAGTTTTCCATGTTTTACCGACACGGAGGGTGCCCGCCGCTCCGGCCCAGAGCGTGTCGTCGGGGGCCATTACGTCAACCCCCATCCGATTGGCGAGGTTCTGGGCAAAGCAACTCGGGCCGGCCCCGGTACTGCAACTGAGCAGGCGGACCCCCTGGCCTTCATAGTCGGGATGATTCTGAATGAGCCGCGCAAGTGTGCGGTGGTCAATCTTGGTCTTGTCCGCCAATTGGACCGTTTTCCTCGAGCCATGCGCAACTACGTCGAACCAACCCGGCTTCTGCGCCGTACGCGTCACGTTCTGAGCGAAGACGTCGGCTGAATCCATCAGGACCATCCGCCCAGAAGCACCTGCGGAACCAACTGCGGCGCGGCCCGTGCTGGCCGCAGCTGAAGCCGCAGCGCTGGCACCTCTCGTCGCTACACCGGACAGACCGCGTACGGCAGCTCCGACGGCTTGGCCGGCAACCGCACCGAGTGCTCCGCCCGCCGCGCCGAGCAGACCGCCCATGGCAGTGGCGCCGGCCAGGTCCCAGCCGCGCTTGCCCTCCATGTAGCCGGTGACCGCCGAGCCGACCGCCCCTGCCAGCGCCCCGCAGGCCACCGCTCCGACGCCGGTCCAGCCGATCGCCGCGCCGCAGCCGAGGCCGACGACGGCACCGACGACGATGCCGGCGATCTGCGCGGCGTGGTCCTCGACGAACTGGGTCGCCTTGTCCCACATCTTCTCGGCGCCCTCGACGAGCGGCGCCAGCTTCTGCGCCGCCTCCGCCCAGAGCTTCTGTTTGAACTTCTGCGGGTCCTGAATGGCCATCGTGGTGACCGCGACGACGCTCGCCGCCATCTTGAACCCGGTGGAGACCACCTTGCCGAGTGCGATCAGCGGCTTTGTCAGGGCCTGGATCACCGGCAGCTTGGTGAACTGGACCGCCTTCTTGATCGCTCCCTTGGCAGCGGCGGTCACCGCGACCTTGGCCTGATAGATCCGTTGGGCGACGACCTTCGCCTGTTGTTTCGCCCAGTCGGCGGCGCGTGCCAGTTGATTGATGCCGGAGCGGACCACGTTGCCGACGTACCTGACCGCGCTGACCGCCTTGTCGGCGAGCCACTTCGCCCCGTTGGAGATGGCCCGACCGACGGCCTTGATGCCGGACACGGCGTAATTCCAGGCGGTGGAGGCGTAGCTCTTGGTGTAGTTCCATGCCGTCGACGCGTAGCTGCTGACCGTGCTGGTGACGTTGGAGACGGTGTTGCTCACCGCGCTCGCGGCCCGCTTCATCCAGCGCGGCCAGTGGCCGTCCGGGTCGTCGAAGTCCAGCGGGGCGCCGGCGCCGTAGGTGTACCGGTTGGCCAGGATCGAGTCGCCGGAGGTGTAGTTGACGCTGTCCCGCGAGGTGAACGTGCCGGTGCCCGGCTGGTACCAGCGGGCCCCCATGTCGACCTGCCCGGTGTCCGGGTCGGTCCAGTCCCCCTGGAAGCCGAGGCGTCCGGTGTTCCCGGTGCTGCTCACCTTCTCGCCGAAGGGGTCGTACGTGGTGGAGTCGTTCAGCGTGGACAGTTGGGTGTCGGCCGGGTTGATCGCCGCCACCACGTCGCCGTGTGCGTCGGTCAGCGACAGCCGCTTGTCGGCACCGTGGGCGGTGGCGAGCAACTCGTCGTTCGGGCCCCGGCCGAAGTACTCGACCCCGTCGTGCACCACCTCGTCGCCGAGGCCGGCGTAGACGAAGGTGTTTCCGGTGCGGGACACCAGCCGGTCCAGGCCGTCGTAGCCGTAGGTCTGATCCTTCGCCCCGGTGAGCCGGTCGAAGGCGTCGAACGAGAACTCCTCGGCCAGGCCGGAGCTGGTGCGGGTACGCAACGTGCCACGCGGGGTGTATGCGTAGGTGTAGTCGCCGTCGGACAGCAGCCGGTTGCGCTCGTCGAAGGTCGCGGTCTTGGACCCCGCCCGAACCCGGTTGCCGCTGGCGTCCCAGGCGTAGGTGACGGTCCCGGCCGGGCTGGTCCAGGAGATCAGCCGGCCGGCCTTGTCGTAGTCGTAGGTGTTGTTGCCGCCACCGGCGGTGCCGGTGGTGTTCTTGCTGGTGACGTGGCCGTTCAGGTCGAAGCCGTAGCTGACCGACGCCACCGTCTGGCCGGCCGAGTTGCGCAGCACGTCGCTGTTGACCCGGCCGTAGTCGTCGTAGCCGAAGGTGCGGACCCGGCCGGCGCCGTAGTCGACGGTCTTCACGTCACCGGCGGCGTCGTAGCCCAGCTTCTGCTGCTGGCCGGTGATGCTGTCGGTGAGCGTGTCGAGGCGACCCTTGACGTAGCCGAAGGTGGCCGTCCCGGTGAGGTCGGTGCGGGTGGTCAGTCGGCCGTCGTCGTCGTACCCGAAGCTGGCCGTGCCGGACGGGCCGGCCGTGGAGAGCAGCCCACCCCGGTCGTTCCAGCTGTAGGTGTTGTTGCCGCCGGGGGCGCTGACGCTGGTCAGCTGGCCGGCCTGGTCGTAGTCCAGCGTCCGGGTGGCGGTGGCGGTCTCGCCCCCGGAGCCGGTCTCCGTGGTGAGTCGCCCGGCCGCGTCGAAGGTGCGCTGGCGGCTGACCCCGCCCGGGGCGCTGAGCCGCACGGCGTTGCCGTCGGCGTCGTATGCGACGGTCCAGGTGCGGTCCGCGGCGGCCGGGTGGCTCGCCGTCGACGGCTCGATCGCCGACTCCGGCAGGCCCATCGTGTTGTACGTGTAGATGGTGGAGTTGCCCCGGCCGTCGGTGTAGCGGGTGCGGTTGCCGGCGGCGTCGTAGCCGAACGTGGTGGTGATCGACTCCGTGTCGGTGGTCGGCTCGACCTGCTTGACGAGCTGGTTCGCCGCGTCGTACTCGTAGCTGGTGACGGTGTTGTAGGGGTCCTTCGACGAGGTCATGTTGCCGGCCACGTCGTAGCCGTACGTCTGGGTGCGCAGGACGGATTCGTCGGCCGTGAGATTCAGGGTGCTGATCCGGTTGCCGAACAGGTCGTAGCCGATGCGGGTGGTGCGGCCGAGACCGTCGGAGGTGCGGACCTGGCGGCCCGCGAAGTCGTACCCGAAGATCATGGCCTCGCCGGTCGGCGCGGTGCTGCGGATGATGTCGCCGACCGAGTTGAAGGTGTTGACGGTGGTGGCGCCCGTCGGGGACACCGTCGAGGTCAGGTTGCCCGCGTCGTCGTAGCTGAGGTTGCTGACCAGGTTGCGGGTGGTCGGGCGGCGCTCAACCACGGTCTGGGTGATCTGCCGGTCGAGGTCGTCGTAGGTCGACTCGACCCGGGCGCCGGTCGGCCCGGTGACGGAAAGGACCTCCCCGGTACGGGTGTAGGTGTAGCGGGTGAGCGCCCGGTCGTCGTTGGTCTTCGCCGGCTCGTCCCGGACGGTCAGCCGATTGAGCTGGTCGTACGTGTACCGGGTGGTGCCCGCCGGGTCGATTTCCTCGACGACGTTGCCCAGCGGGTCGTAGCCGCGCCGGGTCTCCGGGGTGACCGGCTGGCTCACTCCCGGCGCCTGATAGGTCGGCGCGAGGCTGCGGACCGGGCGGCCGAGCTTGTCGTACTCGGAGGTGGAGACCCGTCCGAGGGGGTCCTTGACCGCGACCTGCTCCCCGAAGGTGTTGTAGCCGACGGTGCTGGTCGGGTTGGTGGGGACGGCAGGGTTGCCGTCGCTCTCCGCGAGGACGGCCGGGCCGGTCTCCCCGACCTGGCGGCCGAGCTCGTCGTACCGGAACGTGCTGGTGAACGTGGCCTTGTCGGCACCCGCGACGTTGCCGCGCGGGTCGGTGACCGAGGTACGCAGGCCCCGCTTGTCGTACGTGTAGCTGGTCACCCGGGTCTCGGCGCCGGCGGTGACCTTCTCGGTGAGGACGTTGCCGGAGTCGTCGTAGGTGTAGCCGACGACCTCGGAGGCCGCCAGCACCGACCAGTTCAGGTTCGACGGGTTGCCGGAACGGACGGTCTGGGTGACGTTGCCGTTCAGGTCGTAGGTGAAGCTGTTGCTCCGGCGTACCCCGGTCGGGTCCACCACCGTGCTCTTCACCTTGCCGGTCTTGTCCGGGACGTGGTCGGTGATCTGGGTGCCGTTGGCCGCGACCTTGCGGGTCACGTTTCCGGCGCCGTCGTAGGTGTTCTCCTCGACGACGTAGTCGCGCTTGGTGCCGTCGGGGTTGCGGAAGCCCTTCAGGGTGATCTTCTGGAGCAGGTCGTCGCGGTAGTACTGGTACTCCAGCCGCCGACCCATCGCGTCGGTGTCACTGGCCAGCCGGCCGGCGAAGTCGTACGAGTAGGAGTGCAGCACCAGGTAGTCGCCGGTGCCGGTGCCGGGGGAACCGGCCGGGTCGCTGCGCCAGTCCCGCAGACGCACCTCGGCCACCTTGTTCTGCGCCGTGTACGCCCAGTCGTAGCGGTTGCCGTTGGCGTCGGTCATGGTCGTCTTGTTGCCGAACCGGTCGTAGCCGTAGCTGGTCTCGTTGCCCTCGGCGTCGACGACCAGCACCGGGCGGCCCTGGTCGTCGTACTCGGTGCTGGTGACCCGCTCGGGGTCACCACCGAGCAGGTCGGACACGGTGACCTTGGTCGGGTTGCCGTCGGCGTCGTACTCGTTGACCGTCTTGCTCTGGTGCTGCTTGCCGGAGACCGCGTCGGTGGTGACCGGTCCGGTGATCGTCGCGACCCGCGAGTGCACGTCGTAGGTGATCGTCGTGGTGACGCCCGCGGGGTACGCGTCGGAGATGACCTTCTCGGTGATCCGGCGGCCCAGCGCGTCGTAGGTGTACTCGGTCACCAGCCCGGACGGTTCGGTCACCTTGTACAGGTCACCGTTGGTGTAGTACGCGTACCGGGTCACCTTGGAGCGCGCGTCGGTGCTGCTGGCCAGCAGCCCGGACGGGGGGATGCCGTTGATGCCGGCCTCCGCGCCGGTGGTGTACGTGTGGCCGACCGTGCTGCCGTCGGGGTTCGTCTGGCTGGAGAGCTGACCGGTGTAGTGGTACGAGAACGTGGTCCGGTAGGTGTTGTCGGTCGGGCCGCTGGAACGCCCGTCACGCTGCTCGACAGCCAGGTCCGTCCTGGGGTCGAACGGATCGGTGAACGTGGTCGAGTAGGTGTAGTAGTTCGTGAAGCACTGCGTGGAGGTCCGGCAGCTCTTGCGGCTGGCGAGGCGACCCTTGCTGTCGTAGGTCATCTCCACCGAGTCACCGTTCTCGTTGGTGACCTTGTTCTGGAAGCCGTCCGCGTTGTAGGAGAACGAGCGGATGGCCATGCCGTCCAGCGGGTGCCGAACGAAGATCGGCCCACCGGCGTCGCCCGGGATGATGGTGCAGAAGGCGGGGTCGTTCGGGTCGGGCTGGGTGCAGATCGGGGTCGGGCTCGGGCTCGGTGTCGGAGTGGGCTGCCCGGGCCGGTCCTCCTCGCGGATCTCCAGACCCAGCGGGGTGCCCGAGCGCAGCAGACGGCCGGCGAGCGCGTCGTACTCGTACAGGTACGGGCGGTTGGCCGGGTCGAGGACCTGGACGCTGCGCCGCAGGTCCGTGTCGCCGCCGTAGATGGTGGGCTGGCCGACCTTCCAGGTGCCACCGTCGTCGTCGGTGTACTCCTTGACCCGGTCGGTGGCGGTGTCGTACTCGACCTCGGTGGCCACCCGGCCGCTGGGCAGGGTGACCCGGGTCAGCTGTTGGGCGGCCGGCTTGGCGTACCGGAAGTGCGCCGTCGCGGTGGCCGGGCCGATCGGGTGGGAGTAGACGGCGACCTCGTCGATGGTGCCGGCGAAGTAGCGCTGGGCGGTGGCGCCCCAGCCGGGCCAGGACGCCGGCGTGGTCGCCGAGGCGGCACCGACCTGGTTGAAGGTCAGCAGCGAGTGCTCGATGGTCTGCCCGGTCAGGTCGCCGACCTTGACCCCGTCGAGGTACATCGTCTGGGTGTTGGCCATCGCGGAGAGCACCACGTGGTGCCACTTGTTGTCGTTGACCGTGAGGGCCGAGGTGATCGGCGCGATGGTGCCGGTGGCGAACTGGCCGCGGAGCTTGCCGTCGGTGCCGGTGTAGAGCAGCGGGACCCCACTGGTGGCGGCGGTGCCGACGGCCTTGTCCTGGTAACCGAGGAGCGGGCCGCCGGTCTGGGTCAGACCGATCTTGAACCAGAGCTCGACGGAGGCGTCCCGGCTCTTCTTGACCAGCCCCTTGGGCAGTTCGAGGTACGCCGAGGTGCCGTTGAATCCGGCGGCGGTGCCGCTGGTCCCCTCCACCACGCCGGGCTGACCCAGGGTGACGTTGTTCCGGTACGTGCCGGCGTCCTTGCCGAGGTTGATCGCCACGTCGCTGGCCGCGCCGGTGCCCTCGGCCTCGCCCAGGTGGTAGTACGAGTCGGGCTTCGCGTCGAGAACGGCGGTGCGGTAGTGCGAGCCGGCCGCGTAGTCGTAGCTGGTGCACGCGGAGTCCGGGCCGCAGACCTTGGTGAGCAGGTCACCGTTGTAGGTGTAGTTCCAGGTCAGGGCCGCGCCGTCGACCGGGTCGGTCGTGACCGTGGTGATGTGGTTGCCGGTCCAGGTGAAGCGCAACGAGCGGCCGGCGGTGTTCGTCTGGCTGTTGGCGACCTGGGCGCGGGCCAGCTTGCCGCTCATGTCGTAGGTCAGGTTCACGTGGTGCGACGAGTTGTCGGTGATCTTCGTCAGCTTGTTGAGCAGGGAGAACGTGTACGTCTTCCCGGAGCGGTCGAGCAGCTTCCAGGAGCTGCTGTCGACGGTGAGCTTCGCGACCCGTCCCGGCGGCGCGGCGTACGTGCCGTCCGGGTTCTTGCCGAACCGGACCTCCTGCCCGTCCGGGTAACGGACCACGACGTTGCCGGAGCCGTCGTTGTCCGGGACCAGCGTCATGTCGTACCGGCTGGACCAGCCGGCGCCGAAGACCCCGGACGTCCGGGGGTCGAGGCTGTTGTAGGTGCGGACCAGGTTCAGCTCGGGCCCGACGGTCACCACCGTGGCGTCTACCGCGGAGGTGGCGAAGTTGCCGACCTGGGCGTCGAACTCGCGGCCCTGCTCCGCGTCCGGTGAGGTGGCGATCCGGGACAGCAGGTCGGGCTGCGGCACCGCGCTGAGCATCGTCGAGTACGGCGAGATGACCTCGTTGGCGCTGTCCTTCACGTAGGAACGCCACAGGTAGCTCTTGCCCCAGGACATCCGGCCGGCGGGCACCACCCAGGACTGCTTGGCCTGGTAGCCGGAGTTGACGCAGTTGGTCGCCGCGCCGGCGTCGGTCCGGTCGCAGATCTCGAACTTGAACGACAGCGTGGCGCCGGGCGCCGCGTCGGTGTCCACGGCCCGGGCCCAGAGCAACGGGGTGAGCGTCGGGGCCTGGTAGCCGTTCTCCGGGTAGAGCTCCTGCACGACCGGCGGCACGTCGAAGACCTGGAGCACGATCCGGCCGGGCGGCACCTGGTGGTCGGTGAAGACCGCGCCGCCGGTGCGCACCATGGTGAAGTCGAGGAAGTAGGAGCCCGGCTCCAGCCGCTTGATCGTCGCGTCGAGGGTGACCTTCGCGCCACGGGCCAGGGTGCTGCTGAGGTTGGCCGCCCGCTGCTGGGTCACCGCGGCGCCGGTCTGCGCGTTGTAGACCCGGTACGCCAGGTAGTAGTTGGCCGGCGTCCAGGCCTCGGCGCCGAGGTTGGTGACGGTCACCTTCACCTTGCCGTCCTGGTTGCGCAGGACGGGCGGCTCCGGGGTGGGCTTCGGGATCGCGTACCCGGCGTTGTACGGGCTGTGGGTGATGTAGAGCGCCGGCGGGTTGGCGGTGCCGGTGCCGGCGAACTTCTTCCACGCGGAGGTGTCGGTGGTCGACGCGCGCAGGGAGAGGCCGTTGTTGGCCTGCTGGCCGTTGACCCAGCGCTGCACCAGGTTGCGCCCGGCCGCGCCGAGGTCGAACATCTCCCCCGCCGCCGGGCACGCGGACTGGGACTGACCGAGAGCGACGTACCCGTGGGCGAACGAGCGGCTGACCAGCGAGCCGCCCACCGACGGCCCCGGGTACGAGTGGCCGGTGCCGGCCGACCACGACTCGGTGACCGGGTGGACGGTGACCGCCCGGGCCTTGCAGGAGGCGGCGTCGAAGTTGACCGCGGAGAGCGCCGCGCCGTGGATCGTGTGGTTCTGGAGCCGGCTGACCAGGTCGCCGAACTTGAGGTAGGCCGCCGCGTTGGACCCACCGGAGCGGCCTACCAGCAGCTCGCTGCTGCCGGAGGTGGAGCTGCTGCCGTGCACGTACATGCTGCTGTCGGCCTTCACCGCGTCGACCGGTGGGCCGACGGTCGGGTCGACCTCGACCGGGTACGTCCGGGCCGGATCGGTCAGCCAGGCCCGGTCGAGGGTGACCTTCAGCGCCTGCTGGCCACCCGTGGTGAGCAGCTCGTAGACCACCTTCGTGGAGGTGGCCGGGCCGGTGGCACCGGAGCCGGCGTCCATCATGTAGCCCGGCGGGATGATCCCGCGTTGATGCCCGTCCCGGTCGGTCAGGACGACCTGCCCGTCGACGAGCTTCGCGGTGAGGTTGCGCAGGCTCAGCGGGAACACGTACGAGGTGGGCGCCTGGGCCGAGTGCAGGACCAGCGTCTCCTTGACGCCGCCGGGTCGGGGCTCCAGTCGCAGGTCGACCCCGGGGCGTACGCCGGGGTAGGTGACCGCCTTCCCGTCGAGCCGACCCGGTGCGTCGGTGGCCCCGGACAGCCCGAAGCCGAACTCGGCGCCACCGTCGAAGCTCAGGCGGGCCAACTCGCCTGCGGCGCCGCGCCCGGCGAGGCGCAGACCGACCGAGTCGGCAGTGGTCCCCCACCCGTCGGCGGCGGGCGTCAGGGTGTGGTCGATGGGCGCCCAACTGCCGTCGGGCTTGCGGTAGTTGACCGGCGCGGAGGAGAACTCGGTGGTCTGGGTGCCGTCCGCGTTGTCGAACACCCGCTGGTTGGGGCCTCGGTCGGCTGGCCGTTCGCGACTCGTCCGCTTGTCGAAGCCACGGGCGTCGTCGGCGGGCGGAGTGGCGACCGACGCCTTGTTTCGGCCGGCGGCCGGCTTGTCGGCGAGCTTGTGCAGCGGGTACTGCCCGCGCAGGGACGTGGGCACGTCCCGGTTGGTCCGCCCGGGCGTGACGTGCGGTCCACCCGCCGCCGAGCCCCAGGCCTGACTCGGCTTCGGGCCACCGCCACGCTGACCGGCGGAGGTGGCGCCGTCCCGGTCCCGGGCGCCACCTGCCGGCAGCGCCGTCACACCGCTGCCGCCCAGGTTGAGCATCAGCACGCCGGCCATCGCCGCCGCCAGGACGGAGCGCGCGGTGGCGGACCGCACCAGTGAGCGTCGCCTGGGTAGCCGACCACGCAGATCGGTCAGCCGACCGCGTGGGTCGGGCAGACGCCGAATGCTGAAGGACATGGTCAACCCCCGGATCGAGGACGGGCTGGAGAGCAGAGAGGACACGCGACGTCGGCGCGCGCCGGCGCGCGGTCGCGAGAAGCCGTTGAGGATGCCGTCGGGCCGTTCGGGCGGCGGCAGGAAGGGAGCTGACCCACAGGGTCGACGCGGGATTTCAGGAACTGCGAAGAGTCAGTTCGGGTGGACGCGGCCCCCATCTGAATGGGCCGTCCACGGAACCCGGTAACGCTCGGCCAGGGCAGAATGCCAACAGGTCAGCGGTCACAGCTTCACACCCCCGTGTGCTGCTACTCATCAATGTGCCGCCGTACGATCGCAGCGCGCGGACACCGCTGTCAAGGCCGGATGCCCCATGATCACGAGCTAGCCATAATGACCAGCGACGATTACTTTCCGTTAGCCTGCTGACCGATATGCCTGTTACGCCCCGGTCGCTATTGACTTTGGCGACGTTCGCCGACCGTCCACAATGCTCGCCGGGGCGACGGGCCGCCCACCTTCCGCGCGGGAGCGACCGCCCCGACGACGAGCACATCCAGCATGATCACAAACGGTCGGGGGCGCCACGGCGGAAGGATCCACTGTGCGTTTCACCGTCGTTCCGGCAATGACTTCCGACAATTGCCCGCGCTATTCGCAATGCCGTGCCGGCATTGACGTTGGAGAAGGGCCCCCGTCAACGCCGAGCGTTGGCAGGGGCCCTTTCCCACCTCAGAGCTTCTCGTAGCAGGGGCGGTCCAGGTTGTACGCCTTCGCGGTCGGGCCGGTGAACAGGTCCCGGACCTGGCTGACGCCGGTCGGTGACGCCTTGTCCGGCTTGTACACCGCGGTCACCCGCAGCGCGCCGTCGTTCGCACCGGCCGCGTAGTTGCCGGCGGTGGTCGGCAGCATCCCCTCGTAGTCCACCGAGCCGAGCGACTTGACGGCCTTGAGCAGCCCCGAGCGGGTCAGGTCACCGTTGGCGGCGGCCTTCGTGAGCGCCGCCTTCATCGGGTACGACCAGACCCAGCCGGAGGTGTAGCCGTCGTTCGGCGTGACCCCGGGCAGCGCCTCCCGCAACGCCCGGTGCCCCGGGGTGTCACTGCTCCAGGTGTTCCACGGCGCGGTCTGCTCGTATCGGGCCAGCAGCGCCGGGGCGGCCGGGCTCTGCAACAGCGCCGGATTCCAGGTGGGGCTGGTGCCGATGAAGCGGCCGGTGAAGCCGCGCGCCACGGCCTGCCCGACGATGGTGGCCGCGTCGGCGGGGCCCATGGTCAGCACCACCACGTCCGGCTTGCCGGCCAGGATGGCCTGGATCGCGCCAGCCTGCTTGTCGGCACCCGAGTCGGTCTTCACGGCGTTGAAGCGGAGCCCGAGGGTCTGCGCGCCGAGTTTCGCGCCGGCCGCGGCGTCGTCGCCGTAGTCACCGGCCAGGTGCACGGCCATGACCGACTTCGCGGCGTACGCCTCCTTGGCGTAGTCCAGCGCGTTCATCGACTCGATGCAGTAGTTGGCGCCGGACTCGACGATGACGTCCTCGAACGCGTAGCCGGAGGTCCAGGCCGCCGGCGCGGCGATGACATTGTTGGCCTTCATGTCGGCGAGGATCGCGCCGGTGGTCGGTGAGCCGAGGCTCTGCGCCAGCGCCAGCACGTTCGGCTTGATCTCCTGGTACACCTGGTTGTGGGTCTGCGGGTTGTACTTGTTGTCCCGCACGTACCGGGTCACGTCCACCTCGTGGTCGCCGATCCCGCCGGCGGCGTTCACCCGCTTCCAGAACGCCTTCTGCGCGTCGGTGATCGGCACCGCCAGTGCCCGGAACGGGCCCTCGGTGAGGTCGGAGATGATGCCCAGGTAGATGCAGCCCTTGTTCCGGTCCACCGCCTCCGGGCACGGCTCGGAGGTGACCCCCACGTCGGTCTTGAGCCCGGAGGCGTCGGTGGTGGTGTCGCCGCCGCGGCACCCGGTCAGGGCGCCGGCCAGCAGGACGGCGGTGAGCGCGACGGCGGCGGACGGCCTCGGTCTTCTCATGGCTTCCTCGCATCGGTCAGTAGGAGAACGGCCACGCCTTCCAGTAGCTGCGGGCGCGGACCCAGATGCCGAAGAGCCCGCGCGGCTCGAAGATGAGGAAGACGATGATGAGTACGCCGTAGAGGACCGTCTCCACCTGGAAGACGTTCGGCACCTCGTTCGGCTGGGTGCTGATGAACGGCACCCACACCTGCACCTCCCGGGTCAGCCGGGGCAGCAGGGTGATGAAGAACGCCCCGGCGATGGCGCCGGAGATGGTGCCCGCGCCGCCGATCAGCACCATGGCGATGTACTGCACCGACAGCAGCAGGCTGAACGTGCCCGGGTCGAAGAAGCCGGTGATGGTGTAGAGCAGCGCGCCGGCACAGCCGGCGTACGCGGACGAGACCGCGAACGCGACGGTCTTGTAGCGGACCAGGTTCACCCCGATCACGCCGGCCGCGATGTCCCGGTCCCGGATCGCGGTGAACGCCCGCCCGACCCGGGACCGGGCCAGGTTCCGGGCGGCCAGCGCGAACACCACCAGCAGGGCCAGCATCAGCCAGTACAGCTTCTGGTCCCGGGTGGCCAGCGCGTCGGTGACGGCGAGGGGGTGACCGAGGAACTCCAGGGTGGCCGCCGGGCGGCCGACGCCCGCGCCGCCGGTGACCGCCGACCACTCGTTGAAGATGTGCTGACCGATGAAGACCAGGCCGAGGGTGACGATGGCCAGGTACAGCCCGCGCAGCCGAGTGGCCAGCGGCGCGACCAGCACGCCGGCGAGCGCGGCGACCGCGCCGGCGGCCGGCAGCCACAGGGCGATGTCCGTGACACCGAAGCCGAGCACCCGCCCGTCCGGGTCGCCGCTGAGCACCGCCGCGGTGTACGCGCCGACGCCCAGGAAGAACGCGTGCCCCAGCGAGACCTGGCCGGCGTACCCGGTGACCAGGCCCAACCCGATCGCGCCGATCGCCGCCACGCAGCCGACCGCGAGCAGTTGCAGCAGGTCGTCGGCGAGCAGGAAGGGCAGCGCGAGGGCCAGCACCAGCAGCGCCGACGTCCATGCCCGCTTGGCCGGGGTGTCCAGCAGCGCCAGGTCCTGGGCGTACGAGGTACGCAACAGCGGCCGGTTCCTCACACCCGTTCCACCTCCCGGGTGCCGAACAGCCCGTACGGGCGGACCAGCAGCACGACCAGCATCAGCAGGTACGGGGTGATCACCGAGACGTTGCCGCCCAGCCAGCCGATGTCGTTGGCGTAGGTGGCGGTGAGTTCCTGGAGCACACCCACGGCGAGCCCGCCGACCACCGCGCCGGGCAGCGAGTCCAGCCCGCCGAGGATGATCACCGGCAGCGCGGTGAGCGCGATCAACCACAGTGCGCCGTCGACGCTGCCGCCCGCGGCGGCGAACGTGCCGGCGACCGAGGCGAGCCCGCCCGCGAGGGCCCAGCTGATCGCGAAGACCGCGCCGACGGAGACTCCGTTGGCCAGCGCCGCCTCCTGGTCCAGCGCGGCGGCACGCATGGCCAGACCGGTGCGGCTGAACCGGAAGAAGGCGAAGAGCCCGGCCACGAGCAGCGCGGTGGCGAGCAGCGCGGCCAGGTGGCGCTGCTGCACCTCGACCGGACCGACGGCGAGCGTCCGCAGCCCCCACGGGTCGCCGACGTGCCGCACGTCCAGCCCGATGAACGCGTTGACCACCACCCGGACGGCGACGTCCACGCCGAGGGTGATGATGGCGACGACGAACGCCGGGCGGCCGACCATCGGCCGCACCGCCACGCGTTCCACGCCGAGCGCGAGGAGGCCGGTGCCGAGCGCGGCGGCCGGCACCGCCGCCCAGAAGCCGATCGCCGGGCTGAGGTAGGTGACCCCGACGACGCCGGCCAGCATGAAGGCCGGTTGGGCGAAGCTGATCACGCGGGTGGCCTTGTAGATGATGACGAAACCGAGCGCGAGCAGGGCGTAGACGCTGCCGGTGCCGAGCCCGCGCAGCAGGCTCTCGATCAGTTCGCTCACCGGTCACCGCCCGGGGCGTACAGCTCGTCGACGAGGTCGGCGAAGCGTCGGGTGACCGCCTCCCGGCGGACCTTCTGCGTGGCGGTCAGCTCCCCGTCGTCCTCGTCCAGCTCCCGGGGCAGCAGCCGGAAGCGCCGGACCTGCTCGACCGGCGGGTGCCGGCCGTTCACCTCGTCCACCACCGACCGGATCAGGGCGACCACCTCGGGCTTCGCGCACAGGTCGCGGTAGGTGGTGTACGCCAGGCGCCGCTGGCGCGCCCACTGGCCCACCGTGTCCATCTCGATGCCGATCAGCGCGCCCAGGTGGGGGCGGCGGTCGCCGACCAGCACCGCCTCCTTGACGTACGGGGAGGCCTTGAGCTCGTTCTCGATGCCGGCCGGACCGATGTTCTTGCCTCCGGCCGTGATCATGATGTCCTTCGCCCGGCCGGTGATCCGCACGTGCGTGCCGTCGACCCACTCGCCGATGTCGCCGGTGCGTAGCCACCCGTCGGCGGTGCGCACCTCGGCGGTGGCGGCCGGGTCGTCGAGGTAGCCGGCGAAGACGCCGAGGTGCCGGGTGAGGATCTCCCCGCTGGCCTCGTCGATGCGCAGCTCGACGCCGTCCTGGGGCTCCCCGACGGTGCCGAGCTTCACCCGGCCCGGGCGGTTGCCGGTGGCGATCGCCGAGTTCTCCGTCATCCCGTACACCTCGTGCATCGGCACCCCGATGCCCATGAAGAAGCGGAGCACCTCGGGGGCGATCGGCGCGGCTCCCGAGGCGGCGTAGCGCACCCGGCGTACCCCGATCCGCTCGCGCAGCGCCCGGTAGCAGAACAGCCAACCCACGGCGTACGCCAGTCGGGTGCCCGGCGTGTGCCGGCCACCGGTGGCGACCAGGCGGGCGCCGATGCGGTCGGAGACGCGCAGCCAGAACCGGGTGACGGCACGTTTGACCGGGGAGGCGGCCGCCACCCGGATGGTGACGGTGGCGAGGATCTTCTCCCAGATCCGGGGGACGCCGAACAGCAGCGTCGGCTGCACCTCGCGCAGGTTGGCCGGCACGGTGGCGATCGACTCGGCGAAGTTGACCTGCACGCCGCCGCCCGCGGTGCACCAGGTGGTGAAGACCCGCTCGGCGACGTGGCACAGCGGCAGATAGGACAGCACGAGGTCGTCCGGGCCCGGCGGCGGGTCGGCGAGGCCGACGCCGGCGGTGGCGGTCCGCAGCGCGAAGTCCACGTTGGCCACGGTCAGCATGGCGCCCTTGGGCCGCCCGGTGGTGCCGGAGGTGTAGACCAGGGTGGCGAGGTCGTCGCCGGTGGCGGCGGCCATCAGCGCCGGCAGCGCGTCCGGGTGCGCGGCCCGGTGGGCGGCGCCACGGGTCAGGAAGGTGTCCCAGTCCAGCAGCGCCGGGTGGCGGTAGCGGCCCCGGACGCCGCGCGGTTCGAGGTACACCACGGTCCGCAGGCCGGGGCAGTCGTCGAGCACGGCGAGCACCTTGTCGACCTGCTCCTGGTCCTCGGCGATGAGCACCCGGGCGCCGCAGTGCGCCAGCAGGTAGCCGACGTCGCCGGCCGGGCTGGTCGGGTAGAGGCCCACGGTGACCGCGCGTACCGCCACGGTCGCCACGTCGGTCCAGAGCCACTCCCGCCGGTTGTCGGCCAGCACGGCGACCCGCTCCCCCGGCCGTACGCCCAGCGCCAGCAGGCCGTGCGCCACGGTCTGCACCGTCTCCCAGGAGGACGCCCAGGTCACCTCGGCCCAGACGCCGCGGATCTTCTCCCGCAGCGCGACCCGGTGCGGGGTGTCCCGGGCGCGGTCGCGTACCCGGGAGGCGATCGTGGTGGCGGCGGCCCCGGCGGAATCGGCGGCGGTGGCCCCGGACGGCGCGGTGGTGGCGGTCATGCCCGGCTCACCTCCCCCAGGTAGGCGCGGACGACGTCGGGGTGGGCCTGGATCTCCGCCGGCGTGCCGGTGGCGACCGGCTGTCCGAAGTCGACGACCAGCACCCGGTCGGCCAGGTCCATCACCAGGCCCATGTCGTGCTCGACCAGCACGATGGGGATGCCCAGCTCCTCCCGCACGTCGAGGATGTAGCGGGCCATGTCCTCGGTCTCCTCGAGGTTCATCCCGCCGACCGGCTCGTCGAGCAGCAGCAGTTTCGGCTCCATGGCCAGCGCGCGGCCCAGCTCGACCCGCTTCTGCACCCCGTACGGCAGCAGTCCGACAGGCATCCGCCGCCACTGCTCCAGCTCCAGGAACTCGACGATCTCCTCCACGGCGGCCCGGGCGGCCAGCTCGGCCCGGCGCGCCCGGCCCCACCAGGCGATCGCCGCGAGGGTGCCGTAGCGCAGGTGGTGGTGCCGGCCGAGCAGCAGGTTCTCCAGCACGGTGAGGTTGGCGAACAGCTCGACGTTCTGGAAGGTGCGGGCCAGCCCGAGCGCGGCGATCTCGTGCGGCCGCCGGCCGATCAGGTCGACGCCGTCGAAGACCACCCGGCCGGCCTGCGGCCGGTAGACCCCGGAGAGCACGTTGAACACCGAGGTCTTGCCGGCGCCGTTGGGCCCGATCACGGCGAACAGCTCACCGCGGCCGACGGTGAAGCTCACCCCGTCGATCGCGCGGACGCCGGCGAAGCTGAGCCGGACGTCGGTGAAACGCAGGATCTCGTCATCGGTCACGACAACCACCGCTTCCGTCGCCGGTAGTGCTTCACGTCGCGGAACGAGCGCCGCCCGGCATCGGCGCCGGCATGCAGGCCGAGGTAGAACTCCCGGACGTCGTCGTCGGCGAGCAGGTGGTCGGCCGGCTTGTCCAGCACCACCCGCCCGGTCTCCAGCACGTAGCCGTGCGCGGCGACGGAGAGCGCCATGGCGGCGTTCTGTTCCACCAGCAGCACCGCGGTGCCGGCCTCGTTGATCCGGACGATCAGCTCGCGGACCTGCTCGACGAGGCGCGGCGCGAGCCCCAGGCTGGGCTCGTCGAGCAGCAGGTAGCGCGGCCCGGCCATCAGCGCCCGGCCCATCGCCAGCATCTGCTGCTCGCCGCCGGAGAGGTAGCCGGCGGGCCGGCGCCGCCGCTCGGCCAGCACGGGAAAGAGTGTGAGCACCTCGTCCAGCCGGGCCGGAATGCGCCGTGGGTCGGTGTGCCCGCCCAGGCGCAGGTTCTCCTCCACGGTCAGCTCGCCGAAGATCCGCCGACCCTCCATCACCTGCCCGACGCCCCGGCGGACGATCGCCGCCGGGCGCAGCCGGTGCAGCGGCTCACCGTCCAGGGTGACCTCGCCGCGGACCACCGCGCCGTGGTGGATGTCGAGCAGGCCGGTGATCGCCCGCAGCAGCGTGGTCTTGCCGGCGCCGTTCGCGCCGAGCAGCGCGACGATCCCGCCGGATGGGACGGTGACGCTCAGGCCGCGGAGCACCAGCATCACGTCGTCGTAGACGACCTCGAGGTTGCGCACCTGCAGCATGGCCGGCGCTCCCGGGTTCCACTGTGGCGTGCGCCACAGTTACCGGCCATTTAACTACGCGGAACGTCCCGGCAATAGATCGGAACGGCTTGATCTCTGCGAGCGTTATCCGATCGTCGCGGTCAACCCCTCACCGTGCCGCCCGGCGATGAGGGCCTCGATTCGGGCGGCCACCTCGGGCAGGCCACCGTCACCGAGCGGTCGGCCGGCCCGATCAGCATGGCGGGAGCTTAGCCACCGTCACGGGCGACGGGAGCCCGGAGCCGACGGGCGGCGTTGCCCGGGCCAGAGAGGGGTGGGACGGAAACCGCGACTCAGAGGGAAAAGAGCCACCCCGACCGGCTCGCGGGGACCGGTGCCCGACAATGCGTCGGCGTCGTGAGGACCATCGCGTCACACCCCCGTGTGCTGCTCATCTTCAATGCGCCGATACACCTTGGCAGCGGCACAATGCCCTGTCAAGGCCCGACCGTCAACCCGGGGCCGGCCACCCTATCCACCTGGTGATATGACCGTACGTGACGGCCGTACGTCCAGTTCGGACGGATTGAAACCGTTTTGTTGCAGCGGCTTCCATCGGGTACCGCTGCCGCGACCGCCGCTTGGCAGAGGACCCCTGGTCGGGCATGATGGGCCGCGACCGGTGGCGGAGAAATCAACTTCGAGCGCGGTCGAAACCAATTGGAAATTGTTGGGGATCGCCCCGGCGGGATTGACCGTGGGGACAGATTCCCGATTCTCGGGGGAGGATGACACAATCGTGTCCCAAAAAGTCCGTGAATCGTCGCCGGGAACGCTTTCCCGACGCCGATCGTTCGCACTGACCGCCGCGCTGCTCATTGGCGGCGCGGGCCTCGTGGCGCCATTGCCGGCGTCTCCCGCGCAGGCCGCCGACGCCTTCACCTGCACCGGGTCGGCCGCCTTCTTCAACTCGACCACCACCGGCACGCTCGCCCGCCGCCAGTACAGCACCCCCGGCCGCGACGGTGGCGTCTTCAGCGCCGCCACCACCGTCGGCACCAGTGGCTGGCAGACCTACGGCCGGCTGCTCGGCGGGCCGGACGGTCGTGTCTACGGCATCAACTCGACCGGGTTGAACCGCTACCGGTGGACCGGCAGCGCCTGGGAAACCGTCGACGGAAAGCAGAACTGGCTCATCAGTTCGAGCTTCACCGGTTACGCGACGGCCGCCCTCCGCGACAAGATCACTGTGGACGAGACCGGTGACTTCTATCTCGTCGACAACACCGGCAAACTGCGCTGGTACCGGTACAACGAGGCGACTCGCATCTGGACCATCAACGGACGCGTCCTCGACACCGGTTGGGACCGGTACAACCTCATCGTGGCCGGCGCCCCCGGCACCCTCTACGGACGCGCCGCCGACGGCAGGCTGTACCGGCACCGGTTCGACCCGGTGAGCCAGCGGTGGATCAGCCGTGACCGCCTGGTCGGTTCGAGCGGCTGGCAAGGGTTCACCAAGGGCCTCTTCTCCGCCGGCGGCGACACCCTCTTCGGCATCCAGGCCGATGGTGACCTGTTCCAGTACCGCTACCGCGAGGACAACCAGTCCTGGGCGCTGACCTCCGATCAGATCGGCACCGGGTGGGCCGGCTTCCCGAACGTCTTCACCACCACCAACACCTGCCGCCAGGGCGCCATCACCAGCCCGGCGAAGCCGTCCACCCCGGTGCAGCCGAGTGCCCCGCTGGCCGTCGTACAGGCCCCGCCCGCCGGCACCGCGCTCGGCACCCTGGAGATCGCCTACAGCGACGACATCGGCCAGCTTCGACACGGGCGGGCGAACCCGGACTCGCTGGCCCTGATCCAGTGGTCACCGGTGCCCGGCACGGAGGCGTACACCGGTAAGCCGTCCCTGGTCGCGGACGCCCAGAACCGGGTGAGCATCATCGCCCACGAGACCACCAGCGACGTCAGGTCGCTGACCCAGAAGACGCCAGCCATGCCGGAGTGGAACCCGTGGCTCGCCCTCGGCGGGGCGATGCGGTCGGAGCCGACCGCCGTCCGACTCTCGGACGACACCCGGGTGGTCTTCGCACTGGACGCCGACGGTGCACTGTGGCACCGCCGGCAGGACGGTGCCGCCGGCGACCTGCTGCCCTGGACGCCGCTCGGAGGCAGCGGCCTGACCGGCGCCCCGGTCGTCGTCCCCGGCCCGGACGGAGTGGCCACCGTGCTGGTGAACAACTCGGCGGGCACCGTGCAGGCCGCCACCTACCAGGGTGGCGCGCTCAGCACGGCCTGGACGGGGCTCGGCGCGACGGGCTTCGTCGACAACCCGAGCGTGGTCACGCTGCCCGGTCGTCGACTGATGGTCTTCGCCCGCAACGCCGACGGAACGGTCAAGAGCCAGCTGCAGAACACCGACGGCACCTGGTCCGGCACCTGGAGCCCGGTCGGAAACGCCGGCCTGACCGCGGTGGGCTCCCCCGCCGCGCTGCTCAGCCCGAACACCGGTCGCATCTCGGTGTTCACCCGCTCCGCCGACGGAGCCATCCACCACTCCCGCCAGACGGCGGCGGGCGCCGCCACCTGGGGTGACTGGGGTCGGGCGACCGCGGGGGACGAGATCTACCCGGCTGACCCGACGGCCTTCGTCTACCAGAACTCCGGCGGCGTCCGCCTCGGCTTCGTGTCCCGGACCACCAACGGTTCGGTACGGCTCTACGACATGGACGAGTCCGCAGCAGCGGCGCTGGCCACCCGCAGCGACCCGGCTCGGGCGGTTCCGTTCACCAAGCGGGAGATCGCACAACCGCGCGGCTGATCGGCATCGGCACGGCGGCCGTCGGGGCGAACACCGCCCCGGCGGCCGCGACCGTAGCGGCGCGCCCAGCACGGAGCGTCAGCCCACGAACGGGCTCAACGCGGTCACCGTGCGGTCCGTTCCGTCGTAGCTGCGGGCCCGCACGAACGCGCCGGTCGGCCGCTGACCGCCGGCCACGGCACGGGCCAGTCGCAGGTCCGCGTCACGGAAGCGCAGCGCGAGGCTCAGGTGCGGCACCCAGGCGCCCGGGGCGTGCCACGGCCGCTGCCCGTCGGCGGCGCGAAGGACGTCCCAGGTGGCGAGGTGCAGCTCGGTCAGTGCGGGCGTGGGCCGCAGCAGCCAGACCAGTGGGGCGCTGCCGTCGAGGACGGCGATCCGGTCGAGCGTGACAGGCACCGGCAGCATCGCGGCGAACAGCTCGCACAGCCGATGCTCGGCACCGGGCGGGAACTCGTCCACGGCGGCGAGGGTGAGGTGCGGCCGGTTGGTCGGGTGGGTGTTGCGGGCCAGGCTGGGCAACCCCGCCGCGGCCAACCGGTCCCACGCCGACCGGACCGCGCCGTCCAACCCGGGCGAGCAGACCAACTCCACCGTACGCACCACGCCACGGTAGCCGCGACGGCGGCGCGGTCAGAGCCAACCGTTGTCGCGGGCGGTGCGCACGGCCTCGGCCCGGTCGGCCGCGCCGAGCTTCTGCACGGCGGCGGAGAGGTGGTTGCGTACCGTGCCGGTGGACAGGTGCACCCGGCGGGCGATCACCGCCACCGGGGCGCCGAACTCGGCCAGCCGCAGCGTCTCCAGCTCACGCGGGGTCAGCGGACACGCGGGCAGGGTCAACGCGTCCGCGGCCAGCGACGGGTCGACGTACCGCCCGCCGCCGCGCACCCGGCGGATGACGTCGGCGAGCGCGCCGCCCGGCGAGCCCTTGGGCAGGAACCCCCGGGCTCCGGCCATCAACGCCTGCCGCAGGTGCCCGGGCCGGCCGTGCCCGGTCAACACCACCACCGCGCAGGCGGGCAGGGCCCGGGTCAGCTCGGCGGCGACGGCGATGCCGTCGAGGCCGGGCATCTCCAGGTCCACCACGGCCACGTCGGGACGGTGCGCCAGAGCCGCGTCGACCGCCGCCCGGCCCTCGGCGGCCTGGGCCACGACCTCGATGTCCGGCTCGAGCCCGAGCAGCGCGGCGACGGCGACCCGCACCAGCTCCTCGTCATCGGCGAGCAGGACGCGGATCACCGGACCACCGGCACGGTGGCTTCCAGGGTGAACACTGCGTCCTCCCGGTGTACGCGCAGCTCACCGCCGGCGGCGGCGAGCCGCTCGGCCAACCCCCGCAGGCCGTGGCTGTGCTCGTCCGCCCCCCGGTCGCCGGCACCGTCGTTGGCCACCGTCATCCTGGCCACGTCCGCCTCCTGGTCGATGTGGATCCGGCACCAGTCGGCCCGGCTGTGCCGCAGCACGTTCGTTCCCGCCTCGCGCAGCACCGCCGCCAATTCGGCGGCGGCACGCGGTGGCAGGTCGACCGGCGGCGCGGGCACCGTGCAGCGCACCCCGCAGGAGCGCAGCACCCCCGCCACGGCGATCAACTGCTCGCCGAGGTCGACGACGCGGTAGCCGTGCACGGTCTCCCGGACCTCGGTCAGCGCGGACGCGGCGAGCCGCTGGACGTCGGTGGCCTCCCGGCGGGCGCGCTCGGGGTCGACCGGAGCCAGCCGGGCGGCGAGTTCGGCCTTCAACGCGATCACGGTGAGGCGGTGCCCCAGCACGTCGTGCACGTCGCGGGCGAAGCGCAACCGCTCCTCGGCAGCGGCCAGCCGGGCCTGCGCGGCCTGCCCCTGCCGGGCCTCCACCAGCAGGTCCCAGAACCACACCTGGAACCAGTTGACCGCGGCGACGCCCGCCCCGATCCCGCCGGTGACCGCAAGGTACCGCCCGACGGAGCCGCCGGTCCACCACGCCACACCCGCCGACACGAGCAGCGTGCCCCCGGTCACCGCCAGCGCGCCGAGGTGGCGGACCAGCAGCGGCGCCATGCCGATCAGCGAGGCGCCCAGCCACGCCCAGGTCGGCCAGACGCCGGCCGCCACCGGCCCCACCAGCGGGACGGTCAGCACCGCCACCACGGCCAGGCTGAGCTGGGCGCGGCGCCGCCAGCGCTGGTCGAGCCACGGCGTCACGGCCGCGTACAGCACGGCGGTCTGGGTGGCCGCGAAGGCGAGGATGCCGACCGCGCCGAGCGCGACGCGGCCGGGGTCCGGGTCCCGGGTCAGGCCGACGGCGGGCAGCAGCACGGTCGTCCAGACGCCGGTGGCCAGCGACAGCAGGGTCGCCTGCCGCGCCCGGTGCAGCCGGCGGTCCGCCCGGGGAGTCACCGCCTCGCTCGACACGCACCGATCCTAGGGTCACCCCGCGCACGGTCCACCCCTGCGAGACGTCACGGTCGACCCGTGCGGTCCGCACGGATTTCCGGTGACAGACGGGTCTGCCCACCGCTGCCCGCCCGCCACCAGGCTGGACGGCATGGGGAAGACATGGACGCACACCGACACTCTCGCCGTACCGCCGACCGGGTCGCTGCCGGCCGACCGGTCGGCAGCGCCGGGCACGACGCCCGCCACCGTGCCGGCCGGGGCCGGCGGCGGCTGCTGCGGCACCTCGCCGAGATGGCGCTCGCCATGGTCGCCGGGATGCTGCTGCTCGGCCCGCTGTGGGACGCCGCCGGCTCCGCGCTCGGCCTCGCCGGCCCACTGGGGCGGCCGGAGGTGGCGGCGCTGGTGATGGCCACCGACATGACCGTCGGCATGACGGTGTGGATGCGCTACCGGGCGCATCGCTGGCGCGCGGTCGGCGAGATGGCCGCCGCGATGTACGTCCCGTTCCTGCTGCTGTTCGTGCCGTTCCGTGTCGGCCTGCTGGACGGTGACGCGCTGCTGCTCGGCGGGCACCTGCTGATGGTGCCGGCGATGGTGCTGGTGGCGGTGCGGCACCGGCACGAGGCCCCGGCGCCGGTACGACGGCACCCGGCCGTGGTGGCGCTCGCCCGCCGCTGGCCGACCGGGCTGGCGCTGCTGATGACCGTGGACATGGTGGTCGATCCGATGGTGCTCAGCCCCTGGACGATGCTGGTGCTCCCCGCCGGCTACCTGGTGATCGGCCTGACCCGCAGGACGCTGCGCGGGCCGGGCGTGCTCACCACCCAACTGCTCGGCCTGGTCGGCTGGGTGGCCCTGACCCTGGTCGCGGTCACCGTCGGCGGACGGACCGCCGCGTGGCTGGTGGCGTTCGGTTGGCTGGCGCACGCCGGCTGGGACCTGGTCCACCACCGCAGCGGCCGGGTGGTGCCGCGCGGCTACGCCGAGTGGTGCGGGGTGCTCGACGCGGCGGTGGGCGTCACCGTGATCCTGGCGATCCTGACCACCGGCTGAGCGGGCCGCCCGCCGGCACGGGGCGGCGGGCGGCACGGTGCTCGCGCGGCGCGTTGTGCCGGTCGCCGCAGCGGGTGCGGCGGCGTGATGAAAGGCTTGGCACATGAGTTCCGCACCTGCACAGCACGACGCACCGACCGAGACCATCCCCGACGGCACCGACGAGGCGAACGCCTTCGCGGAGCTCGGGCTGCGCACCGAACTGCTGGGCGCGCTGGCCGCCCTCGGTTACGAGGAGCCGACCCCCATCCAGCGGGAGGCGATCCCACCGCTGCTGGAGGGTCGGGACCTGCTGGGTCAGGCGGCCACGGGCACCGGCAAGACGGCGGCGTTCGCGCTGCCGCTGCTGCACCGGATGGCGGCGCACCGCGACGGTGGGGACCCGGTGGCGCTGGTGCTGGTGCCGACCCGGGAGCTGGCGGTGCAGGTGTCCGAGGCGTTCCACCGCTACGGCAAGGACCTGGGCGCCCGGGTGCTGCCGATCTACGGTGGGCAGCCGATCGGGCGGCAGCTGCGGGCACTGGACAGCGGGGTGGACGTGGTGGTGGCCACCCCCGGACGGGCACTCGATCACATCGCCCGGGGCACGCTGCGGCTGGGCGGGCTGGCCACGGTGGTGCTGGACGAGGCCGACGAGATGCTCGACATGGGCTTCGCCGAGGACATCGAGGCGATCCTGGAGCACGCCCCGGCCGAGCGCCAGACCGTGCTCTTCTCGGCCACCATGCCGTCCCGGATCGACGGGATGGCCCGCCAGCACCTGCGTGAGCCGGTGCGGATCGAGATCGGCCGCGAGCAGCCGGTGGCCGGCGAGGCGCCCCGGGTGCGGCAGAGCGCGTACATCGTGACCCGGGCGCACAAGCCCGCCGCCTTGGGCCGGGTGCTGGACGTGGAGTCGCCCACCGCGGCGATCGTGTTCTGCCGCAGCCGGGAGGAGGTGGACCGGCTGACCGAGACGATGAACGGCCGGGGCTACCGCTCCGAGGCGCTGCACGGCGGGATGAGCCAGGAGCAGCGCGACCGGGTGATGGGGCGGCTGCGCGCCGGCACCGCCGACCTGCTGGTGGCCACCGACGTGGCGGCCCGCGGGCTGGACGTCGAGCAGCTCACCCACGTGGTCAACTACGACGTGCCGTCGGCGCCGGAGTCGTACGTGCACCGGATCGGCCGGGTGGGCCGCGCCGGCCGGGAGGGTGTGGCGATCACCCTCGCCGAGCCGCGCGAGCACCGGATGCTGAAGACCATCGAGCGGGTGACCGGCCAGCGGATCACCATCGACAAGATCCCGACGGTGGCGGACATGCGCACCCGCCGGCTGGAGCTGACCCAGGCGGCGCTGCGGGAGAGCCTGCTGGAGGACGATCTGGACCCGTTCCGGGTGATCGTCGAGACGCTGACCGACGAGTTCGACCTGATGGAGGTGGCCCTCGCCGCGGTGAAGCTGGCGCACGAGGTGACCTCGCCGGGCTCGGACGACGAGGAGGAGATCCCGCAGGCGCCGGTGCGCGGGCCGCGCGAGGGCCGGCCGGAGGGCGGCGGTCGGGGCGGGGACCGCCGCGGTGGTGGCCGGCCGCGTTCCGGCGGCAACACCGTTCAAGTCTTCGTGGGTCTGGGCCGGCGCGCCGGGGTGCGCCCGCAGGATTTGGTCGGCGCGATCACCGGGGAGACCGGGATCCGCGGCCGGGACATCGGCTCGATCGAGATCGCCGACCGATTCTCGCTGGTGGAGGTGCCGCAGGGGGTGGCCGACGAGGTGATCTCCGGGTTGCGCTCCAGCACGATCAAGGGCCGCAAGGCCACCGTGCGTCGCGACCGCGGCGGCGACGAGCGCTGAGCACACCGCCGGCGACCGCCGAGGTACGACGGTCGCCGGCGGCTTCAGATCAGAAGGAGTACGGGCCGAACCGGCCCCACGCCACCACCGCGGCGAGAACGAGCAGGACCGCGCAGGTGATCGCGCCCTGGATCTCCAGCCGACGCTCCTCCGGCGTGTCCCGCTTCTTCAGGTCGCGCAGGTGCACCAGGATGCCGCCGACCATGACGATGACCAGCCCGACGGCGGCCAGCGGCGTGAGCACGGTGGCGATGCCGGTGAGGGCGGGCAGCACCAGCCCGAGGGCGGCCAGCACCTCGACCGCGCCGAGCGCCTTCACCTGCGACGGCGGGACCGGGTCCACCCACCGCATCGCGTCACGCAGCTTGTCCTTGGGTTGGGTCAGCTTGGCCAGGCCAGCGCCGGCGAAGACGACGGCCAGCAGGATCTGGATGATCCAGAGCACCACGTTCACGGGGGTTTCCTCCGGGGGTACCGCCGCGCGGCGGAGAGGTAGTTGAGGGTTCAAGCAGGACAGTACGGTTCACGGTTGGCCTCGTACAGCGACAGGCCCCCGCCGTCCGGGGACGGCGGGGGCCTGTCGGGTGGTGCGTGGTGCGTCAGGCCGCGGCGAGCGCCGGACCGTCCAGGGCCTCGACCTCGGCCGGGCGCAGCGCCAGGGCGAGCACGTCGGCGACGTCGGCCAGGGTGTGCACGGTCAGTTCCGCACGCACCTCGTCCGGCAGGTCGTCCAGGTCCGGCTCGTTACGCGCCGGGATGATCACCTCGGTGAGGCCGGCCCGGTGCGCGGCGAGCAGCTTCTGCTTCACCCCGCCGATCGGCAGCACCCGACCGGAGAGCGTCACCTCGCCGGTCATCCCGAACTCGGGGCGGACCGGGCGGCCGGTGACCAGCGACGCCAGGGCCGTCACCATGGTGATGCCGGCGCTCGGACCGTCCTTGGGCACCGCGCCCGCCGGGAAGTGGACGTGGATCCGACGTCCCGCCAGGGCGTTCGGGTCGATGCCGAGCCGACGCCCGTTGGAGCGCAGGTAGGAGAGGGCGATGTGCGCCGACTCCTTCATCACGTCACCGAGCTGGCCGGTCAGGGTCAGCCCCGGCTCGCCCTCCATGCTGGTCGCCTCGATGAAGAGCACGTCCCCACCGGCACCGGTGACGGCGAGGCCGGTGGCCACGCCCGGCACCGCCGTGCGTTCGGCCGACTCCGGGGTGAACTTCGGCCGGCCCAGGTAGCTGGCGAGGTTGTCGGTGTCCACGCGTACCGGCGTCGGGTCGGTAGCCAGGGTCACCGCCACCTTGCGCAGGATCTTGGCGAGGCCACGCTCGAGCTGCCGGACGCCGGCCTCCCGGGTGTACTCCCCCGCGATCAGCGCCAGCGCCCCGTCGGCGACGCTCACCTCGTCGGCGGTCAGTCCGGCCCGCTCCCGCTGCCGGGGCAGCAGGTGGTCCCGGGCGATGGCGACCTTCTCGTCCTCGGTGTACCCGTCCAGGGTCACCAGCTCCATCCGGTCCAGCAGCGGGCCGGGGATCGACTCGACCACGTTGGCGGTGGCCAGGAAGAGCACGTCGGACAGGTCGAGGTCGACCTCCAGGTAGTGATCCCGGAAGGTGTGGTTCTGCGCCGGGTCGAGCACCTCCAGCAGGGCGGCGGCCGGGTCGCCGGCGTAACCGGCGGCCAGCTTGTCCACCTCGTCGAGGAGCACGACCGGGTTCATCGAGCCGGCCTCGCGCAGCGCGCGGACGATCCGGCCGGGCAGCGCGCCCACGTAGGTGCGCCGGTGACCGCGGATCTCCGCCTCGTCGCGGACGCCGCCGAGCGACACCCGCACGAAGTTGCGCCCGAGTGCCCGGGCGACCGACTCACCGAGGCTGGTCTTACCGACCCCGGGAGGACCGGCGAGGGCGAGCACCGCGCCGGAGCCGCGACCGCCGACCACGCCGAGGTTGCGCTCGGCACGCCGGTTGCGCACCGCGAGGTACTCCAGGATGCGGTCCTTCACGTCGGCCAGGCCGGCGTGGTCGGCGTCCAGCACCGCCCGCGCCGCCGCGAGGTCGGTGTTGTCCTGGGTACGCGTGCCCCACGGCATCTCGAGCACGGTGTCCAGCCAGGTGCGGATCCAGCCCGCCTCCGGGGAGGCGTCACTGGCCCGCTCCAGCTTGCCGACCTCGCGCATGGCCGCCTCGCGGACCTTCTCCGGCAGCTCGGCGGACTCGACCCGGGACCGGTAGTCGGCGGAGCCGTCCGGCTCGTCCTCGCCCAGTTCCTTGCGGATCGCGGCGAGCTGCTGGCGCAGCAGGAACTCCCGCTGGGACTTCTCCAGCCCCTCGCGGACGTCACTGTTGATCTGCTCGGTGACCTCCTGCTCGGCCAGGTAGTCCTTCACCCAGCCGACCAACAGCTCCAGCCGGGCGGTGACGTCCGGCGCGGCGAGCAGCTCGGTCTTCTGCTCCAGGGTCAGCCACGGCGCGTAACCGGCCGAGTCGGCCAACTCGGAGAGGTCGGTCATCCGCTCCACCGCGTCGATGACCTGCCAGGCACCGCGCTGCTGGAGCACGGAGGTCACCAGGGCGCGGTACTCGCGGGCGACTTCCCGGGCCCGACCGGCGTAGGCGGGTTCGTCGAGTTCGGTCGCCTCGACCCAGAGCGCGGCGCCGGGGCCGGGCACGCCGGAACCGATCCGGGCCCGGGACAGGCCGCGTACGACGGCGGCGGGCTCACCCTCGGGGAGCCGGCCGACCTTCTCGATGGTGGCGATGACGCCGACCGGGCCGTACTCGCCGTCGATGCGCGGCACGGCCAGCAGCTTGCGGTCGCCGGTCGCCCGCGCCGCGTCGATCGCGGCCTGGGTTGTGGGGTCGAGGGTCACCGGGATGACCATGCCGGGCAGCAGCACGGCGTCAGTCAGGGGAAGTACCGGAAGAGTTGCCATCGAACACCTGCTATCGCGTTGACTTGAGCGTGTCTCACTCAAGTAACAAAGCGTTCCCCTTGTTCCGACCTGTGACCCAGACCACTGCCCCGGTCCGGGCGGCGGACCGGGAAAAGCAGCTCACGCGCCAGCCGGCCGCCACCGACCGCCGCCACGGCGAGCGGGATGGCCAGGCTGATCAGGGCCAGGGCGACCACGAGCCGGCCGGGCAGCCCGGCACCGGCGGCGAGCAGAGCCAGCCCGGCGAAGACCACCAGCTTCACCCGGGTACAGGCCAGTGGGACCACACCCGGCTCCCGGGCGGGCGCGGAGACGGACGACATCGTTCCTCCCTCGGTGGACGGGCGGCCCGGCGTCAGCCGACCGCGTCGCCTGCCAGGTCCGCCGGGCACGCCGGCCTCCTCGGCGAATGAAGGCCCGGCCCATCTCCCGATTCAGCGTCCGTTCGCGGTTTTCCGGCTGCGGAATCGCGACGCGCCGAAATGAATGGGGCGCATATTGTTGCGGTTTCCCCGGGTGGTGAGTCAGACTTTGGACACATCCCGCCACACACAGGGAGTAATCGGCAATGGCGAGAAAAGTAATCACGGTGCTGACCGACGACCTCGACGGTGGGAAGGCCGACCGGACCGTCGAGTTCAGTCTTGACGGCGTGGCCTACACGATCGATGTCTCGGACGAGAATGCCGGCGTCCTGCGCAAGGCGCTGGACCCGTACATCAATGCGGGTCGGCGGATCGGGCGGGGCCCGGTGGAGAACACCCGGGCAGTTCGGCGGCCGGGGCGGCCCAGCGGCGCCGGAATGGATCGGGAGCAGAACCGGGCCATACGGGAATGGGCCGTCAAGAACGGCTACAAGATTTCCGAGCGGGGTCGGATCCCGGTCGAGGTCGTCGAGGCGTACAAGAACCGCTGACCGCACGACGCACCGACGGGGTCTCGCCGGAAACGGCGTGACCCCGTCGGATTTTTTCGGGCCGCAGGCTCATTCGTCGACGCGGTAAGACGCGGCGGCCGGTCACCCGGGCTGTCCGCCCCGGTGACCGGCCGCCGCTGTCGGCTCGGTCTGTTCCGAGTCAGTTGACCTCGATACGCACCGCGTCGAACGCCGGGGTCTGGTTGGCCCGCTCCATCATCGGCAGACGGTGCGAGCCGTCACCGGCCCAGACGGAGCACTGCGCGGTGCCCGACTCGGGCAGACCCGGGATCTGGATGGTCACCTCGTCCGGCTGGGCGCTCCCGCGCCCATCCTCGGTGGCCACGAAGAAGGCGGGCACCTCCTGCGGCTCCGGCGGAGCGGTCAGGCTGTCCAGCATCCGGCAGGCGGTGTGGAAGTGCCCCCGGACCAGGCCCTGGTCGTTGAGCAGCGAGCTCTCCACGTAGTACCCGCCCTGACCGGCGGCCAGAAAGCGGTCGCGGATCAGGTTGCGGGTGCTCACCCGCAGGGTGAAGGGCTGGTTCTGGCCGACCTGCTCGGGGAACTGGGTGATCAGCAGCGAGGGGTTGTTGGCGGCGGCGCCGACCTCACCGAACTCGGTGCTCACGCAGCGGTTGCCGTTCTGGAAGCCGTCGTGCGGCTGGAGCTGGCTCTCGTCGCAGTTGTTGGCCAGCACGCCCAGCCCGGCGCCGGGAGCGTTACCGCCGCCGTTGTTGCCACCACCGGTGTTGCCACCACCGTTGTTGCCACCACCGTTGTTGCCACCACCGGTGTTGCCACCACCGGTGTTGCCACCACCGGTGTTACCGCCACCGGTGTTACCGCCACCGGTGTTACCGCCACCGGTGTTGCCACCGCCGGTGTTACCGCCACCATTGCTGCCACCGCTGCTGTTGCCGGTCGGCTGCACCTGGCATTCGGCGAGCTGCGCCAGACCCTGCGGGCGTGGCCCGGCCCGGTCGATGGCGGTCGTGATCCGGTCCAGCACCGCGCGCCGCTTGGCCGCCAGCGGCTGGAGGATCGAGCTGCGGACGAAGGCCTCGCCCTTGCTGCCCTCGGCGGCGAGCCGCCGGTCGGCCTCGGCGATCTGGGTCTGCAACTGGGCGAGGTTGCGATCCACCTCGGCCCGGGCCCGGGCCGGCACCTGCGGAAGCTTGGCCGTCACGTCGGGGCAGGCGATGGCCGAGCCGCTGCCGACCGTGCCGTCCTTGCCGTCCTCGCACTCGGGAACGGACTGCTGCCCGTCACCCCAGTGGTTGCGCACCCAGCGACCGTTCTGCCACGTCCGGGTGGTGGAGCCGCCACCATTCGGCGCGGTAGCGCCCGGGCTCGGCTGCACGCACTGTCCAGAGGCCGGCCGGGGATTGTTCGGCCGCCGGTCCTGGGCCGACGAAATCTGGGTCACGGCGACTACTCCGCCGAAGACCACGAGCGTGCCGACAACGGCCAGCAGACGCTTGCTCCGCGCGTTGCCGGGTGACCGGCGCGCCCGTGTGGACCTGCGCATCGAATTGCTCTCCTTCTCGATCCGGTAGTGGATTCCTGCCCTCGGCGGACCGACGGATGTCAGATGGCACGCCACGGCGGCGACCACCGCGACCTACCCGGTAACGTGTCGATGGCCGACGATGCCCTTTCCGCACCGTCTCCCGCGTCCCATCGACGCGGATGGGGAGATCCTCTTCATTCGCGCAGGAGTACGGGACGGCGCGCGGGAAGGTTCAACCGACGCACAGGAAATTGCCGCGATCTGACACGGGCGGCGCCGAGAGGGTCGGCTGGGTGCAGCCCGTGACGGATCAGTCGACGCAGAGGTGGTCGAACGCGAAACCGCCCACCATCTCGTGGCGAAGGCGGCTCAGCGCGACGATCTGCGCGGTGAGCTCGGTGCGCGGCAGGAGGTCCGGGTCCACGGGTTCCGTGCCGCGCAGCCGCTCCCCGACCGCGACCGTGGCGAGGTCCTCGGCCAGCCGGGCCGGGTCGATGCCGCAGGAGAAGCGGTGCTCGGCGACCGAGACCCGTTCGACCAGGCACGCGTCGGGCCGCACCTGCACCCAGCTCCACCCCTGCGCCGGGCCGTCCGCCCAGCGCACGTGCAGGCCCCGCACGATCGGGTCGGCCAGCCGCCGGCCGACGTACGCCTCGACCGCGGCCGTCCGGGCCAGCGCGCCGAGGTCGTTGACGGGCCCGGTGCGGCCGTCCGGCAACCGGCCGAGGATGTCCCGGAAGCCCACCGGGGCCGGCTCGTCCCCGGCGCCGCCCGCCGCGTAGTTCCGCGCGTCGATCACGTACTCCACCAGGCGTCGGCCGTGCTCGGCCGGGCGCAGCGTCGGCGACCCGATGCGCAGCACGGGCAGCCCGACCGCCGCGCTCACCGCGTCCTTGAGCCGCTCGGCCCGCTGCTCCGCGGAGCCGGCGGGCGGCACCGGGCCGATCTCCACGGCGACGACCGGCCGACCGGTGTCGGCGGCGCAGACCACGAAGTCGAAGCCGGCCCGGCTGGCCGAACTCCACTGGCTGCCGGTGACACCGGGTGGACGCCCCTGCACCAGCTCGCTGAGCCGGCGCGCCGGGTGCACCCGGTGGCCGGCGCGGACGAGCAGCGTGTCCCGCTCGCCGTCGGCGGGCATCGCCCGCAGCCAGCCGCGGTCGTCGCTGACGGTGCTCGTCATCTGCCTGATCCATCCGCCGGTCGGGTCGAGCCGGGCCGAGTCTAGGCGGTCGATCATGGTGGGCGCCTCGGCGGTGCGGCCGGGAACGCCCGGCTGGCCGGACCCGGCGGCTACTCGGCGGCGCCCATCACCAGACCCTCGATGGTGTGCTTCTGCCGGATCGGCTCCAGCCGGTCCACCACCGGGCAGGGCAGGTGCGCCCGGACCAGCTCGGGCAGGCTCGCCCAGTAGTCGTGGGTGACGGCCATGTCGTGGTGGGCGGCGTTACCCGCACCGGGTGCGTCCACGCCGAGCACCAGCACCGGACGGGCCGACTGGGAGACGTTCGGGGTACCGCGATGGATGGTCAACGCCGACCGGGCGGAGATGTCCCCGCGCTGCGGGTACTTGCGCACCGCCCGCTGCTGGTAGCGCGGGTAGCGCTCCCGCGGCGGGAACATCTCGTGGTCGAAGTCGACGCCGTCGTCCCACTGGGTGCCCGGGGCGATCTCGAACGGCCCCATCTCCTCCACCGTGTCCACGGTGGTCAGGTTGAACGCCAGCGAGGTGAGCCGCCGCTGCCGCCGGGTGTCCTCCGGCATCGGGAAGTCCCGGTGCCAGGGCTGCATCGCCGCCCCGGGGAAGGGGATGTCGAAGCCCAGCTCGACGATCTCGTACTCCGGGCCGAGCACCGCCCGGCAGACCGACACCACCCACGGGTGGGTGACCAGCTCGACGAAGCCGCTCAGCTGCTCCGGGTGGATCTCCACGTACCACCGCTGCGGGCCGCGACCGACGGCGCCGTCGGGGCGCGAGCGCGCCTCCTCGAACGCGCCGGCCACATCACGTCCGACCTGCTCCACCCAGGCCGGGTCGAAGGCGCCCCGGCAGGCGGTGATGCCGTCGCGGTAGAGGTCGCCGAGCGCCTCGACCGGCACCTCGTCGTCGCCGACGGGTTGGGCGGTGGGTGCCGTCGGCGGCGTCGGGGGAACACGCATCGAGGGTCTCCTCGGGACGAAGCGAGCGTTACAACGTTGTAGAAGCGTGCCAAGGCCCGTTGGGTGGCGCCAGCGCCCGCGGCGCCGCTGTGATCGGGATCACAGGCGAGCCGCGTTCCAGGAGTCACCACAGGGTGTATCCAGCGGGGTCGCCGGTAGCGGACCGGCCGGGAGGTCAGCATGTCGCGACAGCAGGTCGACGTTCTCGCCGCCAACGGCCCGGGCGCTCGCGGACGCCCGGGCGACCGCGCCGGCCGACCCCGGCTGGCGGGTGATCCGACCATCCTCCGGAGACCTCGCGCCGGCCGAGCGGGCCGACACCACCGGCTCGCCGCGCCACCCGCCACCACCCGCCGGTCAACCCCGAGCGCCGGGCCGGCTCCCCGCGTCGGGACCGTCCCGACCGCCGGTCGGAATCCGAGCGCCGGGGTCGGCCCGAGCGTCGGCGCGGGCCGACCGGAACGGGACGCCGTCGGGTCGGCGGACGTCGCGCGGATCGCCGCCGACGCGGCCGGCCGGGTGCCCGGCGTGTCCGACGTCCACCCGGCCACCGTCCGCATGGACGACCGGTCCGTGGGCCTCGACCTGCGTCTGGTCACCTGGTACGGGCACAGCGTGCCCACCGTCGCCGAGGCGGTCCGGGCGACGGTCGCCGAACGGGTGACCACCGACACCGGGCTCGCCGTGGCGGCGGTGACCGTCACGGTCGACGACCTGCTCGTCCCCGGCGTCGACGTCCCCCGGCCCGGATGGACGGCTGGAGGCTGAGATGCGGACCGCCAACCGGGTCGCCTCGCTGCTGCTGGCCGCCGCGCTGCTCGCCGGCGGGGTGCTGCTGGCCGTGCAGGCGCTGCTGGTCACGCTGGACCGCCCGACGCCGCTGCTCGCCCGGACCGGCTGGTACGACACGCTGACCGGCACCCGCTGGCGCGACCCGAGCGTTCGCGCCGCGGCCGGTGTCGCCGTGCTGCTCGGCCTGGCCGTCCTGACCGCCCAGCTGCGGCGCTGGACGCCGGTCCGCCTGCGCGTCGACGAGCGGGAGGGCTGGTACCTGCACCGCCGCAGTGTGGAGCGCCGGCTGGCCGACGCGGCGAGCGCCGTGCCGGGCGTGCGCCGGGCCCGGGTCCGGGTCCGCCGGCGTGGCGCCGAGTGGCGGCCCCGGGTGCGCGCCACCGGTGACCCGGCGGCCCGTGCCGAGGTGGAGTTCGCGGTGCATCAGGAGCTGCGCCACCTCGCCGCGCCGGACACGGGCCGGATCGAGGTCCGGCTGCTGCCGCACGGGTGGCCGGCATGACGGACGCCGCACACCGCCTGCTGTGGACCATCGTCGCGCTGCTGCTGGTGGCGGGCGGCGCGGTGGCGTTCGCGGCCAGCTTCGGTGTGCTGCCCGGCATCGATCCGGGTGCGGCGCTGCTCGGTGCCGATCCGCTGAGCCGGTGGCGGCTGGCCATGCCGTGGACGACCCTGGCCGCGGCGGTCTCCGGGGCGCTGCTCGCCCTGACCGGGCACCAGCTGCTGGTGTGGGAGCTACGCCGACCGGGCTCCGCGGTGCGGGGCACGCTGAGCCATCCCGGACGCCGCCCGGGTCGCACCCGACTGGCCGCCGAGGTCCTCGTCCACGCGTTGGAGCGCGACCTGACCGGCGACCCGGGGGTACGCCGCGCCCGGGTGGTGCTCACCGGCGCGCCGCCGCGACCCGACGTGTGGATCCGGGTGGACCTGACGCCCGACGCCCCGGCCGCCGGCGTACGCGAGCACGTCCGCGCCGCGGTCCGCCGGTTCGCGACGACCGCCGGTTGCCAACCGGCGCACCTCGACGTGACCGCCCGGATCGGGCCCGGGCGACCCTGACCCGTGCCGCGCCGGCCGGCCGGGCATGATCGGTGTCGGGACGGGCTGGCGGACGGAGGTGCGCGGGGTGCGGGTGGTGTCGCTGGTGCCGTCCCTGACCGAGGCGGTGGCACTGACCCTGCCGGGTGCCCTGGTTGGCGCCACCGACTGGTGTACCCACCCGGCCGGGCTGGACGTCGCCCGGGTGGGCGGCACCAAGTACCCGGACCTGGACCGGGTCCGCGCGCTGCGGCCGGACGTGGTGCTGCTGAACGTGGAGGAGAACCGCCGGGAGGACGCCGAGGCGCTGCGGGCCGCCGGCGTGCCGGTGCGGGTCACCTATCCACGGACCGTTCCCGGCGCGTTGACCGAGCTGGCCGAGCTGCTGGCCGAGCTGGGCGCGCCGGCGGAGCCGGCCTGGCTGGGGGCGGCTCGGCGGGCGTGGGCCGAGCCGCCCCGCCTGGCACCGCCCCGCCGGGCGGTGGTGCCGGTCTGGCGCCGGCCGTGGGTGGTGCTCGGCGGCGACACGTTCGCCGGCGACGTGCTGCACCGGCTCGGCGTCATCAACGCGTACGACCGGCACGCCGAGCGCTATCCCCGGCCGGGTCTGGCCGACCTGCTCGACCAGCGGCCGGAGCTGGTGGTGCTGCCCGACGAGCCGTACCGGTTCGCCGCCGACGACGGGCCGGAGGCGTTTCCCGGCGTACCGTGCGCCCTGCTCTCCGGGCGACACCTCACCTGGTACGGCCCGTCGCTCGCCGAGGCGCCCGCGCTGCTGGCCGACCAGCTGTCCCGGCCCACGCCGGGCGGCTGATTCCGGCGCGGTCAGCCGGCGGCGCGACGGGCGCGACGGGCGGCCAGGATGCTGGCCACGATGGAGACCACCAGGGTCAGCACCACCACCGTGAGCGTCAGCCAGATCGGCAGCTTGCCGACCGGCGTCTTGGCCAGGATCACCTTCAGCCCCGCGAAGGCGAGCAGGAGGGCCAGGCCGTAGCGCAGGTAGCCGAAGTGGCGCAGCAGGCCGGCGAGGCAGAAGTAGAGGCTGCGCAGCCCCAGCACCGCGAACGCGGTGGCCGTCCAGACCAGGAAGGCGTTGGTGGTGATCGCGAGGATCGCCGCCACCGAGTCGACGGCGAAGACCACGTCGGTAGCCTCGATGGCGACGAGCGTCACCAGCAGCAGGGTCGCCCTGCGCCGGCCGTCGACCCGGGCGGTGAACCGGTCGCCGTGGTACCGCGCGTCGGTGGGAACCGCCCGCCGGAACAGCCGGACCACCGGGTTGCGTTCCGGGTCGACGTCCGGCTCCCCCCGCACCGCCAGCCGCCAGCCGGTCCAGATCAGGAAGGCGCCCAGCACGAACCCGGCCCAGGCGAGCCGGTCCAGCAGCTCGGCGCCGGCGAGGATGAACAGCAGCCGGAACGCGAGCGCGCCCACGACGCCCCAGAACAGCACCTTGTGCTGGTAGCCCGGCGGCACCCGGAAGTAGCCGAACAGCAGGGCGAAGACGAAGACGTTGTCCACCGAGAGCGCCTTCTCCAGCAGGTAGCCGGAGTAGTACGCGATCGCCGGATCGCCGCCGAGGCCGAACCACACGACCAGCCCGAACAGCAGGCCCGCGGCGATCCACACACCGCTCCAGACCAGCGCCTCGCGCAACTCGATGACGTGGTTGTCCCGGTGCAGGAGCACGTCGACCGCGAGCATCACGGCGATCACCGCGGCGACCGCCGCCCAGGCCCACAGCGGCACCGCGACCGTCGCCCCAGCCACCCGGCGCCCCCCGCTCGACGACTGCGCACCGCCCGCCACCTCGCGGGGTGGCCGCTCCCGAGCCTAGGCGAGCAGCCGATCCGACGGCGGCGCTCCGGCGAAGTCGACGCGCACGGACCGGCCAGCCCGGACGGCGGTGGCGCTCAGGCGACCGGGGTCAGCCGCGCCGGGTCGAAGGCGGTGTCGTCGGCGTCGTAGCCGATCGTGCTGGTCACCTGAACCACGCCGCCGACGTGGGCGGCGAGCCGCCCGACGAGGTCGACGGCGGACCGGCGGTCCAGTCGGCCGCGACCTCCCTCTCGTCATCCACCTCGGACGTTACGACCGGGTGACGGCCGGGTCAGGGTCTCCGGGCCGGACCGTGGGGGGGGGTCCAAGGTCCCGGGCCGTTGCGGTCGGTCGGCCCTGCCGTGGACGGCGCGACGGGCGTCCACTGGAGATGCCACCGGGAAGCGCGGTGCGAGGCAGAGAAGGGACGTGGAGACCATGACCGCGACGATCGAGGGGATCACCGCCCGGACCACCGCTCCGGCGGCCGGCACCCCCCGCGAGAAGGCCGTGCGGTACATCCTGGCCGGCACCCGGCTTGCGCTCGGCTGGATCTTCCTCTGGGCGTTCATCGACAAGCTGTTCGGCCTCGGCCGGGCCACCGAGGCGAAGAACGCCTGGATCAACGGGGGCAGCCCCACCAAGGGCTTCCTCACTTTCGGGGTGACCGGGCCGTTCCAGGACGTCTACACCGGCATCGCGGGCGCCGCGTGGGCGGACTGGCTGTTCATGGCCGGCCTCGCCGGAATCGGTGTCGCCCTGCTGCTCGGCATCGGCATGCGGGTCGCCGCGGTGGCCGGCGGGCTGCTGCTGGTCCTGATGTGGACCGCCGTGCTGCCCCCGGAGACCAACCCCTTCATGGACGACCACCTGATCTACGCCGCGGTGCTGGCGGTGCTGGCGCTGGTCGACGCCGGCGACACCTGGGGCCTCGGCCGGGTCTGGGCACGGCTGCCGATCGTCCGGCGGGTGCCCTGGCTCCGCTCACCCGCACGGCACCACCCCTGGGGGCGGACGTCACCGGTGGTGACGCCCGCCCAGGCGTGCGGGCCGGGGGCCCGGTGGATCGTGGTTCGCCGGGGTGTTGCCACGCCGGTGGCGGGTCCGCCGCACATCGGTGGGGTGCGATCCGGCAGGATCGACGGTGACCGGACACATCACCCAAATGGCAGGAGATTCCCGCATGAACCAGGCAGCAGGCGCCCGACCGGGCAAGCCCGAGGTGGGTCCGATCGAGGGTGCGCCTCCGGCCGACCTCGTGATCGAGGACATCACCGTGGGCGAGGGCCCGCAGGCCGAGGCGGGCCAACTGGCCAGCGTGCACTACGTGGGCGTGTCGCACTCCACCGGCGGCGAGTTCGACTCGTCCTGGAACCGGGGCGAGGCGTTCGAGTTCCCGCTCGGTGGCGGCCAGGTCATCGCCGGCTGGGACCAGGGCGTGGTGGGCATGCGCGTCGGCGGCCGCCGCCGCCTCACCATCCCGCCGCACCTGGGGTACGGCGACCGCGGCGCGGCCGGCGTCATCAAGCCGGGCGAGACGCTGGTCTTCGTCGTCGACCTGCTCGGCGTGCGCTGACCGGTCCTCGGGGGGGTCGCCGGCCCGAGCCGGCGGCCCCACGGCCGGGCCCGGACCGGGCGGCGACGGAGTGATGCGTCAGGCGGCCAGGCCCAGATGTGCGGGCGCGATCGTCGGGCGACGGGCGGCCTCGACCGCCCGCGCCGGCTCCAGGATCGGCAGCACCCGGTGCAGGCCGGTGGCACGCAGCACCCGGGCCACCACCGGGGTCGGATCGACCAGGACCAGCTCGCCACCGCGCGCCCGGACCCGCAGATGCGCGGCGAGCAACGCGCGCACCCCGGCGGCGGAGAGCAGTCGCAGCTCGGACAGATCGAGCTGGAGCACCGGGCGGGCCGGCGCGGCCCACAGCGCGGAGCGGAACGCGGCCACCGTGGCGATGTCGACCTCGCCGGCCACCCGCACCAGGACCACCTGATCACCCACGCTGACCTGCACGTCGAACCGGTCGCTGCGCTCTCCCATGCCCAGAAATCTAGCCTCCACCACCGACAGTTTCGCCCCTCCGCAGAGTGATTCGGGGTACGTCCAGGGTCATCCCCGGATGCCTCCCGGATCCCCCTCATGGTGGAGGCCAGGGTGCCCCCGGGTCTCCCTCGCCACGACAGCCACAACGATCACCGCCGCCGCTCCCGACGCGCCGACCCGTCGGGTGGACGGCCGGCGCGCCGCGACGTGATCCGGTCCGGACGGCATCGGCGGTGGAGAATGGACCGATGTTGATTCCCCGGCCCCGGCCGCCCCGGCTCATCCGGCCCGTCCGCGAGCCGGCCACCGTCCCGCCCCCGCTCACCGGGGCGTGGGCCGCCACCGACCGCCGGCTCGACCAGGTCGACCTGCTGCCGCTGCCCGACGGGGCCGTCGGCCCCGAGGACGTGCTGGTCGACCCGACCGGCCGGGTGATCAGTGGCGACGAGGACGGCCGGCTCTGGTGGTGGCCGGCCGACGCCCCGGCCGGCACCCGACCCCACCTGCTGGCCGAGACCGGCGGCCGGCCGCTCGGCATCGAGTTGGACCCGTCCGGTGAGGCGCTGGTGGTCTGCGACGCGTACCGCGGGTTGCTGCGGGTCACACCCGACGGCGCGGTGCGCGAGCTGACCGGGACGGCACCGCCGGTGCACCTGGCCAACAACGCGGCGGTGGCCCGCGATGGCACCATCTACTTCACCGACAGCTCCGACCGGTTCCCGGTGTCGCACTGGAAGCGCGACCTGCTGGAGCACCGACCCAACGGGCGGGTGCTGGCCCACCACCCGGGCAGCGGCCGCACCGAGGTGGTGACCGACGGGCTGTACTTCCCCAACGGGATCGCGCTGACCCCCGACGAGTCGGCGCTGATACTGGCGGAGACCACCACCCACCGGCTGCTCCGCGTCGAGCTGGGCGGCGGTGTGCGGGTGCTCGCCGACCTGCCCGCCTATCCGGACAATCTCTCCGCGGTGGGCGACGGTACGTACTGGATCGCGCTGCCCAGCCCGCGGGTGCCGATCGCCGAGCGGCTGCTGCCGCACCCGCGACTGCGGCAGCTCGCCGCGTTGCTGCCCGACGCGATGCAGCCGCAGCCGCGGCGCTACGGGCTGGTCGCGCTGGTCGACGGCGCGGGCGCGGTCCGCCGGACGCTGCACGGCCCCGCCGGGCACTACTGGATGATCACCGGGGTACGCCAGCACGGCGACCAGCTCTGGCTGGGCAGCCTCATCGGGCCCGGGGTGGCCCGCGTACCGCTGGACTGAGCACGCGGGTCCCGGGCGTCGACACACCTGGTCTGAACACGGCGCGGGGCCGGCCCGCCGCGGTGGCGAACCGGCCCCGGAGGCCGTCAGCGGTGTCTCAGCGGCCGCTGATCGAGGGTGCCGGTGCGGGCGACCCGCCGGCCACCGCACCCGGGTGCGCCGGGGCGACCGGTGCGGGCCGCAGGCCGGGCGACACCGGCAGGGCGCTGCCCCGGACGAACTCGTCCCAGCTCACGTTCCACGCCGTCCAGCCGTTGCCGGCCTGCAACTGGACCTCGGTGCCCTTCACCGTGACCAGGTCGCCGACCTGGGTCACCCCCATCAACCAGTCCGCGGCGGTGGCCGCGACGTTCGTGCAGCCATGCGAGACGTTGGTGCTGCCCTGGTCGCCCTCCGACCAGGGGGCCGAGTGGATGAACTCGCCACCCCAGGTGAGTCGCTGAGCGTCGTCGACGTCGACCACGTAGCCGCCGTCCGGCTCACCCCGGGTGTCGAACGTGGTCCGGTCGTGCTTCTCCATGATCACCATCTTGCCGCTCGAGGTGGGCGTGCTCGGCTTGCCCAGGCTCACGGGGATCCGGCGGACCTGCTTCCCGTCGCGCAGCACGGTCATCTGCTTGGTGTCGTTGTCGATCTCCAGCGAGACCTGCTTCCCGATCTTCGAGGTCGCGGTCCGGTCGGCGTCGCCGATCCGGTCCTTGCCGATCGGCAGCCCCTGCAGACCGGCCCGGACGCTGATCGTCGTCCCCGGACGCCAGAAGTCGGGTGCCCGGTAATAGACCTGGGTACCGTCCTCCAGCCACGACCAGGCACCCGGCTGCGGCGGATTGGTCTTCACGAACAACCGGCGCTGCACGTCCGCCCTGGCCTCTTTCGGAATTCCCGGGTCGAACGCCACGGTTACCGGCATCGCCGTGCCGTACGTCCGGTTCCCGACGAAATACATTGTGCTGGTGATCTGTGGTTTGTTCGATTTGGCCATCGTGGTGAACGTGGTGCTGCGGGTCGTCGTGGCGCCCGAGTCGCCCGTCGCCGTGACCTCGGCGGTGTAGGTCCGCTTCGGCTGCAACGGTGTGCTCGGCACCCAGCCCGAGCCATCCTCACGCGGCTCCGCCTTGACCTCCTTGCCCTTGTCGTCCTTGAGCCGGACGCCGGTGACCCGGCCGCCCTTGACCACGGTGCCCACCTCGGCACTGACCGGCACCTCCCGGGCCTTGTCCCCCGGCGTCACGCTGAGCTCCGGCGGAGCGGCGTGCCGCCTGCCCGCCGGGTCCCGGTCGAAGGTGCACCCGCCCACCACCAGCGGTGCGGCTGCGATGGTTACCGCCAACAGCGTCAATCGCCGCCTCAACGTCATGTTCCGTCCCCCCGTTTTCGGCTTCCCTCTGCCACATTCTTGCCGCCTCGATCGGGGTGCCCATGCCATTCGGAAATAATCGGCGGCGCATTTATCGGCGCATTTTCCGGCCCTGAGCCAATTGACGGGACAAAGACGTGACCGGCCCGGCCTGGGCGACACGGACCCACTCCGACCGGCCCGACCCGCGACGTCCCGTCCCGCCCGCACCACGGCGGTCCTGCATGTTCTGCCACAGTTCGAGGCTTTCGCCCGGACCGCGCGGGCAGGAATCCCACTATCCGGCCGTACGGCCCGGACCGGGCCGTACGTCGAGTGGTCCGAGAAGCAGGAGGTCAGGGCCGGTGGCGCAGCACGAGGGCCGACTTTTGTCGGCAGGAGCGAAACTTCTGCTGATCGAGCCGAAGCTTTGCCTTCGTCCGGGGGCAAGGGTAAGGTCGCGATTCAGATAGAAGGTTGCCCATTCGTCGATCAGCCAGCCGCCACCCCGCCGGGTCGCCGCGTTCCGCTCCCGACAGGTCCGGGCCGCACCCGCGCGCCGTCCGTCATCGTCCGCCGGATCCCCGATCCGGCCGGTTCGGCGCGCCCGGAGGCGGCAGCCGGTCGACCGCCGCCGACGGCGTACCAGCCGTCAGGAAGGGACCACCACCATGGATCAACAGACCAACGGGCCGGAGTCGGCACCGGCGTCCGAGCCGGTCAGCCGACGCGGAGTTCTCCGCGCCGCGACCGTCTCCGCCGCAGCCCTCGGCACCGCCGGCCTGCTCGCCGGCCCGGCCGCCGCCGCGCCGGCCGGACACTCCCACGGCCGGCGCCGGGTGCCGGTGGACCGGATCAGCATCCAGCTCTACACGGTGCGCGACCAACTCGCCGCCGACCTGCCCGGCACCCTGGCCGCGCTGCGCCGGATCGGCTACCGCCGGGTGGAGCACGCCGGCTTCGTCGGGCGTACCGCGGCGCAGTTCCGGGCCGCGCTGGACGAGGCGGGGCTGCGGTCCACCTCCGGGCACACCGGCATCCCGCAGCCGTTCGACGCCGCGGCCTGGGAGCGCGCCCTCGCCGACGCCAACGTCGTGGGCTGCAAGAAGATCGTCCACCCCTACTTCGGCCGGGACGCACAGGGCCGGCCGATCCGGGACCCCGCCGTCTACCGCGCGCTGGCCCGGGACCTGAACCAGGCCGGCCGGCTCGCCGAGCGCGCCGGGCTGGACTTCGGCTACCACAACCACCAACTGGAGTTCGTGCCCCTGACCGACGGGTCGACCGGCTTCGACATCCTCACCCGGCAGACCGACCCGCGGCTCGTCCACTTCGAACTCGACCTCTACTGGACCTGGCGGGGCGCCCACGACCCGGTGGACGTGATCCGGGCCAACCGCGGCCGCATCCGCCAGGTGCACGTCAAGGACCTCGACGTCGAGGGTGGCTTCGCCGACCTCGGCGACGGCGTCATCGACTTCGGGCGGATCTTCGCCCACGAGCGGGAGGCCGGCATCGAGGAGTACATCGTGGAGCGCGACGACGCCGGCACCCCGCCGCGCGCGCCCGCCGACGCCCTGGACACCGCCCGCGTCGGCTTCGACTATCTCGCCTCACTCCGGTACTGACGATCACACCTCGGGGGACGACCTCATGAGAAGGACCGCACTCGTGTCCGCCCTGCTGCTGGTGACGGCCGGCCTGGCCGCGCCGCCCGCGGCCGCCGCGCCCGCGCCGGCCGCGGCACCACCGGACAGCAGCTTCCAGAAGGTGACACTGAACGACTTCCCGGGCGAGCCGATGAGCCTCGCCGTCCTGCCCGACCTGCGCGTGCTGCACACCTCCCGCACCGGCGAGGTGCGCATCCACGACCCGCGCACCGGGCTGAACACCCTCGCCGCCGACATCCCGGTGTACGAGCACGACGAGGAGGGGTTGCAGGGGGTCGCCATCGACCCGAACTTCGCCCAGAACAAGTGGGTCTACCTCTACTACTCGCCGCCGATGAACACGCCGGTGGACGACCCGGCCACCCCCGACGTCAACGAGGGGGACGCGCCGCTGGTCGGCACCGAGGCGGACTGGCAGCGGTTCCGGGGCGCGCTGCGGCTGTCCCGGTTCAAGCTGGACGGGATGAAGCTCAACCTGAGCACCGAGCAGCAGATCATCGACGTGCCCACCGATCGGGGCATCTGCTGCCACGTCGGCGGTCAGATCGACTTTGACAGCAAGGGCAACCTGTACCTGTCGACCGGCGACGACACGAACCCGTTCTTCTCCGACGGCTACATCCCGATCGACGAACGGGCCGACCGGAACCCGGCGTTCGACGCCCAGCGCACCTCGGCCAACACCAACGACCTGCGCGGCAAGCTGCTGCGGATCCGGGTGAAGGCCGGTGGCGGTTACACGGTGCCGGCCGGCAACCTGTTCAAGCCGGGAACGGCGAAGACCCGCCCGGAGATCTACGCGATGGGGCTGCGCAACGCGTTCCGGTTCGCCGTCGACCGGCGCACCGATGACGTCTACCTGGGCGACTACTCCCCGGACGCGTCCGCGTCCAACCCAGAGCGCGGGCCCGCCGGGCACGGCCGGTGGATGCGCATCGACAAGCCCGCGAACTACGGCTGGCCGTACTGCGTGACTCCGACGATCGGGTACCGCGACTACGACTTCGCCACCGGCGAGTCCGGTGCGAAGTTCAACTGCAAGCGCCCGGTCAACGACTCACCCCACAACACGGGGAAGCGGCAGCTGCCGCCGGTCGAGCAGCCGGAGGTCTGGTACCCGTCCGCCGCCTCGGGTGAGTTCCCGCAGCTGGGCACCGGCGGCATCGGGCCGATGGGCGGCCCGGCGTACGACTACGACGGCACCAGCACCTCGCGCACCCGGTGGCCGGCCTACTACGACGGCGTGCCGCTGTTCTACGAGTGGACCCGGGACTACATCAAGGAGTTCCGCCTCGACGAGGACGGCGACGTCAAGGACATCCGGCCGGTGGTGCCGTCGCTGGTGGTGGACAACCCCATGGACATGGAGTTCGGCCCGGACGGCGCGCTCTACGTGCTGGAGTACGGCGACGGCTACTTCGCCGAGAACCCGGACGCCCAGCTGTCCCGGATCGACTTCGTCCGGGGCAACCGGACGCCGATCCCGAAGATCAGCGCGGACCCGACCGCAGGGCAGGCCCCGTTGACCGTGCACTTCTCCAGCGCGGGCACCACCGACCCGGACGGTGACGCGCTGCGCTACGCGTGGGACTTCAACGCGGACGGCTCGGTGGACAGCACCGAGGCGAACCCGACCTGGACCTTCCAGGAGAACGGCTCGTACACCCCCACGCTGAAGGTGACGGACCGCACCGGACGTTCCGCCGCGGCGACCCTGCCGCTGCTGGTCGGGCCGCGCGCGCCGATCGTCGAGTTCGTCACCCCGGTGGCGGGGCAGCCCTTCGAGTTCGGGCAGACGGTCGCGTACCAGGTGAAGGTCACCGACGACCTGCCGGTGGACTGCTCCCGGGTGAAGGTCACCTACGTCCTCGGTCACGACGAGCACGGGCACCCGCTCTCCTCGGCGACCGGGTGCGCCGGCACCATCACCACCTTCGTCGACGGCGGCCACGGTGGGGCGGACAACCTCACGGCGGTCTTCGTGGCGGAGTACACCGACGCGCCGACCGAGCCCGGTGTGCCGCCGCAGACCGGCTCGGCGACGGTCGTGCTGGACCCCAACCCGGTGGCCGGCCTGGCCGGCTGACCACCGCACGATGACGACAGGCGGCGGCCGGACCACTCCGGCCGCCGCCGTTCGTCGCTTCAGTCCCAGTCGCTCTCGTCGTGGTTGTTGCGCCAGCGCCCGCCCACCGGCGGGGTGTCCAGCCGCATACCACCGTCGGCGTTGCCGACGAGGTCGTTCTCCTCGACCCGGCAATCCACGCAGCTGCCCCGCTCGGTGATCCACAACCCGTGGCTCTGGGTCCGGTCCTCGTGGTTGTCCCAGATCCGGTTGCCCCGGACGGTGGCCGAGTCGAACGCCGCGTCGATGGTGATGCCGGCCCGGCGCTCGGGCGCCGCGGACAGTTCGTACGGGCAGCCCGGCGGCGGGATGTCCCCGCTCCACGCGCTCAACGCGTCCGGACGGACCGGGGCGAGGGTGAGTTCGGTGCCGGTGTTCGAGGCGACCAGCGCCACGGATCGCCCGACCCGCAGCACCTTGCCCCGGTGCCCGTCGTGCGGCCAGTCGGCCGCCCGGTCCACCAGGGACCGCTCGCTGTAGCGGACCGTCTCCCCGGCCCCGCCGGCCGCCGTCGCGCACTGCCGACCGTTGTTGCGGATCCGGTTGTTCAGCAGCACCGCGTCGACCATCGGATGGTCGACCCGGACCGCGTCCAGTCCATTGCCCCAGAACTCGTTGCTCTCGATCACCACGTCACGGACCGGCCCCTGGTAACCGCGCCGGAGGTCCTGCCCGTGGTAGCCGTACCGCCCATTGCCGCTGATCCGGTTGCCCCGGATGGTGTACGGGCCCGGGGTGTTGCCGACGCTGATCCCGTCGCTGATGTTGCCCGCGATGACGCAGTCGGTGAGCAAGCCACCCCGGCCGGCCACGCCCGAGGTGCCCTGGCTGGAGACGTCGAAGCCGGCCTCCAGGTTGCCGGTGACGGTGCAGGCGGAGACGATGAGCCCGTCCGCGCCCCAGTCGGAGATCCCGAACCGGTTGCCCTGGCTGTGGCAGCCGACGATGCGGTAGCCCTGGGGTGGGGGCCAGTAGTCCTTCTGGAGTTCCAGGAAGATCCCGTTGGTGCCGTTGGCCAGGGTGGTGCAGTTGGCGATGGTCAGCCGCTCCTCGGTGCCCCAGCCGCCGATGCCCACGCCGATTCCGGCGCCACCCATCTGCTCGCCGTTGTCCAGCCGGCCGCAGCCGACCACCACCACACAGTCGATCACGCTGTCCTGTAGGAAGTCGCAGCCCAGCCCGGTGGCGGCGGTGTGGTGGATGTAGAGGTTGCGGAACACGCCGCGCACCACGTACTGGAGGCCGAGGCCCTTGGCCAGGTAGCTGTACTCGGCCATCGCCACCCCGGACCCGTCGATCTCGAAGTCGGCGAAGGTGCAGTCGGCGATGTGCCGGTCCCGGTCGGCACCGTGCTGCACCGTGGTCCAGAACGCCAACGGGGTCGGGTCGGACCGGTTGCCCTCGTTGCTGAGCAGGAACCGGGTCGCCGCCGGCCCGGCACCGACCAGCGAGACGCCGCTGCGCCACACCGTGCCGGCGTCGCGGATCGAGTAGATGCCCGGCGGGCAGTAGATGACGCGGGCGCGGCCGTCGGCCGCGTACCCGTCGCCGAGCCGATCCACGAGGGCGGCCAACGCCGGCTGGTCGTTGGTCGCGCCGTCGCCGCACATCCCGTACTCCTGCGCGTCGCAGTAGAGCGGCGCGCCGGCCGACGCGGGCCGCCGCTCCCGGACGGCACTGGGTAGCACCTGGTACGCCACGCAACGGCTCCCTTCGACGCGACCGTGCACTCCGCGGGGCCGACTTCCCGGTGACCCGTCGCGGAAACCCCGGGCGCGCGCCGGCCCCGGCGCCGCACAGGCAGCGCCGGGGCCGGAGTACGCCGGGTCAGACGGCGGCGATCAGCAGCGCCGGCCGCTCAACGCAGTCGGCGACGTGTCGCAGGAACCCGCCGGCCACGCCACCGTCGCAGACCCGGTGGTCGAAGGTGAGGCTCAGCTGGGTCACCTTGCGGACGGCGAGCTGCCCGTCCACCACCCAGGGCTTGTCCACGATCCGCCCGACGCCGAGCAGCGCGGCCTCCGGGTGGTTGATGATCGGCGTGGAGCCGTCCACGCCGAACACCCCGTAGTTGTTGAGCGTGAAGGTGCCGCCGGTCAGCCGGGCCGGCGCCAGGGTGCCCGCCCGCGCCGCCGTGGTGGTGGCCGCGAGTTCCGCGGCCAGCTCGGCGGTGGTGAGTCGCTGGGCGTCGCGCAGCACCGGCACCAGCAGGCCCCGGTCGGTCTGCGCGGCGATGCCCAGGTGCACACCCGCCGACTGGACGATCCGCTGCGCCTCGGTGTGGACCCGGGCGTTGAGCTGCGGGAACCGGCGCAGACCGGACAGGCAGATCCGGGCCAGCAGGGCCAGGACGCTCACCGGCGCGTCCGGTGTCGCCGCGTTGATCGCGGCCCGGGTCTCCAGCAGCCCGGTGGCGTCCACGTCGACCCAGATGGTCACCTCGGGGATCTCCCGCCGGCTGCGGGAGAGCTTGTCGGCGATCACCTTGCGGACGCCGGTGAGGGGAACGATCACGTCGCCGTCGCCGGCCGGGGTCAGCCCGACGGGTTGCTCCGGCACGGCGGCGAGCCGGGCGGCGGGCGGGGCCAGCGCCGCCTCGACGTCGGCGCGGCGGATCACTCCGCCGGGCCCGGTGCCGCGCACCGTGCTCAGATCGACGCCGCTCTCGCGGGCCAGCCGCCGGACGATCGGCGAGATGACCAGGGCGGACGGCGCCGGGGCGGCCGGGTCGGGCACCGGGACCGGCTCGGGCACGTTGTCCGACGCGGCCGCGGTGGGCTCGGGGGCCAGCGCGAGTCGGGGCCGCCGCCGGCGCCGGGTCGACCCGCCGTGCCCGGTGCCGTACCCGATCAGCACGTTGCCGGAGCCGGCCCGCTCCTCCTCGCGGTAGGTGGCGTGCCCGGCGGGCTCGTCGCCGCCGTCCAGGGGCGCAATGGTGATCAACGGCTGGCCGACCGGGCGTACCTCACCCGCCGCGCCGTGCAGGGTGACCACCCGGCCGGCGTACGGGCAGGGCACGTCGACGACCGCCTTGGCTGTCTCCACCTCGACCACGCTCTGGTCGACCGTGACCACGTCGCCGACCGCGACCCGCCACTCGACGATCTCGGCCTCGCTCAGCCCCTCGCCCAGGTCGGGCAGGAGGAAGACCTGCGTCCGCTCGACGGTGGTCATGCCGCGCTGCCCTGCACCGACCAGCGCGGGTCCGGCTGGTCGTCCCACTGCAACCGGGCCACCGCGTCGAGCACCCGGTCCACCCCGGGCAGGTGGGTGTGCTCCAGCATCGGCGCCGGGTACGGGATGTCCAGCCCGGCCACCCGCAGCACCGGGGCGTGCAGCGCGTGGAAGCAGCGCTCCTGCACCCGGGCGGCGATCTCGGCGCCCACGCCGGCGAACCCGGGCGCCTCCTGGATCACGACGCACCGCCCGGTGCGCCGGACCGAGGCGGTGATGGTGGCGTCGTCGAACGGCACGATGGTGCGCACGTCCACCACCTCCAGGTCCCAGCCCTCCTCGCGGGCGGCCTCGGCGGCCTCCAGCGCGACCGGCACCGCCGGCCCGTACGCCACCAGGGTGGCGTCGCGGCCGGGCCGGCGCACGACCGCCCGGCCGAACGGTTCGGTGCGCGCCGGCAGTTCCGCGTCGGCGCTGGCGAAGTAGAGCTTCTTCGGCTCCATGAAGACCACCGGGTCGGGGTCCTCGATCGCCTCCCGCAGCAGCGAGTACGCGTCGGCCACCGTCGCCGGGGTGACGACCTTCAGGCCGGGCGTGTGCGCGTAGTACGCCTCGGACGAGTCGCAGTGGTGCTCCACGCCGCCGATGCCGCCGGCGTACGGCACCCGGATGACGATCGGCACGCTCAGCGCGCCCCGGGTCCGGTTGCGCAGCTTCGCCACGTGCGAGGCGATCTGCTCGAACGCCGGGTACGCGAACGCGTCGAACTGCATCTCGACGACCGGCCGCAGCCCGGACATGGCCAGGCCGACGGCGAAGCCGACGATGCCGGCCTCGGCCAGGGGGGTGTCGAAGCAGCGGTTCTCGCCGAAGCGGGCCTGTAGGCCGTCGGTGATCCGGAAGACGCCGCCGAGCTGGCCGACGTCCTCGCCGAAGACGACGACCCGCTCGTCGGCCGCGAGGGCGTCGGCGAGCGCGGTGTTGAGGGCCTTCGCCATGGTGGTGGCCATCAGGCGTCACCCTCCTCGTCGCGGGCGGCGGCCAGCTCGGCGCGGACCTGCTCGCGCTGTTCGATCAGCTGCGGGGTGGGCTCGGCGTACACGTGGTCGAAGAGGCTCAGCGGGTCGACCGTGGGCTGCTCGTTCATCCGGGTCCGCAGGTCCGCCGCGTACGTCTCGGCCTGCTCGGCGATGTCGGCCACCGCCGCGTCGTCGAGCACCCCGCGCGCCCGCAGGTAGGTTTCCAGCCGGGTGACCGGGTCCCGGTCCCGCCAGGCGTCGACCTCGGCGCCGTCGCGGTAGCGGGTGGCGTCGTCGGCGTTGGTGTGCGGCTCCATCCGGTAGGTGTGCGCCTCCACCAGGAACGGCCCGTTGCCGGCCCGCGCGTGCGCGACCGCGCGGGTCAGCACGGCGAGCACCGCGACGGGGTCGTTGCCGTCGACCTGCTCGCTGGGCACCCCGTAGCCGACGCCCTTGTAGGCCAGCGACGGCGCGGCGGTCTGCCGGGACAGTGGGACGCTGATCGCGTACCGGTTGTTCTGGACGAAGTAGACGACCGGTGCTTTGAACACGGCGGCGAAGTTGATGCCCTCGTGGAAGTCGCCCTCGCTGGTCGCGCCGTCGCCGATGAAGGCCAGCGCCACGGTGTCGCGCCCCTGGTACGCCTCGCCGTGCGCCAGCCCGGCGGCGTGCACGCACTGGGTGGCCAGCGGGGTGCACTGCGGTGCGGTCCGCACGGCGGCGGGGTCGTAGCCGCAGTGCCAGTCGCCGCGCAGCAGGGTGAGCACCTCGACGGGGTCGATGCCCCGGGCGACCAGCGCCATCGACTCGCGGTAGGTGGGAAAGACCCAGTCGGTGTCCCGGACCGCGAGCACCGCGGCGACCTGGCACGCCTCCTGCCCCCGCGAGGACGGGTAGACGGCCAGACGGCCCTGCTTGGTCAGCGCCGTCGCCTGGGTGTCGAACCGGCGGCCGAGCACCATCCGGCGGTACAGCTCACGCAGCGCCTCGACGGGCGGCTCCGGGTAGTCGGTGCGGGCGGGCAGCGGCGTGCCGCTCTGGTCGAGCAGGCGGACCGGCTCGACGTCGGGCAGCAGCGGGCGCGCCGGGTCGGGCGGGGTGGCCGCCCGACGGGTGCGCGGGGATGCCCTGCGGACCGCCTGGGGAGTGGTCGTCACGGCGGAACCTCCTGGGACGTGTGGTGGGCCTATGCTTCCGCCTATCGGATGATTGACTCAAGATCCGGGTGGAAGGCGGGACGGTTGGCATGCGGAGGGCACACCGGTGAGCCAGGAGGCCACAGACGGGCCGGGCCGGGCGGCCGGATCGGGACGATCGGCCCGAGGTCTGGATGAGGTGGACCGACGGATCCTCGACGAGCTGGTCCGTGACGGGCGGACGTCGGTGCGCACCCTCGCCGAGCGGATCCACATCTCCCGCACCAACGCGTACGCACGGGTGGAGCGGCTGCTGCGCGACGGCGTGATCACCGGGTTCCGGGCCCAGGTCGCGCCCGAGGCGGCCGGCCTGGGCACCTCGGCGTACATCGCGCTGACGATCGAGCAGAACACCTGGCGGGAGGTCTCCGCGGAGCTGGCCCGGGTGCGCTACATCGAGCACGCCGCGCTGCTCGGCGGCGACCACGACGTGCTCGCGCTGGTGCGGGCACCGGACAACGCCGCGCTGCGGGACGTGGTGCTGGGCCGGGTGCAGAGCATTCCGGGGGTGCTGTCCACCCGCACCTGGCTGGTCTTCGAGGAGTTCGACGGGGCCGGTAGCCCCTGGGCGTGACCGCCTCAGCGCTCCGGTGGGGCCTCCAGCCCCTCCCGGTCGGCCAGCTCCAGCAGCGGCTCCAACGAGTGCCGGTCGCCGTCCAGGCCGGCGTGCGGGTCGCCCCGCTCGGCGAACCGGGCCGGCATGGTGAGCACGTCGAAGTCCTCCGGCCGGACGTGGTCCAGCTCCGACCAGTCCAGCGGCGCGGAGACCAGCGCGGCCGGCGTCGGGCGGATCGAGTACGCCGACGTCACCGTGTGGTCCCGGGCCATCTGGTTGTAGTCGACGAAGACCGGCCGGTCCCGCTGCTCGCGCCACCAGGTGGTGGTGACCAGGTCGGGCAGGCGGCGCTGCATCTCCCGGCCCAGCGCGAGCACCGCCCGCCGGCACTCGCCGAAGCTCCACCGCGGCTCGATCGACAGGTAGACGTGCAGGCCCCGGCCGCCGGTGGTCTTCGGGTAGGCGGTCATGCCCAGCTCGGCGAGGAACGCCCGCACCTCGTGGGCCACCGGCACCACCTGCCCGAAGTCGACGCCGGGCATCGGGTCGAGGTCGATGCGCAGCTGGTCGGGGCGCTCCACGTCGGCGGCGGTGACCGGCCACGGGTGGAACCGCAGGGTGCCCAGGTTGGCCGCCCAGATCACCACGGCCAGCTCGCTGGGCGCCACCTCGTCGGCGGTGCGGCCGCTCGGGAAGGTGATGTGCGCCGTCCGCACCCACTCGGGCGCGCCCGCCGGCAGCCGCTTCTGATAGAACGCGTCACCCCGGTTGGTCTGCCGGGTGGCGATCGTCGCGCCCTCGAAGACGCCGCGCGGCCAGCGTTCCAGCATGGTCGGTCGGTCCCGCAGCGCGCGCAGGATGCCGTCGCCCACGGCGAGGAAGTAGCGGACCACGTCCAGCTTGGTCAGCCCACGTTCCGGGAAGTACGGCTTGTCGGGGCTGGAGACGCGGACCAGCCGCTCCCCCACCTGGATCTCCTCCGCCGCCGTGGCCACGCCCACGAGGGTACGACGCCGGCCGGTTCCTCGCGGCCGGTCAGGTGATCAGCAGGACGCCGGTCAGGTGATCAGCAGGACGCCGACCAGGATCAGCGGCAACCCGACGAAGAGGAAGATGCCGACCCCGGTGAGCACCCGCCCGCCGCCGGCCTCCTCGCGCTCCGGCGCGAGCCCGAAGGTGGCACGCGGGCCCAGCATGCCGATCTGGCTGAGCGTCAGGTCGCCGGTCACCCCGAGCAGCGCGCCGACCACCATCAGCGCGATCCCCAGCCGAGCGGTGTAGTCGCCGCCGGCGACCGCCACCCAGACCGCGGCGGCGACCGCGACCAGAACAGCCGCGATCACGAACAGCAGCAGCGCTTCCCGCAGACCCCGGACGACCGTCATCCCCGACCCACCCCTCGTCTCGGGACGGCCCGACCGCCCCGGACGGAGATTGTTCCCCATCGACCTCTCGCGGCGCTGTCCCGAACCCGACCGGGCCGCGCGGGCGAGGGGAATCATCCGGAACGTGGGGCGCTGGTCGGAGCGCAGCGCGGCGGATGCCGGTCATCGACCGGCATCCGCCTCCGCCCGGGCGACGTACGCCGCGGTCAGCGTTTCTCCTGCTGTATCCGCGACATCAGCAGCTGCTTGCCCTGATCGCCGGCCTTGCGGCTGTTGTCCTGGATCATGCGGAACCAGTTGGCCAGTTCACTGTCGCCACGCTGCTCGGCGTCGGCGATGTACGTGTCCATCCGGTACACGTTCTCCAGCGACATCTGCAACGTCCTGATCAGGTCGTAGTTCTTGTCCTTCAACGGACTGATCTGTTCCTTGACCATCGTCGCCACGGCGTACCTCCCCATGTCGGCTCGCGGTGAAGCCCACGCTTACCCGACCGGGGCGGGTTCACGCTCGGACCGGTTCGCCGGGTGTCGCACGATGGCGCGGTTACCGGGCAGACGGGCCGGGTAGGGGTGCCGCATGGCCGAACTGGCAACCCTGTGGATCATCCGGCACGGCGAGAGCACCGCGAACGTGGCGGCAACCGAGGCCGAGTCGTCCGGTGCCGACCTGATCGGGCTCACCCACCGGGACGCCGACGTGCCGCTCTCCCCCACCGGCGAGGAGCAGGCCCGGGCCACCGGCCGCTGGCTGGCCGGGATGCCCGCGGAGCGGCGCCCGGACGTGGCGGTGGTCTCGCCGTACCTGCGGGCCGTCTCCACCGCCGAGCTGGCGTTGCACGGCACCGGGATTCCGGTGAGCCGCGACGAGCGGCTGCGCGACCGGGAGCTGGGCATCCTCGACGGGCTGACCGGGCACGGGGTGCACCGGCGTTTTCCGGACGAGGCCGAACGCCGCGCCCGGCTGGGCAAGTTCTACTACCGGCCGCCCGGCGGGGAGTCCTGGACCGACGTGGCACTGCGGCTGCGGACGCTCCTCGGTGACCTGCGCCGCGACCACGCCGACCAGCGGGTGCTGCTCTTCGGCCACGACGCACTGGTCTTCATGCTGCGCTACCTGGTGGAGGGGCTGACCGAGCCGGAGCTGATGGAGCTGACCCGCGAACACGTCATCGCCAACTGCTCGATCACCCACTGGTCGGTCGACACGGACGGCCGGCTGGCGCTGGCCGGGTTCAACGAGGTGGGCCACCTACGCCGGCAGGGCGCCCGGCCGACCAGGGAGGACGAGGTCCATGCCGAACCGGTCTGAGGTGAAGGTGATCACGCCGGGGCTGCTGCGGGACTGGGAGCTGCCCGTCCCGGCCGGCGGCAAGGAGAGCCGGGGCACGGTGCTGGTGGTCGGCGGCTCCCGCTTCACCCCCGGAGCGGTGCTCCTGGCCGGGGTGGCCGCGTTGCGCGCCGGTGCCGGGGTGCTGCAACTCACCGCCGCCGAGTCCACCGCCGCCACGCTGAGCGTCCAGGTGCCCGAGGCGCTGGTGATCGGGCTGCCGGAGACCCCGGCCGGCGCGGTCGCCGCGGACGAGGACGGCCAGCTCGGCGAGTTGATCGGTCACGCCGACGTGGTGACCCTCGGGCCAGGGCTGAAGGGGATCGACGAGACGCGGGAGCTGCTGCGCCTCGTCCTGGACACGGCGGGCCCGCGGACCCCGCTGATGCTCGACGCGTACGCCCTCGGCGCGCTCAGCCACGAGCCGGACCTGCTGGTCGGCTCGGGCCGACCCGCGGTGCTGACCCCGAACGTCACCGAGGCCGGGCACCTGCTCGGCCGGGAGCCGGGCGACGACCTGGACGCCGAGGCGGCCGAGCTGGCCACCCGGTACGAGGCGGTGGTCTCGCTCTACGGGCACGTCGCCACCCCGGACGGACGCCGCTGGCGCGAGGAGAGCGGCGACGCCGGCCTGGGCACCTCGGGCAGTGGGGACGTGCTCGCCGGGCTGCTGGCCGGGCTGCTCTCCCGGGGCGCGGACCCGGCGCAGGCCGCCTGCTGGGGGGCGTTCGCGCACGCGGTCAGTGGCCAGCGGTTGATCCCCCGGCACGGCCGGATCGGCTTCCTGGCGCGGGAACTGCTCGACGAGATCCCGCGCACCCTGGCCACCGTCTGATCCGGGCGGCTTCTGCACATTCCGCCTGTTTCCGCAGTTCACCACGGGGGTACCGGATCGACACCAGACGAGATCCAGGGAGGTCATGCCGGTGTCGACCGATGCCATCGTCCTGCTCAAAGAGGACCACAAGGAGATGCGCCGCCTGTTCAAGGCTTTCCAGGATGCCGAGGAGGGGCCGGCGAGCCAGCGGCAGAAGCTGGTCGGGCAGATCCTGGAGGCCCTGACCGTGCACACCTATCTCGAGAACGAGGTGATGTACCCGGAGGTTCGCCGGCTGCTGCCCGACCTGGAGGACGACATCCTCGAGTCGTACGAGGAGCACCACGTCGCCGACATGCTCTGCTTCGAGCTGGCCAGCATGGACGCCGACGACGAACGCTTCAACGCCAAGACGACCGTGCTGATCGAGAACGTGACGCACCACGTCGAGGAGGAGGAGCAGGAGTGGTTCCCGAAGGTGCGCGAGGCGCTGGGCCGCAAGCAGCTTCAGGAGATCGGCGAGAAGATGATCGCGCTGCGGGCGGACGCGCCGCGTACCCCCAGCGAGCCGAAGGCGATCAAGAAGGCGATCGACGCGGTGACGGCCTGAGCCGTTCGCGGACGACGAGGGGCCCGGCTGCGGCCGGGCCCCTCGTCGTGCTCCCCGACGGCTGTGAGGCGCCCCAGCCGGGCTCGGCCAACCACCCCCGGCGGGTCGCGTCCCGAGGTCGGCCGGGTCGACCCCGGCCGACCCGGTAGGATCGCGGCGGGCCGTTACTGGCGCGTGGGGATGGAGAACCATCGGGGAGCGGCCCCGTCACGAGGACGTTTGCCGAGCGCCTGGGCCTTCCGCACGTGTCTGTAGGAGGTCGCATGTCGCGCAACGCCGAGTCCACCGCATTCCGGAGTGCCCTTGAGGTGATCCGGGCTGTCGAGCCGCGGGTGGCCGACGCCATCGGCGCCGAGCTGACCGATCAGCGGGAGTCCCTCAAGCTCATCGCCAGTGAGAACTACGCCTCCCCGGCGACCCTGCTGGCGATGGGCAACTGGTTCAGCGACAAGTACGCCGAGGGCACCGTCGGGCGCCGGTTCTACGCCGGCTGCCAGAACGTCGACACCGTCGAGGCGCTCGCCGCCGAGCACGCCCGCGAGCTGTTCGGCGCGGCGCACGCGTACGTGCAGCCGCACTCCGGCATCGACGCCAACCTCGTCGCGTTCTGGGCGGTGCTGGCCGACCGGGTGGAGTCCCCCGCGCTGAAGAAGGCGCAGGTGCGCCAGGTCAACGACCTCACCGAGGCCGACTGGTTCGCGCTGCGCCGCGAGCTGGGCAACCAACGGATGCTCGGCATGTCGCTGGACGCGGGCGGCCACCTCACCCACGGTTTCCGGCCGAACATCTCCGGCAAGATGTTCGACCAGCGCAGCTACGGCACCGACCCGGCGACCGGTCTCATCGACTACGACCGGGTGGCCGAGGCGGCCCGCGAGTTCAAGCCGTTGATCCTGGTCGGCGGCTACTCGGCGTACCCCCGGAAGGTGAACTTCCGGATCCTGCGGGAGATCGCCGACTCGGTCGGGGCCACCTTCATGGTGGACATGGCGCACTTCGCCGGCCTGGTGGCGGGCAAGGTGTTCACCGGCGACTTCGACCCGGTGCCGCACGCGCACATCGTCACCACCACCACGCACAAGTCGCTGCGCGGCCCGCGCGGCGGCATGGTGCTCTGCCAGCCGGAGCTGGCCGACCAGGTGGACCGGGGATGCCCGATGGTGCTCGGTGGCCCGCTGCCGCACGTGATGGCCGCCAAGGCGGTCGCCCTCGCCGAGGCCCGCCGCCCCGACTTCGCCGGCTACGCCCAGCGGATCGTGGACAACGCGCAGGCCCTCGCCGAGGGGCTGCTGCGCCGAGGCGCGAAGCTGGTCACCGGCGGCACCGACAACCACCTGGTGCTGATCGACGTGTCCGGCTACGGGCTCACCGGCCGGCAGGCCGAGCAGGCGCTGCTGGACTCGGGCATCGTCACCAACCGCAACTCGGTCCCGCAGGACCCGAACGGCGCCTGGTACACCTCCGGCATCCGGATCGGCACCCCGGCTCTGACCACCCGGGGCCTGGGCACCGCCGAGATGGACCAGACCGCGGAGCTGATCCACACCGTGCTCACCCAGACCACGGCCGGCGCCAACGCCGACGGCACCCCGTCGAAGGCCAAGTACACCCTCGACCCGGCCCTCGCCGACAAGATCGCCCGCCAGGCCACCGACCTGCTGACCCCGTTCCCCCTCTACCCCACCGTCGACCTGACCTGATTCCCACCCCCATCCCGGCCAGTCGCGTCGGTCATGGAGTGTGGTGCCCGGTACGGGCGGGTGGGCCGCTGTCGTCCACCACAGGACTCCATGACCGGCGCGGGCGGGGGCGGGGGGTGCGCGCCTCAGTTCAGGGGGCGCTTGAGGTGGTAGCGGTGGACTTCGGTGCTGCCCTGGACGTTGTTCACGTCCTCGGCGGCGGAGACCAGCTCCCAGCCCTCCCGGCCGACGCGGTTGAGGTGCGCGATCGCGGTGTCGCCGAAGGCGGTGATGTCCTTGCGGGACCCGTCGGGCGCGTACCAGACGAACGAGACGTGAAAATTGCGGCCCTGTCCCTGATAGCGGCGGACGAGCAGGGCGTACTCCCAGGCAACCATGCGGCCCATTATGACCGTCCATCCAGGACGGCGGTACACGGGTCGTCGCGCATTGCCATGCGGTGAACGCGGTGTGTCAGCCCACCGGGCTGGGTGCCCGACGGGCCAGCTCGCCGGCTGCCCTCAGCCGTTCGGCGTAGCGCTGCCCCTCGGCGCAGATCGGGTCCAGCGCGGCGGTGACCACCAGCGCCGGGGGTAGGTCGGCTCGGCCCGGCCACCACTGGGCAGTCGCACCCCCTTTGCTCTGCTTCAACCCACGCAACGTTTTCGGGGCGTGACTGTTGCGCCCGTTGAAGCAGAGCAAAGGAGGGGCCATGAGGTACGGCCGGCCGACTCCTCCCGCACGGTCACTCCCGGCTGGCCGTGCCAGCGCACCGCGGACGCCACGGCATATCGGTTGCGTGCGGCGAGCGGCACCCGCAGGCTCGGACGGATGAGCGCCCAGCCCCTCCCCGACGTACCGGACACCGACGACGCGGTGGCCGCCCGGATCGACGTGACACTGGTGCGCCGCCTGGTGGCCGAGCAGTTCCCGCGCTGGGCGCAGCTGCCGGTCCGGCCGGTGGAGGTCGGCGGCTGGGACAACCGCACCTTCCACCTGGGCGACGCGATGACCGTGCGGCTGCCCAGCGGCGAGGGGTACGCCCTCCAGGTCGCCAAGGAACAGCGCTGGCTCCCGGTGCTCGGCCCGCGGCTGCCGTTGGAGGTGCCCGTTCCGCTGGCGCACGGCCGGGCGGGGGCCGGCTACCCGTACCCGTGGTCGGTCTACCGGTGGATCGACGGGGCGACCGCGCGGCCCGAGCGGATCGACGACCTGACCCGGTTCGCCACCGACCTCGCCGATTTCCTGCGGGCGCTGCGGGATGTCGACGCCACCGGCGGCCCGGCCGCCGGCCGGCACAGTGCCTGGCGGGGTGCACCGCTGGCCACCTACGACGCGGAGACCCGCGCGGCGGTCGAGGCGCACCGCGACCGGTTGCCCGTCGACGCCGTCGCCGGCATCTGGCAGGCCGCCCTCGACGCCACCTGGGCCGGGCCGCCGGTCTGGTTCCACGGCGACGTCGCGGCCGGCAACCTGCTGGTGCGCGACGGCCGGCTCGCCGCCGTCATCGACTTCGGCTGCTGCGGCGTCGGCGATCCCGCCTGCGACACGGTGATCGCCTGGACCCTCCTGCACGGCGCCAGCCGGGCCGCCTTCCGCGACGCGCTCGGCGTCGAGGCGGCCACCTGGGCCCGGGGGCGCGGCTGGGCGCTGTGGAAGGCGTTGATCACTCTGGACAATCCGGAGCCGGCCAAGGCGGCGGAAGCCCGACACGTGCTCGGCCAACTGCTCGCCGAGCACGCCGTGGCCCGCTGAGCCCCCGTACCGTGTGGCCATGGCCAGCTGGGAGGACGTCCGCCGGATCGCGCTCGCGTTGCCCGAGACCACGGAGCGGGGCTCGTACGACGGGCTGCCCGCCTGGCGGGTGCGGGACAAGCCGTTCGTCTGGGAACGGCCGTTGCGGACGGCCGATCTCGCCGCCCTCGGCGCCGCCGAGCCCGACGGGCCGATCCTCGGTGTCCGGGTGCTCGACCTCGGTGTCAAGGAGGCCCTGCTCGCCGACGACCGGTCGGTCTACTTCACCATCCCGCACTTCGAGGGCTACCCGGCGGTGCTGGTCCGGCTGGATCGGATCGGCCTGTCCGAGCTGACCGAAGTGATCACCGAGGGCTGGTACGCCCGCGCTCCCAAGCGGCTCGCCGCCGCCCACCGCGCCCAGCAGGAGCCACCCGACGCCTAGGGGCGCGTGTCACGCACGTGCTGCCGCATCGCCACCACCGTCGGGCCGCGGTCAGCGGGGCGGCATCTCCCGGCGGGACGGGAACGGGGTGCCGGGCTGGCCGAGCGTGGAGCGGGCGCGCAGCCCGACCGGGTCCGGGGCGGCGGCAGGTGGCGCGGCGGCCGGCGCCGGGGCCCGCCGCCCGTCCAGGTACGCGGCGGCGGCCCGGTCGTCGTCGGTCGGCGCGGCGAGCAGGGCGTAGAGCAGACCGACCACCCCGAAGATCACCGCCAGGACGATCGGCACCAGGAGCGTGCTCATGCCGGTGCCGGTAACGTCACCCTGCCCCTCGTGCGCGTGCACCGAGAGGGCGCTCATGCCGGTGAAGTGCATGCCGTTCACGGCGACGCCCATGACCAGCGCGGAGGCGACGATCGCCAGCGGGCGCCGGACGGTCATGGCGAGCCACAGCGCGACGGTCGCCGCCACGACCGCGATCGCCACCGAGATCCCGACCCGGGTGGTGTCGTAGCGGAGGGTGCCGTTCAGCCGCATCGCCGCCATCCCGGTGTAGTGCATGGCGGCCACGCCGGCACCGGTGAAGATCCCGCCGGCGACCAGCCGTACCGGGTTCAGCCGTCCGGTGCCCACGATGGCCAGGCCGATGCCGACCGCCGCGAAGGCGATGGCCGTGCTGGCCGCGGTGAGCGGGACGTCGTACCGGATCCGGGTGCCAGCGACGGCGAAGCCGAGCATGGCTATGAAGTGCATCGCCCAGATGGCGGTGCCGCCGAGGGCCCACGCCGCCAGCAGACCCCACCAGGCGCGCTGGCCGGCCGTGCCGGCGGTGCGGATGCGCCCGGCGCAGATCAGCCCGAGGATCGAACCGAGCACGGACAGCGCGTAGCTCAGCGCGGGCGTGATCCACCCGTACTCAAAGTGATTGATCTCCGCCACGGCGGCCTTCTCCCCATTTCGTTACCGGCGAGTACAGGAATCGCTCGGGCAATGATCAGGGGTGCCGTGAACAGGCGCGACAGCACCCCCCGGACTATCCGAGGGGTGCTGTGGCGGTGACGGTCCGATGCGTCGGTTCGCCAGCGGCGGTGACCGAAAGTGATGATCAGGAGGAGGTGTGGTACGCCAGGACACCGCGGTTGATGGCCCCGATCGCCTGCCGCGCGGTGGAGCGCAGCTCCGGGGATGCGCCACCGGAGTCGGCCAGCTGGCCGAGCAGGTCGACCACCTGGCGCGCCCACCGGACGAAGTCGCCGGCCGGCATCTCACCCTCGATCTCGTGACCGCTGCCGAGCACCTTGGCCAACGCGTCGCCGCGCGCCCAGCGGTAGATCGGCCAGGCGAAGCCGAGATCCGGCTCCCGGGTCGCGGTCAGCCCGCGCGCCGCCTCGTCGGCCTCGATCTCGCCCCACAGCTTCAGCGTCTCGTCGACCGCGTCGGCCACCGGCCCGCGCGGCAGCGAGGCCCGCTCGTCGACGTCGCGGCGCGCCTCGAAGACCACCACTGACACGGCGGCGGCCAACTCGGCCGGGGACAGCCCGTCCCACACGCCCCGGCGCAGACACTCGGCGACCAGGAGGTCCGCCTCCGTCCAGATCCGGCCGAGCATCCGACCGGCGTCCGTGACCGCGCCGTCGCGCGTGAGGTAGCCGCGCTCGGTCAGCAGCGCGACGATCCGGTCGAAGGTCCGGGCCAGCGACCCGGTGCGCCCGGACACCCGCTCGCGCAGCTCCTCGGTGTCACGCTCCAGCCGTCGCCGCCGCTCCGCCCAGCGGGCGTGCTCCTCCCGTTCGGGACAGGCGTGGCAGGGGTGGTGGCGCAACTCGGTACGCAGCTGGGTGAGCCGGTGGTCCTCGCCGGCCACCTGCCGGGAACGGCCACCCCGCCGGCCGCCGTGCCGGTCCAGGCCGGTGCCGCTGACCTCGGCGGCGAGGTCGCGCCGGGCGGCCGGCGAGCGGTGGTTGAAGTGCTTGGGCACCCGGATCCGGGCCAGCACCTCGGCCGGCGTGGTGAAGTCGCCGGGGCTGACCCGCCCGGCCCAGCGGTCCTGGGTGAGCACCAGCGGCCGGGGCTCGCCGAACCCACCGGTCGCCGGGTCCAGCACGACGGCCAGCCCGGCGCGCCGTCCCGCCGGCACGCGGATCACGTCGCCGACCCGCAGCCGCTCCAGCGAGGCCACCGCGGCGGCCTTGCGCTGGGTCTGCCCCTGCCGCGCGATGGCCTTCTCCCGGTCGGCGATCGCCACCCGCAGCGCGAAGTACTCGTCGAAGTCGCCGTGGTGGCAGGCGGCTTCCGCGCCGTACGCCTCGATGGTCTCGGTGTTGCGCTGCACCTGGCGGGCCAGGCCGACCACCGACCGGTCGGCCTGGAACTGCGCGAACGAGGACTCCAGCAGGGCCCGGGCCGGCTCCGCGCCGACCGTGCCGACCAGGTTCACCGCCATGTTGTACGAGGGCCGGAAGCTGGAGCGCAGCGGGTAGGTGCGGGTGGAGGCGAGCCCGGCCACGTGCCGCGGGTCGGTCTCCGGGGACCACACCACCACGGCGTGCCCCTCCACGTCGATGCCGCGCCGGCCGGCCCGCCCGGTGAGCTGCGTGTACTCCCCCGGGGTCAGGTCGACGTGGGCTTCGCCGTTGTACTTGACCAGCCGTTCCAGGACCACGCAGCGGGCCGGCATGTTGATGCCCAGCGCCAGGGTCTCGGTGGCGAAGACCGCCTTGACCAGGCCGCGGACGAACAGCTCCTCCACGATCTCCTTGAACACCGGGAGCATGCCGGCGTGGTGGGCGGCCAGGCCGCGCTCCAACCCGTCGAGCCACTCCCAGTAGCCCAGCACCGCCAGGTCCTCGCCGGGGATGGCGGTGACCCGGGACTCGACCACCCGCCGGATCTCGGCCCGCTCCTCGGGCGAGGTGAGCCGCAGCCCGGCGGCGAGGCACTGCTGCACCGCCGCGGCGCAGCCGGCCCGGCTGAAGATGAACAGGATCGCCGGGAGCAGACCCTCCCGGTCCAGCCGGTCGACGATGTCCGGGCGCATCGGGCCGCGCCAGCGCGGGCCGCGACGGCCGGAGCCGGGCCCGGCGCTGCGCCCCTCGCCCAACTCCAGGCGGCGCATCGTGTCGCGGGTGTAGCGCAGCAGCTCCGGGTGCACGTCGTGCTTGCGGGCGGCGTCGGCGTCGTGGAACAGGTCGAACATCCGCTTGCCGACCAGCATGTGCTGCCACAGCGGCACCGGCCGGTGCTCGCTGACCACCACGGCGGTCTCGCCGCGCACGGTGACCAGCCAGTCGGCGAACTCCTCGGCGTTGGACACGGTCGCCGACAACGAGACCAGGGTGACCGAGGCGGGCAGGTGGATGATCACCTCTTCCCACACCCCGCCGCGGAACCGGTCGGCGAGGTAGTGCACCTCGTCCATCACCACGTAGGCCAGCCCCTCGAGCGTGCTGGAGCCCGCGTAGAGCATGTTGCGCAGCACCTCGGTGGTCATCACCACCACCGGCGCGTCGCCGTTGATCGCGTTGTCGCCGGTGAGCAGGCCGACCTGCTCGGCGCCGTACCGGGCGACCAGGTCGTGGTACTTCTGGTTGGACAGTGCCTTGATCGGTGTGGTGTAGAAGCACTTGCGCCGGGTCGGCGGTGTCGCCGTGTCGTCGGCAGCCGCCGGGTCACCCGGCCGCCCGCGCAGCGCCAGGTGTACGGCGAACTCGCCGACCACGGTCTTGCCGGCACCGGTGGGGGCGCAGACGAGCACCCCGCTGCCCCGCTCCAACGACTGGCACGCCTCCCGCTGGAAGTCGTCGAGATCGAACCCCAGGTCAAGGGCGAACTCGTCCAGCGCCGGGAACTGTGAGGCCTGCGCGGCCCGGCGGCGCGCCGCGACGTACCGCTCGGCGGGGCTCGACATGTCACCAAGATTAGTGCGTGCCGGGACACGGCACCCGACAAGGCCGTGCGGAGGGACCGTCGGCGGCGGTCGGTAGGGTGCACGGCGTGCCGGACCATGCCGAACCGCCCCAGACTCGTCCGCCGGGCAGCGCCGAGGACGCCGCCGCCCCCCGGGCGTCCCGACGGCCCGTCAAGGCGGTGCTCTTCGACTTCCACGGCACCCTGGCCCAGGTGGAGGAGCCGCGGCAGTGGGTGCTGGAGGCCGCGGCGGCGTGCGGGGTCACCCTGGATCGGGTCCGGGCCACCTCGCTGGCCGACCGGCTCCTGACGGCCGGGCGGGCCGGCGGGCCACTGCCGGTCCGGGTGCCGCCCGGGTTGGCGGAGCTGTGGGCCGACCGGGACCTCTACCCGCACGCCCACCGGGGTGCCTACACGGGGCTGGCCGAGACCGTCGACGCGGGCATCGAGGGCTTCGCCGACGCCCTGTACGAGCGGCTGCTGACCGCCGAGGGCTGGCTGCCGTACCCGGACACCGCCCCGACCCTGACCGCGCTGCGCGACGCCGGCGTGCGGGTGGCGGTGGTCAGCAACATCGGCTTCGACCTGCGGCCGCACTTCGACGCGTGGGGCTTGACCGACCTGGTCGACGCGTTCGTGCTCTCCTACGAGGTGGGGCGCTGCAAGCCCGACCCGGCGATCTTCCTGCGCGCCTGCGGCATGCTCGGCGTGGACCCGGAGCAGTCGCTGATGGTCGGCGACACACCGGCGGACGCGGGCGCGGTGGCCGCCGGCTGCGCGGTGCTGGTGCTGCCGGCCGCCGACCCCGGCCGGGAAAACGGGCTGGGCGCCGTCCTGGATCTGGCTCTGCCGGCCTGATCCGGCGGCGTCAGCCGGCGACGACCTCGTGGGCGAGCGCGACCAGGTCGGCGACGCCCGGGTGCCGGGGCGGGTGCCGCCAGGCCAGCAGCACGGTGACCTCCGGCGCGTCGGTGAGCGGCCGGTACGCCACCGCCGTCGTGGGGTACATCGCGGCGGTCGCGGAGGTGGTCACCCCGGCCGCCCGACCGGAGCTGATCGCGGCGAGCCAGTCGTCGGTGTTCGCCACCGGCACCACGGTCGCCGGGGCGGCGTCCACCGGCCAGAGGCCGAGCGTGGTGGTGCCGGTGGCGGTGTTCACGGCGATCGGCTGGTCGACCAGGTCGGCCAGGGCGAGCACGGCCCGCTCGGCCAACGGACTGTCCGCCGGGACGGTGGCGAGCCGGGGCTCGGTGAGCAGCCGCACGGTGCGCATGTCGGGCAGGTCGACCGGCTGGCGCAGCACCGCGACGTCCACGGCGCCGCGGGCCAGCCCGGCGCTGCGGTCGTCGATGCGCAGCAGCTCCAGCGGCGTGTCCGGGTGGGTCTGCCGCCATCGGCGCAGCAGGGTGACGGTGTGCCCGCCCAGCGCCGACCAGGCGTGCCCGAGCCGCAGCGGCCGGCCGGCGGCGTACCCCGGGTCCAGCGCGTCGTCGACGGCCGCGACGGCGGCGGCGGCCCGGTCCCGCAGCGACCGGCCGGCCGGTGTCAGGTGCAGGTGGTGGGTGGAGCGGTCGACCAGCCGGATGCCCAGATGGTCCTCCAACTGACGCAGCGTGCGCGACAGGGCGGGCTGGGTGACCCGGAGTCGCCCGGCGGCGCGGGTGATGCTGCCCTCCTCGGCGATGGCGAGGAAGGCGCGCAGGTGCCGCAGCTCCACGGTCATAACCGGGAAGCATAACCGCAGTGGAACCGGCATTTCCCTCCCCACCGCGGCACCCCCTACCGTCGCAACCGTGACCGACACCCTGCTGCCCGATCGGCCGGCACCCACCGTCGCGGCGACCGGCCGGGCCGGTGGCGTCGGCGCAATCGGCATGGTGCTCGGCGGGGCGCTGTCGGTGCAGTTCGGCTCCGCCGTGGCCGCCCTGCTCTTCCCGCGCACCGGGGTGGCCGGCGCGGTGACCCTGCGACTGACGATCTCGGCCGTGCTGCTGCTCATCGTGTGCCGGCCCCGACTGCGCGGGTACGGTCGGGCGGACTGGGCCGCAGCGGGCGCGTTCGGGCTGGCGCTGGCCGGCATGAACTCGCTGTTCTACCAGGCCATCGAGCGGATCCCGCTGGGCCCGGCGGTGACCCTGGAGGTGCTCGGCCCGCTGGCGCTGTCGGTGTTCACCGCCCGCCGGCTGGCCAGCTGGTGCTGGGCGGGCCTGGCGCTGGCCGGGGTGGCGCTGCTCGGGCAGGGCGGCTTCGACCGGCTCAACCCCGCCGGGGTGGCCTTCGCGTTTGGCGCGGGCGCCATGTGGGCCGCGTACATCCTGCTCAGCGCCCGGGTCGGCGGCCGGTTCCCGGGCGCGGACGGGCTGGCCCTGGCGCTGACCCTCGCCGCGCTGGTCACCCTCCCCCTCGGCGTCATCGACGGCGGCGCGGTGCTGCTCGACCCCGCGGTGCTGGCGCTCGGCACGGCCCTCGCGGTGCTCGCCTCCGGCCTGCCGTACACCCTGGAGCTGCTGGCGCTGCGCCGGATGCCCACCGCCACCTTCGCGGTGCTGATGAGTCTCGGCCCGGCCATCGCCACGCTGGCCGGTTGGCTGGTGCTGCGGCAGGAGCTGACGCTGCTGGAGTGCGCCGCCATCGTGCTGGTCATCGCGGCCAGCATCGGAGCGGTACGGGTCAGCGCAGCAGCCGCAGCGCGCCCGGAACCGCGCTGACGGTCACCGGCAGGTCCAGCGAACGCTCACCGTCGGCGTACGTGGTGATGCCCTCGGCGCTCAACTCCACCGTCCGCGCCCGGTAGCTGCGCACCAGGGGATGGTCGACGTGGGTGCCCTGGTAGATGCGCGGCTTGATCCGGATCAGGGTGCGTCTGTCGATCCGGCCACCCACCACCACGTCGAGCAGCCCGTCGGTCGGGTCGGCGTCGGGGCAGATGCGCATCCCGCCGCCGTAGCTCGGGCAGTTGCCGACCGCCACCAGCACCGCGTCCACCTCGTGCGGCACCCCGTCCAGGCGCAGCGTGTACCGCCGCGGCCGCAGCCGGGCCAGCTCGACGAGGATCGCCAGGTCGTACCGGCGGGGGCCGCGCGGCCATCGCATCCGGTTGGCCCGCTCGTTCACGATCGCGTCGAACCCGGCCGCGAGGACCGCCCCGTACCAGCGCTCGGTGCCGTCGGCGCCGGTCATCCGGGCCAGGTCGACCGAGCGGGTCCGGCCGGCACGCAGCGCGTCGGCGATCACCGCCACCGCCGCCAGCGGATCGGCCGGGAAGCCCGTGTCGACGGCGAAGTCGTTGCCGGTGCCCGCCGGCACGGCCCCGAACGGCACGTCGGTGCCGGCGGCGGCCTGCATCGCCCGGTGCACGGTGCCGTCCCCGCCCATCGCGACCAGCGCGCCAGCGCCGTCGGCGACCGCCGCGCGGCACGCCGCCTCCGCCTCGGCGGGACTCGCCGCCGACAACAGTCGGACCGGTCGACCGCCGGCGGCCAGGCCCTCCAGCAGCCGGGGCAGCAGCCCACGGTGCCGTCCCCGGCCGGCGGTCGGGTTGGCGAGCACGGCGACAGGGCCACCGGCGAGCGGGTGATCGTCTGCGGTCACGGGCAGCACCGTAACCGGTGTGACGCCCCCCGTACACCGGGCGGGCACGACCTCACCAGTGGTCGCGGTCCGGGCGCTCAGGGTCACGCGGCGACGGCGGTTTCGGGCGAACATGCGGCGACGCCGCCCCCGTTTGAGCGGGGACGGCGTCGGCGGACCGGACGGCGGGGGCCGTCAGGTCATGTCGTCGTAGCGGCGTTCGATCGGAGCGGGTGGGGCGATCGGCTCCGGTACGCCGACCGGTGCGCTCACGTCGACCCGCTGCCCCGCCTCGACCGGCTCGGGGTCGTGCTCCAACGGCGACACCTCGTCGTCGTCGAGGCCGGCGTAGACCTCCTTGCCGCGCCCACGCCGCTTGTCGTTGATGAACGCCACCCCGACCGCCACGAAGTACAGCAGCGAGAGGGACAGCGCCAGCAAAGTCATGCCGAAGGGGCCCGGATCCGGTGTGGCGATGGCCGCGAAGGCGAAGGAGATGAAGATGACCGCGCGCCACCAGCTCAGCAGCCGCCGGGCGCTGGCCACGCCGGTGAAGTTGAGCATCAACAGGATGAGGGGGAACTCGAACGCCACCCCGAACAACAGGATCATGTTCGTGACGAACGAGATGTAGCGGGTGACCTCCAGCTGGGTGGAGAGGCCCGTCACGCCCGCCTCCAGCAGGAACGCGAGGCCCTTGTCCACGACGAGGTAGGCGAGGACCGCACCACCGGCGAACAGCGGGGCCGCGATCGCGACGAAGACGTACGCCCACTTGCGCTCGTGCCGGTGCAGCCCGGGCGCGATGAAGGCCCAGAGCTGGTAGAGCCAGACCGGCGCACCAGCGATCAGGCCGATCCAGAGCGCCAGCTTCAGCTTCAGGATGAAGCCGTCCGCGGGTGACAGCTGAAGGAACTGGTGACAGTTGCCGAGCGCGTCCCGGGCGCCCGGCAGGCTGCAGTAGGGCTCCTTCAGCAGGTCGAACGCCGGCTGAGCCAGGAAGAAGCCGAGAATCAGGCCGGCGACGATCGCCAGCGAGGCGCGAAACAGCCGATCGCGCAGCTCACGGACGTGCTCGATGAGCGTCATCGAGCCGTCGGAGGCCCGCTCGAAGGTGCTCGGGCCGCGTTTACGCAGTGCGAAGGCCACGGTGCTCGGGCCTCTCGGTCAGTTGTCGCGGACGCGGTGCACCGGGTCGGCGACCGGCTGCTGCGGCGGCGCCTGCTGGTACGGCGCCTGCTGCGGCTGCCCGACCTGCGGCGGCAGCGGCTGGTAGCCGGCCTGCGCGTCGGCCTTCTCGGCGAGGTCGCGGTCGTCGTCCTGCAGGCTCTTGGTCTCGGCCTTGATGATCCGCAGCGAGCGGCCGAGCGAGCGGGCCGCGTCGGGGAGCCGCTTCGCACCGAAGAGCAGGATCAGCACAACCACGAGAACCGCGATGTGCCACGGCTTGAGGGCACCCATGAGAAGCTCCAGTCGCTCTGTGTGTCCGGGGGCGGTACGCAGCCCATCGTACGTGCGGATCGGCCGGTTGCCACCTGCCGGGGACCATCATCCCGGGCCCGGCCGGTGAAGTCTTGACCAACCGCGATGATCAGTCAACCATCGCCGGGCGGTCGCTTCCACAACGCCCCGCCCCGGCCGGGACGGAGCTGTGACGGGGGTCGATCAGCCGCGCTTGGCCTTGATCACGGCGAGTCGCCGCTGGGTGGTGTCGAGCTGGCGCTGAACGCCCTCAGCGCGCTGCTGCAGCGCCTCGGCGGTCTCCCGCAGCGCCTCGGCCTCGGTGGCCCGTCGCTGCAGCGCCACCGCGGCGCGGCGCAGCCGGGGCAGCCGGGCCAGCACCGGACGCACGGCCAGCGCGAGCGCCACGAGCGGGAGCAGCACAACCGCGAGCACGATCCATGTCAGCACGGCGGTCAGCCTACTGGGTGCGGCCAACCACCGCCGGGTCGCCGGACGGCGCGTCGGTCGTCGCCGGATCGGCCTCGGGCCGCCGGGGCGCGGCGGTGGGCGCGGGCACGGCGTACGCGTCCAGTGCGGCGGCCGCCGTCGCCCGGACCTGCTCGGCCAGCTCGACCGGGGCGACCACGGTGGCGTCCGCGCCGAGGCCGAGCACGAAGCGGCGCGCCCAGCCCAGGTCGGTCACCCGCAGCGAGACCAGCCACTGGTCGCCGTCGCCGGCCTCCACCCGCTCACACGGGTAGTACTCGGTGATCCACCGCTCGCCCCGGCCGAGCCGCAGAGTGATCAGCGGCAGGTCGGGCGAGGGGCGGAAGACGCCCTCGGTCAGGTCGTGCGGGACCGCCTGCGGCGGGACCGTGGCCGGCTCGTCCAGCTCGGTGATCGCGTCGATCCGGTCGGCCCGGAACAGTCGGACGGCCTCCGCGCGGCGACACCACGCCTCCACATACGCCAGGCCGCCGACCATCAGCATCCGCAGCGGGTCGATGACGCGGTCGGTGGTCTCATCCCGGGCGGCCGTGTAGTAGGTGATCCGCAGCGCCCGGCCACCCTCCACGGCGGCGCGCAGCGCCTCCACCCGCCGGGTGTCCCCGGGCAGCCGCACGGCCACGGGCGCGCCCACCAGATCCCCGGCGGCGTCCTCGATCTTCGCGAGGGCCCGCTCGACGGCGTCCCGGTTGGCCACGCCGGGCGTCTCGGCGAGCATCCGCAGCGCCACCACGAGGGCCAGCGCCTCGTCGGGGGTGAGCCGCAGCGGGCGGTCGATGCCGGCGTCGTAGGTAATGGTCACCCGGTCGCCGTCGAAGGCCATGTCGATCAGGTCACCGGGGCCGTAACCGGGCAGCCCGCACACCCAGAGCAGCTCCAGGTCCTCGCGTAGCTGCCGTTCGGTGACGCCCAGGTCACCGGCCGCCTCGGCGATCTCGATGCCGGGCCGGGCCAGCAGGTAGGGCACCAGGTTGAGCAGCCGGGCCAACCGGTCGGCGGAGGCCCGGGAGCCGCCCCGGGCGGCCGGCCGGGTCATCGGGCACCCCCCACGACCAGTTCGTCGTGCCGGGCGGCGATCTCCTTGAGCCGCTGTATGACCGCCTCGCGGACCTCCGGCGGGTCGAGCACCCGCACGTCCGGGCCGTAGCGCACGAGTTGGCCGGCCAGCCCGTCCGGGTCGGCGTACGGCAGGACCAGCCGGTCGCCGTCGGGCCCGGCGGTGACCTCGACAGCCCAGCGGCGCAGCCCGGCGGCCCGGCCCGGCGCGGCCAGCACCGTGGCCCGGCCGGTGCGTTCCACCGGGCCCGACCAGCGCGCCACGTGGCTGATCAGGTCGACGCCGGCCGGCGGCTGGTAAGCACCGGGCGCGCCGGCCACCCGGACCGCGCCGACCACCCGGGACAGCCGGAAGCAGCGCGTCGCCGCGCGGTCCAGGTCGTGGCCGACCACGTACCACCGGCCACGCCAGCAGACCACGCCCCACGGCTGCAACCGCCGGCGGCTGGGCGCGTCCCGGTCGGGTACCCGGTAGTCGAACCCGACCTCGCGGCGGTCGCGGGCGGCGGCCGTCAGCGGCGCGAACGCCGGGTCGACGGTGACCATCGGCTCCAGGCCCAGCGTGGCCTGCGGGTCCACGTCCACCCCGGCGGCGCGCAGCTTGGCCAGCCCCGACGACGCGGCGGCGGCGAGACCGGCGTGCTGCCACAGCCGCGCGGCGATCCCCACGGCGGCGGCCTCGTCCGGTTCGAGGGGGATGTCGGGCAACGCGTACTCGCGGTGGGCGATCCGGTAGCCGGGCTCGGCGTCGAAGACGCTGGCCGTCCCGGTCTCCAGCGGCACGCCCAGCTCACGCAGCTCGGCCTTGTCCCGTTCGAACTTGCGCTGGAAGGCCTCGTGGTCACGCGCGTCGTCCGGATCGTGCTCGTAACCGGGCACGGTCGCGGCGATCTGCGCGGCGGTCAGGAACCGTCGCGTGGACAGCAGGCAGATCACCAGGTTGACCAGGCGTTCGGTGCGGGTCCGCGACACGGGTAGACGCTAGCAGTCGACACGCCCGAGACGTGCACCCACGCTGGCGTGCCGCACATCTGTTCGGATCGGTCGGACCGGAAGCACAAGCCGAGCGGCCGGGCCGCGACCGGCCATAGGCTGGCCCTCATGTCGGAAGCGGAGGTCAAGACCGAGAGCGTCGGCACCGTCGTCGTCGCCGGGGCGGCCAACCTCGCCATCGCGGTCGCGAAGCTGATCGCCGGGCTGATCTCCGGCTCGGCCGCGATGCTCTCCGAGGCGGCGCACTCGGTCGCCGACACCACCACCGAGGTGCTGCTCTACCAGGCGCTGCGCCGTGGCGCGCGGCCGGCGGACGCCCTGCACCCCTTCGGGTACGGCAAGGAGAGCTACGTCTGGGCGTTCTTCGCCGCCATGTTCACCTTCGTCGCCGGCGCCGGTTTCGCCGTCACCCACGGCGTGACCACGATCCTGGTGCACCAGCACAGCGGCGACTACCTGATCTCGTACATCGTGCTGGGGGTGTCCTTCGTCATCGAGTCGATCTCGCTGGCCCGGGCCGCACGCCAGGTCCGTCGCGAGTCCCGACGCTGGGAGACGACCCCACAGCGGTTCCTGCGACTGACCGCCGACACCACCGTCAAGGCGGTCTTCCTGGAGGACAGCGCCGCCCTGATCGGTCTGCTGCTGGCCGGTCTCGGAGTCGGCCTGTCGCACGCCACCGGCGACGAGGTGTGGGACGGCATCGCGTCGATCCTGATCGGTCTGCTGCTGCTGGCCGTCGCCGGGATCCTGGCCAGCAACAACCTGTCGCTGCTGGTGGGCCGGGCGGTCCCGGCCCGGCTGCATCAGGAGATCGAGCGGGAGCTGGCCGGGCTGCCCGAGGTGGAACGGATCGACACCCTGCTGACCATGCAGCTCGGCCCGGACGACATCCTGGTCGCCGCGAAGGTCGACTTCCGCGACGAGGCCACCGGCGCGGCCATCGAGGCCACCGCCGACGAGGCCGAACGCCGGCTCACCGGGCGGTACCCGGAGATCCGCTACGTCTTCCTCGACCCCACCCGTTCACTGCCCGGCGCGGCCGGCGGCGCCCGGAACACCCAGGCCCGGCCGAGCCCGGACGCCGGCGGCGAACCCGACCCGACCTGAACCACGCCCGGACCACCCGGGCGCGGGGCGTCGGGCCCGCGCGGCTAGCGTGCCCGTCATGGTGCGATGGCGGGCGGGGACGGTGGCGGCGCTGCGACGGCAGTGGACCGGGGCGGTCGAGCTGGACGTCGACCTGCCCGACGGCACCCGCATGCGGGCGCTGGCCTATCCGGAGCTGGTCGGCACGCCCGAACCCGGCGACCGGGTGCTGCTCAACGCCGGGGCGCTGCTGATGGGGCTGGGCACCGGCGGGTACGCCCTGGTGGTGGCCCTGCCGGACCGGCTGCCGCCGGACCCGGCCGACGCCGGCGACACCCGCGACGCGGGGCACCTCGTCAAGGCCCGCTACACCCCGCTGCAACCGATCCTGCTCGGCGTCGACGAGGAGGCGTCCCCGCACCGGGACGTGCTGGCCGACGCCGACGACCTGGGCGGGCTGCCGGTCGTGACCGCCGACCTGCACTCGGCCCTCCCGGCGATCCTGGCCGGCATCCGGGCCGACGCCCCGCACGCCCGGGTGGCGTACCTGCTCACCGACGGCGGGGCGCTGCCGGCCTGGTTCTCCCGCACCCTCGCCGGGCTGCGCGCCGAGCTGGCCGGCACGATCACCGTCGGGCAGGCGTTCGGCGGCGACCTGGAGGCCACCACCCTGCACGGCGGCCTGCTCGCCGCCCGGTACGTGCTGCGCGCCGACGTGGCCGTGGTCGCGCAGGGGCCCGGCAACCTGGGCACCGGCACCCGGTGGGGCTTCTCCGGGGTCGCCGTCGGCGAGGCGGTCAACGCGATCGCCACGCTGGGCGGCCGACCGGTCGGATCGCTGCGGATCTCCGCCGCGGACCCCCGCCCCCGGCACCGGGGCGTGTCGCACCACAGCCTCACCGCGTACGGCCGGGTGGCGCTCGCCTCCGCGGAGCTGGTGGTGCCCGACGAGCTGGACGCGGCGTTGGCCGCCGAGGTGGACGAGGCGCTGGCCCCCCTGGCGGCCCGGCACCGGATCGTCCGGGTGCCCACGGCCGGCCTCGACGCCGCGCTGCGGGCCAGCGCCGTGCCACTGTCCACGATGGGCCGTGGCCTCGACGCCGACCACCCCTACTTCCTGGCCGCCGCCGCGGCGGGCCGCCACGCCACCACCCTGCTCCCCTGACCCTCGCCGAGGGCGAGCCGACGCACGCGGGTCAGCGGATCACGGGGCGTTGGTCGCGGGGCAGGGCTTCGATCAGCTCCCGACGCAGGCGCGCCGCGGGATCGGGCGTCCGGTGACCGGCGACGGTTACCCGACCCGGCGGCCCGCTCGGGCCAGCGGTGGCCCGGCCGGGCCAGCGGGGATCAGGCGAGGAAGATCAGGGCGAGCCAGCCACCCACGATGAGCACCAGCGCCAGGGCCAGCACCCACGTCGGCACGGTGTACTCACCGCGCCGGTTACGGTCGATCTCGGCGCGGATCTTCTCCCGCCGGCGTTCGACCCAGTTCTGCCGCTCGGTGCCGCGCTCGGAGCGGTCGGAAGGTCCAGAAGTCGTCATGGCGCGCCCAGCCTACCGGGCCGGCCGGCCCCGCCGGCGGACACCACCGCCGGGGCCGGCACACCGGTCACATGCTGGCGATCAGCCGCTCCACCCGCTCGTCGTACGCCCGGAACGGGTCCTTGCAGAGCACGGTGCGCTGCGCCTGGTCGTTGAGCTTCAGGTGCACCCAGTCGACGGTGAAGTCCCGCCGCTTCTCCTGGGCGTGCCGGATGAACTCGCCGCGCAGCCGGGCCCGGGTCGTCTGCGGCGGGGTCTCCTTGGCCTCGAAGATCTCCGGGTCGGTGGCCACCCGATCGACCTCACCGCGGCGCTCCAGCAGCCCGTAGAGGCCACGACCGCGGCGCAGGTCGTGGTAGGCCAGGTCCATCTGCGCCACCCGGGGGTGCGACAGCGGCAGGTCGTGCTTGCGCTGGTAGCGCTCGATCAGCCGCAGCTTGGTGACCCAGTCGATCTCCCGGGAGACCGGCTCCAGGTCACCGGTCTCCACCGCGTGCAGCACCCGGCCCCACAGCTCGACCACCCGCTTGGCCCCCTGGTCGCCGCCGCGACGCTCCACGAACTCGGTGGCCTTGGCCAGGTACTCCTGCTGGATGTCCAGTGCGCTGACCTCCTTGCCGGAGGCCAGGCGGACCTTGCGCCGGCCGGTGATGTCGTGCGACACCTCCCGGATCGCCCGGATCGGGTTCTCCAGGGACAGGTCGCGCATCACCACCCCGGCCTCGATCATCCGCAGCACGATGTCGGCCGTGCCGACCTTGAGCAGCGTGGTGACCTCGTTCATGTTGGAGTCGCCGACGATCACGTGCAGGCGCCGGTAGCGCTCGGCGTCGGCGTGCGGCTCGTCACGGGTGTTGATGATCGGGCGGCTGCGGGTGGTCGCCGAGGAGACGCCCTCCCAGATGTGCTCGGCCCGCTGCGACAGGCAGTAGACCGCGCCGCGCGGGGTTTGCAGGACCTTGCCGGCCCCGCAGATCAACTGCCGGGTGACCAGGAACGGGATGAGCACGTCGGCGAGCCGGCCGAACTCGCCGTGCCGGGAGACCAGGTAGTTCTCGTGGCAACCGTACGAGTTGCCGGCCGAGTCGGTGTTGTTCTTGAACAGGTAGATCTCACCCGCGATGCCCTCGTCGTGCAGGCGCTTCTCCGCGTCGACGAGCAGGCCCTCCAGGATCCGCTCGCCGGCCCGGTCGTGGGCCACCAGGTCGGTCACCGAGTCGCACTCCGGTGTGGCGTACTCCGGGTGTGACCCGACGTCCAGGTAGAGCCGGGCCCCGTTACGCAGGAACACGTTGCTCGACCGACCCCAGGACACGACGCGACGGAACAGATACCGCGCGACCTCGTCCGGGGACAGCCGCCGCTGCCCGCGATAGGTGCAGGTGACGCCGTACTCGGTCTCGAGGCCGAAGATTCGCCGCTCCATGGTGTGACATTAGCCGCCCGGAGGGCCCGTTCGTCACTGTCACACCACAGGTCGTGCCCGAGGGGCGGTCACATACCGGCTGAGTGCGACATTCCGTCCTGGCCGAGGCTCGCCACGAAGCGCCGGCAGCTGTCGTACTCCGGCAACAGCCCCCGCTCGCGGGCCTGCGCCAGCGTCGGCGCCGCGTCGTCGCGGGCGGACAGCAGCGGGACGTCGGCGGGCCAGTCGATGCCCAGTTCCTCGTCCAGCGGGTGCACCGCGTGCTCGCCGGTCGGGTTGTAGGTGGCCGAGCACAGGTAGCTCAACGTCGCGTCGTCGGTCAGCGCGCAGAACCCGTGCCCCAGCCCCTCGCTGAGGTAGACGGCCCGGCGGTCGGTGTCGTCCAGCCGGACGCCCTCCCACCGGCCGAAGGTCGGCGAGCCCACCCGCAGGTCCACCACCACGTCGAGCACCGCACCCCGTACGCAGGTGACGTACTTGGCCTGCCCGGGCGGCACGTCGGCGAAGTGGATGCCGCGCACCACCCCGCGGGCGGAGACCGACAGGTTGGCCTGGGCCAGCCGCAACGGATGCCCCACCACCTCGGCGAGCCGGTCGAAGCGGTACCACTCCATGAACATGCCGCGCGGGTCGCCGTGCTGCTGCGGAGTGATCTCCCAGGCGCCCTCGATGCCCAGTTCCCGGATCTTCATCGGCTCACCTGCGGCCCGTCCTGCTCGGCCAGCAGGCCGAGCAGGTAGTCGCCGTAGCCGCTCTTGGTGAGCGGCTCGGCGAGCGCGCGGAGCTGCGCGTCGTCGATCAGGCCGGCCCGCCAGGCCACCTCCTCGACGCAGCCGATCTTGAGGCCCTGGCGCTCCTCGACCACCCGGACGAACTCGCCCGCCTGCATCATCGAGGTGAAGGTGCCGGTGTCCAGCCAGGCGGTCCCTCGGTCGAGCACGGTCACCGACAGCTCCCCGGTCTCCCGGTACGCCTCGTTGACCGCGGTGATCTCCAGCTCGCCCCGGGCGCTGGGGGTCAGCTTGCCGGCGATGCCGACGACCCGGTTGTCGTAGAAGTACAGGCCCGGCACCGCGTAGCGGGACTTCGGCCGGGCCGGCTTCTCCTCGATCGAGAGCACCCGACCGTCGGCGTCGAAGTCGACCACGCCGTACTCCTGGGGGTTGGCCACCGGGTACGCGAAGACCCGGCCGCCGACCAGGTCACGGTGGTCGGCGAGCTGCCGGCCCAGGCCGACGCCGTGGAAGATGTTGTCGCCGAGGATCAGCGCCACCGACTCGTCGCCGATGAAGTCCGCCCCGAGGATGAACGCCTGCGCGATGCCCTCCGGGCGCGCCTGGCTCAGGTACTCCAGTTGCAGCCCGAACTGGCTGCCGTCGCCGAGCAGCCGGCGGAACTGGTCCTGGTCCTCCGGTGTCGTGATCACCAGGATCTCCCGCACCCCGGACATCACCAGGGTGGAGAGCGGGTAGTAGATCATCGGCTTGTCGAACACCGGCATCAGCTGCTTGGACACCGCCCGGGTGATCGGCCAGAGCCGGGATCCGGTGCCACCGGCGAGTAGGATTCCGCGCACCGAGGGAGCCTACCGGCATGGATACGGAACGTGCGCGGGGGTCGCGTCCTAGGGTCGCCGCCGCGTTTCGCGTACACTTCCGGACCCGTGAGGATCCTCGTCACCGGCGGAGCCGGATTCATCGGGTCGGAGTACGTTCGCCTGCTGCTCGGCAAGCCCATGGGCAGCGCCGCGGGCGTGCCCGCGCTCGAACCGGCGGCCGTGACCGTGCTCGACAAGTTGACCTACTCGGGCAACCGGGCCAACCTCGATCCGGTACGCGACGACCCCCGCCTGCGGTTCGTGCAGGGTGACATCTGCGACCCGACCCTGGTCGACGAGGTTGTCGCCGGACACGACGTGATCGTGCACTTCGCCGCCGAATCGCACGTCGACCGCTCCATCGCCGGCGCCGCCCCGTTCGTCACCACCAACGTGCTCGGCACCCAGACCCTGCTCGACGCCGCGCTGCGCCACGGCACCGGCCGGTTCGTGCACGTGTCCACCGACGAGGTGTACGGCTCGATCGACGAGGGCTCCTGGACCGAGACCTGGCCCCTCGCCCCGAACTCGCCGTACTCGGCCTCGAAGGCCGGCTCCGACCTGCTCGCCCTGGCCTACCACCGCACCCACGGCATGGACGTAGTGGTCACCCGCTGCTCCAACAACTACGGGCCGTACCAGTTCCCCGAGAAGGTCATCCCGCTGTTCGTCACCAACCTGCTCGACGGGGGGACCGTCCCGCTCTACGGCGACGGCGGCAACATCCGCGACTGGCTGCACGTGCACGACCACTGCCGGGGCATCGCCCTCGTGCAGCAGAAGGGTCGCGCCGGCGAGGTCTACAACATCGGCGGTGGCACCGAGCTGACCAACAAGGAGCTCACCGGCCGGCTGCTGGACGCCTGCGGCGCCGGCTGGGACCGGGTCGTCCCGGTCGCCGACCGCAAGGGCCACGACCGCCGCTACTCGCTCGACATCACCAAGATCAACGAAGAGCTGGGGTACGCGCCGAGCATCGACCTGGACCGCGGCCTCGCCGACACGGTGAGCTGGTACCGGGACAACCGGGCGTGGTGGGAGCCGCTGAAGTCGGCCCCGGCCGCATGACCCGACTGCTCGTCACCGGCGCCGGCGGCATGCTCGGCCGGGACCTGACCGCCGTGCTCGACGGCCGGCCGGACCTGAAGGTGACCGCCGCCACCCGCGCCGACCTCGACCTCACCGACGCCGCGGCGGTCCGGGCCACCGTGACCGGGCACGACGTCGTGATCAACGCGGCGGCGTGGACCGACGTCGACGGCGCCGAGGCCGACGAGGCCGCCGCCACCCTGGTCAACGGCGACGGCGTCGCGCACCTGGCGTCGGCCTGCGCGGACACCGGCGCCCGGCTGATCCAGGTCTCCACCGACTACGTCTTCGCCGGCGACGCCGACACCCCGTACGCCGAGGACGCGCCCACCGCGCCCGTCAACGCGTACGGCCGCAGCAAGCTCGCCGGCGAGCGGGCCGTCGCCCGGGTGCTGCCCGACGGCGGCTACGTCGTGCGCACCGCCTGGCTGTACGGCGCCCACGGCCCGAACTTCGTCTCCACCATGCTCCGGCTCGCCGAGCAGCGCGAGCACCTCGACGTGGTCGACGACCAGCACGGCCAGCCCACCTGGTCCTACGCCCTCGCCGAGCGGCTGGTGGCCCTCGCCGACGCGGCGCTGGCCGGCCGGGCCGCCCCGGGCGTCTACCACGGCACCTGCACCGGCCAGACCACCTGGTACGGGCTGGCCCGGGAGGCCTTCGCGCTGCGCGGGCTGGACCCGGACCGGATCAGACCCACCACAAGCGACCGGTTTCCGCGTCCCGCTCCCCGACCGGCGTACAGTGTGCTAGCGCACGGCCGTTGGGCCGCTGCGGGCCTGCCACTGCTGCCGGACTGGCGGGCCACGCTGGGTGCCGCTTTCGACTCCTCCGCCGCTTCGCCCGCCGCCCCGTGGAAGGTCACATGAAACTCACCCTCGTCACCGGCCTGACCGGCCTCATACTGCTGGCCACCATCATCGAGCTGCTGCGCCGCCGCCAGCTGCGCGAGAAGTACGGCATGCTCTGGCTGGGCGTGCTGGTGATCGTCATCCCGTTGTCCCTCTTCCCCCGGCTGCTCGACAACGTCGCCGAACTCCTCGGCGTCGCCTCCGGTGTCAGCCTCGTGCTCTTCCTCGGCATCGTCTTCCTGCTGCTGGTCTGCGTGCACCTCAGCTGGGAGGTCAGTGCCCTGGAGGAGGAGACCCGCACCCTGGCCGAAGACTTCGCCCTCCTCCGCGCGCAGATCGACGCGGACAAGGCAGCCCGAGACGAACTGGTGTCCACCGATGGTTAACGGCAAGCGCACCCTGATCATCATCCCGGCCCTCAACGAGTCGGGCTCCATCGCCGACGTCGTCGGCGAGGTCCGCGGCGAACTGCCCGGCGTGGACGTCCTCGTCGTCGACGACGGCTCCACCGACCGCACCGCGGCCGTCGCCGCCGCCGCCGGCGCCCGGGTCGCCAAACTGCCGTACAACCTCGGTGTCGGCGGGGCGATGCGCCTCGGCTACCGGTACGCCCGCGACCACGACTACGACGTGGCCATCCAGGTGGACGCCGACGGCCAGCACGATCCACGCTACGTGCCGAAGCTCGTCGACATGCTCGACGACAACGACCTGATCATCGGTGCCCGGTTCGCCGGCGAGGGTGACTACAGCGTCCGCGGCCCCCGCCGCTGGGCGATGGTCATGCTCTCCGCCGTGCTGTCCCGGGTCGCCCGGACCAAGCTCACCGACACCACGTCGGGCTTCCGGGCGGCCAACCGGCGGGTGATCGAGATGTTCGCCAGCTGGTACCCGGCCGAATATCTCGGCGACACGGTGGAGACGCTGGTGCACACCGCCCGCCGCGGCTACCGCATCCGGCAGGTGCCGGTGGCGATGCGCAAGCGGATGGCCGGCACCCCCAGCCACTCCCCCGCCAAGGCGATGATCTACCTGGGTCGGGCGTTCGCGGTGCTCACGCTGGCGCTCATCCGCCGGTGATCCGGCGGCTGCTGAGTCTGGTCCCGCCCGGTACCGTCGCCGTCGGTGCCGGGCTGGCCCTTCTGGGGCTCGCTTCGTACGTGCACCTGGCCGTGGCCGGGCACAGCCTCACCGAGGCCGACTACTCCTCGCTCTCGGTGCTCTGGACGATCGTGTTCACCCTGGGCATCGGCCTGTTCATGCCCTTCGAACAGGAAATCGCCCGGATCGTCGCCGCGCGGCGCAGCCAGGGCCAACCGGCGGGGCCCGTGCTCGTGCGGGGCGGCACCCTCGCGGCCGCCGTCCTGCTCGTGCTCGTCGTGCTGATCGTCGTCGCCCGCGGGCCGCTCGCCGACCGGCTCTTCGACGGCGACCGCACGATGGTCACCGTGCTGGTCGGAGCGCTCGCCGCACTCGCGGTGGCGCACACCACCCGTGGGGTGCTCTCCGGCCTGCAGCTGTTCCCCTGGTACGGCACGCAGCTCGCCCTCGACGGCGGACTGCGGATCGGCCTGGTCCTCCTGCTCGGCCTCACCGGCGTCACCTCCGCCGTGTGGTTCGGCGCCGTGCTCGTCATCGCCCCCCTGCTCGGGGTGGCGCTGACCACGCCGCCCGTGCTGCGGGCACTCGGCGGCGGAACCCCCGTGGCCTGGACGCCGCTGCTGCGCGGCCTCGGCCTGCTCGTCGTCTCGAGCCTGCTCTCCCAGGTCGTCGTCAACATCGGCGTGATCAACGTCCGGGTGCTCGCCCCGTCCGACGTCGCGACCGCCGGGGCGCTGCTCTCCGCCCTCGTCCTGGTCCGCATCCCCCTGTTCGTCTTCGCCTCACTCCAGGCGTCGCTGCTGCCCGGCCTGGCCACCTCGGCCGCCACCGGCGCCCAGGCCGCCTTCCACAGCCTGCTGCGCCGCGCCCTGGGCGTGGTCACCGCCCTGGGCGTCACCGGGGCGTTGCTCGCCATCCTGCTCGGCCCCTGGCTGGTACGCACCCTCTTCGACGCCCCGGACGTCCTCGGCCACGACGACTTCGCCTGGCTCGCCGCGGCCACCCTCGCCTACCTGTGGGCGATGGTGCTCGGTCAGGCACTGCTCGCCCTCGACCGGCACCGGGCCCAGGCCGTCGCCTGGTGCGCCGGCGTGGCGGTGCTCGTCGCCGTGACGCTCATCCCGCTCCCGGTCGCCCTCCGCGTCGAGCTCGGCTACGCCAGCGGCTCGCTGGTGGTGGCCGCCGTCATGGCCATCCTGCTCCGCGGCGCCGTCCGGGTCGCGCCCTCGCCCGCCCCAGCACGCGACACCGTCGCCGTCGGCCCCTCCGGAGGCATTCGATGACCCGACCCCGGGTGAGCGCGGTCATGCTCGCCTACGGCCCGGAGCCCTACCTCGTCACCGCCGCCCAGGCCGTCATGGCCAGCACCGATGTCGACGTCGAACTGATCGTGGTCGACAACGGCTGCACCGGGGACGGCATCGACGTCGTCAAGGGCTTCCCCGGGGTACGGGTGGTGCGACCAGAGCAGAACACCGGCTACTCCGGCGGCTGCCGGGTGGGCGCGGCCGAGGCCACCGGGGACTGGCTCGCGTTCGTCAACTCCGACGCCGTGGTCGCCCACGACGCCCTGGCGAAGACCACCGCCGTGGCCGCCGAGCCGGGTGTCGGCGCCGCCATGGCGTCGATCCGGTTGGCCGACACCCCCGAGCTGATCAACACCAGTGGGAACCCCCTGCACTTCACCGGGCTCTCCTGGGCCGGCGGCAACGGTGAGCCGGCCAGCGCCCACGCCGAGCGGCGGGTCGTACCCTCTCTCAGCGGCTGCTGCTTCGTCATCAGCCGCCGGCTGTGGCAGGAGCTCGACGGCTTCGCCGCCGAGTACTTCGCCTACCACGAGGACACCGAACTCAGCCTGCGGCTGTGGCAACGCGGCCTGCGCCTGGAGTACGTGCCGGACGCCGTCGTGCGCCACCACTACGAGTTCTCCCGCAACGCCCTGAAGCTCTACCTGGTCGAGCGGAACAGGCTGGTCACCCTGTTCACCGCGTACGAGGCCCGGACCCTCGCCGTCCTCGCCCCGGCGCTGGTGCTGACCGAGGTCGCCATGCTCACCGCCGCGATCTTCGGCGGCTGGACGAAGCAGAAGATCCGGGGTTGGGGCTGGCTGTGGCGCAACCGCGCCTGGGTACGCGCCCGCCGGCGGCAGCTGCAGGCGGAGCGCCGGGTGCCTGACGGCGTCATCGCCGAGCTGATGACCGGCCGGGTCACCCCCTCGGGGGTGCCGACCGCACTGGGGCTCGGCGCGTTCAACGCCCTCGCCGGTGGCTACTGGGCCCTGACCAGGCCGCTGCTGCGACGGTAGAACACGGCTGGTGCTGGTGCCGCCCGCGGGCGGCACCAGCACCGGCACGGAACTCAGCTACCGCTCGCCGCCATCGGCCGGCCTGTCCTCCAGGTCGGCCGATCCCGCCGACGTCGTCGGCTTGTGCGCCTCCCCGGTCGGGACCGTGGGCGTGCCGGGACCGCCCGCGGCCTCCGTCGGCTCCTCGGCGGACGCGACATCGCCGTCCAGCAGCGCGGTCAGCGCCCCGCCGGTGATCCGGCGGAAGGTACGGCCCACCCGTTGGCGGTCCAGCACTGCCACCTCGAGCTGGTTGGCGGCGATCGTCCGGGCGGCGCCGCCCTCCCCGCCGACGCTGCTCAGCGCCTGCACGGCCACCCTGGCCGCCTCGGCCAGGGACATGTCGGCACGGTGCTGCGACTTCAGCACGCCGGTGATCGCCTCGGCCTGGCCACCCATGGCCATCCGGCCCGGCTCGTCGTTGACCGAGCCGTCATAGGTGAGCCGGTACAGCTCGTCGTCCTCCGGGGTGGCACCGACCTCCGCCACGCAGATCTCCACCTCGAACGGCTTCGACTGCTCGGTGAAGATCGCACCGAGCGTCTGCGCGAACGCATTCGCCAGCGCCCGGCCGGTGACGTCCCGCCGGTCGTAGCTGAGCCCGTTCAGGTCGGCCATCCGCACGCCGGCGCGGCGCAGGTTCTCGAATTCGTTGTACCGGCCGACGGCGGCGAAGCCGATCCGGTCGTAGATCTCACTGACCTTGTGCAGGGCGCTGGAGAGGTTCTCCGCGACGAAGAGCACTCCACCGGAGTAGCTGAGGACCACCGCGCTGCGACCCCGAGCGATGCCCTTGCGGGCCAGCTCGGAGCGGTCGCGCATGATCTGTTCGGGCGAGGCGTAGAACTGCATGGCCACGGCGGCGGTTCTCCTTACGGCGCTGTGCTGACGACTGCTGACTGGTGGGGGTGGACGGGGCTCAACCGCCCGGGTTCTCCATCCGGCCGGAGACCACGCCCTCGGCGATCGCCGCCGTCTCGGCGTCGGTCAGCCGTCGGGTGCCCTCGGCGGTCGCGGTCATCACCACCGGGTAGATCCGTCGGGTCAGGTCCGGTCCGCCCGTCGCGGTGTCGTCGTCGGCCGCGTCGTAGAGCGCCTCGACCGCCAGCCGGGTCGCGTCGTCGACGGACAGGCCAGCCCGGAAACGCTTCTTCAGCGCCGACTTCGCGAACAGCGAGCCGGAGCCGATCGCGTCGTAGCCGGTCTCCTCGTACGGGCCGCCGGTCACGTCGAAGCTGAAGATCCGGCCGGCCTTCGCCGGGTCGGCGCAGGCGAGGTCGAAGCCGGCGAAGAGCGGCACCACCGCCAGCCCCTGCATGGCCGCGCCCAGGTTGCCCCGGATCATCGAGGCCAGCCGGTTGGCCTTGCCGTCCAGCGAGAGCATCGCGCCCTCGATCTTCTCGTAGTGCTCCAGCTCCACCTGGAACAGTCGCATCAGCTCGATGCCGATGCCCGCGGTGCCCGCGATGCCGACCAGCGAGTACGCGTCGGCCGGGTGCACCTTCTCGATGTCGCGCTGGGCGATCAGGTTGCCCATGGTGGCCCGACGGTCGCCGGCCATCACCACACCGCCGACGGCCGAGATGGCCACGATGGTGGTCGCGTGCGGTGCCAGGTCGGCGGCCATGCCCGGCGGTAGCGGCCGTCGACCGGGCAGCATCTCGGGCGCCACCCGGCTCAGGAACGTGGTGAAGGAGGACGTCCCCGCGTTGGTGAACACATCTGGTAGACGCCCGGATGGATCAAAGCCCGCTGCCACGTGGTTCCTCTCAGGTACGTGATCGCCCTGGCCAGCCTCATGGGACTGTCACGGAACTGGCCAAGACCACCGTTGCAGTTGAAGCAGAGTATCCCGCGCACCCATCCGGTGCGATGATCGTGGTCCAGATGTTGCGGGTCCGCGCCGCCGCAGATCGCGCAGACCCCGCCCTGCTCGGCCAGGAGCTCCTGAAACTCCTTCTCCCCTATGCCGTAGCGCCGCCGCAGGTGGTACTCGCGGCTACCGCCGTACAGCCGCTGCTTGCTCTCCTTGCCTCGGGCATTATGGCAGGGTTTGCAGTAGCTGTGCCGGCCACTGGCTTTTGTCGTGGTGGTGGGAAACGCTTCCAGCGGCTTGATTTGCTCACAGTCCGGGCACCACTTGAGACCTTCGGCGACTGGCGTCGACGACTTCCGTTGTGGGGCTACGCCGCGCTTGCGCCGACTCGCCTCGGACCGGGCAGCGGCACACGCCTTGCAGTAGAAGGCGAGGCCGTCCGCCCGCCGACGATCACGGTGGAAATCCGTGGAAAGCAGCAGCCGCTTACACTGCGGGCACTCTTTGTCCGATCCTGAGGGCAAATCGGACATAGGGCTCATTGGCCCCCTTTTTGCACGTAACCTCTCACGAATTCCTCGGCGTTCTCCTCGAGGACGGAGTCGATCTCGTCGAGCAGGTCGTCGACGTCCTCGGTGATCTCGGCGTGCCGCTCGGCCACCTCGGGGTTGGCCTCGGTGGTGACGTCCTCGATCTCCTCGTCCTGCCGGGACTTGCCGGACTGCGACTGACCGCCGCTGTCACGAGTGGCCATTGCTGCCTCCTCCAGATCGCCTGGCATGAAATCTACCCCGCGGAGGCGACAGGAAGCCCCCGCGTCAGCCGTGTTCGGCCCGCACCGATCGCCGTCGGCGATCAGTGCGGGCACAGCGGCAGCTACGTGCCGGCCGTCAGCCGCGGTGCGCCGGCCCGTCGGCCGCGACCGGCACCGGCTCGGCGACCGGCCCGCGCTCCGGCTCCCGCTGGCGCGGCTGCTCCACCGGAGCGCCGCTGGGCGACCCCGGGCGGCGGCGGAGGCGCGGCTTCCAGTCCTTGAACCGCAGTGCCTGCTTCTCCACCAGGTGCCAGGACAGGAACGCCAGCCCGACGGTGCACACCATGATCACCGCGAAGTAGCCGACGAACCCCCAGGCCGCGGCCCCCAGCCAGGCCAGTGTCTGCTGCACCACGAAGGAGTAGATGTAGATGCCGTACGAGTAGTCGTTCTTCTGGCCCACCGCGTGCAGCAGCCGGGGCAGCCGCACCGCCAGGTAGAGGATGGCGTACTCGTAGGCGAGCAGCGCGGGGCCGAACAGGTGGCCCTCCAGGGTCTGCCAGCCGGTCAGGACGAGAGCGGCCACCCCGAGGACGTCGCTGATGGGCAGCTTGTCGCTGTAGAGGTCGGCGACCGCGCCCACCAGGAACATGAAACCGAACCGCAGGAACCAGAGCTTGCTGAGGCCGCCGAGTAGCGGAAGCGGACCGAGGGTGCCGCTGGTGAAGTAGGTCGACCCGCCGAAGCGCAGCGTCTCGTACTGGTTCCAGCAGAGCAGGCCGAAGACGAGCACTGCGGCCACGAGCACCAGCCAGCGGGCGCGGCGCAGCACCGCCACCACGGCCAGCGCCGCCACGATCAGGTAGCAGAAGATCTCGTAGCTGAGGGTCCAGAGCGAGCCGTCGAGGACGCTCCGACGGGTCTGGTCGCCGTACGGCGTGTCCCGGAAGACGTCGACGATCCCCTGCTGGCGGTAGCCGCCCCACCAGTTGGCCTGCAGGAAGTTGACCACCCCCGTGGGGTGGCGCCACAGCCCGTCCAGGTGGCCGCGTTCGGCGTACCAGACGGCCGGGGCCACCACGAGACCGATGAACAGCAGACACACCCAGAGGCCGGGCCAGATGCGCAGGGCGCGGTGCCACAGGTAACGGGGCAGGGAGCTGCGCCTGGCGCTGCGGGTGATGAGGAACCCGGAGATACCGAAGAATCCGGCCACCCCCAGGCCCGCCACGTCCACCACCTCGGTCAGCGGCCGGGCGTAACCGATCACCGCGGTGTGCGCGAGGACGACCGCGATGGCGAAGCAGAGCCGCAGGAAGCCGAAACTGTTGGCGCGGCCGGCGTACGCGTTCGACAGCGGAACTGCCGTCACCGCACGCCGGGCGACCAGCCGGGCAGAGGGGAGCATCGGATCACCGTGAGGGTCGAGGAATCGGGGGACGGCCTAGCATGCCACAGCGTGATCCGCAGCGGGCGCACCGCCGCTCACCGGCCGGTCAGCGTCTCCAGGAGGTCCTTGGCGCTGGCGCAGCGGTCGAACAGCGCTCCGACGTGCGCGCGGGTGCCCCGCTCCGGTTCCATCATCGGCACCCGGACCAGCGACTCCCGACCCACGTCGAAGATCACCGAGTCCCAGCTCGCCGCGACCACCTCGGAGGCGTACTGCGCGAGGCAGCGGCCGCGGAAGTAGGCCCGGGTGTCCTCGGGGGGCTCGGTCATCGCGGTTCGCGTCTCCTCCTCGGTGAGGAGGGTCTTCATGGCGCCCCGGGAGACCAGCCGGTGGTAGAGGCCCTTCTCCGGCCGGACGTCGGAGTACTGCAGGTCGACCAGTTGGAGCTTGTGTGCGCCCCAGCCGAGCTTCTCCCGCTCCCGGTAGCCCTCCAGCAGCCGCAGCTTGGCCACCCAGTCCAGCTCGTCGGCGCAGAGCATCGGGTCGCGGCCCAGCCGGTCGAGCACGCTCTCCCAACGGTCGAGCACGTCGGTGGTCTGCTCGTCGACGTCCGTGCCGTAGCGGTCGTCAACAAAGGACCGGACGCGCTCCAGGTAGGCCCACTGCACGTCCAGGGCGGTCAGCCGGCGGCCGTCGCGCAGCCGCATCCGGTGCGACAGGGACGGGTCGTGGCTGACGGCCCGCAGCTCGCTGACCGGGTCGGCGATGCCGAGGTCGGCGCCGAGCGCCTTCTCCTCGATCATGCTGAGGATCAACGCGGTGGTGCCGACCTTGAGGTAGGTGGAGATCTCGGAGAGGTTGGCGTCGCCGATGATGACGTGCAGCCGCCGGTACTTGTCGGCGTCGGCGTGCGGCTCGTCCCGGGTGTTGATGATGGGCCGCTTGAGGGTGGTCTCCAGACCGACCTCGACCTCGAAGAAGTCGGCGCGCTGGGAGATCTGGAAGCCGCTCTGGCCGCCGTCCTGGCCGATGCCGACGCGGCCGGCGCCGCAGACGATCTGGCGGGTGACGAAGAAGGGCGTCAGGTACGCCACGATGTCCGCGAACGGGGTCTGGCGGCGCATCAGGTAGTTCTCGTGCGCGCCGTAGCTGGCGCCCTTGTTGTCGGTGTTGTTCTTGTAGAGGTGGATCGGCTGGCTGCCGGGGATGGTGGCGGCCCGGCGGGACGCCTCGGCCATCACCCGCTCGCCGGCCTTGTCCCAGCGCACCACGTCGCGCGGGTTGGTCACCTCGGGGGTGGAGTACTCCGGGTGGGCGTGGTCGACGTAGAGCCGGGCCCCGTTGGTGAGTATCACGTTGGCCAGGCCGAGATCCTCGTCGGCGAGCGCCTCGGCCGGGTCGTAGGCCGCCCCGGAGTAGGTGAAGCCGCGCGCGTCGCGTAGCGGCGACTCCTCCTCGTAGTCCCACCGGGCACGCCCGCCGCGGTTCAACTCCGGTCGGGCTCCGTAGGCGTTGACCACCTGGGACGAGGTGACCATCGGGTTGGCTCCGGCCTGGCCGGGCACGGAGATGCCGTACTCGATCTCGGTGCCCATGATCCGTCTTACGCTCATCGACCTACCCGCTTCGCTCGCCCGACCCGGTCCCCCGTCAGGTCGAGCGTAGTCCGCCCTCGGGGCCCGCACCCCGTAGGCGGGAGCCGGCGGGCCGCAACAGTTCGGTGTGATCGCCGGCGGGACGGTCCGCTCGGGTGGGTACCTCGGTCGCGGCGTCCGGAGTCGGCTCGTCGTTTCCGGCGGGGCGGGCGGTCCACACGAGCCACCCGAACAGCACCAGACCCAGCGTGGCGGACAGCAGCGGGACCACCGAGCCGACCACCGGGTGCCAGTCGCCGGCGAGCGGGTTGAGGCTGCTCAACCCGAGGTTGGCGGGTAGCCCGTTCTGCCAGCGGACCATCGTGTAGGCGAGACAGAACAGGTGGATCGGCAGCAGGATCAGCACGGCGAGCCGGCTGAACGAACGGGCCTTGGCGATCTCGAAGCCGCGCTGTTCGGCGGCCCAGGCGGCGTAGAGCAGGACGCCGACCAGCATGGGCAGCATGTACCGGCCCTGCGTGACGAAGCCGCTCTCGTTGACCAGGGCGATCTGCATGACGGACGGCACCACCACGCCGCCGCCGAGCAGGACGAGCAGCCGCCAGCGGTCCAGGGTGCTGCCCCAGACGATGCCGAGGATCAGCAGCGCGCCGGCGACGAGCTGCCAGATCACGTACGGCGGGGCGGGCATCCGGGTGTCGAGCCAGGAGGTGACGCCGACGATCTGGTCGAGGTACCCGCGCCACCGGTCGGCCTCGCGCAGCGCCGCCTGCCCGGCGGTGAGCCGCTCGGCGGACGAGTAGTCGCCGAGGTCGGAGGTCTGTTGGCGGACACTCCAGCCGAGCACGGCGACGGTGGCCAGGACGATGCCGGCCGCCCAGAGCCGGGCTGCCCGCTCCCGGAGCAGCCCGACGAGGTTGCTGTGCCGCAGCGGGAAGGCGAACGCCACGAAGGCGGTCGCCAGCCAGAGCGGGCCGGTCTGGCGCAGGATGGCCAGGAGCAGGCCGCTGATCCCGACGAGCAGGATGAGGCCCCGCCGCGGGCCCGGTGGGCCGATCATCAGGGGGATGACGGCGCTGAAGAAGGCGACGCCGGCGGCGATCTCGAGGCCGTTCGGGTTGACGGCGCTGGCCATGTGCACGGCCATCGGGGTGGTGACCACGACCAGCGCGCCCATCATCAGGCCACTGCGCGACCGGTTGCGGATCACGACGTACGCGCTGGCGAGCAGGGCCGCGCAGCACAGGGCGGTGATCATCCGGGCGAGGAGAACACCTGACCAGCCGGGCCACAGCACCGTGGGTGCGCCGACCAGGGCGTAGTAGGCGGGGAAGTAGCGGCCCGCGCCGGTGCCGGTGCGGGTCGGCGTACGGTCGCTGCCCGGCGGCTGCGCGCACGCCGCCGAGACGTCCTTCTTGAACTGCCAGCACTGGTCGCGGACCAGGCCGCCGGGGACGGTCTGGAAGGCGCCGGTGCCCTTCTTCGCGGCGTCCGGCGGGGGCGCGATCTGCCCGGCGGCGACGCCGGCCGCCCGGACGATGTGCTCCCGCTCGTCGGGGGTGCCGTCGTAGGGTGCGGCCATCGACCACGCGAAGATGAGCAGAAAGAACGCGACGAAGGCGAGTGCCCAGTGCTTGCGGGCTGATCGCGGACGGGCTTCCGGGTTCCCGCCATTGGCCGTTGGCGTCACACTTCCGGGTTCAGGCACGTCAACCTCGCGGCTCGCGCGGGCAGGCCCCGCTGGGTGGATGGACAGACGATAGACTCCCTCGTCGTCCTCACCGCTCCGGGTCCCCCCTTGGAGATCTTCTTGCTGTCACCTGTTGCCGACTCCGTCCGCCTTCTGTCCCGTCACAGTGCTGTGCGGTTCCTGGTCGTCGGGGGCCTGAGCGTCGCCGTGGACACCGGTTCGCTCTTCGTCTATCACGGGGTTCTCAAGATCGTGCTGCCGGTGGCGGCGGCCCTGTCGTTCTTGACCTCGTTCTGGGTCAACTTCGGGCTCAACCGGGCGTGGTCGTTCGGCTCGTCCGCGCAGATGGTGCCGCAGGTCGGGCGCTACTTCGCGCTGGTCCTGGCGAATCTGACCGCCAACGTGGTGCTGGTCTCCGCGCTGACCTGGGCGGGCACCCCGTACCTGCTGGCGAAGCTGCTGGTGACGGCGTCGTTGTCGGCGCTCAACTACGTGGTGTCGAAGCGGTGGATCTTCGCCTGACCGGTCCCCGGCCCGTACGCAGACAGCGGGGGTGTCCGCCCGATGGCGGACACCCCCGCTGCTGTGATCAGAGGTACTGGCCGGTGTTGCTGGCGGTCTCGATGGACCGGCCGGCCTCGGCGCCCTTGCCGCCGGAGACGAGCGTGCGGATGTAGACGATCCGCTCGCCCTTCTTGCCGGAGATGCGGGCCCAGTCGTCGGGGTTGGTGGTGTTGGGCAGGTCCTCGTTCTCCCGGAACTCGTCGACACAGGCGTCGAGCAGGTGCTGCAGGCGCAGCCCCTTGCGGCCGGAGGTGAGGAACTCCTTGATGGCCATCTTCTTGCTCCGGTCGACGATGTTCTGGATCATCGCACCGGAGTTGAAGTCCTTGAAGTAGAGGACTTCCTTGTCCCCGTTGGCGTAGGTGACCTCGAGGAAGCGGTTCTCCTCGGTCTCGGAGTACATCCGCAGCACCACGGCGTCGATCATCGCCGCGACGGTGGCCTGCGGGTCGGCGCCGTGCTCGGCCAGGTCGTCCGGGTGCAGGGGCAGCCCGGAGAGGATGTACTTGGAGAAGATGTCCTTGGCCGCTTCGGCGTCCGGTCGCTCGATCTTGATCTTCACGTCGAGCCGACCGGGGCGCAGGATCGCCGGGTCGATCATGTCTTCCCGGTTGGAGGCGCCGATGACGATGACGTTCTCCAGCCCCTCCACACCGTCTATCTCGCTGAGCAGCTGCGGGACGATCGTGTTCTCCACGTCGGAGGAGACACCGGAGCCACGGGTCCGGAAGATCGAGTCCATCTCGTCGAAGAACACGATCACCGGGGTGCCCTCGCCGGCCTTCTCCCGCGCGCGCTGGAAGATCAACCGGATGTGCCGCTCGGTCTCGCCGACGTACTTGTTGAGCAGCTCCGGGCCCTTGATGTTGAGGAAGAAGCTGGTGTGCTTCTCCTTGCCCTGCCGCTCGGCGATCTTCTTGGCCAGCGAGTTGGCCACCGCCTTGGCGATCAGCGTCTTGCCGCAGCCGGGCGGGCCGTAGAGCAGGATGCCCTTGGGTGGGCGGAGCTGGTGCTCCCGGAACAGGTCCGCGTGCAGGAAGGGCAGCTCCACCGCGTCGCGGATCTGCTCGATCTGCGACTGGAGGCCACCGATGTCGGTGTAGTCGACATCCGGCACCTCCTCCAGGACCAGCTCCTCGACCTCGCTCTTCGGGATCCGCTCGTACGCGTACGCCGAACGGGGCTCGATCATGAGCGAGTCGCCGGCCCGGATCGCCGAGCCGATGAGCGTCTCGGCGAGGTGCACGATGCGCTCCTCGTCGGAGTGGGAGACCACCAGTGCCCGGTCGCCCGGCGCACCGCCCGGCCCCTCCAGGATCTCCTTGAGCATCACCACCTCGCCGACCCGCTCGTAGCCGAACGCGTCGACGATGTTGAGCGCGTCGTTGAGCAGGACCTCCTGGCCACGGCGCAGCTCGGCCACGTCGAGCGAGGGCGAGACGGCGACCCGTAGCTTGCGACCGCCGGTGAAGACGTCCACCGTGCCGTCGTCGTGCCTGGCCAGGAAGACGCCGTAGCCGCTCGGCGGTTGTGCGAGGCGGTCGATCTCCTCCTTGAGCGTCACGATCTGCGTGCGAGCCTCCTTGAGGGTGCTCACCAGCCGGTCGTTGTTCTCGGTCAGCCGCGCCAACTGTGCCTGGGTGGCCGCCAGCCGCTCTTCGAGCTGCCGGACGTGTCGGGGGCTTTCGGTCAACTTGCGCCGCACCAGGGCGAGTTCCTCTTGAAGAAACGCGACCTGCGTGGAGAGATCGTGGGCTTCCTTCTCCCACCGTGCGGCGCGCGAGTCCGCGTCGTCGCTGCGTGCCACGTCCCACCTCCCCGGGGGGCTTGAACGTTCTGCCCTAACACTAGCCGCTATGAGGCCGATTCGGTCCCACGCAACACCCTCGTCACCGAACCTTGATCGCCAAGGGTGGCCTGGCGGGCCGGTACCGGCGTTCAGGTACCGTCGGACCGTTGGACGCGAGAACATGGGGGGTGCACCGGTGGCCGAGGTCGCGACCGACCAGTTGCAGGTCTGGGTGGACCAGGATCTCTGCACGGGCGATGGGCTGTGCGTGCAGTACGCGCCGGAGGTGTTCGAATTCGACATCGACGGCCTGGCGTACGTCAAGGGCGCCGACGGTGAGCTGCGGATGGCACCGGGCAGCCGGGTCGACGTGCCCGGGCACCTGCGGCTCGAAGTGATCGACTCCGCGAAGGAGTGCCCGGGCGACTGCATCCACGTCGTCCGCGGCGACGGTGTCGAGGTGGCCGGCCCCGACGCCGAGGACTGAGCCACCCGCCGGGCCGGCACCGCGCGGACAGCGCGGCCCGGCCCGGGGTACGGCTCAGAGCATCGGGCGGCCGACCACCGAGGCGACCAGCCGGGCGAACTCCTCCAGCCGGGCGATCTGCCCGGCCCCGCCGTCGTCGAGGGTCTTGCCGAAGCGCAGCGCGTCGTGCCGCGGTGTGCCGACGACCTCCTCGCTCGGCGGCGCCTCGTCCAGCGAGGTGAGCAGCAGGTACACGTCGATGCTGTCGACCCGGATCTCGCCGCTGTCGGTGCGGTTGAGCCGGCGACGGCAACCGACCTCGGTGACGGTGGAGACCGGCACCACCCGCAGCGACGAGGTCATCGACCCCGGGGGGCCCTCCCCCGGCGGCACGTCCTCGCCGTGCCACAGGATCAGCCGGCTGCCGTCGCAGACCACGACCTCCTGCCACACGCCGTTGACCTCGTTGACGAAGCGTTCCAGGGTGAAACCGAGCACCGAAGCGCCGCGCAGCACCCCGCCGAGCGCCTCCAGGGCCACGTCCGGGTCGCGCAGGTAGGCCCGCGCCGCCGACTCCAGGTCCTGGTAGGGCGACCAGTCCGGGAACACCGCGGGCAGGTCGCCGCCGCCGTAGCCCGGTCGGCTCATGCCGCCGCCTCCCCCCGCTCGGCGACGCCCGCACCCCGGCGCGTGCCGGCCCGGCCGACCCGCGCACCCACGCCGGCCCGCCCGCTCACGCCGGCCCGGGCGTCCACACCCGCACGCGTGCTCACGCCGGCCCGCCCAGCTCGATGGTCACGGCCTGTCCATCTCCCCCGTCGCGTCGGGTTCCATACCTGCCGCCTGCGCGGCGGCGGCCTGCCGGGCCGCCTCCGCCTCGCGCAGCACCTGCCGGCGCTGCGCGTACGCCTCGGTGCCCTTGCTGGGCTTGCGCCGCCGCGGCGGCGCGGTGACCCCGGGGGCCAGCTTGCGCGCCGAGACCAGGAACGCGGTGTGCGCGATCATCCGGTGGTCCGGCCGGACGGCGAGCCCCTCGGCGTGCCAGTCGCGCACCAGCGACTCCCAGGCCCGCGGCTCGGTCCAGCCGCCGCGCTCGCGCAGCGCCTCCACCAGCTCGGAGAGCTGGGGCGTGGTGGCCACGTAGCCGATGAAGACGCCGCCGGGCACCAGTGCCCGCTCGACCATGTCGAGGGTCTCCCACGGGGTGAGCATGTCCAGGATGATCCGGTCGAAGCCGGTCTCCTGGCACTGGGCGACGTCACCGACGTGCAGGTGCCACGCCGGGTGCGGCCCGTTGAAGAACGCCTCGACGTTGCGCCGGGCGATCTGGGCGAAGTCGTCACGCAGCTCGAACGAGTGCAATTCCCCCTCGGTGCCGACCGCGCGCAGCAGCGAGCAGCTGAGCGCGCCGGAGCCGGCGCCGGCCTCGAGGACCTTCGCGCCGGGGAAGATGTCGCCCATCGCGACGATCTGCGCCGAGTCCTTCGGGTAGATCACCTGCGCGCCGCGCGGCATGGACAGCACGTAGTCCGACAGCAGCGGCCGCAGCGCCAGGAACGCCGTGCCGCCGCCGGTGGTGGTCACCACGCTGCCATCGGGGAGCCCGATCAGCGCGTCGTGCGCCAGGATGCCGCGGTGGGTGTGGAACTCCTTGCCGGGCTCCAGCGTCACGGTGTGCATCCGCCCCTTCGGGTCGGTCAGCTGCACCCGGTCGCCGGGCCGGAACGGGCCGCGGTGCACAGGTGTCAGCGCCGGTGTGGCGGCGTTGGCTCCGACGGTGGAGGGAGTTGCGGTCACGATGTCATCTTCCGGTTGGGTTCGAGGAGCTGCGCAAGGTCCGCGATGTGCAGAATGCCGACGACATCTTCGCCTGCCGTCACCACGTACTGCGCGCCCGGGTGGCTCTGTACGGCCTCCACCACCCGCTCGCCGTCCAGCCCGACCGGCAGCACGGGGAGCGTGCCCAGCGACCGGGCGACGGCGTCCACCGCCAGCCACGGGCGGCGCTCGGTGGGCACCGCCTCGGCGGCGGCCGGGTCGACCAGCGCGACCGGCCGGCCGGCGGAGTCGGTGACCAGCAGCGCGGCGGCGGGCTGCCCGCCCTCGGCGCGTCGGCGCTGGGCCTCGGACAGCGGTGTGCCGGTGGTCACCGGCCAGACCGGTCGGGCCAGCCGGGACAGGTCGATCAGCGGGAACCGGCGGCTGACCCGGGCGGCCCGGATCGACTGGCCGGCGCCGCGCCAGAGGGTGACGGCGACCAGCAGCATCAGCGGCAGCGCCAAGGGCGCCAGGTAGTCGGCCAGGGTGAGCAGCACGACCAGGGCGACGGTGCCGAGGGCGACGACCCGTCCGGCCCAGCCGGCGACCTCGGTGCCACGGTGCCGGTCACGGGTCAGCCCCCACACCGCGGCGCGCAGCGCCCGGCCCCCGTCCAGCGGCAGGCCGGGCAGGATGTTGAACAGCGCGACGATGACGTTGCTCACCGCGAGCTGGAACGCGAGCTGGTGGGCCACGGTCCCCGAGGGCAGGGCCAGCGTGGCGGCCACCGCGACGGCGCCGAGCACCGCGGAGACCGCGGGGCCGGCCAGCGAGACCAGCAGGTCGACCCGGGGGGACGGGGCGTCCCGGTCCATCTCGGTGTAGCCGCCGAGCAGTTCCAGGGTGATCCCGCGCACACCGATGCCGTACCGCCGGGCGGTGAGCGCGTGGCCCAGCTCGTGCAGCAGCACCGAGCCCAGCAGCGACACCACGAACCCGAAGCCGATCAGGTAGCCGCCGACCTGCGGCAGGTCCAGCTGCCGGCGGGCGAACTCGGCGTACAGCACGGCGACCAGCAGCGCCAGCAGGAGCATCGAGCCGTTGAGGTGCAGCGGCACCCCGAACACCCGGCCCACGCTCAGGCCGGCGCGCCGGTCGGGTCGCCGCGGCGGCCGGGATGTCTGCTCCATCGGGACGATGCTACGGACCGGCGGCGCCGGGGGCGGGCGGCGGTCGGTGTCACACCGGTGCCCTAACCTTTGCCCACATGACGGCGGAACCGGTCACCACCCACCAGTCCCCCTCCCCGGCGCAGACGCCGCCGGCGGTGCGGGCCTCGCTGTCCCCGTCGCGGGCGGCGGATTTCAAGACCTGCCCACTGCTCTACCGGTTCCGCAGCATCGACCGACTGCCCGAGCGGACGACCATCGAGCAGGCCCGGGGCACCCTGGTGCACGCGGTGCTGGAGCGCCTGTTCGACCTGCCCGCCGAGGGCCGCACCCCGGCCGCGGCGGGTGACCTGGTGGCCCCCCAGTGGGACCGGATGGTCACCGAGCAGCCGGAGCTGGCCGGGATCTTCGACGGCGCGGAGCCGGCCGGTCCGGTCGAGTTCCTGCGCTCCGCCGCCGGCCTGCTGGAGGGCTACTTCGCGGTGGAGGATCCGACCCGGCTGGAGCCGGCCGAGCGGGAGAGTCTGATCTCGGCGGTGGTCGACGAGGAGCTGCTGATCCGGGGTTACCTCGACCGGCTCGACGTGGCGCCGGACGGCGCGCTGCGGGTGGTCGACTACAAGACCGGCGGCGCCCCGCGGGAGGCGTTCGAGGCGCGGGCGCTGTTCCAGTTGAAGTTCTACGCGCTGGTGCTGTGGCGCACCCGGGGGGTGGTGCCCCGGGTGCTGCGGCTGCTCTACCTGCGCGACGCCGAGGTGTTGGATTACACGCCCGACGCCGAGGAGCTGGTCCGCTTCGAGCGCACGGTGGTGGCGCTGTGGCGGGCGATCGAGCAGGCCACCGAGCGGCAGGATTTCCGGCCCCGGCCGAGCCGGCTCTGCGACTGGTGCAGCCACCAGGCGCTGTGCCCCAGCTACGGCGGCACCCCGCCGCCGTTCCCGGTGGGGGTGGCTGGCGCCGACCCGCTGCGTGACGCCCGGTCCGCTCCGGCGGCGCCGGGCGCCGACGACTGACCTGTCGTGACGCGCCGGCGCCGGGCGACCGCTCCGGCGCCCACCGGGGCCGTCTGACCACTCGCGCCGGCCACCTCCCCCACCCGCGGGGCCGCGGAACCGACCGGATCGGTGCCGCGCCGGTCGGGACGCGGCGGCGGGCCGACCTCTACGGTGGTCCGCGACGCATCGGCCGTCGTGCGCGAGGATGACCGGTGCGGCAGCACGCGTCGGCGCGGGACAGGGAGACGAGATGACCGATCGGGTGGCCTCTGCGCGGCCGGTGCGGATCCTGCTCGCCGACGACCAACCGCTGCTGCGCACCGGGTTCCGGATGGTGCTCGGCGCCGAGTGCGACCTCGACGTGGTGGCGGAGGCCGGCGACGGCCTGGAGGCGGTGGAGCTGTCCCGCCGGCTGCTGCCCGATGTCGTGCTGATGGACATCCGGATGCCCCGGATGGACGGGGTGGCCGCGACCCGGGCGATCGTCGACGCCCGGCTGCCGGTGCGGGTGCTGGTGCTGACCACGTTCGACCTGGACGAGTACGTGGTGGGCGCGCTGCGCGCCGGCGCCAGCGGGTTCCTGGCCAAGGACGTGCCGGCCGAGGAGTTGATCGCGGCGATCCGTACGGTGGCCGGCGGGGACGCGGTGGTGGCGCCCCGGATCCTGCGGCGGCTGCTGGACCGGTTCGCCGACCTGCTGCCCGACCCGGCGGCGACGCCGTCGGCGGCGCTCAGCACGCTCACCGACCGGGAGCGCGAGGTGCTGGTGCAGGTGGCCCGGGGGCTGTCCAACGCCGAGATCGCGGCGGTGCTGTCGGTGAGCGAGACCACCATCAAGACCCATGTCGGGCACGTGCTGACCAAGCTGCGGCTGCGCGACCGGGTGCAGGCGGTGGTGCTGGCGTACGAGTCGGGGCTGGTCCGCCCCCGGGCGTAGCCCTCCGCCGACCGCTACCTCACCCGGCGTACGCACAGATCCCTCCGCTGGGGGACGACCGGGGTTGCCGCGCTCACCTACCGTGACCGGAAATGGCCCGGCGCGGTTGACCCTCTCGTGGGGTCGGCCCCTGGCAGCCGGCCGGGGGACGCGTTCCGCCGGCCGGGAAACACGGTGGACCGGCCGTCGGGTCAGGGGCAACCCTGAGCCGGCATGGGGGTGCACCCGCAGCGTGAAATCCGCGCCGGGTCCCCCCGTGGGCGGACGGGATGGGCGCGAGCAGCGCCGATGATGGAACTGTCGCGCCGGACCAGCGGGGGCGGCGCGTATCGGCAGAGACGGAAGAGGTAGATGACGTGACCGCGACGGTAGGCCAGGAGGCGCAGGCCGCGGCCCGGGCGAACGACGTGTGGAAGGTGTACGGCAGCGGCGAGGCGCAGGTCATCGCGCTACGGGGGGTAAGCGCGGAGTTCGAGCGCGGCAGGTTCACCGCGATCATGGGCCCGTCGGGTTCCGGAAAGTCGACGCTGATGCACTGCCTGGCCGGTCTGGACTCGGTGACCCGGGGGACGGTGGCGATCGGTGAGACGACGGTCACCGGGCTCGGTGACTCCGGGCTGACGAAGCTGCGCCGGGACAAGGTGGGCTTCATCTTCCAGCAGTTCAACCTGCTGCCGACGCTGACCGCGAAGGAGAACATCCTGCTGCCGCTGTCCATCGCCGGGCGCAAGCCGGACCCGGCCTGGTACGACACGGTGATCGACACGGTCGGCCTGCGGGACCGGCTGGACCACCGGCCGGCGCAGCTCTCCGGCGGTCAGCAGCAGCGGGTGGCCTGCGCGCGGGCGCTGGTCTCCCGCCCCGAGGTGATCTTCGCGGACGAGCCGACGGGCAACCTGGACTCCCGCTCCGGCGCGGAGGTGCTCAACTTCCTGCGCAACTCGGTGCGTGAGCACGGCCAGACCATCGTGATGGTCACCCACGACCCGACCGCCGCCGCGTACGCCGACCGGGTGGTCTTCCTCGCCGATGGGCAGATCGTGTCGGAGCTGATCGAGCCGACCGCCGACACGGTGCTGGACACCATGAAGAAGCTCGACACCCCGGCCGAGGTGGGCAACTGATGGTCCGCGCGACGCTGAAGAGTCTGCTGGCCCGCAAGGTCCGGCTGATCCTGTCCGGGCTGGCGGTGGTGCTCGGGGTCATGTTCGTCTCCGGCGCCTTCGTGCTCACCGACACGCTGGGCCGTTCCTTCGACTCGGTCTTCGCCGACGGGTTCTCCGAGATCGACGTGAACGTCGCGGCGAAGCCGAAGGTGGAGGTCAGCGAGGTCGAGGGCGAGCAGACCGCCAACCCGGTGCCCGCCGCCGTGGTGGACCGGGTGAAGCAGGTGCCGGGGGTGGCCTCGGCGACCGGCATCGTCAACGCCGACGGTGCCCGCGTGATCGGCAGCAACGGCAAGGTCGTCACCTCGTTCGGTCCGCCGCAGTTGGGCGAGAACTGGACCGGGGAGAGCGAGCTGATGCAGCTGCGCGAGGGCCGCGGGCCGCAGGCCGAGGACGAGATCGTCGTCAACAAGTCGCTGGCCACCACGGCCAAGGTGCAGGTCGGCCAGAAGGTCGGGGTGCTCACCGCGTTCGAGTCGAAGAAGCGGGAGTTCACGCTCGTCGGCATCCTCGGTTACAGCGGTGACCGGGACTCGATCGGCGGCGTCAACGAGGTCTTCTTCACCACCCCGGTGGCGCAGCGGCTGATGCTCGGCGCGCCGGACGCGTTCAGCAGCATCACCGTACGGGCCGCCGACGGGGTCTCCGACGAGACGCTGCGCGACGACGTGGCCCGCACGCTCGGCGCGGACTACGAGGTGAAGACCGGCGAGCAGGTGGCCGCGGACGCCTCGGCCAGCCTGAAGGAGGGCCTGTCCTTCTTCAACAAGATCCTGCTCGGCTTCGCGGCGGTGGCGCTGCTGGTGGGCACCTTCCTGATCCTGAACACCTTCTCGATCATCGTCGCCCAGCGGACCCGGGAGCTGGCGCTGATGCGGGCCATCGGGGCCAGTGGCCGGCAGATCATCGGCTCGGTGGTGCTGGAGGCCATCGCGGTCGGGCTGATCGCCTCGGTGCTCGGCCTGGCGGCCGGCATCGGGGTGGGCGCGCTGCTGGCGTTCCTCTTCGGCAAGCTGGCCGGCGGGCTCACCCTGGCCGGGATCGGCGTGCCGGCGGCGGCGGTGATCGGCTCGTTCGCCGTCGGTCTGATCATCACCGTGGTGGCGGCGCTGCTGCCGGCGCTGCGGGCGTCCCGGATCCCGCCGATCGCGGCGATGCAGGACGTCGCCACCCCGGACCGGCCGCTGACCAAGGTCACCGTGGCCGGGTCGCTGGTGACCGCCATCGGCGCCGTGCTGCTCTTTTTGGGGCTCAGCGGCAACGCGGACGGCCAGACCCTGCCCACCATCCTCGGTGGGGTGCTGTTCGCCTTCATCGGGGTGGCGCTGCTGACCCCGCTGATCAGCCGGCCGGTGGTGAGCCTGCTCGGCGCGATCTTCTCCTGGTCGGTGCCGGGCAAGCTGGGCCGGCTCAACTCGGGGCGCAACCCGCGCCGCACCGCGATCACCGCTGCCGCGCTGATGGTCGGCATCGCGCTGGTCACCGGCGTCACGGTGATCCTCGACTCGGCCAAGGGCAGCATCAGCGCTCTCGCCGAGGACACCATCAAGGCCGAGCTGGTGATCTCCGGGGTGCAGGGCGGCCCACGGCCGCCGAGCTTCGACCCGGGCGTACTGGACCGGGCGAAGGCCCTGCCCGGCGTGCAGATGGTCGACGGCGAGTACGGCGACATGGCCAAGGTCGACGGCGAGAGCACCTGGGTCGCGGCGAGCAGCGACGTCGCGTCGCTGCGGCAGATCTTCGGCGCGAAGCCCACGGCCGGCGACATCGACCGGCTCTCGCCGACCGAGATGCTGGCCAGCTCGGACACCGCCACCTCCCGTGGCTGGTCGGTGGGCTCGACCGTGAACGTGCAGCTGACCCGCGGTGAGGCACGGACGTACACGGTCAGCGGCATCTACGAGTCCTCCCAGCTGACCAACCCGGTGACGCTGCCGGTGTCGGCGGCGAAGGACTTCGCCATCCCGCAGCCGATCCAGGGCTTCATCCAGCTGGCCCCCGGCACGCGGGTCGCGGACGTGCAGCCGCAGGTGGAGACGCTGCTCGCGGACAGCCCTGAGGTGTCGGTGGCCGATCGCGGCGCGTTCATCAAGCAGCAGACCGGTCAGCTCGACGGCCTGCTCACGATGATCCAGATCCTGCTGGCGCTGGCCATCGTGATCGCCGTGCTGGGCATCATCAACACCCTGGCGCTGTCGGTGCTGGAGCGGACCCGCGAGCTGGGTCTGCTGCGGGCGATCGGCCTGCGCCGTGGGCAGACGATGGGCATGATCACCGTGGAGGCCGTGGTGATCTCCGTGTTCGGCGCGCTGCTCGGCGTCGTGGTCGGTAGCGGCCTCGGCGCCGCGGTGGTCGAGGCGCTCAAGGACGAGGGCATCACCGACCTGATCCTGCCCTGGGGTCAGATGGGGGTCTTCCTCGGTCTCGCCGCGTTCATCGGGGTGGTCGCCGCGGTGCTCCCGGCGGTCCGGGCGGCCCGGATCAACGTCCTGGGCGCGATCGCCCACGACTGACCGGTCACCACGAGACCCCGGCGCCGCTCGCGGCGCCGGGGTCTCGTGCCGTACGGCCTGGCCGAACGTCCCCGGGCGCCGACGTCGAGCTGCCAGGATGACCGTGCGGACCGGAAGGGGTGACGTGACCGATCAGGATGCCCACCAGCGGGCGCTGGACACCGCCGAGCGGCTGCTCGGCCAGCCGCTCGTGCTGCACTCCGGCGTGACCAAGGAGGAGATCGTCGAGTTGTTCATCCACCTGGCCGCGTACGCGGGCGCCGCCCGGGCGTTCGACGGCTACCAGGTGGTGGCGGCGGTCTTCGCCGAGCGTCCCTGACCCGCGCCGGTCAGCCGGTCGCGCCGGCCCGGTCGACCAGCAGCGCGGCGAGCAGCTCCAGGTCCGCGCCGGTCAGGCTCTCCAACTGGTGTACGCCGGCCGTGACCGGCAGGGGCGCCTCCGCGGGTACGGCCAGCACCGCGGCGCCGGAGGCGAGCGCGCTGGCCACCCCGGTCGGCGAGTCCTCGATCGCCACGCAGCGGCCGATCGGCACGCCCAGCAGCCGGGCGGCGGTCAGGTACGGCTCCGGGTGCGGCTTGGCGGCGACCACCTCGTCGCCGCAGACCACCACGTCGAAGCTGTCCCGCCCGAGGGTGTCCAGGGCGATCTCGACCAGCGGCCGGCCGCTGGAGGTGACCAGCGCGGTGGGGATGCCCGCCGTCCGCACCGCGCGCAGCAGGGCGAACGCCCCGGGACGCCACCGCAGCCCGGTACGGAACAGCTCCAGGATGCGCCCGTTGATCCACGCCGCGCTGATCTCCGGGTCCCGTTCGGGCTGGCCCAGGTCGTCGTGCAGGATGCGCATCGACTCGGCCATGCTGGTGCCGATGATCGACCGGCGGGCGGCGAGGGAGAGCTCCCCGCCGTACTCCCGGGCGAGCTCCTGCAGGGCGACGTCCCACAGCTTCTCGCTGTCGACCAGCGTGCCGTCCATGTCGAAGAGCACGGCGGCGGGGTGATGGCTGCTCAGCGGATCCTCCAGGGTCGTGGCCGACACCGGCGATCCTGCCAGGGGCGGCCGCCGCGGGTGGCGGCGGCGGGCGCCGGGGTGACGCGGGCAACCCGCTCAGCCCAGGTCGCAGGCTCCCAGTGAGCGCTCGTAGCCGCGGAAGAACGACTCGGTGCGCTGCTCGGAGGTGCCGTGTGAGCCCTCGGCGAACCACGGCTGGTCCGGGTCGTCGCCGACCGCCGCCACCCCCTCCCGGAACTCGTCCAGGTCACCCTCGGCCAGGCTCAGGGCGCCGGAGCGCACCGAGTCGCCGAGGTACGCCCCGGCCATGCAGTCGGCCTGCAACTCCTGCTGGATGGTGAAGCTGTAGTTGATGCCGAGCCGCACCTGGATGCCGTGGGCGTACTCATGGCCGAGCAGGTAGAACACGAACGCGTCACCGACCTGGCGGAACGCCGCCACCGACCAGGCGATGTCGTACGCGATGAAGTCACCCTGCGAGCAGTAGACCGCGTTGTTGCGCGGCAGCGCCTGGCCGCCGCAGGACACCTCGCCCGCCCGCTGGTACGGGGTGATCCGCCGGATGGGCTGGAAACGCTGCCCGGACGCCTTGAACTGGGCCGCCCAGTACCGCTCGGCGACCGCCTGCGCGTCGGCGACGTCCTGCTCGAACTCGGCGACGCTGGTGGTGCTGTCGGCGCGGGTGGTGCTCGGCCCCGGCGAGGCCGCCGAGGGGTTCGGCGCCGGACGGTCACCCTCCGGCTCGGCCACCCCACCGACGGCGCACGCGGCCGACGCCAGCGCGGCGATCAGCAGGCCCGCCAGTGGACCCCGGGCGTCGCGTCCTGGTCGTGCCCCCACGGTGCCTCCCCTGCCGTCGGTGCTGAGCCACGCAGTACCCCGACGATACGGTCGCCACGCCCACCACCTCATTCACGTGCGGGACCGCTCGATGGTTCAGGGATCAACTCGGTTCACGGCGTCGGCGCTGGGCGGCCACAATGGGCCCGGGCGGGTGTCACCGTCCGGGGAGGAGACCGCGGTGCACGTGCTGGGCAGCCGCCGGCGCAGCCAGCCGGCTCCGCCGCACATCGTGTGGCGCTCGCTGCGCGACCCGTACGCGGCCGGCAGCCGGCCCTGGCTGGAGCTGCGCGACGACGAGGTGCCGCCCCGGGTGGTGGCGGGCTACGCGCCGGTGCTGCTGATCTGGTCGTCGCTGTGGCCGCACCGGCCGCTCGACCGGATCCGCTTCGACCTGGCTCCCCAGTCGCCCGGCTCGGACTGCGCGCTGCGCTGGACGCTCACCACCGACGGGGACCTGCCGAGCGAGAGCACCCTCGGGTACCTGCGACACCGGCTCAACTACCTGATCAACGACCGGCTGCGGCTCTCCTACGGGCAGTGACCGGTCAGCCGCCCGTGCCGTCGCTGCCGCGCTGCCACGTGTCGCCCTGGTCGGCGTGCCGCTCGGCCTCGTACCGCTGCTGCCTGGCCCGGCCGGCCCGGCCGGCGGCGCTGTCCCCAATGGAGCCCCCGCGCAACCGATCACGCCAGGCCACCACCGCGAACGCCCCACCCGCCACCACCACGAAGACCCCGACCACCACCCAGACCGTCGTCATCCCGCCACGCTAACCACCCCCCGCCACCCCCTCCACCCTCCCGCTCCCCCGCCTGGTGATCATGAAGTTGTTGCCCGGTGGCGCGGCGTGTCGTGACGACAACTTCATGGTCAACGGATCGGTCGTGTTTGTGGGACTAGCGTGTCCGGATGGGGTGGCTGGCTTCGACGTCTCTGGTGGAGCGGCGCCGTCGTGGCGCCGGAGAAGGAGGGACCGCCGTGAAGTACATGATCCTGCTCTACGGCTCACAGCAGGACTACGACGTGCTGTCCGGCCGGGCGACCGACCGTCCGGCCATGTCGGCCGAGCAGGTCGCGGCCATGCACAAGCACATGGAGACGTTCCACCAGGCACTCGCCGAGTCCGGGGAGCTGGTCGACGCCCGGGGGCTCAGTGAGCCGGTGCACGCCCGCCGGGTGCAGGTGCGCGACGGCGCGCCGGTGGTCACCGACGGCCCGTACCCGGAGACGCAGGAGGTGCTGGCCGGCTACACGATCGTGGAGTGCGCCAGCTTCGACCGGGCCACCGAGATCGCCTCCGGCCTGGTCGACCCCGACGCGCCCGGCGGGTACGTGGACGTGCGGCCGGTGCTCGAAGGCGTCGAGGACCTGGCCGGCTGACCGGTGTCGGAGGCCGCTTCGTCCGTCGAGGGCCTGCTGCGTGCGCTGGCGCCGCAGGTCCTCGGCGCGCTGGTGCGTCGCTACGGGCACTTCGACAGCGCCGAGGACGCCGTCCAGGAGGCGTTGATCGTCGCGGCGAGCGGTTGGCCGCGCGACGGCGTACCGGAGAATCCCCGGGGCTGGCTGATCACCGTCGCGTCCCGTCGGCTGACCGACCTGCTGCGCGGCGAGCAGGCCCGGAGGCGGCGCGAGGACACCGTGGCGCGGTGGGTGCTGCCCGAGCAGTGGCAGGCTCCCGCCGCCGACCGGCCGCCGGCGGACGCCGACGACACGCTCATCCTGCTGTTCCTCTGCTGCCATCCGGCGCTCTCGCCGGCCTCGCAGATCGCGCTCACGTTGCGGGCGGTGGGCGGGCTGAGCACCGCCGAGGTGGCGCGGGCGTTCCTGGTGCCGGAGGCGACGATGACCCGGCGGATCAGCCGGGGCAAGCAGCGGATCCGGGACAGCGGGCTGCGGTTCGCGCCGCCCACCGGCCCGGAGCGCGCCGACCGGCTCGCCGCCGTGCTGCACGTGCTGTACCTGATCTTCACCGAGGGGTACGCACGCACCGCCGGGCCGGGGCTGCTGCGCGGCGACCTGACCGCCGAGGCGATCCGGCTGACCCGCCTGGTGCAGCGTCTGCTGCCGGACGATCCCGAGGTCACCGGGCTGCTCGCGCTGATGCTGCTCACCGATGCCCGCGCCCCGGCCCGGACCGGCCCGAACGGCGAGTTGGTGCCGATGGCCGAGCAGGACCGCCGCCGGTGGCGGGCCGACCAGATCGCCGAGGGCATCGCCCTGATCACCGCGGCACTGCCGCGCGGGGTCGTCGGGCCGTACCAGCTCCAGGCGGCCATCGCGGCCGTGCACGACGAGGCGCCCGACGCGGCGGCCACCGACTGGGCGCAGATCACCGCCCTGTACAAGGTGCTGCTGGCCATCTCCGAGAACCCGGTCGTGGCGCTCAACCACGCGGTGGCGGTGGCGATGAGTCGGGGCGCGCCGGCCGGGCTGGCGCTGCTCGCCGAGCTGGCCGACGACGCCCGGCTGGCCGACGATCCCCGCCTGCCGGCCGCCCGCGCCCACCTGTGGGAGCTGACCGGTGAGCGGGTCGCGGCGCGGGAGGCGTTCCGGATGGCGGCGGCGCGGTCGACGAACCTGGCCCAGCAGCGCTACCTGAACGCCCGCGCGGACCGGTTGGCGGGCGAGCCACCGACGGTCGGCGGCGGAGGGGCCGGGTGACGGCGGTGGTCAGGGGCTGGCGGCCAGGAAGACGAAGGCGGCCAGCAGCACCAGGTGTACGCCGCCCTGCAGAACGTTGGCCCGGCCCGGCACCACGGTGAGCACCGCGGTCACGGCGGTGAGCGCGAGCAGCGCGAGCTGGGTGCCGCCGAGGCCGAGCAGCAGCGGGCCCTCCAACCAGATCGAGGCGATCGCGATCGCCGGGATGGTCAGGCCGATGCTGGCCATCGCCGACCCGAGCGCGAGGTTCAGGCTGATCTGCACCCGGTCGCGGCGGGCGGCGCGGGCGGCGGCGAGGGTCTCCGGCAGCAGCACCAGCAGCGCGATGATCACACCGACGAACGCGTGCGGCAGGTTCGCGGCCGCCACCCCGGCCTCGATGGTCGGGGAGACGGTCTTGGCGTCGCCGACCACGGCGACCAGCGCCACCAGCAGCAGCCCCAGGCTGACCAGCGCCGCGCGGGTCGTCGGCGGCTTCGCGTGCTCCTCCGCGTCGATCACCCGGCCCTGGCTGTCGACCGGCAGGAAGTAGTCGCGGTGCCGGCCGGTCTGCACCAGCACGAACAGCCCGTAGAGCGCCAGCGACGCGACGGCGGCGAAGGCGAGCTGGGCCGGGCTGAACTCCGGGCCCGGCCGGGCCGTGGTGAAGGTCGGAATGACCAGGCTCAGGGTGGCCAGGGTGACCACTGTGGCCAGTGCCCCGCCGGTGCCCTCCGGGTTGAAGACCGCCACCCGTCGGCGCAGCGCACCGAGCAGCAGGGACAGGCCGAGTATGCCGTTACAGGTGATCATGACGGCGGCGAAGACGGTGTCCCGGGCCAGCGACTGGGTCTTCTCCGGCCCGCTGATCATCAGCGTGACGATCAGGGCCACCTCGATCACGGTGACCGCGACGGCGAGCACCAGCGAGCCGTACGGCTCACCCACCCGGTGGGCGACCACCTCGGCGTGGTGCACGGCCGCGAGCACCGCGCCGCCCAGCAACGCCGCCACGACCACGACGACGGGCCCGGGTAGCTCCCGCCCCCACGTCACGAGCAACACCAGCACGGCGAGCACGGGTACGGAGACGGTCCAGTCGGTCAGTCGGGAACGAAGCAGGGCGGCCATGCCGTAAAGACTGCCAGGTCAAGTGATCATGTGCCCACCATCGACGCAGTCGTCCGGGGAGACGGATGTCGTGAAGCCCCGGTGGTGACGAGAAGTCCGCCCGGGGCTTCCCGCTCGCGCGGAAACCGTAACTCATAGGTTACGCTTCACGAGTGGACGAGGTGGCCACCGCGATCGCGGACCCGATACGCCGGCGCATCCTGACCATGCTGCGCGACGAGCCGCTGGCCGCGGGCGAGATCGCCCAGCGGTTCGCCATCAGCCGACCCGCGATCAGCCGGCACCTGCGGGTGTTGCGGGAGAGCGGACTGGTCCGCGACGACCTGGTCGGCCGGAAGCGGATCTACCGCCTCGACCCCGGCCCGCTCGCCGAACTCGTCGACTGGCTCGCCGAGCTCGTCGCCGCCGACCGGTGGGAGCGGCACCTCGACGCCTTGGAGACCGAGGTCTATCGAACCCGCCGGGAACGCCGCAGCGGCGGCCCGGCGGAACACCGAAGGGAGCACACGGCATGACCCGTACACCCGCCGGACGACTGTTTCGCACCGCGACCGGCCACGATCTGGTCCTCACCCGGACGTTCCGCGCTCCGGCGGCGGACGTGTGGGCCAGCCTGACCGAACCGGAGCGCACGGCCCGCTGGTTCGGCCCGTGGGAGGGCGACGCCGCGCCGGGCCGGACCATCCGGGTGCAGATGGCGTACGAGGAGCAGCAGCCCTGGTGCGAGGTCCACATCGACGACTGCGAACCGCGGAAGCGGCTCGCCGTGTCGATGATCGACAGCTACGGCAGCTGGCTGCTGGAGATGGAGCTGTCCGAGGCGGACGGCAGGACCGAGCTGCGGTTCGTCCAGCACCTCACCAGCGTGCAGGGCATCGCCGAGGTGGGCGCCGGTTGGGAGTACTACCTGGACATGCTCGTCGCCTCCCGGGACGGCTCGCCCCGGCCGGAGTTCGACGAGTATCACCCCGCGATGAGGCCCTACTACGAGGCACTGGCCGCCCAGCAGGTCGGAGGTTGAGATCGAGGAGGTCGGCCGTGACAGCGGACCATCAAGGGAATGGAGGCCACACACTCCCTGCCACTCTTAACGTATAGCGCACCGGGGGGCTTGCCGCAAGACCCCCGTCATGCCGCAGAATCGCCGGTCGAGGCCAGGACCTGCGGAAACCGGAGTCACGGTTTCCCCCCGGCCTCCGATCGGAGCCGATGAGTGAACCCTCTGACCACCAGCGCTTTCGACCTTCCCGAGCACCTCTCCCCCAAGGGCGACCCGGCGTTGATCGCCCGCGACGAGCGGCACTTCGCGGCCATGGCGGAGAGCCTCGCGCAGTTGTTCGCCGACCTGTCCGACCGTCTCGACGCCGCCCGCCGGGCGCCCGGCGGCAAGGGCCGGCAGGCGGTGGACCGGGACATGGAGGTCCGCCGGCTGACCGCCCGCCTGCGCGCGCTGCGTCGTTTCGGTCTGGACCTGTGCATCGGACGCATGGTCGGCGTGGACGACCCCGAGCCGGTGTACGTCGGACGACGTGGTCTCACGGACAGTTCGGGCCGCCGCCTGCTGCTCGACTGGCGCTCGCCCGCGGCTGAGCCGTTCTTCGGAGCGACCCACGCCAACCCGATGGGTCTGGCGAGCCGGCGCCGGTATCGGTGGACCCGCGACCGGATCAGCGACTACTGGGACGAGGTGTTCACCCCGGACGGGTTCGAGGGGCACGCCGCGCTCGACGACCAGTCGGCCTTCATCGCCAGCCTGGGCGGCAGCCGGTCGTCCCGGATGCGGGACGTGCTCGGCACGATCCAGGCCGACCAGGACGCCATCATCCGCGCGGGATCGAGCGGCGCGCTCGTCGTCGACGGCGGTCCGGGTACGGGGAAGACGGTCGTCGCGCTGCACCGCACCGCCTACCTCCGCTACGCCGACCCTCGCCTCGGTCACCGACGGGGCGGCGTGCTGTTCGTCGGTCCGCACGAGCCCTACCTGGCGTACGTCGCCGACGTCCTCCCCGGCCTCGGCGAGGAGGACGTGCAGACCTGCACCCTGCGGGACTTCGTGCCCGAGGGCGCCGCGGCGACCGTCGAGACCGACCCGGAGGTGGCCCGCCTGAAGTCGTCGGCGGAGCTGGTGACGGCGATCGAGGCGGCCGTCCGGTTCTACGAGGAGCCGCCGGCCACACCGATGGCGGTCGCGACCGACGAGGCCGACATCTGGCTCAGCGCCGACGACTGGGCCGAGGCGTTCGAGGCGGCGGGACCGGGCACACCGCACAACGAGGCGCGTGACGAGGTCTGGGAGGAGCTTCTGACGATCCTGCTGCAGAAGTACGACGGCGATGAGCCGGACGACCTGGTCCGCCGCTCGCTGCTGCGCAACCGGGAACTGCTCACCACCTTCAACCGCGCCTGGCCGCTGCTCGACGCGACCGACCTCGTCGGAGACCTGTGGTCGGTCCCCGCCTACCTGCGCAGGTGTGCGCCCTGGCTCAGCGCGGACGAGGTCCGATGGTTGCAGCGCGCCGACGCCCAGGCCTGGACGCTGTCCGACCTGCCGCTCCTGGACGCGGCACGGCAGCGGCTCGGCGATCGGGAGGCGTCCGGGCGCAAGCGTCGGCAGGACGCCACCGTCGCCGTCGAACGGGAGCGCAGGGCCACGGTCATCGACGAGCTGATCGAGGCCCACGCCTATGACGACGGTGAAGGCGTGTTGTCGAGCCTGCGCCAACTGGATCTCCAGGACGCCCTGATCGACGAGGCGGCACTGCCCAGCGCCGAGCCGGACCGGCTCGCCGGGCCGTTCGCGCACATCGTCGTGGACGAGGCTCAGGAGCTGACCGACGCCGAGTGGCAGATGTTGCTGCTCCGCTGCCCGTCCCGGAGCTTCACCATCGTCGGGGACCGCGCCCAGGCCCGGCACGGGTTCACCGAGTCGTGGCAGGAACGGCTCGAGCGGATCGGGCTCGACCGGATCACCCTGGCCTCCCTGAGCATCAACTACCGGACGCCGAGGGAGGTCATGGCGCAGGCCGAGCCGGTCATCCGGGCCGTGCTCCCGGACGCCAACGTGCCGACCTCCATCCGCAGCAGCGACGTCCCGGTCGTACACGGATCCGCTGCTGATCTGACGTCGATCCTGGACACCTGGCTCGCGGCGCACGCCGACGGGGTCGCCTGCGTCATCGGCGATCCCAGCTTCGAGGCGACGTCCCGCGTCCGGTCGCTGACCCCGGAGCTGGCGAAGGGGCTGGAGTTCGACCTGGTCGTCCTCGTCGAGCCGGAGGCGTTCGGCACCGGCATCGAAGGAGCGGTCGACCGCTACGTCGCGATGACCCGGGCGACCCAGCAGCTCGTCATCCTCACGAAACCGTGACGAGGTCTACGTCTCCTGCCGCAGCGCCGCGAACTCGGCGGTCAACGCCGGCAGCGGGAAATGCGCGTTCAGACCACTGGGGTTCGGCAGCACCCACACCCGGGCTGGGCCCAGCCGATCCGGCTGCGGACCCAGCCCGGCACCGGGCCGGACAAAGGCGATCCGGTACGCGGTCACCCCGAGGATGGCCACCCACCGCGGCCGGTACCGCTCGGCCTTCACCGCCAACGCCGCCACCCCGGCCACCAGCTCCGCCGACGTCAGCTCGTCGGCGCGGGCGGTGGCCCGGTTGCTCAGGCTGGTGATCCCCAGACCCTGCCGCAGCAGCTCGCCGCGTTCCCACGGGTGCAGCTCACGGTCGGTGAAGCCGGAGCGGTGCAGGGCCGGCCAGAAGCGGCTGCCGCGCCGGGCGAAGTGCTCTCCCACCGCCGCGGAGTAGAGGCCGGGGTTGAAGCCACAGAACAGCACCCGCAGGCCGGGGCCGATCACGTCCACGAGACCCCGCCCGGCCGCCGCCGCCACCTCCTGCGGGGTCGGCCGCCGGAATTGCCCCGGCTCGCCCGTGTCCACCCCACCGATCCTGCCGTACGGCCCGCCGACCGGTCACGGCTTCCGGCGCGCCGGGGGCGGCCCGGGCGCACGCCGTCGATCACGGCTTGACACCCTCAACGGATGCAGGCAACCGACCACCTCGCCACCAGCCGCTACGCCCGGATGCGGTGGAACACCCCGTTGTCCGAGGAGCACGCGTCGCTGCTGCTGCGGCGCCTCGACGTGCGCCCCGGCTCGCGCGTGCTCGACCTCGGCTGTGGCTGGGGCGAGTTGCTGCTGCGGGCGGTCGCCGCGGGCGGTGTCGCCGGCCCGGTCGCGACGAGGGGCGTCGGCGTCGACACCGACGACGCGGCACTGGCCCGGGGGCGCAGGCTGGCCGCGGACCGGTCACTGAACCGGCACGTCGCGTTCGTGATGGGGGAAGCGGCGGCCTGGCACGAGCCGGCGGACCGGGTTCTGTGCCTCGGCTCGGCGCACGCCTTCGGCGGCACGGGCGCCGCCCTCGACGCGCTCGCCGCCGTGGTCCGGCCCGGTGGACGGCTGCTCTTCGGCGAGGGGTTCTGGGAGCGTCCCCCCAGCGTCGAGGCCGAGCGGATCTTCGGGACCGAGGTGACCGACCTGCCGGGCCTCATCGAGGCGGCACGCGAGCGGGGCTGGCGGGTCCTGCACCTGAGCACCGCCGACCAGCGGGAGTGGGACGACTTCGAGTCGACCTGGCTCGCGGGCCGCCAGGAGTGGCTGCTGACGTACCCGGAGGATCCCCGCGCGGCGGAGGTCCGCGCGGAACTCGACGACCGGCTGCGCCAGTACGTCACCGCCTACCGCGGAATCCTCGGCCTCGCCTACCTGGTCCTCGGTCGGTGACGGTCCGTCCTTGACCTCGGTGGCTACCGTACGCGTGGTGAGCGGTCGACCTCGCGATCCCCGGTCATCCCGCGACGCTCGCCTCGCCCTGCACTGGCGGATCCTCATCGTCTTCGCCGGCACCGTGCTGGTGTGGCTGTTCCTCTACCAGGGTCCTCTGCTCGGCCGTGACTACGACCGCCCGACCCACGTCGCCCGGGCCGTCCTGACGACGCTGCTCGTCGTACCCCTGGTGGTTGTCGCTCGCCGCCTGCTGGACCGGCGGCCCTGGACCGGCCTCGGTCTGCCCTCCCTGCGCACCGGCTGGCGGCACCTGTTGCTGGGCATGGCCTGCTGGCTCGTCCCCGCCGCCCTGGGATTCGCGCTGTGCCTCGGCTTCGGCTGGGTCGAGGTCAGTGTCCGCACCTCCCCGGCGGACGCCCTGCGCGTGGCGGCGCTGCTGGTCGTGCTCGTCTTCCTGTACGAGGCGCTGCCGGAGGAACTCGTCTTCCGCGGCTACCTGCACCGCAACCTCGCCACGCGGTTGCCGGCCTGGCAGGCGGTCATCGGGCAGGCCGTGCTGTTCACCCTGTTCGGGTTCCTCGTCGGCGCCGCCACCTCCGCCGACCGACTCCTCCTCTTCTTCGTCTTCGCGCTCCTCCTCGGTGGCTTCCGCGTCGCGACCGGTGACATCTGGGCGGGCATCGGCTTCCACCTGGCCTTCCAGACCGTCGCCCAGTTGTTCGGCGACGTGGGAGCCGTCTTCGACGTGGCCGGGGCTGACGTCCTGGGAGTCCTCGCCCTGGGCGCCCTACCGTTCTCGCTCGGCTGGCTCGCCATGAGTCGGCTGCACCGGGACCGCCTGAACTGGCGGGCCCTCACCCCGGACCACGTCGCCTAGGTGGCCGGGTTGCCGGGCGGGGTGCGCTGCAGGCGCATGACGTAGGAGATGGCAGCGATCCCGATCGTCTTCAGCACGGAGATGCCGACGACCGTCCAGTACTCCCGGGTGAACGCGCCGTCCCAGCCGGACACCGCCTCGTAGAGGACCGGCAGTACGGCGATCAGCAGGTCGGTGATGAGACCCTGCACGAAGGTACGGGCGGCCCGGTTACGGGCGTCGGCCTTCGCGGGCAGTGGGGTGGTGGGGGTGATGGTCATGGGGGTGCCTCCTCGGACTGTCCCGAGCCGATGCCCGATGCCGCCGCCGTTGGCTCTGTCCAGCGTTCCTCGACCGAGGAACGGACGGCCACCCGGCAGACGGGACAGGTCGGGCGAGCACGCCAAAAGGAACGAAAGGGCAAGGCGAGCTGACTGCTCCGGCGGGGCGCCGCTCGCGCGGATGCTCAGGATTCCGCCGGCACCCCGGGCTTCGAGTTGGCCGAACAACTGGGGCCAGTCCTGGATCGGAGGCATCACGACCCCGAGTCGTGACTTGACAAGCGACAGGCTCCAGAGTGGACGATTCAGGGTGCGGATTCTCGTGGTGGGTGGAAGTGGTCTCATCGGCGCCCACGTCGTGGACGTGCTGCGCGAGCGAGGTCATGCCGCGACGACGGTGGCGCGTACCGCCCACCCGGGTGTCGATCATTTGATCGATGTCGGGTCCGGGTCGGTCGACGATCTGCGGTCGCTGCTCGCCGGTCACGACGGCGTCGTGTACGCGACCCGCACGGACGAGCAGCGACCGCTGCGCAAGCCGATCTATCCGACGTTTCGCCGGGACAACGTCGAGCCGGTGGTGCGCCTGTTCACCGCCGCCCGGCTGGAAGGTCTCACGCGCGGTGTCGTCATGGGCTCGTATTACACCTATTTCGACCGGCTTTGTCCGCAGTGGCGACTCGCGGCCCGCCACACGTACATCCGATGCCGGGTGGAGCAGGCCCGGGAGGGGCGGGCGGCGGCCGGCCCGGATCTGCCGGTTGCGGTGCTCGAGTTGCCGTTCGTCTTCGGGCGGGCCGGCGACCGGCTACCGAACTGGTCCGGCCCGCTGGAGCGTTGGGCCCGGTCGCGTACACCCCTGGCAGTCCCGGCCGGCGGGACCGCCGCAGCCTCGGCGCGCAGCGTGGCCCAGGTCGCGGTGGATGCTCTCGAACAGGCCCGCGGTGACGACATTCCGGTCGCTGACGAGAACCTCACCTGGAACGACATGCTCGCGCGGATCGCCGAGGCGGTCGGCCGTCGTCGCCGGGTCAAGCTCCTGCCGGCCGGCGCGGTGAAGGCCTCCTTACGACTCGGCGGCGCGGTGCAGGCCCTGGGCCGCAAGGAGTCGGGCATCAACCCGGCTTATCTCGCCGACCTCCTGCTCGCCGACCTGTTCATCGAGCCGACGACCGGCCGATCACTGGACCCGGCGCTGCGCGAAACCTTCGCCGACACAGCGGACACGTAGCACGAGTCGCCGGCCCCTCAGCTGAGCTGTTGGGCCAGTCCGACGATGATGCCCTCGGGGCCGCGGACGTAGCAGAGCCGATAGCTGTCCTCGTACTGCGCCAGCTCCCCGACAAGCTCGGCACCGTGCGTGCGCAGACGGGCAACGACGTCCTCGATGTCGTCCACGGCGAACATGATGCGGCGAATGCCCAGCGTGTTCGCCGGTGCGTCCTTGGGCTCGGCGCTGATCGCCGTCGGCCGGTGGAACATCGCCAACTCGATTCGACCGTGGCCGTCCGGGGTCCGCAGCATCGCCACCTCCTGTCGGACTTCGTCGATACCGATGACACGCTCCACCCAACGTCCCTCGATCGGCGCCCTGCCCTCCAGCTCCATGCCCATTTCGACGAAGAACGAGATGGTGGCGTCGAGGTCGTCGACAACGATGAGGACGTTGTCCATCCGCTGGATCGTCATGCTGGGTCTCCTTGTGTGGTACGGCCACGGTGGCCCCCTCCGTCCCTGAGACGGAGCAGCCAGGCCGTTCTCGACATCCACTGCGGCATCTCTTCGGGAACCTCCCGACGCTGATCGCTCGCGCCAGGTCAATTGGTCTGAGGAGGCAGCTGCTTTGAAGGTTGAGCGGCCTCCGTACTGCCGAGGTCGGCGAAAAGCCTCTACCGGTGGTTCAACGATACGGTTGATGGAATGACTGTTGGAATCACCGAGGCCGTCCATGTCGTCGACGCTGTCAGCGTCATGGGGTTGCTCCCGGGCAGGCCGCGGCTGCTCGCCCTGGGCGAGCCCACCCACGGCGAGGAGACTCTGCTCGAGCTGCGAAACGATCTCTTCCGGCAACTCGTCGAGCAGGAGGGCTACCGGACGATCGCGATCGAGAGCGACTGCGTGCTGGGTCTGATCGTGGACGACCACGTCACCTCAGGCACCGGCGTCCTCGACGAGGTCATGGAGCGCGGCTTCAGCCACGAGTGGGGCGCGTTCGCGGGCAACCGCGAGCTGGTGCGCTGGATGCGCGCGTACAACGCTGACCGGCCCGCGTCCGAGCGGCTGCGCTTCGCCGGGTTCGACGGCCCGTTGGAGATCACCGCGGCCGCGAGCCCCCGGCAGTCCCTCACCGCACTCCACGCCTACCTCACCGCCCGGGTCGACGCCGACCTGCTCCCCTGCGCCGCCGAGACGCTCGACCGCCTGCTCGGCGCCGACGACCGGTGGACCAACCCCGCCGCGATGATGGACCCGTCCCAGTCCGTGGGTCAGACGCCCGACGCCAACCACCTGCGGCTGCTCGCCGACGACCTGGTGGCCCTGCTCGACGAGCAGACGCCACGCCTGATCGCGGCGTCCACACCGGACGAGTGGGACCGGGCACGCCTGTACGGGCGTACCGCCACCGGGCTGCTGCGCTACCACTGCTGGATGGCCGACACCTCACCGGGCCGCATGGCGCGGCTGCTCGGCGTGCGCGACTCCATGATGGCCGCCAACCTGCTCGCCCTCGCCGAACGCGGCCCGACGCTCGTGAACGCCCACAACGGCCACCTCCAGCGGGACAAGAGCACGATGCGGATGGGCGGCCAGCCGGTGCAGTGGTGGAGCGCCGGCGCGCTCGTCAGCGCCCACCTGGGCGAGGGGTACGCCGTCCTGGCCACGGCCCTCGGCACCATCCCCCACCAGGGAGTGGACGTTCCTGCATCGGACACCGTCGAGGGGCTGCTGTACGCGCTCCCGCAGCAGCAGTGCCTGGTCGATTCCCGCCGGCTGACCGCCGCGCTCACCGACGCGACGCCCGCCCCCCGCGTGTCCCCCTGGTACGGCTACGCCCCGCTGGACCCGGCGCACCTGGTCAACACGGACGGGGTCGTGTTCGTCAAGGACGCCCGACGGAGCTGAGACGCGGGCAGGGTGGTGTCCCGAGTGTGACGGTGAGGCCCTCATCGGCCGCCAGCACGACGCCGTCGAACTCGATCTCTGCGGCTGCCACTGACGCGGCACGGTCATTGCCGGGCCAGTGATCGGGGTGCTCGTGGGTGATGACAACGGCGTCCATCGCACCGTCTGGCCAGTGATCGTACGATCAGTGAACTACGCCGCCGACGACGGCAAGAGTGCTCGCCCGCAGGTCAGGGCACCTGCGGGCGTCACTTGGCGTTGAAGTAGCTGGCCTCCGGGTGGTGGACCACGATGGCGTCGGTGGCCTGCTCCGGCATCAGCTGGAACTCCTCGGACAGCTCCACACCGATCCGCTCCGACCCGAGCAGCTGCACGATCTTCGCCCGGTCCTCCAGGTCGGGGCAGGCCGGGTAGCCGAACGCGTACCGGCAGCCCCGGTAGTCGTTGCGCAGCAGGCCCGCCAGGTCCGCCGGGTCGTCGTCGGCGAGGGTGCGGCCGTCGGGCAGGGTCAGTTCGGCGCGGATGCGCCGGTGCCAGTACTCGGCGAGGGCCTCGGTGAGCTGCACCGAGAGGCCGTGGACCTCCAGGTAGTCGCGGTACTCGTTGCGGGCGAAGAGCTTCGCCGCGTACTCGCTGACCGGCTGGCCGACGGTGACCAGCTGCAACGCGACCACGTCGAGCTGGTCGCCCTTGGGCCGGAAGAAGTCCGCGAGGCAGAGCCGCCGTTCCTGCCGCTGCCGGGGGAAGGAGAACCGGGCCCGCTCGGCGTGGCCGTTCTCGTCGAGCACCACCAGGTCGTTGCCCTCGGAGTACGCGGGGAAGTAGCCGTACACGACGGCCGCCTCCAGCACCTGGTCGGCGATCAGCCGGTCCAGCCAGTAGCGCAGCCGCGGCCGACCCTCGGTCTCGACAAGCTCCTCATAGGACGGCCCGCTGCCGCCCCGGGCGCCGTTCAACCCCCACTGCCCGCGGAAGGTGGCCCGCTCGTCGAGCAGCGCCGCGTAGTCGGCCATCGGCACACCCTTGACCACCCGGGTGCCGAGGAACGGCGGGGTGGGTACCGCCACGTCGGCGGCCACATCGGAGCGGACCGATGAGTCGTGCAGCTCCGGCAGCGACTCGCTGACCATGGACCGTTGCCGTTCCCGGCGGGCCCGCCGGGCCGCCAGGGCCGCCTCCCGCTCCGGGTCGATCACCGGCGCGCCGCCGCGCTTGGCGGTCATCACCTTGTCCATCAGGGACAGCCCCTCGAACGCGTCCCGCGCGTAGTGCACCTGCCCGGGGAACGTCGACCGCAGGTCGTCCTCGACGTACGCCCGGGTGAGCGCCGCCCCACCCAGTAGCACGGGCCACCGCTCGGCGACCCCGCGGGTGGCCATCTCGGCCAGGTTCTCCTTCATGATCACGGTGCTCTTCACGAGCAGCCCGGACATGCCGATGGCGTCGGCGCGGTGCTGCTCGGCGGCGTCGAGGATGGCGCTGATCGGCTGCTTGATGCCGATGTTCACCACCTCGTAGCCGTTGTTGGACAGGATGATGTCGACCAGGTTCTTGCCGATGTCGTGCACGTCGCCGCGGACCGTCGCCAGCACGATCCGGCCCTTGCCGCCGTCCTCGGTGGTCTCCATGTGCGGCTCCAGGTAGGCCACCGCGGTCTTCATCACCTCGGCGGACTGGAGCACGAACGGCAGCTGCATCTGCCCGGACCCGAACAGCTCACCGACCACCTTCATGCCGTCCAGCAGGATGTCGTTGATGATCGACAGCGGGGACCGGCCGCCGGCCATGGCGGCGTCCAGGTCGGCCTCCAGGCCGTTGCGCTCACCGTCGATGATCCGCCGCTTGAGCCGCTCGTCCAGCGGCAGCGCGGCCAGCTCCTGCGCCCGGCTGGCCCGGGCGCTGGTCACGTCGACCCCCTCGAAGAGTTCGAGGAAGCGCTGCACCGGGTCGTACCCCTCGTGGCGCCGGTCGTAGACCAGGTCCAACGCGACCTCGCGCTGCTCCGCGGGGATCTTCGACATCGGCAGGATCTTGCTGGCGTGCACGATGGCCGAGGTCAGCCCGGCCTGCACGCACTCGTGCAGGAACACCGAGTTGAGCACCTGCCGGGCCGCCGGGTTGAGGCCGAAGGAGATGTTCGAGATGCCCAGGGTGAAGTTGACCCCCGGGTAGCGGTTGGAGATCTCCCGGATCGCCTCGATCGTCTCGATGCCGTCGCGGCGGGTCTCCTCCTGCCCGGTGGCGATCGGGAAGGTCAGCGCGTCGATGAGGATGTCGGCGCGGTCCATCCCCCAGCGGCCGGTCAGATCGTCGATCAGCCGCGCCGCGACCCGTACCTTCCACTCCCGGGTACGCGCCTGCCCCTCCTCGTCGATGAGCAGCGCCACCACCGCCGCGCCGTGCTCCCGCACGACCGGCATCACCCGCGCGTACCGGGACTCGGGGCCGTCGCCGTCCTCGAAGTTCACCGAGTTGACCACGCACCGGCCGCCGAGCATCTCCAGCCCGGCCTCCACCACGGCCGGCTCGGTGGAGTCCAGCATGATCGGAAGCGTCGACGCGGTGGCGAACCGGCCGGCCAGCTCCCGCATGTCCTGGGTGCCGTCGCGGCCGACGTAGTCCACGCAGAGGTCGAGCAGGTGCGAGCCGTCGCGCGCCTGACTGCGGGCGATCTCCACGCAGGCCCGCCAGTCCCCGGCCAGCATCGCCTCCCGGAACGCCTTGGAACCGTTGGCGTTGGTCCGCTCCCCCACCATCAGCACCGAGGCGTCCTGGGCGAACGGCACCGGGTGGTACACCGACGAGACGCCCGCCTCGTGCCGCGGCTCCCGGACCGCGGCGGTGACGCCGTGCAGCCGCTCGGCCAGCACCCGGATGTGCTCGGGCGTGGTGCCGCAACAGCCGCCGACCAGCGACACGCCGTACTCGGTGATGAACCGCTCCAGGGCGTCGGCCAGCTCCACGGGAGTGAGCGGGAAGTACGCACCGTCGGCGGTCAGCACCGGCAGGCCGGCGTTCGGCATCACCGACAGGGGGATGCGGGAGTGCTGCGACAGGTACCGCAGGTGCTCGCTCATCTCCGCCGGGCCGGTGGAGCAGTTCAGCCCGATCAGGTCCACGCCGAGCGGCTCGATGGCGGCGAGGGCCGCCCCGATCTCGCTGCCCACCAGCATCGTGCCGGTGGTCTCCACGGCCACGTGGCAGATGATCGGCACCGGCTGGCCCAGCTCCGCCATCGCCCGCTTCGACCCGACCACCGCCGCCTTGACCTGGAGCAGGTCCTGGCAGGTCTCGATGATCAGCGCGTCGGCACCGCCGGCGATCAGCCCGGCGGCGTTCTCCTGGTACGCGTCGCGCAGCGTGGCGTAATCGGCGTGCCCGAGGGTGGGCAGCTTGGTGCCCGGCCCGATCGAGCCGAGGACGAACCGGGGCCGCTCCGTGGTGCTGGCCGCGTCGGCGGCCTCCCGGGCGATCCGGGCACCCGCCTCGGACAACTCCCGAATGCGGTGCGGGATGTCGTACTCGCCGAGGTTGGCCAGGTTGGCGCCGAACGTGTTGGTCTCCACGCAGTCCGCGCCGGCGGCCAGGTACGCGTCGTGCACCCCGCGCACCACGTCCGGCCGGGTGACGTTGAGGATCTCGTTGCAGCCCTCCAGCCCGTCGAAGTCGTCGAGCGTGAGGTCCGCGGCCTGCAGCATCGTGCCCATCGCCCCGTCGGCGATGAGGATCCGATCGGCCAGCACATCCATCAACGAAGTCCGCACCCGTTCAGGTTAGTGCGGCGCCCAGCGCGCCCCACCGCCGTCCGCGCCCGATCCCATATTGTGTCAGCGGGATCACGTCGTCCGGTTCGTCGCCGTATGCCCGGTCGTCGGTCCGGCCGACCGGCGCGGCCGACGGGCCGCGCCCCCGCCCGGGACGTAGGCTGACGGACGTGAAGGACAACAGGGACGCCGCCGTGCCCCACGGCCCGACGACCGGGCACGGCCCCGGCGTCGGCCGCGACGAGCAGGGTGGGGTGACGGCGTGACCGAGTTCGACGGACTGCCGGTGCTGCGGTCCCCGGTGGCCATCGCCGCGTTCGAGGGCTGGAACGACGCCGCCGACGCGTCCACCGCCGCGGTCGAGCACCTGGAGCAGGTCTGGAACGCCCGGCAGGTCACCGAGCTGGACCCGGAGGACTTCTACGACTTCCAGGTCAGCCGACCGACCATCACCATGGCCGACGGAGAGACCCGTCGGGTGGAGTGGCCGACGACGCGGTTCATGGTGGCCAGCCCGGAGGGCACCGAGCGGGACGTGGTGCTGATCCGGGGCATCGAGCCGAGCATGCGCTGGCGGACGTTCTGCGAGCAGGTGCTGGAGATCTGCCACAGCCTCGAGGTGGAGCGGGTGGTGCTCCTGGGCGCGTTGCTCGCCGACGTGCCGTACACCCGGCCGCTGCCGATCAGCGGCAGCGCCTCCGACGCGCAGGCCGCCGAGCGCTACCAGCTCACCCCCACCCGCTACGACGGGCCGACCGGCATCGTCGGAGTGCTGCACGACGCGTGCACCCGCGCCGAGGTGGACGCCGTCTCGTTCTGGGTGCACGTGCCGCACTACGCCAACAACCCGCCCTGCCCCAAGGCCACCCTGGCCCTGCTGCACCGGGTCGAGGAGATCGTCGACCTGCCGGTCCCGATGGCCGACCTGGCCGAGGAGTCCGCCGAGTGGGAGCAGCGCGTGCGCAGCGCCGCCGAGCAGGACGCCGAGCTCGGCGAGTACGTCCGCGAGCTGGAGGAGCGGGTCGGCGACGAGGGGATCACCCCGTTGACCGGTGACGAGATCGCTCAGGAGTTCGAGAAGTACCTGCGGCGCCGGGGCGGTTCGGCTGGCCCCACCGCCGGCTCCTGGTAGCGCCTCTCCCCCGTTCTACGGCGGGCCCCGGACCTTCGTGGTTCGGGGCCCGTTTTCGCGTGTCCGGGGTGGCGCCGTCACACCCTCTACGGCATCCTAGGAACCTAGCTGTGATCAAGGAGGCGGGTATGCAGATCAATCCCGGGGCCGCCGAGTTCCCGCACCGGCAGATCGCGGCGCAGCTCAAGGCCCAGGTCCGCCGCGGCGACTGGGCGCCGGGCGAGCGTCTGCCGTCCATCCCGGCCATCGCCGAGATGTTCGGCGTTGCCAAGCAGACCGTGCAACGCGCCGTCGACCAGCTGCGGGTCGAAGGCATCCTGATCACCAAGCCCGGTTCCGGTACGTACGTCCGGGGCACCCGCCGCCGGCTCAACCGGCTCTCCCGCGGCCGGTACGGCGGCTTCCGCGGCTACCACACCGACCTGGCCGCCCGGTACCGCCAGCAGCTCGTCTCGGTCGGCCATGCTCCCGCCCCGGCCGAGGTCGCCGACGCGTTCGGGGTGCCCGACGGCACCGACCTGCTCTGCCGCCGGCACCTGGTACGCACCGACGACTCCCCCGTCGAGGTCGGCGCCTCCTGGTTCCTGCCCGCCGACACCGCCGGCACCTCCCTGGAGCGCGCCGAGGCGTTCGGCCGGCCGCTCTACCAGGAGGCGGAGGAGGCCACCGGGCGGCGGTACGTCTCGGCCACTGACACGATCAGCGCCCGCCAGCCCAGCCGGGAGGAGGCGGAGACCCTCCAGATCCGGCCGGACACCCCGGTGCTGCACCTGCTGCACGTCGCGTACGACAGCCACCGCAAGCCGATCGAGGTCGCCCAGGCCACCTGGCCCGGCCCGATGACGACCCTCACCGAGGAGTACAAGATCCCCGCCCCGACCCCGGACCCGGAACCCGACCCCGGCCTGGTCCTGGGCTGACCCGCCGGACCGCCCAGACCGCCCGGCCCGCCCAGCCCCGGACCGGCCCGCCCGTTGATCATGGAGTTATTGCCACCTATCGCGGCGTGTCGACACAATAACTTCATGATCAACAGCGTCGGGGCGGGGGCCAGGGGCCGGGGAGCCCGGTGGGGTTAGAGGCGGATGCCTAGGAGGGCGTCTACCGTTTTCGTGAAGAGGGCAGGCGCGTCGGCGTCGTCAGTGGTGCCCGACAGGGTTGCGTCGGCCCAGCGGTCGGCCACCGCCAGGGCGCCGGGTGTGTCGAGGTCGTCGGCGAGGCGCTCGCGTACCCCGGCCAGCAGCTCGGCCCCGGACGGCCCGGCGGGCGCGGCGGCGGCCCGCCGCCAGCGGCCCAGCCGCTCCTGCGCGGCATCCAGCAGCTCGTCGGTCCAGGTGCGGTCGCTGCGGTAGTGCCCGGACAGGAGCGCCAGCCGGATCGCCATCGGGTCGACCTTGTCAGCGCGCAGCCGCGAGACGAAGACCAGGTTGCCGCGGGACTTGGACATCTTCTCGCCGTCCAGGCCGATCATCCCGGCGTGCACGTAGTGCTGCGCGAACGGCGCCTGGCCGGTCAGCCGCTCGGCGTGCGCGGCGGACGCCTCGTGGTGCGGGAACAGCAGGTCGTTGCCGCCGCCCTGCACGTCGATCCGGTCACCGAGCAGGTTCAGCGCGATCACCGCGCACTCGATGTGCCAACCCGGGCGGCCCTCACCCAACTCTCCGCCCGGCCAGGACGGCTCACCCTCGCGGGCGCCGCGCCACAGCAGCGGGTCCAGTGGGTCGCGCTTGCCGGCGCGGTCCGGGTCCCCACCGCGCTCCGGGAAGATCTCCAGCATCTGCTCGCGGGTCAGGTTCGACTCGTAGCCGAACCGCGGCGAGGCGGAGACGTCGAAGTAGACGTCGCCGGTGCCGTCGTCGAGCCGGTACGCGGCCCCGTCCTTGAGCAGCACCTCGACCTTGTCGGCGATGTCCGGGATCGACTCGACGGCGCCCACGTAGTGCTCCGGCGGGATGATCCGCAGCGCCTCCATGTCCTCGCGGAACAGCGCCGTCTCGCGCATCGCCAGGACCACCCAGTCCTCACCGTCGCGGGCGGCCCGCTCCAGCAGCGGGTCGTCGATGTCGGTGACGTTCTGCACGTAGCGCACCGGACGGCCGGCGTCGCGCCACATCCGCTGCACCAGGTCGAAGGTGATCATGGTGGCGGCGTGGCCGAGGTGGGTGGCGTCGTACGGGGTGATGCCGCAGACGTACATGCTTCCCGCGTCGACCGGCTCACTCGGGTGGACGCCCTGCCGCGCCGAGTCGTACAACGCCAACGGCTCGCCCCTGCCCGGCAGCCGTGGCACCTCGTGTCCCGCCCAAGACTCCATGGCCTCAGCCTAGCCAGCCCCACAGCCGGCCCGGGCCGCCCCACGGGTGATCAAGATGACAGCGGATCACATGGGCGGCCAGGGCACCGCCGGCCAGTCCTCGGACGGCTGCGGGAACCGGCCGGTCTGCCGCAGCCGGTCGATGCGGGCGGCCAGCTCGGCGATCTCGCTGATGGTCAGGTGGTCGGCCAGCTCCGCGCCGAGCGGCCCGGCGACCTGGCCGGCGAGCCCGTCGAGCATCTCCACGGCGTCCGGCGGCAGTTGCTTCCCCGCCCAGCCCCAGAGCACCGTACGCAGCTTGTCCTCGACGTGGAAGCTCACCCCGTGGTCCACGCCGTAGATCCGGTCGTCGTCACCGACCAGCACGTGGCCGCCCTTACGGTCCGCGTTGTTGATCACCGCGTCGAGCACCGCGAGCCGGGCCAGCCGCGGGTCGTCGGCGTGTGCCAGCGCGTACGCGGCACCGTCGTCGTCACGCGCCGCGGCGATCGGGAACCAGCGCGGCGGCAGCTCCTCGGCGGGCACGAACCCCACCAGTGGCTCGGCGTCCTCCGGCTCGTCGATCCAGAGCTGGCAGGAGCCCGGGCCGAACGGGCCGTCCCGCAGCACCGTGGGCGGCACCAGATCCCAACCGGTGGCCCGGGACACCAGGTACGCCGACACCTCCCGGCCCGCAAGGGTGCCGTCCGGGAAGTCCCAGAGGGGGCGCTCACCCCGGACCGGCTTGTAGACGCAGCGGGCCGAGAGGTCGTCCAGCGTCAGAATGCCGCGCAGGGTGGTGTTCGACGCGTCGACCAGCCGCCCCTCCAGGTCGAGTGCGCCGTCACGCAACAGCCGCAGCGCGGCGTCGCCGTCCTGGCGAGGCTGGAGGCCGGACGACGTCACCGGTGGTAACCGTTGTGCCGCGGGCAGAGGTGCCCGGCGGGGTCCAACGGCTGGCCGCACAGCGGGCACGGCGGCCGGCCCGCGTTCACCACGCGCCGGGCCCGCTCGATGAACTGGCGGGTCGCCTGCGGGGTGAGCCGGACCCGGAGCCGGTCCAGGTCCTCGTCCGGCTCGTCGTCCTCGTCGTCGTCCTCGTCCTCGTCGTCCTCGTCGCCCAGCTCGACCTCGACTTCGACCTCGCCGGCGGCGATCGCCTCGATCACCACGGTCGCGGTGTCCACGTCGAAGGCCAGCCCGAGGGTCCCGACCCGGAACTCCTCGTCGACCGGAGTGTCCAGCGGCTCGTTGTCGCCCACCGACGCCGGGGCCTCGGGCAGGTCCACGCCGAAGCGGCGCTGCGCCTCGGTGAGCAGCTCCTCAAGCTTCTCGGCGAGCAGGGACACCTGGACCTTCTCCAGCGCGACGCTGACCAGCCGGCCGCCGCCGCGAGCCTGCAGGAAGAACGTGCGCTCCCCCGGCGGGCCGACGGTCCCGGCGACGAACCGCTCCGGCGGTTCGAAGGCGTGCACCTGGTGGGTCATACCCACGACCCTATCCGGCCCACCGTGCCATCGCGCACCCCACCGACCCGAATCGCCCCGGTGGCGGCGCGCCCGGCGTACCGGCGCCTGCGCCCGGGCGTGGCGGCCCCTCGGCCGCCCGCCGACGCCGTCGTCAGCCGGCGAGCGTCGACGCGGTCAGCGGGCGGAGGCGTCGCGGCGGTCATCGTGACGCCCCCGCCCCACCGCCGACGGCCGCGTCCGAGTCACCCGCGCGGGTCGCCCGCCGGCGCCGCTTACGCGGCGGCGGCACTAGGGCGGCGAGATCACCGCCGGTGTCGTTGAGCCGGACCAGGAACGGCCGCAGCGGCGTGAACCGGATCGCCGTCACCGACGCCGGGTCGGCCACGAGCCGCTGAAAAAGATCCAGGTGTACGCCGAGCGCGTCCGCCACGATGGCCTTGATCACATCACCGTGGCTGCACGCCAGCCAGACCGCCTCAGGCCCGTGCTCGGCGCTCACCCGGGCGTCCCACGAACGCACCGCCGCCACCGCGCGCGCCGCCATCGCGGCCATCGCCTCCCCGTCCGGGAAGACCGCGGCGCTCGGGTGCTGCTGGACCACCGGCCAGAGCGGCTCTTTGGCGAGCTTCTTCAGCGGCTGCCCCTCCCAGCTGCCGTAGTCGCACTCGATCAGCCCCTCCTCGACCACCGGAGTGGCCTGCGGAAGCGCCAGCTCCAGGGTCTGCCGGCAGCGGATCAGCGGACTCGTCACCACCGCCGCGAGCGGCACCTGCCGCAACCGCTCGCCCACCGCGGTCGCCTGGGCCCGGCCCGTCTCGTCCAGTTCGACGGGCTGCCGGCCGGCCAGCCCACCGTCCGCGTTCGCGGTGGTCCGGCCGTGTCGCAGAAGCAGAAGGGTTGCCACGCTGACCACCCTAGGGCCTGGTCCCGTGCTCCGGATCGGCGGCGGGCTGTCCCGGGGGCAGCCTGTCGGTGCGGCTTCGTTCTGTGTGTCGGGTTCGGGGTTTGTGCCGGGGTTCGGGTTGTGTCGGGTTCGATTTCGAACCGGGATCGGTTTTGGCCGGGCTCGGGTTTTGTGCCGGGGTCGGTATGGGACGGGCTCGGTTTGTGCCGGGCTCGTGCGGGGTGGGGCCCGCCGTGCCCGGCTCCGGGCGGTCAGGCTTGATCCCTGCGCCGGGCACGGCGGGCCCCACCCCGTCGGGGTCGCCGTCCGTCGTGATCCGTGCGCTGCGTCCGGCAAGCCCACCCTCGGTCGGGGTACCGCCCGACGTGATCTACGGGCAGGGCTCGGCGGGCCCGGCGGGACGTCCCGTCCCGAGTTGTCCGTGCTCGGTGCCCGCGCTGTCCCGAATGTCCGTCCCGATCCCTGCGCCCGGTCGTCCTACGAGCTCCATCCGGCGGGCGACCGTCATCCGTCCCTGGCCCCTGCGCTGCCACACCCGCTGTGGCGGCGGTTGTTGTTGTTGGCGATATACCTGTGAGTCATAGATATGCCTGTGAGGTATGGCGCTCACCATCAACCTCGCCCCGCCCCGCCCGGGCTGGTCGACTCCGGTGTCGGCGATGTCGCGGGGTCCCGGTGGCGGGGATGCCCCCGATGTCAGGGATACGGAGTCGATCAGCCCCTGATCGGCCGGTCTGACGCCCGTAGACCCGGTGTTCTGGCACCGGATGTCCGGTATTGGGGTCTCTGGTGTGTGGCCGGCTGCACTCGTGGGGTGGAATCGGGGCGGGCCGGGGGTCGTTACATACCCTGACGATCGCAGGACCACGGCCCACCACCCCCGGGCCCGCCCGGGATGGAATGCCGGCCAGGCCGCGGTCGTTACAGACCCCCCGAACGACCGCACCAGCACCCTCCACGAGGGTGGCAATGGATGAGCCGAACCCGGAATGACCTCGGCCTAGCGGTCGTTACACAGGGACCCGGCGCTACGAGGCCCCCGCCCGTAGGTCGCCGGACCCCCGGCGCCACAAGCCCCGCGCTTGGATGGCCGCCGACCCCCGAAGACTTTCCCCCGTTGTGAGAGCGCCGGACGAGGTGCTTGCACCCTGCGTGCCGTTCCCCCGAACGGCCCGGTGGGTGTCTACCCCCTGAAGGAGCCCCCGATGAACACGATCCTTCGTAAGAGCGTGCTGTCTGTTGCTGGTCTGGCGTTCGCCGGTGGTGTGTTCGCCGGTCCGATCGCCGCCCACGCCGCCCCGGTTGAGGGCAAGCCCGCCGCCGTCGCGGTGACCAAGGCGCAGGGTGCGCAGTCGCACATCGACCTCAACGACGAGCAGACCGCCAACGTCAAGGCGATCATCGCCGCCACGAAGAAGGCCGGCCTGCCGAAGCGGGCCGCGGTCATCTCGATCGCGACGAGCCTGCAGGAGTCGAAGCTGGAGAACCTGGGCCACCTCGGCGACCGCAACGACCACGAC
>NZ_JBFAQO010000009.1:0-239500 GCF_040678715.1 Micromonospora sp. NPDC049301 | reverse complement strand
CACCACCTCCCACCGTGAACGATGAGAGACAGCCTGCCGGACGAGTCCTCAGAACCGACGGATTACACGATCAACGTTCAAAGACGAGGCACTAGGAGCGTTCGAGGGGCTGTGCCGGCGCAGCCATGACGCGTTCGACTCGGTGATCGCGGCGTTGAGTGCGCGCGCCGCGGCGATCGGGAAGGCCAGCCGGCCGAACGACGAACAGCGGGCGGCCGCTCGTACCGAGGGCTGGATCGCTCTGCCCACCTGCCCACCCAGCGGCCTCATCGATCTGGCAGAAGCGTGAGCGAGAGGCATCTATGACTTCGGGACTGAGCTGGTTGGACAGCTCCCGCGACGACCAGCAGCGCATGCGCGAGCTGCTCAAGCTCTTCAGCGACACGGAGAGCCGGGACGAGTTGGGCATCGGCCAGGTCCGTGACGCGTTCAGCGACCTGCTCTTTCCCGGTACCTCTGTCATTCAAAACCGGGCGCGGTACCTGCTGATCGTGCCGTGGTGCTACCAGGAGGCACAGCGGCGCGGGCTGCGCGGCGACCGCCTCGCCGCGCAGGTCGACCGCAACGAACGGAAGGTTATCGAGGCCCTGTTACGCGGCGCCGAGACCGAAGGCGTGATCGGCCGGCGGGCCGGTGTCGGCGTGCGAACACTGCCGTCGAGCATCTACGCGGCGGCGCTGCTGCGGTACGGCATCCGCACCGGTGACGACGACGCCGCACCGGACCGGCGGCTGGTAGCCGGCCTGGCTGAGGCCGATGAGCTGACCGTACGGTCGAGCGGAACCTGGCACCCGACGCTGCCAGGGGCGCCGGCGGGCTTCCCTAATGAGGTCGAGGGTGGGCTGAGGCTGCGCCCGGACGAGGCCCGCTGGCTGCGCGAGCGGATTCTCGCCGCGGCACCGAACACCCTGTTGGCGTACCTTCTCGAGGCTGAAAACCGCCCGGGTTGGGATAGTAAGGCGCCGTGGGATGAGCCGGCCACGCTGGCCGCGCCGGAGCCGATTGGCTCGCTGGTGCGGGACGCGGAGCGATTCTCGCTGGCGATTCACGGCGCGGCGCTCTTGTACAACCTGCTCATCGCCGATCGGTACGAGCAGGCGGGCCTCACGGAGCGCGAGGAGCCGGTGGCCTGGTACCGCAACGCGCTGCTGAAGTGGAACGATCGGGTGTCGGCGGAGCACAGCCTTAAGAGCTGGGACAGGTCGGACATGTGGGATCGGCTTATCCAGAGGAATTCGCGGATCGCGGCGAACGAAGCCGCACGCCGGTTCATCGAGCGGTGGCTCGACGCGGTCACCAGCGGAGCCGCTGGCGAAGCCGCCACGGACCCGACCCTGCGCAACCTCGTGGCCGAGCGGGAACGGTCGGTGAAGCGAGGCCAGTCACGGCTGGTCAATGACAAGCTGCTGCGCACGTGGAGCGGCGCGTCGGGCAGCAGGCAGCTGGTATTCCGCTGGCCGCAGGTACGCCGGATCCTCACCGACATCCACGACGGCTGCGCCGCCAACCTGCCGGAGGCCGCCGGTGCTCGCGCCTGACTCCCGCTCGCTGCTACTCGACGCCCTGCGCCCGCCATCCGGCGCGCGGCTGTCCCGAGCCGTGGCGTTGACGTTCACCCTGGATCTAGAGAGCCTGCTGGTCGCCCCGCTGGCGTTCGCCGCGCATGGCCTACGCGAGTCGACGGACCCGATCGCGGTGATGGAGGGGGTACGGCACTGCGCCGACCGCATCGACGTGTTTTGCCAGGCGGGGCAGATCGCGGTGCCACCGACACAATCTGCGCTGTTGGCGTTCGTCGAGCCGATGGTGCACCAGGTGCGCCGGCCCAAGCCGGGTCACCTGTTCCACCCCAAGATGTGGGCGCTGCGCTTTCACGACGAATTGACCGGGGAGGTGTCGCTGCGGCTGCTGGTGCTCAGCCGCAATCTGACCAAGGATCGCAGCTGGGACGTGTGTCTGCGCCTCGAAGGTGTCACCGGCACTCGGCCGGTGGCGGCTAACCGGCCCCTATTCGACCTCTTGCGGCATGGACTGCGGCTGGCGGTCGCGCCACTGCCGCCGGACCGGCGTGCAGCGATCGAGGCGCTGGGTGAGGACCTGCGTCGGGCCGAGTGGGAGTACCCCGAGGGCGTGCGCGAGATGTACTTTCATGCGTTGGGCGTGCCCGGCGCCCGTCCACCCGACTTCGACGGCACGCGTCACCTGGTCGTTTCGCCGTTCTGTACCCCCGGTGGCCTGGATCGGTGCGCACCGAGTGGCCAGCTGGCGCTGGTGAGCCGGCAGGAGACGCTCGACTGCCTGCCGCAGGAGAGCCTGGCCGGATCCGAGGCGCTAGTAGTCAGCGCCCTGGCCGGCCTACCCGTCGAGGGGGCGCCGTCCGCCCTAGAGGTGCTCAGCGGGCTGCACGCGAAGGTGTACGTGGTGGAGAAGAGCCGCCAGGCACGGGTCCTGCTCGGATCGGCAAACGCCACCGATGCGGCGTTCAGCGGCAACGTCGAGCTGCTGGTGGAGCTGGCCGGTAGCCGCACCCAGTGGGGCATCGACGCGCTCCTGGGTCCCGATGCGGGATTCCGGGAGATCCTCGAACCTTACGAACGCCATGACGCCACTGAACCGGAGCCGGAAACGGGCATACTGCGTGATCTGGTCCGCGACATCGCCGCCATTCCGCTGTCGGCCACCGTCACGTCCGCAGGAGACGGCTACGGCATCCGGCTGACCTCCGAAGACTCCCTGCCCGACGTGCCGGGCGTCCGCATCACCGCGCAGCTGCATACGCGCCGCGGCGAGGCGGCGCTGCTTCCTCCGGGACAACCGGCGGACGCGACGTTCAGCGGGATTGCGCTGGTCGACATAACCCCGTTCGTCGTTGTCATCGCGGAGGACAGCACCGGTCGGGAACAAACCGTCGTCCTGGCCACCCTGATCGGCGACCCCGCGCACCGGCTCGACCACGTCATCGCCCAACAGATCGACACGCCGGAGAAGTTCCTGCAGTTCCTGCTACTCATGCTCGGCCTCGGGACCGAAGCTGCAGTCGCCTTCAGCGGCGGCGCCGGCGATAACGGCACCTGGCGCACCAGCGGGACCGGAATCCTCGAACTGCTACTCAACGCTCTCGCCGACCGACCGCAACAGCTCGACGACCTGGCCCGGCTGGTCACTCGCATCGAAGCCAGCGGCGACAGCAAGCACCTGCTGCCGTCCGGGTTCACCAAGCTGTGGCGGGTCATCACGCAGGCACGTGACACGATGACAGAGGCGGTGCGCTCGTGAAGCGGTACGACGCCGGCCCAGTCATGGCCGGCCTGAAGGACTTCCAACGCGCCACCGTCGCGCACGTCATCGACCGATACTTCGGCACCGACGCGACCCGTCGCTTCCTCGTCGCCGACGAGACCGGCCTCGGCAAGAGCGTCGTCGCCCGAGGCGTCATCGCGCAAACCCTGCAGCGGCTGCAGGACGACGACAGCGTGGAGCGGGTCGACGTCATCTACGTCTGCTCAAACCAGGACGTCGCGCGGCAGAACATTGCCCGGCTACGGGTCACCCCCGACGAAACAGTCACCCTGTCCAGCCGGCTCACCCTGCTCGCCAAACACGCGGACCAGCTCAACGCCACGACCGCCACCTCCGGCAAGCCGATCAACCTGGTCGCGTTCACCCCCGGCACCTCCTTCGACCAGGGCTGGCGCACCGGTACGGCGGAGGAACGGGCGCTGCTGTTCCTGATCCTCGAACAGGCCAACTCGTGGAACGGCTGGCGAACCCGGGCCGCGCTACGGGCGTTGCAGGCGGGCGTCGCAACCCCTGAACGGTTCGAGGAGCAGTGCAACCGCCTGTGGACGCAACTCGACGGGAAACTCGACCCCACGATCACCGGCGAGTTCCTGCGCCAGGCGGGGGAGCGGGGCCTGCTCGACGAGTTCGACGCGCTGCTCGACGGCATCGGTCGGCGCTCCAGCCTGCCCAACGCGCTGCGCGAAGACGCCCGCAAGCTCACCGGCGATCTTCGTACGGCGCTGGCCACCGCCGGCGTCGAGGTCCTCGAACCCGACCTGATCATCCTCGACGAGTTCCAGCGGTTCCGGGAGCTTCTCGACCCGAACGGCGGCGAAGGCGCCGAGCTCGCCCGGCACCTGTTCGACTACCGGGCCGCCCGGGTGCTGCTGCTGTCGGCCACCCCGTACAAGCCGTTCACCTTCGCCGAGGAGGCTGCCGCCGGCGAGGACCACTACGCCGACTTCCGGCAGGTGCTGCGCTTCCTCAGCGACGACGAGTCCTGGCACGCCGACGTGACGAAGGCGTTCGAGGCGTACCGGGATGCGCTGGTTCGCGGCGAGCCCTGCGGAGATCTGCGCGACTGGCTGCGCGATCTGCTGCTGCGCGTCATGTGCCGCACCGAACGGCCGGTGCTTGGCCAGGACGGGATGCTGCGCGAGCACATCAGCTCCGCCGACAACCTCGAGGTCCCCGATGTGCGCAGCTACGTGGCGATGCGCAAGATCGCAATGGCCGTCGGCGCCCCGATGGCCGTCGAGTACTGGAAGTCCGCTCCGTACTTTCTGAATTTCCTCGACGGCTATCAGCTCGGTGACAAGGTCCGGGCGGCGCTCGGCGGCGAGCCACACCCCGAGGTGCGTGCGCTGTTGGCCTCCGCGCAGCTGCTTGACGGCGACGTGATCAGCCGACGAGAGCCGATCGATTTTGGCAACGGCCGGCTGCGGCAGCTTGCTGCGGACACTGTTGACCGGGGCTGGTGGCAGCTGCTGTGGATGCCGCCTTCAATGCCGTACCACGCGCTCGGCGAGCCGTTCGCGAGCGCGGCGCGCGAGGGCATCACCAAGCGGCTGCTGTTCTCCTCCTGGAACGCCACGCCCACGGCCGTGGCAGGCCTGCTCAGCTACGAAGCCGAACGCCGGCTGGGCCGGGCGGGCGAGGCACACCGACACCTCGACTATCGCGTCGAGCAAGGCCGTCCGGCGGCGATGAGTACACTCGCGCTCTTCTGGCCGCATCCCACCCTGGCAGCGCTGTGCGACCCCCTAGCCCTGGCCCGGCAACGACCGGACGAGACCGCACCACTCACGGTCCTCGAGCGGGAAGTCCGGGAACGGATGCTGGATCACGCCTCCGCTGATCGGGCGGACCCCGGATCGGGCACCGCAGAGCCGTGGGAGCTGGTCTTCCGTTGGCCCGGCGCCGATCCCAGCATCGAGGACGCCGCCGCGACGCTGGGTACGTCCGGCGATGACGATGGGGCGGCCACCGGTCTGGACCGGCACGTGGCACGGGCCCGCGAGCTGGCGAGCCAGGCCGCCTACCCGACAGCGGGCAACCTGAACGGGCTGATCGACAGTGTCGCGGCGATCGGTCTGCACGGCCCCGGCAACATCGCCTGGCGGGCGCTGTCCCGGCTGATACCTGGCAGCACCGTCACACCGGAGGGACACTGGCAAGCGGCCGCGCTGCTCTCCAACGGGCTGCGATCCCTGTTCAACCGGCCCGAATCCGCGCAGTTGATCGACAGCCTGGCGATGGGCGAGGTCTACTGGCAGGCGGTGCTGCGTTACTGCGCGGCCGGGGGTCTGCAGGCCGTCCTCGATGAACACCTGCACACGCTGCGCAGCTCCGCCTCAGACACAGGGTTGGACGACGACGGGCTGTACGCGCTCGCCGAGGAGGCGCGGGAGGCGATCGCCAGCCGCCCGTCGACGTACGTCGCTTTCGACCCGCACCACCCCATCCAGCCGATCAAGCTGCCGGGGCGGTTCGCGCTGCGCTACGGCGGTCGCGGCGAGGAACAATCCCAGGTCGACCGCAAGGTGGCCGTGCGTCGTGCCTTCAACAGCCCGTTCTGGCCGTTCGTCGTCGCAACGACCAGTGCCGGCCAGGAGGGCATCGACTTCCACCAGTGGTGCTCGGCCGTCGTGCACTGGAACACCCCCGCCAACCCGGTGGACTTCGAGCAGCGCGAGGGGCGGGTGCACCGCTTCGGCGGGCACGCCGTCCGCCGCAACGTCGCCGCCGCACACCGCGCCGACGCCCTGCGCTCCACCGAGCCGGACGTGTGGAAAGCCGCCTACGACGCCGCCCGCGCGAACTCCGGGGAGTTGGGCGACTTTGCGCCGTACTGGGTGTTCCCCGGGCCGGCGAAGATCGAGCGACACGTCCTGCCATACCCGCTCAGCCGCGACCAGGCGAGGCTCGACCGGCTCAAGGCAGACCTGGTGGTGTACCGGTTGGCGTTCGGCCAGCCACGCCAGGAGGATCTGCTGACCCTGCTGCGACGGCAAGAGACCGGCGCAGAGGGGGTGCCCGACATTCTCGATCTGCGACCATCCCCACACACAGACCGGTCGTGAGGTTCGAACCGTTTGCTGTCGGGTCTCTCGACCACCGATCACGCGGACTGTGGGAGCAGTGGGTTGGCGAGTAGCAGCATTTGTCAAAGATCGGCGGCGAGGCGACCCGTTGCCGACGAATCGTGGTTCAGCCGTCTGCGTCGAGGATCTCGCCGGCTCTGGCTAGTACGGACTCCCACAGATTCGGTGCGACAGTTCCGCGGAGTAGCGCGACCACCTCATCCGCCGCCAGGTCGACGAACCGCTGGGAGACGTGTCCTCGTTGTGGCGGGGCGTCGGAAGGCTCCACCACCGTGGCAGGACGGACACGCAGGCCGTCCTTGCCGTCGGCCGCATCTGACCCATTGGCTGCAGCGAAGTTCGGACCGAGCACCTCACGGAGGACTGGTCCCCACGGGTCCGGTCTGAAATCCGAATCTTCCTCTGCGTGGGTGGCGGCGTCGCCGGTGGCCGCAGAGGGCTCATCGGTGTCGTCCGACCCGCGGTCGTCGTCGCCCATGGCGAGCGGGTCCCCGACGCAAACGATGTCGAGATACCTCGTGGTTCTCGTCAGTGCGACATACAGCAAGCGGTGGCCCCGGTCGTCCTCGGCGACGATGTCTTCCGGCTCCATGACGACGACCGCGTCGAACTCGAGGCCCTTGGCTTCCTGAGGGCCGACCAGGTTGATTCCTGGGCCGAGTTCACCGGCGGACGCGGCACGCCAAGCCACGTCTTTGGCTTTCAGCTCTCGTTCCGTGTCCGGGCGGCAGGAAGTGGGGCAGATGATGGCCACGGAGCGGCCGTGGGCGGCGTGCCCCATCGCGACGCGGACGGCCTCAGCCGCACGCTCGTCCTCGTCGATCGGGTGGATGAGAGGCTCGGCCGGACCGTCCCGCACGATCTGCGGTGCCGGCACCGTGGGAGCGGCGAAAGGCAGGAGCTGGGCCGCAAGCTCGAAGACCTGTCGAGGTACCCGGTAGCCGTAACGCAGCTCTTCCCGCACTTGGGGAAGGTCAGCCGGCAGGTGATCGAGAACCTCGTCCCAGTCGTCACGCGCCCAGTGGCCGGTCGACTGAGCGATGTCCCCGACGATGGTCATGGATCCGTTGGCAGACCGGCGGGCGATGGTTCGCAGTTGCATGGGGGAGAGGTCCTGCGCCTCGTCAACGACGATGTGCGTAAAACGGGTCTGCACGCTGTTGATGAGGTGCTCGGCCTCGTCGAGCACCGAAAGGTCGGCATCGCTCCACGTCTCTTCGGAGAGCCGATCGGCGGGCCGTCGGTGCAGCAGTGAAACTTCCCGGGCCGTGAATTCGTCGCCGGCCGCTCCCATCAGCCGGTCCCGCGAGCCGTAGAGCTCACGCAGGAATGATGCGGCGGTGAACGATGGCCAGAGCCTGTCCATGACGGGATCGAGTGCAGTCCGCAGTCGCTGCGGATTCACGTGTACCCGGGGGGCGAGGAGATCGGTCAGCAGATCCCGGAACAAGTGCCGGCGTTCGGAGTACGTGCCAGCGCTGGTGCGGCACCGCGTGATCAGCGGCTTGAGCTCCTCGGCGGCCATCGGCACGGGACGGCCCTCGATCTGCGCCTCAACCCAATGCTGCCCCTCGGGCGGCCCGACCCGGGCGTAGAGCGCCCGCCGCACGAGCCCCGCCATCCTGCCGTCGCCCTTCAACTTCACGACTTCAGGATCCTCTTGGCGATGACGTTTCACCGGTGGATGCAGCTGGTTGATGTCGCGTTGCTCGATGCTCGTATCACCCAGGCTGGGCAGCACCGTACGGGTGTAGCGCGTGAAGGTGGGGCTCGGGCCGATGATGAGCACATCCTGGGCCGAAAGTCGGCCCTGACTGTTGAACAGCAGCCACGACACTCTGTGCAGCGCAACTGCCGTCTTCCCGGTGCCCGGCCCGCCCTGGATGACCAACAGCTGGTCGATCGGGGCGCGGATGAGATTGAACTGCGTCGCCTGGATCGTCCGGACGATGTCCTGCATCGTGCCGGTGCGGTTGCTGTTGAGGTCTGCGAGTAGCGCGTCGTCGACGTCCTCGTGCGCCTCCAGCTCGGCGACGTCAGCGGCCAATTGGGCGAACACCGTGTCGCTGAACGACGTGATCGTGTTGCTGGAGCACTCGAAATTGCGCTTGAGCCGGAGGCCAAACGGCTCGGCGTGACTTGCCTCGTAGTAGCGGGCGGCGGCAGGTGCCTGCCAGTTCATGACGAGCAGCTCAGCGTGGTCATCAAAGATCGCGTGATGGCCGATGTAAAAGACCTCGCCGTCCTCGTAATCCATCCGGCCGAAGGCGACGGGTTCGTCCGATCCGCCTATGCGGTCCAGCCGCGCTTGGGTGTCCTGCCTGATCCTCGCGGCGGCGCCGCTGTTGGCGGCAGCGCCTGCGGCGAGACCCAGAGTCGTGCGCATGCGCTCCCGGTGGTCCCAAGCCGCGTCGAAGTACTTCTGCTCACGACTCAGCTCTTCCGAGACCGCATACATTTTGGACCTCCCGCTGACATGGCGCAGACCGTAGCGTCTCGCTACGACAAATCGGCCCTTCTCGCGCGGAGCCACGGAGGCTAAGGTCGCTCAGCGAGTCCGCTCAAGATCCCTTGACCGTACGGTCGGTGAACCGTTCTGTCGCTCGGTCGAGTGCATGTTTACCCGCTCAACCTTTCGGCGTCGGGCGCGACCGACCGGGCCGATGGACGAGCGCGATCAGTACGGTCGTAGGCAAGGGTTTTCAGCTGCGTCCCGATCTGCCGGAAGCGCTCGGGATGTTCCCTTTAGTTGACGTTGCGGTGGGCGAGGCTACAGAGACGGTGGCCGCTCGCAAGATCCAATCTTGCGATTGGAGCACCGGCAACGTCGAGATCGGGCCGGCTGGCTGTCGCGAGCCACCGTTCGGTTCACCTGGCGCTATCCGCCCCGACGATGCGCCGCCGCCTGCCCTGGTGGAAGATCATCAAGCCCTGGGACGGCGGCATGATCAAGAGGGCACGTTCAGCGTTCTGCTGATCCTCCTGCCGCTGGCCGAAGCCGCCGTGACGGCGGTTCAGGGATCGCTTGGACGGTCGAGACACGAGGACCAACGTGAACGTGCAGTGCCTGCAGGAGGAGCGGTATGTCGAGCGTGTCTAACGGGGGTTGGCAGCCTCCGCCAGCGCCCCCGAGTCCGGCGGCGAGCCTCGGCTGGCGGATCCGGCACAGCCTCTGGCTGCTGCTGCCCGTTGCCGGCTGCGGCTTCCTGGCCGGCGCCGGGTTCCTCTACGTCGGCCTGCGCGCTCGGCGTCCGGCCTGGTGGATTGCGGGCATCGTCTACCTGGTGATCGGCTGGACGTCCTTCGCCACTGTCGGTGAGGCGGACAAGACAAGCACCCTGAGCACGGTGGCAGTCGTCGTGCTCATGGCGCTGTGGGTGGCGAGCATCGTGCACGGTTTCGTCATCAACCCGTCCTGGCTGCGCTGGCGGGCCGGCCATGTTCCCTGGCATGCCCGGCCCCAGGCGCCGCCGCCCACCTGGCCTGGCAGCCAGCACCCACCAGCGCAGGCAGTGCCACCGTCCCTGCCCACCTCCGTACCGCCCACCGTCGCCGAGATGACGCCGCAGCCCGGCGCCTACTCGGGGAACGGGACCACAGCGGCGCCCGTGCCCTCTCAACCGTCGCCGCTACCAGCGCCGCAACCGCCGTCGGCGCCAATGGCCGCGCCCCCGGGGGCCGTGGATGTCAACGTGGCGACGTTCGAACAGCTTGCTGCTCTTGCCCACTTTGACCCGGAGCGTGCGCAGCGGGTGGTGGCTGAACGGCAGGTGCGCCGCGGGTTCGGCAGCGTGGAGGAGTTCGCGGCCGTCGCGAACCTCGCGCCGCACGAGTTCGCTCATCTCAGAAGCCTAGTGACCTGCGTACCGCAGCAAGGGCTGCCCGCAATCTAGCCGCCGTCGCCGAGCCGCATACTCGATGTGGCCAACAGTCGGCGGCTGTCGCGGGCGTGGTGGCGGTTGGCGGCGGCGATGTTGGTGACGTCGGTCTGGGAGCCGTATTCGTCGTAGGTTACGTCGCGGACCCGGTGGATCTCGTTTCCGGCCGACCAGTGCCCGCGGGTCCAATCGGCCACGTGGGCGGGTTTGGCTCCGTGCACGCGTAGGCCGGTGATGGCGTAGACGATTTCGGTGGTGGTGCATTTCGGCTGGTCCAGCCGCCGGCGACGGTGTCGGATCTGCAGCGCTCGCGCGGCGTGTGGGAAGTCCCATGCCGGTGGCGAAAGCTCTGCGTCCATGCCGGCCAACGTCGACATGGGCTATCGCCACCCGGCGAGACATCCCGGCCCAGCGGCGCATCCCTCAACGAGCGGTATACCTGGGAGCCATCGTTATGGCTCCCAGGTATACCGCTCATCAGGACAAGGCCAGCCGTCAAAGCCGAGCCCTACCGCTAGACCTGGGCCCTTTACTTAGCCGTCCAATGCGAGGTCGTCGCGATCCAGGCCCGGCCTCGGGAAAGCCCGGTCACGGCAGGGTCGGCAAGCGCAAACACCTGCTGTAGGACCTCGGCGAAGTCCTGGGGAAGACGATCGTCCAGGCGGTGCTTACGCCGCCAGGCGGCCCAGCGCGACTGCGCCAAGATCCCGTAACTATCAAGCGCCTGGCTCAGCGGCATGAGCGTCACCTCGCGATATTCCGCGACCCGCTGCAGAGCCGCCACCAGATCGTCGCCGTCGACGTCGTGTCTGCGTGACAGGAGGTAGACGTCGGCGAAATCGCGCCAACGGGTATTGGCCTCACCGCGCTGCAACGCCGTCACCAGCTTTTCCGCGTACACCATCGGTAGTGGATAGCCGGTCACCACGATCTCGCCGTCGAGGAGACGTGGCAACTTGATCGGCAGCGGATCGGGCCAGATCGGGTCACCGACGTTGACGTCGACGTGGAACGTCAGTCGTGCGGCAGACAGGTTGCCGGTGAGGCTAACGCGCACCCCGGCGTAGACGTCGTCGTCGCGGATCGTCTCCGCTGAGGCGCTTGCCGTGTCGAAGACCAGACCGTCGTCGAGGTGCAGCGCTGCGATCCCGCGAACAATTTCGAGAACCTGATCCGTGCTATTGGAGATCCATCGGCCCTGCAGGTCCACATCGCGGGTCGGCCGGCGGGCTGCGTAGGCGGCCAACAGCACCCCGCCCTTGAGTACGAGTTTGTCCGCGTACGCGGACTTGCTCAAGCGGGCAAGGAAGCCCTCGAGTGCGTAGACCTGGTGCAATTCGTCGGTGGGTCGCCCGGTGCGGCGGGCCAGGTTCTGAAGGTCGAGGTAGGCGCGGCCGCCAACCGTGGCGCGGCTCGGACGTGCGGTCACAGCAGGATCTCCAGTGCCTCTCGGAGCGGTCGCTCTGCCTTGGGGAACTCCCGAGCGATCGTCAACAGCTTTGAGGGTGATGCATCGGGTCGTCTCAACCAGCGCCGCAGCGCCGCGTACGCCAGGTCTGGTCCCTCACGGTGCCGTAGCCGGATCGCGTCAATGATGCTGCGCTCCGGGCCGTAGAGCCCGATCGAAGTCTCCGGATCAAGCGACAGCTCCGTACGCCCGATCTCGAAGGTGGTCGGGTCGAACCAGTGCCATGCGACGGGGGCCCTTGTAGCCGGCCGATGCCGCCCACGGGGAAGTGCGACATCGATGCGGGAGGGGATTTCGTCGGTGAGGCCGTGACGAGCTAGCGCGGTGGTCAGGCACAGCGTGCCTGAAGGGGCGCGGTGGGCGAGTTCTATGAGGTCGATGTCGGCAAGTGCGGCGTCGTGCCGTCGGTAGAGACCACGACCGACAGATTCGATGAGCCCTTGTTCCCTCAACCGGTACAGCTGCCACTCAGAGAGGCCGGCGTCGAGGGCCTCGGAGTAGCTGAAGGTCACCGGGAGGGCGCTCAGGGGGGTGCGCGCGGCTTCCGATTCTTCGTTCGACCCCACAGGGAAACTCTATACACATTGCCGCGACCTGTGTGGGATTTCCTTGGCGGGATCCACGTGGTCCGTTACACGACGTAGTCGGTTTGGAGATAATGCCTGGTCAGGCCGCTACCTACCGTGAACGCGTCATCACGATCGGCCTCGGCGTCGACACCGGTTCCCGAACCGCGCACCCGCTGCCCAGGCCTCAGACGGGAGAAACATATGCGTGCTCAGGAGGAATCCCGGTGGTTCGGCGCCGGAGCGTCCGTACTCGTGCTCGGGCTGCTCGCGGCCGGAGCGGTGATAACCCGGCGAGCCCGGCGTCCGCCGCGGTCCCCGGCCTGGTGCGGATCGCCGCGACCAGCGTCAGCAACTCCGCCGACTTCCACAGCGCCACGGCGACCTGCCCGGTGGGCACGGTCCTGACCGGTACGGGTTACGAGCTGAACGGCGTCACCGGTGAGGGTGTCGTGGATGACCTGCGCCCCAACGGCGGTCCGGCAACCGCGCCGACGGCCGTCACCGTGGGCGCCTACGAGACGGAAGCGTTCGCCGGCAACTGGTCGGTGACGGCGTACGCGATCTGCGCCAACCCGGTGCCCGGACTGGTACGGGTCTCCGCGACCAGCGTCAGTGACTCCGCCGACTTCCACAGCGCCACCGCGACCTACCCGGTGGGGAAGGTGCTGACCGGTACGGGGTACGAGCTGAACGGCGTGACCGGCGAGGGCGTCGTCGACGACTTCCGCCCCAACGGTGGGGTCGCCGCAGCACCGACCTCGGTGAATGTCGGCGCCTACGGGTCGGACGCCACCGCCCTGACCTGGTCCGCGACCGCGTACGCGATCTGCGCCAACCCGCTGCCCGGCCTGGTGCGGGCGTCCACGGTGGGTGCCAGCAACTCCCTCGACTTCCGTAGTGTCGTCGCGACGTGCCCGGTCGGGAAGGTGCTGACCGGTGCCGGCTACGAGCTGAACGGTGTCACCGGTGAGGGCATCGTGGCCGACTTCCGGCCCAACGGTGGTCCCGCGACCGCCCCGACGTCGGCCGCCTCGGGTGCGTACGAGGAGGACGCGTTCGCCGGGAACTGGTCCGACACGGCGTACGCCATCTGCGCGACGGCGTAGCAGTCACTCATCCGGTGTGGCCGCCCCGCGCGTTCGCGGGGCGGCTGCACCGTTGACTGGTCGGGTCAGGAGCCGCCCTGGCGTTGGATCCGCTCGTCGCCCGAGACCTTGGCCCGGCCCAGGTCGCCCTCGGTGCCGGCGGGGCCGGTCGCGGTACGGCGGTGCCGTTGGTCGGGCGAGTGCTCCATGGGCGAGCCCTGGCGGCCCGGAGCGCCGCTGCCCGAATGCCGCCGACCTCGTGCCGACTCGCCGCCGCTGTCGTGTTTGTTCTGCTTGTGGCTACCCATGCATCGCGCGTACCCGGTCACTGTGCGGCTAGTCATGAGCCCAGGTCAGCTCGTGTGCCGTCTCCCCGTCGGGCGAGATCGAACACGGTGGAGGCGCGATACCGCGATATGGCGTTCTCGGGCAGCCGGACGGTCGAGGCCGGCCATAGCGTGCGGGCGGCGGACACCCCCGCGTAGGGCGGGCTGCTCCGCGACCTGAGGGAGGTAACCATGCAGAGGTCGTTACCGGGGGAGCAGGCTCCGGTCACCGTGAATGTCGACCGGTGGCGGACGGGATTGCCGCAGGACGTCTGGCCCGACACCTTTCCGTCGAGCGGTGACGTCTGGCGACGCGACGTCTTCGCCGTGGCCGACGCGTACCGGGCCGGCGACGCCAGCGCGCGGCAACTGCTGACCGCGGTGCTGGTCTGGGGCTACGGCCCAATCGGGTACGGGCCGTGGCGCGCCGCCAAGTCGCTTGGCGGCGACCCGGACGGCAAGCGTCTGGCCCACGCACTCGAGGAGGTGTCCGCGGCAGCGCCCGACGAGGACGCGCTCCGCACGGCTTACCGCCGCTTCCGCGATCCGGCTCGTCTGCCGTGGTTGGGGCCGGGGCTGTTCACGAAGGTCCTCTATTTCGTCGGCTATCGGCGAGGGGTTGGCGGTGTGCAGCCGTTGATCCTCGACCGCGTCGTGGCCAGCCGTCTCCCCGGCGAGGCCGGCGTCGGCCGCCTATCTGGCTGGCTGTCCGAGGAGTGGCTGGCCTACCTGCGCTGGGCGGCCGATCAGGCGCAGGTCCGAGGCGTTGAGCCGGACGCGATCGAGATGGCCGTCGTCCACGACCGCTGAGACGGCTACGACACAGCGCGGAGGCGGGCGTCGAGGGCGTCGAGGTCGGGGACGAACCAGATGTGCCCGGCACGGTTCGACTCGTGCACTAGGGCGCGCAGCGCCGAACTCTCCGCCAGGTGAGCCGAGATGTCGCCGACCACCGCCAGTCGTAGCCGGTAGTTGACGAACTTCTGCATCACCTCGCCTGCGAAGCGGGTGCCCAGCGAGAAGAAGCGCTCGTCGAACCGGTTGGCCGGCACGGCCACCACCTGGGCGCCGAGGAAGGCCGCGCCGATCAGGTCCAGCGCGTCCTGTTCGGTGGCGATCGGCGGGCCGGCCGGGTCGCACACCAGCACCTGCACTCCGGCGCGTTCCTGGAGTTCGTCAGGCATCGTGGACCTCCTGGTCGAGTAGGCCGTTGTCGGCGTTGAGTACGGCGTCGAGCAGGTGCAGCAGCTCGGCGGTGGCGGCGGGGTCGCCGAGGATGATGATCTTCATGCGGTGGCGGTCCTCGTCGTGCACGGTCTGCACCCGCAGCGGGTTGGCCGGGTCGTGGCCGGTGTTGGCGCTGGCGAGCACGAGCGTCCCGAGTCGGTCGGCGGCGGCCCGGTCGACGCCGTCGATCTGCACGATGCTCGACACCTCCGCCGCCGCGGTGGTGGTCGTGGCGGCTCGGGTCTGCCCGGTGAGCGCGTCGAGGTCGCCGGCGGCGATCCGGTACTGCTTGCCGATCCGCACCGCCCGCAGCCGGCCGGAGCGGATGTAGCCGCGCACGGTGCGCACGTGCAGCCCGAGCCGTTCGGCAACCTGCTCAACCGAGTACATGTCATCCTTCATCGCTCCCTATCTTACGTGCATAGGGAAGGTTAGGGAATGATGGGGTAGGTGCCTGGCGTGAGTCGTTGACGACATCAGCTCCAAAGGGCCTGCGACATACTCTCGGCGGCGCCGCCCGCGTCGTCACAAGGCTTGGGCTGCCGGCCCGGAGAGCAGCGCCAAGGAGCCCCCCGGTGTCAGATGGGTCCAGTACCGTCTGGAAACCATGGACGCGCGGCTCGGCGACGCCATCATCGGGCGGGATCATCCCGCGGGCCTGCTGCGCGCCGAGTTGGACCGGGCCGCCACCAGCCACGGCGGCCTCGTCCTGGTCACCGGTGAGCCGGGCATCGGCAAGACGACGCTGGTCACCGCCGCGGCCCGGGAAGCCCGACAGCGCGGAGCGCTGGTGCTCGGCGCCGCCTGCTGGGATTCCGACAGCGCCCCCGGCTACTGGCCATGGGTGCAGGTGCTGCGCGGCCTGCAGCGCTCCACCGACGACTGGTCGGTGGCGCGTTCGACCGCGGAGCCGGCTCTCGCGGCGCTGCTGGGCGAGACCGACACCAGCGGCGAGCAGGCCGGTCGCACCGCCAGCTGGGCCGGCGTCGACACAGGCGGGGACGTCGCCGACCGCGAGGCGTTCGCCCTGTACGACGCGGTGACCGCCGCGCTGGTCGCGGTCTCCCAGCACCGGCCCGTCGTGGTCGTCCTCGACGACCTGCACTGGGCCGACCCGGCCTCCCTGCGGTTGCTGGGCTTCGCCGCCCAGCACACCTGGTTCGAACGGCTGCTGCTGATCGGCACCTACCGCGACGCGGAGGTCGAGTCGGGCGAGCACCCGTTGCGCCCACTGCTGATGCCGCTGGTCACCAAGGCGACCACGGTCACCCTCACCGGCCTGTCCCGGGACGAGGTGGCCGCGCTGATGGCGCGTACCGCCGGGCGGGAGCCCGACTCCGGCCTGGTCGACGAGGTGCATCGGCGTACCGGCGGCAACCCGTTCTTCATCGAGCAGACCGCCCGGCTGTGGCACGCCGACGGCACGGGCGGCACGATCGCACCCGGCGTACGGGAGGCGGTGCGCCGCCGGTTGGCCCAGTTGCCCGCACCGGTGGTCGAGGCGCTCACCGTCGCCGCCGTGCTGGGCCGGGAGTTCCACCGGCAGGTCCTGGCGGCCAGCGCGGCGGCCCCGGCGGCGCAGGTCGACCGGTTGCTCGACCGGGCGGTGACCGCCCGACTGGTCGTCAGCCGGGGAGGCGGCCGGTTCGCCTTCGCCCATGACCTGGTCCGGGAGACGCTCTACGACGGGCTCACCGACGAGGATCGGCATGCCCGGCACGCCGCGGTCGTCCGGGCGGTCGACCCACCGGCGGAGCTCAGCGGCCTGCTCATCCCGGCCGACCTGGCCCGCCACGCCTACCTGGCCGGCCCCGCCCTCGACCGGGCCCGGGTCACCGAACTGCTGGTCGCCGCCGGGCGGGACGCACACGCCCGGCTCGCCACCGACGAGGCCGGCGTGCACTTTCACCGGGCGCTGGAGGTCGTCGAGGACCAGGCGCAGCGGGTCCGGATCCTCGTCGAGTTCGGTGAGGTGCGCTACCACCACGCCGGCCGGGAAGAGGCGGGGCAGCTCCTCGCCGAGGCCGCGACGCTGGCCCGCACGCTCGACGACCCGGTGCTGCTGGCCCGCGTCGCGCTCACCGTCCACCGCTCCCGCCAGGTCGAGACCAGGCGCTCGGTGGAGCCGGCTGAGCTGGTACGGGAGGCGTACCGACGGCTGATCGGTGAGCCGGACGGCACCGCGTCGGTCGCCACGTTGATCGCCGACCTGATCACCGCCACCGAGACGATCGCCCGTCGGGGCCGCGACGACGAGACGCTGACCTTCAGCCTCTGGGCCCGCCATGACACCACCTGGGGTTTGGGGACGGCGGCGGCCCGGGCGGCGCTCACCTCCGAGATCCGGGACGTGGCCCGCCGCACCGGCGACCGGGAGACCGAGCTGTGGGCCACCTCGCTGCGCTGGGTGGCGCTGCTGGAGCTGGGCGACCCCCGCTTCATCGAGGAGTTCACCTCCTTCGTCACCGGCGGCGGGCAGGACGACCTCGCCCGACACCGGATGGCGGCCGCCGTCGACAGTGGGATCATCGCGGCGTTCCGGGGTGACTTCGCCGAGGCCGACGAGCGGTTCACCGTCCTTACCGACATCGCCGACCCGGGCCACGCCGAGTTCGCGTTCATGGGCCATCACCTGCTCTGGTCCCGGCTGCTGCTCCAGGGCCGGTTCGACGAGATCGACACGCTGCTCAACGGGTTGGCCCCGGCGGACTACCCCTACCGCGAGCTGCTGCGGGCGATCACGGCGGCGGAACGCGGCGACGACGAGACGGCGGTCCGGCTGACCGCCGGCATCGAGGCCACCGACATCCGGTACCCGCGCCCGGTGTCGCCGCTCTGGCTGCGGCTACGCGCGCAGGCCGCCGCGGCGTCCCGCGACCCGCAGCGCTGCGACAACGCACGAGCCGCACTGGCCCCCCACCGTGGAGAGTGGACGGTCGGGCTTTTCGGCTGCGACATCAGCGGTCCCGTCGACCACTGGCTGGCCGTGGTCGACGCCGCGCAGGAGCGCTGGGACGACGCCATCGCGGGCTTCGAGGCGGCCCGCGACGCCGCCCAGCGGATGGGCTCCCGACCCTGGTCACTCATCGCCTGCGCCGGACTGGCGAACGCCCTGGCCGGCCGTGGCCAGCCGGGCGACGCCGCGACGGCGGCCACGCTGCGCGCCGCCACCGCCCGGGAAGCCACCACCCTCGGCATGGCCCAGGTGCTCAACCGGCTGGCCAGCCCGGCACCCACGGCCGCCGTCGTGCCAAGCCAGGCCGTCGTGCCAGGCCACACCGCCGCGCCAGGCCAGGTCGCGCCGGCCGGAGCGCCGGTCGAGGAGTACGAGTTCCGTCGCGACGGGCCAGTCTGGCAACTCGCCTACGCCGGTGCCGTCGTCCACCTGCCCGACGCCAAGGGGCTGCACGACCTGCACCTGCTGCTCAGCCGGCCCGGCAGTGACATTCCGGCGGTGGAGCTGCTCGACCCGGCGGCCGGGCCGGAGCTGGTCGCCGCCCGCCGGATGGGTGGCGACCCGGTCCTCGACGACGAGGCCAGGGCTCGCTACCGGCGGCACCTGACGCGCCTGGACGAGGAGATCGACCGGGCTGCCGCGCGCGGCGACGATCGGAAGGTGGCCGCGCTGGACGTCGAGCGCGGTGCGCTGCTCGACGAGTTGCGTGCCGCGGCCGGGCTCGCCGGCCGGAGCCGCCGGCTGGGCGACGAGGCCGAGCGGGCCCGCAAGACGGTCACCGCGCGGATCCGGGACACGCTGCGCAAGCTCGACGGGCGGCACCCGGCGCTCGCCGGCCACCTGCGCGAGGCCGTCTCGACCGGCAGCACCTGCCGCTACCTGCCGCCCCAGCCGCTGCCCTGGCGGCTCTGAGACCAGCCGCGACCGGCAGGACCGCCACGACCGGCAAGGTCGCCGGGACCGGACAGCGCCGCCCCGCACGACGAACGGGCGCCGCCACGTCGGTGGCGGCGCCCGTTCGTCAGGGCAGGATCAGCGGCGGTTGTAGCGGTACATCGTGAGCGTGCCGAAGACGACCACGAACCCGGCGCTCCACACCAGCAACCACATCACGCTGGACGGATCCGACGAGCCGGACATCGCCGCCCGGACGGCGGCGACCAGCTGCGTCACCGGGTTGACGTTCACGAACGCCTGGAGCCAGCCGGGCATGGTGCTCGGCTCGACGAAGACGTTGCTCAGGAAGGTCAGCGGGAACAGCACCATCATGCTGACGCCCATCACCGACTTCTCGCTGCGCAGGATCAGCCCGAAGAACGTCCACACCCAGGAGAACGCGAACGAGAAGACCACCAGCAGCCCGATCCCGGCGGCGACGCCACCCACCCCGCCGTCGGGCCGGAACCCGAGCGCCAGCCCGACGCCGAGGATCACCAGGGCGGCGAGGATGTAGCGCAGCACGTCGCCGAAGATCATGCCGACCAGGGCGGCCGGCCGCCAGACCGGCAGCGTCCGGAAGCGGTCGAAGATGCCCTTCTCGATGTCGGTGTTCAGGCCGACGCCGGTGTACATGGTGATCATCACGACGCTGGTCACCATGATGCCGGGCAGGAAGAACTGCAGGTAGTCGCGCGGGCTGTCGGCGAGGGCGCCGCCGAACAGGTACGTGAACATCAGCACCATGATGATCGGGAACGCGGTCACGTCGAAGAGCTGCTCCGGCACGTGCTTGATCTTCAGCATGGCCCGCCAGCCGAACGTCAGCGAGGCGCCCAGCGCGCTGGGCCGGGGCGGTCGGGCACCGGGCGCGAGCACGGTCGCCAGCGCCTCGGCGGACGGGACGTAGACGGACGGGGCCCGTTCGGTCGTGGTGGTGGCGTTGCTCATCGGGCTGCCTCCAGCTGGTCGTCCCGCTCGTCGGCGGGTACGGCGGGGTGGTCGGTCAGGGCCAGGAAGACCTCGTCGAGGCTCGGCTGGCCGAGGGAGAAGTCGTCGACGACGATCCCGGCGCGGGCCAGGTCGCCGAGCGCGCGGGCGGCCTGGGCGCTGGCGTCGAGGTCGCTGCCCGCCTCGCCGACCCGGGCGAGCAGGGCGACCGGGTCCGGTTCGAGCTGCACCGGTACGCCCAGTGCCGCCTGGAGCACCTTCTCCGCCTCGGGTCGCTGCGCGGGGTCGCGCAGTCGCAGGTGCACGGTGCCGGAGCCGACCGACGACTTCAGCTCGCCCGGGGTGCCCTCCGCGATCACCCGGCCGTGGTCGACGACCGCGATCCGCCCGGCGAGCTGGTCGGCCTCGTCCAGGTACTGCGTGGTCAGCAGCACCGTCGTGCCGTGTGCCACCACGGCCCGGACGATCTCCCACACCTGGTTGCGGCTACGCGGGTCGAGACCCGTCGTCGGCTCGTCGAGGAAGAGCAGGTCGGGCGTGTTGAGGATGCTGGCCGCGATGTCGATGCGCCGCCGCATCCCGCCGGAGTACTTCTTCACCTGGCGGTCGCTCGCCTCGGTCAGGCCGAACGCGGCGAGCAGTGCCGCCGCGCGGTCGCGGGCGGCCGGCTTGCGCAGGCCGAGCAGGCGGGCCAGGAGCACCAGGTTCTCCGTACCGGTCAGGTCCTCGTCGACCGAGGCGTACTGGCCGGTGAGGCTCACCCGGGCGCGGACCGCGTCCGCCTCCCTGACCACGTCGTGCCCGAACACGCGCGCCGTGCCCCCGTCGGGCCGCAGCAGCGTCGCGAGCACCCGTACCGCGGTGGTCTTGCCCGCCCCGTTCGGGCCGAGCAGGCCGTAGACGGTGCCGGCGGGCACCTGCAGGTCGATGCCGGCCAGCGCCTTGGTGTCCCCGAACGAGCGGGTGAGCCCCTCGGCCTCGATGGCCAGGCCGGTGGTGCGTCTACTCATGATCCTTACCTTTCGTTGGTCGTGTTCAGGAGGCGTAGGGCCGGGCGGTGCGCCCGTCGCGCAACGCCAGCCCCCACCAGCGGAGCTGGTCGAGCAGGACGCAGGTGTCCCGGCGCAGCTCGTCGGTGCACTGCGGCGTCGGCTCGCCGGCGAGCAGGTCGATCCCGACGACGTCGCGCACCGTCATCGCGTGCAGTGCGGTGAAGACCGTGCGGAGCTGGTCGACCGCGTGCAGGCCGGTGGACCGGCAGCCGTACGACACGAAGCCGACCGGTTTGGCCTGCCACTCGTCGTACGCGTAGTCGATCGCCTGTTTCAACGGTGCCGGGAAGCTGTGGTTGTACTCGGGGGTGACCACGACGAACGCGTCCGCCCGGCCCACCTCGCGGACGAACGCCCGGATGGACGCGGTCGACTCGGCGGGGTAGCTGGACGGAAAGTCGTACTCGTTGAGGTCAACGACCGTCACGCTGAGGTCGTCGTGCCGCTCGGCCTGGTCGACGAACCAGCGGGCGACCCGGTCTCCGGCCCGCCCCTCCCGGGTGCTGCCGATGATCACGGCGATCCTGAGCGGCGTCATCGTTTCCCCCTCCCGGCGTCACGGTCTCACCCAGGAGGCGCGAGGGGGCGGCCGGAGGCCCGCTAGATCCGTCCTAGCGGGCGGTGTTTCGGGGACCGATGTCAGAGCCATCGGCTTGACTGGGGCCGAGGAACAGGGGGCGGGATGGCGCAGGTACGCATCGAGCCGTGGCGCGAGGACGACCTCGACCTGCTGCGGCAGCTCAACTCACCGGACACGCGCAGGCACACCGGCGGTCCGGAGACCGACGAGCAGGTCCTCGCCCGGCACGACCGGTACGTGCACTTCGCCGAGGGCGGGCAGGGCTGCATGTTCACCCTGGTGCTGCCCGACGGGGCTCGTGCAGGCAGCGTCGGCTACTGGGCCCGGGAGTGGCGCGACCAGCCGGTGTACGAGATGGGCTGGGCGGTGCTGCCCGCGTACCGGGGGCAGGGGCTGGCCACCGCCGCGGTGCTGGCGGTCGTCGACGTGGCCCGCGCCCGGCGGACCCGCCGCTACGCGCACGCCTACCCCTCGGTCGACAACCCCGCCTCGAACGCGGTCTGCCGCAAGGCCGGCTTCACACTGCTGGGCGAGACCGACTTCGAATACCCGCCGGGGCACATGATGCGCGCCAACGACTGGCAGCTCGACCTGACCGCCCCACCGGCGGGCTGACGCCGGCGGCGCGGTCAGCGCGCGGTCACCAGGTGGTGTCGAGGCGGTGCCGCTGCTCGGCGGTCAGCTCCAGGTCCACCGCCGCGAGGCTCTCGTCGAGTTGGGCCACCGAGGAGGCGCCCACCAGTGGGATCGACGGCAGGTCGCCGCCCAGCAACCAGGCGAGCACCACCTGGTTGACCGTCGCGCCGGTCTCCCCGGCCAGCTCGCGCAGCGCGGCCAGCCGGCGCGGCGCGCTCGGCAGGTCGTACGCCTCGCTGAGCGGCTTGTCCGCCCGGGTGAACGCCCCCTTGAGCAGCGGCGAGTACGCCACCAGGGTCAGCTCCGGCTCGGCGCGCAGGTAGCTGAGCAGATCCCCGCCCACGCCGCCCGGCTCGCCGTCCGGGTCCAGCGCGCTGGCCAGGTCGGTCCGATTCGGCAGGTAGCTGCGGTGGTACTGGAGCACCTCGTAGCCGGGCAGGCCGGCGGCGGCGGCCAGCGCGCGGGCCCGCTCGACCCGCCAGGCCCGGTGGTTGCTCGCCCCCAGCAGGCCCACCGTCCCCTCCGCGACCAGCTCGGCGAAGCCCTCCACGGTCTCCGACAGCGGCACCGTGCGGTCCTCAATGTGCGCGTAGAGCAGGTCCAGCCGCTCCACGCCGAGCCGGTCCCGGCTGCGCTCCGCGGACTCGCGGATCACCTTGGCGGACAGGCCCTCGGCGTTGTCCAGGTAGCTGGTCCCCGGGGCCAGCGGGCGCGCGCCCAGCTTGGTGGCGATGACGATCTCGGCGCCGACGCCCCGGCTGCGCCGCCACCGGCCGAGCAGCTCCTCGCTCTGCCCGCCCTGCCCGCCGTCCACCCAGAACGCGTAGTTGTCCGAGGTGTCGATGAACGTGCCGCCGGCCTCGACGTACCGGTCGAGGATCGCGTACGAGGTGGCCTCGTCGGTGGCGCTGCCGAACAGCATCGCGCCGAGGCTGAGCACGCTGACCTCGCGCCGGGTCGCCGGGTCGGTGCCGATGGTGCGGTACCGCATGGGGATCTCCTTTCGTGCGCCCGTACCGGTGGGCGCCCGCGTGTCACCCTGCCGGCTGGAGCGCACTCCAGGTCAAGCGAAGGGGCAGGCGCGGCAGCAGCGGCGCGCGCCCCGCGGCGGCGTTCAGACGGCCTTCTCGAAGGCGGCAACCGCCAGCGGCGCGATCTTCGCGATCAGCGCGGTGCCGGCCGCCAGGTCTCCGTTGCTCGCCGAGGCGTCCACCTCCATGACGAAGTTGCCGCGTACCAGGACCAGCGTGCACTGGTGCCGGGTGGTCTTCCCCTTCAGCCGCTCGCAGAAGGTGATCACGTCGGGGCCGTTCGGCACCGGCGGGGGCGACGGCCGCACGATCGTCGACGTGCGCCCGTCGTCGGGCACCTCGTACTCCTTGCACGTCGCGAGGACGGACCGCAGCTCGTCGGCGAGCTTGCGGCCGGGCACCTTCAGGTAGCCGACCACGTACTGCCGGATCCACACGTCCTCGCCGTCCCAGAGCCGCTCCCGGTAGGCGGTGCGTTTGATGTCCGACGGCAGGCTCGCCCTGCACAGGGAGATCAGTTTCCACGCCTCGGTGTTCTCGTCGGTGTACTGGGCGGTCTCCGGGTGGAACGTCGCGTCCAGGTTCAGCATCGCCCCGGTGACCCGGCTGCGGGCCTCGGCGGTGGAGGTCGGCGCCGGGCGCGGCTTCGGCGGGGTCGGGGAGGCCGACACCGTCGGCGCGGACCAGCGGGGAGCCTCGGCGGCCTTGCTCGGGGCGCAGGCCGACGAGCCGAGCAGGAGTAACGACAGCGGAACCAGGATGGTACGGCGGAGCGACATCGCCGGGGGCGGTCCTTTCGCGCGAAAAAGGGGGGCCCGACCGGGCCCCCCTTTTCGCTGGCGTCGTCGCCGGCCGTCGCGTTACGCCGGCAGGTAGGCGAAGGTGTCCGGGTTGGGGCCCTGCCGCCCGGCCTCGCCCTTGTCCAGGGCGGTGATCCGCTCCATCGCCGTGTCGTCCAGCTCGAAGTCGAAGATCCGGGTGTTCTCCTCGATCCGCTTCGGGGTGGTCGACTTCGGGAAGATGATGTCGCCGCGCTGCACGTGCCAGCGGAGCACCACCTGCGCCGGGGTCCGGCCGAGCTGCTCGGCGATGTCGATGACCGTCGGGTCGCCCAGCACGTTGCCCTGCGCGATCGGCGACCACGCCTCGGTGAGGATGTTGTGCTCCCGGCCGTAGGCGCGGACCTCCTCGTTACCGAAGTACGGGTGCACCTCGATCTGGTTCACCGCGGGCACCACGTCCGCCTCGGCGGCCAGGCGCTGCAGGTGCGACACCTGGAAGTTCGACACGCCGATCGAGCGGGCCCGGCCGTCGCGCTGGAACTCCTCCAGCACCTTCCAGGTGGAGACGAAGTCGCCGTCGTACAGGGTCGGCAGCGGCCAGTGGATCAGGAACAGGTCGATGTGGTCCATCTTCAGCGCCGCCAGGGTCGAGTCGAACGCCTTGCGGGCGTCGTCGGGGCGGTGGAAGGCGTTGTTCAGCTTGCTGGTCACGTAGACCGCGTCCCGGTCGAGGCCGGACACGCGTACGGCCTCACCGACCTCGGCCTCGTTGCCGTACATCTCCGCGGTGTCGATGTGCCGGTAGCCCACCTCCAGCGCCGTGGTCACCGCCTCGACGGTGTCCTTCGGCTCGATCTGGAACACCCCGAAGCCGAGCTGCGGGATGGTCGTGCCGTCGTTCAGGCTGATGTCGGGAATCGTGTTGGCCACTGCGGCTCCTTCGCGTCTTCGTCCGAGGCACCCGGGCGCGGAATCACGTCCACCGGTGCCACCTGTTATCCCTACCCGAGCGGGAGGTCGTTTCACCGCCGATCGCGAGGTGACGAGCGCAACGTGGCGTACGGGCGCTCACCCGGTCGTGTCGAAGAGCACCGGCCAGGGTCGCGCCGCCGGCACCGACGGCGGGGTGTTCGGTGCCGGCGTGGGCTCGGCGCCGGCCAGCACCGCGGCGGCGAGCTGCCCGAACATCGGCGCCGCCGGATGCGCGGACCGGTCCGGCCAGGCCGCCGAGGTCCGCTTCGCCAGCGGCGCGTCGGCGACCGGCCGCCAGGCGATCCGGGGTTCCCGGCGGGCCACCGTCGCCGGTTCCACGGCCACCGCGCCGCCGGCCAGCACCAGCCCGAAGAGGAACTCCGGGTTGCGCGCCGGCCGGACCCGCGCCGGCCGCCAGCCGTGCCGGCGGCACACCGCCAGCAGGTGGTCGTGCCAGCCGGGCGCGGTCGCCCGGGGCGCGGCCACCAGGTCCAGGCCGGCCAGGGCGGCGAGCGTCACCTCCCGGTCGCGGGCCAGCGGCGAGGTGCGCGGCAGCAGCACCCCGAGGGGTACGTCGACCGAGGCGCCGAAGCGCAGCCCGTCCGCCGCCACCGGGTGGTGCACCAGCCCCACGTCCAGGTTCCGCTCGGTGAGCATCCGCACCTGCTCGCTGCTGGTCAGCTCGTGCAACTCCACGTCCAGGTCGGGGGCCCGGTCGGTGAGCGCGTCCAGCAGCAGGCGCAGCGTCACCGCGGGCGTCTCCGGTGGTACCCCGGCCCGCAGGATGCCCAGCTCGCCGGCACGGACCTGCCCCATCAGGTTGCGCAGCCGTCCCTCGACGGCGAGCAGTTCCGCGGCCTCGCCGAGCAGCAGCTCACCGGCGGTGGTGAGCCGCACCTGGCGGCGGGACCGGTCGAACAGCTCGACCGTCAGTTCCCGCTCGAGCCGCTGGATCGACTGGCTCAGCGGCGGCTGGGCCATGCCGAGCAGCTCCGCCGCCCGCCCGAAGTGCAGCTCCTGGGCGACCACCACGAAGTGCCGCAGGTGTCGGAGCAGGTCCACGGCCCGGACCCTACGCCAGCGCCGGCAGCGTGCTGCTGGATACCGTGCCTGCGTGGACGTGGGGGAGCACATCGAGAGCATCTTCGCCGGTGCCGGGGCCACCGCCAGCCTGCACGCGGTCGACCTGGACGCCGTGGATCTGACCGTGGAGCCCGCCGACGACCCGGCGGGCGGCGGTCCGGGGGTCGGGGTGCGGGCCGACGAGCAGGTGGTGATCGCGTCGATCTTCAAGATCCTGCTGGTGCTGGAGTTCGCCCGGCAGGTCGTCGCCGGCCAGCTGGACCCGACCGAGCGGATCCTGGTCACCGCCGCCGACCGGCTGGGCGGGTGGGGGCTGGCCGGCTGCACCGACGATGCCGAGGTGTCGCTGCGCGACCTCGCGTACTTCGCCATGTCGGTCAGCGACAACACCGCCGCCGATCTGCTGCTGCGCCGGGTCGGCCCGGACCTGCTGCCGATGCTCGCCGCCGAGCTGGGGTTGACCCGCACCCGCGTCCTCGGCGGCCCCCGGGACCTGGTCGAGGCGATGCTCGCCGACGTGGGCGCGCGAACCGACGCGGAGTTCGCCCGGATCTTCCCCACCCTGCCGGCGGAGAGGGTCTGGGCCATGCGGGTCTTCGACCCGGCGCGCACCACGTCCAGCACGCCCCGGGAGATCACCCGGCTGCTCACGCTGATCTGGCGCGACGAGGCCGGGCCGCCCGAGGCGTGCGCCATGGTCCGCACCTGGATGGCCCGGCAGCTCTTCTGGACCCGGCTGGCCGCCGGGTTCCCGCCCGGCGTGCGGGTGTCCGGCAAGACCGGCACCCTGCCCGGCCTGCACCTGGAGGCCGGCGTCGCCGAGTACCCCGACGGCGGCCGGTACGCCATCGCCGTCTTCGCCCGTGCCGACCGGCTGGCGCCGCGCCGGATCGACGTGGACGTGGCGATGGGGCACGCGGCCCGGACGGCCGTGGAGGCGCTGCGCGGCGACTGATTTTCCGCCCCGCCGAGCCTCGTCACACCGTCGCTGGGCCGGCCCGATATGCGGGCGCGTATCGGAGCCGGCGGTGCTGGATCTTGGACCTGGGCCGGGTGGCGCTGATTGGCTTCTGTCGACCAGTCGCCCGACCACGGGGAGTAGATCCGTCATGCCCAGTCTCGACCGCCGGCGCTTCCTGCGCGACGCCGCCGCCACCACCGCCCTCGTCTCCGCCGGCGGCCTCGCCGCCACCTCCGCCACCCCAGCCCAGGCCGCGCCGTCGGCCGCCGCCCCCGCGCCGACCAGCCGCCGCAGCGGCGCGGTCAGCTTCCGCTGGTGGGGTACGGCCGGCTGGCGCATCGACATCGGGGACCGGACGGTGCTGGTCGACCCCTTCCTCAGCCGGATCGACACCGGGCTGTTCACCGGCCCGTTCAACACGGCCACCCCGTTGACCGTGCGCACCGACGTGATCGACCCGCGCGTCGACCGGGCCATGACCGTGCTGGTCACGCACACCCACTGGGACCACTTCATGGACGTGCCCTACATCGCCAAGCGCACCGGCGCGCGGGTGTTCGGCACGCTGACCGCCTACCACCTGGGGTTGGCCTACGGGGTGCCGTCGACGCAGCTCAGCGCCGTGAAGGGTGGTGAGGTGCTGGACTTCGGCGACCACAGCGTCGAGGTGGTCGGCTCGCTGCACAGCCGCAACGCGACGTACTCGGTGGCGTTTCCGGGGGTGCGGGTGAGCCAGCCGGCGCTGCCCGCGACCATCGGTGACCTGCCGGAGGGGGACACGCTGGGCTACCTGCTGCGGGTCGACGGCGGCCCGTCGGTCTACTTCACCGGGGCCAGCGACGTCGCCGAGCGGAACCTCACCGGCCTGGCACCGGACGTGGCCATGGTGGCCATGCAGAGCGCCACCACCACCGGCGACTACCTGCCCCGACTGCTGGCCGGCCTGGACTACCCGAAGGTCGTGGTGCCGGTGCACTGGGACAACTTCGAGACCCGGTTGCAGAACCCGCCGGTCGTCGCCCCGGCCGACCGCCTCCGGCTGGACGAGATGATCGCGGCGGTGCGCCGGATCTCGCCGCGCAGCCGGGTCCTGGTACCCGAGTACGAGACCGCGTACCACTTCTGACCGGTCCGGGTGGGGGTCGCGGCCCGGCCGGCGCGGCCCCCGCCGGCTCAGCCGGCGGCCAGCTCCGCGAGCGCGCGCACCGACTTCCAGTTCCGGGTGGTGGCCACCACGTCCAGCTTCTTCTCCAGGTACGCGTTGGTGAACTTCGACCGCCCGTAGCCACCCTCGGGGAAGTGCAGGTAGACCTCCCGGCCGGTCACCGTGAACGACACGTTCTCGCCGCCGGGCACGGTCAGCGCGTCCACCATGGACCGCTTCGGGGCGGTGGCGAGGAAGGCCACCAGCAACCTCGTCGGGTCGTCCTCCTGCTCGGCGTACGGATTGCCGCCGGCCACCGCCGCCAGCTCCCGGGCGCTGCGTACCAGCACCGGCACGCTCAGCCCCAACTCGTCGGCGAGCACCCGCTCGATCCCGCCGGCCAGCCGCTCGGCGTCCCGTACGGTGCTGCCGAACACCACGTTGCCGCTCTGCAGGTACGTCTTGACGTCCTCGTGCCCGAGGTCGGTGACGAGCCGACGCAGGTCGGCCATCGCGAGCCGGGTGGTGCCGACGTTGACCCCGCGCAGCAGGGCGACGTAACGGGTCATGGCTTCTCCTCGGGTGCGCGGCCGACTCGCTCAGCGTAGGTCGGTCGGCCTCGACCCGCCGAGACCTACCAGGCCCGTTTCGTAGGCGACGATGACCAGTTGCGCCCGGTCGCGCGCCGCCAGCTTCGTCAGCAACCGCCCGACGTGCGTCTTGACCGTTGCCGGGCTGAGACTGAGGTGCGCGGCCAACTCCGCATTGGACAGACCGCGGGCGATCAGCGCGGGCACTTCCCGTTCCCGATCGGTCACCCCGTCAAGGTGTCGGGGCAGCGGACGGGCCGGCTCTGGCCGGCGGGCGAACTCGTCGATCAGCCGGCGGGTCACCGTCGGCGCGAGCAGCCCCTCGCCCCCGGCGACCACCCGGATCCCGGCCAGCAGGTCCGCTGGTGGGGTGTCCTTGAGCAGGAACCCGCTGGCTCCGGCGCGCAGCGCCCCGTAGACGTACTCGTCCAGGTCGAACGTCGTCAGGATGATGACCCGGGTGCCGGCTGTCGCCGGGTCGACGCAGATTCGCCGGGTCGCCTCGATGCCGTCCATCTCCGGCATCCGTACGTCCATCAGCACCACATCCGGCCGGTGTTGTGCGGTCAACGCGACGGCCTCCACGCCGGTGCCCGCCTCGCCGACAGTGGTGAAGTCCGGAGTCAGATCGACCAGGAGTCGGAAGCTGCCGCGCAGCAGCGCCTGGTCGTCGGCGATCAGCACCCGGATCACGCGGCCACCCGGTAGGGCAGGTTGGCCGTCACCGCGAAGCCGCCGTCGGAGCGTGGTCCGGCGTGGAACTCTCCACCGTGCAACGCCACCCGTTCCCGCATGCCAATCAACCCGTGTCCCTCCCCGACCGCAGACACCGGTCGCCGGCCGTCGTCGGTCACCTCCACCCGCACCTCGGTGGGCAGGACGGTCACCGTCGCCCGGCAGGCGGCCGGGGCCGCATGCTTCACCACGTTGGTCACCGCCTCCTGCACGATCCGGTACACCGCGAGGCCCACGGATTCCGGCACCGCGCCGGCCTCCTCCCGCCGTACGTCGAGCCGTACGTCGACACCGCCGATCGCCGCCTGCTCGGCGAGCACCGGCAACTCGTCCAACCCGGGCGTCGGGGCGAACGGGGTGCCCTCCCGCAGTACGCCGAGCACCCGACGGACGTCGGTCAACGCGCTGCGGCCGGTCTCCTCGATCACCCGCAGGGCGGCGCCCGCCTCGCGCGGGTCGGCCTCGGCGACGTGGTTGGCGACGGCCGCCTTCACCACGATGAGGCTCAGCGTGTGCGCCACCACGTCGTGCAGCTCGCGCGCCACCCGCAGTCGCTCCTCGGTGGCGGCCTGACGGACCAGGTTCTCACTCTGACGGGCGGCCAGGGCGCGTCGCTCCCGGATCAGCCAGCCGATCAGCCAGGCTGGCGCGATCATGACGGCGGCGTAGGCGACCGCCCCGGTCCGCGACCAGAGGTCGCCCGCGGTCAGCACCAGCGCGACGCTCACCAGAGCGAGACAACCGGCGGCGCAGAGCATCGATCGGCGCGTGGTCGTCGACACGGCCACCGTGTAGAAGGACAGGCCGATGGCGAACGCCGGCGCGGCAGCCGCGAAGTTGGGAATCACGCCGGTGACCAGGGCAATGGTGCTGATCGAGCTGATCACGATGGCGACCGGAACCGGCCACCGTCGCCGGACGGCCAACGGCAGTCCGAGAGTCATTCCGACGAGCACGGACACCCAGAGCGGTTCGCGTACGCCACCGTGCAGCGGCGACTCGAGCGCCGCGTACGGGCAGAGCAGCCCGCCGACCGCCACGGCCAGGACGGCGTCCAGGATGTACAGATCCATCGGCCGCAGTCGCCGGGACAGCAGGAGAGCGATCACCCGACAAACGGTATCGGCCAGCCGCGGTGGGAACGTCCACCCATGGACCGTCATCCTCGGGTAGGACGCCTGGTCACTGGTCGCGCCCGGACTCCGCCCACGGGAGGGCAGGAAAGTGTCCGCGCTGGCACGACGCGCGACACCAGCCGGAGCCGGCACCGTGACGGCCATGACCACAGACACGGTGACCCTGACGGGGTTACGCGCGGTGTACGGCACCCCGAGTCGGCCGGTGACGGCGCTCGACGGTGTGACGACCAGCTTCGCGAGCCGCACGTTCACGGCGGTGATGGGCCCCTCCGGCTCGGGAAAGTCCACCCTGCTGCACTGCGCGGCCGGGCTGGACAGCCCGACCGAGGGGATCGTCACGATCGACGGCACCCGTTTGAACGACCTCGGCGAGGACGAGCTGACCCGACTGCGGCGTGACCGCATCGGCTTCGTGTTCCAGGCGTTCAACCTGGTGTCCACGCTGACCGCCGCGCAGAACGTCGAGTTGCCCTTGCGCCTGGCCGGCCGCCGCCCACCGGCCCGGGACGTCACCGCCGCGCTCGACGCCGTCGGACTGGCCGACCGGGCCGGACACCGGCCAAGTGAGCTGTCCGGTGGCGAGCAGCAGCGCGTCGCCGTGGCCCGAGCGTTGATCACCCGTCCGGTGGTGCTCTTCGCCGACGAGCCGACCGGGGCACTGGACAGCGCGGCGTCGCGGCAGGTGCTCCGGCTGCTGCGCGCGCTCGTCGACGACCACGGGCAGACCGTCGTGATGGTGACCCACGATCCCAGCGCCGCCGCGTACGCCGATCGGGTACTCCTGCTCGCCGACGGCCGCGTCGTCGACGAGTTGACCGGCGGGATCACCGCCGCTGCCGTCGCCGCCCGGATCGCCGAGCGTGAGGCGGATCCGGTGGGCGCGTCCCGGCACGCCGCGGAGACCGCCGGGGAGCTGTCTTGCTGAGCGTCCGGCGTTCGGCCAGCGCGTTCGTGGCCGTCGCCATCGGGGTCGCGCTGGTCGCGACGTCCACCCTGCTGCTCGCCTCCGGGCGTCCGCAGGTCCCGGCCCGGCTGGCACAGGCGGCGGTGGTGGTGCAGAGTCCGGAGGCGGGTGCGGAGGCTGACTCCTTCGTGCCGAGCCGACCCTGGTCCGCCACCGCGGCGGCGGAACTCACCACCAGGCTGGCCGGTCTGCCGGGCGTCGCGGCGGCAGTTCCGGACCGGACCTTCTACGCCCAGCCGCTCGTCGGCGGCCGCCCTTCGGCCGCTGATGCCCGGCGGGAGGACGCCCACCAGGGGCACGGCTGGTCCAGCGCCCGGCTGGGCGAACTGCGCCTCACGGCCGGCGAGCCGCCCCGCATGCCCGGCGAGGTGGTCGTCGACCGCGCGCTCGGGCTGCGGACCGGCGCGCCGGTCACCCTTCTCACGGCGGCGGGTCCGCAGCCATACACCGTCAGCGGCCTGGTCGACGCGCCCGGCGTCTACGTCGCGGACGAGGTCGCCGCCGCGCTCGCACCCGGTGTGCGGGCCATCGGGCTGGTGCTCGCGCCCGGCGCCGACCCGGAGCGGGTCGCGGCGGCCGCGAGCGGTGTCGTCGGTGGCGACGGACGGGTGCTGACCGGCGACGGGCGTAGCGCGCTGGAGCCGCGCGGTGACGCCCGTACCCGCTGGATCGGCATGCAGGTGCTCACCGCCACGGCGGCCCTCGCCGGCTTCGTCACGGTGTTCGTGGTCGCCTCCACCTTCGCGTTCACCATCGCGCAGCGCCGTCGCGAGCTGGGCCTGCTGCGCGCCGTGGGCGCCACCCCACGCCAGGTCCGCCGCATGGTGTACGCCGAGGCGCTCGCCGTCGGCGCCTCGGCCGGGCTCGTCGGCCTGTTGGTCGGCGCGGCACTCGCCCCGGCGTTGGGTCGACTGCTGGTCGACGTCGGCTTCGAGCCGGCGACCTTCGCGGTCCGCTACGCCTTCTGGCCGGTCGCGGTCTCGCTCGTCGCCGGGCCGGTGATCGCGCTGCTGGCCGTCTGGTCGGCGTCCCGCCGAGCGGCCCGGGTCCGCCCGTTGGAGGCGCTGCGCGAGGCCGCGGTGGAGCAGCGACCGATCGGGCGGCTGCGGGTCGCCACCGGGGCGTTTCTCGTCGCGGTGGGGGCCGCGCTCAGCGTCGGAACGGCGACCGCAGACGAAGCCCGGGTCGCCGCGCAGTACGCCCTCTACGCGGTGATGGCCCTGGTGGCCGGTGCCACCGTGCTCGCCCCGGCGGTGGTCGGGCCGGTCGTGCGGCTGCTGCGGTCTCCGGTGCGGGGGCCCGGTGGCGCGATCGGGATGCTGGTCCGGGGTGGAGCGTTGACCGCCACCCGGCGGACCGCGTCCATCGCCGCGCCGGTGCTGCTCACGGTCGCGTTCGCGGTGCTGGTGTCCGGGATGGTGCACACCACCACCGCCGCGTACGCGGCAGGTCGGGCGGACAATGTGAACGCCGGCTGGATCGTCGTGCCCGACGGGGGACCCGGTCTGTCGGACCAGGCCGTTGCCACGGCCGGTGGCACCGCCCTCCTGCCGACCACGGTCTTCCGCACCGACCCCGGAACGCTGCCGGAGAACCGGCCACTGACCGCGCTCGGTGTGGACCCGGCGGGCTTCGCCGCCGCGAACCGGGCGCTCACCGTCGTCGCCGGCTCCCTGAACGACCTACGTGGCGAGGACACGGTGGTGGTCACCGGCTCGACGAACCTGCTGCCATCCGAGGCGTACGAGCTGGTCTTCGCCGACGGGACGTTGGTGCCGCTGCGCGTCGTCGCCGTGGTCACCGACGACTCGCTCCCCGGCGACCTGCTCGTGCCCCGGGCCGTGGTGCGAACGCACGACCCGTCGGCGCTGACCTCCACGGTGTACGTCCGGGACCGGATCGATCCGCCGGTCGGCGCGCGGATCGTCGACGTCGCCACCTGGGCGGCCGAGGCGGACGCTGCCGAGGACCGCCTCGTCTGGCTGTTCACGCTGCTGTTGATCGGTGTGTCCGCCGGCTACGGGGCCATCGCGGTGGCCAACACGCTGTTGCTGGCTGCCGCCGGCCGGGCTGCGGACCTGCGGCTGATCCGGCTGGCCGGTGCGACCCGGCGCCAGGTCCTCTGGGTGGTCACGGCCGAGTCCGCCCTGGTGGTGCTGATCGGCGCACTGCTCGGCGGGACGGTCGCGTTCGTCGGTCTGCTGAGCATCCGCGCCGGTCTCGCCGAGCAGGTCGGCGCGCCGGTGGACCTCGTCGTGCCGTGGCCGGTGATCGGCGGGGTGGTGGGCCTCTGCCTGCTGCTCGCGGTGGTGGCGAGCGTGCTGCCGACGTGGCGGTTGCTGCGCCACCGTCCCGCCCGCTCGCCGGTCGGCGCCGTCGCCGGATGACCCCGCCCCGGCCCGGGGGCCGCCGAGGAGGCCTCCGGGCCGCTAACGTCCACGGATGCGATCCGCGCGCCCGGTCGGGCTGCTCCTCTCCGCCGCCGCCGTCGTGCTCTGGGCGATCGGCATGACGGTGCTGCAACCGCTCACCGAGCCGATCGGCCCGTGGTCCGAGCGGCTGCCTGGCAACAACGCCTACTGGGCACGGGACCTGCGGTTCACGGCGATCGTCGCCGTGGTGCTCGGGCTGGTGCTGGCCGGCCGCGGGCGCCCGCGGTGGGCCGGCCCGGCGGTGCTGCTCGGCGGTCTCTGGGTCGCCGCCGACGTCGCGATCGACCGGACCGACCCGATCGGCACCGGGTCGACGGTGCTGCTCGCCGCAGGCGGCTGCGCGGTGCTCGGTGCGGTGGCGGCGGTCCTGCGGTGGCGGGAGCGCGGCGCACCCCGCGCCGGTGCGGACCGGTGGACGCTGACCGGCGCCGCCTGCGTGACGGGAGTGCTGACGCTGGTGGCCGCCGGCATCGAGTCACCGACCGACCGGGAGCCCGAGCTGAACCCCTCGGCCTTCGCCACCGGCGTCCTGCTGGTCGCCCTGACCATCGGCGCCGCCCTGGCGGCGGCCCCGGCCCGGACCCGGGCCCGTTGCGTGCTGGCGGCCGGGCTCGGCGTGGCGGCCGTGTCCGGCGTCGGACTGATCCGGACGATTCCGCCCGGCCCGCGGGTCCTGCCGCTGGTCGCCCTCGGGGCGGTGCTGCTGACCGGGGTCACCCTGCTGGCCTGGGACTGGCCGGGCGGCCGGCCGGCCTGGCGGCACCACGCGGTGGCCGCCCTCGCCGCGCTGGTGGGTCCGATGGCGATGCTGCTGGTCACGGTGCTCGCCGGGATGGTGCTGCTGCCGATCGGCGCGATGTTCACGGCGCTGGCCGGCAACAGCCCGATCAACGCCGCCGACTCCGATGTGCTGCTCTCGCTGGCCGGGGTGCTCGCCGGGCTCGGGATGGGGCTGCTGCTGGCCTGGCCGCCCGCACTCGGTCACCGCGCCGATCCGCCGGCCCCGCCCGGGCCGGTCGGTCCGGAGGGCCCGGACGGGTCCGTCGGCGGGCGGCCGGCGAGCGCGGAGCGCCGGTAACCGTAGAAGGCGTAGATCATGATGCCGATCACGAACCAGACCGCGAAGCGCAGCCAGGTCTCCGGTGCGAGGTAGGTGATCAGCCAGACCGAGAAGAGCGCGCCGGCCGCCGGCACCACCGGCATCCCCGGCAGCCGGAAGGTACGCGGCGCGTCCGGGCGGCGGTAGCGCAGCACGATCACCGCGATGCAGACCACCACGAAGGCGAGCAGGATGCCGATGTTGGTCAGCTCCGCCGCCTCCCGGATCGGCAGGAAGCCGGCGATCAGCGCGGACGCCACCCCGACGATCCAGGTGACTCTGGTGGGCACCCGGCGGACCGGGTGCAGCTTGCCGAACCACGCCGGCAGCAGCCCGTCGCGGCTCATCGAGAACCAGACCCGGGTCACGCCCAGCATGAAGGTGAACATGACGGTCAGGATCCCGATGATGGCGCCGACCGCGATCACGCTGGCCAGCCCGGACAGGCCGACCGACCCGAACGCCGAGGAGAAGCCGCTCTCCGCGTCGATGTTCCGGTAGTTCTGCATCCCGGTCAGCACCAGGGTGGCCAGCACGTAGAGCACCATCGAGATGACCAGCGACCAGATGATGGCCTTCGGCATGTGCCGGCGGGCGTCCCGGGACTCCTCGGCGGCGGTGCTCATCGCGTCGTAGCCGAAGACGGCGAAGAAGACGGTGGCCGCGCCGGTGAACGCCCCGCTCAGCCCGAACGGGAAGAACGGTGAGTAGTTGGCCGTCCGGATGTGGAAGAAGCCGACCACGATCACCAGCAGGACGACGGCCACCTTCAGCCCGACCACGAAGGTCTCGAACCGGGCTGCGGTCTTGATGCCCTGGTTGAGCAGGAACGCGATGAGCAGGCAGAGCGCCACCGCGAAGAGGTCGACGACGTGGCCGTCCCCGGTGCCCGGGGCGCCGAGCATCCAGGCCGGCAGCTCCGCGCCCAGCTCGCCGACGAGGAAGCCGAAGTAGCCGGAGATGCCGATCGCCACCACCGCGACGATCGCGGTGTACTCCAGCAGCAGGTCCCAGCCGATGAACCAGCCGACCGCCTCGCCGAGCACCGCGTACCCGTAGGTGTAGGCCGAGCCGGCCTTGGGGATCATGCCGGCGAACTCGGCGTAGGACAGCGCGGCGGCGGCGCTGGCCAGGCCGGCGATCAGGAACGACACCAGCACCGCCGGGCCGGCCGTCTGGTTGGCCACCGCACCCGCCAGCGCGAAGATGCCGGCGCCGATGATGCCGCCCACCCCGATGGCGGTGAGCTGCCACAGCCCGAGCGAGCGGGACAGCCCCTCCCCGCTCTCGTCCGCGATCTCCTCGACCGGCTTGCGGCGGAACATCCCGCTGCCGCCGGGGCTGGCACCCGTGGAGGTCATCGTCGTCCCCGTTCCGACCGCGCCCCGCGCGCGGTGCCTGCCGCCACTGTCGTCCGCGCAGTGACAGAGGTCAATCCCTGTCGTCCGGCCCGCCTCACTCCACCACCGGTAGCACGACCTCGTTGCGGCGCAGGAACCACGGCTTCCACGGCGGGTCGAACCGGGCGTACCGGATGGCGCCGGTGGGTTGCAGCCCGGCGGCGGTGACCGACCGGCCGAGCATGGTGGCCCGCTGGCCGAACGCCCGCTCCGTCCAGCGTCCGGAGAAGCGCATCGCCGCCGCGAGCTGCGCCGGGATCTCCCGGGTCCGCACCCGGGGGTCCACCGGCTCGGGCAGGGTGGCGGTGGTGAAGCTGGCCGGCATGACGAACTGGATCAGGTACGCGCCCGGCTGCTCGCCCTCCTCCTGGACCACCGGAGCGGTCATCGCGATCTTCTCGGTCTCCGTGGCCTCCTGCACGACGGGCGCGGTCATCCCGATCGGGTGCCGGGCCCGGTTGGCGCCCCCGATGTAGGCGGCCAGCGGCCGGAACGCCTCGATCGGGGCCCGGGTGAACGAGGCCTGGATCTGCATCTCGGCGACCAGGTGGGCCGGGTACCGGCGCAGCTCGAAGCCGGGGTGTCGGGACACCACCCGGTACGGCTGCTGCTCGGTCATCGCGCGCTCCCAGGATCTCCTGGGACAGACGCTACCGCCCGTCCGGCCCCCGCTCGGCCGAAGTCGACTCCTCCGGCCCGGGGCTGACCGCCCGCCCGGTCAGCCGCCAGTACTGCCGTTTGCCCTCGTCGCGCAGCACCACCCCGATCCGGCCCAGCTCCCGCCGCAGTTCCCGGGCGTCGTCGCGGCGGTCGCGCTGCATCGCCCGGTCGCGGGCGCGCAGCAGGGCGTCCGCCCCGGCGGGCAGCCCGGGCAGGTCGGGCACCCACAGCCGGTACGCCGACCGGTGCGGATCGCCGTCCGCCCACGCCCAGCCGTGCGTGCGGAACGCCGCCGCCAGCCGGGTGGCCGGCAGATCCGTCGACTCCCGCACCAGCTCCGCGCCGTCGGCGTCGAGCAGCACCAGGTTCCCGTCGTCGAGGAAGACCACCCGGGTCTCGGCGCGCGCGACGTCCCGGTCCCGGCCGGCGCGGCGCAGCCGGACCTGCGCCGCGTCGACGGTGACGACCAGCCGTTCGACGGTGCCCACGCCGGCGATGACCAGACCGGCCACCGTGCCCACCGCCGCCGTGCCGGCGATGGCCTGCTGCTCGGGCAACCGGTCCAGCAGGTTGAACAGCCACTGCAGGGGCGCCCAGGGCAGCCCGGCGACCCAACCCGCCACCAGCGCGAGCAGACCGCCGGCGCCCGCACCGAGCAGCGGGAAGCCGGCCCACAGCACGACCAGCTCGACCGGTCCGCCGGTGACCACGCTGCGCGGGCCGTAGCCGTCGCCGGCCATGCTCAGGACACCTCGCGGCGCAGCGTCCGGACCAGGCCGGCGGCCAGCGGGACGACCATCCAGACCAGCAGGGACACCACCAGCCGCCCCCACTGCTCGCCTGTGACATGGCTGGTGAACAGCGGCTCCATCGTCCGGCCGGTGTCCAGCCAGCCGGCCGGGCCACGCAGCGGCCGGATCAGCTCGCCGAGCACCGACCAGAGGGTGGGCAGCAGCAGGTAGCCGACGATGGCCAGCGGCGGATTGAGCAGCAGCAGCCCGAAACCCGCGCCCAGCAGCACGTTGGCCACCTGGAAGATGACGGCGTGCCCGATCAGGGCCCCTTCGATCCGCCAGGTGCCCGCGCCGCCGGTAGCGCCGGCCACCAGCGTTCCGGCGGCGGCGATAGCCAGGCTGGCCAGCACCGAGGCGAGCGCGGTCAGCACCACGGCGATCAGCTTCGCGGCCACGACGCGTTCCCGGCGGGGCACCAGGGCGTACGTGCTGAGGGCGGTCCGTTGGGACCACTCGCTCGTGATCGACAGGATGCCGAGCACCGGCAGCAGCACCCCGAGCGGCAGCAGCGAGGGCATGAAGAAGTTCACGAAGGTCTGGTCGGCGTCCTTCGCGAAGATCAGCTGGGCGGTGACGATCACGGCGGTGATCAGGCCGATCGTGATCAGCAGCCAGCGGCCGGCCCGGGTGTCGACGAGCTTGCGCAGCTCCACGACGGTGAGCCGGAGCAGCGACGGGCGGCGTACCGGAGTGTGCTGCCGGGGCGCGACGGCGCCGGCGGCGGGCGCGGTGGTCGTGGTCATCGGACGGCCTCCTTGGTGGATTCGCCGGCAGTCAGGGTGAGGAAGAGCTGTTCCAGGCCACCGGCGCCGGCGGGGCGCAGCTCGGCGAGCGCGACACCGGCGTCCGCGGCGGCCTGGCCGACCGCCTCGGCGTCGGCCTGCACGAGCAGCCCGTCGGTGCCGTCGGCGGCGGTCAGGCCGGCCGCGTCCAGCGCCCGGCGCAACGCCGCGCCGTCGCGGGCCCGCACCAGCGTGCCGCCGCCGGCGAGCAACTCGCTCTTGTCGCCCTGGGCCACGATCCGGCCGCCCCCGATGACCACCAGCCGGTCCGCGACCGCCTCCACCTCGCGCAGCAGGTGCGAGGAGAGCAGCACGATGCCGCCCCGGTCGGCGAAGTCGCGCAGCAGGCCGCGCATCCAGAAGATCCCCTCCGGGTCCAGGCCGTTCGCCGGCTCGTCGAGGATCAGCACCCGGGGGTCGCCGAGCAGCGCCTGGGCCAGCCCGAGCCGCTGGCGCATTCCCAACGAGTACGCCCGTACCCGCCGCTTGGCGGCCACCGCGTTCAGCCCGACCAGGTCGAGCTTCGCGGCGACCTCCCGCCGGTCCAACCCCATGGTGTACGCGGACAGCGTCAGCGCCTCGCGGCCGGTCCGCCCGGCGTGCTGGGCGGAGGCGTCCAGCAGCACCCCGACCTCCCGCCCCGGGTTGGGCAGCTCCCGGTAGGGGCGCCCGGAGACGGTGGCGCGGCCGGCGGTCGGTGCGGTGAGCCCGCAGATCATCCGCATGGTGGTGGACTTGCCGGCGCCGTTGGGGCCGAGGAAGCCGGTGACCGTGCCCGGCTCGCACTGGAACGACACGTCGTCCACGGCCGGATGTGGCCCGTATCGTTTGGTGAGGTTCTCCACGGTGATCATGTCGTCGAGCCTGCCCGCGCCGCCCGGCCATCCGCTGCGGCCACCGGTCGGCGCCGCACCGACCTTGGTCGACTCCTGGGTCTCGACTTTGGTAGCTGGTCGCGGTGCCGGTCGGCTGCCTAGCATGGCGTCGTGACCAGCCTTGCCGTGCCGGAACACCCCTGGCTGCTGCCCGGGGCGCTGGCCGGCGCGGCCGACCCGGGCGCGGGGACCCGACGGCCGCGCCGCACCACCCGGGACTGGGCGGTCGACACGCTGGCCTTCCTGCTCTCCCTGCTGTGGGTGCTGTTCGTCACCGCGGACGCCCTCTCGCCCGACCCGGCGATCTCGACCCGGCTGCCGCACGACTGGATGATCGGCGTGGACGCGCTGCTCGGGCTGGCCTGCTGCGGGCTGCTCTGGCTGCGCCGGCGGTGGCCGCTGGGGCTGGCGGTGGCGACCGTGCCGCTGACGCTGTTCTCGATGGCCTCGGCCATCCCGCTGGTGATCCTCTATTTCACCGTGGTGGTGCACCGGCGGACCGCCGTCGCGCTGGCCCTGACCGGCGCGGGTCTGGTCACCAACATGGTCTTCAGTTGGCTGCGTCCGGACCCGAACATGTCGTACTGGGTCACCGCGTCCTGGGGCGTGGTGATCAGCTTCGCCGTGCTGGCCTGGGGCATGTTCGTGCGGGCCCGCCGGCAGTTGATCGTGTCGCTGCGGGACCGGGCCGAGCGGGCCGAGGCGGAGCAGCAGCTGCGGGTCGCCCAGGCACGTCACCTGGAACGCACCCGGATCGCTCGGGAGATGCACGACGTGCTGGCCCACCGGATCTCGCTGCTCAGCCTGCACGCGGGCGCGCTGGAGTTCCGCCCGGATGCGCCGGCGGACGAGGTGGCCCGGGCGGCCGGGGTGATCCGGGGCAGCGCGCACGCCGCCCTGCAGGACCTGCGCGAGGTGATCGGGGTGCTGCGGGCGGAGGGCGACGGCGACGCACCGGAACCCCCGCAGCCCACCCTCGCCGACCTGCCCGCCCTGATCGCCGAGTCGCGCTCGGCCGGGGTGCGGGTGAACGTGAGCGACAGCGTCGTCGCGGCGGGGGAGGTGCCGGCGGCGCTGGGACGGGCCGCGTACCGGATCGTGCAGGAGGGGCTGACCAACGCCCGCAAGCACGCGGCCGGCGCGGCGGTCACCGTGGATCTCGCCGGCGGACCGGGCACCGGGCTGAGCGTGGCGATCAGCAACCGGTGGCCGGTGGGCACAGCGACCGGAGGTGAGCTACCGGGCGCCGGCACCGGCCTGGTCGGCATCACCGAGCGGGTCACCCTGGCCGGCGGCCGGTTGGCGTACGGCCGCGACGACGCGGGCGACTTCCGGTTGGCCGCCTGGCTGCCGTGGCCGGCGTGACCGGGCCGTCCGGCGAGACCGGGGCGATCTCCCCGGTGCGGGTGCTGATCGTGGACGACGACGCCCTGGTCCGGGCCGGGCTCTCGATGATCCTCGGCGGCCTGCCGGACCTCATCGTGGTCGGTGAGGCGGCCGACGGCGGTGAGGTGCCGGCCGCGGTCGCCGCGCACGCCCCGGACGTGGTGCTGATGGACATCCGGATGCCACGGGTGGACGGGCTGACCGCCACCGAGACGCTGCGCGCCCAGCCGCACCCGCCGGAGGTGCTGGTGCTGACCACCTTCGACGCCGATGAACAGGTGCTGCGGGCACTGCGCGCCGGGGCGGCCGGTTTCCTGCTCAAGGACACCCCGCCGGCGGACATCGTGCACGCGGTGCGCCGGGTCGCGGCCGGCGAGGCAACGCTCTCCCCGACGGTGACCCGGACGCTGATCGCCCACGTGACCGCCGCCGCCCCGGGCCCGGCCGGCCCCGACCCGCGCCGGGAGCGGGCGCTGCGGCTGCTCTCCGGGCTCAGCGAGCGGGAGCGGCAGGTGGCGGTCGCCCTGGGTCGGGGCTGCACCAACGCGGAGATCGCGGGGGAGTTGTTCATGAGCGTGGCGACGGTGAAGGCGTACGTGTCCCGACTGCTGACCCGGCTCGACCTCAACAACCGGGTCCAGGTGGCCCTGCTGGTGCACGACGCCGGCCTGGTGTGAGCGCACCCCGTTAGGGGCACCGATTAGGGGCAAAGGGATTGAACCTTCGTCCGGTGCCGGCCGTACCACTGGCCGAGGATGTCGGTGCGGTGAGTCCGCCGTACCACTGCCGAGCTGCGGGAGGCCTGCCGTGCGAGTTGGTGAGCAGTCGACGGATCCCATCGATCAGGTACTGGGTGAGGTGCCAATGCCGGCACCGCTGACCCCCGAGGATGTCCGGCTCGCGGTCCGGGCGGTGGTCGTGCACACCGCCGAGGAGTGGCCCACCGGACCGCTGTGCCGCAACGACGGCGCCTCGTACCCGTGCCGGTTGCACCGCTGGGGCCGGCGGGTGCTTGAGACGCACGGGCTCAACGAGCGGCAGATCGAGGCGTTGATCCGGCACGGCAACCCGTTCGTGCACGTGCCCTTCCCGTTCACCGCGACCGGGCCGTCCTCCGCGCGTCCCGCCGGCTATTCGGCCCAGGTCGCGCGTACCAACGGGCTGTCGGCGCGACACCAGGCCGCGCGGGTCGCGCAGCCCGTACGGCCCACCGCTCCCGGCCGGCCGGTGACTCCCCCCGTCACCGCGCCGCGCTGGCCCCGGGCGAGCTGAGCGGCGCTACCCCCGCCCGCCCGTCCCGGGGCGACACGATGCCGGCCCGACGCGGAGATTCCCCATCCGCGCCGGGCCGGCGTCGTGCTGCCCGGACTCAGTCGTTGCCGGCCCCGATTCCGCAGTCCGGCGCGGACCAGCTCGTCGTGTTCGAGCTGTTGTCGCTGTTGTTCTCCCGCCGCGAGTCGACGTGCACGTGGTCGTCGTGGTCGGGGTAGCCCGGCCCGTAGAGGCCGCTGAAGCCGTTGTTGCGGGCGTTGCGGGCGACCTGGCACAGCGACGATGTCCGCGAGGTGACGTCGGCGGCGTTGCCGTACAGGTGCTGGCTGTCCGAGGCGCCGCCGACCTGGTCGTTGCAGGCGCGACTGCGGAATCCGCTGGACACGTAGAGCGGCTTGTCGCCGAGGCTGCGGCGCAGCGCCTCCAGCTTCCACATGGTGCGCAGCGCGTTCTGCTTGGTCTGGGCCGCCGACAGCGGGCCGCCGCTCCATCCGCTTCCGCCGCACCCGTTGTCCAGCTCGCTGTAGCTGAAGTGCGCGGGTGTGCAGTCGTTGTCCTGGAGTGCGTACAGCTTGGCGTAGGTCTGCGGGCCGGCTATTCCGTCGGCGTGCAGCCCGTACGCCTGCTGGAACCGCTTGACCGCGGCGGCGGTCTTCGGTCCGTAGCGGCCGTCGGTCTCCACGACGTCCCGGTTCCCGGCCCAGCCGGCGACCCGGATCTGCAACTGGCGGACGTCGTCGCCGGAGCGTCCCTGCGACAGCGTGCGGTTCCAGGTGTAGCAGGCGTCCGCGTGCGCCGCGGGCGCGGCGACCACCGCGGCGATCGCAGCCCCGGGCAGCGCCAGGGCGAATGCGACAGCAGCTCGCTTCAACGTGTTTACGCGCACAGAAGTCCTCCCGATAGGAGAGCGAATGGGGTGGCTTCAGGACATCGACCGAGACGTCCCGTGATTTCCACCCTCGCACTGATCAGTGCGGTTGGAGGCAATTAACGAGAATTGTCCTCACGATTGGCCGTCCCTGGGTCTTGGCTGTGAATTCGGCTGATTCACGAAAAGACCATTGACCGTCGATCGCCCCGTTGACGGCAATCCACACCGAACGTCGCAATCGACCACACCGAGGGTGATGTTCCTCGACCATTGGCGGCCGGTAACGTCAGCCTCGGGCGGCGGACTGGCGGAGGTGCACGTGGCACGCGGTGGCGTCTTCTGTGTCGAGGGCCAGTGGCACCGAGACCTCAACGAGCGGGGCTCCGTGCTGCCCACCCTCGAGTTGCTGGAACGGCTCGGCAAGATCCGGTTCATCCACAAGGACGCCGCCACCCGCGACGAACTCTTCTACTTCCTGGACCGCTGGCTGCTCAAGCAGTACGCCGACCACCGGGTCGGCTTTTTCGCCATGCACGGCGAGCCGAGCCGACTCTGCCTCACCGACTGGCAGTCGGTGGAGTTGAACGAGGTGGCCGACCTGATGGCCGGCCGCTGCGAGGGGCGGCGGCTCTATTTCGGCAGCTGCTCGGTGCTGCGCGCCTCGGACGCGGTGCTGCGCGAATTCCTGGAGGTCACCGGAGCCGCGCTGATCTGCGGTTTCACCCGGGAAGTCGACTGGGTGGAATCGGCCGCCTTCGAAACCGTCCTGCTCGACGTGCTGGCCAACGGCCAGCGGCACAATGCCGCCGAGCTGCGGATGGGCTCGGCGCACTGGGCGCCGCTCGCCTCGTACCTCGGCTTCCGGGTGATCTACGCCAACGGCCGGGCCTGGCGCCCCGCCGGGCGGCCCCGGGTGCCGGCCCAGGCCGTGCACCGCGCGGCCCGGCCGGGCTGACCCGCCGTCGCCGCGTCGCCGTCGCCCTGGTAGGAACGGATGATGGCGCGCAGCATCGCGAAGAACACCCGGGTCGACCGGGACACCCTGCTCGACTTTCTCCGGCCGCGACACCGCGTCGTGCTGATGACCACCCGTGCGGACGGTCGCCCGCAGTCCTCGCCGGTCTCCGCCGGCGTCGACGGCCAGGGCCGGCTGGTCGTCTCCACCTACCCCGAGCGGGCCAAGGTGACCAACATCCGCCGCGACCCCCGGGTCTCGGCCTGCGTGCTCTCCGAGGACTGGGACGGGCCCTGGGTGCAGCTCGACGGCACCGCCGAGGTGCTGGACCTGCCCGAGGCGCTGGAGCCGCTGGTCGAGTACTTCCGCAGCATCTCCGGCGAGCACCCGGACTGGGACGACTACCGGGCGGCGATGGTGAGCCAGGGCAAGTCGCTGATCCGGGTCACCATCGACGCCTGGGGCCCGATCGCCACCGGCGGCTTCCCGGCCCGGCTCGCCGACTGACGCGGCCGGCCCGCTCCCGGGTCAGTACGCGGCGGTGAAGCGGGTGTTCTGGTGCCGCGGCTGCTCGATCTCGTCGACGATCGCCACCGCCAGGTCCTCGTAGGTGAGCACGGAGCGTCCCTGGTCGTCGGTGACTGGCTGGTCGGTGCCGGTGCGGTAGTGCCCGGTGCGCTCGCCGGGGTGGAACTCCAGCGGGGGCGGCGAGACGTACGTCCAGCTCACCCCGTCGGCGGCGGTGCGGTAGTAGTCCAGGGCGTCCGCCTGGCCCAGCGCCGACTCCCGGTACTCCGCCGGGAAGTCCGGCTCGTCGAGGATGCGGGTGCCGCGCGGGGTGAGCAGGGTCGACCCGCCGCCCAGGTGGATGATCCGCGGTGCGGCCGGCATCTGACGCAGCGTGGTCACCAGGTTCTCCGCCGCGTTGCGCCACAGTTCGCGCCCGTCGCCGCCGATCGCGACGACCAGCGCGTCCGCGTCCGGCGCCAGCTCCCGGACGCTCCGTTCGCTGGTCGCGTCGCCGGTGACCGTCCGCACCCCGGCCGGCAGGTACGAGGTGGCCTCCGGGCGGCGGACCGCGGCGATCACCCGGTGCCCCCGGTCGACCGCCTCGGCGGTGACCCGCGAACCGGCGGTGCCGCCCGCGCCAAACACGACGATGGTGCTCACCAGCCCAGGCTAGGGACTGGGCCAGCCGCCCGTCGGTGGAACGGCGATCCCGTCAGTCGACCAGGGCGGCGTAGACGAGCTGGCGCAGCTGGGAGCGCAGCGGGTACGTGCTCGACGGCATCAGCTGGGTGAAGAGCAGTGCGGTGATCTCCTCGGCCGGGTCCACCCAGAAGGCGGTGCTGGCCACCCCGCCCCAGTAGTACTCGCCGACGCTGCTCGGCACCCGGCTGGGGATCGGGTCGTCGACGACCGCGAAGCCGAGGCCGAAGCCGATCCCGTCCAGGGTGGTCTCGGCGAAGCCGCCGGTGGACAGGGTGCCCAGGTCCTGACCCTCGGGCAGGTGGTTGCGGGTCATGAAACGCACCGTGCGCGGCCCGAGCAGGCGTACCCCGTCCAGCTCGCCACCGCGCAGCAGCAGCTGGGTGAAGCGGTGGTAGTCGGCGGCGCTGGAGATCAGGCCGCCGCCGCCGGAGAGCAGGGCGGGCTTGCGGTACGCGAGCGAGCCGAGGCTGTCGTAGCGGACCGCCCGGCCGCTGCGCGGCTCGGGGACGTAGAGCGCGGCCAGCCGCTCGGCCTCGTCGCCCTCGACCCACCACCGGGTGTCGGTCATGCCCAACGGGTCGAAGATCCGGTCGGCGAAGAACGCGTCGAGGCTCTGCCCGGCGACCACCTCGACCAGCCGGCCGAGCACGTCGGTGGCGACCGAGTAGCCCCAGGCGGAGCCGGGCTGGAACAGCAGCGGCAGCTCGCCGAAGGCCGCGCAGGCGCCGGCCAGGTCGACGTCCGCCGGCGGGTACAGGTCGTAGCCGGCCGCCCGGTAGAGCCCGTCGACCACCGAGGTCTGCATGAAGCCGTACGTCAGGCCGGCGGTGTGGGTGAGCAGGTGCCAGACGCGGATCGGTTCGATCGCCGGCACCGTGTACGGCTTGAGCGTCGATCCCTTCGAGTAGACCCGCAGGTCGGCGAACTCGGGCAGCCAGCGGCTGATCTCGTCGGTCAGCTCGAAGCGGCCCTCCTCCCACAGCATCATCGCCGCGACCGAGGTGACCGGCTTGGTCATCGAGTAGATCCGCCAGAGCGTGTCCGCCTCGACCGGGGCACCCGACTCCCGGTCCCGCAGGCCGTACGTCGAGGAGTGCGCCACCTCGCCGCGGCGGGTGACCACCACCTGCCAGCCGGCCAGCCGGCCGTCGTCGACGTACCGGCCGAAGTGCTCGTCGATCCGGGCCAGCCGCGCCGGGTCGAAGCCGATCTGATCCGGGTCCTTGCTCCGCGCCACACTCACGCCGCCGAACCTACTAGCCGGTACGCCACTACCGGAAGGGGTCGCCACCGGCCGGTCGGCCCCTTGTCGGTGGCCGGCACTAGCCTGGCCGGATGCCGGAGTTGACCGAGGACGTGACCTTCCGCCACGAGGACTGGTACGCCGAGGAGCTGACCGACCGGCATTTCGTGGGCTGCGAGTTCTTCCACGTGGACCTGACCGAGGCGGTGAGCCGTGGCGCGGTCTTCACCGGCTGCACGTTCGGCAACGTGCTGTTCAACGCCTCCCGGCACGTCGACTCCGCCTTCACCCGCTGCGTCTTCAAGCGGTGCAACTTCTTCGAGGCCGAGTTCGCCGGCTGCAAGCTGGTCGGCAGCACGTTCGCCCAGTGCGACCTGCGCCCGTTGACGGTGGCCGGCGGCGACTGGTCCTTCGCCGCGCTGCCCGGCGCGGACCTGCGCGGCGTCCGGCTGACCGACGTGCGGATGCGCGAGGTCGACCTGACCGGAGCCAACCTCACCGGCGCCACGGTGACCGGGGTCGACCTCTCCGGCGCGCAACTGCACAGCTCCCGGCTCGGCGGCGCCGACCTGCGCGGCAGCGACCTGACCGCGCTCGACCCGACGACCGTCGAGCGGGCCGGTGCCATCGTCGACGCCGAGCAGGCCGTGGTCATCGCGCAGGCGCTCGGCTTCCAGATCGGCTGACGCGAGGAGCGGCGGCGATTGACCGGAGTCTCCGTCCGAGGCGACGTGCCTGTCCGATACCGTCCGGTTCCGGACTGGACACGCGCGCCCGTCCGGATCTAGCGTGTCGTCCACGCCCGTGCTGGCGTGAAACGGCCCACAGTGGACGGTGCGATCCGCGACGCTCGATGGCGACCGGGCGGTGGAGTTGGAGGGGTCGGTGGCGGACGAGGACCGCACGCGGGCGGATTCGCTGGCCGGGGACGAGCCGCCCGACGGGCCGGCGCGGCACCGCTCGCGCGCCGGCATCACCGGGCACACCCGCAGCACACTTCGCCTGCTCACCAGCACCCGGAAGCGGCGCCGCCGGGCGGTGCAGGGGCTCGCCGTACTCGTCTGCCTGGCGGCGCTGGTCTCGTACCTGGGCACGCGGTCCGACCCGGAGCCCGGCGACGGCCAGGCGGGCCGGCCGGGAGGCGCGCCCGCCGGAGCCACCCGTCCCACCGGCTTACCGGGCGCGGAGGGGCGCACCGGCGAGGCCGGGCCGGCGACGCCCAATCTGCGTCCCCGGCAACGTCCGCCCTCGCCCGATCCGACGCCGTCGGTCAGTGCGCCCGCCCCGCCGCCGGCGTCCCCGGCGCCGCCGGTGCTGTCGGTCAGCCGGGCGGAGGTGCCCGCCGAGGTCGACCTCACCGCGGTGGGCACCCGGGACTGGATGCACTGGGGGCTGCACGGCGGCACGTCGACGGTCCGTAAGCGCGCCGGCTCCGGGGAGATCATCGACGGGGGAGGCGCCGGGAAACGGGTCGGTTGGGACGGCAACCAGGAGGTCGTCAGCTGGCGGGACGGCACGTCGGAGCGTTCGGTGAGCGGCAGCCCGAACGGCGTCTACACCTGCGGCGCCGGCAACGGGTTCCGCCTCTCCGTCGCCGGCAGCGGCGAGTCGCGCACCGTCCACCTCTACGTCGGGACGTGGATGGCCCGCGGCCGGCTGGACGCGCGGCTCTCCACCGGTGGGCCGGTGAGCACCATGCGGTTGGAAGACCCGTACACCAGCCAGAGTGCGCAGTTCACCATCCGGTTCCGGCTGCCGAAGGGTGCCCGGCTGGTGCTGGGCTGGACCGTCGAGAAGGTCTTCACCGAGCACTGCGGCAACGTCGGCCTCCAGGCCGTGGCCGTGCGCTGACCGGCCGCGCCGCCAACGGTGTTCGGTCTGCCCGCGACGGGTGGTGGCAGTAGCCTGGGCGCGAGGGCCGCCGATCTGTGAGGGGTGCCGATGACGTCCAGCGACCAGGTGGTGGACAGCCCCACGGGCTGGGTCGCCGAGCACATCCAGCGGTACGTCGAGACCGGCGGCGCCGACGGGCACGAGTGGCGGCCCGGGGTCTACACGCTCCTGCTGACCACGCGGGGGCGACGCAGCGGCAAGCGGCGGCGCACCGCGCTGATCTACGGCCGGGACGGCGACGACCACCTGGTGGTCGGCTCGGAGGGTGGCGCCCCGAAGCACCCGGCCTGGGTCCTCAACGTGCTGGCCGAGCCGGAGGTCGAGGTGCAGGTCGGGCCGGAGACGTTCACCGCGCGGGCGCGCATGGCGACGCCCGAGGAGAAGCCGCGGATGTGGGCCACGATGACCGCCATCTGGCCGGCGTACGACGACTACCAGGCCAGGACCGGCCGGGAGATCCCGGTGGTGGTGCTGGAGCGGATCTGACCCGGCGGCTGCCGTCGGGCCGCGGGACAGTTTGTCCGTCGCACGTCGTCGACGGCGACGTAACTTTCTGCTGTCCCCGTCTGACCGTCCAGTGTGGAGGCAGCGCAGATGAGCAGCAGTACCGCCCACCGCGTCCGTCCGGCCGTCTCGTCCGGTGCCGGTGAAGCCTCGGGGGAGGTGCTCCGCGACATCCCCCTGCCGCCGTACGTGACGGGGGAGGACGCCCAGTTCGCGGTGCGGGCGGTGGTGGTGCACGCGCCCCGCCGGTGGTCCGGTGGCGTGGTCTGCCGCAACGACGCCAGCCCGCACCCGTGCCGGCTGCATCGTTGGGGCACGCGGGTGCTGGCGCTGCGCGGGTTGCGGGCCGCCGAGATCGCCGCGCTCATCGAGCGCGGTGACCCGACCGCGGTGGTGCCCACACCGGACCGCCCGGCCTGATCCGGCCGGGGGCGCGCCGCACCCCCGGCCGTCGTGTCAGCAGGTAATCGGCTTGACCCAGGAGCACTCCACGCCCTCCGGCGTGCGCGGCATGTCCGGCACCGCCGGCGGTGCCATTCGCGCCGTGGCCGCGTCGCCCTCGCGGTAACCGGCCAGCGCCACGGCGATCTGGTCCTCCAGCGACTTGACCGACGCGGTCAGGTAGTTGTTCAGCAGGATGGAGAACGCCAGCAGGTGGCCGTCGGCGCTGGTGACGTAGCCGGACAGGCCGGAGACTCCGGTCAGGCTGCCGGTCTTGGCGTGCACGTTGCCCGCGGCCGGGGTGCCGGCCATCCGGCTGCGCAGGGTGCCGCCGACGAACCGCTCGGGTTGCCCGGCGATCGGCAGCGCCGCGTACCAGGTGGCGAACCACGGTTCGCCCCGGACGGTGGACAGCAGGTCGACGAACTCCGTGGCCGGGACCAGGTTGCGCCGGGACAGCCCGGAGCCGTCGCGCTGCCGCAGCGTGCCGGTGTCCATCCCGGTGTCGGCCACGTACTCGCTGATCGCGGTCAGCCCTGCCGACCAGGTGCCCGAACCCGAGAGCACGCGGCCGATCTCCTTGGTCAACACCTCGGCGTGCCCGTTGTTGGAGAGCTTGAGGAACGGCGTCATCAGCTCACCCAGGCTCATCGAGTCGTGCCGGGCCACCGGGTGGGCGGCCTCCGGGGTGGGCTGGCCGAGCACGGTCCGACCCAGCACCCGCACGCCGTGCCGGTGCAACGCCGCCCGGAACACGTCGGCCGCGTAGCCGGTGGGCTCCCAGACGGTCACCCAGTCGCTGGCCGGCTCGTCGCCGAGCGCGATCTGCCCGCTCACCACGATGGTGTTGCCGCCGTGCTCGCGTTCGATCGAGATCGAGGTCTCGCCCTCGGTGACCGTCTCGGCGCGGTTGTCGATCCGCACGTACCCGGTGGGTGGGGTGGTGGTGACCACCGGCGGGGCGCCGGCCCGGTTGCCCGGAGCGGCGTGCACGATCACGGTGCCGGCGTCGTAGTCGGTGTCCGGCGCGACGGTCAGCGCGGAGACCTGGGCGGCGTAGTAGTAGGGCTCGTCGTCCCAGGTCCAGTCGGGGCCGAGCCGGGTGCGGTCGAAACGGGTGTCGTCGGCGATCAGGTTGCCGGTCACCACCCGGATGCCGCCGGCTGCGACCTGCGCGGCGAGCGCGTCGTAGTCGGCCGCGAGCATGGTCGGGTCGCCGCCGCCCCGCAGGTAGAGATTGCCGGAGAGCAACCCGGCCCGACGCTTGCCGGTGGTGCGCACGTCGGTGCCGAAGCGGTGCCCCGCGCCGAGCAGTTCCAGGGCGGCGGTCGAGGTCAGCAGCTTCGTGTTGGAGGCCGGGATGAGCCGCCGGTCCCCGTTGCGGTCGTAGAGCGTCTGGCCCGTGCCGGTGTCGACCACGACGACCGACGCCTGCGCGCCGCTCAGCCGTGGGTCGGCGAGGATCGTGTCGATGGCGGCGCGCAGGCGGGTCGTCGCGGGGGTGGGCGACTCGGCGGTGGCGCCGGGCGCGCCGGCGGCGGCCGCGGTGGCGACCAGCGCGACCAACGCGAGGACCCGGGGAAAGAGACGGCGATGCATGCGCTGATGCTGCCACGAAGGTAATCGCCGGAGAAGACTCTCGGGCGAAAGTTATTGCCGAAACGTTCCGGCCTGTGATCGGCGCGACGGCCGGGACGGGCAGAGCGGCGGCACGTCCGGCGTTGCACCCCACGTGGACACCCACTCCGCCGACGTCGTGGTGATCGGGGCCGGCCAGGCCGGCCTGAGCGCCGGCTACCACCTGCGGCGCACCGGCTTCGCCCCGGGCACCGGGTTCGTCATCCTCGACGGCGACGACGGCCCGGGCGGAGCCTGGCAGCACCGCTGGCCGACGCTGCTGCTGGAGCGCGTGCACGGCTTCCACGACCTGCCCGGGCGACCCTTCCCTCCCGGCGACCCGCAGCGGCCCGCGGCCGAGCAGGTCAGCGCCTACTTCGCCGGGTACGAGCGGGCCTTCGACCTGCCGGTACGCCGACCGGTGCGGGTCCGCGCGGTGCACTCCCGCCCGGACGGCCGGCTGGACGTGCTCACCGACGGCGACCGGTGGACCGCGCGCGCCCTGATCAACGCGACCGGCACCTGGACCAGGCCGTTCTGGCCGCACTACCCGGGCCGGTCCTCCTTCCGCGGGCGGCAGCTGCACACCGCCGACTACCGGGGCCCGCAGGAGTTCGTCGGGCGCCGGGTGGTGGTGGTCGGCGGCGGCACCTCCGCGGTGCAACTGCTCGCCGAGGTCTCCACCGTCGCGGTCTCCACCACCTGGGTGACCCGCCGGCCGCCGGAGTTCCGCGACGAAGAGTTCGGCACCGAGCTGGGCCGCGCCGCGGTGGCCCGGGTGGACGAGGCGGTACGGGCCGGACGCCCGCCGGGCAGCGTGGTGGGCGTGACCGGCCTGCCGGTCACCCCGGAGATACGCCGGCTCCGTGAGCGTGGCGTCCTCGACCGGCTACCCGTCTTCGACCGGATCACGCCCGACGGGGTCGCCTGGACGGATGGGCCGTTCGTCCCGGCCGACGTGATTCTCTGGTGCACCGGCTTCCGCGCCGCGCTCGACCATCTCGCCCCGCTGGGGCTGCGCGGGCCGGGCGGCGGTATCACGATGGACGGCACCCGGGTGGTCGCCGACGAGCGGATTCACCTGATCGGGTACGGCCCGTCGGCGAGCACGATCGGAGCCAACCGGGCGGGCCGGGCGGCGGTCAACGAGATCCGTGCGTTGCTCGCCCCGGCCCATGCTCTCGACTGATCCGGCTCTATTTGACGGATGGCCCGGCAGCGGGCACCGTAGGCGATGACGGGGCCCGTCAGCTGCCCCGACGCGATGCGACGGCGACGACCGTTCGCCCCTCCTGTCGCCTCCCACGTGTGCTCGTACGCGGACCGACTGTCCGGTCTGTGCGGTAACCGACCGCGAGCCGAGAATCCACGAGGAGTTCCGCCAATGCTCACCATGACCGACAACGCCGTGCTCGTCATCCGTGACCTCGCCAATCAGCAGGACGTCGCCGAGGACGGCGGGGTGCGTATCGCCGCCGACGCCGAGGCCGGATCGCTCACCGTGGAACTGGTGCCCGAGCCGGCGCAGGGCGACCACGTGGTCGACAACCAGGGCGCCCGGATCTTCCTCGACGAGGACGCCGCCGAACTGCTCGGCGACGCCTCGGTGGACGCCACCGTCGACGACGAGGGCATCATCCAGTTCGGCTTCACCGAGAGGGCGTAGTCAGGCTCAGCCGGCCCGGTGGGTCTCGCCGGCGCGCGGCTGTCGTACCGGCCGCCCCCGCTGCGGCGGCTCCGGCCGGGGACGCCACCCCGTGGCGGCGTCGCTGCCCGGATGCAGCAGTGCGGTGAGCACGTGCGCCAGGTGGTGCGAGGTGCTCCACGCCGCCCAGTTGGCGGCCGAGCCCGCGCCGGCGCCCCTGCGGGCCCGGCGCAGCAGCTCGTGGTCGCCCCAGGAGAAGGCCGCGCCGGTGCTGGGCCAGTGCGGTGCCGAGACCAGGGTGCGGCACAGGTCGGCGAAGCGGTCGTCGCCCCGCCCGCCCCGCCGCGACCAGCGGTAGACCCACCAACCGCCGTCGGCCGTGTACCGCACCGTGGGCAACCGGTCACCGGGGTCACCGGTGCCGGGTACGGCCGGGCCGACGCCGTAGTCGCCGTAGTCGACCCCGGCGTCGGCCAACCGCTGCCAGAGCTGCCAGTCCCAGCGGTCCAGCCGGACCGGCTCGTCGGTGGGCAGCCGGGACAGCGTCGGTGGCATCCCGCCGGCCGCCACCGTCACCGAGCGCCAGGCATGTCGCCGGGCCCAGTCCAGCAGCCGGCGTACCCGCGGCTCGGCGAGCCGCACGTCCGCCGGGCAGCACACGTCCCCCGCGTCGACCAGCAGGTCGCACTCCTCGGGGGCGAGGCCGGTGAACCGCCAGATCCGCTCGACGGCGGCGGTGCTCGCGTCCGGTCCGGCCCGGTCCTGACCGGCCCGCAGCCGGACCAGCGCCCGCCGGGCGTACGCCCGGGCCGCCGCGCCGTGCGCGACCAGCCGGCGGTCGCTCTCCGCGAGCCCGATCACCGGCATCAGCGGTACGCCCCAGCGGGCCAGGTCCGTGTCGGGGGCATCGGGCAGGGCGGTGACGTCGACGGCCGGCAGCAGCTCGAACGGCAGTCGGCGCAGAACGTCCATTGTGGCGCGATCGACGACGCCGACCTCCAGGACCGGCGCGAGCATGCCGGCGGCCGCGGGATCGAGGTGGCTCAAGGCTTCCAGCTCACCGCGGCGGCTGGCGAGGATGGGGCGGTAGACCGGTTCCGCCGCCCGGCCTCCGTGGGCGGGCACCATACTTCAATCTAGTCAGGCATGCGCACTTATCCCAGGCCGTCGAGCCGGAATTCGGCTGCCCGGCTGTCGGCTCGGCGACTACGCTCGCCCGATGCCCGCGCCAGCTCACCGCTACCGGTCCGACGACGAGGACAGCGGCCGCTGGGCCGGTTTCCCGTTCCGGGACGGCGACATCGTGATCAGCACCCGGTCCAAGAGCGGCACCACCTGGATGCAGATGATCTGTGCGGTGCTGGTGCTGGGCACCCCGGAGCTGCCGGCGCCGCTGGCCGAGCTGTCACCGTGGCTGGACTGGCTGGTCGAGCCGCGCGACACGGTGTTCCGCCGGCTGGCCGCCCAGCCGCACCGGCGGTTCATCAAGACGCACACGCCGCTCGACGGCGTGCCGCTCGACCCCCGGGTGCACTACGTGGTGGTGGCCCGGCACCCGTTGGACATGGCGGTCTCCCTGTATCACCAGGCCGGCAACCTGGACCGGGCGCGGCTCCGCGAGCTGACCGGCCAGCCCGCCCCGGCGGGACCGCCGCGGGCCCGCACGCCGGTGGGGCAGTGGCTGGCGAGCTGGGTCGACCGGGAGGTGGACCCGCGGGCCGAACTGGACTCGCTGCCCGGGGTGCTCCTGCACCTGAACGACGCGTGGGCCCGCCGGCACGAGCCGAACGTCGAGCTGGTGCACTACGACGACCTCCGGGCCGACCTGGGCGGCCAGATGCGCCGGCTCGCCGACCGGTTTGGCCTCGCGGTGCCTCCCGGACGCTGGCCCGACCTGGTCGAGGCGGCGACCTTCGACCGGATGCGGGAGCGCGCCGACCGGCTCGCACCCGACACACTCGGCGTGCTGCGCGACCGCCGGGCGTTCTTCCGGCAGGGCGGCTCGGGGCAGGGACGGGACGTGTTGGACGCGGCGGCGCTCGCCCGCTACCGGGCGCGAACGGCCGCACTCGCGCCACCCGACCTGCTCGGCTGGCTGCACCGCGACGGCTGACCCGGGCGTGGGACGGCAGCGGGGTGCGCAGACGAGCGCACGGCGCCGCTTCGACCGTGGTCGGAACGTCGCCGCGCTCTGGCCGTCTCCCACCACCGCAGCCGTTCGGCGGTACGCCGGCAGGGACCTGGCTCGACCGGCCGTTGGCACCGGTCAGGCATGACGATCCCCGGCCTGCGCGGATCCAAACCCGCGGACCGTGGGGAATTCCACCATCTGCGAGTCCCGGCGTGACGCGCCGCCGAACGGGGTATGAGCCCGGCATGGAGCATTTCACTATCGCGACGGTCGCAGAGAAGAGCCCGGACTTCCGGCGGGTGCTGTGGACGGGTGAGCACACCCAACTGGTCATCATGACCATCCCGCCGGGCGGGGAGATCGGCGAAGAGGTGCACGAGGGCATCGACCAGATCCTGACCTTCGTCAGCGGCACCGGCGAGGCCCGGGTCGCGGGCGAGAAGCGGGAGGTCGTCTCGGGCGACCTGGTGGTGGTGCCGTCCGGCACCAGGCACAACTTCGTCAACACCGGGCCCAACCCGTTGGTGCTCTACACCGTCTACGGTCCGCCGGAGCACGCCGACCAGGCCGTACACCGGACCAAGGAGGAGGCCGACGCCGCCGAGGAGGCCGGCGAGGACGAGCCGCCCACCTCCTGACGCGGCCGGCCGCGGTCTGATCCGGCCCGATCGGGGTACCCGCGGCGGGTGGAGCAGCAGCCGGCGATCTCCGACTACGGATTCCTGTCCGACTCCCACTCCGGTGCGCTGGTCGGCAGGGACGGGTCGATTGACTGGTGGTGTCCGGACCGGTTCGACGGCGCTGCCGTGTTCGGACGGCTGCTCGACCCGCGCGGCGGGCACTTCCGGCTGGCGCCGGTCGGCGTGGGCGGGCAGGGGTACCGGGTGGAGCGCTCCTACCAGCCGGACACGCTGGTGCTGCGTACGGTGCACCACACCCCGCAGGGCAGCGTGGCGGTCACCGACGCGCTCGCCGCCGAATGCGGCGCCCGCGCCCACGAGCTCGGCCTGAACTCGCCCGCCGTGCTGCTGCGGGTGGTCGAGGGGCTGTCCGGGCGGGTCCGGATGGCGCTGGACTTCGCACCCCGGCCGGAGTACGGCCTGCTCACCCCGTACCTGCACGAACAGCCGGACGGTGGCGTCCTGGCCGGAGCGGGCCCGGTGACACTGGTGCTGCGCTCGGCGGAGCTTCCGCTGCGGGCCGGCCCGGACCGGGTGACCCACGAGTTCGAAATCTCGGCCGGCCAGGTGGTCGGGATGGACGTCGCGTACGGCGAGACGTACGGTCACCAGCCGGTCCGGCTGGACCCGGTGGCCGCGCTCGCCGAGACGGTACGGGCGTGGGAGGCGTACCGGGCGCCGCACCGGTACGCGGGCCGGTACCCCGAACTTGTCCGGCCCAGCGCCACCGTGCTGACCGGTCTCACGTACGCCCGCAGTGGCGCGATCACCGCCGCGCTGACCACGTCCCTGCCGGAGCAGATCGGCGGGGACCGCAACTACGACTACCGCTACGCCTGGCTGCGCGACTTCTCGATGACTGTGCGCGCGCTCTGGGTGGCGGCCTGCCCCCACGAGGCGTCCAAGCTGTTCGCCTGGGTGTCCCGGTCGATCGGCCGCATCGGCGACGAGCCGGTGCCGGTGCTGTTCGGGCTGGAGGGGGAGCGCGACCTCACCGAGCACGACTGCGGGCAGCTGAGCGGCTACGCCGGCGGCGGGCCGGTCCGGATCGGCAACGACGCCTGGCGGCAGCGGCAGCTCGACGTGCCGGGCGAGGTGATGTCGGCGGTCTGGCGGCTTCGCGATTATCTGGGAGTGACGTTCGACGCGGAGCTGCGCGACATGGTGCTCGGGCTGACCGAGCAGGTGGCGAGCACCTGGCACCTGCCCGACCGCGGCATGTGGGAGGCCCGCGACGGGGACAGGCACTACCTCTCCTCCAAGGTGCTCTGCTGGGTGACCATGGACCGGGCGGTGCGGCTCGCCGACCGGCTCGGCGAGCGGGCCGCCCCGGACCGCTGGGCCAGGATCCGCGACGAGATCCGCGGCGAGGTGCTCCGGCAGGGTTGGAACGACCGGATGGGCGCGTTCACGGGCGCGTTCGGCTCGGCCGAGCTGGACGCGTCGGCGCTCTTCCTGCCGGTGGTGCACTTCCTGCCGGCCACCGATCCGCGGATGCGCTCCACCATCGACGTGGTGGAGCGGGAGCTGGGCACCGATGAGGGGCTGGTCCGTCGCTGGTCGACGGACCCGGCCGGTTTCGTGCTCTGCTCGTTCTGGCTGGTGGAGTGCCTGGCGATGGCGGGCGAGCAGCGCCGGGCCGAGGAGCTGTTCGAGCGGGTGGTCGGGCAGGCCAACGACGTGGGCCTGTTCAGCGAGCAGATCGACCTGACCACCGGGGCGCAGCTCGGCAACACTCCGCAGGCGTTGTCGCACATCGGCCTGATCAACGCGGCCTGGCGACTGACCCAGCCGTACAGCTTCTGACCGTCGGCCGGGAAATCCTGCAACAGACCTGCAAGCGCCAGGCATTGACGCTGATGCGTACGCAGTCCTAGCCTCGAAGGAGCGGGAAAGCCCTTTCCCACGGCTTTGATCCCGCTTCACCCCGCTCCGGACACCGGGCATCCGACGGGGCGCACCGATCCCACCTCAGGGCAGCACGCCGTGCCCGCACGTCCCCGTACGGACGGCCGTGGGATCGCCACCACACGCGTCAAGGAGGACAACTGTGCAGAAGAGACGACTCCCCGGCCGACGACCACTGCTGCTGGCGGTGGGCGCCAGCGTGACCGTGGCGGCCCTCGCGGCCGGAATGACCTCGGCCTTCGCGGCCACCGTTTTCACCGACGACTTCAACGACGGCAACACCTCCGGCTGGTCCAAGTCCGGCGGCACCTGGACCGTCGACGGCTCGGGCGTGCTCAACCAGTCCAACGCCGGCAGCGAGCTGGCCCGGCAGTTCGCCGGCCAGACCAGCTGGACCAACTACTCGGTGCAGGCCCGGGTCAGGCCGGTCAGCTTCGGCTCGTCCAGCGCCCTGGTCGGGTTGGCGGCCCGGTCCAGCAGCAGCACCAAGATGTACCGGCTGGCCCTGCTCGGCAACGGCCGGGCCGAACTTCAGGCCGTCAACGGCAGCGCCATCACCGCGATCGGCTCCGCGTCGCTCGGCATCGACACCGGCAGCTGGTACACCGTGCGCATCGAGGCCAGCGGCAGCACCATCCGTGGCTTCGTCAACGGCACCCAGATCGCCTCCGGCAGCAACAGCCTGGTCGGTGCCGGCCGGATCGGCCTGGTCACCGCGTACGCCAGCGGCGGCTTCGACGACGTGATCGTGGACTCGTCCGGCGGCACCACGCCCCCGACGACTCCGCCGCCCACCACGCCGGGCCCGACCAATCCGCCGCCCGCGGGCTGGCCGACGCCCACCGGCAGCCAGAAGGTGGACGCGACGATCCCGGTGTCGGGCAGCTTCGACGGCGGGCTCAAGCGCTACTACGGCATCGGCGACGGCGGGCAGAGCGAGAGCCAGGACCCGATGTTCGAGCTGGCCGCCGGGGCCACCCTGCGCAATGTGATCATCGGTGCTCCGGCCGGCGACGGCGTGCACTGCGAGGGCAACTGCACCCTGATCAACGTCTGGTGGGAGGACGTGGGCGAGGACGCCGCCACCTTCCGCGGCGGCACCACGTACACCGTCGACGGTGGCGGCGCCCGGGCGGCCAGCGACAAGGTCTTCCAGCACAACGGCTCCGGCACCGTCCACATCAAGAACTTCCGGGTGGAGAACGCCGGCAAGCTTTACCGGGCCTGCGGCAACTGCTCCACCTCGTACCAGCGGCACGTCGTGATCGACAACGTGGTCGTCCGGGACACCGACGCGATCGCCGGCATCAACACCAACTGGGGCGACACCGCCCGGTTCAGCCGGATCACCATCCTGGGCGATCCCGACCGGGAGACCTCGATCTGCGTGAAGTACCAGGGTGTGCCGAAGGGCAGCGAGCCGGTCGAGATCGGGGAGGGCGCCGACGGCGTCAGCTGCCTCTACGCACCGTCCGACATCAGCTACCAGTAGGCCGGCACGACGGCACCCCGCGGATCGCACGGTCCGCGGGGCGCCCGCCGGCTCAGGCCAGCACGGGTACGCCGGAGACGTCGACGGTCTCCGGATACTTCAGCCCGGCGCCGGTGTTGAGCACCACCACCCGCTCACCGGCCCGGATCCAGCCGCCGGCGCGCAGCTGACGCGCCGCGGTCAGGCAGGCGGCCCCCTCCGGGCAGAGCAGCAGCCCCTCCCGGGTGGCGAAGTCCCGCAGGTCGGCGAGGATGTCCGCGTCGTCGACGGCGACGGCGGTGCCGGCGGAGGCCCGCAGCGCGGCCAGGATCAGCTCGTCGCCCAGCGGCGCCGGCACGGTGATGCCGAAGGCCACGGTGTGGGCGTCGGTCCACGGCTGCGCCCGCTCGTCGCCGGCGGCGAAGGCGCGCACGATCGGCGCGCAACCGGTCGACTGCACGGCCACCAGCCGGGGCAGCTTGTCGTCGATCCAGCCGAGGTCGCGCATTTCGTGCAGCGCCTTGTGGATGCCGATCAGCCCGACACCCCCGCCTGTCGGGTAGATGATCACGTCGGGCGCCTGCCAGCTGAGCTGCTCGACGATCTCGTATCCCATCGTCTTCTTGCCCTCGAGCCGGTAGGGCTCGCGCAGGGTGCCGGCGTCGAAGATCGTTCCGTTCGACTCGGCGATCAGCTCGGCCACCCGCCGGCCGGCGTCGCTGATCAGCCCGTCGATCAGGCGCAGGTCGGCACCGGCGGCCACGCACTCGCGCCGGCAGATGGTCGGCGCCGCCAGCGGCATGACGATGGTGGCGCCCATCCCGGCCCGGGCCGCGTACGTCGCCCAGGCCGATCCGGCGTTGCCGTTGGTGGGCATCGCGATCCGCTCGACGCCCAGCTCGCGGGCCCGGCTCACGCCGACCGCGGCGCCGCGCGCCTTGAACGAGCCGGTCGGGATCAACCCCTCGTCCTTGACCATCAGGTCCTCGATGCCGATCTCGGCGCCGTACGCCGGGGCGCGCAGCAGTGGCGTCCAGCCCTCGCCGAGCGTGGTGACGTGCCGGGGGTCGGCGACCGGGAGCAGCTCACGGTAGCGCCACAGGTCGGCCGGGCGCAGCGCGAAGCGCTCCGGGGTGACCGCCTTCGCCACCGCCGGCAGGTCGTAGCGGGCCAGCAGTGGTGAGCCGCACTCGCAGAGGTTCCGCAACCGGTCGGCGGGGAACTCCCGGCGGCAGCGCGGGCAGTCCAGGTGGGTCAGGTACACGTCGCTCCTCGCCGTCAGACCGCGTCGATGCTGAGCCAGCGCCGGCTGCGCCTGCCCGGCTCGTAGACCGAGTCCAGCCGCTTGGCGACGATGCCGGGCAGGCCCTGCTCCCGCCCAGTTCGCAGCGCGTCGTCGCCGGCGCCGGGGAACCACGGCGGAGTCTGCCAGTGCGTACCGGTCAGCGCCAGCCCGTCGAGCAGTTCCCGGCGTTGCGCGTACGGCACGTCCACGCTGCTCACGCCCTCCAGCCAGAGCAGGTCGACGAGCAGGTACTGGGCACCCGCCGGGACGCGGCCCCCGCTGGACGGGCGTGCCGGGCGGACCCGACCGGCACCGTCGATGCGGACGAGCACACCGTCGAGGACCGCCTCGGTCGGTGCCAGCGCCTCGGCCAGCGCGCGCAGCCACGGGTACCCGCCGGTGATCTCCTCGTCGGTCTCGGAGAGCAGCCGCAGCCGCCCCCCGGAGACGTACGCCATCGCCCGGACCCCGTCCCAGCGCAGCTCGTAGCCCCACTCGGCGCCGTCGCGGGGGAGCCCCGCGGCCGGCGTGGCGTGCATCGGGCGGACCAGCTCGGGCATCGGCGTCCAGCCGGTCGGGGCCGGGTCGGTGCGCCGGACCATCCAGTCCCGGCCGCCGGTGGCGAAGAGCACGTACCGCCCGGCGGTCCGCTCGCCGGCGAGGGTCACGATCACCTCGTCGTCGCGCCACTTCTCCGCGCGGTAGGTCCCCCGGTCGTGGATGACCATCCGGCCGCCGCCGTACTCGCCGGCGGGGATCTCACCCTGGAAGTCGAGGTACTCCATCGGGTGGTCCTCGGTGTGCACGGCGAGGTGGTTGCGGCCGGGATCGCGGGGCAGGCCGCGCGGCACCGCCCAGGACGCCAGCACCCCCTCGTGCTCCAGGCGCAGGTCCCAGTGCAGGCTGCGGGCGTGGTGCTGCTGGATGACGAAGCGCGCGGCGCCGTCGCCGGGGCCGGCCGCCGTGGGGCTCCGCGCCGGCAGCGGCTCGGGTGTGCGGGCCGCGTCCCGCCGACGCCGGTACTCCTCCAGCCGGTCCGCCACACCCGCATTCTCCGGCAAACCGGACCGTCGCGCTGGACACCCGAGTGTCCGGTTCGCTCGCCGGCCCGGTGCGGGGCGGGGTAGAACGGTGCATATGGACAACACGGACCAGCCCACCGTCCTGCTCCCCGGCGAGGTGCGGATGCCCCTGCTCGGCTTCGGCACCTGGAAGGCCACCGGGTCCGCCGCGTACGACGCCGTGCTGGCCGCGCTCGACACCGGCTACCGGCACCTCGACACCGCCACGCTGTACGGCAACGAGCGGGAGGTCGGCCGGGCGGTGCGGGAGAGCGGGCTGCGCCGGGAGGACCTCTTCATCACCACCAAGGTCCCGCCGGACCGGGTGGGCCGGGAGCGGGAGACGCTGGAGGCCAGTCTGGAGGCGCTCGGCGTCGACCAGGTGGACCTCTGGCTGATCCACTGGCCCCCGTCGGCCACCGACAGCATCCCGATGTGGCGTGAGTTGCTGGCGGCCCGGGACGAGAACCTGACCCGGGCGGTGGGGGTCAGCAACTACAGCACCTCGCAGATCGACGAGCTGATCCAGGCGACCGAGGAGAACCCGGCGGTCAACCAGATCCGGTGGGGCCCGATGCTGTACGACCGGCAGCGGCACGCCGAGCACCGCGACCGGGGCGTGGTGCTGGAGGGGTACAGCCCGTTCAAGACCACGGACCTCAGCGACCCGGTGCTCACCAGGATCGCCTCCGCGCACGGTGTCTCGCCGGCACAGGTGGTGCTGCGCTGGCACATCGACCACGAGATCGTGGTGATTCCGAAGTCGGTGACGCCGGAGCGGATCAGCGCCAACTTCGACGTCTTCCACTTCTCGCTGACCGCGGAGGAGATACGCGACATCGACGCGCTCGGCGGCGCCTGACGGGCGTTCGCCGCCAAATTCCTTCAGCGAGCAACGCTGGCGTGAAGGGTATCGACATAGACGCTCGTGACGGTATAGCGTGCCCGTCATCACGACCGCCGATTGATCGATCCCGATGCCGCCCGCTGGAGGAGCGCCATGGCCACGTCCCGATCCATCCGTCTGCGCCGCCGCGGGTTGCTCGCCCTCCCCGCCCTGGTGGCCGCAGCGCTGACCACCGTCGTCCGGCCCACCCCGGCGAGCGCCGCGCCGAAGCCCGAGTGCCTGGCCGACCTGCTCGGGGACTCCTGATGGCCACCATTCCCTGGCTCGTGGACGTGCTGCGCGCCGCCGGGGTCCAGGTCGTCGTCGAGGGGGACTGGCTCAACCGGATGCGGCCGGGTTCCTTCGACCCGATCGGGGTGCTCTGGCACCACACCGCCTCGACCTCCAGCGCCAGCAACCCGCACCCGGCGCTCGGCATCTGCATCAACGGCCGGCCGGATCTGGCCGGCCCGCTCTGCCAGGCGCTCGTCGACTACAACGGCGTCTTCCACGTCATCTCGGCCGGCCGGTGCAACCACGCCGGGGCCAGCGGCGGCAGCGGACCGATCCCGGCCGGCGACGGCAACACCCTCATGATCGGGTGGGAGATCGACTACAACGGCGTCAACCAGGAGATGACCGCCGCGCAGTACAACGCGTCGATCGCCGCCACCGCCGCCGTGCTCACCCGGCTGGGCAGGGACAGCAGCTACGCCCGGGGGCACCGGGAGACCAGCACCACCGGCAAGATCGACCCGTCCTTCATCGACCTGAACGTGATGCGCGCCGACGTGGCCGCGAAGATGGCCGGCGGTGGCACCGCCTGGTCCTCCACCGTGGACAACACCACCGCCGGTCGGTTCACGGCCAGCGCCAACTGGGGCGTGTCGTCGTACTCGGGGCAGCGGTACGGCGCCGACTACCGGTACGCGGACCCGGTCGCGGCCAGTGACGTCGCGTGGTACCGGTTCGCCGTCCCGGCCACCGCCAGTTACCGGGTCGAGGCCTGGTGGCCGGCGAACTCCGGCTACAACAGCGCAGCCCCGTACATCGTCGCCACCACCACCGGCAACCGGACGATCACCGTCGACCAGCGGGTCACCGGTGGGCAGTGGCGGATCCTCGGCACGTTCACACTGCCGGCCGGGGACGCCAACCGGGTGGGCGTGAGCCGGTGGAGCAACGCCACCGGGTTGGTCGTCGCCGACGCGGTGCGGCTCACCCGGGTCTGACGAGGGCTGTCCCGGCCCGGGCCGACCCGTCCGGTGGGGCGCGCTGCGGCGAGCGCCCCCACCGGACGTCGCACTCAGGTGCGGGAGCAGGCGGCGCCGTTCAGGGTGAAGCTGGTTGGTGACGAGTACGCCCCGCTCAGCGTCCCCTGGTATCCGAAGCTCGCGGTACCCCCAGGTGGAACCGAACCGTTGTGGCCCACGTTTCGGGCGGTCACCGCGGACCCGCTCTGCGTCACCGTGGCGTTCCAGGCGTTGGTGACCTGCTGCCCGCTGGGCAGGTTGTAGGTCAGCGTCCAGCCGTTCAGCGCGCTGGACCCGGTGTTGGTGATCTGCACGTCGGCGGTGAAGCCGTTGTTCCACGAGTTCGGCGTGTACTTCACCGCGCAGCCCGCCCCACCCGGCGGCGGGGTGGTCGGCGGCGGGGTGGTCGGGGGCGGGGTGCCGCCACCGTTGACCGCGGCCGAGAACGAGGTCACGGCCAGGCCCGCGCCGCCCTGCCAGGGCTCGAAGCCGGCCTGGATGCTGGTCAGGTACCAGGAGTTGGTGATCGCGCCCCGGTTGCGGACGTCGTTGATGAAGTCCAGCACGCTGAAGTTCAGGCTGGTGATGGCCGACGGCGCGACGTAGGAGATGACGTTGTTGGAGCCGTTGCTGCCCCGCCAGACCTCCCACGTCCGGCCGGCCAGGTTGGCGGTGCCGACCACCGAGCCGATGGGCTGGATCGAGCCCTGCCGGTTGAGCCAGATCATGATCTCCATCTGGTTCACCCCGTCGGTCTTCGGCGTCGGGTCCAGCCAGATGTCGTACGAGGCGTTGTAGGTGGCGCCGCTGACGTAGCGGTAGTTGATGCTGCTGGTGGCGCTGCTGATCTGGCTCACCTGGATCGGCAGGTTCGTGCCGGGGGAGCAGTTGGTGTAGTGGCAACCGAAGAACACCGAGGGGTACGCCGTCGGCGCGCCGTTGGTGGGGTTGCTGCCGTTCTGGGTGGTGATCTCGAAGCCGGTGCTGGTGACGTTGATGCACTGCTGGGCGGTGGTGCCCCAGCGGTTGTTCTGCACCACGTACCGGCTCTGGATGACGGTCGAGCCGTACTGCTCACAGATCTGGGTGTCGGCGGAGGCGGTGCCGCCGAGCGCTACGGCGACGATCGAGCCGCCGAGCAGCAGGCCGGTGGCGACCAGTGCCCGAAGTGGACGTTTCATGACGCTCCTTGACTGCGGCGCGTGCCCGGGCGCCGGGTGTGGGTCGGGGCAGGTGCGGGAGCGCTCCCACGCTCAACGACACATTTACATGCCTGAAACTCGCGCGCAACCGTACGCGTCAAACTGGTGAAATGTGAGGATTGCCACGCCCGCACCGGACGGCCGTCGGCGGAGGTCCAGCTAATCGACGCGGGTCGCCAAGGAGCGGGTCCGGGCGGGGCCGATCGGGCCCTGGTGTGCGCCGATCGCTCCGAGTAGCGTGTTGCCTCCAACGCGTGCCGCACCCCCCGGAGGCGTACACCACCATGGGTGGCTCCCCCCTGCGCATCCTCGTCGTCGGCGCGGGCATCGCCGGCCTGGCCGTGGCCCGGGCGCTGCGCCTGGCGGGCTTCCGGCCGGACGTCACCGACAGGCTGCCACCGGGGGAGTCCACCGAGACCGGTCTCTACCTGCCGGGCAACGCCGCGCGCGCACTGCACCGGCTGGGCCTGCACGATCCGGTCCGCCCGCTCGGGCAGGTGATCCATCGACAGCGCTTCTTCGACGCCGCCGGCGCGCCGCTCTGCGAGGTCGACCTCGACGCCCTCTGGGCCGGCGTCGGCGAATGCCGGGCACTGCCCCGGGCGGACCTGCACCGGGTGCTGCTCAGCGGAGCCGGTGGCGCCGTCCGCCACGGCGCCGAGGTCCGCACCCTGGACCTGCTCCCGGCCGGGGTCGGGGTCACCTTCACCGACGGCACCAGCACCGAGTACGACCTGGTCATCGGTGCCGACGGGCCGCGATCCTCGGTCCGCGCGCTGGCCGCACTCGGTGGGCCACCCAGCCCGGTCGGGCAGGTGGTCTACCGGGCCGTCCTGCGCGACGGCCCTCCGGTCACCGAGTGGACAGCCCTGCTCGGCCGGCGCTCCGGGCTGCTGCTGGTGCCGATCGGCGCCGGACGGCTGCACTGTTACGCCGACGAGGCCGGCACCGAGCCGCCCGCCGACCCGCTGGCCCGGCTGCGCGAACTCTTCGCCGACTACGGCGGCCCGGTGCCCGAGGTGCTGGCGACGCTCGACCGGGTGCACGTCGGGATCACCGACGAGGTGGAGCTGGGCCGCTGGCACCGGGGGCGGGTGCTGCTGGTCGGCGACGCCGCGCACGCCACCGCGCCGACGCTGTCCCAGGGCGCGGCGATGGCGCTGGAGGACGCCGTCGTGCTGGCCGAGTCGCTGCGCGCCGCCGGCAGCGTGGAGGCGGCGCTCGTGGCGTACGAGAGCCGCCGCCGTCCGCGTACCCGATGGGTGCGGGACCGGACACGGGACCGCAACCGGACCCGGGACGTGCCGCCGGCCCTGCGTGACCCGCTGCTGCGCGGACGCGGCGGCCGGATCTTCGGGGAGCACTACCGGCTGCTGGTCGGCCCGCTGTAGATCGTGTCACGCCACCCCACGCGGCGCTGCGACCTGCCGGGGACTATCCTCCTTGCGGATGACGGCCCGCAGATAACCAGCGTGTGCCGAGCGGGACAACCGAGAACCGGAGGCCACTCGTGACCACCGTCGCACCCAAGCCGGTCGTGACCCGGCCCTGGCCGGTCCGGGAGCCGGTCAAGGGGTCGGCCATCGCGCGGCTGCTGCGTACCACGGACGCGAAGCAGATCGGGATCATGTACATGGTCACCGCGTTCGTGTTCTTCATGGTCGGTGGCCTGATGGCCCTGATCATGCGGGCTGAGCTTGCCCGACCCGGGCTGCAGTTCCTGTCGCCCGAGCAGTACAACCAGCTCTTCACCATGCACGGCACGATCATGCTGCTGTTCTTCGCGACGCCGATCGTGTTCGCCTTCGCGAACTACGTCGTGCCGTTGCAGATCGGCGCACCCGACGTCTCCTTCCCGCGGCTGAACAGCTTCGCCTACTGGCTGTTCCTCTTCGGCGGGTCGATCGCGATCGGCGGGTTCATGACCCCCGGCGGCGCCGCCGACTTCGGCTGGACCGCCTACACCCCGCTGAGCACCGCGGAGCACTCGCCGGGTGTCGGCGGGAACATGTGGGTGGTGGGTCTGGCCGTCTCCGGCCTCGGCACCATCCTGGGTGCGGTCAACCTGATCACCACGATCCTCACCCTCCGCGCGCCGGGCATGACCATGTTCCGGATGCCGATCTTCACGTGGAACATGCTGGTCACCAGCCTCCTGGTGATCCTGGTCTTCCCACTGCTGGCCGCCGCGCTCTTCGCGCTGGCCGCGGACCGCATCATCGGGGCCCACGTGTACGACCCGGCCACCGGTGGGCCGATGCTCTGGCAGCACCTGTTCTGGTTCTTCGGGCACCCCGAGGTGTACATCATCGCGTTGCCGTTCTTCGGCATCATCAGCGAGATCATCCCGGTCTTCTCCCGCAAGCCGATCTTCGGCTACAAGGGTCTGGTGGCCGCGACCATCGCGATCGCCGCGCTCTCGATGAGCGTCTGGGCGCACCACATGTTCGCCACCGGCCAGGTGCTGCTGCCGTTCTTCAGCTTCCTGAGCTACCTGATCGCGGTGCCGACCGGTATGAAGTTCTTCAACTGGATCGGCACCATGTGGCGGGGCCAGATCAGCTTCGAGACGCCGATGCTCTGGGCGGTCGGCTTCCTGGTGACCTTCCTCTTCGGCGGTCTCACCGGCGTGCTGCTGGCCAGCCCGCCGCTGGACTTCCAGCTCCACGACTCGTACTTCGTGGTGGCGCACTTCCACTACGTGCTCTTCGGCACCATCGTGTTCGCCGTCTTCGGTGGCATCTACTTCTGGTTCCCGAAGATGTTCGGCCGGATGCTCGACGAGCGCCTGGGCAAGGTGCACTTCTGGCTCACCATGATCGGCTTCCACACCACGTTCCTGGTGCAGCACTGGCTGGGCGCTGAAGGGTTCCCGCGGCGCTACGTCGACTACCAGGCCGGCGATGGCTTCACCACGCTGAACATGATCTCCACGATCGGCGCGTTCGTCACCGGCATCTCCACGCTGCCGTTCATCTACAACTGCTGGAAGTCGTACAAGACCGGCCCGGTGGTCGAGGTGAACGACCCCTGGGGCCACGGCAACTCCCTCGAGTGGGCGACCAGCAGCCCGCCGCCGCTGCGCAACTTCGACGAGATGCCCCGGATCCGCTCCGAGCGGCCGGCGTTCGACGCGAAGTTCCCGGAGCTGGCCGCCGGTGGTCAGAGCCTGGCCGGCCCGCCGGAGGGTGGCGCCAAGCCGCTCACCAGCGAGTCGGACGGCGGCGCCAGCTACCGCGAGGACACCGCCAGCGACATCGACCGCTGACACCCGACCCTCCGTCGGACGGGCGCCGCACCCCTGTGGGGTGTGGCGCCCGTCCTTTTCGCAGGTGCGCCGCATCCGCTAGTCGTCGGCCACACCAGAACTGCCGCGCCGCTCCGACGAGTCGAGCCATCGGATCCCGCCGTAAATATCCGTTGCGACCTTTTTGCGAATGTTGCAGGTATTGAAGTTTCGACATTCCTTGATATGATCATCACGCTGCAGCACCCCTTCTTTGTCATCCTTACAAGGAGAAGAATGCGCGTGAGGACCCCACGAGTTCTGCGTATGTTCGCCGCCGCCACCATGGTGGCGGCTGCCGGGCTTGCGGTGACCCCGGCAGCTGCTGTGGCTGAGCCGGTGTCGACGCTTGCAGCGAAGTGTGTAACGGGATCCGGGTCAACCTGGTATGACCTCGGATCGCCGTATTCGGGCACTCTGCACGGCGTCCGAGTCACCCTTCAGACGGCGAGAGTGGGAGGGGCCGCGCGAGCTATTGTGCACCCGGGCGCCGGCTACACGTACCGGTCCGGTGACATTATTTCCATCGACCGTTCCATCAACTCGTTCCCGCAGTTCAGCCCGGACGGTAACGCCTGGACCACCAGTGAGGTCCAGGCACGAGGGGGCTGGGACTACTGCGAGTCGACCCTGCACAGCGTCGACTCGATCCGCACCGGCCCCGTGGAGGGGGTCAACAACGCGGTGCGCGTGTGCCTGCGCCGCAGTGGTGCGCTGCAGTGCACCAACAGTTGGTATGTCGACATTGATGGCTGACGTACCGACCCGGTGCGTAGCTGTGCGACGATGAATTTCAGACAGCGAACTGTTCGGCGCTGGTGATTCGCCAATAGCCGGGGGCGACCGGGCTGAGCCCGCGTCGCCCCTTTGGCTGTCATTCTGGCTTCCGAGCCAAGGGTGATCAGCTCCTGGGTCCCTGCTTTACCGGCTCGGTGGCATGGCCGTTGCTTCCCGTCAAGGAAGGAACCCACTCGCGGTCGGGGCGATTTTGGCAAGAATGGCGGCCAGGACCACGGCAGGGGCTCCCGCGGCGCTGCCGGCCAGTATCGTCGACCTCATCCGAGTTCGGGTGGTCGTCAGCCACAACACCAGCAGGCTGACGAGGAACGCGACAAATACGCCGGGCATCGCCGAATAAATTGCGAACAGCACCAGCCTGGACCGTTCCGAGTCGCAGCCCTCTCGACAACCCTGCGGGACAGCCGTCGACTGCATGCTGATGTATATGCCGAACAGGGCGATCAGAGCTGCGTACCAACCGGCCATGATCAGGAAGGCCGCGCTAGGGCTCGCCGTGCGCGGCGGGTCGTTCGTGGTAGGTCGCGGGTGACGGATGTTGTGCACAGCCTCCACCATATGAGGCTGTGCCTCTGCCGTCATGTACCAACTTGTGCCGTTTCGTTCCCGGTGGTGGCGAGCTCAGGCGAATCGATCCGCCGATCGTCGGTTCGGCGGCGACGCAGCTCGATCGGGAGCACCACCAGCGTGACCAGCGCACCCAGCGCGCCGGTCACGACGAAGCCCCAGAGCGGCGCGCTGGCGTCGATCACCGCACCGGCGAGCGGCGCGCCGACCGCGATACCCACGGTGACCGCCGATCCGTGCAGGCCCATCGCCTCACCGCGTACCGCGGCCGGGGCCAGCCGGCTGACCGCGTCGGAGGAGGCCGCGATCGACGGGGCGCAGAGCGCTCCGGCCGGGATCAGCGCCAGGGAGAGCAGCCACCAGTTCCCGCCGCCCAGCCCGACCGGGATGGTGCAGAGGCCGAGCGCCGCGGTGAGCGCCAGCGGGGAGAGCGAGCGGTGCACGGCACCGTAGGCGAAGCCGCCGACCAGTGAGGCGACCGCCCAGCTGGCCAGCACCGCGCCGGTCCAGCCGACCTCGCCGCTCTCCCGCAGCACGGCGACCACCGCCACGTCGGTCCCGCCGAGCACGAGGGTGGCGGCGGCGCTGACCGCCAGCACGGCGAGCAGCCGGGGAGTCAGCCACTCCCGGCGGGGCACCCGGCGCTGCGGGCCGGTTGGCTCGGCGGCGCTGCGGATCGGCGGGTTGAGCAGCCACAGGGCGATTCCGGCGGCGACGATCCCGCCACCGACCAGGTAGAGGGTGGTCCGCGCGGAGATCGCGGTGACCAGGGCCACCGCCAGCGCCGGGCCGATCATGAAGGACAGCTCCACCGACATCGAGTCCAGCGCGTACGCCGGCCGGCGCCGGTCCTCCGGGACCAGCGCGGCGATCGACTGTCGGACCACCGAGAAGATCGGCAGGGCGAGCGAGCCGGCGACGAAGGCGGCCGGCAGCAGAAGGGGGTACGGCAACGAGGGTGCGGTGGCCCAGAACACCGCCTCGGCGACGCCGGTGAGCACGAGGACCGGGCGCAGGCCACGGCGGTCCACCAGCCGGCCGAGCAGCGGGCCGCCGATCGCGGCGCCCACCGTGATGGCCGCGCCGACCAGGCCGGCCGCTCCGTAGCCCCGATCGAGGTCGAGCACCACGTGGAAGGTCAGCGTCACCCCGGTCGCGGTGAGCGGGATGCGAGCGAGGACGGCTACCAGCAGCAGCGACCGCAGGCCGGGCAGAGCGAGCGCTTCCCGGTAAGGCTTCATGTTCACGTGGGTCCGTACCTCCGGCGACATCTTCGACCGGTGGCGGCCCGATGACCAACCGATTACCGCCTCATGCGGCCCTGATCACAGGCGCACCGTGCAGGGTCACCCCGGCGCCGTCCATGGCCCGCAGTGCCACATCGGTGGTGTCCGGAGCGACCGCCGCGGTCAGCTCGAGCAGCACGGTGGTGGCAAACCCCTCCCGGGCGGCGTCCAGCGCGGTCGCCCGGACGCAGTGGTCGGTGGCGATGCCCACCACGTCGATGCGGTCCACGTCGTGCCGGCGCAGCCAGTCGGCCAGGCACTCGCCGTCGTCGGCGTGGCCGTCGAACCCGGAGTACGCCGCCGCGTGCTCGCCCTTGTGGAAGATCGCCTCGACCCGTTCGGTGTCCAGCTCCGGGTGGAACTCCGAGCCGCTGGTGCCGACCACGCAGTGCCGGGGCCAGGACTCCACGAAGTCCGGCGGATCACCGAAGTGCGCGCCCGGGTCGATGTGGTAATCCTTCGTGGCGACCACGTGCGCCCACCGGTCCGGCTCGGCGGCCAGCAACTGGGAGATGCCGGCGGCGACGCCCGCCCCACCCTCGACGGCCAGCGAGCCGCCCTCGCAGAAGTCGTTCTGCACGTCCACGATGATCAGCGCGTTCGCCATCGGGGTCTCCCTCTCACTCGGCGGTGGTCCTGGATCAGCTCAGTCGGCGGGTACGACGGTGACCGGCACGGCCGGGTCGCCGGCGGAGAGCTTCAGCCCCTCCCACGGGATCGAGATCAGGCACTCCCGCAGGTGCTCCCGCGACTCGTCGAGGGTGGGCAGCTCCACCGGCTCGCCGTCGACCACGAACGAGCGCTGGAGCATCCGGTCGTTGGGCTGCCGGTCCGGTACGCCCTGCGGCACGATGACCTCCTCCGTGGCGGTGCCGGTCGGCTTGTGCCGGCGGACCGCCACCTTCCGGCCGCCGATCGTCGCCTTGTGCTCGGAGCGCTTCACCACCGGGCGTCCCTCGACCTCGACGAGCTTGTAGACCAGCCCGGCGGTGGGCGCTCCGGAGCCGGTGACCACGGCCGTGCCGGCGCCGTACATGTCCACCGGCTCGGCGGCCAGTGCGGCGATCGCGTACTCGTCCAGGTCGCCGGAAACGATGATCTTGGTCTCGGTGGCGCCCAGCGAGTCCAGCAGCTCCCGGGACTGCTGGGCGATCACCGCCAGGTCGCCGGAGTCGATGCGTACCGCCCGCAGCTCCGGCCCGGCCACCGCGATCGCGTTGCGAATGCCCTGGCTGATGTCGTACGTGTCGACCAGCAGCGTGGTGTCCTTGCCCAGCGTGGCCACCTGCGAGGCGAACGCGGCCCGTTCGTCGTCGTGGAGCAGGGTGAACGCGTGCGCCGCGGTGCCCGCCGTGGGAATGCCGTAGCGCTCACCGGCGGCGAGGTTGGAGGTGAACCGGAAGCCGGCCAGGTACGCGGCCCGCGCGGCGGCCACCGCGGCCCCCTCGTGCGCTCGGCGCGAGCCCATCTCGATCAGCGCCCGGCCACGCGCCGCGGTCACCATCCGGGCCGCCGCGGCCGCCACCGCACTGTCGTGGTTGAGCACCGAGAGCGCCAGCGTCTCCAGCACCACGCACTCGGCGAAGCCGCCCGAGACGGTGAGGATCGGCGAACCGGGGAAGAACAGCTCACCCTCGGCGTACCCGTCGACGTCGCCGGTGAAGCGGTAGTCGGCGAGCCAGGCTGCCGCCGCCTCGTCGACCACCCCGGTCCGGCGCAGGAAGTCGATCTCCGCCGGGTCGAAGCGGAAGTCGCGGATCAGCTCGATCAGTCGGGCCGTGCCGGCCACCACGCCGTACCGGCGCCCGGTCGGCAGCCGGCGGCTGAACACCTCGAAGACGCAGCGGCGGTCGGCGGTGCCGTCCTTGAGGGCCGCGCTGACCATCGTCAGCTCGTAGTGGTCGGTCAGCAGCGCGGGGCGGAGGTTGCTCACCGCCCCAGCCTAAGGTTCAGCCCGAGTCGCCGCCCTCGTGGCCCGGGATGGATCGGAGCGCCGCCCACAGCTCGGCCCGGCCGGTCACGCCGAGCTTGGTGTAGATCCGCTGGAGATGGTTCTCGACCGTTCGCGCGGAGAGGTAGAGCCGCTCGGCGATGGCCCGGCTGGTCGCACCGTGCGCGGCGAGGCGGGCCACCTGCCACTCCCGTTCGGTGAGCACCGGCGCCCCGGCGTGCAGCGCCGGCGTACGGATGAGGTCGCAGCGGCCGAGCAGCCCGGCCAGGCGCTCGCGGGCGTCGCCGGCTGCCGCCGAGTGTTGCCGGCGCAGCCGTTGCAGGGCCTGGGCGGTGGCCTCGGCGGCGTACACGGTCAGCTCCAGCGCGGCGTAGTCGTCGGCGACCGCGAGCAGATCGGTGGTGGAGTCGGTCACCGCGGCCCGGGCGTGCCGGGCGAGCAGCGGCGGGAGCACGCCGTCGACCTGCTCGGAGAGCTCGGCGAGGCGCTGCGCGACCGTGCGCCGACCGCCGTCGGAGCAGGTGGGCCCGACCGGCGCGCCGGCCTGGTCCAGCCGGACCAGGTCGTGCAGGACGTGCACCTCGTGCCCGGCGAAGCCGTCCGCGCGCAGCCGGTCCACCAGTTCGGTGAGCTGTTTGATCGCGCCCGGCAGGTCGCCCGTCGCGGCGAGCACCGCGCCACGGGCCTGCTCCAGCCACGGGTAGAGCACCGCCATGCCGGGTGCGTGGGTGCGGTCCGCCTCGGCCATCGCCTCGGCGGCTTGCGCCGCGTCGCCGCGCAGCGCCGCCGACTGCGCCCGTTCGGCCTGGGCCAGACCGGCGTAGACCCGGCTGGTGGCCAGCACCGCGCAGGCGCCCAGCGACGTCCGCATCGCCGCGTCGCTCTGCCCGCGCAGCCGGGCCGCGTACGCCTGGAGGATGGCCAGGTATCCGGTGCCGAGCCGGAAGTCGCCCGCCCCCGCGAGGTCGGCGAACTCGTCGGCCACGATCGCGTCGATGCCGGCCAGGTCACCGGTGAGCATGAGCCGGGTGCCCCGGGCCAGCTCCAGGGCGAGTTGCAGGTACGGCATGTCGGTGCGCCAGCTGGCCGCCGCGGAGTGCACCTGGGCGATCGCCGTGCCACTGTGGCTCAGCTGGCCCTGCGCGGCCTGGACGTACGCGATGGTGCTGCGGGCCAGCTCGCGGGCGGCGACGCTGGCCGCCGGCCGGTCCAGCACCCGCTGGCTCAGCCGCACGGCCGTGCTCGTGTCCAGTTGGTGCAGTCGCATGATGGCCTCGAAGGCGTGCACCCGGGCCCGGTCGGCGGAGTCGCTGAGCTGCTCGACCCGGGCCGCGATCTCCTCCACCGTGGACTGCTGGCTCAGCCCCCAGTAGCTGACCATCCCCCGCACGGTCAGCCACCGGCAGAGCCGCCGTTCGTCGCCGGGCTCGGGGGTCACCGCGTCCAGGACCTCGATCGCCTCCTCCGGCCGGTCGGCGAACATCAGGATGGTGGCAAGCAGCTCCGCCGCGTCCGAACCGCCGTCGGCGTCGAGCGCGGCGCGGGCCAGCCGGGTCGCCAACGGCACGTCGTAGCGGGTGAACGCCTGCACCGCGGCGTCTACCAGCAGGGCCGGGTCCTGCGCGGTGCCCGAGTCGAGCCGCCACACCGCCACCCGCAACAGGTCGTCGCGGCGGCGCTTGCCGACGCGCTCGAGCAGCTCGGCGAGGTGCGCCTGCAGCCGCCGGGTGCGGCTGACCGGGCAGCGGCGGCGCATCACCTCGCCGTAGAGCGGGTGGGCCAACCGGACGTTGGTCCGCCGGTCGTGCTGCACCACGGTGATCAGCCCACGTTCCTCGGCGATCTCCACGTCGGTCGGGTCGGCGGCCTGGTTGAGCAGGTGCAGACCCAGGGGTTCACCGAAGGCGACCAGCTCGACGACCGCGCGGACACCGTCGGTGAGCTGACCGACCCGGGTGTCGATCAGGTCGGTCAGACTGGGTGCCAGCTCGAGTCGCCCGGTCCACTTCCAGATGCCGTAGGTGCGCTTCAGCTCGGAGCTGCCGTTGGCGGCGTGCACCAGCTCGCGCAGCAACAGGGGATTGCCGGCCGACAGCCGGCCGAGCCGGTCGGCGGAGCCGGCGTCGACCGGGCCGCCCAGGATCGCCGCCAGCAGGCCGGCGGTCTCCGCCGGGGGCATCGGGGTCAGCTCCACGTGCTCGACCAGGTCGTCGGTCCAGAGTGCACGGATCGGCAGCGGGATCTGCTCGCCGTCGCGCAGGGTGCCGACCACGGTGGCGTTCTCCGCGCGGGCCACGAGGTGCACCAGTGCCGCGGAGGGCGGGTCGAGCAGGTGGGCGTCGTCGATGGCGAGCACGATCCGCCGGCCGGCGGCCTGCTGTTGCAGCACGCCCAGCGCCCAGCGCAGGATGCCGGCGGGGGAGAGGCCCTGGGGCTGCTCGGCGGGTAGGACCTGCACCAGCCCGCCGAACGGCAGAGCGGCGGTGGTGGCGCTGGCGGCGATGGACCAGATCGCGTACCGGTCGGTGGGCAGGGTGCTCAGGCCCTCGCGCAGCAGCCGGCTCTTGCCGATGCCCGCACTGCCGCTGAAGAAGAGCCCACGGCCGGCCTCTCCGGTCACTGCCGCGAGCAGGCGGTTGAGCTCATCGGTGCGGCCGACGAACTGCCATCGACTCATCCGGGCAGCATATCCATCGAAACCTGTCCGCGCCCGCACCGTCACGCACCGAAGTTGAGTAATCTCGCGATTACTGGTGAGTATTCGAAGTGTTCCGTCCGGTCACCGGGCCGCCCGTAGTCTTCCGGCATCCGGGTACCACCACCGGAATTTCCACGCGACCGGACGCCCGGTCGCCCGCAACGGGAGGCCACCTGATGAAGCAGGGCCCTCTCCCCTCGGTCGACTCGCCGGACGACATGGCCGGCCCAGCTGACCTGCCGCGCTGCGGCCCGCTACCCACCCGCGTCGGGGTCACCGACCCTGCTCCGGAGGAGCCGCTCGGCGTGGTCGCCGTCGGCCCCGCCGGCGCCGAACGGCGTGGTGTGCTCGCCACCCTGCTCGGGCTCGACCCGGTCATGCTCACCGTGCCGGCCGGCAGTTGGCTGGTGGTGCGACACGCCAAGGTGCCCACCCGCGCGGCGTACGTGCCGGGCTACCGCCAGCCGCACTCCTACGGCGCGGACCGGGACGCCGCCGGCCCGGCGCTGGCCCGCCCGCCCCGGCGGGTCGAGCTGAGCGTGCCCGAGCCGCTGCTGCGGCATTTCACCCTGGTCGACACGCCGGACACCGGCACGCTCGGCGTCGCCGGCGGTCGGGTGCTGCTCGACGCGGTCGGCCGGGCCGGCGCGCTGCTGTTCGTGATCGCGGCCGATCAGGCCTTCACCGCCGCGGAGCTGAACCTGCTCGCCGAGGTGGCCTCGGCCCCGGTGCAGGTCGTCTTCGCGGTCACCCCCGGCGCGGCTGGCTGGGCCCCGCTGGCCGACGGCGCGGCGACGACGGAGGACGCGGGGGCGTCCGTCCCGCCGGCACGAGTCCCGGGAAGGGTGGACCCGGTCGCGGTGACCGTGGCGGCGCACCGTGCGGCGCTGCTGGCCGCGGTGCCGTCGCTGGCCGGCGCGCGATGGTTCCCGGTCGACGACGCCGAGTCCGCGGCCGACCTGCGCCGGGCGTTGGTGGGTTGGGCGGCGCACGAGGGGTTGCAGCGGGCCAGCGCCGATCCGCCGGTGCTGCCGGGCCAGCACGACCGGGTGTCCGTGGTCTCCGACCCGGGTGACTGGTCCGAGCAGCTCGACCGGCAGACGCGTTCCTGCGCCCAGCGGATCCGCCAGCACCTCGCGCTGGAGTTGGCGAACGCCCACCTGCGGGTGGTTCAGGAGATCGTCTTCGGGGTCGGCTGCGCCGGCCTGCCGGAGTTGCTCGACCGGGAGATGGCGGCGTTGTCGCTCTTGGCCACGGCGCAGTGCGACCACGCGGTGCGCGGCATCGTGGCGGACGCCGCGGCCCGGGTGCTCGGCGCGCCACCGGCCGAGGGTGTGCGCCGACGGATCGCCACCGCCGTGCAGTACGGCCTGGCCGATCACCGGCCCGGCCGCGACCTGGACCGGGTGCTGTTGATCACCAGCACGGCCGGGGTGGCCGGGCTGACCGGCCCAGAGGCGATCGACGCACTCGACGGCTATCCGAGAGCGTCCCGCGACGAGGTGCTCCCGCCGGTCGCGGTGGCGCTCTCCGGAGGCTGCTGGCAACAGTGGCGGACACCCGGCAACGACGACCACAACGCTGCCCGGGCCTGGTCCCAGCGGGCGTTGCGGGAGGTCGAGCTGGGGTTGTCCCGGGAGGTCTCCCGACGGTTCGAGGTGATCCGCCTCTCGCTGGGCGCGGTGCTCTCCGATGCAGTCGATCACGGCATCCTGCTCGCCTGACGGCGTGGCTTCCCCCTGCCCCGGCCTCCTGTGGCACCTCGCGTCCGCCGACGTTCGAGGGGAGGCCAGGGAGGCCGGGTCGGGTGATCCGCGCCCGGCCGGCGTTCCGGTTCCTCGGTTCCGGGAAACCGGTGGCACGATGGGGGGCATGGCGGCTCCGCAGGTTGCACCGGTCGAGACGCCGGACACTCGAGAGGTGCCGGCGTCGGACCGGCAATGGGTGACGATCGTGTGGGACGACCCGGTCAACCTCATGACGTACGTGACCTGGGTGTTCCAGAAGCTTTTCGGCTACAGCCGGGAGAGGGCCGAGCAGCTCATGCTGGACGTGCACCACAAGGGCCGGGCCGTGGTCTCCACCGGCGCCCGGGAGCGGATGGAGCACGACGCGTCCCAGCTGCACGCGTATGGGCTGTGGGCGACGGTGGACCGCTCGTGAGCATGTTCCGGCGCCAGGCGGGCCGCTACGTCGCCACCTTCGCCGTCGACGAGGTGCGGGTGCTGCGCAAGGTCGCCTCCGAGGTGGTCGGTCTGCTCACCGACGGCTTCGACCACACCGACCCGGTCGTCGGCCGGCTCTTCCCGGAGGTCTACCCCGAGGACGCGGCCGGCTCCGCCGAGTTCCGCCGCTACACCGAGGGCGACCTGAAGACGGCGAAGATCGATCAGGCGGGGGCCATCCTGGCCGCGCTGCCCGACGAGGCGGGCGGCGAGGTGCGGCTGGACGCCGAGGCGGCCGAGGCGTGGCTGCGGGCGCTCAACGACGCCCGGCTGGCGATGGGCGTCCGGCTGGAGATCAAGGACGGCACGGACCTGGGTGAGGAGCTGGACGACGCGGTCGCGGAGGATCCGGCCTCCAGCCGGGTGTTCCAGCTGTCGGTCTACGCGTACCTCGGATATCTACAGGAGTCGCTGCTCAACGCCTTGATCGACTAAGCGTGACCGGCACCACTTCAAGCCTGCGCCCGGCAGGCGTTAGGCTGGTGCACGTGCTGAGCATCGACCGGTCGATCATCGACGCGATCGTCGCCCACGCGCGCCGGGACCACCCAGACGAGGCGTGCGGCGTGGTCGCCGGTCCCGTCGGCAGTGACACCCCGACCCGGCACATCCCGATGGACAACGCCGCGCGGTCGATGACGTTCTACGAGTTCGACTCGATGGAGCACCTGCGGGTGTGGCGGGAGATGGACGACCGGGACGAGGAGCCCGTCGTCATCTACCACTCGCACACCGCCACCGAGGCGTACCCGTCGCGGACGGACATCTCCTTCGCCGGCGAGCCGGGCGCACATTACCTGCTGCTCTCCACCCGCGAGCCCGACTCCGAGGAGATCCGGTCGTTCCGGATCGTCGACGGCGTGGTGACCGAGGAGCCGGTTCGGATCGTGGAGGCCGGGGTCGACCCGCACGCCGTCCAGTCCTACATGTTCGGGCAGAGCCCGGCGACGGTCGACTACGAGTGTTCCGGCCGCTGATCCGTCAGCGTCCGCACCCGTTCCGTCCCGTCAGCCTTGGCACACCCGAATGAGGAGCACGACATCATGGCCATCGAGGTTCGCATCCCCACCATCCTGCGCAGCTACACCGGCGGCGCGAAGGTCGTCGAAGGTTCCGGCGACACCCTGACCGACCTGCTCGCCGACCTGGACTCCCGGCACGCCGGGCTGCGGGGCCGGCTGGTCACCGAGGCCGGCACGCTGCACCGTTTCGTCAACGTCTACGTCAACGACGAGGACGTCCGCTTCCTCGGCGCACTGGACGCCAAGCTGTCCGACGGCGACAGCATCACCATCCTGCCGGCCGTGGCCGGCGGCGCGTTCGGCTTCGCGGCGGCAGCCGCGATCAGCTCGCACAGCGCGGCGGCAGCCGCGATCAGCCAGCACAGCGCCGCGGCAGCGGCACGCTGAGGACGGCCGCCATGGCGCGGTACGACAGCCTGCTCGACGCCTGCGGGGGCACGCCGCTGGTCGGCCTGCCCCGGCTCTCCCCGACGGTGCCCGACGGCGCCCCGCCGGTGCGGCTCTGGGCCAAGCTGGAGGACCGGAACCCGACCGGCAGCATCAAGGACCGGGCCGCGCTGTTCATGGTGCGCGCGGCGGAGGAGGCCGGCCGGCTCCGGACGGGTGACACCATCCTGGAGCCGACCAGCGGCAACACCGGCATCTCGCTGGCCATGGTGGCCAAGCTGCGCGGCTACCGGCTGGTCTGCGTGATGCCCGAGAACGTCTCCACCGAGCGGGTCCAGCTGCTCCGGATGTACGGTGCCGAGATCATCTTCTCGCCGGCGGCGGGTGGCTCCAACCAGGCCGTCGCCACCGCCAAGCAGATCGCGGCCGAGCACCCGGACTGGGTGATGCTCTACCAGTACGGCAACGAGGCCAACGCGCGGGCGCACTACGAGACGACCGGGCCGGAGCTGCTGCACGACCTGCCCACCATCACGCACTTCGTGGCCGGGCTCGGCACCACCGGCACCCTGATGGGCACCGGGCGCTACCTGCGGGAGAAGGTCGACGGCATCCAGGTCGTGGCCGCCGAGCCACGCTACGGCGAGCTGGTCTACGGCCTGCGCAACATCGACGAGGGGTACGTGCCGGAGCTCTACGACGCCTCGGTGCTCTCCCGGCGTTTCTCGGTGGGCACCCGGGACGCCGTGTTGCGCACCCGGCAGCTCGTCGACGTGGAGGGCATCTTCGCCGGCTTCTCCACGGGAGCCATCCTGCACGCCGCGCTCGCGGTGGCGCACGAGGCGGTTCGCGACGGCCGCCGCGCCGACGTGGCCTTCGTGGTCTGCGACGGCGGCTGGAAGTACCTGTCCACCGGCGCGTACGGCGGCACGCTGGCCGACGCAGAGGACGCCCTGGAGGGCCAGCTCTGGGCGTGACCGATGTGGTTTGTGGGTAAGGGCCGTCGATGTGAATGTCGACGGCCCTTACGCTGCCCGCCCCACCGTGAGCGGGTGTCACGTTCGTGACAACTTCCATCGGATGATTCTTGCTGCCGCTTACCCCAGCGTAGGCTGCGCAGCGTGGCGTACGCGTCGGTAGAGATCATGGCCCGGGCGACGGCCGGCACGAGTGCTACTGACAGTGACAGCGAGACGACTCGATGCGACTGACTGTTCTGGGAAGCGCCGGCAGTTTCCCTGGCCCCGAGTCACCCTGCTCGGCGTACCTCGTCGAAGCCGACGGCTTCCGGCTCCTGGTCGACTTCGGTTCCGGGTCACTGTCCAGCCTCCAGCGGTACGCGGGGCTGCACGCCCCGGACGCGATCCTGCTGACCCACCTGCACTGCGACCACATGTTCGACGCCGTGTTGTACGTGGTGGTGCGCCGGTACGCCCCGGACGGCCCCTACCCGCCGCTGCCGGTGTACGCGCCCGCCGGCGCGCCGGACCGGCTCAGCGCCGCGTACGGCGACGACAGCTCGGTGGAGGACGTCTACCAGTTCTACGCGCTCCAGCCGGGCACCTTCCCGATCGGCCCGTTCACGGTCACCGTCGACCGGGTCAACCACCCCGTCGAGACGTACGGCGTGCGGCTGGAGCACGACGGCCGGTCGCTCTGCTACTCCTCGGACACCGCCCCCTGCGACGCGCTGCTGCGGCTCGCCCAGAACGCCGACGTCTTCCTCTGCGAGGCCAGCTACCTCGACGGCGAGGACAACCCACCGGACCTGCACCTCACCGGCCGGGAAGCGGGTGAGACGGCCACCAAGGCCGTCGTGGGCCGGTTGCTGCTCACCCACCTGGTGGCCGCCTGGGGCAGCGAGGCGCACACGCTGGAGTCGGCCGCCGCCGCGTACACCGGGCCGCTCGAGGTCGTCCGCGCCGGCGCCAGCTACGACGTCTGACCCGGCCCGTCCCGGTCGACCGGGACGGTCAGCGGTGTTGTGCCGTGATGTTCGCCAGCCGGTCAGCGGACGGTCGTCTGGCGCACCCGTGGCACCCGCACGGTGTGGGCATGCGGATCGCCATCGTGACCGAGTCGTTCCCGCCGGACGTCAACGGCGTCGCGCACTCCGTGGTGCGGACGGCGGAGCACCTGCTCGCCCGGGGCCACGAGCCGGTCGTCATCGCGCCCGCCCCACCCGGGGCCGGCGGGCAGGACACCGGCCGGCTGCCGTACCCGGTGGTGCGCATCCCCAGCGTGCCGTTGCCCCGCTACCAGGGCTTCCGGCTGGGCGTGCCGACGAGCACCCGGCTGGCCGGGGCGCTGCTGTCGGCCGAGCCGGACGTGGTCCACCTGGCCAGCCCGTTCATCCTGGGTGCCCGGGCGGCCACCCTGGCCAGCCGGCATCGCCTGCCCACGGTCGCGGTCTACCAGACCGACGTCGCGGCGTACGCCCGGGCGTACCGGGTGGGTTGGGGTGAGGCGGCGGCCTGGCGGCGGCTCCGGGAGATCCACAATTCGGCGCAGCGGACCCTTGCCCCCTCCACCCGGGCCGCCGCCGACCTGATCGCCAACGGGGTGCAGCGGATCTGGCTGTGGCGTCGGGGCGTCGACGCCGTCCGGTTCGACCCGGCCAAGCGGTGCGCGGCGCTGCGGCAGCGGCTGGCCCCCGGCGGCGAGCTGCTGATCGGGTACGTCGGACGGCTGGCCCCGGAGAAGCGGGTGGAGCTGCTGGCGGCGACCTCCCGGCTGCCCGGGGTGCGGGTCGTGGTGGCCGGCGACGGCCCCGCCCGCCGCCAGCTCGCGCGCGCGTTGCCCGGCGTGGACTTCCTGGGCGTGCAGCACGGCGAGGATCTGGCCCGGCTCTACGCCAGCCTGGACCTGTTCGTGCACACCGGACCGCACGAGACCTTCGGCCAGACCCTCCAGGAGGCGCTCGCCTCCGGGGTGCCGGTGGTGGCGCCGGCCAGTGGCGGCCCGGTGGATCTGGTCGACCCGGGGGTGACCGGGCTGCTGGTGCCGCCGAACGACGGTGACGCGCTGGCCGCCGGGGTGGCCGATCTGGCCGGCGACGCCGACCGGAGGCGGACGTACGGGCTGGCCGCCCGGGCCGCCGTCCGCCGGCGTACCTGGGCGGCGGTCGGCGACGAGCTGATCGGCCACTACCACGCGGTACGCGCCGGCTCCGCCGCCGTCGGCCTGCCGGCCGCGTCGTGACCGGGACGGCGGGCGGGCTGCGGATCGTGCGGCTCGCGAACTTCGTGACCGCGCGCTCCGGCGGCCTGCGTACCGCGCTGCGGCACCTCGGCGAGGGCTACCGGGCGGCCGGGCACGATCCGGTGCTGGTGGTGCCCGGCCGGCGGGCCGGCGACGAACGGCACCCGTGGGGTCGGGTGGTCACCCTGCCCGGGCCGGAGCTGCCCGGCAGCGGCGGCTACCGGGTGCTGGCCGGGCGGCGCCGGTTGGCCCGGGTGCTCGCCGAGCTGGCCCCGGACCGGTTGGAGGTCTCCGACCGGTCGTCGCTGCGCTGGACGGGGGGCTGGGCGCGGGCGCACGGGGTGCCGTCGGTGATGGTGTCGCACGAGTCGCTGACCGGGCTGCTCGGCCAGTGGCGCGTGCCGGACGCCCTGCGCCGGCCGACCGCCGACCGGCTCAACCGGGCCACCAGCCGGGCGTACGACCGGATCGTGTGCACCACCCGGTGGGCGGCCGAGGAGTTCGACCGGATCGGCGCCGGCAACGTGGACCTGGTGCCGCTCGGGGTTGACCTGGACACCTTCCGCCCCGACCGGGCCGACCCGATGCTGCGTGAGCGCTACGCCGACCCCACCGAGCTGTTGCTGGTGCACTGCGCCCGGCTGTCCCCGGAGAAGCGGCCGGAGTTGGCCGTGCAGGCACTGGCCGAGCTGCGTCGGGCCGGCGTGCCGGCGGTGCTGGTGATGGCCGGCGACGGTCCGCTGCGCGCCGCGCTGGCCCGCCGGGCCGCCGGCCTGCCGGTCAGCTTCACCGGCTTCCTACCCGACCGGAACGCGGTGGCCGCGCTCCTCGCCAGCGCGGACGTCGTGCTCGCACCCGGCCCGGTGGAGACCTTCGGGCTGGCCGGGTTGGAGGCGCTGGCCTGTGGCACCCCGGTGGTGGTGAACGCGGCCAGCGCACTGCCCGAGGTGGTCGGCGCGGCGGGACTGGCCGCGTACGGCTCGGCGGCGTCGATGGCCGCGGCGGTGACCGCGCTGGCGGCCCGGCCCGAGGCGGACCGGCGGCGGGCCGCGCGGGCCCGCGCCGAGGAGTTCGGGTGGCCCGCCGCGGTCGCCGGATTCCTCCGCGTGCACGCCGCGGGCTCCGCTCGGGACACCCCGGGGCAGGTGCAGCACCGCACCGCATAGGGTGCAGGCATGGCGCGACCTGACGGGCGAGGGCCCAATCAACTTCGACCGGTGACCCTGACCCGAGGCTGGAGCACCCACCCGGAGGGCTCGGTGCTCGTCGAGTTCGGCGGCACCCGGGTGCTCTGCACGGCGAGTGTCACCGAGGGGGTGCCCCGCTGGCGCAAGGGCTCCGGGCTCGGCTGGGTGACCGCCGAGTACGCGATGCTGCCCCGGGCCACCAACACCCGCTCCGACCGGGAGAGCGTCAAGGGTCGCGTCGGTGGCCGGACCCACGAGATCTCCCGGCTGATCGGCCGCAGCCTGCGCGCCTGCATCGACCTGAAGGCTCTCGGCGAGAACTCGGTGGTGCTCGACTGCGACGTGCTCCAGGCCGACGGCGGCACCCGGACCGCCGCGATCACCGGGGCGTACGTCGCGCTGCACGACGCGGTGGACTGGCTGGCCGCCCGCAAGGCGCTGGCCGGCAAGCCGGAGAAGGTGATGCACCGCTCGGTGGCCGCGGTCAGCGTGGGGATCATCGACGGCGAGGCGCGGCTCGACCTTTGCTACGAGGAGGACGTGGCCGCCGAGGTGGACATGAACGTGGTCTGCACGGGCGTGGGCGACTTCGTCGAGGTGCAGGGCACCGGTGAGGCGGGCGTGTTCGCCCGCGAGCAACTCGACGCCCTGCTCGACCTGGCCGTCGCCGGCTGCGCGGATCTGGCCGAAGCCCAGCGGAAGGCACTGTCATGAACAAGGTCCTGCTCGCCACCCGCAACCAGAAGAAGCTGGTGGAACTCCAGCGGATCCTGGACGGCGCGCTCGGCGCGCACCGGATCGCCCTGCTCGGGCTCGACGACGTCGAGCAGTACCCGGAGTTGCCGGAGACCGGCCTGACCTTCGGCGAGAACGCGTTGATCAAAGCGCGGGAGGGCTGCCGGCGTACCGGCCTGCCGACCATCGCCGACGACTCGGGGCTCGCGGTGGACGCGCTCAACGGGATGCCGGGGGTGTTCAGCGCCCGCTGGTCCGGCCAGCACGGCGACGACCGGGCCAACCTCCAGTTGGTGCTGAACCAGATCGCCGACGTGCCCGACGAGCAGCGGGCCGCCTCGTTCGTCTGCACCGTGGCGCTGGTGCTGCCCGGCGGCAAGGAGCACCTCGTCGACGGCCGGCAGTCCGGGCGGGTGCTGCGCGCGCCGCGCGGCGACGGGGGCTTCGGCTACGACCCGATCTTCCTGGGCGACGGGCAGGACCGGACCAACGCCGAGCTGACCCCGGCGGAGAAGGACGCGATCAGCCACCGCGGCAAGGCGCTGCGCGAGCTGGCCAAGCTGGTCGCCAAGGTGCTGCCGCCCACCGCAGCCTGAGACCGGGACCGTCCGGTCGTCACCAATGGGTGGCGGTGCGATCGGACGATGACATGTACTGATCTCGGGAGTCCGGGCATCCGGATCGGCAGGTTGTCGGGGAGACGGGATGGCGTGGGCCGGTAGGCGCGGCGTGCTGGCGGCACTGATGGGTCTTGCCCTGCTGGCCGCCAGCGGTGGTGTCCTGGCCTTCTCGACCAGAGCGCCGGAGGGTGAGGCGGCCGGCGCGTGGGTCGTGGAGCCCATTCCGCCGGCGCCACCGCTGACCGAGTCGCGCGACGCCCGCAGCGGTTTCGTCCACCCTGGCGTGCTCGTGCGCAGCGGGCAGTTGAACTTCGTAAGCCGTAAGGTCAGGGCCGGTGAGGAGCCGTGGCGTTCGGCGTGGCTCGCCATGCAGCGCAGCCCGTACGCCGAGCTGTCCTGGCGCCCCCGGCCGGTGTCCACTGTGAACTGCGGTTTCTACTCGCAGCCGGACAGCGGATGCACCGCGGAGGCCGAGGACGCGGTGGCCGCGTACACCCAGGCGTTGATGTGGAGCTTCACGCGTGACCGCAGGTACGCGGAGAAGGCCATCGACATCCTGGACGCGTGGTCCGGCGTTCTCAAGGAGCACACCAACTCCAACGCGCCGCTGCAGGCGGGGTGGGCCGGGGCGACGTTCGCGCGATCCGCGGAACTGATCAAGCACACCTACACCGGCTGGCATCCGGACTGGTTGGCGCGTACCGAGCGGATGCTCCGCACCGTCTACCTACCGACGGTGCTCGCCGGCACGAACGGCTCCAGGGCGGGGAACTGGGAGCTGATCATGCTCGACGCGGCGGTCGGCATCTCGGTCTTCCTCGACGATCGCGCGTCGTTCCTGAAGGCCGTCGAGAAGTGGCGGCTGCGGCTGCGGGCGTACGTCTATCTGACCGGCGACGGGCCCCTGCCGTACGCGCCGCCCGGTGATGCCCTCACGACGCCGCAGCTGGTCGAGTACTGGGGCGGGCAGAACCCGCTGGTTGACGGGCTCGCTCAGGAGACCTGCCGGGACTTTCTGCACACCGGGTGGGGTCTGGCGGCGGCGGCGCATGTCGCCGAGACGGCGTGGATCCAGGGGCGGGACCTGTACGCCGAGGCGCGGGAGCGGCTCACCCGTGCGCTGGAGTTCCACACCGGCTTCGAGCTGGGCAAGCCGGTGCCACCGTGGCTGTGCGGCGGCCGGCTCGTCACCGGGCTGGCGCCCTCACCCGAGATCGCCTTCAACCACTACGCCACCAGGATGGGGATCGACCTGCCGAACACCAGGCGTGTGGTGGAGGCCGACCGGCCCGCCGGGCCGGCGGCCTACTTCTTCGCATGGGAGACGCTGACCCACGCCGGAAACCCGGACTGAGCCCCCGGGCGGCTCTCCCGCCACCGCGAGCAGCTCGGTCGACGCGTCCTGGCCTGCTCCCAACGGCCAGCACCCCATGGCCCGTCGCAACCGGGGCCGTCTAGGCTACGCAGCTGCGAGCCACATGCCGGACGGCGACCGCCGTGCCGGCCAAGCCCGATCCGAAGGACCAGGACGCATGGTCGAGTTGGCCCCCCTCGCCAGTTCGCCGGAGGTGACCGCCGCGGAGGAGGCCCGCGCGGAGGCACGCCGTCCAACTCCACTGAAGGATCGACTGGCGCGCTGGTCGGTGCCGGTCGTACCTGCCCTCGCCGCGTTTCTCATCGCCCTCTACGGCATCGAGCGCCGGCAGCTCTGGCGCGACGAGATCGCCACCTGGGCGGCGTCGACGAAGTCCATGGAGGGGTTGCGGGGCCTGGTGGAGGTGACCGATGCGGTCATCGCTCCCTACTACGTCCTGATGCACGGCTGGATCGCCGTGTTCGGCGAATCGGAGGCGTCCCTGCGGATGCCGTCCATGATCGCGGTGGCGCTCGCCGCCGCGCTGACCGCGGTCGTCGGCCGCAAACTGTTCGACCCGGCGACCGGTCTGCTCGCCGGCCTGCTCGTCGCCGTCATGCCGACGGTCTCCCGGTACGCCCAGGAGGCGCGTCCGTACGCTCTCGCCGCCGCCGCGGTGGCGCTGGCGACCCTGCTGGTCCTGCGCGCGGCCGAGCGGCCGTCGTGGCTGCGATGGCTGGCGTACGCCCTCGTGGTGGCTGCGGCCGGGTTGCTGCACATGGTCGCGCTGCTGCTCCTGCCGGCGCACCTGGTGTACGTGCTGAGCCTTCGGCAGAAGAAGGTGATCCTGCGCTGGTTCCTGGCGGCGGTCGCGGCCGTCATCCCCGTGCTTCCCCTCGCCTGGATCGGGTCCGAGCAGGCCAAGCAGGTGTCGTGGATTCCCGAGGCGACCTGGGACAGCACCAACAACGAGATCGTGCGGGTGACGGGCAGTGTCACCGTCAGCGCGCTGATCGTCGGGCTGGCGCTCCTCGGTGCCGTGACGCTGGGCCGTCGTGGCGCTCTGCTCGGCACCTGGGCCGTCGCGCCGTTCTACCTGCTGCTGCTCATCTCACCGGTGGCGGCGCTGCTCATCCACCGGTACGTGCTGTTCACCCTGCCGGCGTGGTGCCTGCTGGCCGTCGCGACCGTGACCCGTGACCCGCGGCCGGCATCGGGTACGGCGACCTCGTCCTGGCGGCGCGTCGTCCTGCCCGCGATGCTGGTCGTGCTCTGCGCCGCTGTCGCGCTGCCTGCGCAAGCGACAAACCGGGGCACGGTCGCGCCGGGCGAGCCTGATCTGCGGGGCGCCGTCACGGTCCTCGCGGCGGAGGCCAGCGCTGGCGACGCGGTCGGCATCCACGCCGCGTACGCGAGTCGACTCCAGGACGGTGTGAACTACTACCAGCGCCGGGCTGAGGGGCCGGGGCTGGACATGGTCTTCACGGCCTGGCCCGGCGGCGTCCCGACGTACGGGCGGACCTGCCGGAACGGTGACTGCCTCCGCTCCGCAGAGCGGCTGTGGCTGGTCACAGGCTCGGCCGAGGCCGACCAGCGCACCGGCATGTCTCCGCCGCTGAAACAGCAGCTCGCCGGGTTCGAGCAGATCCGGGTGGTCCGGCTCACCGGGGTCACCGTGTCGCTGTGGCGGCCCACGGGACGGGCCTGACCAGGGAGCCAGGCGGCTCTCCGGCATGATCGGGGTCCACCACGAGCGCGTCGTGACCACCGTCCACTGTAGGGGCGACAGCGTCTCCGGAGCTGACACGCACCGCACGATCCGTCGACGGTCCCCGGATGGAGCACGGGCGTGACGGCCGTATAGCCTCGCCGTCGCCGCCAGTGCACGGCGGTGTGGGCCGGTACGCGCCACCCTTACCCCTACCGCCGTGGTGAGGCACAGTGAGCGACTCGAAGCAGACGAATCGTGGGCTTCTGCGGCCGGAGATCCAGGCACTGCGGGCACTCGCCGTACTCCTGGTGCTGCTGTTCCACTTCTGGCCGCACCGGATCCCGGGCGGATACGTCGGTGTCGACGTCTTCTTCGTGATCAGTGGCTTCCTCATCACCGCGCACCTGGTGCGGGAGGTGGAGCAGTCCGGCTCGGTCCGCCTCCGCGCCTTCTGGGCACGTCGGATCCGGCGCCTGTTGCCGGCCTCCCTGCTCGTGCTCGTCGCCACCGCGGCGGCCGTCTTCATCTGGGTGCCGCAGCTCTACTGGCCGCAGATCCTCCGCGAGATCGCGGCGGCGACCATCTACGTCGAGAACTGGCAACTGGCACACGACGCCGTGGACTACCTGGCCGCGGAGAACGTCCGGTCGCCGGTGCAGCACTACTGGTCGCTCTCGGTGGAGGAGCAGTTCTACCTGGTCTGGCCCCTGCTGATCGTGCTCGCGGTGGTGCTCGCCGGGCGGCTCCGGCGGATCGACCCGATCGGCGCGATCCGGGTCACGCTCGCCGTGATCGTCGTCGGCTCCTTCGCCTACTCGGTCTTCGAGACGTCCGCGAACAGCGCCGCCGCCTACTTCGTCACGCCGACCCGGGCGTGGGAGTTCGGGGCCGGCGCGATGCTCGCGACCCTGCCGGGGCTCGGCCGGTCAGCCGGCGAGCGGACCCGGGCGGCAGCGTCCTGGCTGGGGCTGCTCCTGATCGGCGTGGCCGCGTTCGCCCTCCATGCCGGGACCCCCTTCCCGGGCTACGCCGCGGCGCTGCCGGTCGTCGGCACGCTCGCCGCCATCTGGGCGGGTGCCCCCGGCCCGCGCTGGTCTCCGCTCGGGCCGATGTCGTGGGCGCCGGTGCAGAAGCTGGGCGACTGGTCGTACTCCGTCTACCTCTGGCACTGGCCGCCCATCGTGATCTTCGCGCTGGCGACCGGCGACACGATGACCTGGCCGGTGAAGCTCGTCGTCATCGCGGGCGTGGTGGTGCTGGCGGCTCTGACCAAACGCCTCGTCGAGGATCCGGTGCGGTTCGGCCTGTTCACCGGTGGGCGCCGGCTGTGGCCGCAGTACGCCGCCGCGGCGATGGCGATGGCACTGGTCCTGTCCGTCGTCGTCGGCGGAAACCGGGTGCTCGATCAGAGCAACCAGGCGAACACCTCGCGTCTCGAGCAACTGCTGGCCTCGGGCACCCCGTGCCTCGGCGCGGCTGCCCGGATCGAGGCCGAACGCTGCGAGAACGGCGCCCTCGGCCGGGAGATGTTCCCCGAGATGTCCATGCTCACCAAGGACACGGGCTCCGCGTACCGGTGCTACGACCAGGAGCCGGGCACCGCGCTCACGTCGTGTCGCATCGGGTCGCAACGGCCGGACGCGACCCGGGTCGCGCTCGTCGGAGACTCGCACGCGGCGATGCTCATCCCGGCCATCGAGGGTCAGCTCGAATCCCGCAACTGGGCGGTCGACACGTACGTGGCCCGGGGGTGCATCTGGGCGAAGGTGGACGCCGCGGACCAGTCCGATCCGTGCTACGCACGCCGGCAGGCGATGGCGCAGCGGCTCGGCGACGGCCCGAAGTACGACCTCGTCATCGTCACCGGAAAGCGGAACGCGAGCGCCGACCCCCGGGCGGCGGGCGGCCAGATCCGCAGGTACGTCGAGGCATGGCGTCCGGTGCTGGAGCGCGGCACCAGGATCGTCGTGGTGGTGGACAACCCGGGGCTCGGCGCTGCCGACCTCGGCTGTCTCGTCGACGACGCGGCGAACGGCGGGGATCCGATGCGGTGTGCCGTCGAGCGGCGGACCGCGCTTCGCACGCGGGACGCCCTGGAGGAGGCCGCGAAGCGAACGGACGGCAAGGTGCGGATGGTCGACCTCACCGACCTGTTCTGCACCGCGACCCGGTGTCCGCTGGTGATCGGCAACGTCATCGTCTACCGGGACACGCACCACATCACGGCGACCTACGCGCGCACCCTCGGGCCCCAGCTCGCCGAGCGCGTCGCGGCGGGCCTCGCGCTGTAGGGGCGAGCCGCGGCCGGTAAGGGCGGTTCCGGTGGAATACACCGGCGAACGAGGTGACCTCTATCGGTTATGTCGCTCGCGTATAGTGCCCCGAGGGATAGCGCTGAGAGGACCAGGAAATGGACATAATGCCTCGAAAGGCGGCCGTAGCCCCGACTGTGGGCAGTGGCCGGCGACTCGGGCGTTATCCGTGGGCCGCCGCCCAGATCATGGCGCTACTCGCCATGGTAATGATCGGCGTGAAATCGTTCTTCGACATTTTTGGTGAGAAGGTCGCGGCGGACACCGTGGACGCCGGCATGGTGGCGACGGTGATCGGCGCCCTTTTCATGGTGGGCTCCTTTGTCGCCGTCATCGTGGCGATGAAGCGTTTCCCGACGGATCTGGCACCCTCCATCGTCGCGCTGGTCATCCTCGGCCTGTTCTCCGTCATCGGTCTGCTGGCGATATCCGCCCGGGAGGACTTCGTCCAGGTCTTCGCCACAGCCGACGTGCGGGCGATCTTCGGGCCACACGTCGCGCCGAAGAGCGGGGTCATCACCCAGGGCGCGCAACTCGCGGTCGGGTTCGCGCCGATCGCGTTGCTGGCGGTCATGTTCGTCAAGCCGGACTGGTTCTCCCTGGAACGGCTGCGGTGGGTGCTGCTGCTCGTGGTCCTCGGCGCGGTCGCGCACTCCGTGATCGCCTGGCTGCAGGTCGCCGGCGTCGTTCCCTACACCTACTTCTTCAACCTGATGAGCGGCAAGGTCGGGCGGGCGTCGGGGGGCTACTTCCACCCCGCGTCCCTCGGTCGGCTCCTGATTTTCGCGGTGTTCATCCTCTACGCCGCCGGTGACCGGCTACGGCTCAGTGCGCTGGCCCGCTACGCCGCCGTCGCGTTCCTGGCCGCCACCGCGGTCGTCAGCACGCACCGGATAACCATCCTCTGTGTGGCGTTGGTGATCGTCGCGTTCGAGCTGCGCAGGCTCCCCGAGCTCCTCCGGCAGATCTCCGACCTGCCGTTCCGCACCGCCGTCTGGGGTGCCGCGGTCCTCGTCGTCCTGCTGGTCCTGGCGGCGATCCGCTGGGGCGCCTACCTGCTCGATCGCGCGCTCTTTCTCGTCACGCAGATCGGGTCGCTCAACCCGACCAACGACGAGTTCCTGCACGGTCGCGGGCAGATCTGGTTCCGGGTGGCGGAGGTGTGGCAGGGCGCGCCATGGGACATCTGGCTCATCGGGCTGGGCTACGAACCATGGAACACCCACGCCGACCCGTTGCGGATATTCGTGGTGTGGGGAGTCCTCGGTCTCATCCTCATGGCGGTGATCTTTGTCAACTTCTGGCGGGTGACGAGGCGTGCCATCGCGGTCGAGGCGAGATGGATGCTGACCATTCTCTACGTCCTGACGATCGTCTCCGCCCTGACGCAGAAGCCGACCTCCTATTCGTACTTCATGTGGTTGTTCTTTCTCTCCCTCATTCTGCTGGTCAGATTCTTTCCTCTCTCGACCCCGCCGGTCGGCCCGCCAATCGATGCTAGTGGTGATCACAAATGAGCTCCCCCCTGTTCATTTCGTGGAAGCGTTATCAGCGTCGTTCCGACGTGCTCGCGGAGGCGTTGGGCGCCGAGGTGGCCTGGCGGCCGTCGAAGGCGACGCCGAAGGCCCTGCGCCCCTTCGACTACATCGCCCACACCTGGAACGACCTGAAGCTGCTCCGCTCGCGTCGGCCATCGTTCGTGGTCGCGCAGGCACAGCCGCACCTGTCCGCCCTGGCGCCCTATCTCGGCCGTGTTCCCTACATCGTCGACGCGCACAACGGGCAGTTCCAGTCGTGGTGGCGCAAGGTTCCCAGCACGGCGTCGGTCCTGCGTGGGGCGAAACTGGTCCTCACCCACACCGAGGAGGCCGATGCCATCGCCCGGGCGGAGTTCCCGGGCCTGCGCACGCTCGTGGTGCACGACCCGCTGCGGGAGATCCCGCCGGCTGCACCTCGTGGCTGGGTGTTCGTGGTGGCCACCGTCGCCCCGGACGAGCCGATGGACGTCCTCATCGACGCCATCGAGGCGATGCCGGACGTCAGCTTCGCGACCACCGCACCACTGCACCGGTTGCCGCCGCCGCTTCGTGAGCGCGCGGAGCGCCTGCCCAACTTCACCACCCTGGGCTTCCTCGACCTCCCCGACTACGAGGCGGCCGTCGCCGCCGCGCGGGCGGTCGTCGTGCTGACCGACCGGGACGCCACGCAACCCAGTGGCGCCTGCGAGGCGCTGAGCGCGGGTCGGCCGCTGGTCCTGTCCCGCACCCGGACCACCGAGGCCCTGTTCGGCAGCTTCGCCACGCTCGTCGCCAACCAGAGCGACGCACTGGTCGCCGGCGTGCGGCAGGCCATCGGCGAGGACCCGGCCGCCGCCGGGCGGATCGCGGCGGCCCGCGAGGCGTGGATGCGCCGGACGGAGGCCGAGCTGGAGATGCTGCGGTCGCACGTGCCGGCCAGGGCGACCGCGTGACGGTCGGACGATGACCGGAGTCGAGGTGCGGACCGGTCCGGCGACAGCCGGCCGGTCCGGCGGCGGCATGGCCCGGCGGCTTCGCCAGCTGGGACTGCTCGGGATCAGCCAGGCCGGCGTCACCGTGATCGCGTTCCTCACCCAGGTGCTGCTCGCCCGCAGCCTGCCCAAGGCGGACTTCGGCGCCTTCATGTCGGTCATGTCCCTGGTGACGCTGGCCGGGCCGCTGGCCATCTTCGGGGTCGCCGAGTTCTGGCTGCAACGGTTCGGCCGCGAGGGGTCCCGGGCGTTCCGTTGGGTGCGGCCGTCCATCGCGCTGGTCGTCGTCACCTCGGGCCTGCTGGTCGTCGCGCTCGTCGGCTGGGGGCTGTTCGACCGGAGCGATCCCGGCACGGGCGACCTACGGATCGGGCTCGCCCCGATCATCCTGTCGCTCGTCGCGATGGCGCTGTCCGGGTCGGCTCTCCAACTGCGGGGTGCCTACGGCCAGCTCGCGGCCCTGCAACTGGCGCCGCAGGTGGGTCGACTCCTCGTGGCCGTCCTGACCCTGGCCTTCGGGCTGTCGGCGCTCATGGTGGCGCTGGGCTACGCCCTCGTGGCCGCCGTCACGGTGGCCATGAGCGTCCTGGTGATCGCGCCGTTCTGGTACGGGCGGGCGACGCTGGAGGGCCACTCCCCGATGCGCGGTCGGCCGCCGCGGCCACCCCGCGCCCGCCACCTCGTCGCCGCCACGTGGCTGTTCCTGCTGGGCAGCCTGTTCTACCAGCTCGGCATGCAACTGGGCATCGTCGTCTCCGCCGAGTTCCTGAGCCCGGAGTCCGCCGCGGTGCTCGCCGTCCCCATGACGTTGCTGACCGCGATCTACCTGCTGCCGCGCATCGTCTACCAGCAGTACTTCCTGGCGAAGCTGCACCGGTGGTCCCGCTCCAACCGCAACGCGGTCCTCATCGCGTACCGGGCCGGCACGGTCGGGATGATCGGTCTCGGGTTGCTCATCGGCGCCGCCGTCGCGCTGGTCGGCCGGTACGCCATTCCCCTGATCTTCGGCGCGGAGTACCGGACGTCCGTCCCGGTGATGGCGATCCTGGCGCTGGCGATCCCCCTGCGCTTCGGTGCGGCCAGTGTCGAGTCGCTGCTGATGAGCGGCGGCCTGGTGCGGCAGAAGGTGCTGTACCAGGGGCTGGGCTCGCTCGCCTACGTGGCCGCGCTGGCCACCGCCATCCCCCTGTTCGGCGTGGCGGGCGCGGCGTGGGCGACGGTGCTGTCCGAGGCGATCGTTCTCGTGCTGTTCTGGTCCCGAGCGAAGCGCGATGTCGTCGCCGGCGCCGACCTGCCCTCCTGGGCGGAGATCCGACGGACGGTCACCAGGAGCTGAGCCCGGTGCCCCGGCAGGCCCCGACGCCGGTCGTCGGGGCCGCCGGTGGCGGTCAGGCCAGCGGGCCGACCTCTCGCTCGATGGCGGTACGCAGGTCGCGGTCGGACACCGTACGGCGGGCCGCCTCCATCGCCGGGGCGAGGAAGATGTCCGGGCCGGGCTCGCCGGCGAACGCCCGTACCGCCTCGACCGCGGCCCGCCCGGCCGGTGACGGCACCAGCGGCGCGCGCAGTTGAAGGCCGCGCACCGCGGCCAGCAGCTCGACCGCGAGCACGCTGGACAGGTTGTCCAGGACGGTGCGCAGCTTCTTGGCCGCCGCCCAGCCCATCGAGACGTGGTCCTCCTGCATCCCGCTGGTGGGCAGCGAGTCCACCGACGCGGGGGCGGCCAGCCGGCGGTTCTCCGCGACGATCCCGGCCGCCGTGTACTGGGCGATCATCAGACCGGAGTTGACCCCGGCGTCGGGGGAGAGGAACGCCGGCAGCTCCCGGGACCGGGTGACGTCGAGGAGCCGGTCCACCCGCCGCTCGGCGATCGCCCCGACCTCCGCGGCGGCGATGGCCAGGAAGTCGGCGGCGAAACCGAGCGGGGCGCCGTGGAAGTTCCCGGTCGACTCGACCCGGCCGTCGGGCAGCACCACCGGGTTGTCCACGACCGAGATCAGCTCGCGGTCCGCCACGGTCCGGGCGAACTCCAGCGTGTCCCGGGCGGCGCCGGCCACCTGGGGCGCGCAGCGCATCGAGTACGCGTCCTGCACGGCGTGCGCCAGGTCGTCGCGGTGCGAGTCCATCACCCGGGAGTCCTGGAGCAGCCGGTGGATGTTCGCCGCCGAGGCCGCCTGCCCGGGATGCGGGCGGATGGCGTGCAGCTCGGGCAGGAAGGGCCGCTCGGAGCCGAGCATCGCCTCGATGCCCAGCGCCGCCGTGACGTCGGCCATGGTGAACAGGTGCGCGGCGTCGTGGATGGCCATCAGCAGCATGCCGAGCATGCCGTCGGTGCCGTTGATCAGCGCCAGCCCCTCCTTGGCGGCCAGCTCGATCGGCTTGATCCCGGCGGCGGTCAGCACGTCGGCCGCGTCCTGCCGCTCGCCGGCCGGGCCGAGCACCCAGCCCTCGCCGAGCAGCACCAGCGCGCAGTGCGCAAGCGGCGCCAGGTCGCCGGAGGCGCCCAGCGAACCGTGCTCCGGCACCCAGGGGGTGATGTCGTGGTTGAGCAGGTCGAGCAGCGCCTCGGCGACCAGCGGACGGACCCCGGAGTGGCCGAGCGCGAGCGAGCGGACCCGCAGCAGCATCATCGCCCGGACCACCTCGCGCGGCATCGGCGCGCCCACCCCGGCGGCGTGCGAACGGATCAGCGCGTGCTGGAGTTCGGCCCGGCGTTCCGGGGCGACGAAGGTGTTGGCGAGCGCCCCGAACCCGGTGGAGACCCCGTAGACGGGGCGGCCGGACGACTCGATGCCGTCCACGATGGCGCGGCTGGTCGCCATCGCGTCGATGGTGGCCGGGTCGAGGACGACCTTGGCGGTGCCGCGGGCCACGGCGAGCACGTCGGCGGGGGAGACCCCGGTGGGTTGGATGGTCACGGTCGTCATCGCGGCACTCCGTTGAGCAGGACCTGGCGGATCAGTGGAACACCGGGCCGGTAGGCCAGGTGCAGGTACGACGGCGCTTCCAGGACGATCAGGTCGGCCCGGGCGCCGGGGGTGAGGACACCGATGTCGTCGCGGCGCAGCGCCCGCGCGCCGCCCAGCGTCGCGGCCCGGACCGCCTCCGCCGGCGTCATCCGCATCTCGCGGACGGCGAGGGCCACGCAGAACGGCATCGACGAGGTGTACGACGATCCGGGGTTGCAGTCGGTGGCGAGCGCGACGGTGACACCGGCGTCGAGCAGGCGGCGGGCGTCCGGGTAGGGCGATCGGGTGGAGAACTCGGCGCCGGGCAGCAGGGTCGCCACGGTTCGGGTCCCCGACCCGTCGGTGTGGGCCGTGCCGGCCAGCGCGGCGACGTCGGCGTCGCTCAGGTGGGTGCAGTGGTCGACGCTGGCCGCGTCCAGCTCGACGCCGAGCCGCACACCGGGGCCGGGGCCGAGCTGGTTGGCGTGCACCCGCACGCCCAGCCCGGCGGCCTGACCGCAGGCCAGGATGGCCCGGGCGTGGTCGACGTCGAAGGCGCCCCGCTCGCAGAACACGTCGATCCACTTCGCGTGCGGTGCGGCGGCGGCCAGCATCGGCCCGCAGACCAGTCCGACGTAGTCGTCGGGGCGGTCGGCGTACTCGGCGGGGACCACGTGCGCGCCGAGGAAGGTGGTCTCGGCGCTGGTCTCGGCGGCGATCCGCAGCGAGCGGGCCTCGTCGGCGACGGTCAGCCCGTACCCGCTTTTGATTTCCATGGTGGTGGTGCCCTGCCGCAGCGCCTCTCCGCGCAGCCGGCGCACCGTGGCGCGCAGCTCGCCGTCGGAGGCCGCCCGGGTCGCGCCGACCGTGGTCCGGATGCCGCCGCCGGTGTACGGCTGGCCGGCCATCCGGGCGGCGAACTCGGCGGCCCGGTCACCGGCGAAGACCAGGTGCGCGTGGCTGTCCACGAAGCCGGGCAGGACGGCCGCCCCACCGGCGTCGACCCGCCGGTCGGCGGCCGGGGCGTACGCCGCCGGCCCGACCCAGGCCACCCGGCCCTCCTCGACGAGCACTGCCGCGTTGCGGCGGATGCCGAGCGGGCCCTCGCCGGCGCCGTTCGTCACCAGCTCCCCGATGTTGTCCACCAGCAGGCTGCTCATGCGGTGCCTTCTTTCGTTCGCGACTGCGGGGCTCGCAAACCCGGCTCACTCCTCGCGCTCACGCGGGAGTCACCGCCTCGATCGAGGCCGACAGTTCGGCCGGCACGTCCACCGTCAGGTGCCGGCCCTTGGCCACCACCACCCGACCGTCCACGACAACCTGTACGACGTCCGCCGCCCCGGCCGCGAAGAACGCGCCCACCGGCGGCACGCCGGCGGTGCGGGCGCTGTCCAGGCGTACCGTGACCAGGTCGGCTCGGGCGCCGGTGGTGATCCGCCCGGCGTCGGCCCAGCCCAGCGCGGCGTGTCCGTCCGAGGTGGCGGCGATCAGCAGCTCGGCCGGGTTGAAGTGGCCGCGGCGCCGGGTGCGCAGCCGTTCGTCCAACTCCACCGCCCGCGCCTCCTCGAAGAGGTCGATCACCGCGTGGCTGTCGCTGCCCAGGCTCAGCCGGATCCCCGCGTCGGCCATCGGCCGGGCCGGGCCGATGCCGTCGGCGAGCTCCCGTTCGGTCGTCGGGCAGAGGCACACCCCGGTCCGGCTCTCCCCGAGCAGCGCCATGTCGCCGCTGGTCGGGTGGGTGGCGTGCACGGCGGTGGTGTCCGGCCCGAGCACGCCGTGCTCGGCGAGCAGCGCGGTCGGCGTACGCCCGTGCACGGCGCGGCACTCGTCGTTCTCGGCGGGCTGCTCGGAGAGGTGCACGTGCAGCGGCGCCTGCCGGTCCCGGGCCCACTCGGCCACCGTGCCGAGCTGGTCGGCGGGGACCGCCCGCACCGAGTGCACGGCCGCGCCGACCCGGGCGTGGGGGTCGGTCGGCTGGAACGCGGACGCCCGCCGGGCCCACCGGGCCGCGTCGCCGTCGCCGAAGCGTCGCTGCGGTCCGGTCAGGGCCTGGCCGTCGACGCCGGCGGTCAGGTAGCAGGTGTCCAGCAGGGTGAGCCGGATACCGGCGTGCGCGGCGGCCTCGACCAGCGCCGCGCCCATCGCGTTCGGGTCGTCGTAGGCGCCGCCGTCGGGCCGGTGGTGCAGGTAGTGGAACTCGCCGACACAGGTGATCCCCGCGAGGGCCATCTCGGCGTAGACCGCCCGGGCCAGGGCGAGGTAGGTGTCCGGGTCCAGGCGGTCCGCGACGGCGTACATCCGGTCCCGCCAGCTCCAGAAGTCGCCCCGGCCGCCGTGGGTGCGCCCGCGCAGCGCCCGGTGGAACGCGTGCGAGTGCACATTGGCCAGGCCGGGCAGGGTCAGCCCGGGCAGCCGGGTCGCGTCCCGCAGCACCTCGACACCGGCGGGCGGTCGACTCCCGGCGGTCAGCGGGGTCACGCCGGTGATCCGCCCCCCGTCGGTCTCGATCAGCACGTCCGGCGTGGGTTCGGCGTAGTTGGGCAGCCACGCGTACTCGGCGAGCCAGCGGGTCGGGGTCACCGGCATGTCAGCTCCTCCAGCACCCGGGCCAGCGCCCGTACGCCGGCGGCGCAGTCGGTGTCGGTGGCCGCTTCGGCGGGGGAGTGCGACACCCCCGTCGGGTTGCGCACGAAGAGCATCGCGGTGGGCAGGTGCGCGGCGAGCACCCCCGCGTCGTGTCCCGCGCCGGTGGGCAGCACCGGCGCCCCGAGCAGCGTGGCCAGCCGGCCGGCCAGCCCGCCGTCGAAGGCGACCAGCGGGGTCACCGACTCCTCGGTCACGGTCACCTCCGTACCGTCGCGGCGGGCCCGCTCGGCGAGCTTGCCGCGCACCGCGTCGACCAGCCCGGCCAGCGTGTCCGGGTCGGCGGCGCGGGCGTCCAGCCAGCCGGTCACCTTCGACGGGATGGCGTTGGTGGCGTTCGGCTCGACGGCGACCCGGCCCACGGTCGCGTGCGCGCCGCGCAGCCGGGCCTCCTTGTTGGCCGCCAGCACGGTGAACGCGTAGGTGAGCATCGGGTCGCGGCGGTCGGCCATCCGGGTCGTACCCGCGTGGTTGCCCTCGCCGACGACGTCGAAGCGCCACCGGCCGTGCGGCCAGATCGCGCTGGCCACCCCGACCGGCGCGTCGGTCTCGACCAGCGCGCGGCCCTGCTCCACGTGCAGCTCCACGAAGGCGCCGAACCGGCCCAGCAGGTCCGGGCGGGCGCCCGCGGGCTGGTCGCCGAGCGCCTCGGCGAAGCTCACCCCGGCCGCGTCGCGCAGCCCGGCCGCGCGGTCGGCCGGCAGCGCGCCGGTCAGCAGCCGCGACCCCAGGCACGGTACGCCGAAGCGCGCACCCTCCTCCTCGACGAACGCGGACAGCACCAGCGGCCGGGTCGGCGTGACCCCGGCGGCCCGCAGTTCGTCCACGGCGAGGAGCGCGCTGACGATGCCGAGCGGCCCGTCGTACGCCCCGCCGTGCGGCACCGAATCGAAGTGGCTACCGGTCAGCACGGCGTCCCCGGCCTCCGGGTCGCCCCAGTGGGCGAACAGGTTGCCGTTGCCGTCCTCGCTGACCGGCAGGCCGCGCTCGTCGGCCTGCGCCCGGAACCAGTGCCGCAGCTCGAACTCGGGTTCGGTCAGCGCGTACCGCAGATAGCCGCCGCTGCCCGCGTCCCGCCCGACCGGCGCGATCTCGTCCCACAGCTTCCGGAACCGGGCGGCAAGGTCGTCGGTCACGCGGCACTCCTGTTGTTCGCGACTGCGGTGCTCCGCTGCGCTGCACTCCTCGCGCTCACGGCACTCCTGTTGTTCGCGACTGCGGTGCTCCGCTGCGCTGCACTCCTCGCGCTCACGGCACTCCTGTTGTTCGCGACTGCGGGGCTCCGCTGCGCTGCACTCCTCGCGCTCACGCGGCACCCTCCGCCATCGGCACCCGTACCCCGGTCTCCGCCGCGACCTCGCGGGCCCGGTCGTAGCCGGCGTCGACGTGCCGGATGACGCCCATCGCCGGGTCGTTGGTGAGCACCCGCTCGATCTTCTGCCCGGCCAGTGCGGTGCCGTCGGCCACGCAGACCTGGCCGGCGTGGATCGACCGGCCGATGCCCACGCCGCCGCCGTGGTGGATGGACACCCAGGAGGCGCCGCTGGCCGTGTTGACCAGCGCGTTGAGCAGCGGCCAGTCGGCGATCGCGTCGGAGCCGTCGGCCATCGCCTCGGTCTCCCGGTACGGGCTGGCGACGCTGCCGGCGTCCAGGTGGTCGCGACCGATGACGACCGGGGCGGAAAGCTCGCCGGAGGCGACCATCTCGTTGAACCGCACGCCCGCCCTGTCCCGCTCGCCGTAACCGAGCCAGCAGATCCGGGCCGGCAGGCCCTGGAACGCGACCCGCTCGCCGGCCAGCCGGATCCACCGGGCCAGCGACTCGTTCTCCGGGAACAACTCCAGGATGGCCCGGTCGGTGGCGGCGATGTCGGCCGGGTCACCGGAGAGCGCCGCCCACCGGAACGGGCCCCTGCCCTCGCAGAACAGCGGCCGGATGTACGCCGGCACGAAGCCGGGGAAGTCGAAGGCGCGCTGGTAGCCGGCGAGCCGCGCCTCACCGCGGATCGAGTTGCCGTAGTCGAAGACCTCGGCGCCGGCGTCGAGGAAGCCGACCATCGCCTCCACGTGCCGCGCCATCGACGCCCGGGCGCGGTCGGTGAACTCGGCCGGCTTCGCCGCGGCGTACTCCCGGGCGTCGGCCAGCTCCACCCCCTCCGGCAGGTACGACAGCGGGTCGTGCGCGCTGGTCTGGTCGGTCACGATGTCGATCTCGACGCCGCGGCTCAGCAGCTCCGAGAAGATCTCGGCGGCGTTGCCGACCACGCCGACGGAGAGCGCCCGCCGGTCCCGCTTCGCGGCCAGCACCCGCTGGACGGCGTCGTCCAGCGAGTCGGCCACCTCGTCGAGGTAGCGGTCGTGCACCCGGCGGTCGAGGCGGGTCCGGTCCACGTCGACGATCAGGCAGACGCCGCCGTTCATGGTGACCGCGAGCGGCTGCGCGCCGCCCATCCCGCCGCAGCCGGCGGTCAGCGTCACCGTGCCGGCGAGGGTGTCCCCGAACCTCTTCGCGGCGACCGCGGCGAACGTCTCGTAGGTGCCCTGGAGGATGCCCTGGGTGCCGATGTAGATCCACGAGCCGGCGGTCATCTGCCCGTACATCGTCAGACCGAGCTGCTCCAGCCGGCGGAACTCCGGCCACGTCGCCCAGTCGCCGACCAGGTTGGAGTTGGCCAGCAGCACCCGGGGCGCCCACTCGTGGGTGCGCAGCACGCCGACCGGTCGGCCGGACTGCACCAGCATCGTCTCGTCCTCACGCAGGTCGGTCAGCGTGCGGACCAGCGCGTGGTACGACGGCCAGTCCCGCGCCGCCTTGCCGGTGCCCCCGTAGACGACCAGGTCGTCGGGGCGTTCGGCCACCTCGGGGTCGAGGTTGTTCATGAGCATCCGCAGGGCGGCCTCCTGGGGCCAACCGCGGGCGGTGAGCTCGCTGCCCCGTGCGGCACGGACGTGCTGGGTCATCTCGGGTCTCCTCCGGTCATCCCAGGAACAACTGACGGCGGGCCGCGGAGGCTTCGAACGCCTCCAGCCGGCGCTGGGTGTCGGCCGGCGCGGCGTCGCAGATCGCCTGCAACAGCACCATGGCCAGGGTCATCGGGGCGGTGTGCAGGTCGAAGACGAGCTGGGCGCCGACCGCGGCGGGCAGCACCACGTCGGCGTGCTCGGTGGCCGGACTGACCGGCGAGTCGGTGATCGCCACCACGGTCAACCCGGTGGCACGCGCGTCGCGCAGCGCGTCCAGGGTCTCCCGGGGGTAGCGGGGCAGCACGAAGGCGAGCAGCGCGCCCGCCCCCGCCTCGGCGGCCTGCTCCAGGCGGTCGGTGAGCAGGCTGCCGCCGTCGTCGAGCACCCGCACGTCGGGGTGCACCTTGGCGGCGAAGTAGGCGAAGTACGCCGCCAGCGGCGCGGCGGCGCGCAGGCCGAGCACCGGCAGCGGACGGCTGGCGGCGAGCAGCCGGCCGGTCTCGGCGATCCGGTCCCGGTCGGCGAGCTGACCGGCGAGCCGGTCCAGGTTGCCCATCTCGGCGCGTACCGCCTGCTGGAGCTCGTTGCCGGCGTCCGCCGGCCCGCCCGGCGCGGCGGTGGTGAGGTCGCGCAGTCGGCGGCGCAGCGCCGGGTAGCCGTCGTGGCCGAGCGCGACGGCGAACCGGGTGACCGACGGCTGGCTGACCCCGGCCAGCTCGGCGACCTCGGCCGCGGACAGGTACGCCACGGACGGGGCGTGCTGCACGAGGCAGTGCGCGATCCGCCGTTGGGTGGGCGTGAGCCGCACCCCCTGGAACAGGTCGAGCACCCGCTCGGTGGGCGCGGCGACAGCTCCTTCATTCACGCCGTGACTCTATGCATGAAAACTTTCAGACGGCAAGCGTCCCCCCGTGGGCCACACGTTCCACCGACCTGTCGGTGGGCCGACCGGTGGGCGACCGGGCGAGCGTCCCCTCTGTAGGATCCGCACGGCGGTCGAGCAGAGGAGTGCGCATGCAGTCGGTTGGCCCGTACCGGTTCACCCACATGTTGGGCACCTGCCCTGTGGGCAAGGCCTGGGCTGCCATCGACGAGCAGGGCCGGTTCGTGACGGTGGCGGTGCTGGACGCCGCGGCCGCGAGCACGCCGGGCTGGCGGGAAGCCTTCGCCGGGACCGCCAATGCCATGTCGCAGCGGCCGGGCGGCCAGGCCTTCGCGTACGCCGACTTCTTCGCCACCGAACCGTGGGCGGCCTACCCCGCCGAGGCCGGCCAGGGCGCCGAGAAGTTGTTCCGCGCGCTGGGGCAGGAGTACGACCCGGTGCCGACGGAGAAGGCCGGCTCGACCGAGAAGGACGGTTCGCCGGAGCCGGTCACGGGGGTGCCGCGGCAGGTCTCCGGGCCGCCGGAGTCGGTGTCCAGCCCTCCGCAGCAGGTCTCCGCGCCGCCGCAACCCGTCTCCGGTGCCCCGCTGCCGACGTCCGGAGCGCCGTTCGCGCCGTGGGCGCTGCACGCCGGCGGGCTGCCGACCGTGCCGCCCGCGCCGGCCCCGGCATCCGCCGCCGACGCGCCCCAGTCGCCCGCGCCGGTGTCCGCCGCTCCGGCGGATCCGCCGCCCTACGACGCGTTCAACGCCCCGGTTCGGCGCATCAAGCCGTCGGAGCCGCCCCCGCGGCGTACCGGTCTCTGGGCGGGGCTTGCGGCGTTGGTGCTGGTGGCGGCCGTGGGCAGCGGCGTGGCCATCTGGTCGATCGCCGGCGACGACGAGCCCGACCCGTACACGCCCCCGACGGCCATCGCCACGGGGACCTCCGGTAACGCGCCGGCTGAGCCGGGGCTGAAGCCGTGGGCGCAGGCCACCCTGTACAGCCCGGAGGAGCGTGCCCTCGCGGTCGCCGCGCCGTCGCTTGTCTTCATCGAGGCGGTCTTCACCGGATACGTCCGGGACACCAGGACGAACGCGCTGGTGCACCCCCAACCCGTCTCCTTCATCCGTCGGTGCAGTGGCTTCGTGGTGACTTCGGACGGCCACGCCGTCACCAACGGGTCCTGCGTCAAGCCGACCGAGGATCACGCCCGTTGGCTGGCCGTCGACGCGTTGGCCAGGTTGCTCGTGCAGGAGAAGAAGCTTCCCGCCGGGCAGGTCTCCACCTACATCGCGGCCAACCTCGGCAAGGTGCGGTTCACCGGCGTGGAGCCGGGCACCGCGCCGACCAGTGCGGTGTACGGCCAGCTCAACACCGCGCGGGGTAACGTGACGGAGGCACCGGCCATCCCGGCCGAGGTCGTCCGGAGCCTGCCCGAGGACAGCGGCAACACCGCACTGATCAAGCTCGCCCAGGGCGGTCTGCCCGCGGTCGAACTCAACCCGTCCGCCAGCCTCGCCGAGAACGCCTCGGTACGCATCCTCGCCTTCACGACCACCGACGTCGTCTTCCGCAACGCCACCTACCGGCCCCAGTCGAAGCTGGTGACGATCACCGGTACGAGCCAGCGCGGACCTGTCTCGTTCTACCTCGTCAACGAGGACCTCGGCACGGTGTCACACGGTGGTATCGCCCTCGATCCCGCTGGCCGGGTGGCCGGCCTGATCTACGCCGATCAGGCGCGACCGGACCGCGCGAACCGCGCGGTGCTGCCGGCGTCGACGATCGCCGCACTGCTGGCCGAGGCCGGTGTCGGCAACGCACTCGGCGACTCCGACAAGCTCTACCGCGGAGGGCTGGACGCGTACTTCGGCGGCGACTCGTCGGGCGCCATCGCGCAGCTCGACAAGGCCGCCGCCGCGTCACCGGCCAACGTGCTCGCGCAGGCCTACCGGCAGAACGCCGCCGAGCGACAGCGACTGGAGAGCGGGTCGCGGGCGCAGTCGGACACTCTCGTCTTCGTGCTGATCGGCTCCGCGGTCGCCTTGCTCCTCGCCCTCGTTCTGGCCGTGATGCTCGTCCGTCGTCGCGCCCGCTGATCGCTGATTGCTCGCCGGTGCTGGCCGGCGGATGCGCTGGTGCTGGCCGGACAATTTCGCCGGATCGGGCAGATGGGATTATAAGCGTCGATGATACGTCTCGGCGTTTCGCCCTCAATGGTCATTCACCCGCAGTGATAAATCCGTGCCGCCCTAAAAGATCAGATGTTCGGTTGAACTCCTTTCCACCGGACGGCGCTCGGTGGTCCGCCGGCTTCGACGGGGGTGTTCAACCCGTGCGGATCCGAGTGTTGGCCAGCGAATCCCTTGCTGGGTCAGGGGTTTCCTGTCTCCAGTTCGACGCTTGATAGGTGATGGTGTGCCGGTGCGGCGATGGCTATACTCCGTCTTGTCGCGCGATGGATCTTCATTGTCGTCGATCAAGGGAACGGTCCCTGCGGACGCGTCGCTGAAAATCGCTGCGAATGGTGGCATTTCATGGGGGTGGCGAAGGTGGGCGTGTCGGATCGACGTGCCACGTGGACAGTTGGGGCTGGCCCGCCGTGCGGCCCAGGTAGTTCCGGCGGGCTGCGAAACGGCATCCGCCCATGACGAACCACCCCGCATACTCGTCCCCCTCCGTGCGGGACTCCGCTGGCAGCACGCTCTCGTCCGGACACGGGACTCCGCCGCCGATGGTCGACGCGCCTACGGTGCCGTCGATGCCGGCCGTCGACGCCGCGACCCTCCCGACGATGCGGGCAGCAGGCCAGGTGACCCCGGTGATCTCGGTCTGCATCGCCGTCCGGGACCGGCCCGAGCTCCTGGTGAAGTCCATCCAGAGCGTGCTCACCGGCAGCTTCGATGATTTCGAGCTCATCGTGGTCGACGACGGCTCGGCCGTACCCGTACGGGACGGGTTGGCCGAGGCCGGCCTGCTTGCCGACCGGCGGATCCGCCTCGTCCGGCAACAGCCGACGGGAATCAGCGCCGCACGCAACGCTGCCCTGCGCATCGCCCGTGGCAGGGTCGTCACCGTGCTCGACTCGGACGACGAGCTGGCCCCCGACGGTCTGGCCCGGATGCACGACTTCCTCACTCGGACGGGTGCGCGCTGGGTCTACACCGATTACGAGGAGATCGTCGGCGACTCGGTGAAGGTGATCAGGCTCCCCTCCTATCCCGATCCGCGCCGGATGCTGCGGTCGGTGCTGACCCGACCCCGACTGCCCTTCAAGCATTCCGGCATGACCATGGATCGTTCGTTGCTGCTGGAGCTCGGCGGGTACGACGAACAGATGTCCATCAAGGTGGATGTCGAGCTGGTCCTACGCGCACTCAGCAACGGGGTGCACCTGCAGCGACTGGACGAGCCGATCGTTCGGTTCCAGCGGCACAGCGGCAGCATCAGCCGGCGACGCCTCGCCGGCCTCGTCGCCTGGCGCAAGATGATCAAGATGTACAGCCGTCCACGCGTTCCGGGCCTCGCCCTCTGTATCGTGTCGGTGCGTGCGGTGAGTGAGATCGGTAAATGGTTGGTCACCGCTGTCGGGCGGTGATCCGCCGTCGGACGAGATGGGCCGCCGACCGTACGCGTCGAATCTGCCGTCGTAGCGCGATGCCTCGATGCCGGGCGAGCGGTACCGGGTAGAGCTGGCTCATGACGCGCTGCTGCCGTCGTGACGTTTCGAAGGACTGATCGGGCCACCGCAGGAGCGCCCGAACCACCACTAGGCAGGACGCCTTTCTGCCGCATAGGGTGCACGTCGCGATCTCCTGACGGGGGCGATGTGGGAAAGGAAGGTCGTGTCCGCGCACACTCAGTTCCTCACGGCTGTCACGCCACACCAGACGCCGACGTTCGACCCTGATCTGGGGGTGATCACGCCCCCCTCCAACGGCATGGCCCGGTCGGTGTTCGCGCGTCCGGTCGCTCCACGGGGCAACTGGCGCCGGCACTACGTGGCCTGGCTGGTCCTGCTCGACACGCTCGCGGCACTGGCCGCCAGCCAGACGGTCGTCGCCCTGCTGGCCGACGCCGACGCCGGCTTCTGGGACCAGCGGGTGCTCGGGAACGTCAGCTCCTTCACCCTCGTGGCGAACGTCGGCGTCCCCCTCGGTTGGCTGCTCCTGCTCGTCGCCGCCGGGGCGTACGACCAGCGCGCGCTCGGGCTGGGCACCGAGGAACTCAAGCGGGTGGCCCGCGCCAACCTCGCGATGGCCGCCATGGTCTCGTTCCTGGCGCTCGGCTTCAAGAAGGACCTGTCCCGGGCGACGGTCGCCGCCATCATCATCTGCCTGCTCCTCTACACCCTGGTGGTGCGGTTCGCCGCGCGGGTGGTGCTGCGCCGCGTCCGGCGCACCGGGCGGGCGTCGCAGAAGGTGCTGCTGGTCGGCCGGCTCTCCGACGCGCTCGCGCTGCACGAGGTGGTGACCCGCAACTACGGGGCCGGGCTGCACCCGATCGCCATCCACCTGCCACACCACCCGCGGCCGGGCGAGCGGGTGAACGCCCCGGTGCCGGTCTACGTCGGCTGGGACCTGGTGCCGCTGGTCCAGCAGCTCGGCGCGGACACCATCGCGGTCTGCGGCCCGGCCAGCCTGGAGTCGTACGAGCTGCGCAAGCTCGCCTGGCAACTGGAGGGCACCGGCTTGAACCTGGTGGTCGTCCCCCAGGTCACCGACGTCACCGGCCCGCGCATCCACGTCCGGCCGATCGAGGGCCTTCCCCTGCTCAATGTGGACGAGCCCACCATCTCCGGTCTGTCGCTGCTGGCCAAGACCGTGCTCGACAAGGTCACCGCGCTGGTCGGGCTGGTGCTGCTGAGCCCGGTGCTGCTCGGGATCGCGGTGGCCATCAAGGCCAGCGGCCCGGGCCCGGTGATGTTCCGGCAGACCCGGATCGGCCACGAGGGTCGGGCGTTCAAGGTGTGGAAGTTCCGGACCATGTACATCGACGCCGAGGAACGTCTGGCGGCCCTGCGGCACCAGAACGAGAGCGACGGCCTGCTCTTCAAAATCAAGGATGACCCTCGGGTCACCCCGGTCGGCCGGCACCTGCGGGCGCTCTCCCTGGACGAGCTGCCGCAGCTGATCAACGTGCTGCGCGGGCAGATGTCGCTGGTCGGCCCGCGCCCGCTGCCCACCGAGGACGACGACTACCGCGGTGACGTCCGCCGGCGGCTGCTGGTGCGCCCGGGCATCACCGGCCTCTGGCAGATCTCCGGCCGCTCCGACCTCACCTGGGACGACGCGGTCCGGCTGGACCTGCACTACGTCGACAACTGGTCGCTCGTGTACGACCTCGCCATCCTGTGGAAGACGGCCAGCGTCGTGCTGGCCCGGCGCGGGGCGTACTGACCGGCACGGAGACACGGACAACGACGGGCGGTGGCCTCGCGGCCGCCGCCCGTCGCTGTGTCGGGATGGATCGCCGGCGTCCTCGCCGGCTCAGGTCATTTCTTGCCGAGGGCGACGATCTCGCCGACCGAGTCCCGGCGGACCGCGTCGTAGAACGTCTTGACCCGCCCGTTGTCGGCGAGCACCACACTCTCCGAGCCGACCCGCCCGGTGCCCTTGGTGGGGCTGGTCACGAACGTCATGTTCCCGCCGCGGACGCCGCGCATCTGCGTCGCCATGTCGAGCAGTGACAGGTCCTTGTCCACCGAGACCGCGCTCGAGGTGGCCTTGAGGAAGCTGTTCAGCTTGCCGGGGTTGGTGATGATGCCGCCGGACGACGCCTTGTCGATGATCGCCCGGATCACCTGCTGCTGGTGGCGGATCCGCGCGAAGTCGCCGTCCGCGAACTGCTTGCGCTGGCGGGAGTAGTCGAGTGCCGCCTCACCGTCCATCCGTTGCATGCCCTTGTTGAAGGTCCGGAACGGCGGGTGGATCGAGGTGAAGGTCTTCTCCGAGTTGATGTCGACACCGCCCAGGGCGTCAATGATCTCCTTGAAACCGGCGAAGTCGATCAGGGCGACGTGGTCCACCCGGACTTTGGTGAAGGACTCCACCGTCTGCACCATGAGCGGCACGCCACCCCAGGCGTACGCGGCATTGATCTTGGCGTCCCGGCCGCCGTTGTTGCCGTCGGCGGACCTGGGCACCGATACCCAGGTGTCCCGGGGGATCGAGATCAGCTGGGCGCTCTTCCGGTCCTTCGGCAGGTGGGCGAGGATGATCGTGTCGGTCCGCGAGCCGGAGGTCTTCTCCGGGTCACGCGAGTCGCTGCCCAGGATCATGATGTTCATCGCGCCCTCGGCTGCCGCCTGCGGGCGACCCTCCTCCGGCACGCCCTGGAACGCGTCCACGCGGTCGATGTCCCCCTCGACGGAGCGCAGGTAGAGGCCACCGGCGACCACCGCTCCGCCCCCCACCAGCGTCAGCACCAGCAGGCTGATCAGGAGGATCCGTCGCCATCGGCGTCGTCGGGGTGGCGGCGAGCCGACCGGCTCGCCGTCGTCCACCCGCTGTGGCTGGCCGGCGGTCCCGGTCGAGTAGTACTCGCCGGGTTGCGCGGTCTCATTGTGACGTGGCATGGCGCGATGCTACTGACTCGGCTTTCGGCCCGAGTACCCTCGTCCGGCCGACCCCGTCCGCCGACGGGCTGATCCGTCGACGGAAATCACTGGCAACTTCCCCTCCCGTAAGGCGCGTCGGCCTGATAAGAAGCTCCCGTGGACGCAACGAAGCTCCGACGGGCCATCGCCCGTACCCGGCTCGCGCCCGTCGCAGCCTTCCCGAAACGGCTCGCCCGGGTCGCCCGGCACGACGCCAAGGTGATCCGCACCTCGGCCCGCTGGTTGGTCACCTCCCGGGAGCACCACAACTACACGTACGAGCTCACCAAGCTCAGCCGCCACCACCTGGCCTGGTTCGTCAGCGTCGTCTGCGACCTGCCCGTCAAGCAGGTCCGCGGCTACTTCGCCGAGATCGAGTCCGACGATGTGCTGCGCCGGCACATCGAGCAGGCCACCGCCGGCGCCGCCCGCCGCGGCCTGGCCGACAAGCAGGTCCGCTACGCCCGCCGGATCGGCTGGTACGCGATCGTCCGCGCCACCCGCCCCGCGCACGTGGTGGAGACCGGTGTCGACAAGGGGCTGGGCAGCTGCGTTCTGGCCGCCGCCCTGCTGCGCAACGCCGCCGAGGGGCACCCGGGCCGGGTCACCTCCCTGGACATCAACCCCGAAGCCGGCTACCTGGCCCGCACCGCCCCCTGGTCGGAGGTGGTCGACCTGGTGATCGGCGACTCCATCGCCTCGATCGACGCCCTGGACCGCCTCGTCGACCTGTTCCTGCACGACAGCGACCACAGCCGGGCACACGAGAAGCGCGAGTTCGACGCGGTGGAGCCGAAGCTCGCCCCCGGCGCCATCCTGCTCACCGACAACGTCACCAGCACCAACGTGCTCGCCGAGCACGCCGAGCGCACCGGCCGGCGGTTCCTCGCCTACCGGGAGAGCCCCGCCAACCACTGGTACCCCGGCGACGGCATCGGCGTGGCATGGTAGCCGGGTGCGGCTGACCTCGATCCACACGTACCCCGTCAAGGGTTGTCACCGGCTCGACCACGACGACGCCCTCGTGCAGCCGTGGGGCCTGGCGGGCGACCGGCGCTGGATGGTGGTCGACGCCGACGGCGTCGGCGTCACCCAGCGGGAGACCACCCGGCTCGTCGGTCTGCGCGCCACCGTTCACCCCGGGGGCCTGTCGCTGCGCGCCGACGGGCAGCCCGACCTCGACGTGCCCGAGCCGGTCGGCGGGGCTCCGGTCGCCGTCCGCACCTTCCGCAACCGCAAGGTCCCGGTGCCCGCGCTACCCGCCGGGCCGGCGGCCGACGCCTGGCTCGGCGCGCTGCTCGGTCGGCCGGTCCGGCTGGTCTGGCTCGCCCGGCCGACCCGTCACCTCGCCGCCGGGGATCGTGAGCACGACACCGGCGAGCAGGTCAGCTTCGCGGACGCCTACCCGCTGCTGCTGGCAAACACCGCCTCCCTCGACGCGCTGAACGGATGGCTCGCCGAGGCCGGAAAGGAGCCGGTGCCGATGACCCGGTTCCGGCCCAACCTGGTGGTCGACGGCGCGGCGGCCTGGGCGGAGGACGACTGGGCCGGTCGGTCGCTGCGCATCGGCGACCGACGCTTCCGCGCCGCCGGGCCGTGCGACCGCTGCGTGGTGACCACGACCGACCAGGAGACCGGGGTACGCACCAAGGAGCCGCTGCGCACGCTCGGCCGGTACCGCAACGTCCAGCAGAAACTCCTCTTCGGGCTGCACCTCGTACCCGTCGACAGTGGACCGTTGGCCGTGGGCGCGCCGGTCGTCCCCGAGTGACCGACCGGCCCTGACCGGGGTACCGCGTTTTCTGACGCGGGCCGGTCACCGTCCGTCGACACTGTCTTAGCTTTGGCTTAGCCGGCTTGTCCCGCCGGCGGCGGCTCGGGCAGCATCGCGACGTGACGGACGGAAGCGCTCCCGGCGGTGTCGACATCGACATCGAACTCGACCTGGACCGGGCTCCGGACGACCCGCCCACACCCTCGTCCGGCCCCATCCCCTGGCTCGTCGCCAGCGGCGTCGTCGTCCTCGCCGCGGTGCTCGGGCTCACCCTGGCGCTGCGTTCCGGCTCCACCCCGGCCTGTGCCGCCGGCCGCGCGCTCGCCGCACCACCCACCGGCACCGCCACCCACAGCGGCAAGGCCACCTTCTACGACTCGAACGGGGCCGGCGGCAACTGCTCGAACCCGGCCGCCCCGCCCAACCGGCTCTACGTCGCGCTCGGCCCCACGGAATACGCCGCCGGTGCCGCCTGCGGCGGATTCCTCGACGTGACCGGCCCGAAGGGCAGCGTCCGCGTCCTGATCATGGACCAGTGCCCGGAGTGCGCGCCCGGACACCTCGACCTGTCCCGCGAGGCGTTCGCCCGGATCGCCGACCCCGTCCAGGGCCTCGTCCCGGTCACCTACCGCGCGGCGGTCAACCCGCCGCTGCCCGGCCCGCTCACCTTCCGGATCAAGGAGGGCGCGTCGCAGTTCTGGTTCGCCGTCCGGGTGGGCAACCACGGCAACCCGCTGCGCGCCGTCGAGGTCCGGCAGGGTGACAGCGGCCCGTGGCAGTCGACCGCCCGGCAGGACTACAACTACTGGCTGATCCCCTCCGGCGCCGGTGCCGGCCCGTTCACGATCCGGGTCAGCGACGTGTACGGCAACCGGGCCACCGTCGCCGGCATCCGGATGGCGCCCGGCCAGGTGCAGACCAGCACGGTCCGCATGTACGGGCGCGGCGCGGTAGCCACCACCTCGCGTCCGTCCGCGTCGGCACGTCCGTCCGCCAACCGACCCGCCGGCACGCCCACACCGGTCCGCCGCCCGGCCGAGGTGGCGAAGGCGAGTGCGCCCGTCACGGCGGTGGCCAACCCGCCGGCCACCCGACCGGCCGGGGCGACCGCCCGCTGGTGCGCGAGCTGACCACTCAGTCGGTCGGCGTCAGGTCCAGCCACATCAGGATCTCGTCCCGGTCGTCACCGGGCGCCACCCGCAGCGCGCCCGGCAGGCGGCCGATCTCCCGGTACCCCAGGCGGCGGTAGAACCCGTCCAACCCCAAGCCGTCCCGCACCGTCACGTGCAACGCCTCGTGGCCCAGCTCCCGGCCCAGCCGGGCGGCCTCGCGCATCAGCGCCGAGCCGTGGCCGGTGCCCTGGGTGTCCGGGTGGATCATCACCCGCTTCAGCACACACCAGTGCGCCTTGAGTGGGAACCGGTTGTCGCAGAAGATCAGTACGCCCACCAGCCGGTCGCCGTCGTACGCGACCAGCAGCCGGTCCGGTCCGTCAGCGATGCCGGCGAAGGTCGGGTCGGCGATCGTCCGGACGTCGGTGGCGGTGACCGGCGGTACGAAACCCACCGCGCCGCCAGCGTTGCTGACATCCATCCAGAGGGTGACGATCTCGGCGCGCAGCTGCGGGGTCAGGTCAGGATCGAGGACGAAGCGCAGACTCACGGCGCCCATCCTGACCGCTGGAGAAGCCGGCGGACCCGAGGTGTGACCCGACCGACAGCGCGTACACCGGCTGAGCAGTGCGGGAGAGGGGATTCGAACCCCCACATCCTTCCGGATACAGGTTCCTAAGACCTGCGCGGCTGCCGAGTTACGCCACTCCCGCGTACATCGGAGAGTCTAGAACGTCTGGCTTCGGCGGTGTTGAGCCCGGCCTCCTTGAGGATGGTCGAGATCGTACCGTGACTCACCTTGCGCTCCCCGTCCGGCAAGTTGCGGAGTATCGCCGACAGCCGCTTCGGTCCGACATCCGGATTCGCCAGCGCCTGCTCTATCACCGCGTCGCGATGGGCCCTCGAACGCCAACTGCGGTCGGGGCGTGGGGTCAGGAGGCATTCCTGCTCGAGTCGTCGTCGAACCTTGTGCAGGTATGCCGGGTGACAGCCCAGGTGCCGTGCCGCCTCCAAGGCCGTCATCTGCTGTGCGTCGACCCGGCCGAACAGGTCGACGAGTTCCTCCCGCGTTGCTGGGCGGCGATCGGCACCAGCTGTCTCGTGCGCGCGTTCCTCGTCATCGGCTGTCTTCCGTGCGGGGATGGTGAGATCGCGCGCCCGGTTCCGCCGGCCGGCGTAGGTCGCGGTCTGGCTGTGACAGTTGGGGCAGAGGAGCCGCAAATTCGGTGGCCGGTTGTCGAGGAAGTCGCCGTTGATGTGGTCGACGTGCAGGATGAGTGAGGCACCGCGCCAGACTGGTCCGGTCCCGCACCCTTCGCACTCCTCCGGCACGCCGAGCGTGGCCAGGGCCCACTTCAACCGCACGCCTGGCGTCCGGCGGGATCCTTCGGGCAGCACAACCAGAAGTTGTGATGACGTGGTGCGCCGCACGCCTCGGCATCCCTTGTTGTGCGCCTGACCGGTGAAGTGGGAGGTGTCGATGCCGAAGCGTTTGAGCTGGCGACTGATGTGCGCGTGGGAGCCGCCGCTGACCCGGACGCCGAGAATCCGCATCACCTCGGTGATATTGCGAGCGGCGGCGGCTGCCGTGGCCAGCGCCTCCGGCGTGTACTTGTATCGGACCACTGACGGACCGTAGCGGCCCGGTACGACAGGTCAGTCGAGGTCGAGGTCGCGGCGGAGCTTGGCGACGTGCCCGGTGGCCTTGACGTTGTAGAGGGCCCGTTCGATCTTGCCGTCCACGTCGATGACGAAGGTGGAGCGGATCACGCCGGTCACGGTCTTTCCGTACAGCTGCTTCTCGCCGTACGCGCCGTACGCGGTCAGCACCGCCTTGTCCACGTCCGACACCAGCGGGAACGTGATGGCGTCGCGGTCGCGGAACTTCGCCAGCTTCTCCGGCTTGTCGGGGGAGATGCCGACCACCTCGTAGCCGGCGGCCTGGAGGGAGGCGAGCGAGTCGCGGAAGTCGCAGGCCTGCTTGGTGCAGCCGGGGGTCATCGCCGCCGGGTAGGCGTAGAGGACCACCTTGCGGCCTCGCAGGTCGGCCAGGGCGAGCTGGTCACCGGTGTCGGTGGGGAGGGTGAACTCGGGTGCGGGGTCACCGGGGGAGAGGCGGTCGGGCGCGGTCATGGCCCGACGATACCGCCGGGCCGGCCGGTGCCGCCGACGGCGACGCGCCGCCGGTGGCCGGTGCGCGGCCCGGAATGGTGATCAAGACCATGCGCTGTTGCCAAGGTATGGCAACAGCGAGGCTCGGGAAATAGGCTGACTGCGCCGGCCCGGACGGGTCCGCTGACGCGTGGGAGGTCGCGTGGAAACCCTGGCGATGCACATCTCGAACGGGATCATCGATGGTCCCGTCGCGGCGGTCTTCGCGGCGCTCGCTCTCGCCGCGCTCACCGGCTGCGTCCTGCGCGGCCGGCGCGATCTGGACGACCGCCTGGCACCGATGGCCGGCCTGGTGGCCGCGTTCATCTTCGCCGTCCAGATGCTCAACTTTCCGATCTTCACGGCCGGGGTGAGTGGCCACCTGCTCGGTGGTGCGCTCGCCGCCATGCTGGTCGGCCCGTGGGTCGGCGCGCTCTGCGTGTCGGTGGTCCTGGTCGTGCAGGCGCTGGTCTTCGGTGACGGGGGCGTCGCGATGCTCGGCCTCAACATCACCAACATGGCGCTGCTCGGCACGGCTGCGGCGTACGTGCTGATCGCGGTGCTGCTGCGGGTGCTGCCCCGCACGCCCGCCGGCCTGGCGGTGACCGGGTTCGTCGCCGCGATGCTCAGCGTGGTGGTCGCGTCGCAGGGCTTCGTCCTGCAGTACTGGCTGGGTGGCACCACCGACCTGGGCGGCAACCTGGCGGGCCTGGCCGGCACGATGGCCGGGGTCCACCTGCTGATCGGCATCGGCGAGGGCTTGATCACAGCCACCACCGTGGTCACCGTGGCGAAGGTCCGCCCCGACCTCGTCTACGCGCTGCGCGGGTTGCGTCCCGCGACCGTCCCCACCGTTCCCGCCGTCGGAGGTGTCCGATGAAGAACCGCTCCTGGGCCTTCCTCGCCGGTGGCCTGCTGGTCGCCCTGCTGCTGGCGGGTGTGGTGAGCAACTACGCCTCGTCGCACCCGGACGGGCTGGACTCGTCGCTGCTGAAGGGGTGCACCGTCGACGCCGATGACAACATCGTCGGCGGAAGCTGCCCGGCCCAGCAGACCCGCGATCACGAGCTGGGGGACAGCCCACTCGCCGACTACGGGGTGCGGGGCGTGGAGAACGGCTTCCTCTCCACCGGCCTGTCCGGGGTGCTCGGGGTGCTGCTCACCTTCGCGGTCGGCGCGGGCGGCTTCTGGCTGCTGCGCCGTCGTGGCACCACGTCGACCGACGGTGACGCGCCGACGACCGCCGAGGGTGACGCCGCGACGTCCACCGACGACCGGCGCCACGCCGAAGCCAACGGCTGAGCGAGGGGTACGCGGATGGGTGCCGGTCACGGGCACGTGCTGTACCGGGAGTCCGACTCGCCGGTGCACCGGCTCCCGCCCGAGGTCAAGATCGTCGCGATGGTGGTCTTCACGCTCGCCGTGGTGGCCACCCCGCGCGCCGCGTTCTGGGCGTTCGGCGCGTACGCCCTGCTGGTGGCGGTGGTGGCGGCGCTGGCCCGGGTGGGGCCGCGGTGGCTGCTCAGCCGGGCGCTGATCGAGCTGCCGTTCGTGCTGTTCGCCGTCGCGCTGCCGTTCCTCGGTGCCGGCGAGCGGGTCGACGTGCTGGGCCTGCGGCTGTCCGAGGACGGGCTGCACGGCGCGTGGAACATCGTGGCCAAGGGCACCCTGGGTGTCCTCGCCTCGCTGCTGCTCGCCGCGACCACCACCACCCGGGACCTGCTGGTCGGGCTGGACCGGCTGCACTGCCCGCAGGTGCTCACCCAGATCGCCACGTTCATGCTGCGCTACCTCGACGTGCTGGTCGGCGAGGCGCGGCGGATGCGGGTGGCCCGGATCTCCCGAGGTGACGACCCGCGCTTCCTGTGGCAGTTGCGGGGCTTCGCCGCCGGGATCGGGGCGCTGTTCCTGCGCGCCTTCGAACGCGGCGAGCGGGTCTACCTGGCGATGCTGTCCCGGGGTTACTCGGGGCGGATGCCCGCGGTGTGGCAGGGCGACGGCGCGGCGACCGCCGGCCAGTGGTTGGTGGCGGCGACCGTGCCGGTGGTGGCGGCCTCCATCGCCGCCACGGCCGTCGTACTGACATGATCGGTGTCGTGCAGACCGCTGTCTCGCTGGACGTACGTGGTGTTCGGTACGCGTACCCGGACGGGCATGTCGCCCTGCACGGGGTGGACCTGACCGTGCCGCGCGGGGACCGGGTGGCGCTGCTCGGGCCCAATGGCGCCGGGAAGACCACGCTGGTGCTGCACCTCAACGGCATCCTCACCCCGACCGAGGGCAGCGTGAGCGTGGGCGGTCTGACCGTGACGCCGGACCGGGCCACCCTGTCCGAGGTGCGCCGCCGGGTGGGCATCGTCTTCCAGGACCCGGACGACCAGCTGTTCCTGCCCACCGTGGCGGAGGACGTGGCGTTCGGGCCGGCGAACCTGGGCCTGCGCGGGGCGGAGCTGGCCGCCCGGGTGGACGAGGCGCTCGCCGCGGTGGGCATGAGCGAGCACCGGGACCGGGCGCCGCAGCATCTGTCCTTCGGGCAGCGCCGCCGGGTGGCGGTGGCCACCGTGCTCGCCATGCACCCGGAGATCCTGGTGCTGGACGAGCCGTCGTCGAACCTCGACCCGGCGGCACGGCGTGAGCTGGCCGAGATCCTGCGTGAACTGCCCGTGACGCTGCTGATGGTGACCCACGACCTGCCGTACGCGGCGGAGCTGTGCCAGCGCTCGGTGATTCTGGACGGTGGCCGGATCGTCGCCGACGCCCCGACGCTGGACCTGCTGACCGACTCGACCCTGCTCGCCCGGCACCGCCTGGAGCTCCCGTACGGCTTCGCGCCGCGCCCCTGAGCGGCGGCGGGTCAGGTCTGCGCGGGGGCGGGGGTGCGGGAGGCGGCGTGCAGGCGGAGCACGCCGGCGGCGGTCGCGCCGGCGCCGACGATCAGGACCAGGGCCACCATCACCCGGGCGGCCTCGGGTGCCCAGGGCACCGGGGCGACGGACCGGGCGAACACCGCGGCGTTGGCGACCCCGGCGAAGAGCGCCAGGCAGGCCCCGGCCAGCGCCACCGCGAAGTCGGCGGCCGGGCGGCGGGCCAGCGCGTAGCACCCGGCGGCGATCGCGCCGAGGCCGGTGAGCAGCGACCAGACCTGACCGGCCAGCAGCCCGACCAGCACGCCGCCGACGCCCTCGGCGCCGGCGTCCAGTTCCCGGCCCACCGGGTACAGCACGGCGACGCCGCCGCCGGCTACCAGCAGCACGCCCAGGGCGGACAGCGCCCGGGCGCCGGCCGGCGTGGCGGCGGCGAGCAGGCCGAGCGCGCCCACCGCGAGCAGCCCCACGATGGTCACCGCCCACCAGGTGTACGCGTCCGGCGGCGGCAGCCAGTCCAGCGTGCCGCGGATCTGCGCGGCGTCGGCGCCGTCGCGCAGCGGGATCGTCCAGTCCCGGACCCGGTGCTCGCGGTCCGGCGCGGCGCGTACCGCGTCCGGTGGTGCCGACTCCCGCCACAGCGCGCGCTGGTCGTGCCAGCGCACCGTGGGCCCGTCGGCGATCCGTCGCCAGGAGGGGGTGGCCGCCGGGTCCGCCTCGGCGGGGAGCGTGGTCTCCCCGGTGAGGGTGCGGTTCAGGTAGGTGGCGGGGGAGCGGGTGTTCTCGAAGACCCCGTCCGGGCCGACCCGCAGGTACGGCTCGCCGGAGTAGCCGATCACCTCGATCGGGCGGCCGGTGCGGTTGGTCAGCTCCAGCCGGGCGCCCGCCTCGATCACCCGTACCTCCAGCCCGGGTCGGGCCGGGGCGACGCCGGTGGTCCGGGTGCGGTAGTCGGTGCCGTCCGGGGCGTCGGCGCCGTGCGCGGCGGCGGGTGCCGCGGTGAGCAGCGTGGCCGCGCAGACGGCGGTGGCGACCAGGCCGGCGCGGGCCAGCAGGGTACGGATCACTTGCCGGCCGCCGCCACGGCCGCGGTGAGACCGTCCGGGCTGCGGTCGGCGAGCGGCTGACCGTTGACCAGGATGGTCGGTGTGCCGGTGACGTCGCTCCGGCTGGCCTCGTCGGTGACGTGCTCGGTCCACGTCTGGTACGTCCGGTCCTTGACGCAGCCGCCGAACGAGGCCCGGTCGAGCCCCACGCCGGCGCCGACGTCGATCAACTGGTCGTCGGTGAGCCCGGCGCTGCCTTCCGGCGGCTGCTGGTCGAAGAGCGCCTTGGCGTACTCCCGGAACTTGCCGCCGGCGGCCGCGCAGCCGGAGGCGGCCGAGGAGCGGGTGGAGTACTCGGTGGTGGAGAACCGGTTGAGGTACGCCACCGGGTGGTAGACGATCTTCGCCTTGTTCTCGGTCACCAACTGATCCAGGGTCGCCCCGGTGGTCTGCTCGAACTGCTTGCAGGCCGGGCAGATGAAGTCCTCGTAGACGTCGACGGTGACCGGTCCGCCGCCGGTGACGATGCCGGTGCCGTCGGCGTTGGCGCCGGGCGGGGTGGTGAAGTCGTCCGAGCGCTGGCTGGACCAGACGCTCCAGCCGATCAGACCGGCGATGACCAGCACGGCGACGGCGGCGGCGGAGACCCAGATGGTGCGGCGTCGGCGCCGTTCGCGGGCGAGCTGCTGGCGGACCACCCGGGCCGCGTCCCGCTGCCCCTTGCGACTACTCATCCTCGTCCTCCACGGCGGGTTCACCGGCCAGCCACCCGTCCACCGAGACGGGCGTACGTGGCCAGATCAGCAGAAATCCGGCCAGCACCAAGAATCCCAGGTCGCGCAGGATCTCCGGGAGGTAACTGGGTGCCTGCCCCTCGGCGAGCTGCCCTCCGCTGCCGAAGCAGCCGCAGTCGATGGCCAGGCCACGCGCCCACGCCGAGGCGATCCCCGCGATGAAGACCACCAGCAGCGCGGCCGAGACCGCCGCGCTGAGCCGGGCGGCTAGCCCGAGCAGCAGCAGCACGCCCAGCGCCAGCTCGACGAAGGGCAGCGCGGCGCCGACCACGGTCGCCACGTCGTACGGCAGCACCTGGTAGGCGTTCACGGCCCGGCCGGAGGCGGCCAGGTCGCCGACCTTCGACGCGCCGGCGACCAGCCAGACGGCGGCGAGGCCGAGCCGGGCGGCGATGCCGAGCCAGGGCCGGACGGCGGGCCAGCGGCCGGCGCGGGTGGGAGGTGCTGTCACGCTCATTTGTCGTTCCGTCTCCGCCGGAAGTTCCGGGCTCAGCCGGTCAGGGCGTCGCCGACCGCCTCGACCAGCTCGTCTCGGGCCCGGGCGACCCGGGAGCGGATGGTGCCCACCGGCACCCCCTCGACGGCGGCGGCCTCGGCGTACGACAGGCCGAGCAGCTGGGTGAGCACGAACGCGGCGCGTCGCTCGGCGCTCAACCGGCGGACCAGGTCGGCGGCGCCGAGCTGCCCGGCCGGGTCCGGATGGGGTCGGTCGGTGTACGCGTTCGCGGCCAGCCGCTCGTCGAGGCGGCGGCGGCGGATCACGGTGCGCAGGTGGTCGGCGCAGGCCCGCCGGGCGATGCCGAGCAGCCAGGTGCGGGCGCTGGAGCGACCCTCGAACGCCGGCAGTGCCCGGAACGCCCGCAGGTACGTCTCCTGGGTCAGGTCGTCGGCGCTGTCCGGGTCGACCAGGGCGGCGGCGAAGCGCCAGACCTCGACCTGGGTCAGCCGGACGAACGCGGCCTGGGCGGTCGGGTCGCCGTCGCGTGCGGTCAACGCCCACTCGGTCGCCGGATCCCGCGCGACGCCACCGGCCGGGTCAGCCGGATCGGCGGCACCGGTGTCACGCGGGACGGGGATCACGACAAACCAGGTTACGCGGAGCTCGGCGCACCGACAGAGCCCTTTGCCCCTTGGATGTCCTGCGCCACGTCGGGAACTTTTCCCCGCCCTGGGCCGACTACCCCGTCATGACTTGCGACCACGTACGCGCGGCGCTGTCGGCGCGGCTGGACGGGGAGGACCCGCAGGCGTCCCCGGCGGCGCTGGACGCCCACACCGCCACCTGCGCCGGCTGTCGGGCCTGGCTGGCCCGGGCCGAGGAGGTGACCCGGCTGGCCCGGGTGCGGCCGGTGGAGGTGCCCGACCTCACCGCGGCGGTGCTGGCCGCGGTCGCCGCCGATTCCGCCCACCGGAGCCCGGTCGCGATCCGGCGGGCCCGCCGGCAGGTGCTGCGGGTCGCGGTGGCGGTGGCCGCGGTGGCCCAGCTGGCCATCGCGCTGCCGATCCTGCTCGCCGGGCTGGGCGTGTCGGTGGACCCGCACACCAGCCGGGAGATGGCCTCGTTCGACGTGGCGCTGGCGGTGGGCTTCGCGCTGGCCGCCTGGCGACCCGAGCGGGCCCGGGCCTTCCTGCCGGTGGCGCTGGTGCTGGCGGTCTGCCTGGCCGGCACCAGCGTGGTGGACATCGCCAACTCGACCACAGCGCTGGTGCACGAGGTCGGCCACCTGGCCGCCGTGGTCCAGGCGGGGCTGCTCTGGGCGCTGGGCCGCAGCGGCGGGGAGGATCGGCCGCTCACGCCGGCGCTGGCGGCAGGGCGCGGGTGAGCCGCCCAACCGGCTCGGGTCGCCGAGACCCACGCCGGTCGGCGAGCATGGCGGGCATGACTGTCGCCCCCCGCCGCTGGCTCGCCCGGCTGGCCGCCACCGCCGGCCTCCTGGTCACCGTCGTCGCCCTGCTGATCGCCCCGGCCACTCCGGCCAGCGCCCACGCCGTGCTGCAGAGCAGCAGCCCGGCCGCCTCGTCGGTGGTGCCGAGCGGCCCGGCTGAGGTGGTCCTGACGTTCAGCGAGTCGGTCCGCAAGGTCCCCGGCAAGATCCGGGTCATCGCGCCGGACGGCTCCCGCGCCGACCGGGGTGAACCGTCCTTCAACGGCGCCGTGGTGACCATCCCGGTCGACCCGGCCGGGGAACGGGGTACCTACCTGGTCAGCTTCCGGGTGATCTCCGCCGACAGCCACCCGGTCTCCGGCGCGTTCACCTACTCCGTCGGCGCGCCCTCGACGCCGCCGGTCGACTCCGGCGCCGACAGCCGGGCCAACCCGGTGGTGGGCAACGCGGTGAAGGTGGCCCGTTTCCTCGGGTACGCCGGCCTGGTGCTGCTGGTCGGTCCGGCGCTGGTGCTCGCCGCGCTGTGGCCCCGACGGCTGTCCCGGCGGGGGCCGGCCCGGCTGGCGTGGACCGGTCTCGGCCTGGTGGCCGTCGCCACCCTCGCCGACCTGTGGTTGCAGGTGCCCTACACCGCCGGTGGTGGCCTCTTCGAGGTGACCGGCGAGGGGTTCGGCAGCGTGTTCGGCAGTGCCTTCGGCGCCGCCCACCTGGTCCGGCTCGGCCTGCTGGCGGCATCGGCGTTCCTGCTCCGGCCGCTGCTGGCCCGGCCGTCCGGGCGCGCGGACGCCGTCATCCTGGCCGTGCTCGGCGGGGCCACCCTGCTGACCTGGCCGCTGGCCGGGCACCCGGCCGCCTCCCCGGCCCCGGCGGTCTCGGTCGTGGTCGACGCGGTGCACCTGGGCAGCATGGCCGTCTGGTTGGGCGGCCTGTTGATGCTCGCGGTCTTCCTGCTGCGCCAGGCCGACGAGCGTGAGTTGGGCGCGATCCTGCCGATCTGGTCACGCTGGGCGGCGCTCGCCGTCTCGGCGTTGCTGCTGGCCGGCACCGTCCAGGCGCTGATCGAGGTGGCCACCGTCGACGCCCTGGTCAACACCACGTACGGGCGGCTGCTGCTGGCCAAGATCGGGCTGTTCGCGCTGGTGATCGCCGTGGCCGCGTACTCCCGGCAGCTGGTGCGCCGGCGCACCGCGGCGCAGCGACCCGTGCCGGTGCGCCGGGCGGTCCTGGTGGAGCTGGCGGTCACCGTGGTGGTGCTGGGCCTGTCCGCGACGCTGGTGCAGACCACGCCCGCGCGGACCGCCGTGGCCGAGCCGTCCGGCACCCAGGCCGGCCTGTTCTCCACCACCCTGTCCAGCCCGCTCTTCTCCCTCCAGGTCGAACTGGACCCGGCCGAGCGGGGCAACAACTCGATGCACCTGTACGCGTACACCAAGGACAACCAGCCGCAGCCGGTGGCGGAGTGGCGGGCGACCGCCGCGCTGCCCTCGGCCGGGATCGAGCCGATCGAGGTCCCGTTGCTGCCGCTGACGGACAACCACGCCTACGGGGACGTCAGCCTGCCGGCCGCCGGCGACTGGCAACTGAAGATCACCGTTCGCACGTCCGACATCGACCAGGCCACGGTGACCGCCACCGTGCCCATCCGTTAGAGAGGCTCCCGAAACCCATGACCCGTCTCCGGCGTACCGCAACCGCCGCTACCGCCCTGGCGTTCACCGCCGTCGCCACCGCCGTGCTCGGCTTCGCCGGGCCGGCGTCCGCCCACGTCTCGGTGAACCCGAAGGAGGCGACCCAGGGCGGCTACGCCCGGGTGGCGTTCCGCGTGCCGAACGAGAGCGACACCGCGTCGACCACGAAGCTGGAGGTGGTGCTGCCGGAGAACGCCCCGGTCGGCTCGGTGTCGACCATGCCGGTGCCCGGGTGGACGGTGGCCGTGGAGAAGCGCAAGGTCGACCCGCCGATCGAGGTGCACGGCAGCCCGATCACCGAGGCGGTGGCCAAGATCACCTGGACGGCCACCGGGGACGCGGCGGTGAAGCCCGGCCAGTTCCAGGAGTTCCCCGTCTCCATGGGCCCGTTGCCGAAGGTCGACTCGATGGTCTTCAAGACCCTGCAGACCTACTCCGACGGCAACGTGGTGCGCTGGATCGACGAGCCGACCTCGGGCGGCGAGGAGCCGGAGCACCCGGCGCCGGTGCTCGCCCTGACCGCCGAGGCGCCGTCGGCGTCCCCCACTCCGGCCGCGGCGGCCGTCGCGACGACCGACGACGATGACGACGACGAAGGCGACGGCACCGCGGTTGGCCTCGGCGTCGCCGGTCTTGTCGCCGGCCTCGCCGGCCTGACGCTGGGCGGGCTGGCGTTCGCCCGGACCCGTCGGGAGCCGGTCGCCAAGTCCTGAGCCGCACCGTCACACCCGCTGGCCCGCCGGACGATCCGGCGGGCCAGCGTGCTTTCCAGAGCCGGAACCGACCGTGCTGCGGATATCCCCTGATCAGACGGAGTACGTCGGTAAGGTCGGCCGGGTATCTGGCTACGGAGGGGGACGGTGCGAATGCGTTTCGTGCGGGCGATCGCCGGAGTGCTGCTGTTGGTCATCGGGATTCCGGCGCTGTTCGCCGGTGGCGCGCTCTGGCTGGTGACCCGGCACGCCGATCCCGGCGGGACCTTCGCCGCCCGGTTCGAGACGGTCCGCACACCCGGGCGCGCGGTCGTGGTCACCGACCTCGACCGGCTGCTGCGCCAGGAGGCGCCGTTCGCGCGTACCGCGCAGACCCGGCTTCGGGTCGACGCCCGCACGCCGGACGGCCCGGCCTTCGTGGGGCTGGCACCCACCGCCGAGGTGCGCCGCTGGCTGGAGCCGGTGCCACACGCCGCGGTCCGGCGGGTGGCGCTGGCGCGGGGTCCGCTGCCGGTCCGGCTCGACCCCGCCGGCCCGGCCGCCGACGCCCCGACCGCCGCCGGGGCGGTCACCCCGCTCGGTCGCCCGTTCTGGGTACGCGAGGGGATCGGCTCGCTGGAGTGGAGTGCCGACGACCTGGCCGGCGAGCCGATGAGCCTGGTGATGATGCGGCCGGACGGCGGTGCCGACCTGGCCCTGGACCTGCGCGCCGAGCTGCGGGCGGGCTGGACCACGCCGACCACCTGGGGGCTGCTGGCGGTGGGGGTGCTGCTCGTGGTGGGCGCGGCGGTGCTCCTGCTGCGCCCACCGCGTCCGCGCGAGGTGGTCTTCGTGGTCGAACCGGACCAGGTGCCGGTGCTCGCCGGCCGGCTCGGGGTCAGTTCGTTGAGTGGCCTGGGCGCCCCGCCCGCCCCGGACGCCGGAGTGGCGCGGTCGCTGCCGGCCGGGCGGCAGCTCACGCCGGTCGGGTCCGGCGTGGGTGAGCGACCCCGGTCGGCGATCGGCGCCGAACCGGCCCGGCCGAGCACCCTCGCGGACGTGGAGGCGCCGGCCCGGCTGCCCCGTCCGCCGGAGGTGACGCTGAGTCTGGCCTGGCCACCGGTCGCTCCGGAGCCGACGGCCCGGCCGGTGACGGTGGAGAAAACGGCGAGTGGCCCTCCGCGCTGCCGACGCGGAGGGCCACCCTCACCGGGGGATCGGTGCTACCCGAGCGACGCTTGAGGTAGGTGAGACCAGATTAGCGCCGATGGTGGCTACTGGGGAGGTCTGTCCATTTGGTGCGACTTTTCCACCGAGCGGTCCGTCCGGACCGGCAGGGTCACCAGCAGCAGCAGGCTGAGCAGCACATAGCCGTTGCGCAGCACGAAGTCCACCGGATCGTCGGTGCGGACCGGGGCCACGCCCCAGTCGTGGAACGACACCACGCCGTAGATGATCAGGGCGGTGGTGCCCACCGCGAGCCCGGCCAGCCACCGTCGCCGGCGCACCTCGTCCGGCCGGTCCGCGCGCAGCGCCGCGTCCGCGAGCAGCACCACCGCCGGCACGAACCAGTAGATGTGGTGGGTCCAGGTGATCGGGCTGACCAGGGCGCCGACCAGGCCGGTCAGGGTAAGGCCGGTCAACGCGTCGCCCGCCCGGGCGGCGCGGACCGCCCGCCACAGCCCGTAGCCGGCCACCACGGCGACCACCAGCAGCCAGAGCAGCCGGTCCGGCTTCTCCGGCGCGCTGAACCGGCTCAGCAGGCCGAACAGCGACTGGTTGCCGGTGTAGTCGGTGCGGCCGACCCGGTCGTTGTCCCACAACTCCTGCGTCCAGAACCGCCACGAGTCGCCGGGCGCGACCGCCGCCGCCAGCAGGGTCGCCGCCGCCGCGGTCGCGCTCGCCACCACCGCGGCCCGCCACCGCCGGGTGGCCAGCAGGTACACGATGAAGATGCCCGGGAAGAGCTTGAGCGCCGTCGCCAGGCCGATGCCGACGCCGGCCCAGCGCCGCGCCTGCGGCACGGCGAACAGCAGGTCGGCCAGGATCAGCACGACCAGCAGCATGTTGATCTGCCCGAAGGTGATCGTCTCGCGGGTGCTCTCCACCGCCAGCACCAGCAGCACGCCGATGGTCAGGGTGAACGCCCGAGGCAGGTGGTGCCGGGCGATCACCGGCGTCAGCAGCCACCGGGTGGTCACCACCACGGCCAGCACGGTGAGCACCGTGAAGATCGTCACGGTGGCGCCGAGCCGGATCAGCCCGAACGGCCAGAGCAGCAGCGCGCTGAACGGCGGGTAGGTGAAGTACAGCTCGCCCTGCACCCGGTCCGGCTGGACGTAGTCGTAGAGCGGGTTGCCCGCCGTCCACCAGTCCATGGCGGACATGTAGATCTTCAGGTCGAAGAAGTTGTGCACCAGGCCGGGCAGGTAGAGCGCCGGCAGTACGGCGATCAGCGCCACCACCGCGACGAGTCGACGGACCGTACGGCCGCCGGGGTCGTCGTCGGTGACGGCGGGCGGTGCGACGGGTTCGGCTGGCACTCCGAAACCCTAGCGGGCTGCTCCGTGGAGAGCGCGCAGCCGCGGGTCGTGGCCGGCGCGTAGGCTGTCCCGGTGGCTGATCTCCTCGTCTGGATCGACTGTGAGATGACCGGTTTGGACCTCGGCAGGGACAAGCTGATCGAGGTTGCGGCACTGGTCACCGATCCTGACCTCAACGTGCTGGGTGACGGCGTCGACGTGGTGATCCACGCCGATGAGGCCGCGCTGGAGGCGATGCCGGAGATCGTCCGGACGATGCATGCCAAGTCCGGCCTCACCGAGGAGGTGCGCCGCTCGCCGGTGACCCTGGCCGAGGCCGAGGACCGGGTGCTGGAGTACGTCAGCAGCTTCGTCAAGGACCCGCGTACGGCGCCGCTGTGTGGCAACTCGATCGCCACCGACCGGGGCTTCATCGCCCGGGACATGCCCCGCCTCGACGCGCACCTGCACTACCGCATGATCGACGTCTCGTCGATCAAGGAGCTGTGCCGCCGCTGGTATCCCCGGGTGTACTTCGGTCAGCCGCAGAAGGGCCTGGCGCACCGCGCGCTGGCCGACATCCGGGAGAGCATCCGCGAGTTGGAGTACTACCGGCGGACCGTCTTCGTCCCGCTGCCCGGCCCGGACGTGGAGACCGCCAAGAGCATCGCCGCCGACCTCTGACGGGGGCCTCCCGGACACCGGGCGCGGCGTTGGCAGGTGTGTCGGCCGCGGGGAGCCGGGAACCCGCTGGACGGGGTCGGCCGGGGTGTGGCTATTATTGGTCCGCACCCCGCCCGGGGCGATCGACCGGGCGTCGGAGGCATGGTGGCTGTAGCTCAGTTGGCAGAGCACCGGGTTGTGGTCCCGGTTGTCGTGGGTTCAATTCCCATCAGTCACCCAGCTGGTGAACCTCAGGCCCCCTCCAACGAGGGGGCCTGAGTCGTTGTGGGGCCTCAACCTCATACGAAAGCCCCCTCCGCGTGGAGGGGGCTTTCGTCGTTGTGGCTACTCAGGCGGTCGGCGTGGGGGTCGGGGTGCCGGCGTCCGGCGTCGGCGTGACGTCCGGGTCCGCCGGCGGCTCGTACGGCACGGCGCTGCCCTTGACGTACTCGTCCCAGCTCATGTTCCAGTCGGTCCAGCCGTTGCCGTTCTGGAGCTTGCGTTCGGTGCCCTTGACGGTGATCGGGTCGCCGATCTGGGTGTTCTTGAACAGCCAGTCGCCGTTGGCCATCGACACGTTCACGCAGCCGTGCGAGACGTTCGTGGTGCCCTGCTGCCCCTCGGACCAGGGCGCGGCGTGGATGAACTCCCCGCCCCAGGTGAGCCGCTGGGCAAAGTCAATCTTGGTGCGGTAGCCCTCCTCCGGGCCCAGCTCCTCCATGGTGTCGAAGACCGTCTTGCGCAGCTTCTCGATCACCACCATGGTGCCGCTGGACGACGGGGTGCTCTTCTTGCCCAGGCTGACGGGGATGGTCTTCACCACGGCGCCGTTGCGGGTCACCGTCATCCGCTTGGTCTTGTTGTCCACCGTCATGACCACCGCTGCGCCGATCTTGATGTCCACGGTGAGGTCGGCGCGGCCGTACCAGCCGTCACCCATCGGCAGGCCGCCGGCCTGCACCCGGTAGGAGACCTTGGTGTTGGCCTTCCAGAACTCCTTCGGCCGGTACCGGATCTCGGTGGGGCTCACCCAGTGCCAGATTCCCTCCTGGGCCGGCGTCGAGGTCACCGTCATCCGGCGCTGCACGTCGTCGCGGTAGTCCTCCGGAACGGCCTGGCTGAACTTCACGATCAGCGGCATCCCGACCCCGACCACCTGGTTGTCGCCGAGGAAGCTGCTCACCCGAATCTGCTTGCCCGGCTTCGCCATGGTGGTGAAGGTGCTGGTGGCGGTGGCCGGACGGCCGTCGTCACCGGTCGCGGTCACCGTGGCGGTGTAGCTCGTGCCGTACTCCAGTGCCCCGGCCGGCAGCCAGGTCTTGCCGTCGGCGGCGAGGGTGCCCTCGACCGCCTTGCCGGCCGCGTCCTTGAGCTCGACGGCGGTCTCCACGGCGTCCTTGGTGGTGAAGGTGATGCCGGTGGATGCCGGCACGTCCTTGGCGTCGGCCGCCGGTTCGCTGATGGTCGCCGCCGCCTTCGGCGCCGGGCTCTCGCCGCCGCCCTGCCATGAGGACGGCTTGCCGCCGCCGTCGGTGCAGGCGGAGGTGAAGGCCAGCGCCACGGCGAGAAGCCCCGCCGCGAGCACGCGGCGTCGCCCACCGGGCCGGATCAGCTGGTCCTGGCTAGCTCGCATGATGTCCTCACAGTCGTGGTCCCTGACCCATCGTCTCTTAATGACGCGCCAGAACCGCCCCCGGTTGCCGAGGGTGAACCGGAACACGCCAACAATGGTGCCGGAAATTTGCTAATATCCGGCGTTTCGTGAGCCTGGCTCGTCTCCGTGCCGGGACTGAAGGTCGCCGCTGGCACCGCCGCGTCGCGGGCAGAGCAAAGAGTACGCGCCGGCCCGTGCGGTCGCACGGGCCGGCGCGGGGCGTCGGAGGGCTCAGACTGCCGGGCCGGACCCGCCCGCGGGCACCGGCAACGCACTGCCCTTGACGAACTCCGACCAGCTCAGGCTCCACGCCGTCCAGCCGTTACCGGCGGCGAGCTTGCGCTCGGTGCCCTTCACCGTGATCGGGTCACCGATCCGGGTCTTCTCGAACAGCCACCGGGCGTTCGCCATCGACACGTTGACACAGCCGTGCGAGACGTTCTGCCGCCCCTGCAAGTGCTCAGACCAGGGCGCGGCGTGGATGTACTCGCCACCCCAGGTGAGCCGCTGAGCGAAGTCGATCTCGGTGACGTAGCGGTTGGCCGGGTCCGGGTCGTCGCGGGTGTCGAAGACCGTGGACTCCTTCTTCTCCATCACCACCATCGTGCCGCTGGAGGACGGGGTGGTCTTCTTGCCCAGGCTCACCGGCACGGTGCGGACCAGAGCGCCGTTCTCGTACACCGACATCTTCTTGCTGGCGTTGTCGACCTTCATCACGAACGAACGGCCGATCTTGGCGGTGGCCTTGCGGTCGACGTCGCCGTAGCGGCCGTTGCTCAGCGGCACCCCGGCCAGGGCGATCCGCACGGTGATGGTGGTGCCCGGCTGCCAGTACTCGGGCGCCCGGTAGTAGGCCTGCGTGCCGTTGTCGATCCAGTGCCAGGCCCCCGGCTGCGGCGGGTCCGTGCGGACGAACATCCGCTTCTGCACCGCCGCCCGGTCCTTCTTCGGGATGCCCGGGTGGAACTCGGTGACGACCGGCATGGCCACCCCGTAGCTCTTGTCGTCGAAGAGGTAGAGGCCCGACCCGATGGTCGACTTCGGCTTGGCCATCGTGGTGAAGCTGCTGGTGCCCTGACTGCTCGTCCCGTCGGGCGCGGTCGCCGTCACCGTGGCGGTGTAGCGGGTGCCGTACTTCAGCGGGGCGGACGGCACCCAGGAGGAGCCGTCGGTGCGCAGCTTGCCGGTGACCGCACTGCCGCCCGCGGCGGTCAGGGTCACCCCGGACACCTTCGCGCCGTCCGGGAGCTTCGCGCTGATCTCCGTGCTCACCGGCTTGTTCTTCGTGCCGTCGCCCGGGCTCAGCGTCAACGGGGGCCCGCTCGGCGCGGCCGGCGCCGTCGGCTCCGCCGTGCCGGGTTCGGCGCTCGCGCTCGACTCGGTCCCGCCGACGAATTCCGGCTTCTTCTGCTCGTCGCCGCACCCGGTCAGTGCCAGCGACGCCACCAGGGTCAGAGCGCCCACCACCGCCCCGGCTCGCGTGAACCGTGCCATCCCCACCTCTGTTCTCGCGTACCTGGCGGACATCGTGCCGTATCACCGCCTCGACACACGTCCCCGTCCCGGGCGCGCTGGTCGGTTTGCCCCGTTCTGCCGACTAAGCTCGTCCGAAGGGGGGACCCGGGTAACCGGATTGGAGCCCGGCTCGGCGGGGTGCTAATGTTCTCTCCGTTGCCGACGAGCGCCGCTAGCTCAACTGGCAGAGCAGCGGACTCTTAATCCGCGGGTTCGGGGTTCGAGTCCCTGGCGGCGCACCAGCAATAATCTGGGCATTCACCCTAACGGGTGGGTGCCCAGATGTCGTTTCGGGGTGATTGACAGCAACGGTGTCACCCGTCAGCACCATCACCCGTCAGAACAGGCTCGGGACGTGGGTGATACTTTCCGGCTAGCCAGGTGGTGAGGGCGGCTCGGGTGGGCGTCCTCGGGCACGGGCTGCGTCGGATACGGCGATCCCGGCCAGGACGAGAGCAGCGGCGGCGGCGACCAGCACGGGCGGCAGGAAGATCGTTGCCGGCGAGATGGCGGCGAGCAGGAGGACCCCGGCCACGCGGTTTCGGGACACCCGGCCGAACACCGTGTACTCGAAGGCGGCCCGTCCGGCGAGGAACAGTGCGGGTCCGCCGAGGATGACGGCGACCCACGCCGGTTGTGTGTGCCCGAACGGGTGCTCGATGACGAGCTCGTCGCCGACGGAGATCGCGACGATGCCGGCGACCATGACCAGGTGGGCGTAGATCGCCGACACGGTAACGCGGAGCGGATCAGGGGCGGCGGCGACGGCCCCGCCGAACACCTCCCCGGCACGGTGGATGTAGATCCGCCACAGCAGCACCGTGGTCGCGAACGCCACCACGACCGCCGCGCTGCGGTCAGCCTCGAAGGCGTTGCTGCTGAGCCCCAGCCCCGTCACCAGAATCAGCTCGCCGAGCGCAATGATGAAGAACTGCCGATGCCGCTCGGCCAGGAACTCGCCCGAGATCGCAAACTCCGCCGCACCCGCGCGGCCCAGCCTCGGCATGGGCCAGCCCAGTCTGGGCACCGTGTAGTCCACGGCCACCGCTAGCGCCCACAGCACCCCACGCGGCCAACCCTGCATGACAGCGCCCGCGATCCACGGCACCGCCGACACGCCGAACCAGAACAGCACCCGCATCTCGGGACGCTGCCGCTCGTCGCCACGCGCAATGAACACGAGAAACAGGCTGCGACCGACCTGGACGGCGACGTACGCGCCGGCGAAGACCAGGCCATGTTCGCCGAACGCCTCGGGTGCCGACGCCGCCAGCACCAAGCTGCCGAACATGGACCCGATGACCAGCACCTGTATCGCCGGCCGTTGCGGGTCGAACCTGTCGGCTACCGCCGACGTCTGGTCCCACACCCACCACACGGCGAGCAGCAGCACCAGCGTCTGGAAGGCGTCGCTCCAGTTCAGATGGTCCAGCAGCCCTTGCGAGAGCTGGAAGAGCGCGAAGACAAACACCAGGTCGAGGAACAGGTCCAGGAACGTCGCCCCCTGCTCCTCCGTTCCCCGCACCAGCCGGGCTGCGCCACCCGTCATCGGTTCGCCCCGTTTCTGCCGGTTCTGTCAGCCTCTGAGACAGTCGTACCACCCGGCAGCGCTGGTGGATGTGGATGTGCTGCTGCGGCCCGGGCCGACAACCTCGCCCGTGTCGGGCGACGGTAGAGGCCGATCAGTTCCGACAACTGACGTGCGACACAACTCCGCCAGGTGATGTGCGGCAGATCCGGCGACCTAGGGGCGGCAGGTTGGCCGCCGATCCGACGAAACGCCCTCTCCTGTAGCCGATAAGCGTGCACTGATCAAGGGCACGCGGGAGGGCCATGTTGACTCAGCGTCGCGGTGTCGAGGTCGACGTCCGACCGCCTCAGCGCGGCGGCCTCGCCGCGGTGACGGTCGGTCAGGGCGACCAGCCACCACAGGGTGAACAGCGGAATGCCGGGAGCTGCCGGTGGCCTAATTGTGGTCAGGCTCGCCAGCTCGCGGCGATGGCGCTTCGGCTGGGCCTGCCCGGGATCGGGCGACGTCGGCGACGGCAACGCCGGCCAGCACCACTGCGGCGGCGGTAGCGGCAAGGATCGGCGGCAAGTGGAGCGCCACTGGGACGAGGGCGGCCAGCACCAGCAACCCGATCGTTAGGGTCCAGGACACCCGTGGGTAGACCAGGTATTCCCAGAACCCGCGGCCAGCCAGGTACAGTGCGGGTCCGCCGAGTATGGCAAAGGCCAGGGCAAGTCCTGTGCGGCCAGTCGGTTGGGCGATGACGAGTTCGTCGCCGACTGCGGTGACGACGATACCGGCCACCAAAAACAGGAATGTAAATCCCGCCCAGCGGCTGATGCGGTTCGCCCCCGGGATCGCGCGCGTGGCCGCGTGGAGCAACGCCTCGGCGCGGGCGATGTAGATGCGGGCCAGCAGCGCGGCGGTGGCGATCGACACCAGGAACGCTGCGGTCCGGTCGGGTGCGAAGCCGCCGTCGCCGAGCGTCAACGCGCTGACCAGGATCAACTCGCCGAGCGCGATGATGAAGACCTGCTGGTAACGCTCGGCCACGTGCTCGGCCGCGACCGGCGGGTCCCAGTCAGCCTTGCGGCCGGCCCCTGGAAGGGGGTAGTCGAGCGCGTGGATCAGGTAGTCGAGGGCTATCGCCAATGTCCACAGCGCCACCCGCAGCGCTCCGTGTGTCAGAGCGCCTGCGATCCACGGCACGGCAGACACCCCAGCCCACACCAGCGCCGCCCAGGCGACGCGCTGCAGCCGGCCACGCAGGAACAGCCCGAGGAAGACGTGGCGGCCGATGTGCATCCCGACGTAGACACCCGCGAAGATCCAGCCATATTCGCCGAACGCCTCGGGCATGGCGGCACTCAGGAGCAGGGTGCCGGTCAGGGTCACGACGACACATAGCTGGACCCCCAGCCGCTGCGGGTCCAGCCGGTCCGTGATCCAGGTCGTGATGATCCAGATCCGCCAGACGGTCAGCAGCAGGACCGCGCTCTGGGCAGCGCCGCTCCAGTGCAGATGCTGGACCAGGTAGTGCGAGAGCTGGAACAGGGCGGCGACAAGCGCCAGGTCGAAGGCCAGTTCCAGGAACGTCGCCCGACGTGGAGCCTCGGGTGGGCGTATCGGTGCCGTCGCGCTGATCGTCGCCATCGACTCGCCAGTTCTGTCGACTTCATGCCGGATTGAAGGAGTCGTACCACGCCGCCGAGCCCCGGAGCTGCCAAACAGAGGGCCCGGAGGAGCCCGATCCACGAAGCCAACCGATGAGCCGGCGTTCGTGCCGGCCGCCATCCGGGCGCCCCTGGAGCCGGTACGGGTGCCGAACTGGTTCTGCGCCGGGGCCAGCCGTGGGACGGCCCGGCCGCGGGCCCATCAATCCTCGAGCGCGGTTCGAGCGCCGTTGCTGAGGCTGACTACGTCGCCGGGCGGCAACACCGGCGGCCGTCGTCCGTGCACGTCCGGCGAAGGGAACGCACCGGTGATGCATCGCTCAGTCTGCCCGCCGACTCCAGGTCCGGCCGCCCCGCCCCGGGCGCGCCGGATCGCCTCCGGAGCCCGCTCATGAGCCGCCGCGTGGTCATCACGGGTATCGGCGTCCGCGCTCCGGGTGGGCGCGGCACCAAGGAGTTCTGGGGCCTGCTCTCCTCGGGTCGCACGGCGACCCGCACCATCTCGTTCTTCGACGCCTCCCCGTTCCGGTCCCGGGTCGCCGCCCAGTGCGACTTCGACCCGGTGATGGAGGGGCTCAGCCCGCGCCAGATCCGTCGGATGGACCGGGCCACCCAGTTCGCCGTGGTCTGCGCGCGGGAGGCGGTGGAGGACAGCGGCCTCGACCTGGCGGTGACCGAGCCGCACCGGATCGGGGTGAGCCTGGGCAGCGCCGTGGCCGCCGCGACCAGCCTGGAACGGGAATACCTGGTGCTCTCCGACAGCGGGCGTCGGTGGCTGGTCGATCAGGACTATCTGTCGCCCCACATGTTCGACTACCTCATCCCCAGCGTGATGCCGGCGGAGGTGGCCTGGACGGTCGGTGCCGAGGGCCCGGTCACCATGGTCTCGGACGGCTGCACCTCCGGCCTCGACGCGGTCAGCTACGCCAGTGACCTGATCCGGGAGGGCACCCTCGACGTGGCGCTCACCGGTGCGGCCGACACCCCGATCACCCCGATCGTGGTGGCCTGCTTCGACGCGATCAAGGCCACCACGCCGCGCAACGACGAGCCCGAGCAGGCGTCCCGGCCGTTCGACGGCACCCGCAACGGGTTCGTCCTCGCCGAGGGGGCGGCGATGTTCGTGGTGGAGGAGTACGAGCACGCGCGACGCCGCGGCGCGCACGTCTACGCGGAGATCACCGGCTACGCGACCCGCTGCAACGCGTACCACATGACCGGCCTGAAGCGGGACGGCCGGGAGATGGCCGAGGCGATCCGGGCGGCGCTGGACGACTCCCGGTTGGACCCGACGGCGGTGGACTACGTAAACGCCCACGGCTCGGGCACCCAGCAGAACGACCGGCACGAGACCGCGGCATTCAAGCGCAGCCTCGGTGACCACGCGTACCGGGTGCCGGTCAGCTCCATCAAGTCCATGGTGGGCCACTCGCTGGGGGCGATCGGCTCGATCGAGATCGCCGCCTGTGCGCTGGCGATCGAGAACGGCGTGGTGCCGCCCACCGCCAACCTGCGGACCCCCGACCCGGAGTGCGACCTCGACTACGTGCCGCTCACCGCCCGGGAACAGCGGCTGGACACCGTGCTCAGCGTCGGTAGCGGCTTCGGCGGCTTCCAGAGCGCGATGGTGCTGCGGTCGGCGGGGGCGGCGGCATGAGCGAGCCCGTCTACGTCACCGGCATCGGTGTGGTCGCCCCGAACGGCCTCGGTGTCAAGGAGTTCTGGTCCGGCACGCTGGAGGGTCGCAGCGGGATCGCGCCGCTGACCCGGTTCGACTCCACCGGATATCCGGCGCGCCTCGCCGGGCAGATCCTCGACTTCGACGCGGCCGAGCACCTGCCGAACCGGCTGCTGCCGCAGACCGACGTGTCCACGCGGCTGGCCCTCGCCGCCGCCGACTGGGCGCTGCGCGACGCGGCCGTCGACCAGGCCGCGATGACGGACTACGACATGGGCGTGATCACCTCGAACGCCTCGGGCGGCTTCCAGTTCACCCACGGGGAGTTTCGCAAGCTGTGGTCCCAGGGGCCGCAGTTCGTCAGCGTCTACGAGTCGTTCGCCTGGTTCTACGCGGTCAACACCGGCCAGATCTCGATCCGGCACGGGATGCGCGGGCCGGGGGCGGTGCTGGTCGCCGAGCAGGCGGGTGGCCTGGACGCTCTCGGGCACGCCCGGCGTACCGCCCGGCGTGGCACGGGCCTGGTGGTCACCGGCGGCGTCGACTCCTCCTTCGATCCGTGGGGTTGGCTGTCGCACCTGTCCAGCGGCCGGGTCAGCGGCGCGGTCGACCCGGATCGGGCGTACCTGCCGTTCGACACCGCTGCCAGCGGCTACCTGCCGGGGGAGGGCGGCGCCATCCTGGTCGTCGAGCGCGCCGACGCCGTCGCCCGGCGACGGGCGCCACAGGTGTACGGGGAGATCGCCGGCTACGCCGCCACCTTCGACCCGCCGGAGGGCAGCGACCGGCCGCCCGGGTTGCGGCGAGCCGTGGAGCTCGCGCTCGACGACGCCGGCCTGCGGCCCGGGGACGTGGACGTGGTGTTTGCGGACGCGGCGGGGCTGCCCGAGCTGGACCGGGCCGAGGCCGAGGCGATCCGGGAGGTTTTCGGCCCGGGCCGGGTGCCGGTCACCGCGCCGAAGACGCTGACCGGTCGGCTCTACTCCGGCGGCGGGCCGCTGGACGTCGTCGCCGCCCTGCTCTCGATCCGCGACGGGGTGGTCCCGCCGACCTGGCACACGACCGACGTGCCGGCCGACCACGGCATCGACCTGGTGCTCGGTGCGCCGCGCAACCGTCCGGTCTCCGTCGCCCTGGTCCTGGCCCGGGGTCGCTGGGGCTTCAACGCGGCGATGGTCCTGCGGGCCGTCGCTGGCGACGCGGAGTCCGTCCGCGTCTGACGTACACGACGAGTGACACCGTGACCGATGAGGAGAAACCAATGTCCGTCATGACCCTCGACGACCTGCGCCGGATTCTGGTCGAGTGCGCCGGCGAGGACGACTCGACCGCCGTCGCCGGCGACATCGCCGACGTTCCCTTCGAGGATCTCGGCTACGACTCGCTCGCCCTGATGGAGACGGCCGCGCGGATCGAGCAGCGGTTCGGGGTGCGCCTCCCGGACGACGAGGTCCTGGAGCTGAGTACGCCGAATGCCGTGCTCGACGCGGTGAACAAGGCCGCAGCCGGCGTCTGAGCTGCCGCGTGGTGCGGCCGCCGGCCGACCCACGCACCCACCGATGGAACGGGAGTTGCCCAGCCATGAGCGGTCCGAAGCCGTACACCACCGAGCACACCTCCGTCGTCCCCGGTTCCCCCGACCTCGTCTACGAGCTGGTGGCGGATGTCCGTCGCTGGCCCGCGGTGTTCGGGCCGACCGTGCATGTCGAGCACCTCGGCCACCAGGGGCGGCAGGAGCGGTTCCAGCTCTGGGCGCTGGTCAACGGGGAGGTGAAGACGTGGACGTCGCGCCGGGTGCTGGAGCCCGACGCGGGCCGGATCCGGTTCGAGCAGGAACGCAGTCAGCCACCGGTGGCGTCGATGGGCGGCGAGTGGCTGTTCCAGGCGCTGCCCGGCGAGCGGACGAAGGTGGTGCTGCGCCACCACTTCACCGCGGTCGACGACGATCCCGCGGCGGTCGCCTGGGTCCGCGAGGCCCTGCACCGCAACAGCCCCGCCGAGCTGGGGGCGCTGGCCCGGATCGCCGAACTGGGCGAGCCGCTCGAGGACGTGGTGTTCTCGTTCGAGGACACGGTCGAGATCCCGGGTGCGGTGGCCGACGCCTACGAGTTCGTCGACCGGGCGGATCGCTGGGCCGAGCGGTTGCCCCACGTGCGGCGGGTCGCGCTGACCGAGGAGGTGCCGGGCGTCCAGACCCTGGAGATGGAGACGGTGACCGCGGAGGGGGCCGCGCACACCACCCGCTCCGTCCGGGTGTGCCGGGCACCGGAGCTGGTCGCCTACAAGCAGCTGGTACCCCCGACGTTGCTGCTCGGGCACAGCGGCACCTGGTCGTTCACCGAGCGGGCCGGCGACGCCGTCGTGACCGCCCGGCACACCGTGGCGATGAACCCGGGCGCGGTGGCCGAAACGCTCGGCGCCGGGACCAGCCTGGCCGACGCCAGCGCGTACGTCCGGGCGGCGCTGGGCGGTAACAGCCGCGCCACCCTCGCCCGGGCCGGCGAGTTCGCCGCGGCCCGCAGAGCGGGGCGGACGACCGGGGCTTCCGCCCGGTGAGCGCCTCCTCGCGGACGGCCCGCGCACCGGCGTCAGCGGCCGAACTGGTGGAGGTCGCCGACGGTGTCCACGCCTACACCCAGCCCAATGGCGGGTGGTGTCTCAACAACGCGGGGATCCTGGTGGGCGGCGATGGCGTGTTGGTGGTGGACACGGTGGCCACCGAGGCGCGGGCGGTACGGCTGCGGCAGACCGTCGACCGGCTCGGCGCCGGACCGGGCCGCATCCTGGTCAACACGCACCATCACGGGGACCACACGTTCGGCAACTTTGCCTTCGGTCCCACCGCGACGATCGTCGCCCATGAGCAGGCCCGGACGGAGATGGCGGCGACCGGTATGGCCCTGACCGGCCTCTGGCCGGACGTGGCGTGGGGCGACGTCCGGGTCGTCCTGCCCCACCTCACGTTCCGGGAGGCCGTCACGCTGCACCAGGGCGACCGGCGGGTGGAACTCATCCACGTCGGTCCGGCGCACACCACCAACGACGTCGTCGCCTGGCTGCCCGAGGAGCGGGTGCTGTTCGCCGGTGACGTGGTGCTGGCCGGCTGCACGCCGTTCAACCTGATGGGATCGATCGAGGGTGCGCTCCGGGCGGTGGCCCGGCTGCGCCGGCTCGCGCCGGTGACGGTGGTCTGCGGGCACGGCCCGGTCACCGGGCCGGAGGTGTTCGACCGGACGGAGGCGTACCTGCGCTGGATCCAGGAGGTGGCGGCCGCCGGGTTGGCCGCCGGGCTGACCCCGCTGGAGGCGGCCCGGGACACCGACCTGGGTGAGTTCGCCGACCTGCTCGACGCCGAGCGGATGGTGGGGAACCTGCACCGGGCGTACGACGAGCTGCGCGGCGGCGAACCCGGTCGCCCCCTGGACGTCTCATCCGTTTTCGCGGAAATGGTGGATTTCAACGGAGGGCGGCTGCCGGACTGCTGGGCCTGATCGGCGCATCGCTAGGGTGGCGGGAACGGGCTGTCGTTCCCGTCGCCCTCGCCTGCATTTCCTTCATCGTTCTTTCGCGTGACCCGGAAATGTTTCACGTCGATGAATTTGCGCGCACAACGAATAACGCGGCCGTCCGATCGTGGACGGAAAGGGCTGCGACTTCTGTCGGATAGTGTGATGCGTCGGCCAAGTTGGCCCTTCGGATAATGCATTTCCCCAGCTCAATGCCCGTGCCGGCGGTAGAGTGGCGCACATCACTACGTGCGGGCCAGGTGGGTCGCCGAGTATGCTCGGCCCGGGCTGCAATTGGCGCCTGGCGAACACCGGATTGTCCGCAGTCCGATAGTCCGCCGTAACTGTTTGGAGCAGTTGATACAACTGCTTCCGGGGGGACGTCGACGTCGCCCGCCTGGCGATTCGCTCCAGGCATGACGGATGTCCGGCATGAACCGTCGGTGAATAACGGACCAGTTCGGGGGAAGAGTGCGTTTCAAGCTGCTCGGTCCACTGGAAATCGTCGCGGACAGCGGAAAAGCCTGCACATTGAGCACGCCGAAGGTGTGCCAGGTGCTGGCCCTGCTGCTCATCCGACCCAACGAAATCGTCAGCGTGAGTTCGCTCGTGGAGGAGTTGTGGGCGGACGCCCCGCCCCGGAGCGCGGTCACCACGCTGCAGACGTACGTCTACCACGCGCGCCGCATCTTCGCCCGGCAGGAACTGGCGCCCCCGGGCCGTACGCTGCTCGTCACCCGACCGCCGGGTTACCTCATCGACGTCGCCGAGGACGAGGTCGACGCCGCGGTCTTCGTCCGGCTCACCAAGCAGGGGCGGACCCTGCTCGACGAGGGCCGGCTGGAGGAGGCGTCCCGGGTGCTGCGCGAGGCGCTCGACCTGTGGGGAGGTGCCGCGCTGGCGAACATCACCGCCGGCACGGTCCTGCGGGGACAGATCACCCACCTCGAAGAACTCAAGATCAGGGCCATCGAGCTGCGGATGGAGGCCGAGCAGCGGCTCGGGCGCTACCGCGAGCTGATCCCGGAGCTGCGCGCGTTGGTCAACGCGTACCCGCTCAACGAGTGGTTCCACGCCCAGCTCATCACGGCGCTCAACCGCTCCGGTCGGCGGGCCGAGGCGTTGCAGGCGTACCACGACCTGCGGCGCATCCTCGACGAGGAACTCGGGGTGCTACCCACGCCGGAGATCCAGCAATTGCAGTTCGAGCTGCTCAACGTCGGGCAGTTGCCCACGCCCGGACGGCGCCCCGGCGGGCCCGTCGGCGCCCGGGCCCACGTCCGGGTCGCCTCGTGACCCGGCGCGCACCTCGTCGGGGCTCGGGCCGAGCTGACGTCGAGTTGTCCTCGAGTCCCTCCTGAGAACGTGACCGGCGATGCCAGCCGTCCCGTGGCCCGAGGAGGCACAGAGGTGCGCGAACAGATGTCCAACCAGACCGGTCTGCTGGACGCTGCCGGCCAGGTCGCCGACCTGGCCGGCAAGCGTGCCGGCGAGGCGGAAGCCGACCGGCAACTGCATCCCGAGGTGGTCCGGGCCGTCATCGAGGCCGGCTTCGCCCGTCACTTCGTACCGTCTCGGTGGGGCGGCAACGCGGGCACCTTCGCCGAGGTGACCCGCGGCGTCGCGGTGATCGGCGAGAGCTGTGCCTCCACCGCCTGGTACGCGTCACTGACCGCGAGTCTCGGCCGGATGGCGGCGTACCTGCCAGCCCCCGGTCAGGAGGAGCTGTGGCGGGATGGCCCGGACCCGCTGATCGTCGGCGCGCTGATGCCACTCGGCGAAGCCAGACCGGTGCCGGGGGGCTGGCGGGTGAGCGGTCGGTGGCCGTTCGTCAGCGCGGTGGAGTTTTCCGAGTGGGCCCTGGTCTGCGCCATGGCGAAGACCGACGGGCCGCCCGAGGCCCGGTTCTTCGCCGTCCCCCGCGACGCGTACACCACCGTGGACACCTGGTTCAACGTGGGGATGCGGGCGACCGGGAGCAACACTCTCGTGCTGGACGACGTGGTCGTGCCGGCCGAGCGGTCCTTCACCCGCGAGGCGGTGGCGCAGGGCCGGGCCACCGACGCGGACGCGCCGTGCCACCGGGTGCCGCTCAAGGCCGCCAACGGCCTGGCGTTCGCGGTGCCCGTGCTGGGCGCGGCCGACGGCGCCCTGAAGCTCTGGACGTCGTGGATCGCCGAGAAGCTGCGCACCAGCCCGGCCAACGGCATCAGTGGCGGCCCGACCTACGACGGCACCCTGGCGCGCAGCGCCGGTGAGATCGACGCCGCCCGGCTGCTGCTCGACCGGGTCGCCGCGGTGGCCGACGGCGGCGCGGTGACCGCGCTGGAGACCGCCCGCAACAGCCGCGACTGTGCGCTCGCCGTCGACCTGCTGGTCTCGGCCGTGGACCGGCTGTTCCGCGCCGCTGGCACTCGGGCCCAGGCCGACGGTAACGGTCTGCAGCGGGCCTGGCGGGACGTCAACGCCGCCGCCAGTCATGTCGTGCTCCAGTTCGAACCCGCCGCCGCGGCGTACGCCGCCCAGGCCCTGCACCGGGCCTGATTCCGCATACCCGTCCGAGGAGGGACGTCCATGGTCCACACCGACCGGCCCGAGGCCGGCTTCATCGCCATCGTCACGCTGCGCACCGACGGGCCCGAGACCCAGCGTCAGCTGCTCGACCTGCTGGTCCGCGACGTCGAGGAGTGGGTCCGCCACTGCCCCGGGTTCATCTCGGCCAACTACCACTTCAGCATCGACGGCACCCGGCTCGTCAACTACGCCCAGTGGACCAGTGAGGAGGCGTACCGCGAGTCCTTCAAGAGCAACCCGCGGGCCGGGGCGCTGCGCCAGGCGCTGGCGGGCATGCCGGGGGTCCAGGGGCCGGAGATGGTCGCCTACACCCTCCGGCGCAGCATCCCGGCCGCCGAGGTCGCCAGCCGGAACTGACCAGCACCGTCCGGTGTGGACGCCGCGTCGAGCGAAGTTCGATCCGGGGTTGGCACGGTTCTCCTGCCACCCGACGGACCACACCGGTCCCGTCCGGGTGCCTCACTAGGAAAGGACGATGATGACCACTGGTATGACCTGGAGCCGTCGCCTGCTCGCCGCCGCGACGCTCGCCGTCGTGGGACTCGCGGCGGTGCCCGGCACGGCCGGCGCCGACACCGGCCGGAGTGCGACGGGCACGGCCACGCCCCGTGTCACCACCGCGACGCCGGTCAACTACAGCTGCTACGTCACCTTCCCCGGCGGCTCGACGACCGTGCCGTTCGGTCTGACCTTCACCTCGACCGCCCCGGAGCGGGTCGCCGCGTACCGGCCGTTCAGCGTGACGCTGGACCCGCAGCAGTGGACGCCGGACCCGACGTTCAACCTGGAAGTCCGCAACGTCACGGTCAGGTACCGGCTGCCGGCGAATGCCTGGTACGTCTGGCACCAGCTCTCCGGCGGACTCAACCTCGGGTCGACCCCGCCGCAGGTGAAGGTCGACTACGCGGCCCGGACGCTGACCCTGACCGTTGCCGGGCCGCTGCCCGCCAGCGTGCCGTTCGACCTGCCCACCGTCACGGTCTACCTGCTGTCCGGGCCGAGCGGGGTGGCCCAGACGGCCACCGGTGGCACGAGCCTGACCGACCCGTCCTGGAGTTGGGTGCGCACCGACCTGGAGGGCGTGCAGCGGCCCTTCGACTGCAACCCGGCCACGCCGGTCGTGTTCAGCAGCACCACCATCGGCTGACCTCGCAGCGATGGTCGGCGGTGCGGGTGCCGGTGATGATCCGACACCCGCACCGCCGTGGCCAGTCAGGGAGAGCGAAGGAGAGCACGACATGACAGACAAGCGTGTCGCGGTGGTGACCGGGTCGTCGTCCGGCATCGGTGCGGCGGTCGCCCGCCGACTGGCCGACGAGGGGATTCGGGTGGTGGTCAACTCGGTCCGCTCCCGGGAGGCGGGCGAGGAGCTCGCCGCCGCGCTGCCCGAGGCCCGGTACGTCGCCGCCGACGTCGCCGACCCGGTCCAGGCCGCCAGCCTGATCGACACGGCGGTCGAGACGTACGGCCGGCTGGACATCCTGGTCAACAACGCGGGCCGGACCCGCTTCATCCCGCACCACGACCTCGCCGCGGTGACACCGGAGGTCTGGCGGGAGATCCTCGATCTCAACGTCATCGGCACCTGGCAGACCACGGTGGCGGCGATGCCGCACCTGAGCGCCTCCGGCGCGGGGTGCGTCGTCAACATCTCCTCGGTGGCCGGCAGCCGGCCCGCCGGCAGCTCGATCCCGTACGCGGTGAGCAAGGCCGCCGTGGAGCACCTCACCCGTCTGCTGGCGAACGTGGCGGGACCGCAGGTCCGGGTGAACGCGGTCGCCCCGGGGCTGATCGAGACACCGTGGACGGCATCCTTCACCGAGATCGCGGAGAAGGTGCGGCAGAGCACCCCGCTGCGTCGCGTCGGCGCTCCCGCGGACGTCGCCGAAGCGGTCGCCGGCGTCGTCGCCGCGAGCTACATGACCGGGCAGGTCGTGCTGGTGGACGGCGGAGCCCACCTCATCTGAGACGCCGGAAGGAGACCCCGATGAAGCTGGCCGTGAACCTGGTCTACCAGGACGCCGCGGTGCTCGCCCGGGCCGCCGAGGAACTGGGCTACGCGATCGCCCTCGCCCCCGAGGGGTACCGCTCCGACGCCGCGAGCGTGCTGGGCCTGGTGGCGGGGCGCACCGAACGGATCGGGCTGGCGTCGGGGGTGATGCAGATCCCCGCCCGTACGCCCGGTCTGGCCGCGCTGACCGCGGCGACCCTCGACGCCGTCAGCGGCGGCCGTTTCCGGCTGGGCCTCGGGGTGTCCAACCCGGAGGTGTCCGACGGGTGGTACGGGGTCGCGTTCGACCATCCCCTGCAACGCACCCGCGAGTACGTGGAGATCGTCCGGGCGGCGTTGCGCGGCGGGCCGGTGCGGTACGAGGGACGGCATTTCCGCCTGCCCCGGGACGGCGCCGGGAGCGCCCCGCTGCACGTGCTGACCGAGCCGGTCCGTCCGGACCTGCCGATCTACCTCGCCGCGGTCGGCCCGCGCAACCTGCGGCTGGCCGGCGAGATCGCCGACGGGTGGATCGGCGTCTTCACCTCGCCCGAGCTGACCGCCCACGCCGTCGCGCGGCTGCGCGAGGGTCGGGCGGGTGTCGGCCGCACCCTGGACGGCTTCGAGACGATGCCCTGCCTGCCGACGGCCATCATGGACGACACCGTCGCCGCCGTCGACCTGGTCCGCGGGCAGTACGCGTACCTGCTCGGCATCGGCGACCCGGAGCGGAACTTCTACGTCTCCCTGGCCCGGCAGATGGGATTCGACGGTGCCGTGGAGAAGGTCCACGAGCTGGTCCGCGGCGGTGACCGCGCCAGCGCGGCCGCCGCGGTGCCGTTCGATTTCGTCTGCGCGACCGCGCTGGTCGGACCGGTGGACCGGGTGGCCGCCCGGATGCGGGAGTACGCGGAGGCCGGGGTGACCACACTCGGGGTGATGGTGTCGGCCGCGTCGACCGACACCGACGGCCGGTTGGCGCTGCTCCGGCTCGCCGCCCGGGCGCTGCGGCTCTCCGGCGTGGGCGAGGACTGAGCGGCGGCGACGAGGGGGCCGGGCCCGCGGGCCCGGCCCCCTTCGATGGCTGGTGTTCCGGAGACCGGCGCAGGCCGGCGCCGCCCATCAGCCGGCCGGCATCGGGCCGACGGCGCCGAAGGCGCGGTCGACGTAGAGCGCCGGGCTCCGGGTCTCCGCCATCCGCACCGAGTGCACCAGGCCGACCAGGATGACGTGGTCGCCGGCGTCGTGCTGCTGGTGCAGGTCACACTCGATCACCGCCACCGCCCCGTCGACCACGGTCAACCCGTTGCCGGTCCGGACGAACCGGCCCTGGGCGAACTTGTCCCCGCGCTTGCTGGCGAACCGGCGAGCCAGCTCGGTGTGGTGCGCCTGGAGGATGCTGACCGCGAACTGCTTGCAGCCCTGGAAGACCGGGAACGAGCGGGCCGTCCGGGACAGGCAGACGAGGATCATGGGCGGCTCCAGCGAGACCGAACAGAACGAGTTCGCGGTGAAGCCGTACGGGGTGTCCTCGGGGCCCTGGGTCGTCACGATGGTGACGCCGGTGGGGAAGGACGCCATCGCGGCTCGGAAGGCGTCGGGGTCCAGTGGCTCCCGACGGGTGTCATCCAGCTCGGACGGATCCGCTGAGATCATCTCGTTCCTCTGCTTCCGGTCGGTTGCGTCGAACGTCCCGGACTCACGCTGAACCCCGGTGCTCGAGCCCGGGTCGAGTCGGGCTGGGGCACGCCGGCACCAGCGATCCTCGGTCGTCGCTCGAGCGGTACGGGGCAGATTGCTCCTCGCCAGCAGAGAGCCGGCCGGGGGGAGTGGACGGATGACGCAGACCGTGGACCGGATCGTGGACGAGCCGGGGTGGGTGCTCTGCCCCGGTTGCACCACCCCCGTGTACGGCAAGCGGTGGCTGCGCAACCTGAGCGTCTGCCCCGAGTGCGGCCGGTACACCGCGCTGACCGCGGTCGAGCGGTTGACGCAGCTCGTCGACGACGGCCGCTACGAGCGGCTCGACCTGGTGGCGCGCAGCGAGGACCCGTTGCAGTTCGTCGACACCGTGCCGTACCCGGCGCGCCTGGCGGAGGCCCGGGCCCGGACCGGCCTGGACGAGGCGGTGCTCTGCGCGCGGGCGACCGTCGAAGGCGTCCCGGTGGTCCTGGCGGTGATGGACTTCCGCTTCCTGGGCGGCAGCCTGGGCAGCGCGGTGGGCGAGCTGATCACGTTGGCCGCGGAGGTCGCGCTGGCCGGTCGTACGCCGCTGGTCATCGTCTCCGCCTCCGGCGGCGCCCGGATGCAGGAGGGTGTGCTGTCCCTCATGCAGATGGCCAAGACGGCCGCCGCGCTGGCGCAGCTCGACGAGGCGGGAGTGCTGACGGTCTCCCTCATCACCGACCCGACCTTCGGCGGCGTCGCGGCGTCCTTCGCCACACTCTGCGACGTCATCCTGGCCGAGCCCGGCGCCCGGCTCGGCTTCGCCGGTCGGCGGGTCATCGAGCAGACCATCCGGCAGCAGTTGCCGGCCGAGTTCCAGACCGCGGAGTTCCTGCTCGACCGCGGCGTCGTCGACCGGATCGTGCCCCGGTCCCGGCTCCGCGCCGAACTCGGCCGTTTGCTGCGCGCGGGCACCGGCGCCGATGGGCCCTCCGGCGACGGCCGGTCCTCCGGCGACGGCCGACCCGAGGCGGGGGCTGACGTGCTGGTGCGGGACCCGGGCCGGTTGCCCGAGGTCGACCCGTGGGAGCAGGTCCGCCGGGCGCGTGACCTGGCCCGCCCGACCACGCTCGACTATCTAGCGACGGCCTTCGTCGACTTCCAGGAGCTGCACGGGGACCGCATCTCCGGCGACTGTCCCTCGGTGGTCGGCGGGACGGCGTGGCTCGACGGGCGTCCGGTCCTGGTGATCGGGCAGCAGAAGGGGCACACCGCGGCCGAGCTGTCGCAGCGCAACTTCGGCATGCCGATGCCCTCCGGGTACCGCAAGGCGGCCCGGCTGATGCGGCTGGCCGAGAAGCTCCGGCTGCCGGTGGTGACGCTGGTCGACACGCCCGGCGCCTACCCCGGCGCGGACGCCGAGGAGCAGGGCCAGGCCGTGGCCATCGCCGAGAACCTCCGGCTGATGGCCTCACTGACCGTCCCGGTCATCACCATGATCATCGGGGAGGGGGGCAGCGGGGGCGCGCTGGCGCTGGCGGTCGCCAACCGGGTGCTGGCCTTCACCTCCGCGGTCTACTCGGTGATTTCGCCGGAGGGCTGTGCGGCGATCCTCTGGAAGGACCCGACGGCGGCGCCCCGCGCGGCCGCGGCCCTGCGGGTCGGCTCCCGGGACCTGCTCCGGCTGGGCGTCGTCGACGGCGTGGTGGTCGAACCGGACGGCGGCACCGGGGCCGACCCGCTGACCGCCGCGGACGCCCTGCGTCGCGCCCTGGCCGGCATCCTCGACGAGCTGCGGGACCTGACCGGCCCGCAGTTGCGGGCCGACCGCCGGGCCCGGTTCCGCCAGTACGGCTCGGCGCTGACCGTCGAGTCCGAGCTGCGGACCATGAGCCAGCCCCGCCGGTGAGCACCCCGCCCGTACGCCGCCCGCGCTCCGCCGGCGCCACCTTCGAAGGAGAGTCGTGTTCCGTACGATCCTGATCGCCAACCGGGGCGAGATCGCGCTCCGGGTGGCCCGCGCCTGCCGGGAGATGGGCATCCGCACCGTCGCCGTGCACTCGACGCAGGACCGCGACTCGGCGGCCGTGCGGTACGCGGACGAGGCGGTGCAGATCGGTCCTCCGCCGCCCCGGCAGAGCTACCTCTGTGCCGCCGCGATCCTGGAGGCGGCCCGGCGCACCGGCGCGGACGCCATCCACCCCGGGTACGGCTTCCTCTCCGAGGACCCCGACTTCGCGGAGGCGTGCGCCACGGAGGGGATCGTCCTGATCGGACCGCCGGCGCCGGTGATGGCGAAACTGGGGGACAAGGGCTCCGCCCGGGCGATCATGTCGGCCGCCGGCCTGCCACTGCTGCCGGGCAGCCTCGATCCGCTCGGGCCGGAGGCCGCACACCGGCTCGCCGACGAGATCGGCTACCCGGTGATCATCAAGGCGGTCGCCGGGGGCGGCGGGCGCGGCATGCAGGTGGTGACCCGGTCCGACGAGTTCCCCGACGCCCACCGCCGGACGCGGGCCACCGCTCAGATGCTCTTCGGCGACGGCCGGGTGTACGTGGAGAAGTACCTGCGCAGCGCCCGGCACGTCGAGATCCAGGTGCTCTGCGACGCGTACGGCAACGCCATCCACCTCGGCGAGCGTGACTGCAGCGTGCAGCGCCGGCACCAGAAGCTCATCGAGGAGACACCGTCACCGCGGATGCCGGACGGCCTCGCCGAGCGGATGGGTGCCGCGGCCGTCGCCGGCGCGTCGGCGGTCGGCTACGTCGGGGCGGGCACCTTCGAGTTCCTGGTCGACCCGGACGCCCGGTACCACTTCATGGAGGTCAACTGCCGGATCCAGGTGGAGCACCCGGTCACGGAGGCCGTCACCGGCGTGGACCTGGTGCAGGAACAGCTCCGGGTGGCGGCCGGCGAGCGGCTGACCCTGACCCAGCAGGACATCCGACCCCGTGGGGTGGCGATCGAGTGCCGACTCAACGCCGAGGACCCGGACGCCGGCTTCGCACCGACCCCCGGGCTGATCGAGGAGTTCGTCGTGCCCGCCGGGCCGTTCGTCCGGGTGGACACCCACGCCTACCCCGGCTATGTCGTGCCGCCGAACTACGACTCGCTGCTGGCGAAGCTGATCGTCTGGGCGCCGGACCGGGACCGGGCCATCGCCCGGATGCTGCGTGCGCTCGACGAGTGCCGGGTGTCGGGCCCCCGGATGAGCACCACCCGCGACTTCCTCCGGAAGGTCGTCGACCATCCGACCTTCCGGGCGGCGGAGCACACCACCGCCCTCGTCGACGAACTCTTCGCCGCCGTCCGGGTGCCGGCCGCCCGGTAGACGACGCCGCTGGGCGGGCCGATCCGGCAGGCCGCGAGACGGGAGACGGCGCGGCAGGGCGGACCCTGCCGCGCCGGAGGACCCGATGCGCCGGTCACGGCACCACGTCGTGGTCCACCTTCCGGGACCGGGTGAGCAGCGCGCCGTTCTCCCGGACCAGGACGTCGTGGACCACGCAGCTGGGCGCGATGGTCACGTTGCGGCCGGGGCGGGTGGTGACCACCAGGGCGTAGTAGGTGGCCGCGATGGCCCCGCCGTCGAGCGGGTCCAGTTTCAGCATGTTGAACCAGTGCCGGCGGACCACCGGGTCGTCGGCGAAGCGCTGGTGGAACCGGTTCAGCTCGGCGACGATGCCCGCCCGGGTGCGGGCCGGTGGCTGCTGCGGGGTGTGGGTGAACTCGCCGTCCTCGGTGAACGTCGCCGCGTACTCCTCGAACGCGCCCCCGTCGAGCAGATGCATCTGCCGCGCGTAGAAGTGCTGGACCTCGACGTACAGGTCGGTGAGGGACTGGGTACCGATCATCGCGCTCCTCCGGGAAGAGACTGGGCGGCCGGTCCAGGTCGCCCTCCGGGGCTACCGCCTGCGCACGCCGCCGTGGCCCTGGCGGCCACTGCGCCCACCGTGCCCCGACGGCCTCGAACCGGCCTCGAGAACGCGGCGAGCGTCCGCGGCCGGGCGGGTGTTCCAGACCGGTTCGACGCGGCCTCGAGCCCGCTGCGTCACCGTCACAGCGTCCTGTCGTACGGAGTGGTCAGTGGAGGAACCGTGGAGGGTAACCAGCCGGTCGCGATCGTGACCGGGGCGACCAGTGGCATCGGTCTGTCAATCACCAGGCGGTTGGCCGCAGGCGGCCACCGTGTCTTCATCTGCTCCCGTCACGACGAGGAGCTGTCGGCGACGATCAAGGCGCTCCGTGACGAGGGTTCCGAGGTGGACGGCCAGGCCTGCGACGTCTCGGTGCCCGACGACATCCGTCGGTTCGTGACGGCCGCCGTGGCCCGCTACGGGCCGGTCGACGTGCTGGTCAACAACGCCGGCCGCAGCGGCGGCGGCGCCACCGCGGAGATCACCGACGAGCTTTGGTTCGACGTGATCAACACCAACCTGAACAGCGTCTTCCTGATGACCAGGGAGGTGCTCAAGGCCGGGGGAATGCTCGAGAAGGGGCACGGCCGAATCATCAACATCGCCTCCACCGGCGGTAAGCAGGGCGTGGTGCACGCGGCGCCGTACTCGGCCTCGAAGCACGGCGTGGTCGGTCTCACCAAGGCGCTCGGCCTGGAGTTGGCGCGCTCCGGCATCACGGTGAACGCGGTCTGCCCGGGCTTCGTGGAGACGCCGATGGCCGAGCGGGTCCGGACGCACTACGCGGACATCTGGGGGGTCTCCGAGGAGGAGACCCACGACCGGATCACCGCCCGGGTCCCGCTCGGCCGCTACGTCCAGCCCGACGAGGTCGCCGCGATGGTCGACTACCTGGTCGGCGACAACGCCGCGGCGGTCACCGCCCAGGCGCTCAACGTCTGCGGCGGCCTGGGCAACTACTGACCGCCGTGGTTCTCCGATCTCCCGCCGAGCAGGAAGGCTGGCAATGAGCCCAGACACCGCCGCCGCAGGCGACGGCACCGACCGGACGTCGCCCGATCTTTCGGCAGCCCTGGACGCCGTACGGCGCAGCGCCCTGCAACTTCTCGCCGACCTGCCCCGGCAGCCCTCCGCGCTTCGGATCCGGGCCGGCGAGCTGACGCTGGAGGCGGAGTGGTCGGCGGCCGAACCGGCCGTCGCCACGGCGGTGCCGCCGGCTCCGGCGGGGTCGGCGGCTGCCACCCCGGCGGCCGAGGCCGTAGCGGACTCCGGGCAGCACTTCGTCCGTGCCCCCACGGTCGGCGTGTTCTACCGGGCCCCGGAGCCCGGCGCGAAACCGTTCGTCACCGAGGGCGACATCGTCTCGCCGGGCCAGCAGGTGGGCATCGTCGAGGCGATGAAGCTGATGATCCCGGTCAACGCCGACGTGCACGGCACGGTGGTGGCGATGCTGCGCGAGGACGGCGCCGGCGTCGAGTACGACGAACGCCTGATCGCCCTGGCGCCGCTCGACGCCGGGTGAGCGGGCCCCGCGGAGCGGGGCCGGCCGGATGTTCGTCGTCCGGCCGGCCCCGTCGCCGTCAGGACGGGGTCGCGGGGGCCTGCGCCCGGCGGAGCAGGGCGAGATACTCCTGCACCTCGACCGCTCCGGCGACGTGCTGCCGGCGGTCGACCAGCACGGTCGGCACGGCGGTCACCCCCTCCGCGCGGGCCTCCGCGTGCACCTCGGCGGCGTACCGGTTGCTGTCGAGGACCTGCCGGGCCGTCGCCGGGTCGAGCCCGACCTCCTCGGCGAGCCCGACCAGCACGTCGTGGTCGGCGACGTTGACGTTCTCGGTCAGGTGGGCGCGGAAGAGGCGTTCGGTCATCTCGTCGCGCCGTCCGTGCGTGCCGGCCAGGTGGGTCAGCCGGTGCGCGTCGAACGAGCTGACCGGGCGGACGGTGTCGAGGTTGAGCTCCAGCCCCTCCTGGGCGCCCAGGCTGCGGATCCAGCCAAAGAGTTTGGTCACCTCGGCCTCGCTCCGGCCCCGCCAGCGCACCATTCCTTCGCCGAGCGTGATGTCCGGTGTGCGGGTGTGGCCGGGCCGCAGTTCGTAGCTGCGCCAGGTGATCCCGACCCGCGGGTCGCCCAGCCGGGCCAGCGCCTTCTCCAACCGCCGTTTACCGATGTAGCACCAGGGACACATGATGTCGGACCAGACCTCGACGAGCATCGTCGTCCTCCTCTTCGTGGGCGCCGTCGGCCCGTCACGCCGCCCGGGTGGCGGTCCGGCGCAGGCCGAGGATGAGCACGGCGGCCAGTGCGGTGTGCATGAGCACGATGATCACCCGGTCCATCACCCGGAAGCCGGGCAGGTAGGGCAGGGTCGCCAGGTAGAGCAGGACGGCGACCACCGTCCAGATGGTCAGGGCCTTGGGGGTGAAGCGCTCCAGCACCGTCAGGAAGGCCAGGCCGGCGAAGCAGGCGATGGTTGCCGCGCCGACCATCTCGCCGAATTCCATCGGGCGCGAGACGCTCGAGCCGGGGGTTTCCGGCACCCGCAGCTCGTAACCGCCGACGCGGACGAAGACGAGGTAGACGACGGCGGCGGCGAGGACCGCCGAGAGGGTGACGAGGATCCGGACGCCGAGGCGTCCGAGGGCGGGGCGGACGTGTTCCGTGGTCGTGGCCATGCTCTGCTCCCTTTGCTGTCGTTGACGGCGACGGCGCCGGCGGCACACCCCGGTCGGGACGTGGTGGGTCAGCCCCCGCCGGGGCCGTCGGTGGCCGGTGCGTCCGGGAGGTCCCAGGACAGCTCCAGCTCGTTGATGTACCTGACGTGCTCGGCCTGGAACTCCCGGCCGGAGTTGATGAAGCCTTCGATGACTTCGAGTTCGTCGGTGGAGTACTTCTCGAAGTTGCGGAGCGACCACTGCACCACCGGCCCGTACAGCTGGGTGCTGATGTGGTCGGCCAGCGCGGTCAGGCGGACCACCACCCGTCGCCGGTCGGTCGGGTCCTTGACCCGCTCGACCAGCCCGCGTTCGGCGAGCCGGTCGACCACCGTGGTCAGTGCGTTCGGGCTGATCCCGCACGCCTGGGCCAGGGCGGTCGCGGTCATCGGTCCTTCGTTGAGGGCGTCCAGGCATCGTCCGTCGGTGCGGTTGATGCCGATCTTGTGGAAGGCGGTGTCGTCGAGCAGATCGGTCTGCAGGCGGGCGGCTCGCCACGCACGCATCAGGCCGAAGACCACCTCGTCCCGCGTTCGTCTTGACATGATTACTCCGACTCCCGAATACTTCGCGTTTAGAAGGTATCGACTTTCGAACGTTTTGGCTAGCGCTTCCCGGCTGACGGAGGAACCGGCAGCCGGATCACCCTCACGGACGGGGACGACATGGCCGACAACCTGGCCCTCGCGCCGCAGCCGACGACGGCCGGCGGAGCCTACCGGTGGCGGTGGCTGGCGTTCGTCGTGGTCCTGCTGGCCTCGATCATGAATCTGCTCGACACCCTGGTCACCAACATCGCCGCCCCGTCGATCCGAGCCGAACTGGGCGGAGGCCCGGCACTGATCCAGTGGCTCGGCGCCGGCTACACGCTGGCCCTGGCGGCCGGTCTGATCACCGGCGGCCGGCTCGGCGACCTCTACGGGCGCAAACCGGTGTTCCTGGTCGGTGCGGTCGGCTTCACGATGACCTCCCTAGTCTGCGCCCTCGCCGCCTCGCCGGGCATGCTCATCGGTGCCCGGGTGGCCCAGGGCCTCTTCGGCGCGGTGATGCTCCCGCAGGGGCTCGGCGTGATCCGCTCGGTCTTCCCGCCCCGCGAGTTGGGCACCGCGTTCGGTGTCTTCGGCCCGGCCATGGGTCTCGCCTCGGTCGCCGGCCCCGTGCTGGCCGGCGGGCTGATCAGCGCGGACCTGTGGGGCACCGGCTGGCGGATGATCTTCCTGATCAACCTGCCGCTCGGGCTGTTCGCCGTCGTGGCGGGGGCCCGCTTCCTGCCCGCCGGCCGGGAGTCCGCCGCGCGCCGCCTCGACCTGCCCGGTGCGGTGCTGGCCGCGGTCGCCGCTCTGCTGCTGGTCTATCCCGTCGTGCAGGGGCGCGAACTCGACTGGCCGGCCTGGGTCTTCCTGCTCATCGCGCTGGCGCTGGTGCTCTTCGTCGGCTTCGCCCGGTACGAGGCCGGCGTCCAGCGACGTGGCGGCGATCCGCTCATCGTGCCAACCCTCTTCGGTAACCGCGCCTTCACCGGCGGCCTCGCCACCGGGCTGGCCATCTTCACCTCCATGGTGGGCTTCGCCCTGGTGTTCGCCGTCTTCCTCCAGGCGGGTCTCGGCTTCTCGCCCCTCAAGGCCGGGCTCACCGTCCTGCCCCAGGCGCTGGGCAGCCTGGTCGGCTTCGCGGCCACCGCGGTCGGCCTGACCCAACGGCTGGGACGCCGGTCCCTGCAACTGGGCACGCTGCTGATGATCAGCGGAGTGCTCGGGGTGTTCCTGGTGCTCCGCATCGAGGGCGCGGACGTGTCGCCGTGGCACTTCGCGCCCATGCTGCTGATCTACGGCGCCGGCCTGGGTCTGTTCCTCTCCCCGTTCTTCGACATCGTGCTGGCCGGGGTGCGCCCCGCCGAGTACGGCTCGGCATCGGGGACGTTGAACGCCATGCAGCAGCTCGGCGGCGCCGTCGGCGCGGCGGTGCTGGGCACCGTGTTCTTCAGCCTCCTCGGCGGTCAGGTGGCGCAGGCCGTCGACGCCGACGCCGCCACCCTCAGGTCCCGGCTGGCGGCGGTCGGCGTCACCGCCCCCGAGCAGCAGCGCATCGTCGACGGGCTGCGCGCCTGCGGCCGGGAGAACGCGGACGCGACCGACCCCGACGCCGTTCCCGCGGCCTGCCGCCGGCTCGGCGACGAGGTCACCCGGGCCGCTGGCGCGACCTCCGACGGGGCCGCGGTGACCGCAACCGTCGGCGAGGCCGGGCGGGATGCCACGCAGGGCGGGTTCGCCGCCGCCCTGCGCGGCACCATCTGGGCCGCCGTCGGGCTGCTGGCCACCGCGTTCGCGCTGACCTTTCTGCTGCCGCCGTACGCCCGCCGACAGCAGCCGGCCCGTGCGGGGGACGGGCCGACCGGGCAGGAGACCGGATCGGCGAGCTGAGTGGCACCCGTGCACGACCCTCGACAGATGTCCACCATCGACACCGGCGCCCGGCGCCGGCGGAAGGAAACCAGATGGCCAAGATCGTGGTGTTCAACGAGTACGGCGGCCCGGAGGTGCTCCACCTCGTCGAGGTGCCGGACCCGGTGGCCGGGCCCGGACGGGTGCGTATCCGGGTGAAGGCCGCGGGCGTGCAGCCGTTCGACTGCGCGACGCGACGCGGCGACTTCGCCGCGTACAACCCGCTGACCTTCCCGGTCCGGCTCGGCAACGAGGTGGCCGGCGTCGTCGACCAGGTCGGTGAGGGCGTCACCGGCTTCGCCGAAGGCGACGAGGTCGTCGCCTTCCTCACCATGGAGGGGTACGCCGACACGGTCGTGGTCCCCGCCGACCAGGTGGGCCACAAACCCGCGAAGATGTCGTGGGCCGAGGCGGGGGTGCTGACCGCGTCCGGCCAGACCGCGTACACCGCCCTCGACGAGCTGCGCGTCGGGCCTGGCGACACGCTGCTGATCCACGCCGCCGCCGGTGGCGTGGGCTCGTTCGCGGTGCAGCTCGCGCAGGCCCGTGGCGCCCGGGTGATCGGCACCGCCAGCGAGCGCAACCACGACTACCTGCGCTCGCTCGGGGCGACCCCGGTCACCTACGGCCCGGGGCTGGCCGACCGGGTCCGGGAGGCGGCGCCGGAGGGGGTGGACGCGGTGCTCGACGCGATCGGCGGCGAGGCGCTCGACGTCTCCGTGGAGCTGCTCGGCAGCACGGAACGGATCGTCACGATCGCGGACTGGGCGCGGTCGGCCCAACTGGGCATTCGTCGCGTGGGCACCGAGCGATCGGCGCAGAAGCTCGACGACCTGACCCGTCTCTACACGGAGGGCAAGCTGGTCGTCGAGGTCGCCAGCACCGTGCCGCTGGGGCAGGCCGCCGAGGCGCACCGCCAGGTCGAGACCGGCCACGTGCGGGGCAAGGTGGCGCTGGTCGTCGAGTGACCGGTGGCCGTGCAGACGCAGCTCCGGGCGGCGACCGCCCGGAGCTGCGTCGTACCTGCGCTCAGTGTTGCCCGACCACCGGTAGGAGGGCCCGGGCGGGCGTCGCGGAAGCCGCCGCCGCCGCCCGCCGCTCGGCCGGCACCTCGCCGTAGAGCGTGGTCCGCTGCCGGACCGGACGGCCCAGCGGCGCGCAGATCTCCCGCAGCTGCGCGACACTCTTCGCCGAGCCGTGCGGGCTGCCCGCCATGCGGCTGATCGTCTCCTCCATCAGCGTGCCGCCCACGTCGTTCACGCCCCCGGACAGCATCAGGCGGCTGCCGTCCACACCGAGCTTGACCCAGCTCGTCTGGATGTTGCGGATCCGGCCGTGCAGCAGGACGCGGGCCATCGCGTGCACCGCCCGGTTGTCCCGCTCCGTCGGCCCTGGGCGGGCGATGCCGGCCAGGTAGACCGGCGCGTTGGTGTGCACGAACGGCAGCGGAACGAACTCGGTGAAGCCGTTCGTCTGCTCCTGAAGGCGGGCGATGAGCCGCAGGTGTGCGACCCAGTGCGCCGGGGTGTCGACGTGCCCGTACATCATCGTGGCGGTGGTGGGGATGCCGAGCCCGTGCGCGGTGGTGACCACCTGCACCCAGGTGGCCGCCGGCAGCTTGCCCCGGGTGAGGATCCACCGCACGTCGTCGTCGAGGATCTCGGCAGCCGTGCCGGGCAGCGAGTCCACCCCGGCGGAGCGGGCCGCGGTGAGCCAGTCCTCGATGGACATGCCGGTCCGCGAGGCGCCGTTGACCACCTCCATCGGCGAGTACGCGTGCAGGTGCAGCCCGGGTACCCGCCGCTTCACCTCGGCCGCCAGGTCGAAGTACGCGGTGCCCGGCAGGTCGGGATGAATGCCGCCCTGCATGCAGATTTCGGTGGCACCCGCCCGCCAGGCCTCCGCCGCCCGGTCCCCGACCTGGGCCACCGACAGCGTGTACGCGTCCGCGTCGCTGCGCCGCTGGGCGAAGGCGCAGAACCGGCAACCGGTGTAGCAGACGTTGGTGAAGTTGACGTTGCGGTTCACCACGTAGGTGACCTCGTCGCCGACCGCCTCCCGGCGCAGCGCGTCCGCCAGCGCGCAGAGCTGCTCCAGACCCGGCCCCTCGGCGGTCATCAGCGTCAACGCGTCCCGCTCACCGAGCCCCGCCGGGTCCTTCTCGGCCCGCCTCAGCGCGGCAACCACGTCCCTCTCGAGTCGGCCGCCGGCCGGCGCCGACGTCGTTCTCGCCCGCTCCCGCAGTGCGTCCCAGTCGCCGTACACCTCGGAGAAGTCGGAGCGGCGCCGGTCGCCGGGGGGTCGGCGGTCGACGGCGAGGTGCAGATCCGTCCGGCCGCTCGCCCGCCAGCCGTCCGCCGGCTCCTGCCAGGGAATCCCGGTCGGGCGGCGACCCGGCACCGCCAGCCCGGTCTCCGGGTCGACGAGCGCCCGGACGTGCGGCAGGACCCGCGGGTCGAGCCAGGAACCGCCGCGGCAGACGTACTCCGGCTGGACCGCCAGCCGCTCGTGCAGCGTGAAACCCGCACGCTCGGTCCACCGTGCCAGCTCGTCCAGCGCCGGCCAGGAGCGTTCCGGGTTCACGTGGTCGGCCGTCACCGGGGAGACGCCGCCCCAGTCGTCGACACCGGCCCGCAGCATCAGCCCATGCTGCTCACCGACCAGGTTCGGCGGCGCCTGGATCCGGGCCGACGGCCCGAGCACCAGCCGGGCCACGGCGATCGTCGCGGCCAGTTCCGTCAGCTCCGCGTCCGGCACGTCCCGCATCGCGGTGTCCGGCTTGGCGCGGAAGTTCTGCACGATCGTCTCCTGGATGCCCCGGTAGGCCCGGGCCACCCGGCGGATCGCGAAGAGCGACTCAGCCCGCTCGACCCGGGTCTCCCCGATGCCGACCAGCACGCCCGTGGTGAACGGCACCGCCGACCGGCCGGCGTCCTCCAGCACCCGCAGCCGGACGGCCGGCTCCTTGTCCGGTGAGCCGTGGTGCGGCCCGCCCGGGTCGCTCCACAGCCGGGTCGCGGTGGTCTCCAGCATCATCCCCATCGAGACCGACACCGGCTTGAGCCGCTGCAGGTCGGACCAGGACAGCACCCCCGGGTTGAGGTGCGGAAGCAGGCCGGTCTCCTCGAGCACCCGGATCGCCATCGCCCGTAGGTAGGCCAGCGTGTCCGGGTAACCGTGCGCGTCCAGCCACTCACGTGCCGCCGGCCAGCGCGACTCCGGCCGGTCGCCGAGGGTGAACAGGGCCTCCTTGCACCCGGCGCGGGCGCCCGCCGCCGCGATGTCGAGCACCTGGTCCGGGCTCAGGTACGCGTCGGGCACCCGGTGCGGGACCGTGGCGAACGTGCAGTAGTGGCAGCGGTCCCGGCACAAGCGGGTGAGCGGGATGAAGACCTTCGGCGAGTACGTGACCATGCCGGGCCGGCCTGCCGCGGCGAGGCCCTGGTCGCGTACCCGCCCGGCCACGCCGACCAGCTCGTCCAGGTCCTCGCCGCGGGCCGCCAGCAGCACGGCCGCCTCGCCGACGTCGAGGCTCACCCCGTCCCGGGCCCGGCGCAGCGCCCGGCGCAGCGCCGACCGGGTCGGAACGTCCTGTTCCGGCGCGCCCGTACGTCGACCGGACATTCTCAACCGACCGGCTGACGCTGCGCCGCCGCGACCGTGTCGCGCAGCCGTTGCCAGGCGGTGGTGGCCCGGGCGAGCGCCTTCTCGCGCAGCACCCGGTGCACGTCGTCGTGGTCGACGCCGATCGCGGTCAGCCGCTCCAACACGGCGTGGGCGTCCTCGTAGGAGCCGTGCACGGTGTCCCCGCGCACCTCACTCTGCTCCACGACGGCGGCGAAGGTGGCCGCCGACAGCACGGTCAGCACCCCCGGGGCCACCAGCTCGTCGACATACCGGGTCTCCAGGTAGTACGGGTCGCGGACCTGCGTCGACGTCCAGGCCAGCCGGGGTCGGGGGCCACCCAGGGCGGTCAGATCCGTCCAGCCGCGGCCGCGCAGGGCGTTCTCGAACGCGGCGTACGTCATCCGCGCGCCGGCCAGCGCCGCGGTGCCGCGCAGCCGGGCCGAGCCGTCCGTGCCGATCGCCCAGAGCCGCTTGTCGACCTCGGTGTCCACATCCGCCACCGGCACCGAGACGATCGCGGGCGGGAAGCCCTCCGCGGCCGTCAGGCCCTCCCGTACCGCGTCGAGCACGGTCCGCAGCTGCGCCGGCGCGTACACCAGGGTCACGTTCACCCCGATTCCCTCGGCCAGCAGGGCGGTCACCGCCGCCGGCGCGGTCGCCGTGGCCGGGACGGCGAGCAGCAGGTTCGGCCGGTCGACCAGCTCGGTCAACCGCCGTGCCTCGGCCACCGTGCCGTCGGGATCGTCGGCCAGCCGGGGGTCGATCTCCAAACTCACCAGGCCGTCACGGCCGCCCGAGGCGTCGTACCCCGGTCGCAGTGCGTCGGCGGCGTGCCGGGCCACGTCCGCGCCGGCCCGGCGCACCGCGTCGTCGATGTCGTCGCCCACGGTGAGCGTGGCGCCGCCGCTCGGCTTGGTGAGGCCGGCCAGCAGCGCGGTGACGCCGACGACCAGGCCGGACACCGGTGGCTGGCCGGGGTCGACGGCCGCCGGGTCGTCGCGCCAGATGGTCACGCCCGCTTCCGCGAGCCGACGGAGGTTCTCGGTCACAGCTGTCGTCTCCTCGTACGTCCGCACGCCCGGTCCACCGGGCGCGACGTGGATGGCCGGGTAGGTGTCGGCGGCGCGGTCAGTGCGTCGCGGCGGCGGGGGTGACGTTCCGCCGCACCATCGCGAGGTGTTCCGGGTCCAGGCCCCAGGTGAAGAGGCGCTGCGGGTGGATGCGGATCAGCTCGGGGGAGAGGAACTCCAGCTCCGGCGGGACGGGCTGGTCGACCAGCGCCTCCGCCTGGCCGCGGATCTCGATACCCCGCACCCGCCACGGCCGCCGGGACACCACGTCGTCGATGACGAAGGACGCCTTGCCGTTCGCGGCCACGTTCTTGAACTTCTGGGTGGTGGCCATGGCGCGTCCACCGATGTCGATGCAGTCCGCTTCGGCGTTGTACCAGTAGACGACCGGGTTGTTCTGGATACTGCCGTTCGGCTGGATCGTGGCCAGCCGGCCGAGCCGCTGCGACTTCAGGTACTCGAGCTCGTCCGCGGTGAAGATCACGTCATCCTGCCCCTCGTCGGCTTCTCGCCCCGCGCCGTCACGCCGGGGCCCCGACGTGCCGTCACGCCGGGGCCCTGATCGTCGGAGCGGCGGCTCGCTCCGGACTGGAGCCGGGCTCGAGAGCCGCTCGAACCGGGCCTCGACCGGCTCTCGAACCCGGCTCTATCCCGGTCGGTGAGCCTTCGGCAGCAGGGCGCGGCGCCCCGGCGGTGGCCGGGAGACCCGTGCGGATCGCGACGAGGTACGAGGAGGCGGCCGTGTCATCACGCGCAGACCGGTGGGTGCTGGTCTTCGGTGCGACCGGGAAGCAGGGCGGTGGGACTGCCCGGCACCTACTGCGCCGGGGCTGGCCGGTGCACGCGTTCGTCCGCGATCCGGAGCGGCCCGCCGCCCGGGAGCTCCGGGCGTTGGGTGCGACGCTCGTCGTCGGCGACCTGGACGACGTCGGGTCGATCCGCGCCGCCATGACCGGGGCGTACGGGGTGTTCAGCGTGCAGACGCCGCTGAGTCAGGGCGGCGTGCCGGCGGAGGAACGGCACGGCGTCAACATCGCCGACGTGGCCGGCGAGATCGGGGTGGGGCACTTCGTGCACAGCTCCGTCGGCGGGGCCGAACGTCCCGAGGGGGTGTTCTGGCGCGAGGCGAAGCTGCGGATCGAGGAGCGGATCCGCAAGCACGATCTGCCCGCGACCTTCCTACGCCCCACCTACTTCATGGACAACTTCAGCCAGTACCCGCCGCTACTGGAGAACGGCGAGCTGGTGTACCGGCGCGGCCTCGCCCCCGGCAAGCCGTTGCAGATGATCGCCTCCGGCGACATCGGGTTCTTCGCCGCGGCGGCGTTCGACGATCCGTCCACCATCGGGGCGAAGATCGAGCTGGCCGGAGACGAGCTGACCGGTGACCAGATCGCCGAGACGTTCCAGCGGCACACCGGGCTGCCCACCCGGTTCGAGCCGGTGCCGATGGCCGAGCTGGAACGGCAGAGCGAGTGGCAGGCGACCGCGTACGGCTGGCTGAACCGGATCGGCTACCAGGCGGACATTCCCGCGCTGCGGCGGCAGTTCCCCGAGCTGCTCACCCTCGCCGGCTGGCTGGCCCGGACCGGCTGGGCGGTGAGCGCCACACACAGCGCGCCGCCTGCCGCCGGAGTCCCGCGCAACAGCTGAACCGACCCGTTTCCCTTCCTGGAGGTGGCAGTGAGCATCGAATCCGAGGCATCGACCCGTGTGGCCGCGACCGGGGAGGTGCTGCGGGACGACTTCTCGGGCCCGCTCTCGGTCGGCGACGAGACGGCGCGGTGGCGGTTGCGCCCGGTGCCGGGCTTCCCGGCGGGGGACGGTGTGCCGCGTACGGGCCCCGACGGTCTGACGGTCGTCCCCACCGCGACCGACCCGGCGACCGGTCATCCCGCGTTCGCGGAGCCGCCGCAGCCGCTGTCCGAGACCGACCACCTGCGCTGGGCGCTGATGGCGAACCGGGACACCGCCGACGGTCTCCCCGGGTTCGCCGTGCCGGCCGGCCGGTTCACCGTCCGGGCGGAGCTGTCCGTCGAGGCGTACGGCCTGGACCGGCACACGTACGGCGACGCGGTCGTCGACCCGTACCGGGACCTGCGGCTGGGGGCGGCGGCGCTGATCTGCATGGACCGCGAGACGGGAATGGTCTTCGACTTCATCGTCACCGACCGCTGCGTCTTCGCCGTCTACGAGCGGCTCGCCTTCCCGCCGCACGGGTACGCCGGGTTCTCGTACGCGGTGCCGGTGCTCGACCGGCAGCCCGCCGACGTGCACGCGCTGGCCCTCACCTACGACGCGGACCGGCGTACCGCCCACTGGCACGTGGGGGACACCGAGGTGCTGCGGGTGGACCGGATCGGCCGCCGGGTCCTCGACGCGCGGTACGCGCTGCGGGACAACGGCCGGCCGGAGGAGTCCGCCACGCCCCGCCAGCTCACCGTGGGTCTGGCGCTCTTCGCCGACCGTCTCTGGGGTCAGGGCGTCCGCCTGGACGTGCGACACGTGACAGCCCACCGGGACTGACCGGACACCGGCGGTACGACCGCGGCAGCCGAATCCGGTTGTCGCGGTCGCGGTGCTGCCGTGGTCAGACCGGAAGCCACGGACTCCCGACGTAGGCGTGCCGGGCCGCCGCGAGCAGCCCGGTCGAGGCCCGGCCGATCCCCAGCCGGACGGCGTCGCGCAGGTCCGCCACGGTGTCCACGTCCCGGCGCAGACCGGGCAGCGCCACTCGGCGGGTGAGGTCCGCCATCCCCGCGGCGACGTGCCGCAGGTGCGAGTCCGGCCCGTACGCCGGGCGCAGCCAACGTCCGCAACGCGCGGTCAGCAGGGTGGTGCCCGACCCGGGTGCGTCCGCCAGCACAGCGGTGTCCAGCTCCGCCGCGACGGCCAGCGCCACCGCCAGCTCGGCGGGGCGGGCCGCCGGGAGGTCGCCGGCGAGCACCGCGACCGGGCCGTCGAACCGGGCGGCGGCGTGCGCCACCGCCGCCGACAGGCCGCCGCCCGGATCCGGCAGCACCGGTACGCCGTACCGGTCTCCGGCGGGTTCCGCGCTGACCAGGCACACCCGCGCCACCGGGGCGGCGGCGGTCAGCACGTCGACGACCATCGCCTCCGCCACCGCCCGGCGCAGCGCCGGAGGGAGGGCGAGTCGGCTCTTGGCCCGGTCCAGCCGCTTCAGCGGCACCAGGACGGTCCAGGGACGGTCGGTCGCGGTCACACCCGTGCGTCGGCCTGGAGCAGGGGCAGCACCTTCGTGCTGTAGAGACTGAGGAACTGCGCCTGGTCCGGGCCGGGGGCGTGGAACACCAGGTGCCGGAAGCCCAGGTCGAGATACTCCTGGACACGGGCCGCGTGCTCGACCGGATCGGACGAGACGATCCACCGGCTCGCGGCCCGGCTCAGCGGCAGCGCCGCCGCCCGGCGCTGCATCTCCACCGGGTCGTCGACGCCGGTCTTCTCCTCGCCGGTGAGCGCCAGCGCGGCCCAGTGGGCGGTGTCGCGCAGCGCCCGCTCCGGCTCCGGGTCGAACGACACCTTCAGCTCGATCGTCAGGTCGATGTCGTCCACGGCACGGCCGGCCTGGCCGGCGCCCTCCCGTACGGCGGGGAGCAGCTTCTCCGCGTACAGGTCGCGGCCCTTGCCGCTGGTGCAGATGAAGCCGTCCCCCTCCCGGCCGGCGAGCCGCGCGGCCACCGGCCCCGCGCCGGCGACGTAGAGCGGCACCGGACGGGCCGGCCGGTCGTAGACGGTGGCCCGGTCGGTGCGGTACCACCGCCCGTCGAAGGTCACCCGCTCCTCAGTCCACAGCCGGCGAATCAGCCGGACGGCCTCGGTCAGCCGGGCCAGCCGTTCCGCCAGCGCCGGCCACGCGGCGCCGAGCGGCGCCTCGTTGAGCGACTCGCCGGAGCCGACGCCCAGCACCACCCGGTCGGGGGCGAGGCAGCCCAGCGTGGCGAAGGCCTGCGCGACAACGGCCGGGTGGTAGCGAAACGTCGGCGTCAGCACGCTCGTGCCCACCACCACCCGGCGGGTACGCGCGAGCAGGGCGCCCAGCCACGGCAGCGCGGCCGGGGCGTGCCCGTCGTCGTGCCGCCACGGCTGGAGATGGTCGCTGACGAAGACCGAGTCGAAGCCGCACTCCTCGGCGAGCACCGCGTACTCGAGCAGCTCCCGTGGGCCGAACTGCTCGGCGGACGCCTTGTAGCCGAACCTGACCATCTGCCACCCCTGTTCTCCGTCGGTACCTCGACGATCAGGGCAGCGGTTAGCGGACGCCTCGAACCCGGGTCGAGCCGGCCCCACCGCGGCGGGCGGTCCGGTCCCCGGCCGGGACACGCTGAACGGCTGGCGCAGCGCGGCCAAGCCCCGGCCGTCGTCCCGCCCGCCCGGGCGGCGGTCAGCCGCCGACCAGGTCGAACCGCTCCCAGGGCCCGATCGCGGTCCGGTTGGCGATCAGCGGAGCGGCCCCGGCGTTCTCCGCGACCACGTACCGGTCGTTCACCGCGGCGCGCAGGCTCACGCTCCCGTCGCCGTTGCGGACGAGGTGGAACGTCTCCCAGAGTCCGACCGCCGTCCGGTTGGCGATCAGCGGGGCCGCCCCGGCGTTCTCCGCGGTCACGTACTGGCCGTTGGCGCGGGATCGAAGGGAGACCCTGCCACCGCCGAGGTCCGCGAGGTCGAACTGTTCGGCGGTCCCGATCGCGGCCTGGTTGGCGATCAGGGCGGAGGCGCCACCGGCGGCGGCGCTGACGTAGCGGCCGTTGGCGTGGGCCCGCAGGCTCACCGGCCGCTGCGGGCCGGGCGCCGGGTCGACGGACGGATCGAACCGGTTGGCCCAGTAGCGGGTGCGTTCCAGGTACGCGGTCTCGGCGGCGACACCGGTGCGACCGTACGCGCCGGAGTAGGTCAGGTAGCCGTGACCGCCGGGCGGGTTCGCGCTCGCCGGCTCGATCGTCGAGCCCTCGTGCCACTCGTTGAACGAGGTGATGGACACCCAGGTGGGCGGGCCGCCGTGTGCGGTGTTCAACGCGTTGGTCCACTGCTGGTCGTACAGGGCGCCGTTGGCCCGCTCGGCGGTCGGTGTGGTGTTGCCCGGGACGGCCCGGTCGTCGAGGTAGCCGGGTGCCACCGAGGGTGCCCAGACCAGGCCGTTGGCCCGGCAGTAGGCGCTGGCGGAGGCCCAGCCGGGTGCGGTGGCACCGGCGATCCCGTCGTAGGTGTACATCCCGCCGAAGTGGGCGACCTTGGTGGTGTCGGTGGTCTGGGCCAGCACGATGCTGGTGTTGCGGACCTGCGCCAGCGGCGACCAGTCGGTGATCCGCAGGCTCTCGAAGACGTAGAACGGCGCCCGGTTGCCGTGTGCCGCGTCGCGGTGGAACGCCGGGTGGCTGCCGTACCGGTTGTGGATGTACGTGATGTCGGCGACGGTCGAGGTGGCCGTCCGCCCGGCGTACGGCTCCAGGTGCCAGGCGACCCGCAGGCCGTACGCGGCGGCCGCGTCGAGCACGGTCCGGGTCAGGTTGTCCTCATAGGAGCCCTGGCCCCACCAGCTGTAGACGAGCACCCCGACCCCGGCGTCCCGGATCCAGGCCATGTGCTGACGCACGGTGGCCGGGTCGCCGGAGTCGTACGCACCCAACCTCGGGTAGAAGTTCGCGCCGACGTCCTGCGGTGGGGTGTGACCGCCCTGCGGCCAGTGCCGGTAGCTGCCGGCGACGCTCGGGTTGCCGTACCAGGAGTAGTAGAAGATGTGCACGTTGCTGGCGGTCGCGGCCATGGGCTGCACCGGGGCGGCGGCGGTCGGCGGCTGTGTCGCCGCGCCCGCCTGGGCGACGGGCGCGGCGGCGAGACCGATCGCCGCGACCAGGGCGGCGACCGCACGCGGCCAGCGGTTCTTCGGATGCATGACGCTCCAACAGGTTGAGGGGCAGCCGGTGCGGCCGGGGGACGCCGGCCGCACCGGCTGCCCTGGTGGTGGTCCGCCGTCACCGGAGGGGACGGTCCGACGGCGGGCCCGGTGGGGGATCGGTTCCTCGGAGGGCGAGGCGGGGAAGGGACGGGGTCAGCTGCCGTGGACCTCCAGCTCCCACAGCGAGTAGCCGTACGCGGGCAGGGCACGCTGGGTGCCCTGGACGCGCAGGTAGCGGCCGGTGGCCGCGACGGGGATGTCGTCCACGCCGCCGTCGCCGGTGGTCGTGGTGTAGGCGGGCGACCAGGTCAGGTTGTCCGTGGACACCTGCACCTGGTACGCCCGCGCGTACGCCGCCTCCCAGGTCAGGCGGACCCGGTCGAGAGTGCGGGACGCGCCGAGGTCCACGGAGATCCACTGCGGGTCGGCGTAGGCGCTGCCCCACCGGGTGCCCGGGTTGCCGTCCACGGCGTTGGCGGCGACGTGTGCGCTACCCGGTTCGACGCTGGACGTGGTGACCGGCCGGCCCCGGGAGAGCAGGGTGCCACCGGACGCGGTGCCGTAGACGTTGAGGTCCCACAGCGAGTAGCCCCACTGGGTGGCCCGCTGGGTGCCGTACACGCGCAGGTAGCGGCCGGTGCCGCTCACCGTGACGTCGTCAACGCCGCCGTCGCCGGTGGTCGTGGTCTGCACCGGCGACCAGGTGACGTTGTCCGGTGACACCTGTACCTGGTACGCCCGTGCGTGGGCGGTCTCCCAGGCCAGCCGGACCCGGTTGATGGCGTACGTGGCACCCAGGTCGACGGAGATCCACTGCGGGTCGGCGTAGGCGCTGCCCCACCGGGTGCCCGGGTTGCCGTCGACGGCGTTGGTGGCGACGTGTGCGCTGCCCGGCTCCACGCTGGATGCGGTCACCGGCCGGCCCCGGGCCAGGTCGGTGGCGGGCGGCTCACTCGGACCGTCCGTCTTGATCCGCACGTTGCGGTAGTTGATGTCCAGCCCGGCGCCGTCGTTCTGCAACCCGATGTAGCCGTTGGCGATGGCCCGGCTGCTGACGTAGTCGTTGATCTTCAGTCCGTTGAGCCAGATCTCCACCCGCTGGCCGTGCACGCCGATCTCGTAGGTGTTCCAGGAGCCGGGTGGGTTGAGCGCCGCCGCACGGGCGGCGGCGTTCGGCGCCTGGAAGCTGTAGACGCTGCCGGTGGTGCGCGACGGGTCGGCGTCGGTGGCGTCGATCTGGATCTCGTGGCCGGCGTCGACCGGGCCCCACGGATCGCCCTGCGGATCGGGGAACCCGATGAAGACCCCGCCGTTGTCGTCGCCCGGCATCATCCAGTCGACCTTCAGTGAGTAGTTGCCGAAGGTGCGCACCGGGTACCAGAGCAACCCCATGCCGCCGTACGAGGTGAGGGTGCCGTCGGTCAGCGTGAAGCCGCCCGGCCCGGCCTGCTGCCACTGCGCGAGGCTGGCCTGGGTGCCGTCGAACAGCGGGGTGTAGCCGGGCTCCGGCCGACAGTCGGCCGCCACGGCGCCGGCCGCCACCTGGATGCCGCCGAGCAGCATCCGGGTGAAGTTCGGGTCGCTGTAGCTCTCCTCGGTGTGGCCGAGACCGGTGTACCAGGAGCGTCCGCCGCCGTAGCTGTGGCACCAGGTGATCGGGTGGTCGCCACCCATCGACCCGCCGCTGTACGACGACTCGTCGAGGCTGGCCAGCACCTTGACCGCGGAGCGGGGGTTGGCGCGGTAGTTGTACCACTCGTCGGTGCGGGTCCAGGTCGACGGCAGGTGGGCGGTGGACGGGTTGGCCCGGTCCTCGACCCGGACGGTGGCCTGCTGCGTCGCCGGGTGCGAGGCGAAGTACGCCCCGACCAGGCCGCCGTACCACGGCCAGTCGTACTCGGTGTCGGAGGCGGCGTGCACCCCGACGAAGCCCCCGCCGGCGGCCAGGTACGCCTCGAACGCGCTCTGCTGGCCGGCGTTGAGCACGTCGCCGGTGGTGCTGAGGAAGACCACCGCCTGGTACTGGGCGAGGTTGGCCGTGGTGAAGGTGGCCGCGTCCTCGGTGGCGGTGACGGTGAAGCCGTTCGCCGCACCGAGTTGCTGGATCGCGGCGATGCCGTTCGGGATGGAGGAGTGCCGGAAGCCGGCGGTCTTGGAGAAGACCAGGACCTTGGCCAGCGGTGCGGCCTCGGCCGGGGTCGGGGTCGTCGCGCCGGCGGCGACGGTGAGTCCGGCGACCGCGGCGGCGGCTACCGCGGTGATGGCGCGTCTGCGCATGGGGGCTCCTTGCGGGGTGTCGGACGGACGGGTCACGGCAGGGTCCAGTTCTGCGCGGCGGTGCCGTTGCAGTCGTAGATCTGCAACTGCCGTCCGTTGGTCGGCGTGGAGGCGGGGATGTCGAGGCAGCGGTTGGCCTGCGGGTTGCGCAGGCTGCCGTTGGCGCCGGACACCCACTGCTGGGCCCCGGTGCCGTTGCAGGTCCACAGGTGGATCGGCGTGCCGTTGGTGGTGCCGCTGGACTGGACGTCCAGGCACTTGCCCAGGCTGCGGAGCGTGCCGTCGCCGGGCAGCGTCCACTGCTGGTTGGTGGCGCCGGTGATGCAGTCCCACATCTGCACGCGGGTGCCGTCGGCGGTGCCGCCGGCGTTGACGTCGACGCACTTGCCCATGCCCCGGATCGGGCCGGTGCGGGTGCCGCCGGCCGGGGTGCTCACGCCGGCGCCGGTGAACGTGTAGCTGTCCAGGTCGAGCAGGGCGCCTCCGGTGCCGCCGGTGAACACGACGTACAGGTCGTGGGTGTTGTCGTCGGGCTTGGTGACCGGTGCGCTGACCTCGGTGTAGGTGTCCCAGCCGCCGGTGTTGGGCACGGTGACCCGGGCGACCTCCGGGCCGGTCGGCGAGTCGTACCGGAAGGAGACGACGTTGCCGGCCTTGTCCGAGGAGACCCGGGCCCGAATCCCGGTGATGCCCTTCAGGCTTACCGCGTGGTGCCGGACGTACTCGCCGTTCTGGATGTCACCGAGCCGCCGGCCGCCCTCGGCGCCGCCCGCGTTGATCACCTGGGGGCCGTTCAGCGAGACGTAGTGCTCGGCCTGCCACTGCTTGGGCCAGAGCGTGACGTCCTTCTCGGCGGTCAGCGGGACCGTGCCGGGGGCGCCCCGGTCGGTGTAGCCGGCCCGCAGCACGAAGAAGAGCACGGAGTCGGGCCCGGCGTGCACCGGTCCGGTGTTGACGGTGAAGCCGCAGCCGGTGCCCTGGCCCTCCTCGTGGGCGTGCTCCTGGTGGCCGAGGGCCGCCCGGATCACCACGCTGGCGCACCCGATGGTGCCGTCCTGCGCGTCGGTGGCGCTGCCGGTGGCGGTCAGGTTCTCGTCCCAGGAGAACAGGCCGCCGTTGGAAATGCCGTTGAGGGAGACGATGGGCCGGTTGTTGCCCACCACGACGGCCACCTGCGCGGTGCCGGACCGGCCCGTGCCGTCGTTCACCGTGAGCCGGGCACGCTTGTCGCCGTTGCTGGCGTACGTGTGGGTGGGGTTCGCGGCGGTGGAGTCGACGGTGCCGTTGCTGTCGAAGTCCCACGCGTAGGTCAGCGGGTCGCCGTCGGGGTCGGTGCTGCCGGCGCTGGAGAAGCTGACCGTCAGCGGGCTGAGGCCGTTGTCCGGGGTGGCCGAGGCGACGGCGGTCGGGGAGCGGCCGCCGGCCACATAATTGATCTTGTAGAGGCCGGCGGCGGCGTCGCCGGAGAAGTAGCCGTTGCCGTACTCCAGCAGGTAGAGCGAACCGTCCGGCCCGAACTCCATGTCGATCGGGTGGACGAACGACATCCCGGCCAGCACCGGCTCGATGACGGTCGGGTTGCCGGTGCGCGCGTTGCCGTTGTCGAACTGGACCTCCTTGATCCAGTTACGGCAGTACTCCGTGATGAGCAGCTTGTTGTCGTAGTACTGCGGCCACTTCACGTCCGAGACGAGGGTGGGGTCGTAGTGGTAGACCTCGGCGTGGTTGGGCGAGCCGCAGCCACCCGGGTTGTCCAGGGCCGGCCACTCCCGGCTGCCGCCGTGCTGCTCCCAGACCAGCGCGCCCCGGGTCGGCGGCAGCTGCTGGAGCCCGGTGTTGCGCGACGAGTTGTTCACCGGGCCGGTGCTGCCACCGCAGGGGAACCAGCCGCGCGGCGAGTTGGTGGCGAAGTCCCAGTCGTTGTAGGCGACGTTGGGCCCGCCGCAGTACGGCCAACCGTGGTTGCCCGGCGCGGTGGCCCGGTTCCACTCGTCGTACGCCGCCGGCCCGCGGTTGGCGATCGTCGCTCCCGCGTCCGGCCCGACCTCACCCCAGTAGAGGGTGTTGCTGCTCTTCCGGTCCACCCACACGCGGTACGGGTTGCGCACGCCCATCACGTAGATCTCCGGGCGGGTGCCCGCGGTGCCCGGCGCGAAGAGGTTGCCCGCCGGGATCGTGTAGGTGCCGTTGTCCTCCGGGTGGATGCGGTTGATCTTCCCGCGCAGGTCGTTGGTGTTGCCCGAGGTCCGCTGCGCGTCGTACTGCGCGTCGCGGCTGGTCCGCTCGTCGATCGGCGCCATGCCCGCCGAGTCCCCGCCGGAGTTGGTGTTGTCGCCGACGGCGAAGTAGAGGTTCTCGTTGCTGTCCCAGGTCATCGAGCCGGCCGAGTGGCAGCAGAGCCGGCGTTCGGTCGGCCACTCGATGAGCCGGGTCTCGCTCGCCGGGTCGAGCACCAGCGTGCTCGGGTTGAAGGTGAACCGCGAGATGCGGTTGACCAGCGGCGTCGCGACCGGCGAGTAGAACAGGTACACCCAGCGGTTCGTGGCGAACCTCGGGTGCGGGGTGATGCCGATCAGGCCGTCCTCGAAGCGGGCGTCGAGCTGGAGGGTCAGCGCGACCGTGGTGGCGCGGGTGGCCGGGTTGTAGAGGCGGACCTGCCCACCGCCGGAGCTGGTGCCCCGGTTGATGTAGAGCACCTTGCCGTCGGGCAGGACGGACAGTTCGATCGGCTCTCCCATGGAGAGCCCACCGTCCAGCTTGACCTTCTCGAACTGGCTGGTCGCGGGTGGTGCCGCCACCGCTGGCGGTGCGGCGGCGGTGACCGCCACCAGGATCGGCAGCAGGCCGGCGAGGATGGCCAGGACGACGGCCGCGGAGAGGCGCGGACGCGGTGTGCGGATCATGGCGTTCTCCGGGGTTCGGGGGACGGGGACAGCCGGACCGGTCGGGCGTACGGGCACCGCGGGTGCGCGCTCGCCCGGGAGAGGGATGGGTGAAGCCGGGCCGCCGACGCCAGGCTCGACGAGACGATGCCGGCCGGCGGGCCCGTTCGGACCCGCCGGCTCGGCGATTCAGAGGGTGATCAGGTCGAACTTCTCCCAGGGGCCGATCGCGTCCCGATTCGCGATCAGTGCCTCGGCCCCGCCGTTCTCCGCCACCACGTACCTGTTGTTGACCGTCGCCCGCAGGCTGACCGAGCCGTCCGCGTTGCGGACCAGGGCGAAGGTCTCCCACGACCCGGCGGACGCCCGGTTGGCGATCAGCGGGTTGGCACCGGCGTTCTCGGCGCAGACGAACTGGTTGTTGACCCGGGCCCGCAGGGCGACGTTGCCACCGCCGAGATCGACCTGGTCGAACTGCTCCGAGCCGCCGACACCGGTGGCGGACGCCACCAGGTTGCCCGCGCCGGCGTTGGTGGCGGTGACGTAGCGGCCGTTGGCCTGGGCCCGCAGCGCGACCCCGCCTGTCGGAGGGCTGCCGCCGGTGAGGATCCGCAACGCGTCGACCATCCCGACCGAGGTGGTCTTGTTGACGATGCGGATCGTGTGCGTGCCGTTGGTCAGCCCGGTCTTGCGGAACACCACCTGCTGGGCCTGCCGGGCGCCGGCGACGTTCAGGTTGACGTTGGCCTGGAAGACGTTGTCCAGGTAGACGTCGACGTTGCCCATGTCGCTGAACCGCTCGGACAGGTACTCCACCCCGGTGCCGGTGAACGTGTAGCTGGCGGCCGAGCCGACGGTGTTGCTGTGGTGCGTGTCGTCGTTGTAGTCGCCGTACCCCCGGGCGGTGGTGTGGTACCAGTTGGCGTCGTAGGTCAACATCGTGTCGTTGACCAGCCCGCCACCGCCGACGCCGCCGAGGCCGAGGGTCGAGGCGGTGCCCGACAGGCTCTTCTCGCCCTGGTTGGCGGTGCCGGTGAGGGTGGTGGTCGCGTACGACGACAGCGGCTTGGCGGTGCGTTCCACCACGTACACCGCGTTCGCCGCGGTGGCGAAGCTGATCTCGGCGGCCGAGGTGGTGGTCAGCACGGCGTTGTCCGAGGTACGGCGGACCCGGACCTCCTGGCCGCCCCACGGGTTCACCACCCGGGCCGTCTTGCCGTGCAGGCTCCGCAGCCCGACGTACTTGACCTCGCCGGCCTCCCGCTCCGAGCTGACCAGGAAACCGTCCTTCGCCAGCAGGGTGAACTTCCCGACGAAGCTGGCGTCGGTCGGCACCGCCGGGAAGACCCGGATCTTGTCGTTGTACGACTGGAGCAGCGACTCGTTCATCGCCGCCAGGTGGATGCCGAGGTACTCGAAGACGCCGTTGGTGTTGTTGGTCATTCCGTTCGGGTAGTTCTGGTACTTCTGCAACATCGTCCGCATGCCCTGGAACGCCTGGTTGCCGAGACCGAGTCGGGCGGCGTGCACGTGGTCGTTGGACCAGACGTTGCCGTAGGGGTGTGGGCGCACGTTCCAGGTGGTGACCGCGGTCTGCTGGTCGGGGTAGCCGATGCCGGTCTGGTCGTAGGGCCAGACCAGCTCCAGCGCCACGTTCTCGTTGTTGCGGGTCTGCGAGATCGGCGGGTCGTGCGGGAGGTACGCCCCGTTCTGCACCTGGTAGGGCACCAGGTTGTTGACGATGCTCTGCCAGTTGGCCCGCAGACCGGCGTCCAGGCCGAGCTGCTGGCTCACCTGGATCGCGAGCGGGAAGAGCAGCCGCACCGCGGCCAGGTCGGTGATCGCGTTGCGGACGTCCCAGTACGTCTCGTGGGCGTTCGAGTTGGCCATGTACCACCGGCCGGTGGCGCTGTCGCGGTCCAGCATGTCCTCGTAGAACTTCACCGCCTCCCGCATGTACGGGTAGGCGGTGTTGCGCAGGTACGCCTCGTCGTTGCTGTACCGGTACTGCAGGTACATGTTGTAGGCGGCCTCGGTGCCGGTCGAGTAGAGGTCGTTGACGTAGTCGCTGTTGATCGTCCCCCGGGCGTTGCCGTCCCAGCCCATCGTCTCCGGCACCCAGAGCCCGTCACTGCCGTAGCGGGTGGTGGTGTACGACTTCAACGCGGCGAGGTTGCGGCTGTAGAGCCGGTTGAAGCCGCCCATCAGGTCGAGGTGGTTGCTGGCCAGGAACGAGTTGTAGACGTCGCGTTGGTTCCAGTACCAGTAGCCGTTGCTCCACTTGGAGTTGTCCTGCGTGGCCCGGAAGACACCGTTGATGAAGTGCAGCGGGTAGTTGCCGTAGCCGCCCGCGGCGATCATGTAGGTCGCCAGGTAGTAGACGTTCTCCAGGTAGTCGGCGTCGCCGCCCGCGTTGGAGTACTGGACGAACGACTTCGCCCAGAAGTCGTGCCACCAGGCGCGGTAGTTGTTCAACGTGGTCGTGTAGCCGGCGGTCCTGGCCGCCGCCAACTGGTTCTTCGCCTGGGTCACGGAGTTGAGGCCGGGTGAGTTGATCCGGCTGGCCGCGGTGAACCACACCGTGTAGCTCGACGTGGGGGTGATCGTCAGCCGGACGCGGGTGCCGTTGACCACCTGGGAGGTGTACGACGCTCCCTCGACGGTGGCCGCGAGGGTGTAACCGAAGTTGTTCGCGTCGGTCTGCCCACGGCTCAACCCGACGCCGGTGGCGTCGGCGAAGGTCGAGACGGTACGCCAGGTGTTCAGGTCCGGCACGTCCGCGATGTTCTGGACGGTGTTCATGTCCCACAGGCTCAGGTCGAGGCCGACGCTGGTCACCCCGGGTCGGCTGTCCTCGACGTGGATGCCCATCACCTCGGAGTTGGGCGCGCCCAGCACCGTGACGGTGCGGTTGTTGTCGTACTTCGTGGTCAGCGTCCCGTCGTACAGCGAGAGGCGCTGTTGGAAGGTGGTGTAGCCGGTGTCGAGCTGCGGGTTGCTGTACAGGTTGACCAGCCCGGCGGCGTACGTCGACTGCTGCGACAGGTCGACACCGGAGACCTGGGCGGTCAGGCCGTTGTTGTTCCAGACCATCGCGCCGGTGCGGCCGTTGCCGACGGTGAGGCCGTGCAGGGGGTTGGTGTTCGGGCGGTTGTAGACGATGTCGTGCTTGGCCAGGTAGCCGGCCCGGTTGACGTTCAACGTCCCGGTGCCAGTGCCGAAAGCGGCGTCCGTTGGCGCTGCGGTGGCCGGTCCGGCGGACCCGGTGGCGATGACACCACCGGCGAGCAGGACGGCGAGCGCGATTCGTAGCGGCGTCGTCATCTTCATCGACACGATCTCCTCTGGATCGTCCGTGCGGATGCAGGTCTCGCACCCCGGGAAATGCCCCGGTCTGCCCGCGTCCGCCGAAACGCGGGCGATGTCGAGACGGATCTGGAGCGGTGTCCACCACGCCGGGGTCGCCGACGGTTGGGTAAACATCGACCCACATCGTTGATATGCAGTTAACATCGGAGGTCTTCGAGGGTCAATGCCTAGCGGGGGAGAACTTTACGATCGAAGGGTCGGAGGTCGGCGCGATACATCGGATGTATCGGAGCCTTGATCGACCCGTCTCGCCGACGTCGCTGTCTCCCGGCGTCGGGATGCCGCCAGGTCAGCGACGGCGGTCGGTCACCTGTCGGCGGGACGCGAGTATCGGGGCTTGCGCCGCCTTGCGCGGTTCACCGTAGCCATCGGACGTGTTCTTCGACGCCGAGGATGGCCTTCCGCCAGACAGTGCAGACCAGCCCTCGGTTCAGCGACGCGAGTTGGCGGCGCGCGGTCCAACCCGCCATCGGCCGGTCGGCGATCCGGAACAGGTCATCGAGGTGGTCCAGGGGCGAGCCCACGGTCAGCAGCGTGAGCACGTCGCCGAGATTGAACGCCACCGAGATCTCCCGGATGAGATCGCGGTTCGCGATGAACAGTTTCGGCACCCACTGCGCCGGTGGATACCTCAGGCTGTACATGATCAGGTCGAATTCGAAGCAGTGGTCGTCCTCCGGCTCTGTCGCCGCGCTGCCCAGCTGCTCGACGGAGCTTTCCCAACCCGCTATGTCGGCTAATTCATGCGCTTCGGTCCGGACCACGTATTTGCGCATCGACTCTGCGGATCGGAACAGGAGTAGACGGCCCTGCGCGCCGAGGAAGATTGCCTCGGTCCGTTGGTCGTCGAGGTACGCGCGCAGCGTGTAACCCACGTCTCCGGACCGAAGCGAGATCGCGATCGGATGAATAGAAAGAGGCGGATTTCGGGGCGCGTCCTGCTGACTCGCATTTGCGAGTAGTGGGTGCGTCCACTGCGCTCTTGGGTGCTCCTGTTCGCGGGTCTCACGCTCGCGGTCCTGGCGTTCGCGCGTCTCGCGTTCGCGGTTCTGACGCTCACGGTCCTGGCGCTCACGGTTCTCGCGCTCACGGTTCTGACGCTGACGGTTCTGGCTCTGGCGGTTCCGGTTCTCACGGTCCTGGCGTTCGCGCGCCTGGCGTTCCTGACGCTCGCGGCGCTGACGTTCGCGGGCTTCACGTTCGTGGACATCCGTCAATTGCTTGTACGCCGCATTGATCTGCTGCATTTGCCGGGTTACTTCCTCCCGGACCTTCGCGGAACTCGACTGATGCCTGTCCGGATGCCAGATCTGCACGAGAAGGAGGTAGCGCTCCCGAATCTCCTCGACCGACGATTCGCGAGTCACGCCGAGAAGCGTGTACGGATCGTGTCCGTCAGGAAACATGATGTCCACCGTATGAAATATCGGGTCGCGCGTGCCGCCGTGATCATAACAGCAGTCGTCGATACGCCGACGTCAGGCACTCGCCGGGTCATATCGAACCTCAGCCACGCAGGTGCCGGCGGATGTCTCGAGCCAGCGCTGCCTGCGCCTCGTCGTCGACGTCGAGGACGCCGTTCTCGGCCATGAGGGCGTGGAACTGCTGCTGGTGGTAGGGCACGCCCGGGGGCAGCGGCGCGAGGTGCCAGTGCAGGTGCGCGTTGCCCTGGTGGCTACCGAGGCTCAGGGAGTACATCCGCTCGGTCGGCAGTGTCGCCGCGAGAGCGGTTGCGACGGTATACACGATGCCCTGGAAGCGGAGGAAGCCGTCCTGCCGCATGTCCCGCACCCAGCTCTCGATGTGCTGCTTCGGTGCGACGAGGCAGTGACCGAGCAACGTCGGATTGCGCGCGAGGAAGGCGATGCTGTCGTCGTCCTCGTGGACGACATGGTGCCGGTAGTCGGGATGACCGGTCACGAGGGCGCAGACGAAGCACGGCCCTTCGCGGACGCGACGCTCGTACTGGTCGACGTCAAAGGCGGTCCTTGCCGGCTGGCCGTCCATCTGGGCGCTCGTCACTCGAACAGGCCGGGCGGCGGCAGGTGGCGGCCCTCCGTGACGTGGGAGTAGTCGCGCGCCTCGGCCACGAGGCCGGCGTCGTCGAAGCGCAGCAACGTGCAGCCCGAGATGGTCGTGGCCTGGCCCTTGACGTGGATCACCGCCCAGTACTCCACGGCGGCCGCGTCACCGTCGACCCGCGGCTCGGCGAACCACACCTCCGCGGGGCCGGTCTCCTCGGCGAAGCACTCCTTGAGATAGACCCGGAGCCCGGAACGCCCGCGGTACGGGCGGAACATCGAGGCCCAGTGGTCGCCGTCCTCGCTCTGCAGGGCGGCGATCGCCTCGACGTCCCGGAGTGGCCAAGCATCGGTCCAGGTCGCGGCCCACCGTCGCGCCAACTCTCGAGTGTCCACGAACGCCTCCTCCGCCAACCGATGTCACCGCTGGTGGTACCAGGGACCCCTGACATCCTCGGCGGAGCACGGGCGGCCTGCTCCTGAGCCGCCAACCGTGCGACCGCCTGGGCCACGGTCCTGGCGCGCGTCCGCGCGGTCAGCCAGGTCACCCGTGCCGCGGCGTGGGGAGGGTCGAGCACCTGCACGTCAGGCCGGCTTGAGGGACGCGAGGATGTCGAGGTAGTGCGGGTTGTTCATGACGCCCAGCACGTTGCCGAACGGGTCGACCACGGCGGCCGTGACGAACCCCCCGTCCCCGTGCGGCGTGATCGGCTGGTACTCCGTGGCGCCCATGGCCAGCAGTCGCCGCACGGTCGCGTCGAGGTCGTCGACGTGCCAGTGCATGACCGCGCCGCCGGGCCCCGCCGCGCCGGGCGGCGCGTACCTGCGGTCGATGATGCCGAGCTCCGCCTGGTAGTCGCCCATGCGGAACTCGGTGTAGGCCGGGCGTCCGTCGGGCCCCGAGCGCAGGAAGTACGCCTTCGTGCCCAGGAACTCCTCGTACCAGGCGGTGGCCGCTGCCACGTCGTCCGCCCAGAAGTTGAGTGTGGCGAATCCTCGCAGGCTCATGTGTGTCCTCTCGTCGATGCCGTCGCGACCACGCTATCGACGATTGCGGAAGGAGAGCTTCCGCGATGAGCTGGTGACTTCGCCTCGCTCGGTGCCCTGGCGTCGCGGTTCTGACCATGTCCGCGCTGCCTCCGACCGCGGACAGCCACGTTGGTTGGAGCGGCTTCCGGGAGGTCACCTTCTACCCCGGACTGCCTACGAGGCCGAGCGCCACCGAAGCTTCCGCGCTTCCTGATCGGCAGGTGTCGGGGCGGGAGACCGCCCGCCCCGACCGGTGGGTGGACGGCGGGTCAGAAGAGGGTCAGGGGCTCGACCGGGATCGGCTCGGGCAGGGCTTCGAGCTGCGGCACGCGTACCCGGACATCCTCGTGGAAGCGGCGGGCGAGCAGGGGCGCGTCGGCGTTGTCCGGGGTGTGGACGAACACCGTCGGCGAGCGCCCCTCGCGTAGCCATGCGGCGACGACCTCGACCCAGCGTTGCCACCCCTCGACGGTCCGCGCCGTGTCGTCCCGGCCGAGGTACCGCACGATCGGCCGGTCGGTCAGCGCGAGCGAGCGCAGCGGCAGGCGCGGCTTCTTGACCCAGGCGTCCCTTTCCGCGTCGCTGGTCGGCGGGCTCGCGAAGAACGCGGTGGTGTCGAAGGGGACCCACTCGGCGGCCGCCGCGGTGAGGGTCTCCTCCAGGAGCCGGATCGCGCGGGGGTCGGTGAAGAACGCGGGATGGCGGACCTCGACGGCGCGTCGGTGGGACCGGGGGAGCCGGCTCAGGAAGCGGCCCAGGGTCGGGACGTCGGCGGGTGAGAACGACCCGGGCAGCTGGATCCAGAGGGCATGGGCGCGCGGGCCGAGCGGCTCGATCGCGTCCAGGAACGCGCGCATCGGCTCGTCGACGTCGGTGAGCCGGCGCTCGTGAGTGACGACCTTGGGGAGCTTGAGGACGAATCGGAAGTCGGGATCCGTCTGGGCGGCCCACGACGCCACGGTCTCCCGGGCCGGGGTCGCGTAGAACGTCGTGTTGCCCTCGACGGCGTCGCACCAGCCCGCGTAGTGCCGTAGGCGCTCCTGCGGCGGGAGAGGGTGTGCCAGCAGGCGGCCCTGCCACGACCTGTGGGTCCACATCGCGCATCCCACGTGCAGACGCACAGCCGCCCTCCCCAGGTGAACCGCCTGACCGGAGCCCACGGTATATGTGCCGCGGGACGGAACGGGACCGGCGGTGCGGCGTGTAGGGTCCGGCGCCATGCGTGTGCTGTTTGCCAGCCTTGCGTCCGTCGGCCACACGTACCCGTTGATCCCGCTGGCGGTCGCCGCGCGGGACGCCGGCCACGAGGTGCACTTCGCCGCCGGCACGGAGGTGCGCGCCCCGTTGGCCGCCAACGGTCTGCGGCCGTTCCGGCCGGGCGACGCGTTCTACGAGGTGTACGCCGAGGACCTCGAACCGGAGCTGGCCCGACTGCGCCCCGACCTGGTCGTGCACGAGTGGGGGCTGCCCGGCGCTGCCATCGCCGCTCAGCGGGCCGGCGTCCCGGGCATCTGGCACGGGTTCGGCCGGCTGTTTCCCGACGGCATCGGTCTCGAACTGCCCACGAGCATCGCCGAGGTCGCCGGCCGGCCGCACGTCGACATCTGCCCGCCCTCCCTGCAGGACAGGGACTTCCTCGCCACGGAACGCCGCATCGAGCTGCGGCCGGTGCCGTACTCGACACCGGCCCCGCTGCCGACGTGGGCGAGCGACCGCGCCTCCCGGCCACTCATCTACCTGACCCTCGGTACCGCGTTCGGTACGACGGAGCTGCTGAGAACGGCGATCGCGGGGTTGGCGACCCTGGACGCGCAGGTGGTGGTGGCCGCCGGTCGGGTGCCGCCGGAGCAGCTCGGCGAGATTGCCGACCACGTCACGGTGCAGCCGTGGGTGCCGCAGGCGCAGCTACTGCCGCACGTCGACCTGGTGGTGCACCACGGCGGCAGCGGCACCACCCTCGGCGCGCTCGCGGTCGGCGTCCCGCAACTGCTGCTACCCCAGGGCGCCGACCAGTTCGCCAACGCCGACGCGGTCAGCGCCGCGGGCGCCGCCCTGCGCCTGCTACCCGACGAGGTGAACGCGGACGCCATCGCCGAGCACACCCGGCGGCTGCTGCCGCGCCACGGAGGCGCCGCGCACCGCGACGCGGCCCGGGCGATCGCCGAGGAGATCGCCCGCATGCCCTCCCCGGCCGCCGTCGCCCACCGCCTACCGGAGTACGCCGAGGCGGGCTGACCAACCGGTGGCCGCGTCCACCTACCGCGGCTCCGCCTGCCCGACGGTGAGGTCGAGCCTCGCGAGCTGTGCCGGGTCGGCCACCACCTCGATGCCGATGATCCGGTCGGTGACGATGAAGCTGAGCACCAGCTTGACGACCCCGTCGAACCTCACGACCGCGCCCGGCATCCCGTCGACGTACGCCGGCGACGCCCCCTGGGCGCGGCCGTTGAAGAAGCCGGCGATGACGGCCGAACCGCGCGTCTCGGCGGCCGAACCCATGCTCGCGGCCACCGGATCGGCGCGCATGACGACGTGCGGGTCGAGCAGGCTGACGAGGTCGTCGAACCGGCCCTCCCGCGAGGCCGCGAGGAAGGCCTCGACGACGCGCCGCTGACGGGGCGGATCGGTCTCCCGGACGGTCCCGTCCTGGTGCACCCTGCGGCGTGCCCGGCTGGCGATCTGGCGGACGGCGGCGGGACTGCGATCGACCACGGGGGCGATCTCCTCGAACGACACCGCGAACAGGTCGTGCAGGACGAACACGAACCGTTCGGTCGGCGCGAGGGTGTCCAGGACGACCAGGAGCGCACGGCCGACGGACTCGGTCAGCACGGCCTCACCCTCGGGGTCGACCGGGGTGCCGTCGATCGGGTCGGGCTCCGGTGCGGCGCTGTCCCACAGCTGTTCGGGACGAGCGGTACGCGCGCGCAGCCGGTCCAGGCAGACCCGGCCGACGGTGGTGGTCAACCACCCGGGCAGGTTGTCGATGCCCGCGACATCCGCGCGGCTGAGGCGCAACCAGGTGTCCTGGACGGCATCCTCGGCCTCCGTGCCGGAGCCGAGCATCCGGTGGGCGACCGCCCGCAGCCGCGCCCGGTTCTCCTCGAAGCGCCGTGCCAGCAGGTCCGCCTCGTTCATGACCTCGTCACCCCCGGCTTGACCGAACGGCTTTGTGACCGCCACCACATCTGTCACGCCGTCGGCTCGCCGGCCGACATCCCAGTGACGACCGGGGCGTCCCACCGCGACGCATGCCGGGCAGCCTAACAAGACGGGACGACAAAAATGATCATCGAACCGCGCATCCAGAACCCCGCCGGCCTGCTGCCGGACGCCGTGAAGGCGATCAATCTGCTCTACAAGGCCGCGCACTCGGCCGGGGTGCCGGGCAGCACGCTGGAGCTGGTGCACCTGCGGGCCAGCCAGATCAACGGGTGCAGCGCCTGCGTCGACTCGGGCGCCCGGGCGGCCCGGAAGGCGGGCGAGACCGAGGAGCGGCTGTTCGCGGTTGCCGTCTGGCGGGAGACCCCGTACTTCACCGAGGCGGAGCGGGCCGCGCTGGCCCTCGCCGAGGCCGCCACCCGGCTCGCCGACCGGGCCGATGCCGTGCCCGACGACGTCTGGGCGGAGGCGGCCCGGCACTTCGGCGAGAAGGAGCTCGCCGCGATCGTGCTCTGGGTGGCCACCACCAACTTCTTCAACCGGATCAACGCCACCACCCGCCAGCCGGCCCCGCAGAACTGGGGCTGACCGGTAGGGCTTGATCGCTTGGTGCCCAGCGGGTGGACCGGTGCTCCGATGCCCGCTGGGCACCAAGTGATCGACAGGATCGTCAACACGGGGTTGACGACAGGAAGGCGTCAACTTATGGTTGACGCATGACCGATCCCATTCAGATGACCAACCCGGTTCGCCTCGACGACCTGATCCAGGCGATCAAGAAGGTGCACACCGACGCGCTCGACCAGCTCACCGACGCGGTGATCGCCGCCGATCACCTCGGCGACGTCGCCGACCACCTGATCGGGCACTTCGTCGACCAGGCCCGGCGCTCGGGCGCCTCCTGGACCGACATCGGCCGGAGCATGGGGGTCACCAAGCAGGCCGCGCAGAAGCGGTTCGTGCCGAAGGGCTCGACCGAGGCGGCGGCCCTGGACCCGAACGCCGGCTTCGGCCGGTTCACGCCCCGCGCCCGCAACGTGGTGGTGGTCTCGCAGGAGGAGGCCCGCGCCAGCGGGCACGCCGAGATCGGCCCCGAGCACCTGGTGCTGGGCCTGCTCGCCGAGCCGGAGGGGCTGGCCGCCAAGGTGATGGCCGGTCGAGGTGCGTCCCCCGAGGCGGTACGCGAGGCGGTGGGCGCCGCCCTGCCGCCGCCGGCCGACCAGGTCCCGGACCTCATTCCGTACGACGCGCGCGGCAAGAAGGCGCTGGAGCTGACCTTCCGGGAGGCGCTGCGGCTCGGGCACAACTACATCGGCACCGAGCACATCCTGCTCGCCCTGCTGGAGCAGGAGGACGGCGCCGGCGTGCTCACCAACCTCGGCCTGGAGAAGGCGGCGGTCGAGGCTGACCTGTCCGCCGCCCTCGCCGCGGCCGTCGCGAAGAAGTGACCTCCCGAGGTCAGGGCGTCGGGAAGCCGTAACGCAGGGCGTGCTCCGGATCGGCTGGATCGATCTGGCGCACGCCCGCGTCGGCGAGGCGCTTGTTGACCTCGTCGAGCTGCTCGCGTACCAGTCGGGCTTCCTCCTCGGTGACCCGTCCCCGGTGCGGCTTGCCGGCGTGTTCCAGCGTGCCGTAGTCGATCTTCTCGGCGCTCTTGCGGGCCTTCGGCGGGCGGACCCGCTCGGCCGTCTTCAGCAGCTGCGCCATCGGCACGTCGGTGGCCATCGCGTCGAACTCGCTGGCGGTCAGCACCACCCGGCGCGGCTCGCCACCGCCGTGTTTGTCGTGGATCTCGACCACCGCCACGTCCAGCGCGGCGTCGTCGATGTTCTCCACCTCGGCCGGGGTGGCGTCCAGTTGCACGGGCCCGGCGACCAGGTCCGGGTGCTCCAGGACGACGATGCGGACCACCTCGTCGTCGTCCTGCAGGACCGTGCCGGTGAAGTCGGAGACGTGGATCGTCTTCTTGCCCATGCGCGGAGCTTCTCCTGTCGTAGGCCGGATTTCGGACCAGAAGAAGTTACCCGACAGGTGTGCGAAAGCCCGCGTTGGACAGCCCGGGTGTGTCGTGACCGGTGCCGCCGGGTCAGCGGGTGTTGAGGCCCAGTTGGGCGGAACTACCGGCCGGCAGCTTGTTCAGCTCCGACCAGGACAATGCATCCGGGCCTCCCGTCGTGCGGGTCCCGCGGTAGCGCGGCTGGGCCGGAAAGCGGTCGGCGGGCTCCGTTGCCCGCCAGAGTCGCTCGGGGTCCTGGTGGTGGCGGTCGTTCGGCTGAATCGGCATGACCTTACCGTCCCAAACAAAGGTGTCCATGTATGGAAATACCTATGACGGTCGATCGGTTCGTCCGGTTCCGGGGCGTGGCGGAGAAGTGATCCGCATCGCTGGATCAGATACCCCTAGGGGGTATAGGCTGCGGGGCATGGAAAACGCGAATCCCACCCGACTGGCCATCGCCGCGACCCTGCACTGCCTCACCGGCTGCGCCATCGGCGAGGTGCTCGGCATGGTCATCGGCACCGCGCTGGGCTGGTCCGACCTGGCCACCATCGCCCTCGCGGTCGCGCTGGCGTTCGTCTTCGGCTACGCCCTGACGGTTCGCCCGGTGCTCCGTTCCGGCCTGCCGTTGGCGCAGGCGATCCGGGTGGCCCTGGTCGCCGACACGGTCAGCATCGCGGTGATGGAGCTGGTGGACAACGGCGTCATGCTCGCCGTGCCGGGCGCCATGCGGGCCGGCCTCGCCGACCCCCTGTTCTGGGGCAGCCTGGTCGGTGCGTTGGCGGTGGCCTTTGTGGTCACGGTGCCGGTGAACCGGGCCCTGATCGTCCGTGGGAGGGGGCACGCGGCGGTGCACCAGCACCACCACGGCGGGCATCACCCCGGGGCGTCAACGGCGTCGTAGCCCGTTTCGGCCCTGCCGTATCGTCCGCCCGTCGGGGTCGCCGCGCGTACGGTGATCCACGACGGGCCGGCTGACGGGGAGGTGTCCATGCTCGACCGGCGGCTCCAGCTGCACCTGGCCACCTGGCTGGGCCAGTGGCCCGCCGGGCCGGGGCTGCACGTGGTCGCCTCGCACCGGCGGGCCAAACCCGCCTGGGACGGCCGGCTGCGCCCGGCGCTCGCCGTGGACACCGGCCAGAGCGCCGTGCTCTCCGTGCCGCCGGACCGGTTGGCGGCGATCCGCGAGCTGGTCCGGCGTACGCCGGAGCGGCTGCTTCCGGCGCTGCCGGAGGCTGTCGGGCTGCCGGACTGGTGCGTGCACGACGGACCCTTCCGGTGGACCCTGGCCCCCGCGCCGCTACCGGACGTGGGGGAGTGGACCGAGCCCACGGCCCCGGGACTGCCGCCGTGGCTGCGGCTGTTCGACCGGTCGGTGCTGGTGGTCCGCGACGCGGACGGCAACTACCTGGCCGGAGCCGGGATAAAGCGGCACGACGCGTACGGGCGCGAGCTGGCCGTCGGCACCGTGCCCGCCGCTCGCGGTCGCGGCCTCGCCCGCCGGCTGGTGGCGCAGGCGGCCCGGCGGGTGCTCGACGAGGGCGCGGTGCCCACCTACCTGCACGAGCGGGACAACCACGCCTCGGCCCAGGTCGCGGAGGCGGCCGGCTTCCCGGACCGGGGCTGGCGGGCGTACGGGGTCTATCCGCGCTGAGCGGCCGTCCGTGTGACCGTCGACCAGGCTGGGTAGGGGTGCCGGCATGGCAGCGAAACCGGCACCCGAAACGGATCCCGTGCCCGCCTCCGGCACCACCGCCGCGACTCCGCCCGGTGACGGCCATCCACCCGGTGCCGATCCGGTGGCGCAGCCGGCCCGGCGCCCGGACCGCACCCGTTTCCTCTACCTGGCCGTGATCCTGGCCGTGCTGGCCGGCATCGCGGTCGGCTTCCTCTGGCCGGACGTCGGGAAGTCCCTGGCCCCACTGGGCACCGGCTTCGTGGCGCTGATCAAGATGATGATCGGCCCGGTCATCTTCTGCACAATCGTGCTCGGCGTCGGCTCGGTCCGCCGGGCCGCACAGGTGGGCAAGGTCGGCGGGCTCGCCCTCGGGTACTTCCTGCTGATGTCGACCGTCGCGCTCGCCATCGGCCTGGTGGTCGGCAACCTCATCCACCCCGGATCCGGGCTCCAGCTCAACGACGCCCTGGCCGGCGCCGGCCAGAAGGCCGCCGAGGGGGAGGCGGAGGGGACGGCCGACTTCCTGCTCGGCATCATCCCGACCACGCTGTTCTCCGCGCTGACCGAGGGCGACGTGCTCCAGGCGCTGCTGGTCGCGCTGCTGGTCGGCTTCGCCGTGCAGAGCCTGGGCCGGCGGGGAGAGCCGGTGATCGCCGCGATCGGCGTACTCCAGCGGGTGGTGTTCAAGGTCCTTGCCATGATCATGTGGCTGGCGCCGATCGGCGCGTTCGGCGCGATCGCGGCGGTGGTCGGTGCGACCGGGGTGGACGCGTTGAAGAGCCTCGCGCAGATCATGCTGGGCTTCTACGCCACCTGTCTGATCTTCGTGCTGGTGGTGCTCGGCGCGCTGCTCTGGTTCGTCGCGCGGATCTCGATCTTCTCGCTGCTGCGCTACCTGGGCCGTGAGTTCCTGCTGATCGTCTCGACCTCGTCGTCGGAGTCCGCGCTGCCGCGGCTCATCGCGAAGATGGAGCACGTCGGCGTGAGCAGGCCGGTGGTCGGCATCACGGTGCCCACCGGGTACTCGTTCAACCTGGACGGCACGGCCATCTACCTGACGATGGCGTCGCTGTTCATCGCCGACGCGCTGGGCAAGCCGCTGTCGATCGGCGAGCAGGTGTCGCTGCTGCTCTTCATGATCATTGCGTCGAAGGGCGCCGCCGGGGTCACCGGCGCTGGTCTGGCGACCCTCGCCGGTGGCCTCCAGTCACACAAGCCCGAGCTGGTCGACGGGGTCGGGCTGATCGTCGGGATCGACCGGTTCATGTCCGAGGCGCGGGCGCTCACCAACTTCGCCGGCAACGCGGTGGCCACCGTGCTGGTCGGCACCTGGACCGGCGGCTTCGATCGGGACCGGGCAGCGCAGGTGCTGCGCGGTGACGACCCGTTCGACGAGGCCACCATGCTGGACGAGGACGCCGCGCACGACGGCCCGGCGGACGGCACCGCGGCCGACGAGCGGATCGCCGAGCCGGCACGGGTGCCCGCGCAACGCTGAGACCGCGTCGCAGGGCGCGGACCGTGGATCCCGGGCCGGATCCACGGTCCGCAACCTTCCCCCAGGTCCCGGTTCTCCGGTGACCGACCGTGTGGTGAACGGGCCGGTACGTGCCGATCACGCTACGTATCGAACAGGCTCGGTGCAAGGTGCGAGCTGTCGGTTCGGAGTGTCGAATAGCGGACTTGACCTGGATCGGAGCCCATTGGGTGATCGGCGAGGGGTGGTGACACAGAGTGCGGATGGGTCGGCTCAGCCCGCCAGGCCCAGCGCCTCCGCCGCCGCCCGGCCGTTGGCGTGGCTCGCGCCGTACGTGGTGACGAAGGCGCGTACGCCGGCCGGGCGCCACTGCGCGGGCCAGCCCATCTCCACCACGGTCACCGGGTGCTGCGCGGCCAGGCCGGCGATCAGCTCCGGGCCGCCGGGCAGCCGATGCAGGTGCCGCCCGACCAGCACGATCGGCCGGTCACCGGCCAGCCCGCGCAGCGTCGCCTGGTCGGTTTCGGCGGCGATCACCCGGATCTCCTGCACGCCGTCCAGGTGCGGGCCGAGGCCCCAGGGCACCCGCCCCTCGGCGATGGTGGACTCGGTGTGCAGCTGCACCACCAGGGGCCGGTCCAGGCCGGTGAGCACGCCGTCCACCCGGATCGCCCGGCGCGCCGCCGCGTACCCCAGCTCGGTGTCGGCGGTGGCCGGCGACTCGACGGCGCTCCGGGTCCAGGCCGCGAGCGCGGCGGCGCGACCGGCCGCCTCCTCGACCCGGGCGGTCGCCAGCCGGCCGTCGGTGAGCGCGTCGACGATCTCGGCGGCCACGTGCTCGACCAGCTCGGCGTCGACCTTCGCGCCGATGCACAGCAGGTCCGCGCCGGCGGCCAGGGCACGGACCGCGGCCGGCCCGACACCGCCGGCGGCCACCGCCGCGCCCTTCATCTCCAACGCGTCGGTGATGACGGCGCCGGTGAAGCCGTACTCGGTGCGCAGCAGGTCGACCAGGACGGCCCGGCTGAAGGTGGCCGGGCCGGTGCCGGTCAGCGCGGGCACCCGGATGTGCGCGGTCATCACCGCGCGCCCCCCGGCGGCTACGACCGCGGCGAACGGCGGCAGGTCCCGCTGGCGCAGCAGGCTCAGCGGAACGTCCACGGTGGGCAGCTCGTGGTGGGAGTCGGTGACGGTGGCGCCGTGGCCGGGGAAGTGCTTGGCGCAGGCGGCGACGCCGGCGGCCTGCAGGCCGGCCACGGCGGCGGCCGAGTGGGCGGCCACCCGCACCGGGTCCGCGCCGAACGAGCGGGTGCCGATCACCGGGTTGTCGTCGGCGGAGTTCACGTCCACCGTCGGGGCGAGGTTGACGGTGATGCCGAGGGCCGCCAGTTCGGCGCCGATCGCCTGGTAGACCCGCCGGGTGAGCGCCACGTCGCCGATCGCGCCGAGGGCGGCGTTGCCGGGGTACGGGCTGCCGGTGGCGTGGGCCAGCCGGGTCACGTCGCCGCCCTCCTCGTCGATGGCGATCAGCACGTCCGCCCGGCCGGCGCGCAGCGCGGCGGTGCTCGCCGCCACCTGGGACGGGTGGTGCACGTTGGTGCCGAACAGGGTGTGCCCGGCCAGTCCCTCGGCTACCAGGTCGACGGCCCAGTCCGGCGGGACCGGTCCCGGGTACGCGGCGAGCAGCGTGCCGAGCGCGAGCCGGCGCAGTCCTGGATCGAGCCCCACGTGATCTTCCCCCTTCGGTACCCACGGGTACGAACGTCCTACCGGCGGTGGTGCTCGCCCTGCCGGGTCGGCCGAGCGCTCCGCCTCCGGGTGGCCGATACGCTACGGCTACCCGTTCGCAGGTCGGTTTACAGTTAGCAAAGTTTACTAAAACTAGAGGACGTGGCATGAGTGCGACCCGGCTGCCCGGCACCCCCCGCCTGTTGCGGGCGCTCAACGACCGTGCCGCGCTGGAACTGCTGCTCGAGCGTGGGCCGCTGACCCGGGCCCGGCTCGGCGAGCTGACCGGGCTGTCCAAGGTCACCGCCTCCCAGCTGGTCGAGCGGCTGGAGGAGCGTGGCCTGGTCACCCGGGTCGGCGAGCAGGCCGGCGGGCGCGGACCGAACGCCCAGCTCTACGCGGTGCGCCCAGGCAGCGCCCACGTGGTCGGCGTCGACGTCGGACCGGACCGGGTGGTGGCCGCCTGCGCCGACATCACCGGCGCCGTGATCGGCCGGGTGGAACAGTCCACCCGGGACACGGACGACCCGGTGGGCGTGGTGCACAACGCCGTGGTGCAGGCCGCGAGCAGTGCCCAGGCGCAGCTGAGCAGCGTACGGCGGATCGTGCTCGGCACGCCCGGCCTGGTCGACCCGCACACCGGCGACATCACCTTCGCCTTCAACCTGCCGCGCTGGCACAGCGGCCTGCTCGCCGCGCTGCGCGACGACCTGCACACCCCGGTGGTCTTCGAGAACGACGTCAACCTGGCGGCGGTGGCCGAGGCGCAGTCCGGCGCCGCGCAGGGGCTGGCCGACTTCGTGCTGGTCTGGGTGGGCGCCGGCGTCGGTCTGGCGATCATGCTGGGTGGGCGGCTGCACCACGGCAGCAGCGGCGCCGCCGGTGAGATCGGCTACCTGCCCGTGCCCGGCGCGCCCATCCCGCGTGACGTGTCCCGTCGCGCCAAGCCGGCCTTCCAGCAGTTGATCGGTGGTGATTCGGTGCGCGCGGTGGCCCGCGAGCACGGCTACCGGGCCACCGACGCCGCCGAGGCGGTGCGCGCGGCCGTGGCGGACGGCGACGCCGGCGCGCCGATGCTCGACGAGCTGGCCCGCCGGCTCGCGCTCGGCGTTGCCAGCACCTGCGTCGTGCTCGACCCGCCGCTGGTGGTGCTCGCCGGCGAGGTCGGCCAGGCCGGCGGCGCGGCACTCGCCGACCGGGTGCAGCAGGAGGTGGCGGCGATCACCCTGGTGCGGCCCCGCGTGGTGCCCACCGGGCTGACCGAGGAGCCGATCCTGCGCGGTGCGCTGCGCACCGCACTGGACGCCGTCCGCGACGAGGTGTTCGGCTCGACCGTCGGCTGAGCCCGCTGGCGCGGTCATGTGAAGGAATATTTCATCGCCGGCCGGCATGCTGCAAGCTCTTGCCGCAGCCGCTCCGGTGTCCCGGGCCGCCCGCACCAGGGCGGGCGACCCGGGCCCGCGACTCAGATCAGGTCGCGGCGACGGAACACGGCGAACGCCGCCGCGGTCAGCCCGCCGGTGAGCACGAGCAGCACCACCAGGGCCGGCGCCCAGGTCAGCGAATAGAACCCGTCGCAGTACATGCCCGTTTCGGTGCCGGTGCAGAGCCGGCTGTCGTAGAACCGCGCCTCACCGCTGAGCCACGCCCCGATGTGGCTGGAGAGCATCAGCCGGTCCGGGCGGCGGGCGTCGACGATCTCCAGCACCAGCCGGGCGCCCAGCTCCCAGACCACCGCGTACGCGGCCACCGCGCCGAGCGCCGCCGAGGTGTGCCGGCCCAGCGTGGCGATGGCGAAGCCCAGCGCGCTGGCCAGCAGCACCAGCACCACGCCGCGGCCGTGCACCGCGCCGAGGTCGCGCCAGAACTCACCGCCCAGCTCGCCGGCCAGCCCGGCGGTCTGCCCGATCACCCAGAACGTGGCCAGGTAGAACGCCGAGGCCACCAGGGCCAGCGCCAGCACCGTGCCGAGGAGAGTGCCCAGCTTCGCGCCGAGCACCGTCATCCGGCGCGGTCGCCAGAGCAGCAGGTTCACCACGCCGCCGGAGTTCAGGTCGGCGCCGACGTAGGAGGCGCCGACCAGGAACCCGAACAGCACCAGGAACGCGATGAGGAAGTAGAGCAGCGGGCGTGCCTGCTGGGCGAAGCTGAACACCCCGGGGAGGAAGTCGGCGGCGATCGGCAGCCGTTCCTTCAGCGTCGGGTCGATCTGCGAGCAGTCGGAGGGGAAGTACTGCTCGCTGTCGCTCGACGGGAGCGTGCCGTTCTGTCGGGCCAGGCACTGCTGGAAGGTGTCCTCCATGCTCTGCCGGGCCTCGGCGGCCTGGCTCCGGGCAGAGCTCAGCTCCTCCGCACTCGGCCGGTGCGAGCCGGCCAGGGTGGTCGCCGCGGTGACACCGAACGCCAGCACCAGCAGGACGACCATGAGCTGCACGAAGCGGCGCGCGGACAGCCGCTCCAACTCGGCACGGACCAGGTTCACGCGTCCACTCCCCGTACGTCGAGATCGATCTGCGCATCGCCCGCACCGGCCGGCAGCCCCGCGTCGTCGACCTGCCGGGGCACCGACGGATGCCCGCCGGCGCCGGTCAGCTCCAGGAAGACGCTCTCCAGATCCGGCCGCAGCGGGGTCAGCTCGTCCACCCACAGCCCCTGCTCCCCGAGCACCCGGCTGATCACCGTCGGGTCGGTCACCCCGCCCACCACCAGCGCCGCACCGTCCACGCTCGCCGTCAACTCGGCCTCGTGCAGCAGCTCAACGGCGCGCTCCGGCTCGGCCACCCGGACCAGGAACTCGTGCCGGTCGTGGCCGGCCAGCACCTCGTCCACCCGGCCGCTCGCCACCCGCCGGCCCCGCGAGATGATCGTGACGTGGTCGCAGATCAGCTGGATCTCGCCCAGGATGTGACTCGACACCAGCACCGTCACGCCGGCCGCCGCCAGCGACCGCATCAGGTCCCGCATCTCCCGGATACCGGCCGGGTCCAGCCCGTTCGCCGGCTCGTCCAGGATGAGCAGCTGCGGGTCCTTCAGCAGCGCGGACGCCACCGCGAGGCGCTGCTTCATGCCCAGCGAGTAGCCCTTCACCCGCTCGTCGCCCCGGTCGCGCAGCCCCACCGTCTCCAGCACCTCGTCCACCCGCGCGATCGGCACCCCGCCAGCCCGGGCCAGCAGCCGCAGCGTCCGGTACCCGGTGAAGTTGCCGAAGAACTGCGGGCTCTCCACGATGGCGCCGATCCGACCGGCCACCCGGGGCAGCAGCTGTGGCGACGGCTCACCGAGCACGCTCATCCGCCCGCCGTCGGCCCGGACCAGCCCGAGCAGGGCACGCAGGGTGGTGGTCTTGCCCGAGCCGTTCGGGCCCAGGAACCCGTGGACCTGACCCGCCTCGACCAGCAGGTCGAACCCGTCGACCGCGACCCGCCGGCCGTTCCGCAGACTGTGGAAGGTCTTGCGCAGACCCTCGATCTCGATGACCGCGCTCATCCGCGCGGCTCCGTACCTCGACGGGGCATGGGCCGTCCTCCGGGTGTGGTGATCAACGACACGGCGCTTCACCCTATGACCGGGGCGCCGCCCGTGGGGGGCGCCCCGGCGGTGCGTGGTTGGATGGTCGGGTGACTGGTGACCTGATCCCCGACGCTGCCAGCGCCGCGCCTTCCGCCGCACCCGTGGACCCGGATCTGGTGGTCAGCCTCGACAGCGTCGGCGTACGCCGGTCCGGCACCGCCCTGCTGCAGGACCTGACCTGGCGGGTCGAGCTGGACGAGCGCTGGGTGGTGCTCGGCCCGAACGGGGCCGGCAAGACCACCCTGCTCAACCTCGCCGCCGGCCGGCTGCACCCCACCACCGGTGTCGCGCACGTGCTCGGTGAGCGGATCGGCCGCACCGACGTCAACGAGCTGCGTACCCGGATCGGGCTCTCCACCGCCGCGCTCGCCGAGCGGGTGCCCGCCGACGAGCGGGTCAGCGACGTCGTGGTGACCGCCGCCTGGTCGGTGGTCGGCCGCTGGCGGGAGAGCTACGACCGCGGCGACGAGGCGCGGGCGCGGGCCCTGCTGAGCCAGCTCGGCATCGGCGGCCTCGCCGAGCGCCGCTACGGCACCCTCTCCGAGGGTGAGCGCAAGCGGGTGCAGATCGCCCGCGCGCTGATGACCGACCCGGAGCTGCTGCTGCTCGACGAACCCGCCGCCGGGCTCGACCTGGGTGGGCGGGAGGACCTCGTGGCCCGGCTGGCCGAGCTGGCGTACGACCCGGACGCCCCGGCCCTGGTGCTGGTCACCCACCACGTGGAGGAGATCCCGCCGGGGTTCACCCACGCGCTGCTGCTGCGCGAGGGCGGGGTTGTCGCGCAGGGCCTGCTCGCCGAGACGCTGACCGGCGACAACCTCTCCAAGACCTTCGGCCTGCCGCTGGTGGTCGAGCGGTCCGGCGACCGTTACACCGCCCGCGCCGCCTGAGCGCGCGACGGACCGGGAGGTGACCGTGCCACAGACCCGGGTGGTCGTGGTGGGCAGCGCCAACATGGACCTGGTCGCCATGGCGCCCGCGCTGCCCCGGCCGGGCCAGACCATGCTCGGCACCGACTTCGTGATGGTGCCCGGCGGCAAGGGCGCCAACCAGGCGGTCGCCGCGGCCAGGGCCGGCGCCTCCAGCGCGTTCCTCGGCGCGATCGGCTCCGACGCGTTCGGCGTCACCCTCAAGGCCCGGATCACCGCGGCCGGCGTGGACACCGGCCAGCTGCGGGTGGTCTACGGCGCCTCCGGGGTGGCCCTGGTGATGGTCAACGCGCAGGGGGAGAACGCCATTGTGGTGACCCCCGGCGCGAACGACGCGCTGACCGGTCTCACCGAGGAGGAGTTGGCCACGGTGCGCGGGGCGGACGTGCTGGTCGCCCAGCTGGAGATCCCGGTGCAGACGGTGGCCGCCGCGGCGGTGGCGGCCCGCGCCGCCGGCACCCGGGTCATCCTGAACGCCGCGCCGGCCCGGGATCTGCCACCGGAGCTGCTCGACGCCGTGGACGTGCTCGTCGTCAACGAGGGTGAGGCGCAGACGTTCACCGGTCGGGGTCGGGAGGAGCCACGGGCGCTGCTCGACCTGGTGCCCCGCGCCGTGCTCACCCTCGGTGGCGAGGGCGCCTGGTACGTCGACCGGGAGGGCAGCGAGGTGCACGTGCCGGCCGTCCGGGTCGACGTGGTCGACTCCACCGCGGCCGGCGACGCGTTCACCGCCGCGCTGGCCGTCGGCTGGGGCGAGGGGCGGGACCTGGTCGACGCGGTGCGTTGGGCGTCGGCGGCCGGCGCGGCCTGCGTCCGCCGGCTCGGCGCCTCGGTGGCGCTGCCCCGCCGCGCCGAAATCGACGAGCTGTACCTCCCGGGCTGATCCCACCCACGCTACGCCGGCCGGTCGGCCGCCGCCCCGGTGCGGAAGGCCCGCCGGTACGCCGACGGCGAGGTCCGCATCACCCGGCCGCTGACCGGGCTGCGGACGGGCGGGCCGGCGAGGGCTCAGCCGACCAGGTCGTCGCTGAGCTTCTCGCCCCGCCGGCGCAGCATGCCGAGGCCGGGGATGCCGGCGACGGCGAGCTTGAGGTCGCGGGTGACGTCGAGCAGGTCGTGCAGGTCGGGCCCGACCCGGTCCAGGGTGGCCAGGATCGGCAGGATGTCCGCCGTCAGGTGCTGCTTGAGCTTGGGCAACTCGTCGATCAGGCGGATCGCCGCGGTCACCTCCTCGTGGCTCAGCTCCCCGACGAACCGCTCCGCCATCGGCGCGGCCCGCCGCAGCGCCGGCTCGTATGCCGCCAGCAACTCGGCCGCCGTGGCCGCCGCCTCGGAAGCGGTGCCCACGGTGGCCGCGGCCCGGCCGGCGACCGTCTCGGCCTCCGCGACCACCGTGCCGGCCCGGCGGGCGACCTGATCGGCCTCCCGGAGCACGACGGCCGCGGCCGTCGCCACCTCGGTGGCGGTGTCGATGGCGGTGGTCGCGGCGGCGCTGATCACGGCCACCTCGCGGACCGCCGTCTCGGCGTCGGTGAGCACCTGGTCGGTCCGGTCCAGCGTCGTCTCGATCCGATCGACGACGCCGTTGATCCGGGCCAGCAGCGCCTCCACCCCGTCCAGCACCGCGAACGCGCGGGCCGGCACGGCGGCGAACGAGGCGGCCGAGCCGAGCGCCTGGTCGAGAGCGGAGCGGGTCAGGCCGACCATCGCGGTGGGTGTGGGGAGGGGAATCGCCATGTGGTCAAGTGTGCGCCGGCCGCACCACAACCGCCCGGACGCTCTTCCGGCCCTGGTGGGCGCGGCCCTGGTGGGCTGGCCGATCGCCACCACGCTGCCGCTGAGCTGACTACCGGGCGGCGCGGGCGACGCGCAGCGCCCACCAGATCAGCGGCGCCTGCATCGGCACCCGCCCGTAGGCGATCGCCCGCTTCGCCGGACGTCGGTGCCGCCAGTCCGCCGCCATCTTCACGTTCGCCGGCAACACGGCGACGAAGAGGGCCGCGGCGGCCCGACCGCCGGCCCGTCGAGTGGCCGGATTCGCCACGGCCGCCGCCACCGCCAGTTCGGCGATGCCGCTGGCGTACGTCCAGAACCGGGCGGGACCGGGCAACGCGCGCGGCACGATCGGGTCGTAGACGCCGGGGCGCAGTAGGTGGGTGACGCCGGCCGCGGCGAGCAGCCCGGCCAGTGCGGCGGCCTCGCCGCTGCCGGTGGTCATCGATGGTCCCCCTGCTGCTCGACGGCGCGCTGGACGGCCCGGTAGATCTGCCCGAACCGTAGCGCATCCGGGGTGCGCAGCAGCAGTTGCTCCCGGCCGTGGTGCTGCACCCACAGCTCGTGCACGTGGCTGCCGCGCTCGTAGGAGCGGTCCAGCCAGCCGAGGGGGATCTCGAGGAACGGGGTCAACGCCAGCGCCCCCACCGCGCAGGCGGCGAGGATGATCAGCGCCATCTTCCAGTTGCCCCGGTCCTGCGCCGTGTAGGCCAGCGAGAGCACACAGACCAGCGCCACCAGCGGCGGCAGCGAGAGCAGCAGGACGAGGACACCGCGACCGAGCACGCGACCGCGTACCGCGAGGGTCTTCGGGCCGCGCGCGTGCCAGACGTACGTCACGTCGGAGAGGGCGACCACGTGACCGCCCGCCCGGATCGACTCGGAGGTCACCTGCACCGCGTCGTCCCGGTAATAGAGGACCATCACTAAGCCTAACCACCGGCAGGCAACCCGGCGGTGGGCGACGGTGCGGGCGTCGGCGCTAGCGGCGGGTGGCCGGGCGGGCCGGCTGGCTGCGCTCGACCGCGCGCTGCACCGCCCGGTAGATCTGACCGAAACGCAGCGCGTCGCCGGTGCGCAGCAGCCGCACCGGCTGACCGCGCCAGCGCGCCCAGATCTCCAGTTGCCGGCTGCCCCGGGCGTACGAGCGGTCCAGGTGTTCGAAGAGGAAGTCGGCGACCGGGCCGACGGCCAGCCCCACCAGCACCGACGCGCCGACGATCGCGATCGTCACGGTGGTCGAGCGGTGCAGCCAGACGGCCACGCCGATGCCGAGCACGGCCGCGACCAACGGACCGGCCAGCGCGGCGCCGATCGCGCCCCGCCCGACGAGGACTCGCCAGGAACGGCTGCCCCGGCGGTGCCAGACCATGGTGATGTCGGCGAGCGCGTAGCTGCGGCCGTCCACTCGGACGGCGGTGGAGGTGACCTGCACCGACCGGTCGTCGTAATAGGTGATCATGGCTGGACTCCCGCCCGCGGGGCTGACACCAGACTACTTACCCCAACGAGCCGGGTCGTAAGGTTGGCACGCGACTTCGACGAGGAAGTGAGGGCAGCGTGGGCGAGTTCGTTCGGCTGGAGACTAAGGACGGCATCGGCACCATCCGGCTGGAGCGGCCGCCGATGAACGCGCTCAACACCCAGGTGCAGGAGGAGTTGCGCGGCGCCGCCGCGGCGGCGACCGCCGACCCCGAGGTCCGCGCCGTCATCGTGTACGGCGGGGAGAAGGTCTTCGCCGCCGGCGCGGACATCAAGCAGATGGCGGAGATGTCCTACGTGGACATGGCGGACCGGGCCGCAAACCTGTCCAGCGCGCTCGGCGCGATCGCCCGGATCCCCAAGCCGGTGGTCGCCGCGATCACCGGGTACGCCCTCGGCGGCGGCTGCGAGCTGGCGCTGGCCTGTGACTGGCGGGTGGTGGCCGAGGACGCCAAGCTCGGTCAGCCGGAGATCAAGCTGGGCATCATCCCCGGTGCCGGCGGCACCCAGCGGCTGGCCCGGCTGGTCGGCCCGGCCCGCGCCAAGGATCTGATCATGTCCGGGCGGATGGTGGACGCGCAGGAGGCGCTGCGGATCGGCCTGGCCGACCGGGTCGTCCCGGCCGCCGAGGTCTACGAGGCGGCGGTCGCGCTGGTGACGCCGTACCTGAACGGGCCGGTGCAGGCGCTGCGGGCGGCGAAGCTGGCGGTCGACGGCGGCCTGGACATGGACCTGAACTCGGGCCTGGCCTGGGAGAGTCAGCTCTTCGCGGCGCTGTTCGCCACCGACGACCGGCGCGAGGGCATGGCGGCCTTCGTGGAGAAGCGAAAGCCGGGCTTCACGGGTCGCTGACCGGCCCGGGCCGGCGGCCGGTGCCGCCGGCCCGACGGTGAGCCGAGAACGGTTCACATTCTGCCTACCGGCCAGTAGCGTGGGCCTCCGGTTCGAAGCGACGAAGGGTAGTGGCGATGACGGAGCGGGTCGAAGGTCACGGCGGAGAGCTGGCGCTCGCGGCACTGCGGGCGCACGGCGTACGGGAGATGTTCACACTCTCCGGCGGGCACGTCTTCCCGCTCTACGACGCCGCGCACAAGACCGACTTCCCGATCTACGACGTGCGCCACGAGCAGTCCGCCGTCTTCGCCGCCGAGGCGGTGGCCAAGCTCCAGCGCCGCCCCGGTCTCGCCGTGCTCACCGCCGGCCCCGGCGTCACCAACGGCATCTCCGGCATGACCAGCGCCTTCTTCAACGCCTCCCCGGTGCTGGTGCTCGGGGGCCGCGCGCCCGCCTTCCGCTGGGGCTCGGGCAGCCTCCAGGAGATGGACCACCTGCCGCTGGTCGCGCCGGTCACCAAGCACGCCGAGACGGTGTTCAGCACCGACGACATTCCGCGCGCGGTGGGCGCGGCGCTCACGGCGGCGCTCACCCCGCACCGCGGGCCGGCCTTCCTCGACTTCCCGTTGGAGACGGTCTTCTCGGTCGCCGAGGCCGACCTTCCCGCCCCGACCGGCGTCGACCCGGTCGAGCCGGACCCGGAGGAGGTCTCCCGGGCCGCCACGCTGATCGCCGGGGCGCAGCGACCGGTCATCATCGCCGGCTCCGACGTGTACGCCGGCGACGCGGTCGCCGCGCTGCGCGAGGCCGCCGAGACGTTGCAGGTGCCGGTCTTCACCAACGGCATGGGCCGCGGCTCGCTCCCTCCCGAGCACCCGCTCGCCTTCGCCAAGGCCCGCCGGGCCGCGCTCTCCGGCGCCGACGTGGTCGTGGTGGTCGGCACCCCGCTGGACTTCCGGCTCAGCTTCGGTGACTTCGGCGACGCGAAGGTCGTGCACATCGTCGACGCGCCCAGCCAGCGCGCCGGGCACGTCCAGCCGGCCGCCGCCCCCGCCGGCGACCTGCGCCTGATCCTCTCCGCGCTGGCCGACCACCCCGGTGACCGGGCCGACCACAGCGGCTGGATCGCCGACCTGCGTACCGCCGAGGACGCCGCCCGCGCCCGCGACGCGGCGGAGATGGCCGCCGAGACCGACCCGATCCGGCCGGCGCGCATCTACGGCGAGCTGCGCCGGGTGCTGGCCCGCGACGCGATCACCATCGGCGACGGCGGTGACTTCGTCTCGTACGCCGGGCGGTACCTGGAGCCGGCCCAGCCCGGCACCTGGCTGGACCCGGGCCCGTACGGCTGCCTGGGCACCGGCATGGGCTACGCGATGGGCGCCCGGGTCAGCCACCCGGACCGGCAGATCTGTGTGCTGATGGGCGACGGCGCGGCGGGCTTCTCGCTGATGGACGTCGAGTCGCTGGTCCGCCAGAAGCTGCCGGTGGTGATCGTCGTCGGCAACAACGGCATCTGGGGTCTGGAGAAGCACCCGATGCGGGCCATGTACGGCTACGACGTCGCCGCCGACCTTCAGCCGGAGCTGCGCTACGACACGGTGGTCAGCGCGCTCGGTGGCGCGGGGGAGACGGTCGCCAAGGCCGCCGACCTGGGGCCGGCCCTGCAACGCGCGTTCGACGCCGGAGTGCCGTACCTGGTCAACGTGCTCACCGACCCGACCGACGCGTACCCCCGCTCGTCGAACCTGGCCTGAGTCGCACCCGCCGCCGCGCCGTCGCCCCCACCGGGCGGCGGCGCGGCGTCTTCCCGCAGCTAAATCAGCGGAATCTCCGCGCCGGTCGTCGTAACGTCAGCCCGGGATCGGCGGGATGTCAGCCCTGTCGCCCATGGTGGTGTCGCCACCGGAGACGACAGGAGTTGCGATGGACCACGCGATTCGGGCCGAGGGTCTGGTGCGGCGTTTCGGCCCCACCACCGCCCTCGCCGGAGTTGATCTGGCGGTCCCGACCGGGACCGTCTTCGGCCTGCTCGGGCCGAACGGCGCCGGCAAGACCACCGCGGTGCGGGTGCTCGCCACCCTGCTGCGCGCCGACGAGGGGCACGCCACGGTGGGTGGCTTCGACGTCGTCCGCGACGCCCATCGGGTACGCCAGCTGATCGGCCTGACCGGCCAGTACGCCTCGGTCGACGAGACCCTGACCGGCGCGGAGAACCTGCTGCTGATCGGCCGCCTGCTCGGGCTGAGCCGGGCCGACGCCAAGCAGCGCGCCCGTCAGCTGCTCGCCGACTTCCAGCTCAGCGACGCCGCCGACCGGGCCGCCAAGACCTTCTCCGGCGGTATGCGGCGCCGACTGGATCTCGCCGCCAGCCTGGTCGGCCGGCCGCAGGTGCTCTTCCTCGACGAACCGACGACCGGTCTGGACCCGCGCAGCCGCAACGACCTGTGGGACATCGTCCGTGGCCTGGTCTCCGACGGGGTGACGGTGCTGCTCACCACCCAGTACCTGGAGGAGGCCGACCAGCTCGCCGGGGAGATCGCGGTGGTCGACCACGGTCGGGTGATCGCGCAGGGCACGCCGGAGGAGCTGAAGGCCAAGACCGGCGGTCAGACCCTCACCGTACGGCCGACCGACCTCGCCGACCTGGGCACCGTGACCGCCATCGCGGGCGAGGTGTCCGGCGCGACTCCCGAGGTGGCCCAGAACGCGGTCACCGTCGCGGTGAACGACCCCGGTGTGCTGCCCGCGGTGGTGAGCCGCCTCGACGCGGCCGAGATCGCGGTCGCCGAGCTGGCGCTGCGCGGCGCCAGCCTGGACGAGGTCTTTCTCTCCCTCACCGGCCACCGGGCCGAGGACGCCCCGGCCGGCACCGACCTGGAAAGGACCCCCGCATGACCGCCGCCACCGTCCCCGCGCCGCTGGCCCCGGCCCGCCGGCTCAGCCCCGCCGCCGGGCTGCGGCACACCTTCACGCTGGCCTGGCGCAGCCTGGTGCAGATCAAGCACAACCCGATGGAGCTGCTCGACCTGAGCATCCAGCCGGTGATGTTCGTGCTGCTGTTCACCTATGTCTTCGGCACCGCCATCGCCGGCTCCTCCGGCGAGTACCTCACCTTCATGCTGCCCGGCATCATGGTGCAGAACGCGCTCTTCGCCACCATGACGACCGGGTTCGGGCTGAACAACGACCTCACCAAGGGGGTCTTCGACCGGCTCCGGGCGCTGCCCATCGCCCGGTGGGCGCCGCTGGCCGGCCGGATCCTCGCCGACACGGTCAAGCAGGCCTGGTCGATCGCGCTGCTGCTCGGCGTCGGGGCGATCCTCGGCTTCCGGGTCGGCAACGGGCTGCTCGGGGTGGTCGGGGCGTTCGCGCTGCTGCTGGCGTTCACGCTCGCCGCGTCCTGGATCTCGGTGCTGGTCGGGGTGCTGGTGAGCGAGCCGGACAAGGTGCAGATCTTCGGCTTCATGGTGATCTTCCCGCTGACCTTCACCAGCAACATCTTCGTGCCCACCGACCGGATGCCCGGCTGGTTGCAGAACTGGGTGGAGGTCAACCCGGTGACCGTGGTGGCCGACGCGTTGCGCGGGCTCCTGGTCGGCGGTCCGGTCGCCGGCCCGGTGCTCCAGACGTTGCTCTGGGGCGCCGGCATCGCCGTGATCTTCGCGCCGTTGGCGGTGCGGGGGCTCAAGCGCCGGGTGTGACCCGCGGCGGGGCCGGAGTCGGGCTCACACCTCCGGTCGGTCACCCTCGCGCGGCGGTTCGCCGTCGCGTCGGCGCAGGTCGTCCTCGCGCCGGCGCAGGTCCTCCTCCCAGCGGCGGAAGAGCTCCTGGTCCTGCTGCTGGGCGCGGTCCTGCATGGAGCGGAGGAACTCCGGGTCGTCGTCCGGGGCGACCGGGCGGCGCGACCGCTCGGCGGAGCCGCTGCCGGCCGGCCAGGTCCTGCGGGCGCCGGAGCTGGGCTCCCGGCCGGCGACGAACCAGGCGATGGACCCCACCAGCGGGAAGAACAGGATGATCAGCACCCAGGCGATCCGGGGCAGGGCGCGGATCTGGCCCTCCTCGGCGGAGAGACAGCTGATCAGCGCGCAGACGGCGAGGGCGATCTGCACCAGGAAGAGGAGTACGTACAGCCGGACCATACGCCTATCATGGCGCACCCCGTCCCGTCACCACAGTCCGCGAACCAGCAGCAGCACACCCAGCAGCGCGAGCCCGACGGTGGCCAGCGCGACCAGGGGCAGAGCCGGGCCGCCGGTGCACGCCGGCCCCGTACCGGTGCCCCGGGGCCAGCAGAGCACGAGCGCGGCGCCCCAGACCAGCACGGCGACGCCGGCGATCAGCGCATCGATCGGGTCGCCGGTCGACCCCAGTCGGACGACCAGCGCGGTCACCAGGCTCAGCGCGAGCGCGGTGCGCCGCCAGGCGAGCCGGGTCCGCTCCGGTTGCAGCCCCGGGTCGCGCCCGGCGCTCACCGGGCGGCCCTCCGGCCCGCTCCGGCCGCCGGTCACGATGCGCCGACGGCCCGCACCAGCACCGCGATCACCAACAGCACCGCGCCGGCGCCGACGGCGAGGGCGAGGACCGCGGGGAAGCGGGAGGCGGGCAGCTCCTGGCCGAGCCGGATGGCCCGCTCGATGCGCGCCCAGTGGTCCACCGCGCGGATCGCGACGGCGCCGCCGAGCAGCAGCAGCGCGACGGCGATCACCTCCCGCAGGTGGCGCAGTGGCAGCGGCGGCAGGAACTGCGCGGCGGCCAGCCCGCCGCCGACCAGCGCCAGGCTGGTGCGCAGCCAGGCCAGGAAGGTCCGTTCGTTGGCCAGGGAGAAGCGGTAGTCGGGTGGCTCGCCGACCGAGCGCAGGCCCGACGGGTCGAACCACCGCCTGATCGCTTCCCACACGCTGGGAGATTATCCGCTTGTCCTGCGGCTTAGCCTGAGCCAGTGACCGATCTTGACGTGATGACGCTGCGCACCGCCTACGACAACCAGCTCCGTCCGGAGATCCCGGACCCGGTCCCGGCCGGGGTGACGGTGGAGCGGGACGGGCCGCTGGTCCGGATCTTCGGGCTCGACGCGGGTGGGTTCCTCACGTACCGCGACCTGGGCGGGTTGGCCGGCGAGGCGCTGGACGAGCTGATCGCCCGGCAGGTGGAGCTGTTCCGCGAGCGCGGCGAGTCGGTGGAGTGGAAGCTCAACGGGCACGACGAGCCGGCGGACCTGGCCGACCGGTTGCGCGCCGCCGGCTTCGTGGCGCAGGAGCGGGAGACCGTGGTGGTCGGGCCGGTCGCGCCCCTGGCGGCCGCGCTGCCGGTCGTCCCCGAGGGGGTACGCCTGCGTGAGGTGACCTCCCGGGCCGACCTGGAGCGGATCGCCGTCATGGAGGAGGAGGTCTGGCAGGAGGACCGCTCGCACCTCGTCTGGGGGCTTGCCAAGGAGATCGACGCCGACCCGCACTCGATCACCGTGGTGGTGGCCGAGGCGGGCGGGACGGTGGTGAGCGCCGGATGGGTGCGCTTCCCGCCGAACACCGGTTTCGGCACCCTCTGGGGTGGTTCCACCCTGCCGCAGTGGCGTCGCAAGGGCATCTACCGGGCGCTGGTCACCTACCGGGCGCGGCTGGCCGAGCAGCGTGGCCGGACGCTGTTGCAGGTCGACGCGTCCGAGGACAGCCGCCCGATCCTTCAGCGGCTCGGCCTCGTCCCGGTCACCACCACCACCCCGTACGTCTACACTCCGTGATCATGGAGTACCGGTTGACGGACGAGGAACGGCTGACCCTCAAGACGGGCGCGTTCGGCGCCGTCTTCCTGGTCTCCAACGCGGACCCGGGGATGTTGGGCGTCATCCGGGAGAGCGCCGCCGCGTCCGGCGCGCTGGCCGACGCGAGCGGCGTGGTCAAGGAGGCGCTGACCAGCGGTCCACTGCCTCGGCTGCCCCGCGACTCCCAGCTGGAGATCGAGTCGGTGGTGCTGCCGGCCCTCGAACGGGCGGTGCGCATCCTGCGGGAGAAGTCCCCGGCGGACGTGGCCGCGTACCGCTCGGTGGTGTTGACCGCGGCGAACCGGGTCGCCCGGGCGCACGACGGGGTGGTCCCGGCCGAGGCGGCGGTCATCGACCGGATCCGGGGCGCCCTGGACGACCCGGCCTGACCGGGTCGGCGTCGCTGCCGGCGCCGGTGAGCTGTGTCACTCTGAGTGCCCCGGGGGCAGCAAGCTACTGGCAGGTAACATTGCGCCGTGGGAAACCGCACAGCACCCTGCGGTTGACCTGGCGTCGACCGACGCGCGAGGCTGCGCCCGAGACCGGGCGAGCGAATCGCAACACCACACAGGAGGGTCGTCGAAGCGCGATGAATATCGTCGTACTCGTCAAGCAGGTGCCTGATTCGGGCGCGGACCGCAACCTGCGCAATGACGACAACACCGTCGACCGCGGTTCGGCGAACAACGTGATCAATGAGATGGACGAGTACGCCATCGAGGAGGCGCTGAAGATCAAGGAGGCGCACGGCGGCGAGGTCACCATCCTGACCATGGGTCCGGACCGGGCGACCGAGTCGATCCGCAAGGCGCTCTCCATGGGCCCGGACAAGGCCGTCCACGTCGTGGACGACGCCCTGCACGGCTCCTGCGCGGTGGCCACCTCGAAGGTGCTCGCCGCCGCCCTCGGCCAGCTCAACGCCGACCTCGTGATCTGCGGTGCCGAGTCCACCGACGGCCGGGTGCAGGTCATGCCGCACATGATCGCCGAGCGGCTCGGGGTCGCGGCGCTCACCGGCGCCCGCAAGCTCGCCGTCGACGGCGCCACGCTGACCGTCGAGCGGCAGACCGAGGAGGGCTACGAGGTGGTCACCGCCGCCACCCCGGCCGTGGTCTCCGTCTGGGACACCATCAACGAGCCGCGCTACCCCTCCTTCAAGGGCATCATGGCCGCCAAGAAGAAGCCGGTGCAGACGCTCTCCCTGGCCGACCTCGGCGTCGCGCCGACCGAGGTGGGCTTCGACGGCGCCACGAGCGCCGTGGTCGAGCACACCAAGCGCCCGCCGCGCTCCGGCGGCGCCAAGATCACCGACGAGGGCGAGGGCGGCGTCAAGCTGGTCGAGTTCCTCGCTACCGAGAAGTTCGTGTGAGAGCGGGGTCTGGACATGTCTGAGGTTCTCGTCGTCGTCGAAGCCACCAAGGAATTCGGCGTCAAGAAGGTCACCCTGGAGATGCTCACCCTCGCCCGCGAGCTGGGCACCCCGAGCGCCGTGGTGCTCGGTGGCGCGGGCGCCGCGGAGGCGCTGAGCGCCAAGCTGGGCGAGTACGGCGCGGAGAAGATCTACGCCGCCGAGGGTGACGAGATCGACGGCTACCTGGTGGCCCCCAAGGCCACCGTGCTGGCCGAGCTGGTCAAGCGGGTACAGCCGGCCGCCGTGCTGCTGGCGTCGGCGCAGGAGGGCAAGGAGATCGCCGCCCGCCTCGCCGTCAAGCTCGACAACGGCATCCTGACCGACGTCGTCGGCCTGGACGCCGACGGCACCGCCACGCAGGTCGCCTTCGCCGGCTCCACCATCGTCAAGTCCAAGGTCACCCGGGGCCTGCCGCTGGTCACCGTCCGGCCCAACTCGGTCACCCCGACCCCGGCCGCGGCCACCCCGGCGATCGAGCAGCTCACCGTGTCGGTCACCGACACCGACAAGCTCGCCAAGGTCGTCGACCGGGTCGCCGAGCAGAAGGGCTCCCGCCCCGAGCTGACCGAGGCCGGCGTGGTCGTCTCCGGCGGTCGCGGCGTCGGCAACGCCGACAACTTCAAGCTGGTCGAGGAGTTGGCCGACCTGCTCGGCGGCGCCGTCGGCGCGTCCCGCGCCGCGGTCGACTCCGGCTTCTACCCGCACCAGTTCCAGGTGGGCCAGACCGGCAAGACGGTCTCCCCGCAGCTCTACGTCGCGCTCGGCATCTCCGGTGCCATTCAGCACCGCGCCGGCATGCAGACCTCGAAGACCATCGTCGCGGTCAACAAGGACGGCGAGGCCCCGATCTTCGAGCTGGCCGACTTCGGCGTGGTGGGCGACCTGTTCAAGGTCGTCCCGCAGGCCGCCGAGGAGATCCGCAAGCGCAAGTAACCGACCCTCGGTGCCGCCCGCGGCGCTCGGGAACGACGAAGAGAGTGGCCTCCCAACCTCGGGCGGGCCACTCTCTTCGTCGCGGGAAGGGAGCTGATCGGCGGGCCGGGGAGCTGAGCCGGCCCGCCGATCAGCCCGTCAGGGTGCCCCTCAGCAGGCTGTCGCCGGAGTGGGCGGGCTTGTTGTCGTACTGCTCGGCGGAGACGTCGACCACCGAGTAGCTGCCCAGGTCGACGTTGGCGGGCAGGGGTAGCAGGGCGTCCGGGCCGTCACCGAGGGTGCCGACCGAGAACATCTGCATGGTCGTCGGGTTGATGAGCCAGACCTCGTAGTACCCCGACACGCGCGGGAGATTCGCCACATGCAGATGTAGTTGGCCGTTCTGGAAGACCCGCGCGTCACCCCTGGCGTCCGGCGGCGTCGTCCCGTACGCCGCCAGCGGCGCGCTGGCCACCACGGGCTGCGTCGGTGTGGGCGCCGGTTCGTCCGGTCCCAGCACGGCGACCGTGCCCACCACGCCGATCGCCGCGGCCGCCGCTGCGGTCGCCGCGGTGGCCGCCCAGCGGGACCAGCCACCGCGCCGGCGCTCCCGGGGCCGGCCCGCCGCCGCACGCCCGGCCGCCCCCGGTTCGTCCGCCGTGCCGTCGACCGGCGTGGCGACCTGCTCCCGGCGGGCCCCGGTCAGCGACGGCAGACCCTCCGCAGCACTGATCTCCGCCGTGATGCCCTGCCAGACGTGCTCCGGCGGGTCGGGCAGGTCACCCAACCCCTGCGTCTCCGCGCCGAGCCCGGCCACCTGCTGGAGGGTCTCCATCTCCACCCGGCAGTGCGCGCAGGTGTCGAGGTGGGTGCTCTCCCCGTTGTCCGCCTCGCTCTCACCGAGCGCCAGAAAGACCAGCCGGTCGTGGTCCAGGTGCTGCACCGTCCACCTCCCATCTGCGTTTCAAGCTCGCCATGCCGCGCCGGATGTGACTCTTCACGGTGCCCAGCGGCACGCCGGTCGCCGTGGCTATCTGCTGGTGGGTCAGGTCGTCGTAGAAGGCCAGCTCCAGCATGCGTCGTTGGTCGTCCGGGAGGCGTGCCAGCTCGTCGGCGATCACCAGCCGGTCCACCACCCGGTCCGGATCCGGGCCGGACTGCGCCGGCTCCGGCAGCCGCCGGACCGTCTCGACCACCCTGGTCTCCCGGGCCGTGGCCCGCATCCGGTCGATCACCTTGCGCCGGCCGATGCCGAGCAGCCAGCCGATCAACGACCCCTTCGCCGGATCGAAGGTCTCCCGCCCCAGCCAGGCGGCGACGAACGTCGCCTGGGTCACGTCCTCGGCGTCGCTGTGGTTGGCCAACATGGAGGTGGCCAGGTGCAGCACCGCCCTGCCGTACCGGTCGTACGCCTCGCGGAGCGCGGCCTCGTCGCCGGCGCGGAACCGGAGGGCGAGGGCGTCCACCGGGGGGTCCGGGTCCTGTCCTGACGCCGTCATCGGGCGGCTCGCCTTCGATGGGGCATGCCCGACTGTAACTCCCACAGTCTCCGCCCCACTCTCCCCGGTCGATGTCATCTCACCCAGCTCTTCGTCTCCCGGACCCGATCCGGATGCGGGCGGGGCCGGAAAAAGAAATCACCTCCGGGGGCGCATCCGTCCCTCGCGGAGCCGGCGTAACCCGTTCTGCAAGCCAGCCTGACGAACCAGCACCAATCACCAGGAGGCAGACATGCAGCTCTCGTACTTCCGTCGGGTCGCCGCGGGCGGCGCCGTCGCCGCGCTGGCATTCGCCGGCGTCGGCGCGTTCACCGCCACCCCCGCGTACGCCGCCACGTCGAAGGTCTCTGTCGTGCACGGCATCCCGGACACCCCGGTCGACGTCTACGTCAACGGCAAGAAGACGCTGGACAACTTCACGCCCGGCGACGTGGCCGGCCCGCTGAACCTGGAAGCGGGCGAGTACGACATCGCGCTCACCAGGCCGGGCGAGCCGGTCGGCAGCGCGATCCTCAAGGCCGACAACGCGGCGGTGCCGGGCGGAGCGAACATCAGCATCGCGGCGCACCTCGACGCCGCCGGCCAGCCGAAGATCACCCCGTTCGTGAACGACGTCTCGAAGGTCGACGCCGGCAGGGCCCGGCTCATCGTGCGGCACACCGCCGCCGCCCCGGCGGTGGACGTCCGCGCCGGCGGCACCCCGGTCTTCGAGGCTCTGACCAACCCGAACGAGGCGAAGGGCGACGTCGAAGCGGGCAACGTGAAGGCCGACGTCGTGCTGGCCGGCACCGACACCGTGGCCATCGGCCCGGCCGACCTCAACCTCAAGGAGGGCACCGCCACGATCGTCTACGCGATCGGCTCCGCCGAGGGCAAGACCCTCGACGTGGTCGCGCAGACCATCACCGGCCTGCACTCCGCCCCCGGTGGTGTGCCGAGCGGTGACGGCGGTCAGGCCGGCACCGGCGTGGACACCTGGTGGTACCTGCTCACCGGCGCCGGCGTCCTGCTGCTGCTCGGCGGCGGAGTGCGGATGGCCACCGCCCGGACCGGTCGCCGGTGACGGTGCGCAACCGCGGCGCGCTGGCGGCCACGGCCGCCGGCGTCGCCGCGCTCACCGTCGCGACCGTGGTGGCGTGCGGCTCCCAGCCGGCCGACGACGTGGGCGCAGAGGAGGCGAGCGCGCTGGCCAGCGCCACCCCGACCCCGCCCGCCGTCGCCCCGTCGGTCCCGGTGACCGCCGGGAGATTGCCGGACGGCGCGACGACCGTCCCGCCGGTCCGGCTGGTGATCCCGGCGATCGGCGTCACCGCCACGGTCAACGCCGTCGGCGTCAACGAGCGGACCAACGAGTTCGAGGTGCCGCCGAGCGTCGACCAGATCGGCTGGTACCGGTACGGCCCCGGGCTGGAGGCCGACACCGGCTCGGTGGTCGTCGCCGGGCACGTGGACAGCGCCCGGCAGGGCAGGGGAGCGTTCTTCCGGCTGCGCGAGCTGGACCGGGGCGACACCGTGAGCGCGACCGGCAGCGACGGCAGGGCCCGGCCGTACCGGGTCGTCGCCCGGGAGGAGTACGCCAAGAGCAGGATCCCGCTGGACCGGTACTTCGCCCGGGACGGCAGCCCCCGGCTCACCCTGATCACCTGCGGCGGACCGTTCGACGCGTCGGCGCGCCGGTACCGCGACAACATCGTCGTCACCGCGGTGCCAGCCTGACCGGGCGCCTCGCCCGGAGGTCCGTGCGACGTGCGTGCCGGGGCGGGGAGGGTTGTGCCCTCCCCGCCCCGGCGGCACCACGTCCGGCGCGGGTCGCGGATTCCGGCCATCACCGGGGTCCCCTCCGGCATTCGGTCCCCCACTTGTCGGCCGTAGGCTGAGCGGTGATGGCTTACCTGGATCACGCGGCGACCACTCCGATGCTCGATGAGGCACTGGAGGCGTACGTCGCCACCGCCCGCGAGGTCGGCAACGCGTCCTCGCTGCACGCGGCCGGTCGCCGTGCCCGCCGCCGGGTCGAGGAGTCGCGCGAGCGCATCGCCGCCGTGCTGGGTGCCCGGCCGTCCGAAGTGATCTTCACCGGTGGTGGCACGGAGAGTGACAACCTCGCGGTCAAGGGCATCTTCTGGGCGCGGCGCGGAGCCGGCTCCGACCGCCAGCGGGTGGTCTCCAGCGCCGTCGAGCACCACGCGGTGCTGGATGCGGTGGACTGGCTGGCTGAGCACGAGGGGGCTGAGGTCGGCTCGCTGCCGGTGGACGCCGCCGGCCGCCTCCACCCGGACGACCTGCGCGCCGAGTTGGCCGCGCACGCCGACCGGGTGGCCGTGGTCACCGCGATGTGGGCGAACAACGAGGTGGGCACCATCCAGCCGGTGGCCGAGCTGGCCGCCGTCGCCGCCGAGCACGGCGTGCCGTTCCACACCGACGCGATCCAGGCGGTCGGTCAGGTGCCGGTCGACTTCGCCGCCAGCGGGGTCGCCGCGCTGACCGTCACCGGGCACAAGCTGGGCGGCCCGACCGGGGTGGGCGCGCTGCTGCTCGCCCGGGACGTGGCGGCCACGCCGCTGCTGCACGGCGGCGGGCAGGAGCGCGACGTCCGCTCCGGCACGCTGGACACCGCCGGCATCGTCGCCTTCGCGGTCGCTGTGGAGGCGGCGGTGAAGGGCCAGCAGGAGTACGCGGCCCGGGTGGCCGCGCTCCGCGACGACCTGATCGAGCGGGTCCGCCGGGCGGTGCCCGATGTGGTCTACAACGGCGACCCGGTCGACCGGCTGCCCGGTAACGCGCACTTCTCCTTCCCCGGCTGCGAGGGCGACGCCCTGCTGCTCCTGCTCGACGCCCAGGGCATCGCGTGCTCGACGGGTTCGGCCTGCTCAGCCGGGGTGGCCCAGCCCTCGCACGTGCTGCTGGCGATGGGCGCCGACGACGATCGCGCGCGCTCGTCGCTGCGCTTCACCCTCGGCCACACCAGCACCCAGGACGAGATCGACGCCCTCGTCGCCGCCCTCCCGGCGGCCGTCGACCGCGCCCGCCGAGCCGCCGCTCCCCGCACCCCCCGCTGACCCCGCCCGGCACCCCTGTCCGGCGGACGTGGGCGGGCGGCTGTGGCGTTGGTGGGGTCGCCGGGTGGGGTGGATAGGCTGGAGGAGGAAGGGAGTGGGCTGGTGAGGGTGTTGGCGGCGATGTCGGGCGGGGTTGACTCGGCCGTGGCGGCGGCGCGGGCGGTGGCGGCCGGGCACGACGTGACGGGCGTGCACCTGGCGCTGGCCCGCAATCCACAGACCTACCGGACCGGGGCGCGCGGCTGCTGCACCCTGGAGGACTCCCGGGACGCCCGGCGGGCCGCCGACGTGATCGGCATCCCCTTCTACGTCTGGGACATGGCCGACCGGTTCCACGAGGACGTGGTGGACGACTTCGTCGCCGAGTACGCCGCCGGCCGGACGCCGAATCCCTGCCTGCGCTGCAACGAAAAGATCAAGTTCGCCGCGGTGCTGGACCGGGCGGTGGCACTGGGCTTCGACGCGGTGGTCACCGGCCACCACGCCCGCCTCGGCCCGGACGGGCTGCTGCGACGCAGCGTCGACGTGGCCAAGGACCAGTCGTACGTGCTGGCCGTGCTCACCCGTGAGCAGCTGGACCGGTCGATGTTCCCGCTGGGCGACTCGACCAAGGCGCAGGTCCGCGCGGAGGCCGCCGAGCGTGGCCTGGCGGTGGCAGACAAGCCGGACTCGCACGACATCTGCTTCATCGCCGACGGCGACACCCGTGGCTTCCTGGCCGGCCGGCTCGGCGAGGCGCCCGGCGACGTGGTGGACGCGAGCACCGGAGCGGTGGTCGGCAGCCACACCGGCGCGTACGCGTACACCGTGGGCCAGCGTCGCGGGCTGCACCTGGACCGGCCCGCCCCGGACGGGCGGCCACGCTACGTGCTCTCCATCACGCCGAAGACCAACACGGTGACGGTCGGCCCGGCGGAGGCGCTGGAGGTGTCCCAGGTGCACGCCGAGCGGCCGGTCTGGACCGGTGGCCCGCTTCCGGACGCGCCGGTCGAGTGCGAGGTGCAGCTGCGGGCGCACGGCGACGTGGTTCCCGCCACCGTGGCCCTCGACGGCGCGACGCTGCACGCCGAGCTGCGCCGGCCGGTACGCGGCGTCGCCGCCGGTCAGGCCGTGGTGGCGTACCGGCCGGACCCGGCCGGCGACGTGGTGCTCGGCTCCGCCACCATCACCGGCTGACCCGGCTCGGCCATCGCCGCCCGGGTGGTCGGCGTACCGGATACCCTTCCGCCGTGACAGATCAGGTGTGGCCCTGGCCGGCCGGCGCGGCAACCGGAATCGGTTCGTTGCCCGGCACCGACATCACCGAGGCCCAGCGGGTCGTCCTCGGTGAGCTTCCCGCGCTGCCTCACCTTCCCGAGCTGCCGGCCCGTGGCCCCGGAGCAGACATGATCGGTCGCAGCGCGGGGCTGCTGGTGGAGCTGCCCGTCGAGCTGTACACCGGGCGCTGGCGGGTCGCCCCGCGCCCGGGTCGCGACCTGCGCCGGGCCCGTGACCTGATGGAACGTGACCTGGACCAGCTCGCCGAGCAGGCCGAGGAGTACGCGGGCCCGATCAAGGTGCAGGCCGCTGGCCCGCTCACCCTGGCCGCCGCCCTGGAGCTGCCGATCGGGGGCCGGCTGCTGCGCGACCCCGGCGCGGTCCGTGATCTCACCGGCTCCCTCGCCGAGGGGCTGCGCGCGCACGTCGCTGCGGTCGCCCGGCGACTGCCCCGCGCCTCGGTGCTGCTCCAGCTGGACGAGCCGTCGCTGCCGATGGTGCTGGCCGGGCGGGTGCCCACCGAGAGCGGGCTGGGCGCGTACCGGGCGGTGGACTCGGCGGACGCGGCGGCGCTGCTACGCACCGTCGTCGAGACGGCCGGAGTGCCGACAGTGGTGCACTGCTGCGCACCGGACGTGCCGTTGGAGTTGATCCGTTCGACGGGTGCCGCCGCGGTCGCCCTCGACCTGGACCTGCTCACTGAGCTGGACCCACTGGGCGAGGCGATCGACGCCGGCCTCGGGTTGCTGGCCGGGGCCGTGCCGACCCGGCCGACCGGCCCGGCACCGACCTCCGCGCAGGTGGCGGACCGGGTGCGTCAGATCTGGGACCGGCTCGGCTTCCCCCGACGGCAGCTCGCCGAGCAGGTGGTGGTCACCCCGGCCTGTGGACTGGCCGGGGCCAGCCAGGAGTACGCGCGGGTGGTGCTGGCCGCGTGCCGGGACGCCGGCCGGCGGCTCGCCGAGGACTGAGGTTTCCTGTCGTACCCGGCGGGCATGATGACGGCCATGATTGGACAGCTACGTTCAGTGGTGATCGACTGCCCGGATCCGCAGGCCCTGGCGGCGTTCTACGCGGAGCTGCTCGGCGTGCCCCTGGCCGAGGGCGACTCCGATGACGAGTGGGTGGTGCTGGGCGGCCCGCCCGGGCACCAGCCGCGTCTGGCGTTCCAGCGGGCGCTCAACCTGCGTCCGCCGGCCTGGCCCGATCCGGAGCGGCCGCAGCAGTTCCACCTCGACGTGACGGTGGACGACATCGAGGCCGCCGAGAAGGCGGCGCTCGCACTCGGCGCCCGGCGGTTGCCCGGTGAGGGTGAGGGCTTCCGGGTCTACGCCGACCCGGTCGGGCACCCGTTCTGCCTCTGTTGGGACTGAGCCTGGCGTCGATCGCGGTGGCCGAGCATGATGGTCGCCGTGATCGACGCCGCTCCGCTGCGCGCCTCCGGCTCGCTTTTCGGTCTTGCCTACGGTGACGCGCTCGGCAAGCCGACCGAATTCCTGAGCGTCGCCGAGATCGAGCACCGGTACGGGCCGACCGGTCCACGTGACCTGACCGGCGAGCCGGCGCTGGTCACCGACGACACCCAGATGGCGCTGGCGGTGGGCTGGGCGCTGCACGAGGCCCCGTCGTTCACACCGGACGCGGTGGAGCCGCTGCTCCGGCACCGCTTCCTGGCCTGGGCGGTCAGCCCGGAGAACGATCGTGCCCCCGGCATGACCTGCCTTCGCGCCTGCGCCGAGCTGAGCAGAGGGCTCCGCTGGCAGGAGGCGACGGAGGCGGGGTCGAAGGGGTGCGGGGCCAACATGCGGGTCACGCCGGTCGGGTTGCTCGACGTGGACCTGGACACGCTGGCCGGGTTGGCCCAGTTGCAGGCCGGGTTGACCCACGGCCATCCAACCGGGCTGGCGGCCAGCGAGCTCACCGCGTACGCGGTCTTTGCCCTGCGGGGCGGCGCCCCGCTCTCCGATCTTCCAGCGATTCTTACCGAGCGGGCGCGCAGCCAGCGCCGGGTGTACCGGGAGCAGTGGCTGGGTGACCTCTGGCAGCGCGCCGAGGATGGGACCCCGGAGGACTTCATCGCCCGGGGCTGGGACGAGTGCCTCACGGTGCTGGGTCGGCTGACGGCCGCCCTGGGTCAGCCCGATGACGGCGGTGACCCGTGCCGGGCCACCGGGGAGGGCTGGGTGGCTGAGGAGGCGCTGGCCACCGCGCTGCTGTGCGCCGTACGGCACGCCGATGATCCGGTCGCGGCGCTGGCCCGGGGTGCGACCACCGCCGGGGACTCCGACTCGATCGCCGCGCTGGCCGGCGCCTTCGTGGGCGCGGCCGCCGGGATGACCGCCTGGCCGTCCGGGTGGGTCGACCGCATCGAGTACGCCGACCAGCTCGCCACGCTCGGCGCGGCCTGGGACTGACCGGCAGCGATCGGCCCGGCCAGCACGAGTTGGGAGCCGGACGGGGGCGGTGACGTCAGCGGGTGGGCAGGTGGTGCAGGCTGCGGACCGACCGCCACAGGTCGGCGTCGCAGTCACCGGCGCGGTCGGCGAAGGCGGCCGAGCTGATCCGGGTCGGCTCGGTGAGGCTCAGGTAGCTGTCGTGCTCGGCGCCGGGGTCCCAGTCCCGCGTGGGGATGCGGACGTGGTCGTCCCGGTCGCTCTTGTCCTGGCTGGTGATCTTCAGAACGTCGGCGCCGCGGGCGTCGGCGCGCAGCACCAGACACGGCCGCACCTTCGACCCGCTGCCGTCGGCGTACGGCACGTCGGCCCACCAGATCTCGCCCGGTGCCGGCGTGCCCGCCGTACGGTCGGCGCCGCGCGGTCGGGGCTTGGTGGCCGGCCGGTCGGCGGCGCGGGGTCGCGGCGGCGCGGGGCGACGGCCGCCGCTCGCGGGACCCCGGCCCGGCCGGCTGCCCGGCGGCCGGTTCGCCACCCGGTGCCGCCAGCTGTTCCACGCCCAGCCGGCGGCCACCGCCAGCAGGATCGCCACCGCCCAGAGCAGGGCCTCGGGCATCGGTACCTCCGCCGTCGTCCGGCGGCCCACCGGCCCCCGTCGTCCGGCGATCCTCGCACGCCCTCGACCGCGTCGCCCGTCAACCGCGCGGCCCGTCGGCACGGGTGGGCGACTGTTTGTCCCACCGGGCCGATACCGTGCCGGAGTAGCGTGATCAGGGAGGTCGCAGGCGTGTCCGAAGGTGGCGGTGTGTCCGAGGAGCAGATCGGTCAGCAGGTCAGCCCGGCGCAGGAGGCGGCGGCCGGCGGTGAGCCGACGCCGCAGGCGCGGGACCGGCACGCCACGCTCAGCCGCGAGCTGACCGAGCATCAGTACCGCTACTACGTGCTGGACGCGCCGATCATCGCCGACGCCGAGTTCGACCGGCAGCTGCGCGAGCTGGAGGCGCTGGAGGCGGAGTTCCCGGCGCTGCGCACACCGGATTCGCCGACCCAACGGGTGGGCGGCACGTTCTCCACCGACTTCACCCCGGTCACGCACGCCGAGCGGATGCTCTCGCTGGACAACGCCTTCACCGACGAGGAGCTGGCCGCCTGGGCCGAGCGGGTCGAGCGCGACGCCGGCGGGCCGGCACCCTACCTGTGCGAGCTGAAGGTCGACGGGTTGGCGATCAACCTCACCTACGAGAACGGCCGGCTGGTCCGGGCGGCCACCCGGGGTGACGGCCGCACCGGCGAGGACGTCACCGCCAACGTGCGCAGCATCCGGGGCGTGCCCAGCCAGCTCACCCCCTCTGCCGGGTTCCCCGACGTGCCCGAACTGCTGGAGGTCCGGGGCGAGATCTACTTCCCGGTCGCCGCGTTCGCCGACCTCAACGCGGGTCTGGTGGAGCAGGGCAAGGCGCCCTTCGCCAATCCCCGCAACGCCGCCGCCGGCAGTCTGCGGCAGAAGGACCCACGGATCACCGCCTCCCGGCCGCTGCGCCTGGTGGTGCACGGCATCGGCGCCCGCCGGGGGTGGCAGCCGGCGGCCCAGTCCGAGTCGTACGCGGCGCTGAAGGCGTGGGGCCTGCCGACGAGTGACCGGTGGCGGGTGGTGCCGGATCTGACCGGCGTCGCGGAGTACATCGCCTACTACGCCGAGCACCGGCACGACGTCGAGCACGAGATCGACGGCGTGGTGGTCAAGGTCGACCCGGTGTCCATCCAGGGGCGGCTCGGCTCGACCAGCCGTGCCCCGCGCTGGGCCATCGCCTTCAAGTACCCGCCGGAGGAGGTCACCACCAAGCTGCTCGACATCGACGTCAACGTGGGGCGCACCGGGCGGGTCACCCCGTTCGCCGTTCTCGAGCCGGTGCGGGTCGCCGGCTCCACCGTCGCGCTCGCCACCCTGCACAACGCCCGCGAGGTGGAGCGCAAGGGTGTCCTGATCGGCGACACGGTGGTGCTGCGCAAGGCCGGCGACGTGATTCCCGAGGTGCTCGGCCCGGTGGTCGACCTGCGCCCCGCCGACGCCCGGCCGTTCGTCATGCCGACCACCTGCCCGGCCTGCGGCACCCCGCTCGCGCCGGCCAAGGAGGGCGACGTCGACATTCGCTGCCCCAACACACGCAGCTGCCCCGCCCAGCTCCGCGAGCGGGTGTTCCACCTCGCCGGCCGCGGCGCGTTCGACATCGAGGTGCTCGGCTACAAGGGCGCGGCGGCTCTGCTGGACGCGGAGATCATCGCCGACGAGGGGGACCTCTTCCAGCTCGACGCCGAGCGGCTGTCCCGGTCACCGTTCTTCGTCAACAAGGACGGCACCCTGGGCAGCAACGCCGTCAAGCTGCTGGACAATCTGGCGGTGGCCCGGGAGCGCGACCTGTGGCGCGTGCTGGTGGCGCTCTCCATCCGGCACGTCGGCCCGACCGCGGCCCAGGCGCTCGCCCGGCACTTCCGTTCCATGGAGGCCATCGACGCGGCCAGCGAGGAGGAGCTCTCCTCGGTCGACGGGGTCGGTCCGACCATCGCGGCCAGCATCCGGGAGTGGTTCGCCGTGGACTGGCACCGCGACGTGGTCCGCAAGTGGGCCGAGTCGGGCGTACGGATGGCCGAGGAGGCGGTCGACGAGGGGCCGCGCCCGTTGGAGGGGCTGACCGTGGTGGTGACCGGCACGCTCGGCGGCTTCTCGCGGGACCAGGCCGCCGAGGCGGTGCAGAGCCGGGGCGGCAAGGTCAGCGGGTCGGTCTCCAAGAAGACGAGCTTCGTGGTGGTGGGGGACAACCCGGGGTCCAAGGCCGACAAGGCGGCCAGCCTCAAGGTGCCGGTGCTCGACGAGGATGGGTTCCGGGTGCTGCTGGACGCTGGTCCGGACGCCGCCCGCGAGGTCGCCCGCACCGAGGGTTGATCGACGTCCGCGGCTGCTGGCTGCGTATACCAACTTAATTACGACTACGACCGATTCGTGACTGTCATACCGGGAAACCTGGGGCTGAGGGCGTTTCATTGGGTCACGGCGTGCACACCGGCACGTCGACCGTCGGTCGGGAGGTGTGATGGAGGTCGCCGACCCGCGCAACTCCGTCCCGCCGGGACGGGTGGGGCCATTCACCGCCTTCATCGTCAGCATCCTGACGGTTGCCGCGCTGACCGCCGCCGGTCCACTCGCGACACTCCCGGCCGAGCTGTCCCGGCTGCCGGTGGCGTTCTGGACGATGGCCGCGCTCGCCCTGGTCTGCGACGCCCGCCCGTTCGTCCCCCCGGGTCGCCGGCAGTCCTCCGCGGTCTTCCCGTCCACCTGCTTCACCTTCGCGATCCTGCTCGGCTGGGGGCTCGGCCCGGCGGTGGCGGTGCAGGCGGTGGGGGTGATCGTCTCGGGTTGGCGGATGCGGCACGCCGCGTGGCGGACGGCGTTCAACGTCGGCCAGTACGCCTGCGCCCTCGCCGCCGCGTACGGGATCCTCCAGCTCGGGCCGGGCATCATCTTCTCCGGCGGCCGGTTGCACTGGACCGACGTGGTCGCCGTCGGCGGCGCCACCATGGCCTGGTTCGTGGTCAACTACGGGCTGGTCAGCTGGGCGGTACGGCTGCGCTTCGGTGACCGGTGGTGGCCGACCGTCCGGCAGGGCCTCGGCTTTGAACTGCTCTCCACTGGCTCGCTGCTGCTGCTCGCCCCGGTGCTCGTCGCGGCCGCGCGGGTCAGCGCGGCGCTGATCCCGCTGGTGCTGGTGCCGCTCTTCGCCGTGTACCGGATGGCCCGGCTGACCGTCGAGCAGCAGCACCTCGCCGCCGCGGACCCGCTCACCGGGCTGCCCAACCGCAAGGCTCTGCTGACCGAGGTGGCCGAGCAGGTGCACCTGCACGCCGAGCGGACCGCCCGCGGCGAACCCGACGGGCACCTGGCGCTGCTGCTGATCGACCTGGACCGCTTCAAGAACGTCAACGACGCCCTCGGGCACGCCGTGGGCGACCGGCTGCTCGTCGAGGTCAGCGCCCGGCTCGCCGACGTGCAGCCCCGGCCGCAGATGATCGCCCGGCTGGGCGGGGACGAGTTCGCCATCGTCATGACCGGGTTGACCGACGCCAGTCAGGCGCGTGACCTGGCCGACCGGGTGGTCGGGGCGCTGGCCGAGCCGGTGCCGCTGGACGGGCTGCCGCTGGACGTGGGCGGTTCGATCGGGATCGCCCTCTTCCCGGAGCACGGCGAGGACTTCGCCACCCTGATGCGCCACGCCGACGTGGCGATGTACGACGCCAAGCACCGCAACGACACGGTGGCCGTCTACGCCCCGGAATCCGACCACAACTCCGCCGAGCGGCTCGGTCTCCTGGCCGACCTGCGCCGGGTGCTGGAGTCGGGTCCGTCGGCCGACGAGCGGCTCGACGTCGAGCCGGCGGGGCGGTCCGCCGGCGACGGTGGGGCGGCGGGGCAGTCCGGCGGCAACGGCCAGGCCGCCGGGGCGGAGCCGGGTGGCCCCGAGCGGGCGGCCGACGTACCTCTCGGGGCGGCGGCGGAGGTGCGCGGCGGGGATGGCGCGGCGCTGCCCAGCGGTGACCTGCACCCCGCCGAGGCCGCGCCGCACGCGGGCGCGTCGCCGGTGATCGCCGCGACCCCGCCGGCCGGCGGCCGGTGGTGGGGTCGCCGACGGCGGCCGGGCACCGACCTGGCGCACACCGATGAACTGATCAACCGGATCGCCACCGGAGCCGACCCGATCCGTGGCCGGAACACCCGCGCCACGGTCACCGGCGCCCGCCCCGGTCCGGCGCGGGACCGGCGCGCCGGCGGGCACGGGCGACGATCGCCGAACGGGGCTCCGGTGCCGGCGCTGGCGGACGGCGGTCCGCGGCGCGACGTCGGGACCGGCACACCGGACCAGCCGCTCGGGCCGACCGGGTGGACGCTCCCCGGCGGCGAGCCGGGCGACGACGCCGGCGAGATCACCATGTACTACCAGCCGCAGATCGCCATCGCGACCGGCGAGGTGGTCGGCGTCGAGGCGCTGCTGCGGTGGCGGCACCCGCGGCGGGGGATGGTCGACCCGGAGGAGCTGATCCGCGTCGCCGAGCAGAGCGCGGTGATGCGACTGCTCACCCGGCGGGTGGTCGACGACGTCGTGGAGCAGCTCGCCAAGTGGTCGGCGGCCGGCATCGGCCTGCGGGCGGCGCTGAACGTGAGCGTGCGTGACCTGCACACCGGCGAGATCGCCGACCAGATCGCCGACCGGCTGGCCCGTTACGGGGTGCCGGCCGAACGGCTGCAACTGGAGATCACCGAGGGTGCCCTGATGGCCGACCCGCGCCGGGTGCTGGCCACCATCTCCCGGCTGCACCGGATCGGGGTGGCCATCGCCCTGGACGACTTCGGCACCGGGTACTCCTCCCTGCAGCACCTGCGCCGGCTGCCGCTGTCCGAGGTGAAGGTGGACCGCTCGTTCGTGCTGGGCATGGCGGACGACGCCGACGACGCGGCGATCGTCCGGTCGATGATCGAGCTGGCCGGCGCGCTGGGGCTGCGGGTGGTCGCCGAGGGCGTCGAGGACGAGCGGACCTGGCGGATGCTGCACGCCGCCGGCTGCGACGCCGCGCAGGGCTGGTTCTACGCCCGGCCGATGCCCGCCGAGGAGCTGGTCACCTGGCTGGCCCGGTACCGGCCGGTCCGCCCCAGCGGCGGCCCGGAGCCGGACGCCGGCCGTCGTCCCGCCCGCTGACCCGCCCGGCGACGCGCCGGCACCGGCCGGCGGAGGGGGAGTCGGGAACGCGGCACCGGAGCGGAACAATAGACTCGCTCCGGTCACCGCGCGTCACACTCCACCCGTCGCGCGATCGGCACACCGCCCGACCAGCAGGACATCAGAAGGGGGCACGGATGGCCGCCATCTCCCGCGAGGAGGTCGCGCACCTGGCGCGCCTGTCGCGGCTCGCCGTCACCGAGGAGGAGCTGGACATGTTCGCCGGCCAGCTCGACGTGATCCTCCAGGCGGTCGCCCAGGTCGGCGAGGTCGCCGCCGCGGACATCCCGCCGACCTCGCACTCGGTGCCGCTGACCAACATCTTCCGCGAGGACGTGGTCACGCCCTGCCTGACGCCGGAGGAGGCGCTGTCGGGCGCGCCCGACGCCGAGGACCAGCGGTTCCGCGTACCGCGGATCCTGAGTGAGGATGTGGCCTCGTGAGTGATCTGACCAGAATGACTGCGGCGGAGATCGCCGCCCTGGTCGCCGGCGGCGAGACCTCCGCCGTCGAGGTGACCCGGGCCCACCTGGACCGGATCGCCGCGGTCGACGAGCGGGTGCACGCCTTCCTGCACGTGGACACCGACGGCGCGCTGGCCGCCGCCCGCGCGGTGGACGAGCGCCGGGCCGCCGGCGAGGAGCTGGGCCCGCTGGCCGGTGTGCCGGTCGCGGTGAAGGACGTGCTCGCCACCCGTGGCGTGCCGACCACCGTGGGGTCGAAGATCCTGGAGGGCTGGCGCCCGCCGTACGACGCGACGATCGTGCAGCGGCTGCGCGAGGCCGGCACGGTGATGCTCGGCAAGACGAACATGGACGAGTTCGCGATGGGCTCCTCCACCGAATACTCCGCGTACGGCCCGACGCACAACCCGTGGGACCTCAGCCGGATCCCGGGTGGCTCGGGTGGTGGCAGCGCCGCCGCGCTGGCCGCGTACGAGGCGCCGCTGGCGATCGGCTCGGACACCGGTGGCTCGATCCGCCAGCCGGGCGCGGTCACCGGCACGGTGGGCGCGAAGCCCACCTACGGCGGCACCTCCCGCTACGGGCTGGTCGCCTTCTCCTCCTCGCTGGACACGCCCGGCCCGTGCGCCCGGACGGTGCTCGACGCGGCGCTGCTGCACCAGGCGATCGGCGGGCACGACCCGCGGGACTCCACCTCGATCCCGCAGCCGATGCCGGACGTGGTGGCGGCGGCGCGGCTGGGCGCGACCGGTGACCTGACCGGTGTGCGGCTCGGCATCGTGAGCGAGTTCGTCGGCGAGGGCGCCGAGCCGGGCGTGATGGCCGCGTTCCGCGAGTCGGTGGACGCGCTGGCGAAGCTGGGTGCGGAGATCGTCGAGGTGTCCTGCCCGACGTTCGCGTACGCGCTGCCGGCGTACTACCTGATCGCGCCGAGCGAGTGCTCCTCCAACCTGGCCCGGTTCGACGGCGTCCGGTTCGGCCTGCGGGTCGGCGACGACGGCAACCGGTCGCTGGAGGAGGTCATGTCGCTGACCCGGGAGGCCGGCTTCGGCCCGGAGGTCAAGCGCCGCATCATGATCGGCACGTACGCGCTGTCGTCGGGTTACTACGACGCGTACTACGGGCAGGCGCAGAAGGTCCGTACGCTGATCACGCGGGACTTCACCGCCGCGTTCGAGCAGGTCGACGCGCTGATCTCGCCGACCACGCCGTCGGTGGCGTTCCCGATGGGCGCGCGCACCGCCGACCCGTACCAGATGTACCTGGCCGACCTGTTCACCATCCCGACCAACCTGTACGGCGGGCCGGGCATCTCGGTGCCCTGCGGCCTCTCCGAGGGGCTGCCCGTCGGCCTGCAGGTGATGGCCCCGACGATGGCCGACGACCGGATGTACCGGGTCGCCGCCGCATTGGAGTCCGCCGTCGGCACGTTCACTCCACCGGCGCTGTAGACCGGATGTCACCGCATCGGCGCCGAGGGGCATGTCCCTCGGCGCCGATCGCGGGTCCGGATGGGGCGGGCGTCGATCAGGGCTGGCTCGGCGGCCCGGCGAGGTAGCGGCGGGCCTCCCGCAGACCACGCCAGCGATACCAGGCAGAACCTCCCCAGAGCAGGATCAGCAGTACGGCCAGCACGCGGGTGAACGGGCGGACCGGGCTCACCAGGGGCGGCAGTTGGCCGAGGACACCTGCTGCGAACAGCCACAGCAGCCAGCGTTGACCGAGGCGGGATCGAGCCTCCTTGCGAGCCAGCGCGTCCAGACGAGGGTCGTCGGTGGACCCGTCGCGTAACACCTGTCCGATTCGCCGCTTCGTCGCCGGGTCGGCACCGGCCGTCGGGGGCATCCGCCTGATCAGCCGGCGGCCGAAGACGAGGGCGACGACCGCGCCGACCAACGGCGGGATGAGCATCAGCCCGAACCACCCGAGCAGTTGGTCGGACTTCACGGTGCCGCGGCCGACAAAGGCGGCGGTGCCCAGTACGGCGGTGGCAACCACGACGAGCGCGGCGACGCCGTACGTGCTGCGGCGTTGCCGCCCCTGCGTCACCTGCTCATCTGCGGCGACAGGTCCCTCGGTGGTCACGGCTGCTCTCGATCCCGACGCCGGCGGTTCACCAGGTGCACGACGGCGTACGCGATCGCCACCGCCACCACCCCGGGCAGCACCATCCCCCGTATTCGTCATGGTCGCTCCGTACCCTGCCGTCGGCGACGCCACGCATGCCGCATGAAACCCGGCCGAGGATTGATCGGACAACCCCATTAGGCTGGACAGGTTCTGTCCCGGATCGCGCCTGGAGCGTCTCATGACCACGACACTGCCCGCGTACGACGAGGTCGTTGCGCGCTTCGAACCGGTGATCGGCCTGGAGACCCACGTCGAGCTGGGCACGAACACCAAGATGTTCTGTGGCTGCCCGACCGACTTCGGTGGCGAGCCGAACACCCGGGTCTGCCCGGTCTGCCTGGGCCTGCCCGGGTCGCTGCCGGTGGCCAACAAGGCGGCCATCGAGGCGATCATCCAGATCGGCCTGGCGTTGAACTGCTCCATCGCCGAGTGGTGCCGGTTCGCCCGGAAGAACTACTTCTACCCGGACATGCCGAAGAACTTCCAGATCAGCCAGTACGACGAGCCGATCTGTGTCGACGGTTACCTGGACGTCGAGGTGGGCGGCGAGACGGTTCGGATCGAGATCGAGCGGGTGCACCTCGAGGAGGACACCGGCAAGACGCTGCACGTCGGCGGCGCCACCGGCCGCATCCACGGCGCGACCGAGTCGCTTGTCGACTACAACCGGGCCGGCATCCCGCTGGTCGAGATCGTCACCAAGCCGATCACGGGCACGGGCGCGCTCGCCCCCGACGTGGCCAAGGCGTACGTCGCCGAGCTGCGGGACGTGATCCGCACCCTCGGCGTCTCGGACGTGCGGATGGAGGAGGGTTCGCTGCGCTGCGACGTGAACACCTCGCTCAACCTGCCGGGGCAGGAGTGGGGCACCCGCACCGAGACCAAGAACGTCAACTCGCTGCGGTCGGTGGAGCGGGCGGTCCGTTCGGAGATGCTGCGGCAGGCCTCGGTGCTGGACGCGGGTGGCCGGATCACCCAGGAGACCCGGCACTTCCACGAGGACACCGGCGACACCACCCCGGGCCGCTCGAAGGAGACCGCCACCGACTACCGGTACTTCCCGGAGCCGGACCTGGTGCCGATCGCCCCGGACCCGGCCTGGGTCGCCGAGCTGAAGGCCGCCCTGCCGGAGCTGCCCCGGGTGCACCGGCGTCGGCTCCAGGAGCAGTGGGGCCTCTCCGACCTGGACATGCAGTCGGTGCTGAACGCTGGCGCGGTCGAGTTGATCGAGGCCACCGTGGCCGCCGGCACCACCCCGGCCGCGGCCCGCAAGTGGTGGCTCGGTGAGCTGTCCCGCCGGGCCAACGAGAGCGGCGTGGAGCTGGCCGACATCGGCGCCACCCCGGGTCAGGTCGCGGAGCTGCAGGGCCTGGTCGACGCCGGCAAGCTCAACGACAAGATGGCCCGCGCGGTGCTGGAGGGCGTGGTCGACGGTGAGGGTTCGCCCACCGAGATCATGACCAACCGGGGCCTGGAGGTCGTCTCGGACACCGGCGCGCTCACCGCCGCGGTGGACGAGGCGATCGCCGCCAACCCCGGCATCGCCGACAAGATCCGCAGCGGCAAGGTCGCCGCGGCCGGCGCGCTGGTCGGCGCGGTCATGAAGACCACCCGCGGTCAGGCCGACGCGAAGACCGTCCGCGAGCTGGTCCTGGAGCGCCTCGGCGTCCAGGGCTGAGACCCGCCCGGAGCAGGCCGTCGCCGTGACCCGGCGGCGGCCTGCAACCCCTGTCGCGTACGCGGCCACCCCGCGTCCCCCTCGCGAGGGCGTCAACGGCGACGCCCGGATGGAGTCACCGTGAACCAGCACGACCTCGATGTCCTCGACGAGATCCAGCGGCGGGTGCTCTGGCTCGCCACCCGGATCGTGGACGCCGCCAACCACGACCGGGCCACCGGCGACGGGGTTAAGGTCGGCGGGCACCAGGCGTCCAGCGCCTCGCTGGTCACCGCGATGACCGCGCTCTGGTTCGCGCACCTGGACGCCGAGGACCGGGTGGCCGTCAAGCCGCACGCCTCCCCGGTGTTCCACGCCATCCAGTACCTGCTCGGCAACCTGGACCGCTCATACCTGCCCCGGCTGCGGGCCCGCGGCGGCCTCCAGTCGTACCCGTCGCGCACCAAGGACCCCGACGAGGTGGACTTCTCCACCGGCTCGGTCGGTCTCGGCGCGGCGGCGCCGCTCTTCGCCGCCGCCACCCGGCGCTACGTCGACGCGCACTTCGGCGCCCGACCGCACTCCCGGTTCGTCGCGCTGATCGGCGACGCCGAGCTGGACGAGGGCAACATCTGGGAGGCGGTCGCCGATCCCGCCACCACCGGCCTGGGCAACGTCATGTGGCTGGTCGACTTCAACCGCCAGTCGCTGGACCGCGTGGTCCCGGGCATCCGGATCAACCAGTGGCGCGGCCAGTTCGAGGCGGCCGGCTGGCACGTCGTGGAGGTCAAGTACGGCCGGCGGCTCGCCGAGGCGTACGCCCGGCCGGGCGGCGAGGTGCTGCGCGACTGGATCGACGCGATGCCCAACGAGCAGTACCAGTCGCTGTTCGGGCTGGCCGGCCCGGCGCTGCGCAAGCAGTTCCTGGACGGCGCGCCGGCCGAGGTGGGCGCCTTCGTCGAGGGCATCGCCGATGAGGAGCTGGGCCCCCTCGTCACCGACCTCGGCGGGCACGACCTCCAGGCGATGCTCGACGCGTACGCCCAGTGCGACGCGGTCACCGACCGCCCCAGCGTCGTCTTCGCGTACACGGTGAAGGGTTGGGGTCTGCCCATCGCCGGCAACCCGCGCAACCACTCGGCGCTGCTCAGCACAGAGCAGGTCGACGTGCTGCGCGCCGCGCAGGGGCTGACCCGGGAGACCGAGTGGGACCGCCTCGACCCGGCGTCCCCCGCCGGCATCCGGGCCGGCGCCCGCCGGGAGGCGCTGTCCCGCGCGCCCCGCGAGCGCGCGCTCGGGGTCACCGTTCCGGAGAGCACGGGAGTACGCGCGGCCAAGCCGATCTCCACCCAGGAGGTCTTCGGTCGCGTGCTGGTGGACCTGGCCCGGGACCGGGAGGTTGGCCGCTACCTGGTGACGACGGCGCCGGACGTGGCCACCTCCACCAATCTCGCCGGGTTCATCAACAAGACCGGGGTGTTCGCCCCCACCGAGCAGCGTTCCTGGACCGAGGACCGGATGCTGCGCTGGACCGAGAGCCCCGCTGGGCAGCACATCGAGCTGGGCATCTCGGAGATGAACCTGTTCCTGCTGCTGGGCCAGCTCGGCCTGTCGTGGGATCTGTCCGGGCAGCCGCTGCTGCCGGTGGGCACGGTCTACGACCCGTTCGTGCTGCGCGGCCTGGACGCGTTCCTGTACGGCACCTACTCCGGCTCCCGGTTCGTGGTGGCCGGCACCCCGTCGGGCATCACCCTGGCCCCGGAGGGCGGCGCACACCAGTCCACCATCACCGCCTCCGTCGGGCTGGAGCTGCCCGGGGTGACCTTCGTCGAGCCGGCGTACGCGGCCAGCCTGGACTGGCTGCTCTGCGACGCGCTCGGGCAGATCGCCGGCGGGTCGACCCCGGCCGCGACCGCCGCGCCGACCGAGGACGGGGCGTACTACTTCCGGCTGAGCACCCGGCCACTGGACCAGGCGCCGTTCGAGGCGGCCCGGGCCCGGCTCGGCGACGCGGTGCTGCGCCGGCAGGTGGTGGCCGGGGCGTACCGGCTGGTCGACGCGCACCAGGCGTACCCGCACCTGGCCGACGCCCCGGTGGTGCAGCTGGCCGCCTCCGGCGCGGTGCTGCCCGAGGTGCTGGCCGCCGCCGCGGAGCTGGCCGAGGAGGGCGTCGCCGCGCACGTGGTGGACGTGACCTCGCTGGACCGGCTCTACCGCGCCTGGCAGCGCACCCTGCGCCAGGGCGTGCGGACGGCCACCGTGCCGAGCGTGCCGGGCGCGCTGCGGTCCGCGTTCGCCGACCGGGTGCCGGTGGTGACCGTGCACGACGCGGCGTCGCACGCGATGGCCTGGCTCGGTTCGGCGCTCGGCGCGCCGGCGGTGCCCCTCGGGGTGGACGAGTTCGGCCAGTCCGGCAGCGTGGCCGAGCTGTACGAGCTGCACGACCTGCTGCCCGGCAGCATCGTCAACGCCGCCCTGGCCGCCATCGCCCTGCGCTGACCCGCATACGCCTCTCGGCGCGCCGGTCTGTTCATGCCGTAACGGACAGTAACCCGGTCTCACCTCTCGGCAGGACCTGCAGCCTCCTTTGCTCTGCTTCAACAGACGCAACACTGGCCTGAGCTGCGGGAGCGTCCGTGGCGGCGCGGACGCACGGTTACTGTGGGTCACTGTTGCGCCCGTTGAAGCAGAGCAAAGGCGGCGAGCTGACTACGCCGGTCCCGGCCGGCCGGCGCGCCCGGTCGTCCCGGCAGCGGGTTCAACCCTCACGGTTCAGCGGGTCGGGGTGGGGGTGACCGAGGGGGACGGCCCCGCGGTCGGCCCCTCCACCACGTGCCGTTCCAGGTTGACCTGGGCCTGCCCGGTGCCGCCGACGGTGATGTCGTCGTACGCCTGGAGCATCTTCTGCGGGTCGAAGTAGAGCACGCTCATCGACAGGGGGGTCGGCTTCTCACCCTCCAGGCCGCGCAGCCCGGCGCCGCCGGTGGAGCCCTCCACCATCAGCGTGGTGGGCTGCTGCCCGGGTGCCTGAGGCAGCTTGGAGATCTGCCGGGAATGGGTGTGCCCGGCCAGCACCAGCGGGCAGGTGCCGGCGAGCGGCCCGGCCGACGCCGGGTCGTGCACCAGCGCGATGTTCACCGGACGCGGTGCGCGGCGCACCGTGGCGGCGAGCTGCTCGCCGGCCCCGATCACCTGGTCGGCCACCTGCTGGGTCAGCCCGCTGCCGGCGGGGGACGTGTTCTTGTCCGGGGTGAAGCGCGGGTCGCCGATGCCGGCGATGGTCAGCCCGGCGACCGTGGTCGTCGAGTTGTTCAGCACGATCGCGTTGGGTTGGCGGGCCACCGCGGCGCCGGTCCGTCCCGAGTCGTGGTTGCCCCGGATGAAGACGTACGGCTTCTTCAGCAGGCTGATCGAGCCGACGAAGGACGCCTCCGGCTCGCTGCCCCAGTCGGTGATGTCCCCGGTGTCGATCACCACGTCGATGTCGAACTGCTCCACCACCGTCCGGATCAACTGCCAACCGGTCGGGTTGAGGTGCATGTCGGAGACGTGCAGCACCCGGGTGGTGCCCGGGGCCGGCTCGTACACCGGCAGCGCCGACACCGTGGTGTAGAGCTGGCTGACGTTGCCGACGATGCGTTGCAGCTGCTCGGCGTACTTCGTGTAGTCGTTGGCGATGCGGCGGGCGTCACCGACGATGGCCGGCGCGTTGACCAGCAGCCCCTCGTAGCGCGGTTCCTCTATTGCCTGCGGACGCAGGGTGGCCGCCGCCGTGCCGAGGCTCCCGGCGGTGATCAGCAGCGCCAGCCCGCCCGCCCAGGCGGTGCGCCGCACGTCGCGGAACGCCAGCCCGGCCAGGATCAGGGTCACCAGCACCGCCGAGGCGAGGGTCCGCAAACCGAGCCGCATCACCCCGGACCGGACGTCCTCGACGGCGCTCTGGCTGGCCCGGCTGATGCTGGCCGGGTCGTCGAGCAGCGCCTCGGTGCGCCCCTGGTCCAGTGCGCCGAGCCGCACGGTGAGGTGCATCGGCCCGTCGTGGCTGTCGAGCAGCAGCGCGCCGAGCGGCGGCACGGCGACGGTGGTGCCGCCGTCGGTGGCGGGGGAGAGGCTGAGGTTGGCCCGGAACGGCCCGATGTCGGTGTCCACCCGGCCGCCGGCGAGCACCCCGAGCACCGCACCGGCCAGGGCCACGGCGAGCACGGCGAGGATCACCCCGGTACGGCGCACGGGACCCGGCCGGTCGTCCCGCCGGCCGGCCCACCACCGCGGCGCACGCTCGGTCACCGGCTCGTCCCGGTCCCCGGCGCCGTCGTGCTGCTCGTCGTGCTGCCCGTCCATGGTGAAAGTCTGACCTGCCCGTCGGAGGATCTTGGCAAACCTGACCGGATGGTGACGCGAATCAGCTGCGACCCCCGTCGCCGCCGGCGAAGACCACCCGCAGGAGACGGTCGTCGTCGGCCGCCGGATCGCCCCGCCCGTCGTGGTTGGAGGTGCTCACCCAGAGTGACCCGTCCGGCGCCGCCGCCACCGCGCGCAGCCGGCCGTACCGGTTGGTGAGCAGCTCGCTGGGCTGCCCGAGCAGCGTGCCGGTGTCGGTCAGCTCCATCACCCAGAGCCGCTTGCCGCGCAGGCAGCCGGTGACCAGCAGCCGGTCGGTGGCGGCCAGGCCCGAGCAGGACGCGTCCGAGGTCGCCCACTGGGTGATCGGGTCGGTGTACCGCTTGTCGCCGGCCCGCCCCTCGACCTCCGGCCAGCCGTAGTTGCCACCCTTGGTGATCTGGTTGATCTCATCCCAGGTGTTCTGGCCGAACTCGACGGCGTACATCCGTTTGGCGGCGTCCCAGGTGAAGCCCTGCACGTTGCGGTGCCCGAGGGACCACACCGGTGAGCCGGGGTACGGATTGCCCGCGGCGGGCTTGCCGTCCGGGGTGATCCGCAGGATCTTGCCGCCGAGACTCTTCACGTCCTGGGAGTTCGGGCGCTGCCCGGCGTCGCCGGTGCTGACGTAGAGCTGCCCGTCCGGGCCGAAGCCCAGCCCGCCGCCGTTGTGCACGTTCGCCTTAGGGATGCCGGTGAGGATCGGGGTGGGCTGCCCGCCGAGTTGCAAGCGGACGACCCGGTTGTCCTGCTCCGCGGTGTAGTAGACGAAGACCGTCCGGTCGCGCGCGTAGCCGGGGGAGACGGCGATGCCGAGCAGCCCACCCTCGCCCGCCGCCGCCACGTCGGTGATCGTCTGCACCACGCGGATCCGCATTCCGTCCGGCCCGGACTCGGGCCCGACCTGGAGGATCCGGCCGTTGTCCCGCTCGGTGACCAGCGCCCCGCCGTCGGGCAGGAAGGCGATGGCCCAGGGCACCCGCAGCCCCTTGGCCAGCACGGTCGTCACCGCCTGCTGCGCGGCGCCGCCGGGGCCAGCCGACGCCGACGGGGTCGGCAGGTTGGGCGGCTCGCCGGCCGGGTCCGGCTCGGGCTCGCCGAAACTGCAACCGGCGGTGAGGAGCAGCGCCGCACAGGACGCCGCGAGGACCGCGCGGAGGCGGCGGGTGCGAGAGTACGGGGGACGGGCGCTCACCCGGCCCAGGGTAGCCCGCCGGACGGCCCGGACGGGCCCGACGGGATCCGACCGGCCGCCAGCGGCGGGGGCGGGTGCTCGCGCGTGGACCGCTCAGCGGGCCCGTACGGCCAGCAGCGCGGTGTCGTCCTCGCGGTGCCCGATCGAGGCGAGCAGCAGGTCGCACAGCTCGTCGAGGGGCAGCGTGTCGGTGCCGGCCAGCCGGGCCACCAGCTCGGCCAGCCCGTCGTCGATGGACCGGTCCCGCCGCTCGATCAGCCCGTCCGTGTAGAGCAGCAGCGTGTCGCCGACGGCCAGGCTGGTCGACCGGCTGGTTCGCCGCGACGGGCGGGCCAGGCCGAGCAACGGCTCCGGCGTCGCTTCGAGGAGATCCACCGCCCCGCCGGCGCGGACCAGCAGGGCCGGCGGGTGCCCGGCGTTGCACCAGGTCACCTCCCGGGTGCCGGACCGCCCGGGACGGATCCGGACCAGCGTGGCGGTGGCCGCGATCGGCAGCCGCAGGCCGCGCATCGCGCCGTCCAGGTGGGTCATCAGCTCGGCGACCGTGTCCGGCCGGCCGAACGCGTTGCCGCGTACCAGGTTGCGCAGCTGGCCCATGGTCGCCGCCGCCTCGATGTCGTGCCCGGCGACGTCCCCGATCGCCGCGATCAGATCCCCGTCGGGTTGGACGAAGGCGTCGTACCAGTCGCCGCCCACCTCCACCCGGTCGGCCGCCGGCTGGTAGCGGGCCGCGAGTTCCAGCGCCGGTACGACCGGCAGCCGCGGCAGCATGCTGTGTTGCAGGACCTCGGCGACGTGCCGCTGCTCGCCGTACATCGAGCTGTTGCCGATCGCCTGCCCGGCCCGGCGGCCGATGTCGATCGCGGTGAGCAGGTCGCGGTCGTCGAACTGCTGGCGTTCGGGATCGTTGACGAGGGTGATCGCGCCCAGCACGGTGCCGCTCGCGGCCCGCACCGGCACGCTCAGGTAGGAGGCGATCCCCAGGCGGTCGGCGATCGACGCCATCTCCGGGTTCGTGGTCCCCCGCTCCACGTCGGCCAGCGACGCCACGCCGCCGAGCCGGGGCTGGCCGGTCCGCAACACCGCCCGGATCATCGACTCCGGGCTCAGCCCGCTCCGCAGCAGATCGGCGAAGCGGTCGACGTCCGCCGTCCGGGCCGGATCGCGGTGCACCGCGACCACCTCGCGGGGCAGGCCGGTCGGCCCGACCAGCGTGAGCAGGCACCAGTCGGCGAGCAGCGGCACCATCCTCGCGGCCAGCCGGCGCAGTGCGGTGCCCACGTCCAGCGTCCCGGCCAGCGTCTCGCTCACCCCGGCGAGCATCTCCAGCCGTTTGTGCGCCTGCACGACCCGCTGCCGGTCCTTCTCAGCTCCGTCCAGCGCGATCCGCAGTCGCAACTCCGACGAGCAGGCGGCAGCCAGGTCGGCCAGTGTCTGCAGCTGCCCGGCGGTCCAGACCCGAGGCTTGCTGTCGATGGCGCACAGTGAGCCGAGCACCCGGCCGGTGAGGTCGGTCAGCGGCATCCCGGCGTACGCGACCACGCCGAGGTCGTCGATGGCCAGGTTGTCCCGTACCCGGGGGTAGAGGCGGGCGTCCGGCAGCACCATCGGCACCTCCATGTCCACCACGTGCTGGCAGAAGGAGTGGGTCAGCGGGGTGTGCCGGCGCTCCGCCCAGGGCGAGGGCAACCCGACCGCGCCCGGGAAGAACTGCCGGTCGGCGGAGACCAGGGAGACCAGCGCGACCGGAACGTCGAGCAGGTCACTGACCAGCCGCGCGAACCGCTCGAACGCCTCGTCCGGTGCGGCGTTCAGCCCGGTGTCGGCCAGCGCCCGCAGCCGTGCCGGATCGCTGAGCGCCGGGGGCGGGGCGATCAGGCGCAGGGGGCGGGCGGGGGAGCCGTCGGTCATCGTCAACCTGTCTTCCGGGATGGAGGCCGACCGGCGCTCCGACCATTCGTTATACCTCGTTCGGGCCCGGGCCGAACATCGGTGAGTCCCGCCCGCCCCCGGCGCCGCGCCCCCCGGGTCCCGTTCGCCGCCGTGCCCGCACCGTCCACCCGGGCGGGGGCTATCGTCGGCGGACGTGAAGGTATGGATCCCACACCAGGCCGGCCTCGATCTCCTCGGCGAGCTGCCGCCGGACGTGACGGTGGAGGTCGTCGAGCACGCCGACCGGCTGCCGTCGGCGGCGACCGGCGTGCGGTTCTGGGTGCCGCCGTTCCTGGCCGGTTCGGACGCGACCGCCCTGTTGCACGAGCTGCCCGATCTGGCGGCGGTGCAGCTGCTCTCCGCCGGGGCGGACGCCTGGGCCGGCCGGATGCCGGCAGGTGTCACGCTCTGCGACGCCCGGGGGGTGCACGATCCGTCCACCGCCGAGTGGGTCGTCACCGCGATCCTGGCCCAGCTGCGGGCGTTCCCGGCCTTCGTCCGGGCGCAGGCCGACCGGCGGTGGGCGTTCCACGAGGTCGCCCCGACCGACGAGCTGACCGGCAAGCGGGTGCTCATCGTCGGGGCCGGGTCGATCGGCACCGCGGTACGGGACCGGCTCGCCCCGTTCGAGGTGAGCTTCACCCTGGTCGCCCGGACCGCCCGGCCCGAGCAGGGGGTGCACGGCGTCGACGAGCTGCCCCGGCTGCTGCCCGAGGCCGATGTCGTGGTGGTGCTGGTGCCGCTCACCGACCAGACCCGCGGTCTGATCGACAAGGAGTTCCTGGCCGCCATGCCGGACGGGGCGCTGCTGGTCAACGGGGCCCGGGGCCCGGTGGCCCGCACCGAGGCGCTCGTCGCCGAACTGGGCACCGGCCGGATCTCGGCGGCGCTGGACGTCACCGACCCCGAGCCACTGCCCGCCGACTCCCCGCTGTGGACGATGCCGAACGTGCTGCTCACCCCGCACGTGGCGGGGTCGGTGCGAGGGCTGCTGCCGCGCGCCTACCGGCTGGTCGGCGATCAGGTGCGGCGGTTCGTCGCCGGCAAACCGCTCATCAACGCGGTGGTCGACGGGTACTGACGGGGAAAGGTCTCAGCCGGCCGCGTCGGGCAGCGTCTGGCCGGTGGCGGCGACCAGCCGGGGCAGGTCCGCGCCGCGTACCGCCGGCAGGACGACCTGCTGGCCGTCGTCGAGGCGGGCGACCACCCGCCCGCGCGCGTCGGTGGCCAGCTCGACGACCCGGTCCCAGCCGATCCGGCGCTGCCCCGCCAGCGCCCGCAGGCGCAGCTCCCGAGGGTCCGCGTCGGTGCCGGCCCGCCAGGCCCACAGCGCCACCGCGAGCGGGACGAGCAGCACCGGCAGCAGGTACCCCCGGGCGTTGGCCAGCGGAAGGGCACCGATGAAGGCGATGACCGCGGCCACCAGGATGGCTTGGTTGTACCGGAAGCGGACCGTGTCGGGCGTACTCACCCTCTGATGATCCCACCACCGGCCGGTCCGGCTCACGGCGGGCAGTGCCCGGCCGGCCGGTCAGGCCGTACAGTGACACGGGTCGCTGGCTCCTTTGGGTGACCGACGCGTAACCGATCTGGCCGCCGTTCGTTCTCGACTGTTGGGCAGCGGACCCGCAACGCCGCTGCCCACACCGCCGCACCGCCCCCGTGCCCCCTCACGAAGGCGACCGCCGTGCTCCTCGCGTACCCGTTCCGCCTCCTCGTCCCCCGCCGCGCGGCACCGGAGGCCGCCGTGTCCGCGGCGGTGGCGCTGCTCGTCCTCGCCGGTGCCGCCGACCTGGTCCCGACCTCGGTGGTGATCGCGCTGGCCGGCGGCGCGGGCGCCACTCTCGCCGGGGTACGCCTCTCCCGGCTGGCCACCCGACGCCCCACCGACACGTCGCCCGGCGAGCTGTCGCCCGCCGACCCCCCGACCCCCGAGCCCTGGCGCGCCGATCCGCCGCCCGGCGGGCCGACCCCGGTCGATCCCACCGCCACGACGCCGTCGACGTCCACGCCGGCCGGCTCCGGCCAGGGCGCGTCCGGCGGGACGCCGGTGGCGCGCCCGGTCGGGCGGGCCGCCCGGCGGCGGGCGGCCCGGCGTGCGGCGGGCGTGCTGCTCGACGCGGCGGTGGTGGCGGCCGGCCTCACCGCGGCCGTGCTGCCGCTGGCCGACACCGGGCACCGGCCCGCCGCGCTGATCGGGTTGCTGGTCGTGGGCGCCCTGTCCACGGCCGGCCTGCGCCGGCTTCCCAACCGGACCCGGCCACCGGCCCGGGTCCGGCTGCGCCACCTGGTCGAGGCGACCGGCCCCGCCGTGGGGCTGGCCCTCGCCGCCTGGCTGCTGCTGCCCCGCGACGTCCTGCCGGTGCCCGCTCGGCTGGTCGCGGCGTTGGCGCTCGGCGGGCTGGGCATGGCCGCGCTCCGTGCGTTCACCGGCGCACACCGGCGTTCGGGCGCCGCGATCTGCCGGGGTGGGGTTCTGCTCACCCTGGCCGGGCTGGCGCTGCTGGCCACCCTGCCGGCCGGTCGGGCGGCGCTGCTGGCCGTACCACCGCTGGTGCTCGGGATGCTGCTCACCGCGCTCGGTGCGGGCGACGCGATGGTTGCCGCCGGCGCGGAGCCGGCCGTGGGTGGGCTCTCCCCGGCCTGGCCCCGCTCGGTGCTCCCGGCGGCGTTGCTGCTGCTGGCGGCGGGGCTGCACCTGGGCGGCGGGCGTTCACCGGACCGGATGAGCGTGCTGCTGGCCGTGGCCGCGGTGCCGCCGCTGGTGCTGCGCGAGCTGCTGCGCTCCGGTGACGCGGCCACCCCCGACCGGCGTGCCGCCCACCGCCGGCGAGCCGGTCGGGCCGTCCGGCACCGCCGCGCGGCCCAGCCGCGCTGGCTCGGCGCGTCGGACCGGTGGGCCGGTACGCCCGACGACGGGTCGGCCACCTCGGACGGCGTCGGCTCGACCTGGCCGCCCGACGGTGAGGTGTCCTGGCCGGCGTTCAGCCCCCGATCCGTTCCGGCTGGTGGCGGCGGTCCGGGCGACCGGGCGGCCCTGCTGGACGCCCTCGCCGCGATCGGCGACGTGCCGGCGCCGTCCGGCGCGCTGCTGCTGGTCGACCTGCACGGCGTGGACGGGATCGGCCCGGCGGTCAGGGACGACGTGCTGGCCGAGGCGGTCCGCCGGGCACGCGAGATCGTCGGCCCCGGCGACCTGGTCACCGGGTGCGCCGGTGCCGGCTTCGCGGTGGTCACCGCCGCCGGCCCGGTGCTGGCGTACGCGATGGGCACCCGGCTGCTGACCGCGCTCACCCCGCCCTACCGGCTGGCCGGTTCGGTGCTGCGGATGCAGGCGAGCATCGGGTTGGCCGAGGTGGGCGGGGCCGGGCCGGCGGACGTGCTCCGCCAGGCCGAACTGGCCCGGCGGCGGGCGGTGCAGCTGGGCCGGGACCGGGTCGAGTGGTACGACGCGTTCCTGGAGGAGCAGCTGGTCCGCCGGCTCGACCTGGAACGGGAGCTGCCGGGTGCGGTGGCGCGCGGCGAGCTGGACCTGGTCTACCAGCCGGTGCTCGACCTGGCCGGCCGGCAGCCGGTGGGCGCCGAGGCGCTGCTGCGCTGGCGCAGCCCCGTGCTCGGCACGGTGCTCCCGGCCGAGCTGCTGCCGGTCGCCGAGGACCTGGACCTGATCGGCGAGCTGGAGTGGTGGGTGCTGGACCGCGCCTGCCGCCAGTTGGGCGACTGGTCGGCGGGCACCCGGGAGCTGTGGATGGCGGTCAACGTCACCACCCGGGAGCTGACCACACCCGACTTCGTGCAGCGCGCCGCGGCCGTGCTGGCCGCGTACGGGGTGTCACCGGAGCGGCTGGTGGTGGAGGTGGCCGAGCCGAGGGTCGCCGCCGACCTGCCGACCGTGGTGGCCCGGCTGGCCGGCCTGCGGTCGCTGGGCGTCCGCACGGCGCTGGACGACTTCCGGGCCGAGCACGCCTCGCTGGCCCAGCTGCGCCGGCTGCCGATCGATTTGCTCAAGGTGGGCCCGGAGCTGGTGGGCGCCCGACCGGACGGGCAGCCGCCGCTGATCGACGTGGTGGTCAACGTCGGCGAGCGGCTGGGGGTGGAGATCGTCGCCGAGGAGCTGGAGTCACCGGCCCAGGTCGAGGGGGCGCACCGGGCCGGCTGCCGGTACGGGCAGGGCTTCGCGCTGGCCCGCCCGGCGACCGCCGAGCGGGTCGAGGCGTACTTCGAGGAGTTCCCCTCGACGTCCCGCTGACCGGTCCATTGGGTGAACCGGTTCACCTTGCCCGGGGCGGTGCCGTGCTGCCGCGCGGCGTGAGGTGGGGGGTTTCGTCCTGGACCCGGGTCGCGGGCTGTCCGGCGATGACGTCGAGCAGTCGCCGGGCCGCGTGGGCGCCGTACGCCGGGATGTCGCGGCCCAGCGCGGTCAGCGGCGGGTGCACGAGCCGGCAGAGCGGGGAGTCGTCCCAGGCCACGATGGACAGATCGCCCGGCACGGAGAGCCCCATCTCCTGGGCCACGGAGAGCCCGGCGATGGCCATCACGTCGTTGTCGTAGATGACCGCGGTGGGCCGCTGGGCGGAGCTGAGCAGGCGGCGGGTGGCGCGCCCGCCCTCCTCGCCGCTGTAGTCGGACCACACGGTGACCGCGTCGACCAGGCCGAGCCGCCGGCACACCTCCGCGAAGGCCTCGGTGCGGATCTCGGTGTGCCGCAGGTCGGGCAGGCCGCCTACCCGGGCGATGCGGCGGTGCCCGAGCGCGGCCAGGTACGCCACCGCCTCGGTCAGCGCGGCCGCGTCGTCGGACCAGACGCTGGCCAGCTCGCCGGTGCCGCCCGGCCCGCCGATCACCACCGCCGGTAGCTGGAGCTGTTCGAGGGCGGGGATGCGCCGGTCGTCGCTGCGCAGGTCGCAGACCAGCACGCCGTCCACCCGGCGCTCGCCCCACCAGCGCCGGTAGACCGCGATCTCGGCGTCCTGGTCGGCGACCACCTGGAGGGTCAGCGCGTACGAGCGGGCGGAGAGCTCGGCCTCGACGCCGCTGATCAGCTCCATGAAGAAGGGTTCGATGCCCAGTATCCGGGCCGGCCGGCACAGGGCGAGGCCGACCGCCTCGGCGGTGGCGCCGGACAGGGCCCGGGCGGCGCTGCTCGGGCTGAACCCGATCTCGGCGGCGATGGCCACGATGCGCTGGCGGGTGGCCTCGGAGACGCCCGGCTGCCCGTTCAGCGCGTACGACACGGCGCCCTTGGACACCCCGGCGCGTCGGGCGACGTCGGCGATGGTCGGCCGCTTCACCGGCGTGCTCCTCCACTCTCTCCGCCCCGAGGGGCCGGGTTTGCTGGTTGCCGTGCACACGCTCGGCCCGACCTGCGGACCGCAGGGCGTGTCGGCGGCCTCAACCTAGCGCAACCGGTGCCGGCGGCCGGTGACCGACCGTCCACGGTCGCATCGGCCGCCGGGCGACCGCCCGGGGCTGCCGTGACAAGCCGTTGACACCCCCTGAACCGGCCCGTACGGTGGCCTCACTTATCCGGTTCAGTCAACGTCTCTCGATGTCGGGAGCGTCCGCGGAATCATGGAAGGTGCGGTGAAATCGTGAGCCGACAGGCGCTCCACGACGGCTGGACCCTGCGGGCGGCGCCCGGAGCGCAGGTCCCGGCGGAGATCGCCGACCGGTCCGTGCCGGCCACCGTGCCCGGTTGCGTACACACCGACCTGCTCGACGCCGGCCTGATCCCCAACCCCTACCTGGACGACAACGAGGTGGCCCTGGCCTGGATCGGGCGCACCGACTGGACCTACCGGACGACCTTCCAACGCCCGGCGGGCGACCACGACCGGCTGGACCTGGTCTGCGCCGGCCTGGACACCGTCGCCACCCTCACCGTCAACGGTGTCGAGGTCGGCCGCACCGAGAACATGCACCGCGGCTACCGGTTCGACGTCCGCTCGCTGCTGCGCGACGGCGACAACGACCTGGTCGTCGCGTTCGGCTCCGCCTACCGGTACGCCGAGGCGCAGCAGGAGCGCCTCGGCGACCGGCCCAACGCCTATCCGGAGCCGTTCCACTTCATCCGCAAGATGGCCTGCAACTTCGGCTGGGACTGGGGGCCGACGCTGGTCACCGCCGGCATCTGGCAGGAGATCGGCCTGCACGCCTGGTCCACCGCCCGGCTGGCCACCGTCCGCCCGCTGGTCACCCTGGCCGGCCGGGACGGTCGGGTCGAGCTGCACGTCGAGGTCGAGCGGGTCGCGGATGTCCCGCTGACCGTCCGGGCCACCGTCGCCGGGGCCCGCGCCGAGGTGGTCGTCCCGGCCGGGCAGCGCACCGCCGTGCTGACCCTCGCCGTCCGCGAGCCCGCGCTGTGGTGGCCCCGGGGGTACGGCGAGCAGGCGCGCCACCCGCTGGAGGTGACCCTGCACGCGCCGGACGGCGACACCCTGGACACCTGGTCCCGGCGGATCGGCTTCCGCTCGGTCCGGCTGGACACCACCCCCGACGAGCACGGCACCTCGTTCGCGCTGTCGATCAACGACGTGCCGGTCTTCGTACGCGGGGTCAACTGGATCCCCGACGACACGTTCCCCACCCGGGTCACCCGGGAACGGCTGGCCGGACGCTTCGACCAGGCCGCCGCCGCCAACATCAACCTGCTGCGGGTCTGGGGCGGCGGCCGGTACGAGTCGGCGGACTTCTACGACCTGGCCGACGAGCGGGGGCTGCTGGTCCAGCAGGACTTCCTGTTCGCCTGCGCCGCGTACCCGGAGGAGGAGCCGTTCGGCAGCCAGGTGGCCGCCGAGGCCGCCGAACAGGTCACCCGGCTCGCGCCGCACCCGTCGCTGGTGCTCTGGACCGGCAACAACGAGAACATCTGGGGCTGGCACGACTGGGACTGGCAGGAGCAGTTGGCCGGGCGCACCTGGGGGCGCGGCTACTACCTGGACGTGCTGCCCCGCATCGTCGGCGAGTTGGACCCGACCCGCCCGTACTGGCCGGGCAGCCCCTGGTCCGGCAGCGAGGAGATCCACCCCAACGACCCGGCGCACGGCACCACCCACATCTGGGACGTGTGGAACACCGACGACTACCTCAAGTACCGGGAGTACGTGCCGCGCTTCGTCGCCGAGTTCGGCTACCAGGGCCCGCCGGCGTACGCCACGCTGCGCCGGGCGCTGAGCGACGAACCCCTCGCCCACGACTCACCGGGCATGGCGCACCACCAGAAGGCGGCCGGCGGCGACGCGAAGCTCCAGCGGGGTCTGGACGCGCACCTGCCCGTCCCGACGGACTTCGACGACTGGCACTACCTGACGCAGCTCAACCAGGCCCGGGCGATCCAGCTCGGGGTGGAGCACTTCCGCTCACACCGGCACGTCTGCGCCGGGACGATCGTCTGGCAGCTCAACGACTGCTGGCCGGTCACCTCCTGGTCGGCCGTCGACGGCGACGGCCGCCGCAAACCCCTGTGGTACGCGCTACGCCACGCGTACGCCGACCGGCTGCTCACCCTCCAGCCCCGCGACGGCGGACTGACGCTGGTCGCCGTGAACGACGGCGGCACGCCCTGGCGCGCGTCGACGTCGGTGACCCGGTCGACCCTCGCCGGCGAGCCCCGGGCGAAGACCACTATGGAGCTGGACGTCCCCGCGTACTCGGCGGTGACGCTGGCGCTGCCGACGGAGCTGGCCCGGCCCGAGGAGGCCCGGCGGGAGCTGCTGGTCGCCGAGGCGGGGGAGAGCGCCGAACGGGCGCTCTGGTTCTTCGCCGAGGACCGGGACATCGACTGGCCGGCGGCGACCTGGGACGCGACGGTCGAGCCGGTCGACGGCGGGCAGCGGGTCCGGGTGACCGCCCGTACGGTGCTGCGCGACCTGACCCTCTTCGCGGACCGGCTGGACCCGTCGGCCGAGGTGGACGAGGCACTGGTCACCCTGCTGCCGGGCGAGTCGGTCACCCTCACCGTGCGCGCCGACACCGCGTTGGAGCCGGCGGCGCTGACCAGCCGCCCGGTGCTGCGCTGCGTCAACGACATCGCGCGGAGCTAGGCCGTTGCCGGCGGTCAGCATCACCGTCGGTCACCTCCGCCGGGGCGGACAGGGCGGTGAGCGGTATACCTCAGAGGCATATTTATACCTGTGCGGTATACCGCTCACGGCGGTTCGGCGACGCCGATCGGCGTGACCGTCGACCGTGCCCCGGATCGGTCAGGCCCGGGCGGCGGCGAGCACCTGGCCGACGAGGGCGCCGGACGTGCCCGACCGTTCGTACTCGGGCCGGTTCAGGCTGCCACCCATCAGCGGTGCCGGGTTGCGGTGCACCGCCGGGCTGTCCGAGCTGACCAGGGCCGCGAAGTGGTACTCGTCGGCGCCCGTCGCGTCGACGATCCGGGCGATGTTGCGGGGCGTGATGCCGCCGCCCGGCATGATGATGATCCGCCCGGCGGCCCGGCGGACCAGGTCGGCGATGAGCGGGGCGCCCTCCAGCACGCTGACCTCCTGGCCGGAGGTGAGCACCCGGTGCACTCCCAGCTCGACCAGCTGCTCCAGCGCGGCGTGCGGGTCGCGGGTCATGTCGAACGCGCGGTGGAAGGTGATGCTGGCGTCACCGGCCGCGGCGATCAGCCGGCGGGTGGTCGGCACGTCGACGTCACCCTCGGCGGTCAGCGCGCCGATCACGATGCCGTGCGCACCGGCCGCCACCGCGGCCCGCACGTCCCGCTCCATCGCCTCGATCTCCAGTGGCGAGTAGATGAAGTCGCCCGCCCGCGGCCGGACGATCACGTGCACCCGGATCCGGGAGACGCTGCGCAGGGTCGTCTCGATGGTGCCCAGGCTGGGCGTCAACCCGCCGTCGAAGAGCGCGGAGCACAGCTCCACCCGGTCGGCGCCGGCCTCCTCGGCGGCGACCGCCCCCTCGACGCTGTCGATGCAGATCTCGAATGTGCTCATGACTCTTCCTTTTCGGTGCGAGAGGGTGCCCGGGTCCAATCGATGACGGCGGTGACGGCGCCGACCGGTTCGCCGCCGCCGAGCACCGGCACCTGGCGCAGCGCGTCGGCTCCGCCGACCGGTACGCCCACGGCGTCCAGGGCGGCGAGGACGATGGCGGTGGTGGCCCGGGGTGAGCCGTCGACCACCTTCACCGCCACCGCGTGGCCATCCGGCGCGGCCACCGCGAGCACGCCCTCGGCGCCGCCCTTGGCGAGCACGCCGGGCAGCGCCCGCATCAGGTCGGTGTTCGGGTGCCCGTGCCAGCCGCCCACGTACTCCGGGTACTGGCGCATGGCCTGGGCGACCGCGGCCTCGTCACTGCCGGCGGGCGCGGTGACCAGCGCCTGGAACGTGCGGGCCAGACCGGTCAGCGACAGGCCGAACAGCGGAGCGCCGCAGCCGTCGACGGCCCGGTGCGCGATCGGCGTACCGGCCAGTCGTGCGACGGTGGCGGCGGTCTCCCGCTGGAGCGGGTGGTCCGGGTCGAGGTAGTCGTGCGTGCTCCAGGAACGCGCGACGCAGGCGACGAGCATCGCGGCGTGCTTGCCGGAGCAGTTCATCCGGATCCGTTCGCGCTGCCCGCCGGCGCGGATCAGCCGGTCCCGGGTCGGCTCGTCCTCCGGCCAGTCCACCGGGCAGCCGAGCGCGTCCTCGGTCAGGCCCGCGTCGGCGAGCATCGCCCGGACCACCTCGACGTGCCGGTCGTCGCCGGTGTGACTGCCGGCGGCGAGGGCCAGGGCCGGACCGGTCAGCGTCTCGGCGCCGCCCGGCCCGGCGTTCGCCGCGACGAGGCAGGCCAGCGCCTGCACCGGCTTGAGGGTGGAGCGGGGGAGCACCGGTTCATCGGGTACGCCGGCGGCGAGCGCGACCGCGCCGTCCGGGTCGAGCACCACGACGCTGCCGTGGTGCCGGCTCTCGACGAAACCGTTGCGGACCACCCGGGCCAGTTCGGCGTAGCGGGGGATGGTCACCGGATGGTGCTCCCTTCCGTGAGCGGCGGTGGCAGGTCCACGGTGCGTCGCCCGCGCCGGCCGCCGAACCGGCCGTTGCGGGCTTGGAGCACGCGGGCGAACTTCGACAGCGAGGCGTTGACCACCAGGTAGATCAGCGCCACCACCAGGAACGTCTGGATCAGCAGATGGGTGTACGACGCGAGCACCTGCCCGCTGTACAGCAGCTCGGTGTAGCTGACCACGAAGCCGAGCGAGGTGTCCTTGAGCAGCCCGACCAGTTGGCTGACCAGGGAGGGGGCGAGCTGGACCAGCGCCTGTGGCAGCACCACCAGCGCCATGACCTGCCCCCGGCGTAGCCCGACCGCGAGGCCGGCCTCGGTCTGCCCCCGGTCCAGGGCGAGGATGCCGGCCCGGAAGATCTCCGCGAACGCCGCCGAGTTGGAGACCACCAGCGGCACCACGAGCTTCCAGAAGAGCGGGAAGTTCAGTCCGTACTGCGGCAGGGCGAACAGCGTCACGTAGATCAGCAGCAGCGCGGGCACGGTCCGGAAGATCTCCACGTACGCGCCGGCCGCCCAGCGCAGCGGTCGGCGCGCCGACAGCCGGCCGAGCGCCAGCAGCAGCCCGAGCACGGCGCTGAGCACGGCGGTCGCGGCGGCGGCGCGCACGGTGGCCCAGAGCCCTGTGAGCAGGTACCGCCAGATCGGCCAGGTGGTGAACGGCTGCCAGCGCTCGGCGGCGAGTTCGCCGTGACTGGCGAACTGGTGCACCGCCGCGACCACGGCGCCGGCCAGGGCGACCGCGCCCATCACGGTGGCGATCCGGATCCGCCGCCGTGCCCGGGGGCCCGGCTCGTCGAAGAGGATCTGTCGGGTCTGGTTCATCGGACGATCGCCAGCCTTCGTTCGAGCACGCCGGTGACCTGACCGATGATCAGCGCCAGCAGCATGTAGGCGAGTCCCGCGCCGGTGAAGACGGCGATCGGCTGGGCCTCGAGGAGGTTCACGTTGTTGGCGGCCTGGGTCAGCTCGACCACTCCGACGGCGGCGGCCAGCGAGGTGTTCATCAGCAGCGCGATGCAGATGTTGCCGATCGGCTGGATCACCGCCCGCAGTCCCTGCGGCAGGATCACGTGCCGCAGGGACTGGCCGAAGGTGAGCCCGATGGCGCGTGCCGCCTCCGCCTGACCGACGCCGACCGTGTTGATCCCGGCCCGGATCGCCTCGGCCAGGTACGCGCCCTCGTAGGCGGCGATGACGATGGCGGCGGAGGTGAACAGCGGAAACGAGATGCCGATGGTCGGCAGCGCGAAGACGAAGAGCACCAGCAGCGCCAGCAGCGGCAGGTTCTGGAGCACCTCGACGTACGCCGTGCCGATGGCGCGCAGCAGCGGGACGGGTGCGATTCGCAGGGTGGCCACGACGATGCCCAGCAGCATCGCCCCGACCGTGGTCACGACGGTCAGTTCGACCGTCGTGACCAGGCCGTGGCCGAGTTGGCTCAGGTGGGCGGTGAGGGCGTCCATCGGCGCGGGAAGCTGCTCAGGAACCGTCGGCGGAACCGATGACCGGCGGCGTGGGCGCCCCGCCCTCGACGACCGAGCCGAGCGTGCCCTCCCAGACCTTCGCCCAGGTGCCGTCGGCCTGGATCTTCTTCAGCCAGTTGTTGACGAACTCCTTGAACTGGGTGTCCTCCCGGTTCAGGCCGATGCCGTACGCCTCGGTGGTGAACGGCTCGCCGACCACCTTCATGCCGGGGTTCGCCTTCGCGTTCGAGGCGAGCAGGGTGAAGTCCTGCACGTACGCCTCGCCGCGGTTCTGCAGCAGCGCCTGCACCGCCTGCGGGTCGGTGCCGAACGCGACCTGCTTGGAGCCGGGGGCGGCGCTGGGCAGCGCGGTGACCGCCGGGGTGTTCGCGCCGACGATGACCGTCTTGCCGGCGAGGTCCTGCACGCTCTTGATCGAGGTGTCGTCCTTGCGGACGGCGACCGCCAGGCCGGAGGTGAGGTAGGGGCCGGCGAAAGCGACCTGGGTGGCCCGCTGCGGGGTGATGGTGTACGTCTGGAAGACGGCGTCCACCGACTTGGCCTGGAGCATGGCCTCCCGGGTCTGCGTGCCGATGGTCGTGGTCTTCACCTCGGGCTTGCCGATGATGTACTTCGCCAGCAGCTTGGCCATGTCGGCGTCGAAGCCCTCGATGGTGCCGCTGACCGGGTTCTGCTGGGACAGCAGCGGGGCGTCCAGCGAGCCGCCGACGATCAGGTGGCCGCGCTTGCGGATCGCGTCCATCGTGGAGCCGGCCGGAATGTCCGCGTCGGAGGCCACCGGGGCGGCGTCGTACACCGACTGGGCGATCACGCCGTCGCCGCCCAGCCCGGGGTTGCCGGGCAGGGCCGGTGCCTTGCCGCCGTCGCCGCCGCAGCCCGCGGTGGCGAGCGCCACCGCGACGGCGGTGGCGCCGAGCACGAGCGAGCGCCGCCTGGTGAAGCTCGTCTTGAGGATTGACATGCCACCCTCCCGTTGGGGGCTAGTGCCCCGTCATGCAGCCTTGAACGGGTAATCCGGATGGCGGATCTTGGAGCCGGCCGCGAATCCGGATTTCGGTTTGGCGCGCCGGTTGC